>CBDESO010000011.1:0-212330 GCA_965242555.1 Dehalococcoidia bacterium
GTTTTGGTTCATCAGGGCGGCGATAGACGGGTTTTCAAAGGATTCGCGCTCCATTACATGGCACCAGTGGCAGGCGGAGTAGCCTACGCTGAGCAGGATGGGCTTGTCTTCGGCTTGTGCGCGTTGGAGCGCCTCATCGCCCCAGGGGTGCCAGTCAACGGGGTTGTTGGCGTGCTGGAGCAGGTAGGGGCTGGTTTCGTTGGCGAGGCGGTTGGGCATTTGGGGGGATCCTTTCGGGCGGGCGGCGCGCGTTGAGGGCTAGGGGTTGGCTTGCTCTTGGGCGTGGCGGAGGGCGTTGAGGGCGAGGAGGTTGGCTAGGATGCGGCGGTCGGGGAGGTCGGGGGGCCAGCCGTAGGCGTGGGCGACGGCGTGGTCTAGGGCGGCGTGGGCGTTTTGGAGCCAGGCGGGGTTGGCGTTGTAGAGGCTGGTGAGGGTGCGGCGGCGGCGCTCGGTTTCGGCGACGACGGGGTTGCCGAGCAGGTCGGTTTCGGCGGGGTTGAGCCAGTTGTCGCGGAGTTCGTGCAGGCGCCGGGCGGCGGCGGCGATTGCGGCGCGCTGGGCGTCGTCGGGGCGGGGGAATGGGAATGTTTCAAAGCAGGTTGTGGGGGTGTAGCGCGATCCGCTTTCTGATTCACGCAGTTGCGATCCTATAGCGGTTGCCCATGTTGTGTGTATGCGGCTTTGCAGTATGCCGAAGAAGTAGTCGTCATCACTGGCGAACACTATGATTGCGTGGTCAGGCAGTACATCGCCGTCTATGAACGCAAAGATGCGATGCTTAGAGACACTGCTTGTCCCTATGTAGCGTGGCAAGCCGCTTAATGCTTGCCGCATCGCAACCCTGGGGCGACCGTGCAACCACCATCTGTTCCTGAGACCCGCGGCTCTATTTCTGTCCCGCGCGGGCTTTACATGTCTGCGGACATATTCAAATGGCTCTTCATACAGCGCGGCGTCCTCTTCGGACATATCGTTGCCGAAATCTATTATCCACATGTCACTGGGATTTCGGTTTATGTCCTGCCCGTTCATCCACCGCTTTACAACATCGCTGTTGGGCTTGCCGTGCGGATTGGGCTGCGCCAGCATTTGCTCGGCGACGCCTCTGCTAATCTCAAAGGGGCCGACCTTGGTATCGCCCATAAAACTGATTTGGGCGTTCTCAGCCAATTTCTGAGCTCGCGTGAGGTCGCTGCCGCTGGACAAGTTGGGGTTAATGTCCGCAACCAACTCTCCGTCAAGTACGCGCTCGGTATCGCTGCCGTCGTCAAAGCCGATGATGGCAATGTGAACATTCGCGCCGCCAAGCACCCAATTTTGGTCTGACACCGCCATAAAGATGTCGCCGGTATCTTTGATGCGATGCAGTACAGGGCGGCTGTACTGGTAGCGTATTTCCTGTGTGGCAAGCAACCCGGCGCGCTTAGTCTTGCCATCCGAGATTTGGGCGCGCGCCTTTTCTATCCAATAGCAACACAGGTCGCTTGAATTTGGGATGCGGTCGCCATATAGAGAATAGAGCGCGTCCACGTACTCGTCGCCAAGGCTTTCGCGGAAGGGCAGATGCCCCAGGAACGGGGGGTTTCCCACGATGAATTCGGCGTCGGGCCAATCGGGCTCCAGTGGGTTGCCGTCGGAGTCGTAAGCCAGAATGGCGTCCATTCTTTGCACAATGTCAATCGGCGTTAGCACAGGGTCGTGTGTATAGCCAAAGCCGTTTGTCTGATGCCATTGAATATAGCCTATCCATATGGCGTTGCGGGCGAGTTCGGCGGCGTAGTGGTCTATTTCCAAGCCGCGTATTTGGGCGGGGCTGACGCGCGGCGTCCAGTCGTGCTGGCCGTGTTCGGCGGCGTAGTCTATGACTTCTTTTTCCAAGTCTAGCAGCGCGCGCAGGGCTATGTAGAGGAAGTTGCCGCTGCCGCAGGCGGGATCCAGGACGGTTACGGATGTTAGGCGGTCGCGGAATTTGTCCAAGGCGTCTAGGGCGTCGTCGCGGTTGTCTTGGGATAGCAAGACGTCAGCGTCGGCTTTGGCGGCTTGCCATTCTTGGCGCAGGGGTTTCATTATGACGGGTTCTATGACCGTCATAATGTCGTCGGCGCTTGTATAGTGCGCGCCGAGTTGGGAGCGTTTGGATGCGTCTAGCGCGCCCTCGAAGAGCGTGCCGAAAACGGACGGCTCTATGTTGCGCCAGTTCTTGCCCACCGCCATGCTCAGATTGAGCAAAGCAGGTTCGCTTAGATCAACAGGCTTGATGCTGCTGAACAGGTCGCCGTTGAAGTGTCTGATTAGATTTATGCCGAACCTGCCGCCCTCGCTCATCACCTCAAACAGATCTTGAATGAATAGGTTGAACAACTGCGGATTGTTCCAATAGTTGCTCGCGATTCCCTCAAAAAATTTGTTAGGCAACAGATCGGTGTCTTCGGCGTAAAGGCAGAAGATTATCTGGTTCAGGAACCTTGCTAGATCTTCGCTCGCGACGTCGTGCCGTTCCATTTCCTCAACGACCGCTCTGAAGAGTTGGGCGGTTTCTTCGGTAACCGTCTCAGGCGTGCGGTCGGGTTCAAATTCTTGCGGGGCGAAGAATATGTTGCGGAGGTTTTGGAACTGCGCGGGAAGCAGCAACTCGTGGATAGGGATGTCGTGGACGACCGTCTCTTTGCCGGGGAAGTTCGTCTGAATTCGTATCAGTTGGAATGATGACACGACCAGCAACGGCGGCGTTCTGAGATGGACTTGGTAGCGCAACAGTTGGTTGAACGCGCCGGGCAGTTGGAATGCGCGCCTTTTGAATTCCCAACCGAAATGGTTGGCTAGGTAGGCGTCCGCCGCGCCGCCGGGCACCGACTTTTCGAATGTGAAGTTTTCGGGATCGTTGCGCTCTACAGGCGTAGGATGGCCGACTAGGCGGCATAGGTCGGTGAACCATTCCTGCGCCGCTTGCCTTTCGCCAAAGCGAGTGTCTGCCCACTTGTCTATGAACTGGTGCGGCGTCATATAGGGGTTTAGGGTAGTGGTCATGTCACAAGCCTTTGATTTCGGGGGATGCTTTTGTTGCGCCGGGTTGGGTGTGTGAATACGGATTATATCATACGGAGGCGTCTTGGGCTTGCTCTTGGGCGTGGCGGCGGGCGTTGAGGGCTAGGAGGTTGGCTAGGATGCGGCGGTCGGGGAGGTCGGGGGGCCAGCCGTATGCGCGGGCGACGGCGTGGTCTAGGGCGGCGTGGGCGTTTTGGAGCCAGGCGGGGTTGGCGTTGTATAGCGCGGTGAGGGTTCGGCGGCGGCGCTCGGTTTCGGCGACGACGGGGTTGCCGAGCAGGTCGGTTTCGGCGGGGTTGAGCCAGTTGTGGCGGAGTTCGTGCAGGCGCCGAGCGGCGGCGGCGATTGCGGCGCGCTGGGCGGCGTCGGGGTTGGGGAATGGGAATGTTTCAAAGCAGGTTGTGGGGGTGTAGCGGGGGCGGTTTTCTAGCTGCGTGCCGAGTTCCGACGCCCAAAGGGTGTGCGGGCGGCTTTGCAGGACGCCGAAGAAGTAGTCGTCATCGCGCGCGAACACGATAATCGTGGCATCAGGCAGGACATCGCCGTCTATGAACGCGAATATGCGGTGCTTGGAGACCATGCTTGTGCCGATGTAGCGCGGCAATCCGCTCAGCGCCTCGCGCATTTCTATGCGAGGACGACCGTGCAGCCACCATTTGTTTCTGAACCGCGCGTCTCTATTCCTGTCCCTTGTGGGCTTGACATTTTCAAGCACGTACTCAAACGGCGTTTCATACAGCGCGGCGTCCTCCTCCGACATATCGTTGCCGAAGTCGATAATCCAAAGCCCTCGGGACCTTTGGTTAAGATCGCGCCCGTTCATCCACCGATTTATGACATCGCTGTTGGGCTTGCCGTGCGGGTTGGGCTGCGCCAACATTCGCTCGGCGACGTCTGCGGCAATCTCAAAGGGGCCGACTTTAATATCGCCCATAAAGCTGAGATTGGAATTCTCAGCCAATCGCTGCGCTTGCGTAATGTCGCCGCCGGTGGACAGGTCGGCGTTGATGTTCTCGACCGGCTCGCCGTCAAGCATGCGGTCGGTATCGCCGCCGTCGTCAAAGCCGATGATTGAGATGTGGACATTCGCGCCGTCAAGCACCCATTCTTTGTCGGAGATCGCCATAAATATGTCGCCGGTTTCTTTGATGCGCGAAAGCACGGGGCGGTTGGATTGAAAGCGTATCGCTTGGGTTGCGAGCAGTCCGGCGCGCTTGGCTTTGCCGGCGGCGATTTGGGCGCGCGCCTTTTCCAGCCAGTAGCAGCATAGGTCGCTTGAGTTTGGGATGCGGTCGCCGTATAGGGAATAGAGGGCGTCTACGTATTCGTCGCCGAGGCTTTCGCGGAAGGGGAGATGGCCTAGGAAGGGCGGGTTGCCCACTATGAATTCGGCGTCGGGCCAGTCGGGCTCCAGCGGGTTGCCGTCGGCGTCGTAGGTTAGGATGGCGTCGGTTCTTTGGACGATGTCAAGCGGCATTAGGACGGGGTCGCGCGTGTAGCCAAAGCCGTTTGTCTGGTGCCATTGGATATAGCCAATCCATATGGCGTTGCGGGCGAGTTCGGCGGCGTAGTGGTCGATTTCCAAGCCGCGTATTTGGGCGGGACTGACGCGCGGCGTCCAGTCGTGTTGGCCGCGCTCGGCGGCGTAGTCTATGACTTCTTTTTCCAAGTCTAGCAGCGCGCGCAGGGCTATGTAGAGGAAGTTGCCGCTGCCGCAGGCGGGATCCAGGACGGTTACCGACGTTAGGCGATCGCGGAATTTGTCCAAGGCGTCTAGGGCGGCGTCGCGGTTGTCTTGGGATAGCAGGGCGTCGGCTTGGGCTTTGGCGGCTTGCCATTCTTGGCGCAGGGGTTTCATTAGGACGGGTTCTATGACCGCCATAATGTCGTCGGCGCTTGTGTAGTGAGCGCCGAGTTGGGAGCGCTTGGATGCGTCTAGCGCGCCCTCGAAGAGCGTGCCGAAGACGGACGGCTCTATGTTGCGCCAGCTTTTGCCCACCGCCGTTCTCAGATTGAGCAGGGCGGGTTCGCTGAGATAGACCGGCTTGACGCCGTTGAACAGGTCGCCGTTGAAGTGCCTGATGAATTGCGCGCCGAACCTTGTTCCGTCTCTCATAGCCTCAAACAGGTCTTGAATGAAGATGTTGAAATGGCGCGGGTTGCCCCAATGGGTGGCGATGATTTCTTCAAAGAACTTGTTGGTGGGCAGCAGGTCGGTGTCTTCGGCGTAGAGGCAGAAGATTATCTGGTTCAGGTATTTTGCCAGCTCTTCGCTTGCGACGTCGCGCCGCTCCATTTCCTCAACGACGTCTCTGAAGAGTTGGGCGGTTTCTTCGGTAACGTTCTCAGGCGTGCGGTCGGGTTCAAATTCGTGCGGCGCGAAGAATATGTTGCTGAGTCGTTGGAGTTGCTCTTGCTTCCACAATTGGCCTATTGGGATCTCGTGAACGACCGTCTCTTTGCCGGGGAAGTTCGTCTGAATTCGTATCAGCTGGAACGATGAGGTGATTAGCAGAGGCGGCGTTCTGAGATAGACTTGGTAGCGCAGCAGTTGGTTGAAGGCGCCGGGGAGTTGGAAGGCGCGCTTTTTGAACTCCCAAGCGAAGTGGTTGGCGAGGTAGGCGTCGGCGAAACCGCCGGGCACCGACTTTTCAAAGGTGTAGTTTTCGGGGTCGTTGCGCTCGGCGGGCGTGGGATGGCCGACTAGGCGGCACAGGTCGGTGAACCATTCCTGCGCGGCTTGCCTTTCGCCAAAGCGGGTGTTTGCCCACTTGATCATGAAATCCTGCGGCGGCATTGTGGGGTTTGGGGTGGTGGTCATGTCACAAGCCTTTGGTTTTCGCGGGGGGCTTTTGTTGCGCCGGATTGGGGGTGTGAATACAGATTATATCATACGGCGGCGTCTTGGGCTTGCTCTTGGGCGTGGCGGCGGGCGTTGAGGGCTAGGAGGTTGGCTAGGATGCGGCGGTCGGGGAGGTCGGGGGGCCAGCCGTATGCGCGGGCGACGGCGTGGTCTAGGGCGGCGTGGGCGTTTTGGAGCCAGGCGGGGTTGGCGTTGTATAGGTTGGTTAGGGTTCGGCGGCGGCGCTCGGTTTCGGCGACGACGGGGTTGCCGAGCAGGTCGGTTTCGGCGGGGTTGAGCCAGTTGTCGCGGAGTTCGTTTAGGCGCTGGGCGGCGGCGGCGATTGCGGCGCGCTGGGCGGCGTCGGGGCGGGGGAATGGGAATGTTTCAAAGCAGGTTGTGGGGGTGTAGCGGGGGCGGCTGGCTAGCTGAGTTCCAAGCTCCAGCGCCCAAACCCTGTGATGCCGGCTGTGCAAGACGCCGAAGAAGTAGTCGTCGGCGCTTGCGAATACGTCGGTGCTGTCGTTGCACATAATTTCCGCGTCAACCCAGACGAACAAGCGGTGCTTGGAAATCCTAGGCGTGGCGATATAGCGGCTTAGCCCCTGCAACGCTTGGCGCATTTGTGTAGCAGGCGCGCCGTACTGCCACCAGTATTCCGCGCGCCGCTTGATTCTGTTATTGACGCGCTGGGGCTTTACGACATCCTCGACATGCTTGAACGGCATTTCGTATTGGCAGGCGTCATCAAATTCCATGACGCCGAAGTCAATCGTGTAAATGCCCCTAGGATGCTGAGTAATGTCGCGCGCGCTCATTACGCGCCTGACTACATCCGAATTCGGCTTGCCGTTCACATTGAGCGGCTGGTCAAGCATTTGCCTTGCGACGCCGGCAGGAATGTCAAAACTGCCTTTCGGCGACGGCCCTTCAAAGGACAGCCCGGCGTTTTCGCGCAGGATGCGGGCGGCGGTGGTGTCAACGCCTGTGGTCAGATTAGCGTTGATGCCGGACACGACCTCGCCATCAAGCGTTTTCTCAGTTTCGCTGCCGTCGTCAAAGCCTATGATGGAGATGTGAACATTCGCGCCGTCAAGCACCCAGCCTTGGTCGGACACCGCCATAAATATGTCGCCGGTGTCTTTGATGCGCTGCAACACGGCGCGGCTGTCTCTGCCGCGTATTCCCTGAGTGGCAAGCAGTCCGGCGCGTTTCGTTTTGCCGGCGGCGATTTGGGCGCGCGCCTTTTCCAGCCAGTAGCAGCACAGGTCTGAGGCGTTGGGCAAGCGATCGCCATAGACGCCAAATAGGGCGTCGGTGTAATCGTTGCCTAGATTAGCGCGCATACCGCTGTAGCCTAGGAATGGCGGGTTGCCTACGATGAATTCGGCGTCGGGCCAGGCGGGCTCCAGCGGGTTGCCATCGGAGTCGTGGGTTAGTATGGCGTCGGTTCTTTGGACGATGTCAAGCGGCATTAGGACGGGGTCGCGCGTGTAGCCAAAGCCGTTTGTTTGATGCCATTGGATATAGCCAATCCATATGGCGTTGCGGGCTAGTTCGGCGGCGTAGTGGTCTATTTCCAAGCCGCGTATTTGGGCGGGGCTGACGCGCGGCGTCCAGTCGTGCTTGCCCCGCTCGGCGGCGTAGTCTATGACCTCTTTTTCCAAGTCTAGCAGCGCGCGCAGGGCTATGTAGAGGAAGTTGCCGCTGCCGCAGGCGGGATCTAGGACGGTTACGGACGCTAGGCGGTCGCGGAATTTGTCCAAGGCGTCTAGGGCGGCGGCGCGGTTGTCTTGGGATAGCAGGGCGTCGGCTTGGGCTTTGGCGGCTTGCCATTCTTGGCGCAGGGGTTTCATTATGACGGGTTCTATGACTGCCATAATATCGTCGGCGCTTGTGTAGTGAGCGCCGAGTTGGGAGCGTTTGGATGCGTCTAGCGCGCCCTCGAAGAGCGTGCCGAAAACGGACGGCTCTATGTTGCGCCAGCTTTTGCCCACCGCCGTTCTCAGGTTGAGCAAGGCGGGTTCGCTGAGATCGACCGGCTTGACGCCGCTGAACAGGTCGCCGTTGAAGTGCCTGATGAATTGCGCGCCGAACCTGGCGCCGTCTCTCATAGCCTCAAACAGGTCTTGAATGAAGATGTTGAAATGGCGCGGGTTGCCCCAATGCGTGGCGATGATTTCTTCAAAGAACTTGTTGCCGGGCAGCAGATCGGTGTCTTCGGCGTAAAGACAGAAGATTATCTGGTTCAGGTACTTTGCCAGCTCTTCGCTTGCGACGTCGCGCCGTTCCATTTCCTCTACGACCGCTTTGAAGAGTTGGGCGGTTTCTTCGGTGACCGCCTCAGGCGTGCGGTCGGGTTCAAATTCTTGCGGCGCGAAGAATATGTTGTGGAGTTGTTGGAGTCGCTCTTGACTCCACAATTCGCCTATGGGGATCTCGTGAACGACCGTCTCTTTGCCCGGGAAGTTCGTCTGAATTCGTATCAGCTGGAACGATGATGTGATTAGCAGAGGCGGCGTTCTGAGATAGACTTGGTAGCGTAGCAGTTGATTGAACGCGCCGGGCAGTTGGAAGGCGCGCTTTTTGAACTCCCAAGCGAAATGGTTGGCGAGGTCGGCGTCGGCGAAACCGCCGGGCACCGACTTTTCGAAGGTGAAATTTTCGGGGTCGTTGCGCTCGACGGGCGTGGGATGGCCGACTAGGCGGCACAGGTCGGTGAACCATTCCTGCGCGGCTTGCCTTTCGCCGAAGCGGGTGTTTGCCCACTTGGTCATGAAATCATTCGGCGTCATTGTGGGGTTTTGGGTAGTCATGTCACAAGCCTTTGATTTCCAGTGTGCTGACTTCTTGGGTGGTTAGGTTGGCTACGCGGATGGCGTGGTTGTTGGTGTCGGCGATGTAGAGGTTGTTGTTGGCTATGGAGAGGCCGGCGGGTTCGTGGAATTCGGCGAATGGGGCGGCGCCGTCGGCGTTGCCGGGCTTGCCGATGCCCAGGAACGATGAGGCGCCGCGGGTGGCGGGGTAGATGCGCTTGATTTTGTTGTTGTAGGTGTCGGCGATGTAGAGGATGCCGTCGTGATGCTCTATGCCGATGGGGTGCTGGAGGCGGACTTGGTCGCCGATGCCGTCGACGTCGCCGAACTCGAAGAGGTGCAAGCCCACGATGGTTTGGACGCCGCCTTTGCCGTTTAAGTCGGCTGAGCGGATGGCGCTGGTTTCGCTGTCGGTGAAGTAGAGTTTGGTGGCGTCGGCGACGATGCCGCTGGGTTGGGCGAGTTCGGCGCTGGCGAGGCTGCCGTCGGCGATCTGCTCGCGGCCGTTGCCCGCGTAGGGGCGGGTTTCGCGGGTGGCGAGGTCGTGCCGCCAGAGCTGGTGAAAGCCCGCCATAGCGATGTAGAGGGCGCCGTCGTGGACTGCGACGTCCCAGGGCGAGTTGAGGGCGACGAAGTTGCCGTTGCCGCCGTTGTGGTAGCGGCGGGCTTGTTCGCCGGTGCCGGCGACGGTTTTCACGCTTTGGTTAGCAAGGTTGATTGCGCGGATGGCGTGGTTTTTGGCGTCGGCGACGTAGAGGACGTCGCCGCTTAGGGCTATGCCTTGCGGGTCGTGGAACTGGGCATGGGCGAAGTCGCCGTCGCGCAAGCCTCGCTCGCCGCAGCCGATGACGCCGAGGGTGTTGCCGCGGAAGTCGGTTACCACGATGCGGTTGTGGTTGGAGTCGGCTATGAAGAGCCTGCCGGAGGGGGCGGCGGGTAGGATCTTGGCTAGGATCTTGCCGGGGAACGATAGGGGGCGCTCCCATTCCTTTTGCTTTTCAAGGCTGATGGGCAGGGGGGCGCGGTTGATTAGGGAGTGGGCGTCGTATTCGGCGAGCATTTTTTGGAGGAGGCCGTCTAGGTCGGCGGCGTCGAACTCGCCCTCGTGCTTGCCTATGAGCTTGCCCTCGGGGTCAATGAACATCAGGGTGGGCCAGGCGCGAGCGCCGTACTGCTGCCAGACCACGAAGTCTTTGTCGTTGAGGACGGGGTGTTCGATTTCGTAGCGCAGTACGGCTTTGCGGACGTTCTCGATGTCCTTTTCGGCGGAGAATTTGGCGGAGTGAACGCCGATGACGGCTAGTTCGGTTGGGTATTTGTCTTCCAGTTTCCGCAACTGCGGAAATACGTGCATGCAGTTGATTCAGCAGTAAGTCCAGAAGTCCAGGATGACGATTTTGCCGCGCAGATCCGCCATAGAGAGGGGCTTGGCGGCGTTCAGCCATTCCATTCCTTGCGGGAAGTCAGGCGCGGTGATGTTGCCTGCGTAGGTTCGGGGGGACATTGGCGTTCTCCTTGCTGGTGTGGGCTTATTTGGCTTGTGTTATAGGGCTTGTGTGGCTCATTATGCGGCTTGCTGTATGGCTTGCGGCGCGATTTGGGCGCGGCTGCCGCGGGTTATCGGCGTTGGATGCGGCTAGACGGGCCATTGTTGCATATTGTACGCCATATCCCAAAACATAAACTCGTAGCGGGAGCTTGTGATGAAGGCTTGGCGCATAGATTGGCGGGTGGCGCTGCCGCCTTTGGCTGCGAATTCGTCCACGAGCTCGCGCCAGGCGGCGGTGCTTTCTTCTAGCAGGCCGTCGCGGTAGGGTTCCGCCCAGTATTGGTAGATGGGATGGTCGGGCAATTTGATGCGGGCGCCGATTTCGTGGTATGTCCAAGGGCAGGGGAGCAGCGCGGCGGCGGCCTCGCCCACGCCGCCTAGTTCGGCGGCGACGCGCATATGGTTGACGTAGGCGTGGTTGGTGGGGGATATGGGGGCGGCGTCCACTTCGGATTCGCTCATTTCAAGCAGATCGAACATCTTTGTGTGCAGCGGGCGCTCTACGGGCGTGGTGACGCGCTTGGTGAGGCGGCGCAGGGTGGGCGTGTCGGGGGCTTTGGATAGGGCTGTGGCTACGACCTGGCCGAAACCGGCTAGGTAGTGGTAGTCCTGGGCGACGTAGTAGCGGAATTTTTCTAGGGGGAGGGTAGCGGTTTGGATTTCGGCTAGGAATGGGTGGGCGTGGATGCGTTCCCAGATGGGCAGCGCCTCTTGGCGGAGGGTTTGGGAGAAGGTTTTGTGGTTGCTCATGTTTGGCCTCTTGGGTGGGTTTTCTTTCGGCTGATGGTTGCGTTTCTTCACTTGTGAATATATCACAGCGAGGGCTATCGCGGGGGGATTTTTGGGGGCGTGTGGGTAGCGTTTTCGGTCGGGGAGGCGAGTCTATTTATCGCGGCAGATGGTTGGATGGCGTTGTCGCATCGCCTTGCTTTGTCGGTTGGAATACGGCTTGACAAACACTCAAAGTCGTCTGAAAAGAAACGCTGATGGGCGCGTGGGGGCGAAAATGCGGGGCTGGTGTGGGCGATAGGTGGGTGGGACGGGGTTCTGGGTTGCGGTAGGCGGGATGGAAGCGTGTGGATGATGCAAACCGAAACGGCAGGGATTGGGTGTGATGGGTGGCATATGAGTTGCTAGACTGGCGAAGGTAGGTAGTGTTGCGACGAAGGGATGATGGTGGGTTGGCGGATGGTGTGTGATTGCGCCGGGCTTAACCTAAACGCAAAGATAGGGTGGATGGGGCGTTGCGCGCGCGGGAATGGCGAGTGGTTGGCAGGGATTGGCGGGATTGGACGGCGGTGAGATAGGGCGCGGCGGATGGCATGATGGATGGCAAGTGAGAGCGCTTAGCAGGGGGTTGGATGGGTGGCAGCGCGAGGGCAAGAGTGGGTTGCGTCGCAGGGCGCGGATGCCGGTGGCGGGGGACGCCGGGGCTACCGGCGAGGGTATGTGCGCGATCGTGATGGCGTGTATGTGGGCTGGCTGATGCGCGGGGGATTGTGATGGGTAGGGGAATTGCTTGGGGGAGGAGCGCGAAAATCGCTGTGGGGGCTGGACGGGGGGTAGGGGTGTGACACGAGCAGGTTTGAGGGTAGTGTGGGTTCGTCGGAATGGGGATGTGTTAGATATTGTTATATTTATATTGGTGAGTGGTTGATATTGTTCGGTGGGAATATCTTTATGGCGTTTTAGATATATGCGAATAGCGCGGGCTAATCAATATAGATATTGTTATTGCTACTAAGTGGCGGGAATGGCGTGGCACCCCTGGCAGGATTCGAACCCGCGACCCGCTGCTTAGAAGGCAGCTGCTCTATCCGTCTGAGCTACAGGGGCGCGTCTGTGGCTATGAATTAGTGTAGCAATGGGCGGGATATGGGGTCAAGGCAATCGGTCGGAGGCAGGGATGCGGGTGGCGATGCGGTGAAGGCGGGGGGGATCGCCCGGCAGGACGGGGGTTATGGAGACGACTTGCAAGGCGTCCATGCGGGCGAGGGTGGTGTAGCGGCGCTGGATGTGGTTGCCGATTTTGCGGCCGAGGATGCCGCCGGCGATGGCGGAGGCGGCGAATAGGGGCAGGCGTTTCCAGAGGGGCATTTGGCGCTTGCCTATGACTATTCTGGTTATGAGGCTGGTGATGAGGGCGCCGGTGGCTAGGTTTGTGCCGCAGTGGGGGGATACGGCGAGTTCGGTTTCGCCGGCGTTGAGCTTGGCTAGGGCGTCGGTTACGACGGTTGCGAGCTCAGCGGTGGGGACGGCGGCGGCGATGAAGAAGCCGCCGCGCGTGGAGTAGCCGCCGAGCGGGGGGGCGGCGATTTCGCGCTCTATCAGCAGGGTTACGACGGCGTGTTCCAAGGCGTGGTTGCGCCGGATGCGGTTGAGCGTGTCGGTTAGGGTGTCTTTTAGGGTGTTCTTCAGCGTGTCTGTCAGCAAGGTTTAGCCTCTCTCTTTCCGATGCCGGATGCGGCGAAGTTCGGTTGCGTTCATTCTACACTAAATCGGAGCGAGGCGTTGATGCGCGCGGGATTTGAGTGGGGGCGAGTCGTATGTCACATACATATAAGGGATAGGCAAGGGCGGGCGCGTGGGAGCAGGGTAGGGGTATGGCGTGGGCTGATGCAGGTGGATCGTGGTCGGCGTTGCGTCAAATCCGCAATATGCGCTGTTTGGTTAGATGCGCGGCGGGCGCGTGGGTCGGCTATTGCATATGCGGCGGCGGGAAGTGCGGCTGAGTGGCTCTCTTGCGTTGCCAGCGCCAGCGCATCAAAGAGTTGCGGGCGCGAAAGGCTTGGGCTGTCGCTGCGTTCCGATTGCGTCGTATATGGCGATATTGCGACGATATGCGCGGGTGGGCGCTGCGCTGTGGGGCGGGCGGATTTGTGAGGAATGGAGCTGCTCGGATAAGCGTCGGATAGTTCTGAAATGCTTTGAAAGCGTTTGAATAGCATAGAATTGATGAGAAATACATAGAAAAGTGTTGAAATTAGCCTTGACTGGGGATTGGCACAACGCTAATATATTGACTATACATTAGACAACAAATAACAAGGAGGCGAGACAATGAGGCGCAAGACCAAGAAGATGCTGGCAGTGGAGGAGAAGTTCAATCAGCCGCTGGAGAAGTTGCTGCCGGAGATGGTTACGGAGCAGGCTTGTCCGCCACCGCCGACTACCTCGGGGTGAGCAAGGCGACGCTTGGCTACTGGCTGCTGAAGCTGGACATCATCGTCAGGCGGGTGGCGCTGGCGCCGGGCGAGACGCTGGAGGTGAAGCGGGTGGGCTAATCGCCGCAAGGCGGCAAGCGCTAAGCTGATAGGGGCGTCGGTTTCATAACCGACGCCCCTATTCTTTTGTCGTTGCGACCGTCTATGCCGTATGCCGGTATGCCGCCGCGCCTATGCTATCTATACCATCCCTGCGCCCTATGCTTTATGCCGCGTCTTACGGCTTTGCGCTGCGACGATGTCAGTGCCTTACTGCCTGCCTTTACGCCGCGACCGATGGCAATACCTAGCGTCTGAGGGCGCGCTGGGCCTCGCGCTCGCGCTCGCGCTCTACCATGGCCCGGCGCTTGTCGTAGAGCTTGCGGCCGCGCGCAACGCCGAGCTCCAGCTTGGCGCGATGCCGCCGGAAGTAGAGGCGCATTGGCACAAGCGTTAGGCCGCGCTCGGATACCTGGCGCGATAGGCGGATGATTTCGTCTTTGTGGAGCAGCAGCTTGCGCGGGCGGGTAGGGTCGTGGTTGTTGTCCGAGCCCGCCGAGTACTGGGCGATGTGCATATTGACCAGCCAGAGCTCGCCGTCTTCGGGCTTGCCGTAGGCGTCGCTGAGGTTGACGCGCCCCTCGCGGATAGCCTTGATTTCGGTGCCGGTCAGCACGAGGCCGGCCTCTATGGTGTCCAGCACATCGTAGTTGCGCCGAGCGCGGCGGTTGGTTACGACGGTGCCGCCTTTCCTGATAGTGGTCATGATTATCCCGCCTGCCTCGCGGAGGGCTGCGCGTCCAGCAGCGCCTCCAGCGTTTCAATCGCCTTTTCCAGCTGCATAATGTCCGCCTCGCGCTCGTCGCGGTCTATTACCTCTATGTCGGGGTCAAGCCCGCGTTGGTCAATGACCCTGCCGTCGGGGGTGTGCCAGCGGGCGAATGTGAGGAATAGTCCGCCGCCGTTGTCCAGCTGGCGCAGGATGTTGACGCTGCCTTTGCCGAAGGTGGTCGCGCCGATGACGGTGGCGCGGTCGTGGGCTTGGAGCGCGCCCACGAGTATTTCGCTGGCGCTGGCGCTGAACTGGTTGGCTAGGACTACCATAGGGACGCTTTCGGCGACCCGGTCGCGGCGGCGCACTTCCCAATCGCGGCGGTCGCCCGCGCCGTCCACTTCGTAGAGGATTAAGCCGTCGTCTAGGAATAGGCTTGTGACGTCTATGACTGAGCTTAGCAAGCCGCCGGGGTTGTCGCGGACGTCAAGAATGACGCCCTCAGCGCCGCCGTCAACAAGTTCTTCTATGGTATCGGATAGGCGGTCGGCGGTGTTTTCGTAGAAGTTGGTGAGGCGGATGTGGGCGATGCGCGCGCCGGGCTGCGTGCGAACCAGCACGCTTTCAAGCGGGATGACGCCGCGCTCTACCTCTATGATAACGCGCTCCGATTCGCCGATGTGCTGCACGAGCAGCCTGACGATTGTGCCGCGCTGCCCGCGTATCTTGGACACCGCCTCGATGAGGCTTAGGCCTTCGATGCTTTCGCCGTCGACTTCGTGGATGATGTCGCCGGGGCGGATGCCCGCTTGCTCGGCGGGGCTGTCGGCTATGGGGGCGACTACCACGAGCCGCCCGTCCTGGTTCATAGACACATGCGCGCCGATGCCCTCAAAGCGGCCTTGGATGTCGGCGTTTTCGATGCCGAAAGCGGCGGGCCGGACATAGTTGGTATGCGGGTCGTCCAAGGCGGCTATTAGGCCGCGGATGGCGGCCTCAGTGAACTCTTCGGTGTCGAAATCGGCGCGATCCACATGCTCGCTGGCAAGCAGATTCCAAACTTCCCAGACTACGGCAAGCTCTTCGGGGACGCCCTCGGGGATTTCTAGGGGCTTGTCGGGCGGCACAAGCTGGGGCAGTGGGGGAGCGTCGGGGGCTGAGAGCCCGTTGGCGGGTTGCGGCTGAGCCGGTTGGGATTGCTGCGCGGGGGCGCTTGCCGACGCCACGGGCGGCGCGGCGGTTGGGGTGGATGATGTAGCGGCAGTAGGGGCGGGCGCTGACGCTTGGGTAGTCACCTGAGTAGCGGCTTGCGTGGATGTTTGGGCGGGCGGTTGCTCGCTCCCTGCGCCCTCAGGCGGCGCGTCCATTTGACACGCCGCGCCCGCAAGCAGCGCCAGTCCGGCCGCCGCAACGATCCATCGCCGCAATCTGAACTTGAATGAGTTCGCCAAAACGCTCACTTCCCAATCTTTGAGTTAATTCGTATTTGCTATTCGCGTTTGCTGACACCCATTCTATCACGCGCGGCGGCATTGCACACAATTCGGGTTTTCAAGCAAGCGTTTCAGCGGTTTCACGGGGCGGTCGCGCGGGTTGAAACGGCGAGTGAGTTTCTGCTGAAATTGGCGTTGAAATTGCTCTTTTCAGGTTTCACAATAGCCTTTACAAGGTATTTCAACGCCTGTATAGTGGTGTAGAAATGGTTTTTCAGCGTGAAAAGGGGGTTTGAGCGCGGATTGAAATCGCGTGATTTCGGGCTGCGGGCAATGCCGTTGAGAGGGTTGAAAGCGCATTTCAGAAAGCCGAATTCAGGGGACGCATTATGACGAACAGGAATGAGCGGGGCAAGCGGACGCGGGTCATCAAGCCGTATCCGGCGTACACGCTTGAGGATGTTGTGGACATAGCGGAGACGATACAGAACGCCAACGCGGGGTTGCCGTTTGAGCGGGCGCTACTGGCGGGGGCACTGGGAACCACGCCCAAGAGCAGCGCGTTCACGATGCGGCTTAACGCATCCGCGGCGTATGGGCTGACGCAGGGCGGGTATAATGACGCCGAAATCGTCTTGACGCCGCTGGGGCAGGCGGCGGCGTCCGAGGACGAGGGGCGGCGCAAGCAAGCGCTGGCGGAGGCGGCTATGACGCCGGGCGTGTTCGGCAAGTTCTATGAGCTGCTGGACGGCAAGCGGCTGCCGGAATCCGCCGCGGCTCAGAGCATTCTGCGGCGGGAGCAGGGGGTGGCCGAAAGCCTAACGGGGGAATGTCTGTCTATCATCATCGCCAACGGGGAGTACGCGGGATTGCTGCGGGAAGAGAACGGCGCCGCGATTGTGCGGATTGGGGCGCGGGCTCAGGCGCAGGCGGTTGAGGTGTCTGCGTCGCCGGACGCTGTGGGGCAGGCGCAGGACGGCGTAGCGCAACCCGCGCTCGCGCCTATGCCGCCAGCGGACGCGGCGGACACCGCAAGCGATAACGGGCGCGAGGGCAAGGTGTTTGTGGGGCATATAGGCGAGTCGGAGGCGGCGCGGTTTGTGGCGTCAATGCTGGAGCAGTTCGGGATACCCATCGCAAACCCGGATTTTGGGGAGGACGGCCGGCCGGCGGCGCTGTCGGGCGCGGCGGGCGAGATGCGGACGGCGGGCGCGGCGGCGCTGGTGTTCGCGGGCAATGGGCAAAGCCAAGCGGCGCGGGACGGGATGCTGTGCATGCTGGGGGCTTGCCTGGCACTGTATGGGGAGCGGGTGGTTATCTTTCACGAAACCGGCGCGGTGGCCGGGTTGAACCTTGACGGGCTGAGCTGCGTGGGCTTTGAGCGGGAGCGCATAGCCGAATCGGGATTGGGGCTGCTGATGGGGCTGCACAAGGCGGGCGTGGTGAGCGTTAGCGCGTAGGATGCGGCTGGGGGAAGTTGATTTTGAGCGCGTAAAGGTAGCAGGATGCCTCTGAGGGGTAAAACGGGGCTGTTTGGCAATCCTGGGGCGTCATCTTGTAAAACGCGCCTAGCGAAAAGTTCAAATTGGGCGGGTAAAGGTATCAATATACCCATGAGGGGCAAAACGGCGTTATATGGCAATCCTGGAGGGATGGGTTTCGCGGCGGGCGCGGGCGATTGTGATTTGCGCGGGGCGTTCAGTCTTGGCATCCAATCTTGACGCCTATGGGGATGCGCTGGGGATACGGCGGCGCTTGCTCAGATCAGAATGGCGCACGGAGCAAATTTTGTGCAATCACGGGCATAGGGGGCGACTTCGCGGGCTGCCAATTCTTTGCGCCAAATGATGTGAACCTTGTATGGGCTGAGTTGCGTGGGCTTTGAGTCGGAGCGCATAGCCGATTCTGGGCTAAGGGCTGCTGATGGGCTACATAAAGCGGGCGTGGTGAGCGTCCGCGCGTAAATGCGACTTGTGGAAAGTTCAATTTGAGCGCGTAAAGGTAGCAAGATGCCTCTGAGGGCTAAAACGGCTTTATTTGGCAATCCTAGGGCGATGAGTTTCGCGGCGGGCGAACCGGACGCTATTTGCCTGGGGCGTCCAGTCTTTGCATCCAGTCTTGACGCTTGCGAGGATGCGCTGGGGATACCAGTGATGCTTGCGCGGCTTGCGTGGTTCAAAGCGGCGCAAGCTGCAAGGCTTGTGCAAAGCCTTGTGCAAGCTAGGCGACTTCGCGGGTCGCCAATTGGATTTCTAATTCCTTGCGCCAACTGACGCCGTGTCTGCGTGGCGTAACCGGATGGCGTGGCATAGCCATAACCGGATGGCGCGGCGCGATCGCTTTTTGCTGCCATAATGTTATGTCAAATTAGGCGAGTGGCTTGGGGGCGGCTGTTATGTCAAATGGTGCGCGAACACTCGCCTGTATTTTACATAACAATTATAGTGCGAATATGCGCTGATGCGCCCCATCCGGCGCGTTTGGGGCACTTGGAATGGCAAACCCTATTCCCCTATGGCTATGGGCCGCTTGTCGCTGACGCTATGTCGCGATGTCGTATGAGACGGCTTGCAGGTCGGATAGATCGGGGGCGTCTTCGGCGGCGCTGAGGGCGGCGTCAATTTCGGCGAGCAGCGGGCGCAGTCCACTGCCCGTTTGGGCTGAGGTGAATACGGCGCGGGTTTCGGCGTCGTCAGCGAGTGCGGCGAGCCAATCAGCGGCGGGCGCGTCGGTGGCGGATGCGCCGTCGGGGTCGTCTAGCAGGTCGACTTTGTTTAGGACTAGGATGCGCGGCTTGTCGGAGACGCCTAGGTCGGCTAGGATGCGCTCAACTACGTCGGACTGCTCGGCGGCGTTGGGATGGGTGATGTCCTGGACGTGGAGGATGATGTCGGCATCTTGCACTTCTTCCAGGGTTGCCCTGAATGCGGCTACTACCGCCGTGGGGAGTTTTTGTATGAAACCGACGGTGTCGGTTAGCAGGACGTCGCGGCCCATCGGGGTTGCGATGCGGCGCGTTACGGGGTCAAGCGTGGAGAATAGGCGGTTTTCGGCTGTGACGTCGGCTTTGGTGAGTTTGTTTAGCAATGTGCTTTTGCCGGCGTTGGTGTAGCCGACTAGGGATATTACGGGGACTTCCATTTCCTGGCGGCGCGCGCGGTATTGGGCTCTGTGGCGGCGGACGTCGTCAAGGTCGCGGCGCAGTTTTTGTATGCGGCGGCGCACGAGGCGGCGGTCGGTTTCTATCTGGGTTTCGCCGGGGCCGCGCGTGCCGATGCCGCCGCCAAGCCGCTCAAGGTGAGTCCACTGCCCCGCCAATCTGGGCAGCAGGTATTCGTGCTGGGCCAGTTCGACTTGCAGGCGGCCCTCTTTTGTGCGGGCGCGCTGGGCGAAGACGTCCAGGATTAGCGCGGTGCGGTCTATCACTTTGACGCCGCCAAGCGCCTTTTCCAGGTTGCGCTGCTGGGTGGGGGTGAGCTCGTCGTCGCATATGACGGTGCCGGCGCGCTTGGCGTATATGAGGCGCTGCAGCTCTTCCAGCTTGCCCTTGCCCAGATAGACGTGGGTGGGCTTGTCTATGCGCTGGGATAGGCTGCCGACTACCAGCGCGCGCGCGCTGCGGGCAAGCTCGGCGAGCTCAGCGAGCGAATCGCGCACGCTCCACGCGCCGCGGCGGCCGCGCAGTTCAACGCCGACCAGGATCGCGCGCTCCAATCGCGCCCTTGTGGAAATCAGTCGTTTGGGAATGGCGTTATCCTCCTGCTGTTTGCGATATGCGCTTTGGGGCTAGATGCGCCTTGCGATATGCGCCCTACTCTGCTTTGCGCCGCGGCAAGCGCGGGGCTAGAATTTGATGCGCGAGAGCCGCTCCAAGCCGCGTTCCATGTCGGCGTCGCCTATGGTTAGGGATAGCCGGATGTAGCCCTCGCCGTACTGGCCGTAGCCGTTGCCGGGCGTGACTACGATGTCCGCCTCGTCAAGCAGTTTGGCGGTGAAGTCGGCGGAGGTAAAGCCGCGCGGGACTCGCGTCCATACATACAGGCTGGCGCGCGGCGGGATTGCGTCAAGGCCTATGGCTTGCAGCGTTTCCACTACCCTATCGCGGCGGCGCTGATAGACGGCGTTGCGCGCGTCTATGTCGGATTGCGAGAGCGCCATCGCCTCTATGCCCATATATTGTATGGCGTTGGGGACGCCCGAATCCAGGTTGGACTTGACGACCATAAGCGCGCTGATGGCGTCCGAATTGCCGACCGCCATTCCCAAGCGCCAGCCGGTCATGTTGTAGCTTTTGGATAGCGAGTGAAACTCCAAGCCCACATCCATCGCGCCGGGCGTCTGCAGGAAACTGACGGGGCGATAGCCGTCAAAGGCTACTTCGGAGTATGAGGCGTCGTGCATCACGGCGATGTCGTACGTCTTGGCGAAGTCCACGACTTTGGCGAAGTAGTCGGCGTTGGCTATGGCGCCGGTGGGGTTGTTCGGGTAGTTGAGCCAGATGACTTTCGCGAGGCGCGCCACTTCTTCGGGGATGGCGTCCAGGTCGGGCAGCCAGCCGTTCTCTTCCAGCAGGGGCATCCAGTGGCATTCGCCGCCCGCGAACCATGTGCCTACCGAATAGACGGGATAGCCGGGATCCGGCACGAGCGCGATGTCGCCCGGCTCTATGTAGCACAGCGCTGCGTGGCCAATGCCCTCTTTCGCGCCGATGAGCGGCAGGGTTTCGTTGTCGGGGTGAACCGAGATGCCGAACCTGCGCTGATACCAGTCGGCTACGGCTTGCCTGAATTCGGGCAGGCCGTCCGTCTCAGGGTAGCGGTGGTTGGGCGCGTCAAGCGCGGTATGGCGCAGCCGCTCTACGACGCCGTCGGGCGTGGGGATGTCCGGGTCGCCTATGCCGAAACTGATTACCTCTATCCCCTGCTCTCGCTTGGCGGCTATCTTGCGGCTTATCTCTACAAAGAGATACGGCGGCACCCGGTCTATTCTGCTGGCGAAGTTCATATCCACTCCATCTTGAAAAATACGCAATCAAGCAAGCCCGCTTAACGATTGCAAAGTTGTTGGCGATTTACTATGTTACACTATGTTAAGCGAAAGTATTGTAAAAGGTAAAGAATACGGGTTTATTTCGTACTATACGAGCCATAAGGCGAGTGTGAAAGCAGGCAAGCGATATGGCAACCGAAAACGGCGTTCCGGCGGCGGACGCGGCGGACGACAAGACGCCCAAAATCGCCGAAAAGGTGCGGTTCTGGGAGGAGCAGGACAGGATAAACCGCGAGCTTATCCCGCGCGTGTTAAAGCAGTACAGCCTGCTGACGGCGCACATAGAGGGGCATGAGGAGGCGAGCTCGCAGATAGCGGCGCTGGAGGCGCGCGCCACTGAGGCGATAGGCGTCGCGCAGAAACAGGCGCTGGAAGAGACCGACCGGCATATGGTAGCGCTGGAGCTGCGAACCACCGACGCCATCGGCGTGGCGCGGCAGGACGCGGTGCAGGTAGCCGACCGGCATATAGAATCGCTGGAAACGCGGGCGCTTGCCGCCATAGACACCGCGCGGCGGGAGGCGATAGACGAGGCGGAGGCGAGCCTGACGGCGCTGGAAATACGGGCAACGCAGGCGATTGACGCCGCAAGGCAGCGCGCGGTGGAGGAGGCGGATGAGCATCTGGACGCGCTGGAAACGCGGGCTACGGCGGCGATTGCCACCGCAAAGCAGGAGGCGATTGACGACGCGGCGCGGCATATCGCGGACTTGGAATCGCGCACGACGCAGGCTATCGCCACCGCAAAGCAGGAGGCGATTGACGACGCAAGCGGGCGCATCGCGGCGCTGGAGGCGCGCGCCAACCAGACCATCGAAGCCACCCGTTTGCGCTTTGAGCAGAACCTGAACGCGCAAATCGTCAGCATAGAGGCGCGAACCGCCGCAACGCTGATAGAGGCGCGCAACGACCTGGTGGCGGAGGTGGAAGAGCGGCTGTCGTCTATGGAGGTCAATATGACGGAGTCTATGGCGACGACCACGCAGGATTTGACATCAAACGTGGAATCGCGGGTAGCGGGGATCGAGTCGTCTACGTCGGTGTCCATACGCAACGCGACGCAGCGGATGCAGACGGATGTGCAGACGCAGGTGGCGGCGGCGGAGTCGCGCTCGCGGCGATCCATACGCACGGCGCGGCTGGTATCGCTGGCGGTGTCGGGCGTTAGCCTGGTTACCGCCGCCGCGGCGGTATTTATCGCGCTGACGCAGTAGAGGTGTGAGTATGCAATCGCTAGACTTGCTGCCGCAGCTTAGGGCGCTGCCGGCGGTTGAAGAGCCGCCGGATGCCACGTTCGCGGATATGATACGGCGCATCCGCGAAATGGATAGGGATCTGTTTGTGACAGAGATTGCTATCGGCGCTGAGTTTGCGCTGGAGCAAATCTTTGACTTGCAAGCCGCCAGCGCGGACTTGACGAGGCATACCATTGAGCGGGCGCACAACCTGTCGTCCCCCAACTATGAGGGGACGTTGAGCGAACACTACCTGGAAATGGTGGAGCGTGGGCCTGAGTCGGTTCGCGGGTTCGTTTCCAACCTAAAGGGCAAGGTCGCTGAGGTGAAAGCGGAAGAGCTGCTCCCCGACTATTTCCCCGGCTACGAATTCGGGATTGCGGCGGATCCCACACAGGCCGTATGGGATTTGCGGGGGATTGGTCAGGAAGGCGCACAGGACATATTTGTTCAGGTCAAGATGAGTGCGCGGGAGTCTTCAACTGATGTGATGGAGCGCATGCAGAACGATCCGGATGTGTTCTTCTTTCTGGGTAGTGAGTTGTATGACGCAGTGATGCAATCCTCGCCTGAGATGGCTGGGCAGGCGCTAGATTTGGGCATATCCAATCTAGACATGACGGTGGACGTGATCGATGCGCTGGGCAGCGCCACCGGGTTCAGCGCGCCCGAGGCTATCAGCGAGATGCTGCCCTACGCCGCCGAGATTGTGTTGGGGATAAAGCTCATATACGATATGGTCAGCACTGAGCGAGACTTCAAGGCGGTGAATCTAACCGACCGCTCGCGCGTTCATGCGCTCAAGGCGCTTGTGCTGATGGCCAGGTTTGGCGTATCAACGGTGTGCGTAACGGCGGGCGGCGCGGCGGGTAGCGCGGGCGGTTCGTTTGCTATGCCGGGCATAGGCACCGCGGCGGGCGGGCTTATCGGCGGCGTGGGCGGCGCGGCATTCGCGGCGCTGCTCAATAGGCGGCTGCGAAATCGGATGTTTGATCTCGCTATGTACTTGTCCCGCATAGACGACGACGAGTTCTTCTACTTCCGCAACAAGGTGGCGGTGGACGAAATCGGGCGGTCAATGTCCGCCACAAGCGCGGTGTAAGGCGGGTTTGGGCGGGGGTTAGCCTAGCCTAGCCACTCGCCCTCAAACACTTTGGCTACGGGGCCTTCCATTATCACCTCGCCCTGCCCTGCCCACTCTACGATGAGATCGCCGCCAGGCAGCGCGATGACGACGCGGTCTTCGCACAGCCCGTTCAGGCGCGCGGCGACCGCCACGGCGCAAGCGCCCGTGCCGCACGCCATCGTTATGCCTGAGCCGCGCTCCCACACGCGCGTCTTTATCCTGCCGTTGTCCAATACATTCGCTATCTCAAAGTTGACGCGGTTGGGGAATAGCGGGTGGCGCTCTACAAGCGGCCCAATCTCGGCGAGGGGGAAGTCGTCAACCGGCGCGTCTATGAACGCAACGGCGTGGGGGTTGCCCATTGATACGCAGGCGATGGCGAACTCTTGCCCGTTGACGCTCAGCGGATAGTTTAGGATGGCGTCGTCGCCGGGCAAGTCCACGGGGACTTCTTGGGGGCGCAGGCGCGGGGCGCCCATGCCCACGCGGGCGGCAATCATCTCGCCGTTCTCGCGGATGGGCAGCACATCCAGGACGCCCGCGAGCGTTTCCACTTTCACGGGCGCGTCGCCGGCGGGGACTATGCCGTTGTCCCGCGCGAACCTGACGAGGCAGCGTATGCCGTTGCCGCACATTTCGCCCTCGGAGCCGTCCGCGTTGAACATACGCATCCGCAGGTCGGCGCTGTCCGACGGCAGCGCGATAATCAGCCCGTCCGAGCCGACGCCGCGATGCCGGTCGCTCATCGCTACGGCAAGCGCCTGCCAGTCGGCTTGCTCGCGCGTGGCGTCAATGTACACATAATCGTTGCCCGCGCCGTGCATCTTGGTGAATTTCAACTTGCGCCTCCGGTAGGTGGTGTGTGGTTAGGTGCGTGGGATAGATTATATCACAAACGGCGGGTGTCATGCGGGCGACTGGCGTGGGTGTGAGCGGACATCCAGGCGGCTATTGCGTGGCGGGGAATTCGGCGATCCATACCCTACCCTCGCCGCTGACGAATTGGCCGGTGCGGATGCGGTCTATGGGGTATGGGGGGAGATCGCGGGTAGCTACGCATATGTCGCCGGCGTGGGCGCCGTGGTCGGCGAATTGGAAGTCTAGGTTGGCGAAGCCGAGTGCGCGGTTGGCGGCGGGGAGGTCCGCAGGGTCGGTGGGGAATATGTGCAGGAAGACGCGGGCGTCGGCATCATCCGGGGCGCAGGGGGCCTTGAGGTAAGACAGAACGCCACCGCGCAGATACACATCGAAGTGGGATTGGGCGACAGGCAGGCCGTAGTCGCCGGCGGCTATGCGCTCATACAGCGCTTGCGAGGCGGCATAGACGGCCAAGTTGATGTCCGCGCTCCACAGCCGTTCAGCGCCTTTGACGTACTGCCCCGTGCGGATGCGTTCTATTGGGTAGCGCGGCAGCTCGCGGGCGGCCACGCACTTGTCGTCTATGAGTACGCCGTGGTCGTCGAATTTGAAGTCAAGGTTGGCAAAGCCAAGCTCGCGGCCGGCGGCTGGCAGGTCGGCGAGATCGTCGGGCATGATGTGCAAGAAGAACCAAACATCCGCATCGTCCGGCTCGCAAGGTGGGGCTTTGAGGTAATACAGAGCGCCGTTGTGGGAATAGACGTCAAAGTCCGAGCGCGCGAGCAGAGTCCCGTTTGAGGCGGCATCGTTGTATTGAGCGCGGTAGGCGTCTACGTTCCTGGCGATGATTGGCGCGATGACGCTGCCGTATGCGCGGATGGCGTGAATCGGCGGCGGATGCGGGGGGGCCAGGAGGTTGACGCGCGGCCGGAAATAAAAGTCCGCCTCGGGCGCGTCCGCAATGACGATGCGTTCCCTATCGTTTTGGGGCAGGATTAGATTGCTTTCCCTTCCGGGCCAGACGCGCAGAATGTCATCGGGGTAGCGCGAGAGCAGGTATTCCAGCGATTGCCGCTGCGCCACATGCCAGTAGTCCATCTCATAGCGCTTGCTAAGCGCGCCGGGCGTCTTGGTGTCCACAAGCGTGTTGAAATACACCTGCTGATGGGGATGCAGCGCGGCCATAGCGGTTAGAGTGGTTAGCAGCCCAATGCCCGCTATGCCATACGCCAGCGCTCGCCTTGCCGAGCCGCCGCGAACCCAGCCGGGCAGCCGAGCCGCAACTCCCCTCACTGCATCTTTCGCCGCGCCGCCGCTCGCAAGAGCGCTCATCCCGACCGCCGCAAGCAGGCAGAACGGCGTCCACAAAAAGTACATCTGCCGCCAGCCGTTGTAGATGTTTGCTTGCAGCGCGATAACTATCACAACGGGCAGCGCAAAGCAACCGAGCAATAGGATGCGAAAGCGGGTTTCGCGGTCGTGGAGGGCGGCGAGAGGGCGCGTGATTGCCCGCCAGCACACCGCCGCGTATCCCATAGCACCCAAAGCCAGCGCCACAGGCGGCGCGGTTATCGCAAACCAAACGGGGATGAAGTTCCACGGCACGGCGTCGGATATGTGAATCTCGCCCATAAACAGGTTCTCGGAAATCGTGGGATGCCGAGATAATACGCGGATGCCCTCAATAAATCGCAGCGGGTTCTCCCAGTAGTACGGGTGGATGATGTACACGACCGCAATCGCCACCGCCAAGAACGCCGCGCTAGCGAGCAGGACGCGCTTGCGATCCGCCCTGCCCGCCTGCCACAGATCTAGCGCGCGCATAGCGAGTATCATCGGCGGCAACATCAGCCCAAACACGCGCAGGTTTATCGCTAAACCCACGCCTATGCCGCATAGCAGGAACGCGCCGATGGTGTCTTTGCGAAAGGCGCGGTGAGCGAGGTAGAGCGCCACTATCAGCATTACGGCGAAAGGGATGTCTTTGCCGTTAAAGAACGAGTGGGCGTACAGGCGCGGATGCAGCAGGAACATCAGCATAGCCAACAGCGCTATCCAACGGCTGCCGAACATTCTGTAGACGAGCATCCCGCAGGCAAAGCCGCCCGCGATAAAGAACAGGTGGGTGAGCAGGTGGCGCGTTAAGTAGATGTGGCGAGTGTCTTGCAGTCCGAGCGCGCGCTCAACCAACAGCAGCGGCATCTGAAAGGATGCGCCGTAGTAGCGGTCGTGCCTGTGCCAGCCGGGCGGCTCTTCGGATGCGCCCAAGGCATAGTTGGCGACTGCGATGGCGGTTGCGCGGTCGTGAGTGGAATCATAGATCATCCCGTAGTCGTCCAGAACGACTATGCCCGCGATAGCGAAGAGCGCGCATAGGGCGAGCGCCTGCGCCCAGAACGGGGCGCGGCGCAGCAGGGCTAGGCGGCTAAGCGGGTATGGTTGCGATAGCGTTGGCATTATGGCGGGAATTATAGCAAGGCAAGCGCGGGAGTGTCAGGCGTTAGGCATTAGGCTACCGCCCAACAGCGAACTCCGCGCCCCACAACTTCCCTTCCCCGCTGACGAACTGCCCTGTGCGGATGCGCTCTATCGCGTAGC
This sequence comes from Dehalococcoidia bacterium, assembly GCA_965242555.1. Classification (GTDB taxonomy): domain Bacteria; phylum Chloroflexota; class Dehalococcoidia; order Lucifugimonadales; family JADFKI01; genus Bin90. Next base: position 26,527 of record CBDESO010000011.1, read on the forward strand.
CGGGCAAATCTAGCGCAGCCACGCACTTATCGCCCGCTTGCCCTCCGTGATCGCCGAATTGGAAGTCAAAGTTCGCAAAGCCGCGCTCGCGCCAGTCCGCCGGCAGGTCGGCGGGATCGGCAGGGATTATGTGCAGAAAGAATCGCGCGTCCGTATCGCCCGCCTCGCAGGGGGTTTTGAGATACGCCAATCTAGCGCCGCGCAGATATACATCGAAGTCCGACTGCGCCACCGGCTGTCCGTAGTCCCCGGCGGCGATGCTGTCATACAACGTCTGCGCTGCGGCATGGGCAGTCAAGTCAATATCAACGCGCCAACCATCGCCGCCGCTCGCCGCCGCGTTCTGTCCCGTTCTGATGCGGGCGATTGAGTAGTCGGGCAAGGGCTGTCTGTGCACGCACTTGCCGTCGAAAAAGGCGGCATGCGTGTCCAATCGAAAGCTGAGGTTCTCAAAGCCATGCTCGCGGCCGTCCTCCGACATGTCGGCCGGGTCGTCGGGGAAAATGTGCAGCAACGCCCAAATAGCGGCGTCTCTTGACGTAGGCGGATCGCAATTAGCGCCGAGGTAATAGAGCGCGTCGTCATAGGCGTAGATGTCAAAATCCGAGCGCGCCAGCAACGTTCCGTTTGCCTCGACATCGTCGTATTCGGCGCGGTAGTAAGCGCGGTAGGCGTCGGATCGGGTATCTAGAATGAACGCTATGACGCTGCCGTATGCCTGTATGCTGTGAATCCCCGGATCCTCAGGCAAGTTCCGGCGGTTGTATACTAGGGGGAAAAAATAGTCCGCCGAGTAAAGGCTCCTTGAAATCAGGATGCGCTCTCTATCGCTTTGGGGCAGGATTCTCAGGCTCCTCCTTTTCGGCCAGATACGCAGCGTGTCATCGGGATGGCGCGCGAGCAGATACTCAAACAATTGCCGCTGCGCCACGTGGTAATAGTCCATATCGTAGCGCTTTGCAAGCGCGCCGGGCGTCTTGTTATCTACAAGCGCGTTGAAATACACCTGCTGGTGGGGATGCAGCGCCGCCATAGCGGTCAGCGTTGTTATCAGCCCAAAGCCCGCCACTCCATACGCCAGCGCCCGCCGCGTCATATGCAAGCCGCCGCCGTCGCGAACCCTGCGGGGCAACCGCTCGCCAATCTTCCCAATACCCTCCCCTATGAGAATGTTCGCAATTCTGTGTAGCCCTACCGCCGCCAGCAAACAGAACGGCGCCCACAAAAAGTACATCTGCCGCCAGCCGTCGTAGATGTTGGATTGCAGCGCGATGACTACCGCCACAGGCAATACTACGCAGCCCAGCAGCAAGGCGAGAAAGCGGATCTCGCGGTCGCGGAACGCGCCAAGAGGGCGCACGATTGCCTGCCAGCAGACTGCCGCGCATCCGATAGCGCCAAGCGCCAGCACCAGCGGCGGCGCGGTTATGGCAAACCACACCGGGATGTAGTTCCATGGCACGGCGTCAGATCTGTATATCTCGCCCATAAACAGATTTCTGAGTATCGTGGGATGCTGAGACAGCACGCGGATGCCCTCAATGAGCCGCAGCGGGTTCTCCCAATAGTACGGGTGAATGATGTACGCCGTCGTAATTGCCGCCGCCGCGAATATCCCGGCCGTCGCCAAGATACGCTTGCGCTCTGCCCTACCCGATGCCTGCCACAGATCTAGTCCGCGCATAGCCAGAATCATTGGCGGCAGCATCAGCGCGAACACGCGCAGGTTTATGGCCAAGCCCACCCCTATGCCGCACAGCAGAAACGCTCCGAGCGTGTCCTTGCGAAAGGCGCGGTGCGTGAGATAGAGCGCGATTAGCAGCGTCACCGCAAAGGGGACGTCCTTGCTGTTGAAGAACGAGTGGGCGTACAAGCGCGGATGCAGCAGGAACATCAGCATAGCGAGCAGCGCTATCCAACGGCTGCCGAACATTCTGTAGGCGAGCATCCCGCAGACAAAGCCGCCCGCGATAAAGAACAGGTGGGTGAGCAGGTGGCGCATTAAGTAGATGTGGCGAGTGTCCCGCAGTCCGAGCGCGCGTTCAGTCAGCAGCAAGGGCATCTGCAAGGCGACGCCGTAGTAGCGGTCGTGCCTGTGCCAGCCGGGTGGCTCTTCGGATACGCCCAAGGCATAGTCGGCGACTGCTACGGCGGTTGCGCGTTCATGAGTGGAATCATATATCATCCCGTAGTCGTCCAGAACGACTATGCCTGCGATAGCGAATATCGCGCATAGGGCGAGCGCCTGCGCCCAGAACGGGAGGCGGCGCAATGGGGCTAGGCGGCGGAGGCGGATGAGCGGGGATGGTTGGGATAGCGTTGGCATTATGGCGGGAATTATAGCAAGGCAGGCGTTTGGGTGTCAGGCGTTTGGGCGGGCGATGGGTTATTGCGCCGCGGTGAATTCTACGTCCCATACCCTACCCTCCCCGCTGACGAATTGGCCGGTGCGGATGCGGTCTATCGGATAATCGGGCAGGTCGCGGGTAGCTACGCATTTATCGTCTGCGAGCGCGCCGTGGTCAGTGAATTGGAAGTCCAGGTTGGCGAAGTCGAGCTCGCGGCGGTCCGCCGGCAAGTCGGCGGGAGTGATGTGCAGGAAAAACCGCGCGTCCAAATCGCCGGGTGCACAGCTTTCTTTGATATACGCCAGGGTATTGCCTCGCATATACACATCAAAGCCCGATTGCGCCACGGGCAGCCCGTAGTCGCCGTCAGCGATGCTCTCATATACCGACTGCGCGGCGGCGCGGGCAACCAAGTCGATGTCCGCGCGCCATATCACTTTGCCGTTCACGCGCTGTCCCGTGCGTATGCGGGCGATTGGGTAATCGGGCAAAGAGCGCATTGCGATGCACTTGCCGTCAAAAAAGGCGCCTCCTTCGAAGTCGCGGTTCTCAAAGCCGCGCTCGCGGTAGTCCGCGGGCAAGTCGGCAGGGTTCACGGGAAATACGTGCGCGAATATCTTGATGAAGTCAATGTTTGCCGATGGCGGCGCGCAATCCGCATTTAGGTAGCGCAACTCGCCATTATGGATATAGATGTCAAAGTTCGCGCTGGCGAGCAGAGTCCCGTTTGCGGCGGCATCGGCGTATGACGCGCGGTAGTGTTCGCGGGCGGCGTCGGAGTTCGGCGCGGTGATGTACGCGATGACGCTGCCGTATGCCTGAATGTTATGAAACATCGAGATAACAGACGTATCGCGCCGATGATAATAGTCCCGGTAAAGGTAAAAGTCCGCGTCCAACGAATCCGTGATAACGATGCGCTCTCTATCGCTTGAGGGCAGGATAAACTCGTTTCTCTTTCCACGCCTGGCGCCCACGCGCAGCGTGTCGTCGGGGTAGCGCGCGAGAAGATACTCCAGCAATTCCCGATGCGCCGGAAACCAGTAGTCCATTTCGTAGCGATTGCCAAGCGCGCCCGGCGTATTGGTGTCCACAAGCGCGTTGAAATAGACTTGCTGGTGGGGATGCAGCGCCGCCATAGCGGTCAGCGTTGTTATCAATCCAAAACCCGCCGCGCCATACGCAAGCGCTCGCTGTGTCATACGCAAGCGGTCGACGCCGCGAACCCAGCCGGGCAGACGCGCAAACTTTTTCCAAATACCATTCCCCATGTGAATGTTCGCAATTCTGTGCATACCGACCGCCGCCAGCAAGCAGAATGGCGCCCACAGGAAATACATCTGCCGCCAGTCGTTGTAGATGTTTGTTTGCAGGATGATGACAATCGCCACAGGCATCATAAAGCAGCCCAACATCAGGATGCGAAAGCGGGTTTCGCGGTCGAGTAGGGCGCGAAGAGGGCGCGTGATTGCCTGCCAACATACCGCCGCGCATCCAATAACGCCCAGCGCCAGCGTGACCGGCGGCGCGGTAATGGCAAACCACACAGGAATGAAATTCCACGGCACGGCGTATGACGGATAAAGCTCGCCCATAAACAGGGTCTTGACAATGTTGGGATGCTGAGACGCCACTCGCGCGCCCTCAATAAACCATAGCGGGTTCTCCCAATAGTATGGGTGAATGATGTACACCGTCGCCAACGCCGACGCAGCGAATATCGCGGCAGTCGCCAAGATGCGCTTGCGCTCTCCCCTACCCGATGCCTGCCATAGGTCTAGCCCGCGCATAGCCAGAATAATTGGCGGCAGCATCAGCGCGAACAGGCGCAGGTTTATCGCCAAGCCTACGCCGATGCCGCACAGTAGAAACGCGCCAAGCGTGTCCCTGCGAAAGGCGCGATGCGCGAGATAGAGCGCGATGACCAGCATCGCCGCAAAGGGGATGTCTTTGGTGTTGAAGAAAGAGTGGGCGTACAGCCTCGGATGCAGCAAAAACATCATCATAGCCAGCAGCGCCACCCATCTGCTGCCGACTATCCGATAGGCGAGCATCCCGCAGGCAAAACCGCCCGCGATAAAGAATAGATGGGTGAGCAGATGGCGCGACATATAGATATGGCGGGTGTCCTGCAGTCCAAGAGCGCGCTCGGCCAACAGCAGCGGCATCTCAAACGCCAAGCCATAGTAGCGGTCGGGAATGGAGAGCGGCTCTTCTAACACTGCCAGGGCGTAGTCGGCGCCGGCGATGGTGATTTCGCGCTGGAGCTGCTCATCCCGCCCTACCCCGTAGTCGTCCAGAACGGCGACGCCCGCAACCGCGAACATCGCGCACACCGCAAGCGCCTGCGCCCAGAATGGGGCATGGGCATGGCGCAACAAGGCTAGGCGGCTGAGCGGGAAGAGGCGGGATAGCGTTGGCATTATGGCGGGAATTATATCAAGGCAAGCGTTTGGATGTCAGGTGCTAGGGCGGGCAATGGGTTACCACGCCAATGGGTTACCGCGCCGCGGAGAACTCCACGCCCCATACCCTACCCTCGCCGCTGACGAACTGGCCCGCGCGGATGCGGTCTATGGGGTAATCACGCAGCTCTCGCTCAGCCACGCACATATCGCCTATGTAGGCGCCGTGGTCGGCGAATTGGAAGTCCAGGTTGGCAAAGCCAAGCTCGCGGCCGGCGGCGGGCAGGTCGGCGGGGTCGGCTGGGAAGATGTGCAGGAAGAAACGGGCGTCCGCGTCGCCGGGCGCACAGGGGGATTTGAGGTATGCCAGGGCATTGCCGCTTAGGTATAGGTCAAAGTCCGATTGGGCGACGGGCTGCCCGTAGTCGCCGGCTGCGATGCCGTCGTACACGGCTTGCGCGGCGGCGCGGGCGGCTAAGTCAATGTCCGCGCGCCATATTATTTTGCCGCTGAATGTATCATCGTTTCCCGTTCTTATGCGGGCGATTGGATAATCGGGCAAGGGCAGCTTGTGGATGCACTTGCCATTAAAGAACGCGAAACGATCTGTAATCCAGGTTGTCCCAGTTATCGAAGCCGTACTCGCGTCTATCATCGGGCAGGCCGGCGGGATTGGCTGGGAAGATGTGCAGGAAGAGGCGATAGTCGGCGCTTGCCAGCAGCGGCGCGCAGTTTGCGGTGAGGTAGTTCAGCTCGCCATTGTGGATATAGATGTCAGCATCCGAGCGCGCGAGCAGAGTCCCGTTTGTCTCGACGTCGTTGTACGATGCCTGATGCGCGGAGCGGTAGGCGTCTGAATTCGGCGCTAGGATGAATGTAATGGCGCTGCCGTATGCCCGGATGCTGTGAAACTTCGGTTGATTAGGGATGTTTCGGCGCTTGAGGCGCGGGTTGAGGTAAAAGTCCGCCTCGTGTACGCCCGCGTTGACGATGCGCGCCCTATCGTTTTGGGGCAGCATCCGGATGCTGTATTGTTCCGGCCAGACGCGCAGGACGCCCTCAGGGTAGCGCGCGAGCAGGTACTCCATCAATTGCAGCCGCGACAGGTGCCAGTAGTCCATGTCGTAGCGCTTGGCAAGCGCGCCAGGCGTCCCGGTATCTACCAGCGCGTTGAAATAGACCTGCTGGTGGGGATGCAGCGCCGCCATAGCGGTCAGCGTGGTTATCAGCCCAACACCCGCCGCGCCATACGCAAGCGCGCGCCGCGCCATATGCAAACGGCCGCCGCCGCGAACCCAGCCTGGCAACCGCGCGGCAACGCCTTTCGCTGCATCTTTCGCCGCGCCGCCCGCAAGCGCGCGCAGCCCGACCGCCGCAAGCAGGCAGAACGGCCCCCATATGAAGTACATCTGCCGCCAGCCGTTGTAGATGTTGGATTGCAGGATAATTGCGGCCGCCACAGGCAGCGCTACGCAACCTATCAGCAGGATGCGAAAGCGGGTTTCGCGGTCGCGGAGCGCGGCGAGGGGGTGCGCGATTGCCTGCCAACAGACCGCCGCGCATCCAATAGCGCCTAGCAGTAGCGCGACTGGCGGCGCGGTTATGCCGAACCACACGGGGATGAAGTTCCACGGCACGGCCTGAGAGAAATAGATCTCGCCCATAAACAGGTTCTCGACATTGGCGGGATGCTGATTCAGCGCTTGGATGACCTCAATGAACCGCAGCGGGTTTTCCCAGTAGTACGGGTGAATGATGTACGCGGTCGTTAGCGTCGCCGCCAAGAACGCCGCGCTTGCTATCAAGATACGCTTGCGCTCCGCCCTGCCCGCCTGCCATAGATCCAGCGCGCGCATAGCCAGGATCATCGGCGGCAGCATCAGCCCGAAAGGGCGCAGATTTATCGCCAAGCCCACGCCGATGCCGCACAACAGGAACGCGCCAAGCGTGTCCTTGCGAAAGGCGCGGTGGGCAAGATAGAGCGCGATGACAAACATTGCCGCGAAAGGAATGTCTTTGGTGTTGAAGAGCGAGTGCGCGTACAGGCGCGGATGCAGCAGGAACAGCAGCATAGCGAATAGCGCCAACCATCCGCTGCCCAACATCCGATAGGCGAGCATCCCGCACGCGAAGCCGCCCGCGATAAAAAACAGGTGGATAAGCAGGTGGCGCGTCAGGTAGATGTGGCGGCTGTCTTGCAGTCCGAGCGCGCGCTCCGCAAGCAGCAGGGGCATCTCAAAGGCGAGGCCGTAAAAGCGATAGGCAATGTCATCGTCAACCGGCAACGCGCTGATATTGCCTGTGGCGATGTAGGCGGCGTTGGCAATGGCGACTTCGCGTTGGACAATCTCGTCCCGCCCTACCCCGTAGGCGTCCGCTATGGCGACGCCTGCGATTGCGAATAGCGCGCACACCGCCGCCGCCTGCGCCCAGAACGGGACGCGGCGAGGCAGGGCTAGGCGGCGGAGTGGGGATTGGGATAGCGTTGGCATCACAGGCAATTATAGCAAGGCGGCCGCTAGGTGTCAGGCGTAGGACGCCGCGACGCCGCGCAAGGGCTATCGCTCCGCTTGAAACTCTACGCTCCACAAGCGTCCGCCTTCCCCGTCTATCCGGCCGGTCTCTATTGCGGCTATCGGGTAGTCAGGCAGCGGCTGCTGCGTGATGCAACCCCCATCGAAGTAGCCGCCTCGCCAGCGAAAGTCGAAGTTGCGGTTGTCAAAGCCGTGTTTGCGGCGATGCGCGGGCAGGTCGGCAGGATCTACCGGCGTGATGTGCAGGAAGAAACGCGACTCATCGGGCGATATGGCGCACTCGCGCCCAATGTAGTATAGTGCGCTGTCCGCGTGGTAGATGTCCCAGTGGTCGTAGCGCGCCGCCGGGTCGCCCGCCGCGGCGACTGCATCTCGCGCGGCGCGAAAGTCGTCCGCGTCGGGGCGCAGCTTGCCCCAGCTGAGCATCGGCGCCACTATGGTGAATATATCGCTGCCATACACGGATCCGGTATGCAGAACGGGTTCGCTGGGCATGCCGCGCACTCTCAGATTGATTTGCGTGGCGATATAGAAGTCGTAAGGCGCCTCTTGATGCCAAACGATGCGCTCCCTGTCCGCCGGCGGCATCATCAGCCCGTTGTAGTTGCGGGTGACATGCAGGGTTTCGCCGGGGTATCGCGCCAGCAGATGGCGGTATGCCTCCATGAACGACATGTACCAGTAGTCCATATCATACCGCTTGCCAAGCTCGCCGGGCGTTTTGGCGTCGGTCAGCGCGTTGAAATACAAATGCTGGTAGGGATGCAGCGCGGCCATAGCGGTCAGCGTGGTTATCAGCCCAAAGCCGATCGCGCCATACGCAAGCGTCTGCCAAATCCCGCCGCCGCGAACCCAGCCGGGCAGCCATGCGCCAACCCTCCAAACGCCCTTTCCTGCGTTGCTGTTCGCAAGCGTATGCAGTCCGACCGCCGCAAGCAAACAGAACGGCGCCCACAAAAAGTACATCTGCCGCCAGCCGCTGTATATGTTGGCTTGCAATATAATGGCAACCGCCACAGGCAACGCCGCGCAACCCAGCAGCAGTATCCGAAAGCGCATCTCGCGATCGCGCAGCGCGGCAAGAGGGCGCGTGATTGTCTGCCAGCACGCCATCGCGCATCCCAACGCGCCCAGCATCAACGTGACCGGCGGCGCGGTTATGGCAAACCACAACGGAATGAAATTCCAAGGCACTGCATCGGCTCTATAAATCTCGCCCATAAACAGGTTTAGCGCAAGGGTGGGATGCTGCGACAGCGTCCGGGCGCCCTCAATGAACCGCAACGGGTTCTCCCAATAATACGGGTGAATGATATACACGACCGCAAGCGCCGCCGCCGCGAATATCCCCGCGGAGGCTAATATGCGTTTGCGCTCTCCCCTGCCCGCTTGCCATAGGTCTAGCCCGCGCATAGCGAGTATCATCGGCAATAGCATCAACGCGAAAGGGCGCAGATTTATCGCCAAGCCCGCGACTACGCCGCACAGCAGGAATGCGCCGAGCGTGTCTTTGCGAAAGGCGCGATGCGTGAGATAGAGCGCGATTAGCAGCAGCGCCGCAAAGGGGATGTCCTTGCTGTTAAAGAACGAGTGGGCGTACAGGCGCGGATGCAGCAGAAACAGCAGCATAGCGAACAGCGCCGCCCACGGGCTGCCGAGCATGCGATAGGCGAGCATCCCGCACGCAAAGCCGCCCGCGATGAAGAACAGGTGGGTTAGCAGGTTGCGGGTCAGGTGGATATGGCGAATGTCTTGCAATCCGAGAGCGCGTTCAATCAGCAGCAGCATAGGCATCTCAAAAGCGACGCCGTAGTAGCGATAGTCTCTACGATATAGTCCGCCATATATGCCGTCTGTGCTGCCTGTAGTGATGTATTCGACATTGGCAATGGCGATTTGGCGTTGGGCGCGCACGTCCGCGCCTACCCCGTAGTCGTCCAGGAGGGCGACGCCTGCGATTGCGAACAGCGCGCACACCGCAAGCGCCTGCGCCCAGAACGGGGCGCGGCGCAATTGGGCTAGGCGGGATAGCGGGAATTGGAATAGCGTTGGCATTGTGGTGGGAATTATAGCAAGGCGGGCGCGGGATGTCAGGCGTTGGGCGGGCAAAGGGTTATTGCGCGGCGGGGAACTCTACGCGCCATAGGTTGCCCTCGCCGCTGATGAATTGGCCTGTGCGGATGCGGTCTATGGGGTAGCCGGGCAGTTCGCGCGTAGCCACGCATTTATCGCCTATGCGCGCGCCGTGGTCGGCGAATTGGAAGTCCATGTTGGCGAAGCCGGACTCTCGCCTGTCCGCCGGCAGGTTGGCGGGGTCGGAGGGAAAGATGTGCAGGAAGAACCGCGCGTCCATATCGCCCGCCTCGCAGGGTTCTTTGAGATACGCCAAGCCGTTGCCGCGCAGATATACATCAAAGCCCGACAGCGCTGCAGGCTGCCCATAGTCGCCGGCGGCGATGTCCTCATATACGTCTTGCGCGGCGGCGCGGGCGGCTAAGTCAATGTCCGCGCGCCACTCAGCGCCGCCAAGCGCCGCCGCGTTCTGCCCCGTCCTGATGCGGGCGATTGGGTAATCGGGCAAGGCTTGTCTGTGGATGCACTTGCCGTCAAAGAAGGCGCCATAATCTCTGAACAGGAAGTCGCGGTTCTCAAAGCCATGCTCGCGGCGGTCGGAGGACAGGTCGGCAAGGTCGGCGGGGAAGATGTGCAGGAATATCGTGGAGTTGACGTTTGACTGCGGCAACTCGCAGTTAGCGCTGAGGTAGTAGAGCGCGCCGTCGTAGGCGTAGATGTCGAAGTCCGCGCGCGCGAGCAGATCGCCGTTTGCGGCGACGTCGTGGTATGCGGCGCGGTAGGCGTCCAAGGCGTTGTCGTCTCTGGCGACGATGGATGCCACGCGGCTGCCGTATGCCCGGATGACGTGAATCGCCGGCCGCTCCGGTATGTCCGTGAGGTTGACGCGCGGGTGGATATAAAAGCCCAGTTCCCGTGGATCTTTCGCGAGTCGCCAAAGCGCTTTGCTCCCTCGCGCATTGGACAATAGATAAAAATCCGCCGCGTGCGGGTTGTGCAAGCCTGCGATGCGTTCCCTAACGTTTTGGGGCAGGATGCGCGCGCTTTGCTTTTCGGGCCAGACGCGCAGCGCGCTGTCAGGATATTGCGCGAGCAGATGCTCCAACGATTGCCGCTGCGCCATCTCCCAGTAGTCCATATCGTACCGATTGGCAAGCGCGTCGGGCGTCTTGGTGTCGGTCAAGGCGTTAAAATACAGATATTCATAGGGATGCAGCGCAACCATAGCGGTCAGCGTGGTTATCAGCCCAACGCCCGCCGCGCCATACGCAAGCGTCCGCCGCATTCCGCCGCCGCGAACCCAATCGGGCAGCCGCGCGGCAAGCCTCCACCCGCTTGGAATGCCCCCGCCGCCCGCAAGCGCATGTAGCCCGACCGCCGCCAGCAGGCAGAACGGCGCCCACAAGAAGTACATATGCCGCCAGCCGTTGTAGATGTTGGATTGCAGCGCGATAACCACTACGATAGGCAACGCAAAGCAACACAGCAGCAAGACGAGGAAAGCGGGTTTCGCGGTCGCGCAGCGCGGCAATAGGGCGCGTGATTGCCTGCCAACATATCGCCGCGCATCCGATAGCGCCCAGCGCCAGCGCCACCGGCGGCGGCGCGGTTATCGCAAACCACACCGGGATGTAGTTCCAAGGCACGGCGTCAGACGGGTAAATCTCGCCCATAAACAGGTTATTTACAATGGTGGGATGCTGGGACAACACGCGGACGCTCTCAATGAATCGCAACGGGTTTTCCCAGTAGTACGGGTAAGTGATGTACATCATTGCCAGCGCCGCCCCCGCGAATATCCCGGCAGTCGCTAGGATATGTTTGCGCTCTCCCTTGCCCGCTCGCCAAAAGTCTAGCGCGCGCATAGCGAGTATCATCGGCAGCAGCAGCAGCGCGAAAGGGCGCAGATTTATCGCCAAGCCCACGACTATGCCGCACAGCAGGAATGCGCCGAGCGTGTCCCTGCGAAAGGCGCGGTGAGCGAGATATAGCGCGATGACCAGCAGCGCCGCGAAAGGGACGTCTTTGGTGTTAAAGAGCGATTGGCCATACAAGCGCGGATGCAGCAGAAACATCACCATAGCCAACAGAGCTATCCAACGGCTGCCCATCATCCGATAAGCGAGCATCCCGCACGCAAAGCCGCCCGCGATAAAAGACAGGTGCGCTAACAAGTGGCGCATTAAGTTGATATGACGGGAGTCCCGCAGCCGGAGCGCGCGTTCAGCCAGCAACAAAGGCATCTCAGTGGTGATGCCGTAGTAGCGATCGTCCCTGAGATACAGGAGGTCTATATTGCGCGCGGCGATGTAGTCGGCGTTGACAATGGCGACTCGGCGCTGGTGAATCTCATCCAGCCCTACCCCGTAATCGTCCACGAGGGCGACGCCGACGATTGCGAACAGCGCGCACGCGGCCGCCGCCTGCGCCCAGAACGGGAGGCGGCGCAACAGAGCTGGGCGACTAAGCGAGAATGGCCGGGATAGCATAGGCATCACGGCGGCAATTATAGCAAGGCTGGCGCAGAGGTGTCAGGCAAGCGCTATTGCCTTGGCGTGAACTCCGCGCTCCATACCCTGCCCGCGCCGCTGACGAACTGCCCCGTCCGGATGCGCTCTACTGGATAGGCGGGTAACTCGCGCTCTGCCACGCACTTATCGCCTAGGTACGCGCCGTGGTCGGCGAATTGGAAGTCCAGGTTGGCAAATCCGGCCTCGCGCCAGTCTGCCGGCAGGTCGGCGGGATCAGCGGGAATGATGTGCAGGAAGAACCACGCGTCTATATCGCCCGCCTCGCAAGGTTCTTTGAGGTAAGCCAGGGTCTTGCCGCGCAGATATACATCAAAGTCTGACCGAGCCACCGGCTGCCCATAGTCGCCGGCGACGACGCTCTCATACAGCGCCTGCGCGGCGGCATGAGCGGCCATGTCAATGTCCGCGCGCCATATCACTTCGCCTTTCACGCTTTGGCCGGTTCTTATGCGGGCGATCGGGTAGTCGGGCAAGAACTGCCGGTTGAGGCACTTGCCGTCAAAGAAGATGAAATGGCCTGAGTCGCGGTTCTCAAAGCCAAACTCCGCGCCTGTCAGCGGGCAGGTCGGCGGGGCTCGCGGGAAAGAAGTGCAAGAATATCTTCATGAAATTGGCGTTTGATTCCGGCGGCGAGCAATCCCCATTGAGATAGTACAGCTTGCCATTATGGATATAGATCTCAAAATCCGAGCGCGCGAGCAGAGTTCCGTTTGCGGCGGCGGCATATGCCGCGCGGTAGTGATCTAGGTAGGCGTCGGAGTTCGGCGCGATGATGAGCGCGATGGGGTTGCCGTATGCCTGAATGGTATGAAACAGCGGCGGGCGCGGCTCGTTAGGCATATAATCGACGGGCTGGTAAAAGTAAAAGTCAACCTCGCCCTTGTTAGAGAAATCGATGCGCTCCCTATCGCTTGAAGGCAGTATCGCCGCGCGTTTGTGGTTTCTTGGCCAGACGCGCAGCGTGTCATCGGGGTAGATATCGAGTAGATACTCCAGCGATTGCCGTTGCGCCACATGCCAATAGTCCATATCGTACAGCTTGGCGAGCGCGCCGGGCGTCTTGGTGTCCACTAGCGCGTTGAAATAGACCTGCTGATGGGGATGCAGCGCCGCCATAGCGGTAAGCGTGGTTATCAGCCCAACGCCGGCTATGCCATACGCCAGCGTCTGCCGCGCCGTATGCAAGCGGACGCCGCTGCGAACCCAGCTCGGCAATCGCGCCGCAACTCCCGCCGCCGCCTCTTTCGCCGCGCCGCCGCTCGCAATCGCGCTCAACCCGATCGCCGCAAGCAAGCAGAACGGCGCCCAAAGAAAGTGCATATGCCGCCAGCCGTTGTAGAGATTGGGATTCCAGCGCGATAACCACCGCGACAGGCAGCGCAATGCAACCCAGCAGCAGTATGCGAAAGCGAATTTCGCGGTCGCGCAGCGCGGCGAGAGGGCGCATGATTGCCTGCCGGCAGACTGCCGCGGATCCCAAAGCGCCCAGCAGCAACGTCAGCGGCGGCGCGGTTATCGCAAACCATACCGGAATGTAATTCCACGGCACGGCGTCAGACCTGTAAAGCTTGCCCATAAACAGGTTCACAGGATTGTTGGGGTTTTGAGACAGCGCGCGGACACCCTCAATGAGCCGCAGCGGGTTCTCCCAGTAGTACGGGTGGATGATGTACGCCGTCGCCAGCGCCGCCGCCAAGAACGCCGCGCTTGTAAGCAGGATACGCATGCGCTCTCCCCTGCCCGCTTGCCACAGATCTAGCGCGCGCATAGCGAGTATCATTGGCGGCAGCATCAGCCCGAACACGCGCAGGTTTATCGCCAAGCCCACGCCTATGCCGCACAGAAGGAACGCGCCGAGCGTGTCCCTGCGAAAGGCGCGATGAGTGAGATATAGCGCGATGACTAGCATCGCCGCGAAAGGGATGTCTCTGGTGTTGATGAAAGAGTGAACGTAAAGGCGCGGATGCAGCAGGAACATCAGCATAGCCAGCAGCGCAACCCATCTGCTACCCGTCATCAAATAGGCGAGCATCCCTAACACAAAACCGCCCGCTATAAATAACAAGTGCGTCAGCAAATGGCGCATCAAGTAGATGTGGCGGGTGTCTTGCAGGCCGGGCGCGCTCTCCGCCAGCAACAAGGGCATTTCAAGGGCGACGCCGTAGAATCTATGGGCAATGTTCTCATCGGACGCTAATTCGCTGATGTCGCCGGTGGCGATGTAGTCGGCGTTGAGGCGCGCGATGTGGCGCTGGGTACTCTCATCCAAGGACACCCCATAGTCGTCCAGTACGACTACGCCCACCACCGCGAACAGCGCGCACGCCGCAACGGCCTGCGCCCAAAATGGGATGCGGCGCAACAGGGCTAGGCGGCGGCGCGACGGGGATAGTTGGGATACTTTTGACATCACGGCGGCAATTATAGCAAGGCGAGCGCGGGGGTGTCAGGCGTTAGGCAAGCGGATTACCGCCCCATGTCGAACTCAACGCCCCATACCCTACCCTCGCCGCTGACGAACTGCCCCGTGCGGATGCGCGCGATAGGGTAGGCGGGCAAGGGCTGTCTGTGCATACACTTGCCGTCAATGAATGCGGTGGCATGGTTGTCGATCCAAAAGTCGCGGTTCTCAAAGCCAAACTCGCGGCTGGCGGCGGGCAGAGTCGGCGGCGATCTACTGGGACGATGTGCAGGAATATCCGCGAGTCGGCGCGGCTTGGCGCGGGCGGCGGGCAATCCGCGCTGATGTAGTAGAGCGCGCCGTCGTAGGCGTAGATGTCAAAGTCGGCGCGGGCGAGCGGAGTCGCCGTTTGCGGTGATGTCGCGCGTATGCGTCGTGGTATGCGGCGCGGTACGCGGCGGCGTCCTTGGCAAAAACGCCCGCGATAGCGCTGCCATATGCCCGGACGGTGTGAATCAGACGCTGCTCCGGCACTCTCAGCGCATCTATGCGCGGGTGAACGTAGATTTTCTTCTCTCGAGTGTTTTTTGTTAACGGCAGATCCAGTAGATATTCCCGCATTAGAAATAAATCCGCCAGATGAAAATCCGCCGCGTGCCCGGCTGTCCGAAGATATAATGCGGCCCCTATCTTCTTGAGGCAGCATTACGGTGAGCCTACCTTGATACTTAGGCCAGACGCGCAACTCGTCGTCAGGGTATCGCGCGAGCAGATACTCCAGCGATTGCCGATGCGCCAGCCGAAGGTAGTCCATATCGTACCGAATGGCAAGCGCGTCGGGCGTCTTGGTGTCCACAAGCGCGTTGAAATATACCTGCTGATGGGGATGCAGCGCCGCCATAGCGGTCAGCGTGGTTATCAGCCCAAAGCCCGCCGCGCCGTATGCCAGCCCCCGCCGCGCCATATGCAAGCGGCCTCCGCCGTGAATCCATTCGGGCAGCCGCGCTCCAATCTTCCAAATACCCCCCCCCATACTAATGTTCGCAATATGATGCAGCCCGACCGCCGCAAGCAAGCAAAACGGCCCCCACAAAAAGTACATATGCCGCCAATCGTTGTACAGGTTGGCTTGCAGGATGATGGCAACCGCGACAGGCATTACTATGCAGCTTAGCAACAACATCCGAAAGCGGGTTTCGCGGTCACGGAGGGCGCGAAGAGGGCGCGCGATTGTCTGCCAGCAGACCGCCGCCGCTCCCAAAGCGCCCAGCGGCAGCGTCAGCGGCGGCGCGGTTATCGCAAACCACACCGGAATGTAGTTCCACGGCACGGCGTCAGACCTGTAAATCTCGCCCATAAACAGATTTCTGACTACGACGGGATATTGGGACAGAACGCGGACGCCCTCAACGAATCGCAACGGGTTTTCCCAGTAGTACGGGTGGATGATGTACGCCGTCGCAAGCGCCGACGCCACAAACAGAGCGGCGCTAATCAGGATTCGCTTGCGCTCCGCCTTCCCCGCTCGCCAAAGGGCGGGCGCGCGCATAGCGAATATGAGCGGCGGCAGCATTGTCCCGAAAGGGCGCAAGCTTATCGCCAAGCCCACGCCTATCCCGCACAGCAGAAACGCGCCGAGCGTGTCCCTGCGAAAGGCGCGATGCGCGAGGAAGAGGGCTATGACCAACGCCACCGCGAAGGGGGTGTCTTTGGTGTTGAAGAATGAGTGGGCGTAAAGGCGTGGGTGCAGCAGGAATAGCAACATAGCCAACAGCGCTATCAAACGACTGCCCGTCATACGATAGGCGAGCATCGCGCACGCAAAGCCGCCCACGATAAAGAATAAGTGAGAGATCAGGCGGCGGATTAGGTGGATGTGGCGGGTGTCTTGCAGGTGGAGCGCGCGCTCCAGCAACATCAATGGCGCCTCAAAGGCGACGCCGGAGTAGCGGTATATCAGCGGGGGCGGCTCTTCGGATACGCCGAGGGCGTAGTCGGCAATGGCGGCGGCGGTTCTGCGCTGGTGGATCTCATCCCCCCATATTCCGTAGTCGTCCATAATGGGGACGCCCACGCCTGCGAACAGCGCGCATACCGCCGCCGCCTGCGCCCAAAACGGCATCCGGCGCAATAAGGCTAAGCGGCTAAGCGGGAATTGGGATAGCGCTGACATCACGGCGGCAATTATAGCAAAGCAGGCGTTTGGACGTCAGACGTTAGCCGGACAGCTACCGCTCCACAGGAAATTCCACGCTCCATACCCTACCCTCGCCGCTGACGAATTGGCCTGTGCGGATGCGCTCTATCGCGTAGCCGGGCAGATCGCGCTCAGCTACGCAAATATCGCCTGCGCGTGCGCCATGGTCGGTGAATTGGAAGTCTAGGTTGGCGAAGCCCTGCTCGCGCCAGTCCGCCGGCAGGTCGGCGGAGTCTGCGGGGAATGTGTGCAGGAAGAACCGCGCGTCTATATCACCAGCCGTGCAAGGTTCTTTGAGGTAAGCCAGGGTCTTGCCACGCAGATATACATCAAAGTCCGACCGAGCCGCCGGCTGCCCGTAGCCGCCGGCGACGACGCTCTCATACAGCGCCTGCGCGGCGGCGTGGGCAGCCAAGTCAATGTCCGCGCGCCATATCACTTCGCCTTTCACGCTCTGGCCGGTTCTTATGTGGGCGATCGGGTAGTCGGGCAAGAACTGCCGATTGAGGCACTTGCCGTCAAAGAAGACGAGATGGCCTGAGTCGCGGTTCTCAAAGCCAAGCTCGCGACTGCGGGCGGGCAGGTCGTCGGGGTTCGCGGGAAAGAAGTGCAAGAATATCTTCACGAAATTGGCGTCTGATTCCGGCGGCGAGCAATCCCCATTGAGATAGTACAGCTTGCCGTTATGGATATAGATCTCAAAATCCGAGCGCGCGAGCAGAGTTCCGTTTGCGGCGGCGGCGTATGCCGCGCGGTAGTGATCTAGGTAGGCGTCGGAGTTCGGCGCGATGATGAGCGCGATGGGGTTGCCATATGCCTGAATGGTATGAAACAGCGGCGGGCGCGGCTCGTTAAGCATATAATCGGCGGGCTGGTGAAAGTAAAAGTCAGCCTCGTCCTTGTTAGGGAAAACGATGCGCTCCCTATCGCTTGAAGGCAGTATCGCCGCGCGTTTGTGGTTTCTTGGCCAGACGCGCAGCGTGTCATCGGGGTAACGATCGAGCAGATACTCAAACAATTGCCGGTTCGCCACGGACCCATAGTCCAAATCGTACGTCTTGGCGAGCGCGCCGGGCGTCTTGGTGTCCACTAGCGCGTTGAAATAGACCTGCTGATGGGGATGCAGCGCCGCCATAGCGGTGAGCGTGGTTATCAGCCCAAAGCACGCCGCGCCATACGCAAGCGCCCGCCGCGCCATATGCGAGCGGAGGCCCCCGCGAACCCATCCGGGCAGCCGCGCCGCGACTTTCCACCTGCCCTTCCCCGCATTGGCGTTCACAAGCGTATGCAGCCCAACCGCCGCCAGCAAGCAGAACGGCGTCCACAGAAAGTACATCTGCCGCCAGCCGTGGTAGATGTTGGACTGCAGCGCAATAACCGCCGCCACAGGCAATACTACGCAACCCAGCAGCAGGATGCGAAAGCGCGTCTCGCGGTCGCGCAGCGCGGCAAGAGGGCGCGCCGCGCCCTGCCAGCAGACTGCCGCGCCGCCGGTTGCGCCCAACAGCAACGCCGCCGGCGGCGCGGTTATGGCAAACCAAACGGGGATATAGATCCACGGCAGGGCGTCAGACCTGTACCACTCGCCCATAAACAGGTTATCCAGAATGTTGGGATGCTGGGATAACACGCGCAAGCCCTCGACAAACCTCAACGGGTTCTCCCAGTAGTATGGGTGGATGATGTACACGACCGCTATCGCCGCCGCCAAGAACGCTACGCCCGTCATCAGGATACGCCCGCGCTCCCCCCTGCCCGCCTGCCACAGATCCAGCCCGCGCATAGCCAATATCATCGGCAACAGCATCACTCCGAACACGCGCAGATTTATCGCCAAGCCCACGCCTACGCCGCACATCAGAAACGCGCCGAGCGTATCCCTGCGAAAGGCGCGGTGAGTGAGATATAGCGCCACTGCCAGCATCGCCGCAAAGGGAATGTCTTTGCTGTTAAAGAACGAGTGGGCGTACAAGCGCGGATGCAGCAGGAACATCAGCATAGCCAGCAGCGCCACCCATCTGTTGCCTAGCGTCCGGTAGGCGATCATCCCGCAAGCAAAGCCGCCCGAGATAAAGAACAGATGCGTAACGATATGGCGCATCAAGTATATGTGGCGGCTGTCTTGCAGTCCGGGCGCGCGCTCAGCCAGCAGCAGTGGCATCTCAAAGGCGACGCCATAGTAGCGACGGGCAAAGTCCACATCTTGGGATAGCCCGCTGATGTCGCCAGTGGCGATGTATTCGGCGTTGGCGCGGACGATTCCGGGTTGTATATATTCATCCTCGGTTATCCCGTAGTCGTCCACTACGGCGACGCCCGCGATAGCAAATAGCGCGCAGAGTGCAAGCGCCTGCGCCCAGAACGGCGTCCGGCGCAGACGCGCAAGCGGGCTGGGCAAGTTCAGGTTGGGTAGCGTCCGCAAGGATCTCATCATTAGAATCTGGTTTGCATTTCGCCGCGCTGAGAGCGCGTAGCGATATGTGTGAATGCAATGGTTGGCATATTTCAATATCTCTATTGGGCGGCATTAGTACGTCCGCGCAGCCAGGCGGCTACAAGCCGCTTTATTTCGTCTAGCGGCGGCGGCGTGGGGAACCAGTGGATTGATGGGTCGGTCAGGCGAAACCAGTTGTGTTGCTGGCGGGCGTATCGGTGGGTGCGGTATTTGATGCGTTGGATGGCGTCTTGAAGGGATGTTTCGCCGCGGAGGTGGGCCAGGAGCTCGGCGTAGCCTAGGCCGGATAGCGCGGGGGATTGGGGGGGGTAGCCGCGCTCTGACAAGGCGCGAACTTCGTCTAGCCAGCCTGCTCTAATCTGCTCGTCGACGCGCTCGTCGACGCGCTTGTAGAGCGCGGGGCGATCCATGACAATGCCTAGCGTTAGCGCGTCGTAGCCGGGGGGGATTTTGCGCGGGGCGGTTGCGGGAGGGCGTCCGGCCTCCAGCAGTTCCAGGGCGCGAATGACGCGGCGCGTGTTGGCGGCGTCGATGCGTTGGGCGGCGTGAGGGTCTCTGCGTTGGAGCTCGGCGTAGAGGGTTTCGCGGCCCTCCGACGCGGCGCGAGCCTCCAGTTTGGCGCGCAGTTTTGCGTTTGGCTTTGCAGTCGAAACTTGCCAGCCCTCTAGTAGCGCTCTGATGTACTGGCCTGTGCCGCCCAGTACGATTGGGAGGCGCGAGCGGCGGGTTTTTATGTTTAGGATAGCATCTTTGGCGTGGCGCAGAAATAGCGCTAGCGAATAGGTCTCGTCGGGGTCTATGATGTCTATGAGGTGATGGCGCACGGCGGCTAGGTCGGCGGGCGGAGGTTTCGCGGTGCCGATGTCCATCGCGCGGTAGATTTGGCGGCTGTCGGCGCTGATTATCTCGCCGTCAAAGGCGCGGGCGAGTTCCATTCCCAAGGCGCTCTTCCCTACCGCCGTGGGGCCTACTATGACTAGCAGTTTGGTTGACATGCCGCGCGCCTAGCCGATTGCCGCCGCCGCCCGCGCGATGGCGGCGAAGGAGTCGGCGTCCAGGCTTGCGCCGCCTACCAGAACGCCGTTGACATCGGGTTGGCGGATGTAGTCGGCCGCGTTTGCCGCGTTGACACTGCCGCCGTAGAGCAGGCGCATTGCCGCGGCGACCTCGGGGCCGCAGAGCGCGGCGAGCGTGGCGCGGATGTGGGCCATCATTGCTTGGGCGACTTGCGGAGTAGCGGATTCGCCTGTGCCTATCGCCCATACCGGCTCATACGCCACGATTGCGCGGCCGGCGGATGACGTGTCGCGCAGACCGACGCGCAGCTGCTCTTCCACCACGGCGTTGGCGTTGCCCGCGTTGCGCTGCGCCAAGTCCTCGCCCACGCATAGGATAGGCTGCAGTCCGGCGTCAAGCGCCGCCTTGACTTTGAGGTTTATATCCATATCGGTTTCGCCGAATAGATTGCGGCGTTCTGAGTGGCCAATTATCACATATCGGCATATGTCAACAAGCATTGGCGCGGATACTTCGCCGGTGAACGCGCCGCCGGGTTCGCTGTGGAGGTTCTGCGCTCCGACCGCAACGCGCGATCCCTTTAACGCCTTGCTTACGGCGTCCAGAGCCACAAACGACGGGCATATCACTATCTCTACGGCGGAGTCTGCGCCCGTTGTGCCAGCGCTATCCCCTACCCGCGCGGCTATCGCAGACGCCAGTTCTCGCGCCTCGGAGACGCTCTTGTTCATTTTCCAATTGCCTACAATCAAGCATATTGGCATATAAAACCCTCATTTATTTTGCGATTTATCGTGCGGCATAGCGCAATGTCAATATGTGAATATGCCGTAGCATATCGTTATGACGCATTGCAAACCAGGCAATGCGCCCTATGGCCCATACTTGACGAGCTTATCGGCGTGCGCCAGCGCGAGCATCATCACGTCGGTGGCGGGCATGCGGCCGAGCGTGCCGGTGGCGCATTCGCGCTCGGTGAACGCGGGGACGCCCTCCCCTGCCGTTAGAGCGGAGCGAACTAGCAGGGGTACGGGATGCCAGCTGTGCGCGGCGAGGATGGCGGGGGTGGCGTGGTCGCCGGCTACTACCAGCACATCGGGGTTTAGGTCAAGCAGGCGTGGCAGATGGGCGTCTAGTTCCTCTAAGCACGCTATTTTCGCGGCGAAATCGCCGTCCTCGCCCGCTGCGTCGGCGGGTTTGTAGTGCAGGAAGAAGAAGTCGTGCTCGCCGAAATGCGTCTCCAGCGTGTCCAGTTCAGCGCCGAAATCGGAGCCGGTGGGTATGACTTTCATACCCAGAAGCTTGGCTAGGCCGCGATACATCGGGTAGGCGGCGATGGCGGCGGGATTGAGGCGGTAGCGGTCGCCGAAACGGGGCAGGTCGGGCAGGCGCGAGAAGCCGCGCAGCAGCGTCATGTTGGCGCGAGGCTGGTCGGCGAGCGCGGCTTGCGCTTTTACTACGAACTCCCACGCCGCGCCGGCCGCCCTGCTCGCCTCGTCGGTAAGGGCGACGGGCGCAAGCGGCGGGACGCCCGTGGTCTGCGGGTCGGTTTCTTGGATGCGGTCGTCAAGCCCCTCGCCGCTCATAACCAAAACGAAACGATAATCCTGCACGGGATACACGCTCACGCGCGCGTCGGCGACTTGGATTTGCTGCAGCAGCTCAACCAGGGGGGCGCTCTCGGCGGTTGGGATGCGCCCCGCTCGCCTGTCCGTCAGCAAGCCCTCGCCGTCTATTGTGCAGAAGTTGCCGCGCGCCGCCACATCGCCCTCGCCCAGATCCACGCCGATGCCCAGCGCCTCCAGCACGCCGCGCCCCATCAGGTATTTGACAGGATCGTAGCCGAACAGCGCCATATGGCCGGGGCCGCTGCCCGGCGTGATGCCCGCGCCCACCGGCATTGTCAAGCCGCAGGCGCTGACCGCCGCAAGCGCGTCCAGGTTGGGCAGACGCGCGGTCTCCAGCTCGGATTTGCGCGTATCGGGATGCGCCGCGCCGCCCAAGCCGTCCACAACCAAGAACACAATCTTGGACGGAGTGGAGCGGCATACATCCGCAAGGTATGGAAGATCAATCATAGTGCTAACCTTAACGCGAATTTTGTGTGATTATCGCTGATTATCGCCGATTATATCGTCAATTTTGTAGCGGCGGGGCAAGATTAGTGGGCAAGATTAGCGGCTTTGCGCGAGCGCGGCAACTCCGGGCAGTTCTTTGCCCGCCATAAACTCTAGCGTCGCGCCGCCGCCGGACGATATGTGCGTCATCCGGTCGGCAAGCCCCAGCGCCGCGACCGCCTCCGCCGTGGATCCGCCGCCGGTGATGGTGGCGGCGTCTTGCAGATCGGCGAGCGCGTTGGCTATCGCCGCCGTGCCTTGCGAGAACGCGTCCCACTCGAATACGCCCATAGGCCCATTCCACACAACGGTTTTGGATGCGCCGAGCGCATCGGCGTAGCGGCGCGCGGTTTCGGGGCCGATGTCCATCACGCGATAGCCGTCGGGGATGGTGGATACGCTGACGGTTTGGGCGGCGGCGTCCTCAGCGAAATCGTCGGCTACGACTACGTCTGTGGGGATGAGCAGCCGCGCGCCATCGCCCTGCCCTACGGCTGCGCCGTGTGCGTCGATAAGCCCTTTGGCGAACTCCAGCCCGTCCTCTTCTATCGGCGAATCGCCGACGGGGTTGCCTTGGGCGCTGATGAATGTTGCCGCCATTCCCCCGCCTATCAGCACGAGGTCGGCTTTGCGAACCAGGTTTTGCAGCGCGCCAATCTTGTCGGATACCTTAGCGCCGCCCAGAACCGCCGCGAATGGGCGCTTGGGCGCGTCCATGGCATCGCCGAGTACTTGCAGTTCGCGCTCCATAAGAAAGCCCGCGGCGGACGGCAGCAGGCGCGCCACTCCCTCGGTGGATGCGTGGGCGCGATGCGCCGCGCCGAATGCGTCGTTGATATACACATCCGCCAGCGACGCCAGCTGCTGAGCGAACTCAGGCGCGTTTTCTTCTTCGCCGGGGTGAAAGCGCAGGTTTTCAAGCACAAGAACTCCGCCCGGCTCAAGCCCCTCTACGCTCTCAACCACGCCCGCGCCCACGCTATCGCCCGCCTGGATAACGGTCATTTTTAGCAGCCTGGCGAGCCTGCCCGCAATCGCCCACATACGCAGCCACTGATCCACCTTGCCCTTGGGACGGCCCCGGTGCGAGCAGACGATTATCCTGCAATTGCGCTCGCGCAGGTATTCCAAGGTGGGCAGCGCGGCGCGGATGCGGCTGTCGTCGGCTATGTGTATGCCGCCCTCTTTGAACGGCACATTGAAATCCACCCGCACAAGAACCCGCTTGCCGTCCAAGTCCAGCTGCCGTATGTCGTTTATGTTAGCTGCCATATCACTCCCCCGCAAGCGCGCCGATGTAGTCGGAGATGCGCGCCTTGGCGTCCGCCGAGATGCCTGCACTATGAGCGGCGGCGATAGCGTCAGCCGCCAGTTGCGCCGCCATATCTTCGCAAGCCTTGCGCGCGCCCATTTCGTCTATGACGCCGCGCAGCTTGATTGCGTCTTCGGCGTCAAGCACGCGCTTGAAGTAGATTTCGCCCATAGCGCGCTTTTCGCTTATGGTTGCGTTTTCAAGCGCATAGACTACGGGCAGCAGTTTCTTTTTGTTTAACATTTCCACTTGGGGAGCGTCCTGCGGGGCGTCGCCCCATATCTGCCGCAAGTCCGAGCGTATCTGCATAGCCGCGCCAAGCTTTGCGCCGCACACGCCCAGGGCATCCGCCGCCGCGTCATCGCCGCCCACAAGCGCGCCCAGCCGCATCGCGCAGGAAAGCAGCGCGCCCGTCTTGTCGGCAACCATGCTCATATAGGCGTCCACGCTCAGGTCAATGCGCTCTTGCGCCTCTAGGTCGCGAAAGCGCCCCTCGCAGGTTTTCAGGCTCGCCTCATCCATAAGGCGCACGGCCTTGAACACGCGGTCGGCGGGAACGCCGCGCTCCAGCAGCCGAAAGAGCGCCAGCCGCCCAAGCGCGTGCATGCCATCGCCCGTGTTGATAGCCTGCGCCGGCCCCCACACCCACCAGACGGCGTCGCGTTGGTTGCGCTGAGGGCTGCCCTCCTGCACGTCGTCGTGTATCTGCATAAACTTGTCCACGAGCTCAACGGCGGCGGCGGCGGGCAGGCAGGCGTCTATATCGCCGCCCACGCCGTCGCATGCCAGCAGCGTCAGCGCGCCGTGAACGCGCTCGCAGGGCAGCGGCGCGTCCGACGCTCTGCCCGCGGCGTCAGCCCATCCAAGATGATAGGACATCATCCGATACAGCGGGAAATCGCGGGCGTTGATTATGGCTTGCATCTCAGAATCAACCCGCGCGGTTAGCTCAGATATGTAGTTTGTCGTAGGCATATGCAAATTCAATCAGATGCGCTTATACCACCGCCAAGCCGCATGCCGCGGCGATAGCCTCTTTGCTGACGGCGCCCTGCCGGAGTACGCGAGGGGCGTCCCCACTCAGGTCAAGCACGGTTGACGCCACGCCGCCGGGCGCGTCGCCGCCGTCCAGCACAAAGTCTATGCTGTCGCCCAGCTCGTCCCTGACCGCCTGCGCGGTGGTAAGGCCGGGCATCCCGCTGCGGTTGGCGCTTGTGCCGGTGATAGGCGATCCCAGTTCGCGCGCCACCGCTCTTGGCAGCGGATGATCCGGCACGCGCAAGCCCACGGTGTCCATTCCCGCCGTAACCGCGTATGGCACGGCGTCCGACTTTCGCACGACCAGCGTGAGCGCGCCGGGCCAAAACTTCTCCGCCAATAGCCACATAGCGGGCGGCAGATCCACTCCGCAGCGGCGAGCGTCTTCGGCGTCCGCCAGCAGCAGCGGCAGCGCGGTGGCGGCGTCCCGCCCTTTTGCCTTGAATATCTTGGCGACCGCCGCCTCGTCAAAGGCGCAAGCCGCCAGCCCGTACAGCGTGTCTGTGGGCAATGCGACCACGCCGCCGTTTGCGAGCGCGTGAACCGCGATTTTTAGTTGGCTTTCAAGCCCTGTATGTTGCGCCATATCGCTCATTGGCTACCCTTGTCAAGGTTGAAATAGTATATCATAGATGATAAAGTTGAATCGCCTCATAACTACGTTTGAACGCGCTTGCAAGCCCAACGCGCGTATGCAATTCCGATATAGATGCTGCAACGCTCCGAACCCACAAGCCCGCAATCGCCCGCTTTGCCCGCCGACGCCGCGCGCATTCAGCGCGAGTCTATCCTTGTGATAGACTTCGGGTCGCAGTACAGCATGCTGATAGCCCGCCGCGCGCGCGAAAGCAATGTCTATTGCGAAATCATCCCGCATACCGCCGATTGGGAATCTGTGGCGCGGCTGAACCCCAAGGGCGTCATCCTGTCGGGCGGGCCGGCGAGCGTGTACGATCCCGACGCCCCCCTAGCGCCCGCGTGGGTGTATGAAAGCGGCCTCCCCGTGCTTGGCATCTGCTACGGGATGCAGGTTATGGCGCATCAGCTTGGCGGCGAGGTAGCGCCCTCGGATCGCAAAGAGTACGGGCGCGCGATGATGGAACAGATCCCCAACTCGGAGCCGCTGCTGCAAGGGCTGCCGTCCTCTATGCCCGTATGGATGAGCCACGGCGACCGGATTACGCGCCCGCCGGCGGGCTTTACGGGGCTTGCCCGATCAGAAAATTCGCCCATCGTGGTTATGGGCAACGGCGCGGGCATGCTGGGCATCCAGTTTCACCCGGAGGTTGTGCATACCCCGCATGGCAAGGCGATTTTGGAAAACTTCCTGTATAAGGTGTGTGGCTGCAGCCCGCTTTGGACGGCTGGCAACTTCGTCAGCGACAGCGTGGGGCGCATCCGCGAGCGGGTGGACGCTGGCAAGGTGATATGCGCGCTGTCGGGCGGCGTGGACTCCGCGGTGGCGGCGGCGCTTGTTCACAAAGCGGTGGGCGATAGGCTCACCTGCATATTCGTGAACAACGGCTTTATGCGAAAGGGCGAGCCGCAGAGCGTCCGCGAAACTTTCGGCAAGCATTTCAGCTCAAGCCTAGTCTATGCCGACGCCGCCGAAAGCTTTGTCAGCGCATTGCGCGGCGTAACCGATCCTGAGCGAAAGCGCAAAATCATCGGCGAAGAGTTCATCCGCGTGTTCGACGAAGAGGCGGCGCGCATCGGCGCGGTGGACTTTCTGGCGCAGGGAACGCTCTACCCCGATGTGATCGAGAGCGAGGGCGCGGGCGATTCCATATCCGCCAAAATCAAGTCTCACCACAACGTAGGCGGGCTGCCGGAGCATATGAAACTCAGCCTAGTGGAGCCGCTGCGCTACCTGTTCAAGGACGAGGCGCGCGAGGTGGGCTTGGAACTCGGCTTGCCCGAAGAGATAGTGTTTCGGCAGCCGTTCCCCCGGGCCCGGGCTTGCCATACGCATCATCGGCGAGGTTACGCACGAAAAGCTGGCGGTGCTGCGAGACGCGGACGCCATCGTAATGGACGAAGTGCGCCGCAACGACCTCTACCGCGAACTATGGCAGAGTTTCGCCGTGCTGACGGGATCGCGCAGCGTGGGCGTAACCGGCGACTTTCGCACATACGGGCATGTAATCGCCATACGCGCGGTAGCCAGCGAAGACGCCATGACCGCCGACTGGGCGCGCATCCCCTACGACGCGCTCGCCCGCATATCCGCCCGCATCGCCAACGAAGTGGCCGGCGTCAACCGCGTGGTGTATGACATCACCAGCAAGCCGCCTGGCACGATTGAATGGGAATAGAGAGCGGCAACTCAGCAATACCCCGATCAGCAACGCAACTAACCAAGATACAGCGAGGTCAAACGCACAATGCAAGAGCGCGAATACCAAACGCGAGCTGTGCGCGCAATCTTGGATAGCGCGATTGGACAAAACAAGCGCACTCTCTTTCAGCTCGCCACAGGCGCGGGCAAGACGCGCATCGCTACGAAAGTGGCAGAATACGTACTGAACAACGAGGACTTGGTGGATGGCGATAAGGGCGTCATCTTTATGTGCCACCGCGTAGAGCTCATCCGCCAGTCCATAGAGGCGTTCAAGGCGGCGGGATTGCCTACTCACTCATCATACGACATGCGATCGTGGCATATGGCAAACGGCGTCTATAAAGAGAGGCATGTCAATGTGCAATCGGCAGGCAAGCTGGCGAGTAAGCGAGGGGGGCGCATCCCGTTCAAATCGTTCTTGATGGTGGATGAGGCTCATCACGCGCCGGCGCGGAGTTGGAATCGCATACTCAGCAATCATGATGGCCACGTACTAGGATTGACTGCGACGCCCTGGCGCATGAACCCGCGCGAGGGATTCACCACGCTGTTTGACGCCCTGATTAAGGGCGCGGACATCGGAGCGAGTACTCAAGAACTGGTAGATAACGGCTACCTAGTGGAGCCGCGCATCGTTGTTCCGCCAAAAATCATACGCTACATACGCCAAGACCTACTCGCGGGAGGAGAGGTGAGTATGGGGAAGCTGTCAAAGCGGCTCGGCATAGAGTTGGTTGAAATCCCGGTTGACGAGTGGTTGGATCGTGTCGGAAGAAAGCCTATCACCCCCCCTCGCACACTGATATTCGCGGCAACACAAGATATAGCCGTGCAACAAGCCAATATCATACACGACATGGGCATCTCAACGGGTCTGCTACTCTCCGACAAAGAACTTCCAAAGCGGACGCGCCTCCCTAAATCGCACTACGAAGACCGCGAGCTTGTGGTCAGCATGTTTGACGCCGGCATCTTGCGCGTCATCGTGAACTGCAACATCGTATCCGAAGGATTTGATGTGCCGGCGGTGGATTGCGTTGTGATAGGGCGTCCGACCAAAAGCGTAGCCTTGTATCGGCAAATGATTGGACGCGCAATGCGCGTAGATCCCGAAAGGGACGAAAGTCGCCAGCGCGCGTATGTGATAGACTGCGCTGGCACGGCGCTTGATCCTGAGATTAGCACTCCGATGCACGAACCCGACTGGTCTCTGCACCCGCGCGAAGAGTCGCCCTCGCAACAGTCGCCGATTATGAAGACTTGCGAATCGTGTCGTACTCTCAACTGGAGCGCGGCGCAAAACTGCGACCACTGCGGCGAGCCATTCGGCAAGGTGTGTGGGCGGTGCAAGCGGTGGAAGAGCTGGAGTGATTGGGGTCACCAATCTGAAACATTTGTACACAAGAAGGTAATGGACATCAACTTTTGCATGCCCTGCAACCACGAGCTTTTTGAGACACATAATTCTTATAGCGGGATTATCGGTGAGGAAAATAACGCTATGCCAGCCAACGCCATCTCCCGCGAGGAGTTCCTCGCCGCCGCCACGCGCCTTGCGGGGAGCGTGTACGATTTTCACGCGCGATTTGGCATACCCAACCTAAACGCGAATTCGCCCGCCGAATGCGCCGTTCCACGCCTGTGCGCGAGGCTGGCGTTTCTGATGGAAGAGGTTGGCGAGCATTCGCATGAGCTTAATGTGGGCGCGCTGGACGACGCCGCCTCCGAAATGGCGGATGTGGCGTTTGTGGCGCTGGGGACGCTGCTGGAGATGGACGCGCTGGGCGCGGCGGCGGCGATTGAAGTAGCAAACAAAAACGATAATAAAACCCGCGAAACCTATTTTGTAGAGGCGTCGTCGGGCAAAGTTGTCAAGAGGTCTCAGCCGCTATGAGGGTTCTTGTTATAGGCAGCGGATCGCGCGAGCATGCTATCGCTTGGGCGCTTGGGCGCAGCCCGGCGGTCGGCGAAGTGATTGTGGCGCCGGGCAACGCCGGCACAAGCGGCATCGCCCAAAACGCGCCTATCGCGGCGGAAGACGTCGATGGGCTGCTGGCTTTCGCGCTGCAAAGCGGCGTCGATTTCACGGTCGTAGGGCCTGAGGCGCCGCTCGCGCTGGGCATAGTGGATCGCTTTCAGCAGGCGGGCGCGCCGATATTCGGGCCCACGCAAGCCGCCGCCCGAATTGAGAGCAGCAAGGCATTCGCCAAGCGGCTTATGGCTGACAACGGCATCCCTACCGCCGCGTTTCAGGCGTTCACCGATTACGCCGCCGCATGCGCGTATGTGGAACGCTCCGAAACGCCGCTTGTGGTAAAGGCGGACGGCCTGGCGGCGGGCAAGGGCGTAACCGTCGCAAATACAAAATCTGATGCGCTTGCCGCGCTAAACGCGGCTATGGTTGAGCGGCAGTTCGGGGATGCGGGCGATTGCGTGATAGTGGAAGAGTGTATGCAGGGGCAAGAGGTCAGCGTGTTCGCATTCGTGGACGGCGGATATGTATCGCCGATGGTAGCCGCATGCGATTACAAGCGCGTTGGCGATGGCGACGCAGGGCCTAACACGGGCGGCATGGGCAGCTACAGCCCGCCCGCGCCTCAGCATTGGAACTCCGATATAGAGGCGCAGGTTCGCAGGCGCATTATGCAGCCGGTAGCCAACGCGCTCGCATCGCAAGGATCCCCCTATCGCGGCGTACTCTATCTAGGGATGATGCTAACAGCGGACGGCCCCAAGGCGCTTGAATTCAACTGCAGGCTGGGCGATCCCGAAACGCAGGTGATACTGCCGCGCTTGAAGACCGATTTGGCGCAAATTATGCTGGCTGCGGCGCGCGGCGAGCTTGCCGATATGCCCATAGATTGGGACGACCGCGCCTGCGTGGGCGTGGTGATGGCGTCGGCGGGCTATCCGGGCGCATACGCCACCGGCTACCCTATCAGCGGGCTGGACGACGTGAGCGAACCCGCTATCGTCTTTCACGCGGGAACGCGGGCGTCGGACGAGGGCGATCCGCTAACAAATGGCGGGCGCGTGCTGACAGTTGCCGCAATGGGCGATACCCTATCAGACGCGCGCGCCGCCGCATACGCCAACATAGCCCGCATCCGCTTTCAAGGCGCGTTCTATCGCAAAGACATCGCCGCCGTTTGAACGCCCGCGATTTCATAGGCAACGCGCAACTTGCCAATATAAGATACCGATAACACAACAAGATGCTGATAAAATAGCGATAAGCCCCCGCCGCGCAATGGGCGGGGCGCAACGAAAGGGGTAAAGATATGCCACTTGTAGGCGTGATAATGGGCAGCAGCTCAGACAAGGCGATAGTTGACGAAACCGCGAGCGTGCTGACGCAGATGGGGATTGAGAACGAAGTGATTGTGGCGTCCGCGCATCGCACGCCCGAAAGGGTGATGGAGTATGTGACCGGCGCGCGCGAAAAGGGCATAGAGGTTCTCATCGCCGCCGCGGGCGGTTCGGCCGGATTGCCCGGCGTGGTGGCGTCTTGGACTACCCTGCCCGTCATCGGCATCCCGCTGCCCAGCAGCGACCTGAACGGCGTGGACGCGCTCTACGCCATAGCGCAGATGCCGCCCGGCATACCCGTCGCCTGCGTCGCCGTCGGCTCCTGGGGCGCGCGCAACGCGGCGTTCCTAGCCGCCCAGATACTCGGCATCAAGCACGACGCCATACGCCAAGCCTACGACGAGTACAGGCAAGGCTTGAAAAATCGCTAACTCTACCCTGCCCCGCGCTATGCGTTGCTGATAAAATAGATAACGCGGAGCGCATAATTGACAACGCGGGGCGCATGCAAGAAATTCAGGGAGCGAACACAACAATGACCACTATCCAAGAAACCGACCTGCCCAATATGCTCTATCGCGGCAAAGTGCGCGATACCTACGACCTCGGCGACGGGCTGCTGCTTATGGTGGCCACCGACCGCATATCCGCCTTTGATGTCGTTCTGCCCACCGGCATCCCCGAAAAGGGCGCCGTGCTGTGCCAGATCTCCGCGTTCTGGTTTGACAGGACATCGCATATCGTCCCCAACCACTTCGTAGCGCTAGCCTCGGATCGCGCCGACCTTGACCTGCCGCAGGATCTCGCCCGCCGCGCGATGGTCGTCAAGCGCGCCGAGCGCATAGACGTGGAGTGCATCGTGCGCGGCTACATCACCGGCTCCGCGTGGTCGGAGTACAGGCGCAGCGGCAGCGTGGCGGGCGTCCAAATGCCTGACGGCTTGCGCGAGGGCGACGCATTCCCGGAACCGCTGTTCACCCCCAGCACTAAGGCGGAAGAGGGACACGACGAGAACATCACCGTGGCGCAAATGGAAGATATGGTGGGCAAAGAACTCACCGCGCAGCTCAGCGAGGCGTCCATAGCGGTATATGCCGCCGCCCGCGATTTCGCCTTGGAAAAGGGCATCTTGATAGCCGACACCAAGTTCGAGTTCGGCGTCATAGACGGCGAAGTGGCGCTCATAGACGAGGCGCTCACGCCCGACTCCAGCCGGTTCTGGGATATGGACGGCTACGCGCCCGGCAAATCGCAGCCCAACTACGACAAGCAGTTCGTCCGCGACTGGCTGGACGCCGCCGGCTGGGATCACGAACCGCCCGCGCCTGAGCTGCCGCAAGACGTGGTGGAGCGCACGCGCGCGCGCTACCTAGAGGCGTTCAGCAAGCTCACGGGCAATCCTCTACAATAGTACGATACGCGCGATACGCATACGATTGACATCGCTAAACATTCGGCTGGTGACACAATGGCGACAGGCAGCGGAAAACGACTAACGCCCACTCAGACGCGCGCGGCGCGCAGGGTGAGGCAGGCGCGGCGCAGGCGGCTAATCCGCTACGGCGGCATAACCGCAATCGCGCTTGTGTCTTTCATATTCATCCTTGGGCTAATCCTGCCCGGCTTGCCCATACCGCAGTTCGGCGGCGGCGGCAACGCGGACATCTTTGAACGCAGCGCGGCGGACGCAGCCGATGCCGAAGACGCCGGCGCCCAAGCGAGCGCAGCCAACACGGATACGCAAGCCGCGCCAAGCGAGCCTAACCCGCCCGCCGAGGCCGCCGCGCCCGTCCTGCCGCCCGTGCCTTGGGGGATACACGCCGACGCGCTCGCCCCCGAGATGTACGCCGCCAACCTAGCGCAAGGAGGCGTGGTCATATCCTACAACTGCCCGGACGGCTGCCCCGACGTTATGGCGGAGCTCAGC
Source organism: Dehalococcoidia bacterium (assembly GCA_965242555.1). Classification (GTDB taxonomy): domain Bacteria; phylum Chloroflexota; class Dehalococcoidia; order Lucifugimonadales; family JADFKI01; genus Bin90. Next base: position 58,532 of record CBDESO010000011.1, read on the forward strand.
GACATCGTGTACGAACTGATTGACGCCGACGGCAAGGTAATCCTAATGCCCAACCCGGACGCAGACGCCGAACAAATCTCGCTCGCCGCTACGAATATCACCCAAACCATAAATGTCTATGACGAACCGCTAATCCGCAACTTCATTCAGGCGTACTCAACGCCCTAGCCAAGCGCCATAGCCAACGCAGACGGCAAGCCTATGACATTCCTAGCCAAAGTCTATATCAAAGTACGGCCCACGGTCAGCGATCCGCAGGGGCATACGATTCACCAGGCGCTGCGGCAGCTGGGCTTTGACGGCGTGGACGGCGTGCGCGCGGGCAAGTATATGGAAATACGTCTGAGCGAACCAGACCCGGACGCCGCCGCCGCCAAAGTGCGCGAAATGTGCGAAACGCTGCTCGCCAACCCCGTGATTGAGGACTACGAGTACGAAGTGTTGGGCATAGACGAAGAGTAAGCCGCCGCCCTACCCGCCCCGCTATGCGCTTGCTATCCGATAACGCCCTTTGTGCTTGGAACGCTGCCCCCCCGCCGCGCGTCCGGCTCCAGCGCCGCCCGCATAGCGCGCGCTAGGCTCTTGAACAGCGCCTCCGCCTTGTGATGGTTGCTGCTGCCCGCCAGGATGCGGACGTGCAGGTTGAACCCGCCCTCGCGCGCCATCGTTTCCAAGAAGTGCGGAATGAGCTCAGCGGGCAGCGCGCCCAAATCGCTGTCGGACATTGCGGCGTCTATCACCGCGTAGCCGCGCCCGCCAAAGTCCACCGCGCTCAGCGCCAGCGCCTCGTCCAGCGGCACATACGAATGAGCCGTCCGCATAATGCCGCTTGCGTCCCCAACCGCTTGCTTGAACGCCCTGCCCAGAACGATGCCCACATCCTCTACCAGGTGATGCCAGCCCACGTGGGTGTCCCCTTGCGCGGCGATGGTGAGATCTATCAACCCATGCCGCGAGATCTGCGCCAGCAGGTGATCGAACATCCCGTTGCCCGTGTCAATGCTGTAATCGCCAACGCCGTCTATGTTGACGGCTACGCTGATAGTGGTTTCGTTGGTTTCGCGGCTTAGGCTTGCGGTTCGCAACGGCTTAACTCCCCTGCCCTATATCTGCCCTATATTACTTCTTTCAGCGCCGTGATAAAGGCGTCCGTCTGGTCGGGCGTGCCGACCGCTACGCGAAAGCAGTCTTGCAAGCGTTCAGTCCCGAACTTTCGCACGACGATGCCCCGTTGCGCCAGCGCCTCAAATATCTCGCTTGCGCGGCGCGGCTCAAATTGGCAGAGGACGAAGTTGCCCGCCGACGGCCAAGGCGTTACGCCGGGGATTTCGTCCAGCAGGCGCGTCATGCGCTCGCGCTCAGCCACTATCTTGCCCACATTGTCCAGCAGCGCGGGCGCATCCTCTAGGGACGCCAGCAGCGCCGCCTCCGCCGCTACGCTGATGTTGTACGGCTGCTTGATGTCAATCATATGCTGCGCCAGCTCCGGGTTCATTATCCCGTAGCCTATGCGTAGCCCCGCCAAGCCCGCCCACTTGCTCATCGTCCGCAGCACAACCAGGTTTTCGTGGTCGTCAACCATATCGGCGACGGTTTCGTCGCAGAATTCGTAGTACGCCTCATCCACCACCACGATTAGCCCGGTGGCAAGCAGTTCGCGCACCTGCTCTGCGGTCGCAAGGTTGCCGGTGGGGTTGTTGGGCGACGCTAGGAAGATGATTTTCGTCCTGTCGTCTATGGCGGCTTTGGCGGCGTTCACATCCACGTCGAAGAGTTCGTCGCGCGGCACAAGGTCAACGCTGCCGTCCGATATGCGCGTGAAGAAGTTGTACATCCCGAAAGTGGGGTCAAAGTCCATAACCTTGTCGCCGGGGTTGACGAACAGCCTGAAGAGCAGGTCGATCAGCTCATCGCTGCCCGCGCCCGCTATGATGGCGTCGGCGGGCGCGCCCGTGTAGTCGCTGAGAGCGGCGCGGGCGCGGCGCTGCAGCGGATCGGGGTAGATGTGAACGGGCGCGTTGGCGACCGCCTCCGCCACTTTGGGCGAGCCGCCATACGGGTTTTCGTTGCCGTTCAGCTTGATAACCTTGTCCGGCGATATGCCCGCCCGCTGCGCTATAAGCTCCGGCGGGTCGACCGCGTCGTACGTCTGGATGTTGACCAGATGCGGCCGGATAAGCCTTTTGATTTCGCCTGCCATTGCGCCGCCTCCCGTTGTCTATGCGGTCTATGCGCGTATCGCGCTTGCCTGCGCCAATCCTATCACACGAACCCGCGCCCTGTTTTGCCCCGGTTTAGAGAGTTAGAACAATTCCTCGCGGATCTCGGCGGCCTCCGCGTGCGCCGTCAAGCCCTCCGCCCTGCCGAGAACCGACGCCGCGCCCGAAATCGCCGCCGACGTCGCTTTGCCCAACGCAACGACCGGGCTTATCTTCACGAAAGAGTGAACGCCAAGCCCCGAGTTGAAACGCGCCGTTCCCGCGGTGGGCATAACATGGCTTGGGCCCGCCACATAATCGCCGAGGACTTCGTGCGAAAACTCGCCGATGAATATCGCGCCCGCGTTTCTCACTTGCCCCAGCCGCTCCCAAGCGTCCGCTACCATCAGGCACAGATGCTCCGGCGCGAACTCATTCGCCAGATCCACGCCCTCCGATATGCTGTCAACAAGCGCGATGCAGCCCTGCTCTTGGATGGACGCGCGGGCGATCGCGCCCCTGTCAAGCCGCGCCAGCCGCGTTTCCACTTCGCGCGATACGGCGTCCGCCAGCCGCTCGGAGTTCGTTATCAGCACGGGCCGCGCCAAGGCGTCGTGTTCCGCCTGCGCCAGCAGATCGACCGCGCACAGCGTCGGGTTGGATGCGTCGTCGGCGATAACCACGGTCTCAGTAGGCCCATACAGCCCGTCAATGCCGACATCCCCGTACACCAGTTTCTTGGCGAGCGTTACGAATAGGTTGCCGGGGCCGCAAATAATATCAACGCGCGGCAGCGTCTCAGTGCCGTAAGCCATAGCCGCGATAGCCTGCGCGCCGCCGATGCGAAACATCCTGTCAACGCCCGCGATTGTGGCGGCGGCGAGAACGGCGGGATTGGGCAATTCGCCCGCTTTCGCGGGGGTGCACATCACCACTTCGCTCACGCCGGCGACTCGCGCGGGTATGGCGGTCATCAGCACGGTTGAGGGATAGAGCGCCGTGCCGCCCGGCACATACGCGCCCGCGCTATCTACCGCGTTGACTATCTGCCCGTAGCCCGCGTGGTAGTCCATCCAGCCCTTGTTCAGCGCCGCCTCGTGGAACGCGCGTATGCGCTCGGCCGCCGACTCCAGCGCGTCCACCACCTTGGCGGGCGCTTGCCGCCGCGCGTCCGCTATCGCCGCGGGGTCAACCTCAAGCTCGTCGGGCGCGTCGCCGTCGATCATCTGAGTGAACCGACGTACGGCGTCGTCGCCCTCGCGCCGCACATCGCGCACAATGCGCTCGGCGACCTGCAGCGGCGTCAGCGGCTCGCCGAACACGCGGCGTATGCCCTCGCGCACGGCGGGCGGCGCGGCGTCAAGCCCCAATCCCCTGCCCTCGCAAAGCTCGCGGCGGGCGGCGGCGTATCCTCTGACTATCTTCATGGCAGGTAGCCCTCTACCGCGTCAGTGAGCGTTTCAAGCGCCGCCTCTTGGTAGTCGTCGGCACTGCCGCGCGGGATGTAGCGATAGATGCGCTCCAAGCCGCTGTTGGCGTCCGAAACGAATGCGTCGGCTAGTTCGTGCGCGGGATGGCCGGTTTCGCCGCCCGCGATGCGCCGCGCCATAAAGCGCAGCCGCTCCCACGAAAAGCCGCGCTCCAGGTTGCCGCTAACCCAGCGCGCCCAGTCCGAAAGCGTTTCGGGCGGGATGAAACTCACTTCTACGCGATCCGCGGCGATGTCCGCAAGCCCGTTTAGATCGCCGATGGCGTCCCAGCAACGCCGATCGAGTTCCAACTGCATCGCCCTATCCATAACCAGGCCTAGCGTCTTGTCCTCAAACACATCCGCGTTGCCGAAATAGGGGCGGAACATATTGGCGATCCATGTTTCGTCCGCGAGCAGATGCGTGAGATAGCCCGCCATAAACGCCTGGGTAGCCGCGCCGTGCGCCCCCGCTTGGCGCAGCGCCGGATGGCGGTGGAACAGCCCGTCTATGCCCGCGCCCACTTCTTGGAAGTCAAGGCGGGCGAAGTGGTAGCAAGCCCTGTCTTTTCGCGTGATGACGCGAATGTCAGGGGAAGTAGAGCCGAGCAGATAGTAGCCCATATTCGCTTCGAGCGTATCGTGGCGCAGCTTGTCCGCAACTCGCCGCGCGAGGTTGATGTGAACGGGTGGATTTGGCAGGACGCCCTCCCTTCCGCCAACGCGGGGTTGGCTTGCGGCGGCTATGTGAGCCGCGCGTGCGCCTCGCACACAGAATTGAACACATAGTTGGGATGAGACACCGTTACGCTGGCGCTGCCTGCCTGCCTGAGGCGATTGACCGCGTTGGCGAGGTTGTCTTTCTGAATAATCACGGTTACCGCGTACCAGCCCGCGCCGTCGCGCGAATACACTTTGGATATGGTAGGGCCGCGCAACCCCGCAATTTCGGCGTGATCCAACAGGCGGCGCGCCAACTCTTCGGGCGCCTCGCCGCGCATATTGGCGGTGACGCTGTAATAGTTCTGCGACTGCAAATACGCCTCCATCAGATCGACCAGCGTCTTTGCGCGCTCAAGCTTGGATGCGTCGCCGCGCAGCAGCCTGCGGTTGCCGATGAGACAGGCGCTGGACTTGATTATCGCGCCGCCGCTAATCTGCTTGAGCCTGTTTTCGCGCATCGTAACGCCGCTTTCGGACACATCGGCGATAATGTCCGCGAAACCCATCGCCACCGCCGCCTCCAGCGTCCCGCTTGACGCCACGAGTGAGAACATATTGATGCCGTTTCGCAGCAAGAACCGCTCTACAAGGCGGGGATACTTGGTCACGACGCGAATATCCCTACCCTGCTGCCTGAACTCCATAGCCACATCCGCCAAGTCCGCGAGCGACGCCACATCCACCCACGAATCGGGAACGCCCAGCACAAGCTTGCAGCGCCCGAAATCAAGGTCGTCTATCACCACATTGGTATCGCCGCTTTCGCTACGCATTTCCAGGTAGCGGTCAAGCCCTACGATGCCCAGATCGGCGCTGCCGTCCTCCACCTTGGGCGTGATGTCCGCGCCGCGCTGGAACAGGACGCTGACGCCGTTGAGCGCGGGGATGTTGGCGGTATAGCGGCGCGGGTTGGAGCGCGAAACGCCGATGCCGCAGGCGCGCAGAAACGCCTGCGTCGGCTCATACAACGCGCCGTCGCTGGATATGGCAAGCCTCAGATTGCCGTTGAACTCAGTTGCCATCTATATCCTGTATCCCCATAATGCCGCAATATCGCCGAGTGTGACGCGCCGCCGCTAATCAAGCGCGTCCAAGAGCGCGTTCACATTATACGCGAACCCCATCGCGGGAACGCAACCACGCCCGCCGAGCGCCTGCACAAGCCCGTCGTATCTGCCGCCGCCGCCAAGCGCCGCGCCGCCATAGCTATCGCCGTTGCCGACGGCAGGCATCAGTTCAAATATAACGCCCGTATAGTACGATATGCCGCGCGCCATGCCCGTGTCCACTGTGACCTGCCGCTCTGCGACGCCCGCCTGCGGCAGCAGCGCCAGCAGCGACTCCAGCTCGGCGAGCGGCGCGGCGCTGACGCCGCACTCGCTCGCGGCGGCGCGCGCCTGCCTAAGGGCGTCGTCGGGCTTGCCGCATAGCCGCGCCAGCCTATCCGCCAGCGCCAGCGCGCCCTCAAACGCCGCCGGCTCGTCGGCGCTCCTTAGCTTTCGCAGCAGCCGCGCTATGATGTCGTCGGTGGTTCGGCGTCCCACCGGCGCAGGCATAGACTCTTTCAGCGCGCCAAGAATGAACTCCTCCGCCTCCTCCGCGCTCATGCTCTCAAGCGTAGCCTCAAGCCCTAAGTCAATGCCGCCGCGCAGCAGCCCGACTTCGCGCGCATGGCGCATCAGCGCCGCAGCATCCGCATCGCCGCGCCGCAGGCTACCCATATTGCCCATAACAAAATGCTTGGCAGGCTCCGACAGCCCGAACCCGTCCAAGAGGCTACGCAGAACGCCCAGATGCCCGATACGCAACCCGAACCCGTTCATTCCAAGCGCCGCGAGCCCGGACGCCGCCAGCGATATTATCTCAATATCGGCTTGCCGCCCTTCCGCGCCCACCAGTTCCGCGCCCGACTGCGTGAACTGCCGATACGCGCCGCCGCCGCTCGCCTCATACCGGAACACCGGCCCGCTATACTGCCACCGCGCGGGCGGAACAATCGCGTCCTGATTATCAATAAAATGTCTGATAACCGACGAGGTAAATTCAGGACGCAGACTAACCGAAGTCCCTCCCGGATCCGTGAAATTATACAGCCGCCCCGTAAGTTCGCCGCCCGCCTTGCGGACAAACAGCTCAGTCTCTTCCAGCAGCGGCGTGTCAATGGGCTGATAGCCCTGCGCGCTCATACAATCGCGCAAGACGCCCAGCGCCCGCTCGCCGCGCTCATAGGCATGCGCGTCCAAATCGCGCATCCCCATAAGCGGCCGGATTCGCTTGCCTATCGCCTGTGCGTCCAACTGGCTCAAAACGCTCGCTCGCCGCTGCCGCTGCCCTGCCGAAAATGCGTAATGATATTAGCGCTTTCGCTTAATAGTGTCAATTCAAAGTCGGCCCGGCGGCAAGTGCCGGCCGTTAGGTATATGGCTACCGCGCTACGGGAAATTCCACGCCCCAAAGCCTGCCCTCGCCGCTGACGAATTGGCCGGTGCGGATGCGGTCTATGGGGTAGTCGGGCAACTCGCGCGTGGCTACGCACTTGTCGCCAATGTGGGCGCCGTGGTCGGCGAATTGGAAGTCGAGGTTGAAAAAGCCGAGATCGCGCCAGTCTGCAGACAAGTCGTCGGGATCGGCGGGGACTATGTGCAAAAAGAACTTCGCATTCACATCGCCCGCCTCGCAGTTTTCTTTGGAATACGCCAGGAAGTTGTCGCGTAGATACACATCGAAGTCCGATTGAGCTATAGGCTGCCCATAGTCACCGGCGGAGATGCCGTCGTGCGCGGCTTGCGTGGCGGCGCGGGCGGCTAGGTTAATGTCCGCGCGCCACCCATCGCCGCCGGATGCCGTTGCATTATTCCCAGTTTTGATGCGGGCTATGGGATAATCCGGCAGCTCGCGCTCAGCCACGCACTTATCGCCCGCGTATGCGCCGTAATCGACGAATTGGAAGTCCAAGTTGTCAAAGCCACGCTCGCGCCAGTCTCCGGACAGATAGGCGAGGTTGTCGGGGATGATGTGCAGGAAGAAACGCGCGTCGGCGTCGCCCTGCTCGCAGGGGGCTTTGAGATACGCCAATCTATCGCCGCGCATATACACATCAAAGTCTGATTGCGCCACCGGCTGCCCATAATCCCCGGCGGCGATGCTCTCATACAACGCGGTAGCCGCGGCGTGGGCAGCCAAGTTGATGTCCGCGCGCCATAGCGATTCGCCTTTCGCAATCTGCCCCGTCTTTATGCGGGCGATTGGGTAATCGGGCAAGAGCGTTTGACTGTGAATGCACTTGCCGTCAAAGAAAGCGCCGGGCGCGGCTACCCAAATGTCCCGGTTCTCGAAACCAAGCTCGCGGCGGTCCGCTGTCAAGTCCGCCGGGTCGACGGGAAAGAAGTGCAGGAACGCCTTGATATTGGCATTGGAGCTTGCCAGCAGCGGCTCGCAGTTTTCTTTGAGATAATGCAGCGCGCCATTGTGCATATAGATGTCAAAACCGGAGCGCGCGAGCAAAGTTCCGTTTGCCACAACATCCGCGTATGCGGCGCGGTAGTAGTCGCGGTATGCGGCGGATCTAGTGTCCAGGATGAACTCTATGCCGTTGCCGTATGCCCGGACGCTGTGAATCGCCGGCTCCTCAGGCTCCTCATGTACATACTGGCGTATGGAGATTGATTGAATGTAATAGTCCGCCGCGTATGGGCTATCTGAAAACAGGATGCGTTCCCTATCGTTTTGGGGCAGGATTAGCGCTACGCGGGTTCTAGGATAGACGCGCAAGTCGTCGTCCGGGTAGCGCGCGAGCAGATACTCCAGCAATTGCAGCCGCGTCAAATGCCAGTAGTCCATATCGTACCGCTTGCCAAGCGCGCCAGGCGTCGTGGTGTCCGTCAGCGTGTTGAAATACAAATGCTGATGGGGATGCAGCGCCGCCATAGCGGTCAGCGTGGTTGCCAGCCCAAAGACCGCCGCGCCATACGCAAGCGTCCGCCGCGCCATATGCAATCGGCCGCCGCCGCGAACCCAACGTGGTAGCCTCGCCCCAATTTTCCAAATACCCGCATCGATGCGAATGTTTGCAATCGTATGCAGCCCGACCGCCGCCATCAAACAGAATGGCGCCCACAGGAAGTACATCTGCCGCCAGCCGTTGTAGATGTTGGATTGCAACGTGATAACCACCACTATGGGCAGCGCGAAACAGCCCAGCAGCATTATGCGAAAGCGGATCTCGCGGCAGCGCAGCGCGGCGAGAGGACGCGCCAGCCCTTGCCAGCACACCGCCGCGCATCCGATAGCACCCAGCGCCAGCGCGACCGGCGGCGAGGCAATCGCAAACCACCCCGGGATATAGTTCCACGGCACCTCGTCAGCCCTGTATATCTCGCCCATAAACAGGTTATCGGCAAGGACGTGATGCTGGGACACCGCTCGGACGGTCTCAATGAATCGCAGCGGGTTCTCCCAGTGGTACGGGTGAATGATGTACACGACCGCAATCGCTGCCGCCGCGAATATCCCCGCTGACGCTAGGATGCGCTTGCGCTCTCCCCTGCCCGCCTGAGACAGGTCTAGCCCGCGCATAGCGAGTATCATCGGCAACAGCATCAGGGCGAAAGGGCGCAGATTTATCGCCATGCCCACGCCGATGCCGCATAGCAGAAACGCGCCGAGCGTATCTTTGCGAAAGGCGCGATGCGTCAAGTAAAGGGCGACTAGCAGCAAAGCCGCGAAAGGGGCGTCCTTGCTGGTAAAGAACGAGTGCGCGTACAGGCGAGGATGCAACAGGAACATCAGCATAGCCAGCAACGCTATCCAACGACTACCGAACATTCTGTAGGCGAGCATCCCGCACGCAAAGCCACCCGCGATAAAGAACAAGTGCGTTAGCAGGTGGCGCGCGATAAAGATGGCGCGGGTGTCTTGCAGTCCAAGCGCGCGCTCAACCAGCAGCAAGGGCATATCAAAGACGACGCCGAAGTAGCGATAATCCCTGTAATCTAGGCCGTCGGTGGCGCCGGTGGCGATGTAGTCGGCGTTGGCGATGGCGATTTCGCGCTGAGCAAGATCATCCCCGGCCACCCCATAGTCGTCCACTATGGCGACGCCCACGATGGCAAACAACGCGCATAGGGCAAGCGCCTGCGCCCAAAACGGGACGGGGCGCAACGCGACGAGGCGGCGCAGCGACGGGGATAGATGGGATAGCGTTGGCAGCATGGCGGCAATTATAGCAAATCAGTCGCTTGGACGTCAGACGTTAGTTGGATGGCTACCGCCCCGCAGCGAACTCCACCCCCCATACCCTACCCTCCCCGCCAACAAACTGCCCCGTGCGTATGCGCTCCATCCCATAACCCGGCAACTCCCGCTCAACCACGCACCCATCCCCTATGCGCGCGCCGCCCTCGCCAAACCCAAAATCCCTATTCTCAAACCCGCGCCCGCGCCAGGCCGCCGGCAGATCCGCGAGATCACTGGGAACTATGTGCAAGAAGAACCGCGCGTCCACATCGCCCGCCGCGCAGTTTTCTTTCAGATACGCCAGCGCGCCATCGCGCATATACACATCAAATTCCGACTGCGCCACCGGCAGCCCGTAGCCCCCGGCGGCTATTCGCTCATACACCACTTGCGCCGCGGCGTGGGCGGCTAAGTCAACGTCCGCGCGCCATACCGATTCGCCTTCTACATTCTGCCCCGTTCTTATGCGCGCTATTGGGTAATCGGGCAAGGCTTGGCTATAGATGCACTTGCCGTCCCAAAAGGCGGCTTGCGTACTCAGATTGAAGTCGTAGTTCTCGAAACCAAGCTCGCCCCTGTCCGCCGGCAGATCGGCGGGATCGTCAGGGATGATGTGCAGAAACACCCAGTCGGCGGCGTCTTCCGCCGGCGGCTCGCAGCTCGCGCGGAGGTAGCGCAACTCGCCGTTATGGATATAGATGTCAAACGCCTCGCGAGCGATCAGAGTTCCGTTTGCGACTACGTCGGCGTATGCCGCGCGGTAGTGGCCGCGGTATGCGTCGGAGTTCGGCGCGATTGTGTATCCTATGGCGCTGCCATACGCCTGAACGCTATGAAACAGCGGCACATCATCCGGCAAGCCGAGCCTATGATAAACGCCTCGGAATATGTGAAAGTCCGCCTCGGCGCGCTCACTGAAAACGATGCGATCCCTATCGCTTGACGGCAAGATTAGCGCCGCCATGCGTTTCTTTTCCCTCCAAACGCGCAGAGTGTCATCCGGATAGCGCGCGAGCATATGCTCCAGCGACTGCCGCCGCGACATATGCCAATAGTCCATGTGGTAGCGCTCGCCAAGCGCGCCGGGCGTATTGGTGTCCACAAGCGCGTTGAAATACACATTCTGGTTGGGATGCAGCGCCGCCATAGCGGCCAGCGTGGTTAGCAACCCAAAGCCCGCTGCGCCGTATGCCAACACCCGCCGCGCCATATGCAAGCGCCCGCAACCGCGAATCCGGCCGGGCAACCGATCTCCAACTTTCCAAATACCCCCCCCCCATACTAATGTTCGTAATTCTATGCAGCCCAACCGCCGCCAGCAGGCAGAACGGCCCCCACAGGAAGTACATGTGCCGCCAGCCGTGGTAGATGTTGGATTCCAGCGCGATAACCACCGCCACAGGCAACACAACGCAGCCAAGCAACAAGACACGAAATCGGATCTCGCGGTCGCGCAGCGCGGCGAGAGGGCGCGTGATTGCTTGCCAACACACCGCCGCCGCTCCCAAAGCCCCCAGCGCCAGCGCCACCGGCGGCGCGGTAATCGCAAACCACACCGGGATAAACTGCCACGGCACGGCGTCAGCCCTGTATATCTCGCCCATAAACAGATTCTCTACAATAGTGGGATGCTGTGACAGAACTCTGACGCCCTCAACGAACCTCAGCGGGTTTTCCCAATAGTACGGGTGGATGACATACACGACCGCAAGCGCCGCCCCTGCGAATATCCCGGCGGACGCTATGACGCGCTTGCGCTCCCCCTTGCCCGCCTGCCACATATCCACCCCGCGCATACCGAGTATCATCGGCAACAGCATCAGCCCGAAAGGCCGCAGATCTATCGCCAAGCCCACCCCTACGCCGCACAGCAGAAACGCGCCAATAGCATCCTTGCGAAAGGCGCGATGGGAAAGATAGAGCGCGATTAGCAACATCGCCGCGAAAGGGATGTCTTTGGAATTAAAGAACGAGTGGGCATAAAGGCGCGGATGCAGCAGGAACATCAGCATAGCGAACAGCGCCACCCACCTGCTGCCCAACATCCGATAGGCGAGCATCCCGCACGCAAAGCCGCCCGCGATAAAGAACAGGTGGCTGAGCAGATGGCGCGTCAAATAGATGTAGCGGCTGTCCTGCAGCCCAAGTGCGCGCTCAGCCAGCAACAACGGCATTTGAAACGCCATGCCGTAGTAGCGGTCGTGGCTGTGCCAGCCGGGCGGCTCTTCGGATACGCCCAGGGCATAGTTGGCGACGGCGACAGCGGTTTGGCGGTCATGAATCGAATCCCAGGCCACCCCGTAGTCGTCCAGCACGACGACGCCCGCAACCGCGAACAGCGCGCACGCCGCAAGCACCTGCGCCCAAAACGGCATCCGGCGCAATAAGGCTAAGGGACTAAGCGGGAATTGGGGTAGAGTCAGCATCACGCCGCCAATTATAGCAAGACGAGCGCAGAGTGTCAGGCGGGCATGCGACTACCGACCCACAGCGAACTCCGCGCTCCACAGCCGTCCCTCGCCGCTGACGAACTGCCCCGTGCGTATGCGCTCTATCGCGTAGCCCGGCAACTCGCGCGTGACCACGCACTTATCGCCCGCATACGCGCCGTGTTCGGCAAACTGAAAGTCCATGTTGGCAAAGCCATGCTCGCGGCCGTCCGACGACAGGCCGGCGGGATCTGCAGGGAATATATGCAGGAAGAACCGCGCGTCTGCGTCGCTCGCCACGCAGTTTTCTTTGAGGTATGCCAAGCCATCGTCAATTAAATACACATCAAAGTCCGACTGCGCTGCGGGCAGTCCGTAGGTCCCGGCGGCGATGCTCTCATACAACGCCTGAGCCGCGGCGTGGGCATCCAAATCAATGTCCATGCGCCACTCGCCGCCGCCACTCGCCACCGCATTCTGCCCCGTTCTGATGCGCGCGATTGGGTAGTCGGGCAAAGATTGTTTGAGGATGCACTTGCCATCCAAGAATTCTAGATGTTCGTCAAGCCAGAAATCCCGGTTCTCGAAACCAAGCTCGCGGCTGTGCGCGGGCAGGTCGGCGGGGGCGGCGGGGAATGTGTGCAGGAATACTTTGGAATTTGCATTTGCCGGCGGCGGCTCGCAGTTTTCTTTGAGGTAATACAACGCGCCGTTATGGGCATAGACGTCAAAGTCCGCGCGGGCGAGCAGTGTCCCGTTTGCCACTACCGCGTCGTATTCGGCGCGGTAGTGGGCGAGGTAGGCGGCGGAGTTCGGCGCGAGGATGTACGCGATTGCGCTGCCGTATGCCTGAACGCTGTGAAACATCGGCGGAGCCGGCGTGTCACGCCAATGATGGATGCGTCGGTAAAAGTAAAAATCCGCCTCGCCGCGCGTAGTGAAAACGAAACGATCCCTATCGCTTGCTGGCAGAATTTGTGCGCGTCTAATATGTCTTGGCCAGACACGCAACGCGCCATCGGGGTAGCGCGCGAGCAGATGCTCCAGCAATTGCCGATGCGCCACCCGAAGATAGTCCAGGTCATACCGATTGGCAAGCGCGCCGGGAGTCTTGGTATCTACTAGCGCGTTGAAATACACTTGTTGATGGGGATGCAGCGCGGCCATAGCGGTCAGCGTGGTTATCAGCCCAACGCCCACGACGCCGTATGCCAGCGCCCGTTGCGCCATATGCAAACGCCCGCCGCCGCGAACCCAGCCGGGCAGCCGCTCGCCAATCTTCCCAATACCCTCCCCTATGCGAATGTTCGCAATCATATGTAGCCCGACCGCCGCAAGCAAGCAGAACGGCGCCCACAGAAAGTACATCTGCCGCAAGCCGCCGTAGATGTTGGATTGCAGGATAATGACAACCGCCACGGGCAGCGCAAAGCAACCGAGCAGCAGGATGCGAAAGCGGGTTTCGCGGTCGCGGAGCGCGTGAAGAGGGCGTGATATGCCTTGCCAACATACCGCCGCCGCGCCCAAAGCGCCCAGCGGCAGCGCAATCGGCGGCGCGGTTATCGCAAACCACACGGGGATGTAGTTCCACGGCACGGCGTCGGATCTGTAAATCGCCCCCATAAACAGGTTATCCCTAATGGTGGGATGCTGAGACAGCACGCGAATGAGCTCAATGAACCGCAGCGGGTTCTCCCAATAGTACGGGTGAATGATGTATGTGATTGCCAGCGCCGCCGCCGCGAATATCCCGATAGACGCTAGGATGCGCCTGCGCTCCCCCCTGCCCGCCTGCCATAGGTCTAGCCCGCGCATAGCCAATATCATCGGCAACAGCATTAGCCCGAAAGGCCGCATATTTATCGCCACGCCCACGCCTATCCCGCACAGCAGGAACGCGCCGAGCGTGTCTTTGCGAAAGGCGCGGTGAGTGAGATATAGCGCGATTATCAGCATAACCGCGAAAGGTATGTCCTTTACGTTGAAGAACGAGTGGGCGTACAGGCGCGGATGCAGCAGAAACATCAGCATAGCGAACAGCGCTATCCAACGACTGCCAAGCATACGATAGGCGAGCATCCCGCACGCAAAGCCGCCCGCGATAAAGAACAGGTGCATTATTATGTGGCGCGTCAGGTAGATGGCGCGGCTGTCTTGCAATCCGAAAAAGCGCTCAACCAGCATCAGCAAGGATATATCAAAGGCGATGCCGTAGTAGCGATAATCTTTGCGATACAGCAGGTCTGTGGAGCCTGTGGCGATGTAATCGGCGTTGGAGATTGCCATTTCGCGGTGGGTGACCTCATCCCCGGGCATCCCGTAGTCGTCCAGGACGGCGACGCCCGCTATTGCGAATAGCGCATAGAGGGCAAGCGCCTGCGCCCAGAACGGGATCCGGCTCAACAGGGTTAGGCGGCGTGGTGGGGATAGTCGAGATAGCGTAGGCATCACGGCGGCAATTATAGCAAGGCAAGCGTTTGGGCGTCAGGCGTTAGGTTGGGCAAACGGGTTATCGCGCGGCGGGGAACTCTACGCCCCATACCCTACCCTCGCCGCTGACGAACTGCCCTGTGCGAATGCGCTCTATCGCGTAGCTGGGCAGTTCGCGCTCAGCCACGCATATATCGCCTATGTATGCGCCGTGGTCGGCGAATTGGAAGTCCAGGTTGGCAAAGCCATGCTCGCGGGGGTCGGCGGGCAGGTCGGCGGGATCGGCGGAAATGATGTGCAGGAAGAATCGCGCGTCAGTATCGCCCGCCGCGCAGGGTTCTTTGAAATACGCCAAGCCGTTGCCGCGCAGATACACATCAAAGTCCGATTGCGCCACCGGCTGCCCGTAGTCCCCGGCGGCGATGCCGTCGTACACGGCTTGCGCGGCGGCGCGGCCGGCTATATTCACATCAACGCGCCACTCAGCCCCGCCGAGCGCCGCCGCGTTCTGCCCCGTTCTGACGCGCGCGATTGGGTAGTCGGGCAAGGGCTGCCTGTGGATGCACTTGCTGTCGAAAAAGGCGGCCCGCGTGTCCAACCGAAAGTCGAGGTTCTCAAAGCCATGCTCGCGCCTGTCCGCCGGCAGATCGACGAGGTCGGCGGGGACGATGTGCAAGAACACCCTATAGGCGGCAGTCGGCCCTAGCAGAGCGGGAAAATGAAAACGGCGGTCAACCGAAGTGGCGTCGATCGACACAGGCGGCGGGCAGTTTTCGCCGAGATAATATAGAGTGCCATCATAGGCGTATATGTCAAAATCCGAGCGCGCGAGCAACTTCCCGTTTGCGGCTACATCGTCGTATGCCGCGCGATAGACGTCGGCGTCCTTGGCAAAGACGAGCGCAATATCGCTGCCGTATGCCCGGATGGCGTGAATCGCCGGTTGCTCAAGTACGCTCTGCAACTCAACGCGCGGGTGGATGTAAAAGGCCGTCTGCCGCGCGCTGTTTCTGAGCAACCGATGCCCTAGCTCATTTTTCAATACAAAAAAATCCGCCGCGTGCGGGTTTTCCAAAAATAATAGGCGGCCTCTGTCTTTTTGAGGCATTACAAGAGCGCTTTCCTTTGCGGGCCAGACGCGCAGCGCGCCATCCGGGTAGTGCGCGAGCAGATACTCCAGCGATTCCCGCTGCGCCACATTCCAGTAGTCCATGTCGTACCGTTTGGCAAGCGCGCCGGGCGTCTCCGTGTCCGTCAGCCCATTGAAATACACTTGCTGATTGGGATGCAGCGCCGCCATAGCGGTCAGCGTGGTTGCCAGCCCAACGCCCGCGACGCCGTATGCCAACGCCCGCGACGCCGTATGCCAGCGTCCGCCGCGAACCCAGCCGGGCATCTGCACCGCGACTTTCAAGCCAATCTTCCCTACATTGCTGTTCGCAATCGCGCACAACCCGACCGCCGCAAGCAAGCAGAACGGCGCCCACAGGAAATACATCTGCCGCCAGTCGTTGTAGATGTTTGATTGCAGTACGATGACCGCCACGACAGGCAGCGCAAAGCAACTCATTAGCAGTACGCCAAAGCGGGTTTCGCGGTCTCGCAGCGCGGCAAGAGGACTCTCGATTGATCGCCGGCACGCCGCCGCGCATCCGACAGCGCCCAGCAGTAACGCGATAGGCGGCGCGGTGATGCCAAACCACACCGGGATATAATTCCACGGCACGGCGTCAGACCTGTATATCTCGCCCATAAACAGGTTATCCGTAAGAGTGGGATGCTGGGAGAACACGCGCAAGCCCTCAATGAACCTCAACGGGTTTTCCCAATAGTACGGGTGGATGATATACACGACCGCAAGCGCCGCCCCTGCGAATATCCCCGCCGAGGCTAGGATGCGCTTGCGTTCCCCCCTGCCCGCCTGCCACAGGTCTAGACCGCACATAGCGAGTATCATCGGCAACAGCATCAGCGCGAAAGGGCGCATATTTATCGCCAAGCCCGCGCCTATGCCGCACAGCAGAAACGCGCCCAGCGTGTCCTTGCGAAAGGCGCGGTGAGTGAGATACAGCGCGATTATCAGCATAACCGCGAAAGGGACGTCTCTGCTATTAAAGAACGAGTGGGCATACAAGCGCGGATGCAGCAGGAACAACAGCATAGCGAACAGCGCCACCCATCGGCTACCCATCATCCGATAGGCGAGCATCCCGGACGCAAAGCCGCCCGCGATAAAAAACAGATGTGTAACCAGATGGCGCATCAGGTACATATGGCGAGTGTCTTGCAGTCCAAGCGCGCGCTCAGCTAGCAGCAACGGCATCTCAAAGGCGACGCCGTAGTAGCGATAGTCTCTGACGTATAGGCCGTCAGTATCGCCGGTGGCGACGTAGTCGAAATTGCCTATGGCCATTTCGCGGAAGATAGCCTCATCCCAGATAACGCCGTAGTCGTCCACGACGGCGACGCCCGCGATTGCGAACAGCGCACAGAGGGCAAGCGCCTGCGCCCAAAACGGGACGCGGCGCAACAGGGCTGGGCGGGCTGGCGGCGGGGATAGTTGGGATAGAGTTGACATCACGGCGGCAATTATAGCAAAGCAGGCATTTGCGGGTAACGGGTTATTGCGCGGCAGGGAACTCTACGCCCCATACTCTACCCTCGCCGCTGACGAACTGGCCTGTGCGTATGCTCTCTATCGCGTAATCCGGCAACTCTCGCGTCGCTACGCACTTATCGCCTGCATACGCGCCGTGGTCGGCGAATTGGAAGTCAAGATTGGCAAAGCCGCGCTCGCGCCCGTCCGCCGGCAGGTCAGCGGGATCGGCTGGGAAAATATGCAAGAAGAACCGAGCGCCCGTATCGCCCGCCGCGCAGTTTTCTTTGAGATATGTTAGGACATTGCCCCGCATATACACATCAAAGTCCGATTGCGCCACCGGCTGCCCATAGTCGCCTGTGACAATGCCCTCATAAATGGCTTGCGCGGCGGCGCGAGCAGCCAAGTCAATGTCAGCGAGCCACTCGCCGCCGCCGCTCGCCGCCGCGCTCTGCCCCGTTCTTATGCGGGCGATTGGGTAGTCGGGCAAGGGATGTCTGTAAATGCACTTGCCGTCAAAAAAGGCGGCATGCCTGTCCAACCGAAAGTCGAGGTTGTCAAAGCCGCGCTCTCGCATGCCGGCGGGCAAGTCGGCAGGATCGTCGGGGATGATGTGCAGAAATACCCAAAATGCGGCATCGTTTGACATAGGCGGCTCGCAGTTGGCGCCGAGATAGTACAACGCGCCCTCATAGACGTAGATGTCAAAATCCGAGCGCGCGAGCAACGTGCCGTTTGCCGCGACATCATCGTACACCGCTCGGTAGGTGTCCACATCCTTGGCAAAAATGAACCCAATCACGCTGCCGTATGCCTGAATGCTGTGAACCGGCCGCCGCTCCAGTATACTCCGCTGAGCTAAGCGCGGGGGGATGTATAAGCTCGTCTGCCGCATGTCTTTTTTGAGTGGCAAATTGCCTCTGGCTCTTATTATAAAAAAATCCGCCGCGCGCGGGTTGCGTAAATCTATGACGCGATCCATATCCTTTTGAGGCAGGGCAAGCGGCCTTTCATTGTTAGCGCGCCAGACGCGCAAAACGCCATCCGGGTAACTTACGAGCAGACGCTCCAGCAATTGCAGTTGCGCTACCTGAAAATAATCCATATCGTACCGCTTGCCAAGAACGTCCGGTGCCTTGGTATCCGTCAGCGCGTTGAAATACACCTGCTGGTTCGGATGCAGCGCCGCCATAGCGGTCAGCGTGGTTATCAGCCCAAAGCCCACTGCGCCGTATGCAAGCCCCCGCCGCGCCATATGCAAGCGGCCTCCGCCGTGAATCCATTCGGGCAGCCGCGCTCCAATCTTCCAAATACCCCCCCCCATACTAATGTTCGTAATATGATGCAGTCCGACCGCCGCAAGCAAGCAGAACGGCCCCCACAAAAAGTACATATGCCGCCAATCGTTGTACATGTTGGCTTGCAGTATGATGGCAACCGCGACAGGCAGCGCTATGCAACTGAGCAACAATATACGAAAGCGGGTTTCACGGTCACGGAGAGCGCGAAGAGGGCGCGTGATTGTCTGCCAACAGACCGACGCCGCTCCCAAAGCGCCCAGCAGCAGCGCGACCGGCGGCGTGGTGATGGTGAACCAAACGGAAGTGAAGTTCCAAGGTACCTCGTTGGACTTGTAGAGCTCGCCCATAAACAAGTTCGTGACTACGACGGGGTATTGGGACAGAACGCGGACGCCCTCAACGAATCGCAGCGGGTTTTCCCAATAGTACGGGTGGATGATGTACGCCGTCGCAAGCGCTGTCGCCACAAACAGCGTGGCGCTAATCAGGATTCGCTTGCGCTCCGCGTTCCCCGCTCGCCAAAGGTCGGGCGCGCGCATAGCGAGTATGAGCGGCGGCAGCATTGTCCCGAAAGGGCGCAAGCTTATCGCCAAGCCCACGCCTATCCCGCACAGCAGAAACGCGCCGAGCGTGTCCCTGCGAAAGGCGCGATGCGCGAGGAAGAGGGCTATAACCAGCGCCACCGCAAAGGGGATGTCTTTGGTGTTGAAGAACGAGTGGGCGTAAAGACGCGGGTGCAGCAGGAATAGCAGCATAGCCAACAGCGCTATCAGGCGACTGCCAAGCATCTTGTAGGCAAGCATCGCGCACGCAAAGCCGCCCGCGATAAAGAATAGGTGAGAGAGCAGGTGGCGGGTTAGGCGGATGCGACGGGCGTCTTGCAGGTGGAGCGCGCGCTCCAGCAACATCAGCGGCGTCTCAAAGGCGACGCCGGAGTAGCGATATATCAGCGGGGGCGGCTCTTCGGATACGCCGAGGGCGTAGTCGGCAATGGCGACGGCGGTTCTGCGCTGGTGGATCTCATCCAACCCTATCCCGTAGTCGTCCACAATGGCGACGCCCACGACTGCGAACACCGCGCACACTGCAAGCGCCTGCGCCCAGAACGGGACGCGGCGCAATGGGGCTAAGCGGCTAAGCGGGAATTGGGATAACGCTGACATCACGCAAGCAATTATAGCAAGGCAAGCGCAGGGGCGTCAGGCATTATGCGCGGCTACCGCTCCACAGCGAACTCCGCGCTCCATACCCTACCCTCGCCGCTGACGAACTGGCCTGTGCGGATGCGCTCTATCGCGTAGCCGGGCAACTCGCGCGTAGCCACACACTTGTCCCCCGCGTGTGCGCCGTGGTCGGCGAATTGGAAGTCCAAGTTCTCAAAGCCATGCTCGCGCCAGCCCGCTGACAGGTCGGCGAGATCTGCAGGGATGATGTGCAGGAAGAACCACGCGTCCGTATCGCCCGCCTCGCAAGGTTCTTTGAGATACGCCAAGACATTGCCGCGCAGATATACATCAAAGTCCGACCGAGCCGCCGGCTGCCCGTAACCGCCGGCGACGACGCTCTCATACAGCGCTTGCGCGGCGGCGTGGGCAACCAAGTCGATGTCCGCGCGCCATATCACTTCGCCTTTCATGCTCTGCCCAGTTCTTATGCGGGCGATCGGGTAGTCGGGCAAGGGCGGTCGCTTGTGGATGCACTTGCCATCGAAGAATGCGATTGGATCGTTGAGCCAGAAGTCCATGTTCTCGAAGCCGAGCTCGCGTCCGTCCGCCGACAAGTTGGCGAGGTCTGCCGAGAATATATGCAGGAACACCTTGAAATTGGAATTGTGGCTTGCCAGCAGCGGTCCGCAGTCTTCTTTGAGGTAGTGCAACGCGCCGTTATGGATATAGATGTCAAAACCCGAGCGCGCGAGCAGAGTTCCGTTTGCGACTACATCGGCGTATTCGGCGCGGTAATAGTCGCGGTAGGCGTCGGAGTCGGGCGCGATGATATGCGAGAGGACGCTGCCATATGCCCGGACGCTGTGAAATGCGGGATCCTCAGGCAAGTTTAGCCACCCGATAACTGGGTATATGGTATAGTCCGCCTCGTGCGGATTCCTTGGAACCAGGATGCGCTCCCTATCGTTTTGGGGCAGGAGCCGCGCGCTGGCCTTTTTGTTCCAGACACGTAGCGTGTCATCCGGATAGCGCGCGAGCAGATACTCCAGCGATTGCCGCTCCGCTATCATCCAGTAATCCATGTCGTATTGCTTGGCAAGCGCGCCCGGCGTCTTGGTATCTACAAGCGCGTTGAAATAGACATACTGGTGGGGATGCAGCGCCGCCATAGCGGTCAGCGTGGTCATCAGCCCAGCGCCCGCCACGCCATACGCAAGCGGCCGCTGCGCCATACGCAAGCGGCCGCCGCAGCGAACCCGGTAGGGCAGCCACGCAGCGACTTTCCCAATACCCCATCTCATGCGGACGCTCGCAATTCTGCCCAATCCAATTGCAGCCAGCAAACAGAACGGACCCCATAGGAAGAACATCTGCCGCCAGCCGTTATAGACGCTGGCTTGTAGCGCGATAACCGCTACGACAGGCAGCGCAAAGCAGCATATCAGCATAATGCGAAATCGGGTTTCGCGGTCGCGCAGCGCGGCAAGAGGGCGCGCGATTGCCTGCCAACACGCCGCCGCGCATCCTACAGCTCCCAGCAGCAGAGTCAGCGGCGGCGCGGTTATCGCAAACCACACAGGAATATAGTTCCAAGGCACGTCGTCAGACGGGTAAATCTCGCCCATAAATAAGTTCTCTATAATCATGGGATGCTGGGACAACGCTCGCAAGCCCTCAATAAACCGCAGCGGGTTCTCCCAATAGTACGGGTGGATGATATACGGAATAGTCAGCGCCGCCGTCGCGAATATCCCGGCGGACGCTACGATGCGCCTGCGCTCTCCCCTGCCCGCCTGCAATAAATCCAGTCCCCGCATAGCCAGGATCATCGGCGGCAGCGGCAGCGCGAACACGCGCAAGTTTATCGCCAAGCCCACGCCTATGCCGCATAGCAGAAACGCGCCAAGCGTGTCTTTGCGAAAGGCGCGATGGGCGAGGTAGAGCGCGATGACAAACAGCGCTGCGAAAGGTATGTCTTTGGTATTGATGAAAGAATGGGCGTACAGGCGCGGATGCAGCATGAACATTAGCATCGCCAGCAGCGCTATCCAACGGCTGCCCAGCATGCGGTAGGCGAGCATCCCGCACGCAAAGCCTCCCGCGATAAAGAACAGGTGGATAAGCAGGTGGCGCGTCAGGTAGATGTAGCGGCTGTCTTGCAATCCGAGCGCGCGCTCAGCGAGCAACAACGGCATCTCAAACGCCATGCCGTAGTAGCGATAGGCAATGTCCTGGTCTTGGGATATATCGCTGATGTCGCCGGTGGCGATGTAATCGGCGTTTGCGATGGCTATTTCGCGCTGGGCAACCTCATCCCAGTGAATCCCGTAGTCGTCCACAATGGCGACGCCGAAAACTGCGAACAGCGCGCACGCCACAGCCGCCTGCGCCCAAAACGGCATTCGGCGCAATAGGGCTAGGCGGCGGAGCGGCAATTGGGATAGCGTTGACATCACGGCGGCAATTATAACAAGGCAAGCGCGGGCGCGTCAGGCAAAGCGCTACCGCCCCACAGCGAACTCCGCGCCCCACAACTGCCTCTCGCCGCTGACGAATTGCCCAGTGCGGATGCGCTCTATCGCATAGCCGGGCAACTCCAATGTAGCCACGCACCTATCGCCTGCATACGCGCCGTGATCGCCGAATTGGAAGTCTAAGTTGGCAAAGCCGGCCTCGCGCCTACCCACCGGCAGATCGGCAAGGTCCGTGGGGATGATGTGCAGGAAAAACCATGCGTCTGTATCGCCCTCATGGCAGGTATCTTTGAGATACGCCAAGCCGTTGCCACGCAAATACATATCGAAGTCCGACTGCGCCACCGGCCGCCCGTAATCGCCGGCGATGATGCCCTCATACACGGCTTGCGCGGCGGCATAGGCGGCAAAGTCAATATCGGTTCGCCATGCCACCTTGCCTTCTACATTTTGCCCCGTTCTTATGCGGGCGATTGGGTAATCGGGCAAGGATCGTTTGAGGATGCACTTGCCATCGAAGAACCCGGAATACTCGATAATCCGAAAGTCCCGGTTCTCGAAGCCAAACTCGCGGCGGCGCGCGGGCAAATCGGCGGGGTTGGCTGGGAATATGTGCAGGAAGATGCTAGATCCGGCGCTTGCCGCCGGCGGGCCGCAGTTTTCTTTGAGGTAGCGCAGCTCTCCGTTATGGGCATAGATGTCAAAGTCCGCGCGCGCCAGCAGAGTTCCATTTGCCGCGGCATCGTTGTACGCGGCGCGGTAATGGTTGATGTGGAAGTCGCTGTTCGGCGCGAGGATGGACTCGATAACGCTGCCATACGCCTGAATGCTATGAAGCGCCGGCTGATCCGGCGAGAGTTGGCGAAAATAAAAGTCCGCGTTGCGATCGCGAAAGTCCATGATAACGATACGCTCTCGGTCGCTTTGAGGCAGGATTAGCGCAATCTTTTCGCTCTTAACTTCGGTGGCGACGCGCAGCGCGCCATCGGGGTAGCGCGCGAGCAGACGCTCCAGCGATTGCCGCCGCGCCATCTGCCAGTAATCCATATCGTACCGATTGACAAGCGCGCCCGGCGTCTTCGTGTCCGTCAGCGCGTTGAAATAGACATACTCGTAAGGATGCAGCGCGGCCATAGCGGTTGCGGTAGTTATTAGTCCAACTCCCGCTGCGCCATACGCAAACGTCCTCTGCGCCATATGCAAGCGGCGGCGGCAGTGAACCTTGCGGGGCAGACGCGCGGCAAGGTTCCAAATTCCCATTCCTATACGAATGTTGGCAATGTGATGCAGCCCGACAGCCGCCAGCAAGCAGAACGGCCCCCAAAGGAAGTACATTTGCCGCCAGTCGTGGTAGATGTTGAATTGCAGGATAATGGCGGCTGCCACAGGCAGCGCAAAGCAGCCCAGCAGCATGACGCGAAAACGGATTTCGCGGTCGCGCAGTGCGGCAAGAGGCGTATGATTGCCTGCCAACAGACTGCCGCCGCTCCCAAAACGCCCAGCGCCAGCGACACCGGAGGCGCGGTTATCGCAAACCACACGGGGATGTAGTTCCACGGAACTGCGTCAGATCTGTAAATCTCGCCCATAAACAGGTTCAATATAATAACGGGATGCTGAGCTAGCGCTCGCGCGCCCTCAATGAATCGCAGAGGGTTCTCCCAGTAGTACGGGTGGATGATGTACACCGTCCCCAGCGCCACCGCCAAGAACGTCGCGCTAGAGATCAGGGTGCGCTTGCGCTCTTCCCTGCCCGCCTGCCACAGGTCTAACGCTCGCATAGCCAGTATCATCGGCAACAGCATCAGCGCGAAAGGGCGCAGATTTATCGCCACGCCCACGCCTATGCCGCACAGCAGGAACGCGCCGATAGTGTCTTTGCGAAAGGCGCGGTGTGTAAGATAAAGCGCGATTGCCAGCATCGCCGCGAAAGGGATGTCCTTGGTGTTAAAGAATGAGTGGGCGTAGAGGCGCGGGTGTAGCAGGAACAGCGGCATAGCCAGCAACGCTATCCAACGACTGCCTATCATCCGATAAGCGAGCATCCCGCAGGCAAAGCCGCCCGCGATAAAAAACAAGTGCGTTAATAGGTGGCGGATCAGGTAGATATGGCGGGTGTCTTGCAGTCCGAGCGCGCGCTCCAGCAGCAACAGGGGCATCTCAAACGCCATGCCGTAGTAGCGATAGACAATGTTCTCACTTATGGGCGGCGCGTTGACGTCGCCGATGGCTACGTTGTGTACGGTGGCAATAGCTTTGTTGCGTAGGTCAGTCTCATCCCAGGTTACCCCGTAGTCGTCCAGCGCGACCATGCCTGCGACCGCGAACAGCGCGCACACCGCAAGCGCCTGCGCCCAGAATGGCATCCGGCGCAACACGGCTAAGCGGCGCAGCGGAGACTTGGATAGCGTTGGCATCATCACGGCGGCAATTATAGCAAGGCAAGCGCGTGAGTGTCAGGCAATCGTTACCGCCCCACCGCAAACTCCGCGCCCCACAACTGCCCCTCGCCGCTAACGAACTGCCCTGTGCGGATGCGCTCTATCGCATAGTCCGGCAACTCGCGCTCAGCTACGCACTTGCCATCTATGCGCGCGCCGTGGTCGGCGAATTGGAAGTCAAGGTTCTCAAAGCCGCGCTCGCGCCAGATAGCCGGCAGATCCGCGGGATCGGCGGGGATGATGTGCAGAAAGAACCGCGCATCCGCGTCGCCTGCAGCGCAGTTTTCTTTGACATACGCGAGGACGACGCCGCGCGCATACACATCGAAGTCCGACTGCGCCGCCGGCGGCCCGTAGTCGCCGGCGGCTATGCCGTCATACAACGCTTGCGCGGCGGCGCGGGCGGCTAGGTTAATGTCCGTGCGCCAATCATCGCCGCCGCCCGTCGCCGCGTTATGCCCCGTCCTGATGCGGGCGATTGGGTAATCGGGTAGCGGCCTCTGCGTGATGCACTTGCCCTCAAAGAAGGCGCTGTGTATGAAGAAGGAGGCGGGCTCGTCAATCCAAAAGTCGGCATTCTCAAAGCCGCGCTGGCGGCTGGCGGCTGGCAGGTCGGCAGGGTCAACGGGGAAGATGTGCAGGAATACCGAGGCGCTGGCGTTTGCCGGCAGTGGCGCGCAGTTAGCCCTGAGATAGTAGAGCGAGTCGTCGTAGGCGTAGATGTCAAAGGCGGAGCGCGCGAGCGGCGTTCCGTTTGCGGCGACATCGTTGTATCCGGCGCGGTAGTGGTCTAGGTACGCGCCGGAGTTGGGCGCAAGAATGAAAGAGATGACGCTGCCGTATGCCTCGATGCTGTGGAGCATGGGCGGGGCCGGCGTGTCCCGCCGGTAATGGTAGTTTGAGTTGAGGTAAAAATCCGCATCGCGCGCATCCGTGCGGACGATGCGCTCTCGATCGCTTGAAGACAGGACTTGCGGCGCGTAATTTGTTGCGGAGACACGCAACGTATCGTCGGGGTAGCGCGCAAGCAGATGCTCCAGCAATTGTCGATGCGCCACGCCCCAGTAGTCCATATCGTAGCGCTTGGCAAGCGCGCCGGGCGTCTTGGTATCAACAAGCGAGT
Source organism: Dehalococcoidia bacterium (assembly GCA_965242555.1). GTDB lineage: Bacteria > Chloroflexota > Dehalococcoidia > Lucifugimonadales > JADFKI01 > Bin90. Next base: position 84,119 of record CBDESO010000011.1, read on the forward strand.
TGAAATAGACATGCTCGTAGGGATGCAGCGACGCCATGGCGGTTGCGGTGGTTATCAGCCCAACGCCCGCCGCGCCATACGCCAGCCCACGCCTTAGCCCGCCGCCGCGAACCCGGCGCGGCAACCGCGCTCCAATTTTCCAAATACCCCCCCCCATACGAATGTTCGTAATTGTATGCAGACCAACCGCGGCAATTAGGCAAAACGGGACCCACAAGAAGTACATATGCCGCCAGTCGTTGTAGATATTGGTTTGCAGCGCGATAACCGCCACGATAGGCAACGCAAAGCAAGCAAGCGTCAGGATGCGAAAGCGGGTTTCGCGGTCGCGGAGGGCGCGCAGAGGGCGCGATACGCCCTGCCAACACACTGCCGCCGCTCCCAAGGCGCCCAGCGCCAGCGCGACCGGCGGCGTGGTTATCGCAAACCAAACGGGGATGAAGTTCCACGGCACGGCGTCAGGCGGGTAAATCTCACCCATAAACAGGTTCTCTACATAGGTGGGATGCCGCGACAGCCCCGCGAAGACCTCAATGAACCGCAGCGGGTTTTCCCAGTAGTACGGGTGGATTATGTACACTATCGCAACCGCCGCCGCCGCGAATATACCGGCGGACGCCAGTATGCGCTTGCGCTCTTCCCTGCCCGCATGCCACAGGTCTAGCCCGCGCATAGCCAGTATCATCGGCGGCAGAATCAGCGCGAAAGGCCGCAGATTTATCGCCACGCCCACGCCCATCCCGCACAGCAGGAACGCGCCGAAAGTGTCCCTGCGAAAGGCGCGGTGTGTGAGATATAAGACGATGATTATCATCACGGCAAATAAGGTGTCTTTGCTGTTGAAGAAAGAGTGCGCGTAGAGGCGCGGATGCAGCAAGAACAGCAGCATAGCGAACAGCGCTATCCATCTGTTGCCCAGCATGCGATAGGCGAGCGTCGCGCACACAAAGCCGCCCGCGATAAAGAACAAGTGAGTGATCAAGTGGCGCGTCAGGAAAATACGGCGGCTGTCTCGCATCCCAAGCGCGCGCTCAACCAGCAGCAGCGGCATCTCAAAGGCAATGCCGTAGTAGCGATGATGTCTGTAATATAGGCGGTCGTCGTCGCCGGAGACTATGTATTGGGCGTTGCCGCTGGCGATTCGGCGCTGGTCAATATCATCCCCGCCTACCCCGTAGTCGTCCAGGACGGCAATTCCGACGATAGCGAACAGAACGCAAACCACCGCCGCTTGCGCCCAGAACGGGGTTCGGCGCAATGGGGCTAGGCGGTTAAGCGGGGATAGGCGGGATAGCGTAAGCATTGCGGGAGCAATTATAGCAAGACGGGCGTTGAGTGTCAGGCAAGCCCTACTGCCCTGCCGCGAACTCCGCGCTCCACAACTGCCCCGCGCCGCTAACGAACTGCCCCGTGCGTATGCGCTCTATCGCGTAATCCGGCAACTCACGCTCAGCCACGCACTTGTCGCCTAGATACGCGCTGTGGTCGGCGAATTGGAAGTCCAGGTTCTCAAATCCGGCCTCGCGCCTACCCACTGGCAGATCGGCAGATTCTGCGGGGATGATGTGCAGAAAGAACCGCGCGTCCGTATCCCCCGCCTCGCAGTCTTCTTTGAGATACGCCAAGCGATTGCCCCGTAGATACACGTCAAAGTCCGACTGCGCGGCGGGTTGCCCATAATCCCCGGCGGCGATGCCCTCATACAACGCTTGCGCGGCGGCGCGGCCAGCTAAGTCAATATCGGCTTGCCATATCAATTCGCCTTTCGCAAGCTGCCCCGTCCTTATGCGGGCGATTGTGTAATCGGGCAAGGGCTGTCTATGAATGCACTTGCCGTCAAAAAAGGCGGCATGCTTGTTGAACCGGAAGTCGGCGTTCTCAAAGCCGCGCTCGCGCCTGTCCGCGGGCAAATCGGCGAGGTTGACGGGGAAGAAGTGCAGAAATATCCTGAAATTGGGGTTTTCAGTCGGCGGCAAGCAATCCGCGTTGAGGTAGTACAATACGCCATTATGGATATAGACTTCAAAATACTCGCGCGCCAGCGGCGTCCCGCTTGCCGCCACTTCGTCGTAGGCGGCGTTGTAGTAGTCGCGGTAGGCGTCTGAGGTCGGCGCTAGTATGAACGCCATGACGCTGCCGTATTCCCGGATGCTGTGAAACGCGGGCGGCTCCGGCAGGCCATGCCGGTAATAGACGCGCGGGTTGAGATGAAAGTCCGCATCGCGCCCGCCCGTGAAAATGATGCGCTCCCTATCATCTTGCGGCAGTATCTGCGCGTTGTATCGTTCCGGCCATACTCTCAGCTCGCCATCCGGATAGCGCGCGACCAGACGCTCCAGCAATTGCCGATGCGCCACAAACCCGTAGTCCATATCGTACCGCTCGCCAAGCGCGTCCGGCGTCTTGGCATCCACAAGCGCGTTGAAATAAACCTGCTGGTAAGGATGCAGCGCCGCCATAGCGGTCAGCGTGGTTATCAGCCCAACGCCTACGACGCCATACACAAGCGCCCGCCTTGCCGCGCCGCCGCGAACCCATCCGGGCAGCAGCGTCGCAACTCGCCCTCTTGTCCAATCCCCTGCGCCGCCTTTCGCAAGCGCGCGCAGCCCGACCGCCGCCAGCAAGCAGAACGGCCCCCACAAAAAGTACATCTGCCGCCAGCCTTGGTAGATGTTGGCTTGCAAGATAATGGCAACCGCCACAGGCAATACAACACAGCCCAGCAGCAAGATGCGAAAGCGGATCTCTCGGTCGCGCAGCGCGGCAAGAGGGCGCGTGATTGCCTGCCAGAACGCCGCCGCGCATCCGATAACGCCCAGCGCCAGCGCCACCGGCGGCGCGGTTATCGCAAACCAAACGGGGATGTAGTTCCACGGCACGGCGTCAGACTGATGAACCTCGCCCATAAACAGGTTCGGCGTAATGGTCGGATGCTGCGACATCACGCGGACGCCCTCAACGAACCGCAGCGGGTTATCCCAATAGTACGGGTGGATGATATACACTATCGCAATCGCCGCCCCCGCGAATATCCCTGCAGTCGCTAATATATGCTTGCGTTCCCCCCTACCCGCCTGCCACAAGTCCAGCGCGCGCATAGCGAGGATCATAGGCAGTAGCATCAGCCCGAACACGCGCAGATTTATCGCCAAGCCTACGACTACGCCGCACAGCAGAAACGCGCCAATAGTGTCTTTGCGAAAGGCGCGATGCGTGAGATATAGCGCGATTATCAGCATAACCGCAAAAGGGACATCCTTGCTGTTAAAGAACGATTGGGCGTACAAACGCGGATGCAGCAGAAACAACAGCATAGCCAACAGCGCCACCCATCGGCTGCCCAGCATCCGATAGGCGAGCATCCCGCACGCAAAGCCGCCCGCGATAAATAACAGGTGGGTAAGCAGATGGCGTGTCAAGTAGATACGGCGGCTGTCTTGCAGTCCGAGCGCTCGCTCCGTCAGCAGTAGCGGCATCTCAATTACGAGGCCGTAGTAGCGATTATGCGGGAGCGGCGGATCTTGATTGACGCCCACCGCGTACTCGGAGACGCCTAGGATGTACTCCGCGTTGGCAATGGCGATTCTGCGCTGGTCAGTCTCATCCCAATTCATCCCGTAGTCGTCCAGGATGATGACGCCCACGATTGCAAACAGCGCGCACGCCGCAAGCGCCTGCGCCCAAAACGGGACGCGGCGCAATAGGGCTAGGCGGCGCAGCGGGGATAGTCGGGATAGCGTTGGCATCACGGCGGCAATTATAGCAAGATGGGCGTTTGGGCGTCAGGCAAAGGCTACTGCCCTACCGCAAACTCTACTCGCCACAGGTTGCCCTCGCCGCTAACGAACTGCCCCGTGCGTATGCGCTCTATCGCGTAGTCGGGCAACTCGCGCTCGGCCATGCACTTGCCGTCTATGCGCGCGCCACGCTCAGCGAACCGAAAGTCCCTGTTCTCAAAGCCGCGCTCGCGGTCGGCAGCGGGCAGATCGGCAGGATCGGCGGGGATTATGTGCAAGAAGAATCGCGCGTCGGTATCACCCGACAAGCAAGGTTCTTTAAGATACGCCATGCCGTCGTCGATCAGATACACATCGAAGTCCGACTTTGCCACGGGATGCCCGTAGTCCCCGGCAGCGATGCTGTCATGAGCCGCTTGCGCCGCCAAGTTAATATCCGCGCGCCACTCTTTGATTCCAAGCGAGGCATCCTGCCCCGTTCTTATGCGCGCGATGGGGTAATCGGGCAAAGGCGACCTGTTGACGCACTTGCCGTCGAAGAATGCAAAGCGCTCGGTAATCCTAAAGTCATGATTCTCGAAGCCGCGCTCGCGGCTGTCCGCCGGCAGGTCCCGGGGATCGGCAGGGAATATGTGCAAGAATACCTTGGAACCGGCATTCGCCAGCCTCGGCGCGCAGTCCGAGCTGAGGTAGTACAGCTTGCCATTATGAATATAGATGTCGACAGCCGCGCGCGTCAGCAGTGTCCCATTCGCCGCGACATCGTCATATTCGGCGCGGTAGGCGTCGCGATAGACGTCTGAGTTCGGCGCGAGAATGAACGCGATGTCGCTGCCGTATGCTTTGATGCTGTCAAGCGCCGGCGGATCCGGCATATTTTTCCGATACAGGCGCGGGTTGAGATAAAAGTCCGCATCGTGCAAGTCCGCGATAGCGATGCGCTCCCTATCGCTTTGGGGCAGAATAAGCGCGCTAACCTTTCCGGGCCAGACGCGCAGCGCGCCATCCGGGTAGCGCGCGAGCAGGCGCTCCAGCGATTGTCGCTGCGCCAACTGCCAGTAGTCCATCTCATACCGCTCGCCAAGCGCGCCCGGCGTCTTGGTGTCCACAAGCGCGTTGAAATATACCTGCTGATGGGGATGTAGCGCCGCCATAGCGGCCAGCGTGGTTATCAGACCAACGCTCGCCACTCCATACGCCAGCGCCTGCCTTGCCGCGCCGCCGCGAACCCATCCGGGCAGCCGCGCCCCAATTCCTCCCGCAATCTCTTTCGCCTCGCCGCCGCTCGCCAGCGCGCGCATCCCAACCGCCGCCAGCAAACAGAACGGCGCCCACAGAAAATACATCTGCCTCCAGTCGTTATAGATGTTGGACTGCAACGCGATAACAACCACGACAGGCAGCGCAAAGCAACCTAGCGGCAGGACGCGAAAGCGTATCTCGCGGTCGCGCAGCGCGGCAAGAGGACGAGCTATGCCCTGCCAACAGACCACCGCGCATCCGACAGCGCCCAGCGCCAGCGCCAGCGGCGGCGCGGTTATCGCAAACCACGCCGGGATGTAATTCCACGGCGCGGCGTCAGACAAATAGATCTCGCCCATAAACAGGCTCTCTATAATGGTGGGATGCTGGGACAATACTCGGACGCTCTCAATGAACCGCAGCGGGTTCTCCCAGTAGTACGGGTGGGTGATGTACACTATCGCAAGCGCCGCCCCTGTGAATATCCCGGCAGTCGCTAATATACGCATGCGCTCTCCCCTGCCCGACTGCCACAGATCTAGCGCGAGCGTAGCGAGTATCATCGGCGGCAGCATCAGCGCGAAAGGGCGCAGATTTATCGCCAAACCCACGCAAATGCCGCACAGCAGAAACGCGCCGGGCGTGTCCTTGCGAAACGCGCGATGCGTGAGATAGAGCGCGATGACCAGCAGCGCAGCGAAAGGGACGTCCTTGCTGTTAAAGAACGAGTGGGCGTACAAGCGCGGATGCAACAGAAACATCAGCATAGCCAGCAGCGCTATCCAACGGCTGCCCAGCGTCCGATAAGCGAGCATCCCGCACGCAAAGCCGCCCGCGATAAAGAACAGGTGGGTTAGCAGGTGGCGAGTCAGGTATATGGGACGGCTGTCTTGCAGCCCAAGCGCAAGCTCCGCCAACAGCAAGGGCATCTCAATTGCCACGCCGTAATAGCGATAATCTCTGTGATATAGCCGGTCGACGCTGCCGGTGGCGATGTAGTCGGCGTTGGCGATAGCGATTCTACGCTGGTCAAGCTCATTCCAAGTCACCCCGTAGTCGTCCAGGACGGCGGTGCCCGCGACTGCGAACAGCGCGCACACCGCAAGCGCCTGCGCCCAGAACGGGACGCGGCGCAGCAAGGCTAGGCGGCTAAGCGGCAAGAGTCGGGATAGCGTTGGCATCACGGCGGCAATTATAGCAAGGCAAGCGTCGTGTGTCAGGCAAGCGCTACCGCATTGCGGGGAATTCGGCACTCCACAACTCGCCCTCGCCGCTAACGAACTGCCCCGTGCGGATGCGCTCTATCGCGTAATCGGGAAGCTCGCGCTCTGCAACGCACTTATAGCCCGCGTATCCGCCGTAGTCGGCGAACTGGAAATCCAAGTTCTCAAAGCCGCGCTCGCGCCAGTCCGCCGGCAGGTCGGCCGGATCAACGGGAACTATGTGCAAAAAGAACCGCGCCTCCACATCGCCCGCCTCGCAGTCCTCTTTCAGATACGCCAATCTATCGCCTCGCAAATACACATCAAAGCCCGACCGCGCCACCGGCTGCCCATAATCGCCGGCGACAATGCCCTCATACAACGCCTGCGCCTCGGCGAGAGCGGCAAAGTCAATATCCGCCCGCCACCCAGCTCCGCCACCCGCCGCGCTCTGCCCGGTTCTGACGCGGGCGATAGGGTAATCGGGCAACGGCCGCCGCGCCACGCACTTGCCATCGAAGACGCCGCCGTACATGAAGAAATAGACAGGACCGGCAGTCAGAAAGTCCAGATTATCAAAGCCGCGCTCGCGGCTGCCGGCGGCCAGATCGGCAGCGTCCACGGGAAAGACATGCAGGAATACTTTGGCGTCGGAGTTTGCCAACGGCGGAGGGTAGTTGGCGCTGATGTAGTAAATCGCGCCGTTATGAGCGTAAATGTCAAAGGCGGAGCGCGCCAGCAGAGTCCCGTTTGCCTCCGCATCCGCGCAGTCGGCGCGATAGTAGTCGCGGTAGGCGTCGGAGTTCGGCGCTATGATGTGCGCGATAACGCTGCCGTATGCCTGAACGCTATGAAACATCGGCAGACCCGGCGCGCTGCGCCAGTAATAGACGGGCTGCTGATAAAAGTGAAAGTCCGCCTCATCGCGCTTAGTGAAAACGATGCGATCCCTATCGCTTAAAGGCAGAATTAGAGAGCTTGTCTTGCCGCGCCAGACGCGCAGCTTGTCATCCGGATAGCGCGCAAGCAAATGCTCCAGCGATTGCAGCCGCGCCACCGCCGCATAGTCCATATCGTACCGCTCGCCAAGCGCGCCCAGCGTGTTAGTGTCTGTCAAGGCATTGAAATACACATACTGATAGGGATGCAGCGCGGCCATAGCGGTTGCGGTGGTTATCAGCCCAACGCCAGCCGCGCCATACCCAAGCGCCCGCCACAGCCATACCCGGCGCGACGCCCGCGCTCCAACTTTCCAAATACCCCCTCCCATACGAATATTCGTAATTGTGTGCAGCCCGACCGCCGCAAGCAAGCAGAACGGCGTCCACATGAAATACATATGCCGCCAGCCTTGGTAGATGTTGGATTCCAGCGCGATAACCACCGCCACAGGCAACGCAAAGCAACCCAGCAGCATAACGCGAAAGCGGATATCTCGGTCGCGCAGCGCGGCAATAGGGCGCGATATGCCCTGCCAACACGCCGCCGCGCATCCGACGGCGCCCAGCGCCAGCGCTACAGGCGGCGCGGTTATCGCAAACCACACCGGGATATAGTTCCACGGCGCGGCGTCAGATGAGTGGATATTGCCCATAAACAGGTTCGGCATAATGGTGGGATGCTGAGATAGTAAGCGAACACTATCAATGAACCGCAGCGGGTTCTCCCAGTAGTACGGGTGAATGATGTACACGACCGCAATCGCCGCCGCCGCGAATATCCCCGCCGACGCTATGATGCGCTTGCGCTCTTCCCTACTCGCCTGCCATAAATCTAGCCCTCGCATAGCGAGTATGAGCGGCAACAGCGTCAGCCCGAACACGCGCAGGTTTATCGCCAAGCCCACGACTATGCCGCACAGCAGAAACGCGCCAAGCGTATCCCTGCGAAAGGCGTGATGCGTCAAGTAGAGCGCGATTGCCAGCAGCGCCGCGAAAGGGACGTCCTTGCTGTTGAAGAACGAGTGGGCGTACAAGCGCGGATGCAGCAGAAACATCAGCATAGCCAACAGCGCTATCCAACGGCTGCCCAGCGTCCGATAGGCGAGCATCCCGCACGCAAAGCCGCCCGCTATAAAGAAAATATGCGTAAGCAGGTGGCGCGTCAAGTATATGTGTCGGGTGTCTTGCAGTCCGAGCGCACGCTCAGCCAGCAACAGCGGCATCTCAATTACGAGGCCGTAGTAGCGATTATCGTTGTGATACAGGAAGTCTGTGGAGCCAGTGGCAATGTATTCCGCGTTTGCGTTTGCGATTTCGCGCTGGACGACCTCATCCCCCGTCATGCCGTAGTCGTCCAGGACGGCGCCGCCCGCGATTGCGAACAGAGCGCAAATGGCAAGCGCCTGCGCCCAGAACGGGACGCGGCGCATCAAGGCTAGGCGGCGGAGCGGGGATCGGGATAGCGTTGACATCACGGCGGCAATTATAGCAAGGCAGGCGTCGGGTGTCAGTCAAAGGCTACTGCCCTGCCGCGAACTCTACGCCCCACAACCCGCCCTCGCCGCTAACGAACTGCCCCGCGCGGATGCGCTCTATCGGGCAACGCGGCTGCCAAGTCAACATCCACGCGCCATATCTCTTTGCCTTCCACAATCTGCCCAGTCCTTACGCGGGCGATGGGATAATCGGGCAAAATGTGTCTATGGACGCACTTGCCCTCGAAGAACCCGAAATGCTCGCTAATCCAAAAGTCCCGGTTCTCGAAACCAAACTCGCCTCGGTTCGCGGGCAAGTCGTCGGCGTCGGCCGGGAATGTGTGCAAGAAGATGCGAAAGTCCGCACCTGCCAGCAACGTCTCGCAGTCTTCTTTGATGTAGTACAGAGCGCCATTATGAATATAGATGTCAAAGTCCGCGCGCGCCAGCAACGTCCCGTTTGCCGTTGCATCCTCGTATTCGGCGCGGTAATAATCGCGGTGCGTGTCCGCGCTCGGCGAAAGGACAAACGCAACGACATTGCCGTATGCGCGGATGCTGTAAAGCGCCGGCTCCTCAGGCAAGCTCCGGCGCTTGAAGATTGGGTGAATATAATAGTCCGCCTCGCCCAGCCGCCTTGAAATCAGGATGCGCTCCCTATCGTTTTGAGGCAGGATTTGCAGGCTTTTATTTCCTGGCCAGATACGCAGAATGTCATCCGGATAGCGCGCGAGCAGATACTCCAGCGACTGCCGCTGCGCCACCTGCCAGTAGTCCATATCGTACTGCTTGGCAAGCGCGCCCGGCGTCTTGGCATCCACAAGCGCGTTGAAATACAAATGCTGATGGGGATGCAGCGCCGCCATAGCCGTCAGCGTGGTTATCAGCCCAACGCCCGCCACGCCATACGCCAACGCCCGCCTTAGCCCGCCGCCGCGAACCCATCCGGGCAGCCGCGCCGCGACTCCCACTCTTGCCCACTCCCCTGCGCCGCCGCTCGCAAGCGCGCGCAATCCGACCGCCGCAAGCAAACAGAACGGCGCCCACAGGAAGTACATCTGCCGCCAGTCATTGTAGATGTTGGATTGCAGCGCGATAACCACTACGACGGGCAACGCAAAGCATCCCACCAGCATTATGCGAAAGCGGGTTTCGCGGTCGCGCAACGCGGCAAGAGGGCGCGATATGCCTTGCCAGCACACCGCCGCGCATCCGATAGCGCCCAGCGCCAGCGCCACCGGCGGCGCGGTTATGCCAAACCACGCCGGGACATAGTTCCACGGCGCGGCGTCGGACATATGAACCTCGCCCATAAACAAATTCTCTACAACTGTGGGATGCTGAGCCATCACGCGGGTGAGTTCAATAAACCGCAGCGGATTTTCCCAATAGTACGGGTGAATAATATATGTGATTGCCAGCGCCGCCCCCGCGAATACCCCGGCGGACGCCAGTATGCGCCTGCGCTCCCCCCTGCCCGCCTGCCACAGATCCACCCCGCGCATAGCGAGTATCATCGGCAACAGCATCAGCCCGAAAGGCCGCAGGTTTATCGCCAACCCTACGCCTACGCCACACAGCAGGAACGCGCCAACGGTGTCCTTGCGAAAGGCGCGATGCGTCAGATATAGCGTGATTATCAACATCGCCGCGAAAGGGATGTCTTTACTGTTAAAGAACGAGTGGGCATACAACCGCGGATGTAGCAGAAACAGCAGCATAGCGAACAGCGCCACCCACCTGCTGCCCATCATCCGATAGGCGAGCATCCCGCACGCAAATCCGCCCGTGATAAAGAACAGATGTGAGAGCAAGTGCCGGGTCAAGTGGACATAGCGGCTGTCTTGCAGACCAAGCGTGCGCTCAGCAAGCATCAGCGGCATCTCAAAGGCGATGCCGTAGTAGCGATAATCTTTGTAATATAGGAGGTCGGTTGCGCCCGTAGCGATGTAATCGGCGTTGGCGAGAGCGATTTGGCGCTGCGCCTGTACATCCACGCCTACCCCATAGTCGTCCAGCACACTGGCGCTCACGACCACGAACAGCGCGCAAAGGGCAAGCGCCTGCGCCCAGAAAGGGATGCGGCGCAACGGGGCCAGGCGGCGCGGCGGGGATAGGCGGGATAGCATAGACATTGCGGTGGGAATTATAGCAAGGCAAGCGCGGGCGCGTCAGGCAAGACTACCACCCCACAGCGAACTCCACACCCCATACCCTACCCGCGCCGCTGACGAACTGCCCCGTGCGTATGCGCTCTATCGGGTAGTCGGGCAACTCGCGCGTAACTACGCACTTATCGCCTGCGTATGCGCCGTGTTCGCTGAATTGGAAGTCCAGGTTCTCAAAGCCACGCTCGCGCCTACCCATCGGCAGATCGGCAGGGTTCGCGGGGACAATATGCAAAAAGAACCGCGCGTCGGTATCGCCCGCCGCGCAGGGATCTTTGATGTATGCCAGGGTGTTATCGCGCAGGTAAAGGTCGAAGCGGGATTGGGCAGCGGGCGCGCCGTAGTCCCCGGCGGCAATGCGCTTGTACACGGCTTGGACGGCGGCGCGGGCGGCCAGGTTAATATCCGCATGCCATATCGCTTTGCCTCCGGCCTCTCCATCGACCGCGTTCTGCCCCGTTCTTATGCGGGCGATTGGGTAAGCGGGCAAGGGTTGTTTGTAGATGCACTTGCCATCAAAGAACGCTAAGCTCTCCCCTACCAGCCGGAAATCCATGTTCTCGAAGCCGCGCTCGCGGTTGTCGGCGGGCGAATCGGCGGCGGCGGGAAAGATATGCAGGAATATCCAAGCGTCGGCGTCCAGCTGCGGCGCGCAATCCGCGTTGAGATAGTACAGCGCGTCGTTTTGGATATAGACGTCAAAGCCCGCGCGCGCCAGAAGATCGCCGTTTGCCGCGATGTCGTCGTATGCGGCGAGGTAGGCGTCCACATCCTTGGCGACTATGTACGTCACCACGCTGCCGTATGCTCGGACGACATCGCTAGGCGGTTGCTCAGGTATGTCCTGAGCGTTGACGCGCGGGTGGAGATAATAGGGCGGCAGGTTTTTTTTAAGTAGACGATGCCCTCTCGCGTCATCCATTAGATAAAAGTCCGCCGCGTGCACGTTTTTCTAGCCCACGCTCGCCATCAGGTCAATGCCGCGGTAAAAATCCACCGAGGGCGAGTTTCCAAAGCCTATGAGGCGGTTTCTATCATTTTGAGGCAGGAGCAGCGCGCTGCGGATTGCTGGCCAGACGCGCAACTCGTCGTCCGGATAGCGCGCGAGCAGATGCTTTAGCAATTGCCACCTCGCCATCCACCAGTGGTCCATATCGTAGCGCTTGGCAAGCGCGCCGGGCGTCCTGGTATCTACAAGCGCGTTGAAATAGGCGTACTCATAGGGATGCAGCGCAACCATAGCGGTCAGCGTGGTTATCAATCCAAAGCCCGCCGCGCCATACGCAAGCGCCCGCCGCGAACCCAGTCGGGCAGCCGCGCCGCAACCTTCAATCCGCCCTGTCCTACATCGCTATTCGCAATCACATGCAGCCCAACCGCCGCCAATAGGCAGAACGGTCCCCAAAGGAAGTACATCTGCCGCCAACCGTCATAGATGTTGGATTGCAGGATAATGACAACCGCCACAGGCAGCGCAAAGCATCCAAGAAACATAATGCGAAAGCGAATCTCGCGGTCGCGCAGCGCGGCGATAGGGCGCGTGGTCGCCTGCCAACAGACCGCCGCGCATCCAATAGCGCCCAACAGCAGCGCTATCGGCGGCGCGGTAATCCCAAACCAAACGGGTATGAAGTTCCACGGCACGGTGTCAGATCTGTAAAGTTCGCCCATAAACAGCATGTTTGTAAGTATGCTGGGATGCTGGGCGAACACGCGAATGCCCTCAATGAACCGCAACGGGTTTTCCCAGTAGTACGGGTAGCTGATATACACAATGGCAAGCGCCGCCCCCGCGAATATCCCGGCGGAAGCTAGAATGCGCTTGCGCTCTCCCCCGCCCGCCTGCCACAGATCCAGCCCGCGCATAGCGAGTATCATCGGCAACAGCATCAGCCCGAACACGCGCAGGTTTATCGCCAAGCCTACGCTTATCCCGCACAGCAAAAACGCGCCAAACGTGTCCCTGCGAAAAGCGCGATGCGCGAGATATAGCGCCACCATCAGCATCGCCACGAATGGGATGTCTTTGCTGTTGAAGAAAGAATGCGTGTAAAGGCGCGGATGCAATAAGAACATCAGCATAGCCAGCAACGCCACCCATCCGCTGCCAATCATCCGATAGACGAGCATCCCGCACGCGAATCCGCACGCTATGAAGAACAAGTGCGTCAGCAAGTGGCGCATGATAAAGATGTCGCGGGTGTCTTGCAGTCCGAGCGCGCGCGCTGTCAGCAACAAGGGCATCTCAAAGGCGACGCCGTTGTGACGATAGGTAATGTCAGGGTATTCGGATATTACGCTTATGTCGCCGGTGGTGACATAGTCGAAGTTGATGAGAGCGAATCGGTGTGAATGAAACTCATCGCGCGCTATCCCATAGTCGTCCAGCACAGCGACGCCCGCGACTGCGAACAGCGCGCACACCGCAAACGCCTGCACCCAGAACGGCATCCGGCGCAATAAGGCTAAGCCACTAAACGGGAATTGGGATAGCGCTGACATCACGCAAGCAATTATAGCAAGGCAAGCGCAGGGGCGTCATACGTTACGCGCGCGGCTACCGCCCCACAGAGAATTCCACGCTCCACAACCTGTCCCCGCCGCTGACGAACTGCCCCGTGCGGATGCGCTCTATCGCATAGCCCGGCAACTCTCGCGTAACCACGCACTTATCGCCCACATACGCGCCGTGGTCGGCAAACTGAAAGTCCAGGTTGGCAAAGCCAAGCTCGCGGCTGTTCGCGGGCAGATCGGCGGGATCGGCGGGAAATATGTGCAGAAAGAACCGCGCGTCGGCGCCGCCCACCGCGCAGGGTTCTTTGATGTACGCCAAGCCACCGCTGATTAGATACACATCAAAGTCCGACTGCGCTGAGGGCGACCCGTAGTCGCCCGCGGCGATGCTCTCATACAACGCCCGTGCCGCCTCATAAGCGGCAATGTCAATATCCACGCGCCATATCACTTCGCCTCCCACATTCTGCCTTGTGTGTATGTGGGCGATTGGGTAATCGGGCAGGAGCTGCTTGTTGATGCACTTGCCGTCAACGTAGGTGGCATGGTAGAAGTTTCGGTTCTCAAAGCCGCGCTCGTGGCGATGCGCGGGCAAATCGGCGAGGTTGACCGGAAAAAAGCGCAGGAATATCATGAATTTGGGATTTGCCTCTGGCGGCTCGCAATCCGCCTTAAGGTAGCGCAGTTCGCCATTATGAATATAGATGTCAAAATCCGCGCGAGCGAGCAGAGTCCCGTTTGCGACGGTATCGGCGTATGCGGCGCGGTAGTTGTCGCGGTAAGCGTCGGAGTTCGGGGCGATGATGGCCCCAATGGCGTTGCCGTATGCCTCGACGCTGTGAAACACCGGCTCATCAAGCAAGTTCAACTCAACCAAGTTCAGCTTTCGGCCCTGTGAAAAGATTGTTGGGTAAAGCCGAAAGTCCGCCGCGTGCGCGCTTGTGATAACGATGCGCTCCCTATCGTTTTCGGGCAGGATGAGCGCGCTTTTCTTTTCAGGCCAGACGCGCAGATCGCCCTCCGGATAGCGCGCGAGCAGATACTCCATCATTTGCGTATGCGCCAATAGCCAGTGGTCCATATCGTACCGCTCGCCAAGCGCTCCCGGCGTTTTTGTGTCCGTCAGCGCGTTGAAATACACCTGATGATGAGGATGCAGCGCTACCATAGCGGTTGCGGTGGTTATCAGCCCAAAGCCCGCCGCGCCATACGCAAGCCCCTGTCTTAGCCCGCCGCCACGAACCCATCCGGGCAGCCGCGCGCCAACCTTCCAAACGCCCTTCCCTACATTGCCGCTCGCAAGCGCATGCAACCCGACCGCCGCAAGCAAGCAGAACGGCCCCCACAAAAAGTGCATCTGCCGCCAGCCGTTGTATATGTTGGCTTGCAAGATAATCACAACCGCCACAGGCAACGCCACGCAGCCCAGCGCCAGGATGCGAAAGCGCATCTCGCGGTCGAGCAGCGCGGCAAGAGGACACGCCATCCCCTGCCAACACGCCGCCGCGCATCCGATAGCGCCCAGCGCCAGAGCCACCGGCGGCGCGGTTATGGCAAACCAAACGGGGATATAGTTCCACGGCACGAAGTCAGACCTGTAAATCTCGCCCATAAACAGGTTCTTTATAGTAGTGGGATGTTGAGATAACACTCGGATGCCCTCAACGAGCCGCAGCGGATCCTCCCAGTAGTACGGGTGAATGATGTACACGACCGCAATCGCCGCCGCCAAGAACGCCGCGCCCGTCGTCAGGATGCGCTTGCGCTCTCCACTGCCCGCCTGCCACAGATCCAGCCCGCGCATAGCCAATATCATCGGCAACAGCATCAGCCCGAACACGCGCAGGTTTATCGCCAAGCCCACGCCTACCCCGCACAGCAAAAACGCGCCGAGCGTATCCCTGCGAAAGGCGCGATGCGTGAGATAGAGCGCCACTATCAGCATCGCCGCGAAAGGGACGTCTTTCGTATTAAAAAACGAGTGGGCGTACAAGCGCGGATGCAGCAGAAACATCAGCATAGCCAACAGCGCCACCCAACGGCTGCCGACCATCCGATAGGCGAGCATCCCGCACGCAAAGCCGCCCGCGATAAAGAACAGATGCGAGAGCAAATGCCGCATCAGGTAAATGTGGCGGCTGTCTTGCAACCCAAGCGCGCGCTCAGCCAGCAGCAACGGCATCTCAAAGGCGACGCCATAGTAGCGGTCGTGTCCGATGGGCGGCTCTTCGGATATGCCCAGGGCGTATTTGGCGACGGTAACGGTAGTGTCGCGCTGGTAAGGCTCATCCGACGTTACCCCATAATCGCCCAGCGCAACCACGCCCGCCACCGCGAGCGCCGCGCACACCACCCCCGCCTGCGCCCAAAATGGCGCATGCAACAGCCCCAATCGCCCAAAACCCCGTATAATATCCATCACATACAAAATCCTACCACTCAAACCCCAATCCGCAAACCGATTGCTTGCGCCCGGCCAAACCCTATGACACCAACCGCCATAATCGTGGACAGCGCCGCCTCGCTGCCCCCCAACGCCGCGGATCTCAGCGGCATATTCGCAGTCCCGATGACGCTCACCCTGGACGGCGCGTCCTATCTTGACGGGCGGGACATCACGCCCACGCAGTTCTATCGCCGCCTGAGGGCAACCGCCGCCCTCCCCTCCACCTCCGCGCCGCCGCCCGCGCGCTACGCAGACGCCTTTCGCCGCGCCGCCGCGCATCACTCGGCGATCCTGTGCATCGCCACCGGCGCGCGTTTCAGCGCCGCTATGGACTCCGCCGCGATTGCCGCCGCCGAATTTCGCAAAGAGCGCCCCGAAATCCCCCTGCGCTTGCTGGACTCCGCCGCCGCCGCGGGCTCAGTCGCGCTCGCCGCCCTCAACGCCCGGCGCGCCGCCCGGCAAGGCGCATCGCTCGCCGCCACCGAGGCCGCCGCCGCGCGCGTCCTGAAACAAGCCCGCCTGCTCGCATTCGTGGACACGCTGCGCTACCTGTGGAAGAGCGGGCGCGTTCCCGCGGCCGCGCATCTGGGCGCGTCGCTGCTCCGCATCAAGCCGCTGTTCGAGCTCGCCGGCGGCGAGGTAACCACGCTCGCCCGCCCGCGCACCCGCCGCGTCGCAACCCGCCGCATGCTGGAGCTGATGCGCCAAGACGCCGCCGAGGGCGCGATCCACGCCGCCGTGATGCACGCCGACGCCGCCCAAGACGCGCAAGCCCTCCGCGACCGCATCGCCGCCGACTTCCACTGCGCCGAACTTTTCGTCAGCGAATTCACCCCCGTTATGGGCGCGCACATAGGCCCCGGCGTACTCGGCGTCGCCTACTGGCGCGAAACCTGACGCCGCCCTGATTGCCCGTCCATTTGACAAGCCCAAATAAGACGCCGCGCAGCGCGCGCCATCCCGCCGTTGCCCGCGCCCATTTGACAACCCTACCCGCTTTATGTACATTCTGCCCAATCACAAAAGCGGGAGGGCTGATATGGCTGGCAACTATTCCATCAAAGTGGATTTCAATGTCCCCGTAGGGATGCGCGACGGGGCAACACTGTACGCGGATGTGTTCCGCCCGGACGCGGCGGGACGCTTTCCCGCCCTACTGACGCGCACGCCATACGACAAAAGCTCCCCCGCCAACCGCACAGGCACGCTTGACGTAGTTCGCGCCGCGATGAACGGCTACGCGGCGGTCGTGCAGGACGTGCGCGGCCGCTACTCGTCCGACGGCGAGTTCTACACATTCGTCAACGAGATAAACGACGGCTACGACAGCGTGGAATGGCTGGCGTCGCAGCCGTGGTGCAGCGGCAAAGTCGGCACATTCGGCATATCCTACGTGGGCGCTACGCAGTGGCTCGCCGCCAAATCCAAGCCGCCCTCGCTCGCCGCCATAGCGCCCGGATTCACCGCGGACGACTACCACGAGGGCTGGTCGTGGCAAGGCGGCGCGTTTGAGCTGGGATTCAACCTGTCGTGGGCAATCGGCGCGCTCACATCCGCCAACTGGGGCAAGCTTTCGGCGCAACTCAACCGCTCGCCCGCCGACCTCGACGCGCTCATCGCCGCCAAAGACGCCTTGTGCGGCGGATTCTCCCATCTGCCGCTCGCCGATATGCCGCATCTCAAAGACGGCCTGGCGCCCTACTACTACGACTGGCTGGCGCATCCCGAATACGACGACTACTGGCGCCAGGTGTGCATACAGGAATCGCACTCGGACATCGCCATACCCGCCTTCAATGTGGGCGGCTGGTACGACATATTCCTTGGCGGCACAATCGGCAACTACTTGGGGATGCGCGCCAACGGCGCGTCGCAAGCCGCGCGCGACGGACAGCGGCTGACGATAGGCCCCTGGATCCACTCCGGCAGCGCCCCAAGCGTGTCCGGCGAATACAACTTCGGCACTCGCGCCGCCGCCGCCGCGATCGACCTAGCCGGCGAATTCCTGCGCTACTACGACCACCACCTCAAGGGCGAGGACAACGGCGTCCCCGACGACAAGCCCGTCCGCATCTTCGTTATGGGCGTCAACGAATGGCGCTGCGAAGACGCCTGGCCCCTTGAGCGCGCGCAGCCCACGCCCTACTACCTGCACAGCGGCGGACGCGCCAACACCCTCAACGGCGATGGCATGCTCAGCCCCGAAACCCCCGCCGACGAGCCCACCGACTCGTTCCTATACAACCCTACCAACCCTGTCCCCACAAGCGGCGGCGGCCTCTGCTGCGACCCCGCCTTCATGTCGCCCGGCGCCTACGACCAGCGCCCCATAGAGACGCGCCCAGACGTCCTAGTCTATTCCACGCCCCCAATGCCTGAGGACACCGAAGTAACCGGCCCCATCAGCGTAACCCTCTACGCCTCCACCTCCGCGCCCGACACCGACTTCACCGCCAAGCTAGTGGACGTCGAGCCCTGCGGCTACGCCCGCAACCTAACCGACGGCATAATCCGCGCGCGCCACCGCAACCCACGCCGCCCCGCCAACTTCATCGCCCCCGGCGACGTGATTGAATACACCATAGACCTCTGGGCGACCGCCAACGTCTTCAAAAAAGGCCACCGCATCCGCCTGGAAATCTCATCCAGCAACTTCCCCCGCTTTGACCGCAACCCAAACACCGCCGCCCCCATCGGCAGCGACGCCTCATTCGTCCCCGCCCTCCAAACCATCCACCACTCCGCCGCCCACCCCTCCCACGTAACGCTACCCATAGTCCCGCGCGAATAGCCGAGAGCATAGAGCGCAGGGCAGTTTGGGGCAGGCCGCAGGCTACTGTCCTGCCCCAAACTCTACGCCCCATACCCTACCCTCGCCGCCAACGAACTGCCCCGTGCGGATGCGTTCTATCGCGTAATCGGGCAGATTGTGCTCTGCCACGCACTTGCCGCCAATGTACGCGCCGTGGTCGGCGAATTGGAAATCCAAGTTCTCAAAACCGCGCTCGCGCACGTCCGCTGGCAGATCAGCAGGGTCAACGGGGATGATGTGCAGAAAGAACCGCGCGTCCATATCGTCCTGATCGCATGGCTCTTTAAGATACGCCAAGCCATTACCGCGCAGATATACATCAAAGTCCGACCGCGCAACGGGTTGCCCGTAGTCCCCGGCGGCGACGCTCTCATACAACGCCTGCACCGCTGCATGAGCAACCAAATCAATGTCCGCGCTCCACACCATTTCGCCTTGCGCGCGCTGCCCCGTCCTTATGCGCTCTATCGCGTAATTGGGCAAGCGCGGCTGCTTGTGGATGCACTTGCCGTCGAAGAATGCGATGGGCTCAACAAGCCAGAAGTCAAGGTTCTCGAAACCGCGCACGCGCCCATCCGGAGACAAGTCGGCGAGGTCGGCCGGGAATATGTGCAGGAATATCTTGGGATTGGCATCGGGATTTGCCAGCAACGGCTCGCAGTTTTCTTTGAGATAGTGCAGTGCGCTGTCATGGATATAAACATCAAAGTCCGAGCGCGCGAGCAACGTTCCGTTTGCCTCAATATCGCCGTATTCGGCGCGGTAATAGTCGCGGTAGGCGTCGGAGCCGGTATCTAGGGTGAACGCTATGCCGCTGCCGTATGCCTGGACGCTGTGAATGGCCGGCTCTTCAGGCAAGTTTCGGCGCTTGAAAATTGGATGGAGAAAATAGTCCGCTGAGTATATGCTCTCTGAGAACAGGATGCGCTCCCTATCGTTTTGGGGCAGGATTTGCGGATTCTTCTGTCTTGGCCAGACGCGCAGCGTGGCGTCGGGGTATCGCGCGAGCAGATACTCCAGCAATTGCCGCTGCGCCACATGCCAATAGTCCATATCGTACCGCTTGGCAAGCGCGCCGGGCGTCTTTGTATCTACAAGCGCGTTGAAATACACCTGCTGATGAGGATGCAGCGCAGCCATGGCGGTTAGCGTAGTAGCCAATCCGATACCCGCGACGCCGTATGCCAGCGCCCGCCTTAGCTCGCCGCCGCGAACTTGGAACGGCAACCGTGAGCCAACTTTCCAAATACCACTATCCATGCGAATGTTCGCAATCCTGTGCAGTCCGACCGCCGCAAGCAAACAGAACGGCCCCCACAAAAAATACATCTGCCGCCATCCGTTATAGATGGTGGATTGCAACAAGATAACGATCGCCACAGGCAATACTACGCAACCGAGCAGTAGTATGCGAAAGCGGGTTTCACGGTCGCGCAGCGCGGCAAGAGGACGCGATACGCCCTGCCAACAGACCGCCGCCGCGCCCAAAGCGCCCAGCGGCAGCGTCACCGGCGGCGCGGTTATCGCAAACCACACCGGGATATAGTTCCACGGCAAGGCGTCAGACCAGTAAATCTCGCCCACAAACAGATTGCCTATGTGAGTGGGATGCTGAGACAGCGCTCGGATGAGCTCAATGAAACGCAGCGGGTTCTCCCAATAGTACGGGTGAACGATGTATGTGATCGCCAGCGCCGCCGCCGCGAATATCCCGGCCGAGCCTAGTATATGCTTGCGTTCCCCCCTACCCGCTTGCCATAAGTTTAGCCCGCGCATAGCGAGTATCATCGGCATCAGCATCAGCGCGAAAGGACGCATATTTATCGCCAAGCCTACGACTATGCCGCACAACAGGAATGCGCCGAACGTGTCCTTGCGAAAGGCGCGGTGAGTGAGATACAGCGCGATTAGCAGCATCGCCGCGAAAGGGATGTCCTTCACATTGAAGAACGAGTGGGCGTACAGACGCGGATGCAGCAGGAACATCAGCATAGCCATCAGCGCCACCCATCTGCTGCCTAACGATCGGTAGGCGAGCATCCCGCACGCAAAGCCCCCTATAATAAAGAACAAGTGCATTATCAAGTGGCGCGTCAAGTATATGTCGCGGCTGTCTTGCAATCCTAGCGCGCGCTCCAGCTGCAACAGAGACATATCAAAGGCGACGCCGTAGTAGCGATAATCGCTGTGATACAGGAGGTCTGTGGACCCTGTGGCGATGTAGTTGGCGTTGGCGCTTGCCATTGCGCGGTGGGTGACCTCATCCCAGGGCATCCCGTAGTCGTCCAGCGCGGCGACGCCCGCGAGTGCGAACAACGCGCAAACAGCAAGCGCCTGCGCCCAGAATGGAAAGCGGCGCAACAGGGCTAGGCGGCTAAACGGGAAGAGTCGGGATAGCGTTGACATTACGGCGGCAATTATAGCAAAGCAAGCGTTTGGTCGGGCAATGGGTTTTATTGCGCGGCGGAGAATTCGGCGATCCATACCCTACCCTCCCCGCTGACGAACTGCCCCGTGCGTATGCGCTCTATCGCGTAATCGGGAAGATCGCGCTCAGCCACGCACTTATCGCCCGCGTATGCGCCGTAGTCGGCGAACCGGAAATCCAGGTTCACAAAGCCGCGCTCACGCCACTCTGCGGACAAGTCAGCGGGATCAACGGGAATGATGTGCAGGAAGAACCGCGCATCCGCATCCCCCGGAGCGCAGGGTTCTTTGAGATACACCAAGCCGTTGCCGCGCAGATACACATCGAAGTCAGAATGAGCGACGGGAAGTCCGTAATCCCCTGCGGCGATGCGCTCATACAACGCCTGCGCCGCTGCATGAGCGGCAATATCAATGTCCACGCGCCAATCATAGCCGCCGCTTGCCGTCGCGTTCTGACCCGTCCTTATGCGGGCGATTGGGTAATCGGGCAAGGGCGGTTGCCTGTGAATGCACTTGCCGTCGAAGAAGGCGATAGGCTCGGCAACAATCCAGATGTCCCGATTCTCGAAGCCATGCTCGCGCCTGTCCGCCGGCAAGTCAGCAGGGTCGGCCGGGAATATGTGCAGAAACACCCTAGTAGTGTGATGGGCATTCAGCAACGACTCGCAGTTTTCTTTGAGATAGTGCAGCGCGCCGTCATGGATATAGATGTCAAAATCGGAGCGCGCGAGCAAAGTTCCGTTCGCCTCCACATCGCCGTATTCGGCGCGGTGGTAATCGCGGTAGGCATCGGATCTAGTATCCAGGATGAACGCTATGCCGTTGCCGTATGCATGAATGCTATGCATCGCCGGTTGCTCAGGCAAGTTTCGGCGGCCGAAGATTGGGTGGAGAAAGTAGTCCGCCGAGTATATGCTCTTTGAAAACAGGATGCGCTCCCTATCGCTTTGGGGCAGGATTTGCGGGTTCTTCTGCCTTGGCCAGACGCGCAGCGTGTCATCGGGGTAGCGCGCGAGTAGATGCTCCATCAATTGCCGATGCGCCAACAGCCAGTAGTCCATATCATACCGATTGGCAAGCGCGCCCGGCGTCTTGGTATCCACAAGCGCGTTGAAATAGACATGCTCATAGGGATGCAGCGCCGCCATGGCGGTCAGCGTGGTTATCAGCCCAGCGCCCACGACGCCATACGCAATCACCCGCCGCGGCAACCACGCGCCAACCTTCCAAACACATCTCCACCTACTGATATTCGCAACATAATGCAACCCAACCGCCGCAAGCAAGCAGAACGGCCCCCACAAGAAGTACATCTGCCGCCAGCCATCGTAGATGTTGGATTGCAGAATAATGACAACCGCCACAGGCAATGCCACGCAACCCAGCAACATAACGCGAAATCGGATCTCACGGTCGCGCAGCGCGGCATAAGGGCGCGTGATTGCCTGCCAACACACCGCCGCGCATCCGATAGCGCCCTGCGCCAGCGCCACCGGCGGCGCGGTGATTCCAAACCACACAGGTATGTAGTTCCATGGCACCGCGTAAGACGGGTAAATCTCGCCCATAAACAGGTTATCTACGATGGTGGGATGCTGAGACAGCACGCGGACGCCCTCAATGAACCGCAACGGATTCTCCCAGTAGTACGGGTGAATGATGTACGGCGTCGCCAACGCCCCCGCCGCGAATACACCAATAGACGCTAGGACGCGCTTGCGCTCTCCTCTGCCCGTCTGCCACATATCTAGCCCGCGCATGGCAAGTATCATCGGCAACAACATCAGCCCGAACACGCGCACATTTATCGCCAAGCCTACGCCTATGCCGCACAGCAGAAACGCGCCAATGGTGTCCTTGCGAAAGGCGCGATGCGCGAGGTAAAGCGAGATTAGCAGCAGCGCCGCGAAAGGAACGTCCTTTACATTAAAGAACGAGTGGGCGTAGAGCCGAGGATGTAGCAGGAACACTAGCATAGCCAGCAGCGCTATCCAACGACTGGCGAGCATGTGGTATGCGAGCATCCCGCACGCAAAGCCGCCCGCTATAAATAACAGGTGAATTATCAAGTGGCGCGTCAGATAGATATGGCGGCTGTCTCGCAGTCCGAGCGCGCGCTCAGTGAGCAGCAAGGGCATCTCAAAGGCGACGCCGTAGTAGCGGTCGTCTCCGCGCGGCGGCTCTTCGGATACGCCCAAGGCATAGTCGGCGACGGTGATGGCGGTTTGGCGTTGGATAATTTCATCCCAGGTTACGCCGTAGTCGTCCAATACGGCGACGCCCGCGACTGTGAACAGCGCGCATAGGGCAAGCGCCTGCGCCCAGAACGGGATGCGGCGCAACAGGGCTAGGCGGCTAAACGGGAAGAGTCGGGATAGCGTTGGCATTACGGCGGCAATTATAGCAAAGCAGGCGTTTGGTCGGGCAATGGGTTTTATTGCGCGGCGGAGAATTCGGCGATCCAGACCCTACCCTCGCCGCTAACGAACTGCCCCGTGCGAATGCGCTCTATCGCGTAATCCGGCAGCTCGCGCTCAACCACACATTTGCCATCTATGAGCGCGCCGTAGTCGGCGAATTGGAAGTCAAGATTGAAAAAGCCGAGATCGCGCCAGTCAGCAGACAAGTCGTCGGGATCGGCGGGGACTATGTGCAGAAAGAACTTCGCATCCACGTCGCCCGCCTCGCAGTTTTCTTTGGAATACGCCAGGAAGTTGTCGCGTAGATACACATCGAAGTCCGATTGAGCTATAGGCTGGCCGTAGTCGCCGGCGGCTATGCTATCGTAAGCGGCTTGCGCGGCGGCGCGGGCAGCCAAGTTAATGTCCGCGCGCCACCCATCGCCGCCGGGCGTCGTTGCATTATGCCCCGTTTTGACGCGCGCGATGGGATAATCCGGCAACTCGCGCTCAGCCACGCACTTGTCGCCCGCGCGAGCGCCGTGATCTCTGAAGTGGAAATCCAAGTTCTCAAAGCCATACTCGCGCCAGACCGCCGGCAGGTCGGCGGGATCGGCGGGGATTATGTGCAGGAAGAATCGCGCGTCGGCCTCGCCGTCCGCACAGGGTTCTTTGAGATACGCCAAGCCCTCGCCGCGCATATACACATCAAAATCCGATCGCGCCAACGGCTGCCCGTAATCCCCTGCGGCGATGCTCTCATACAAAGCCTGCGCCGCGGCGTGGGCAGCCAAGTCAACATCCGTGCGCCATAGCGTTTCGCCTTTCGCAAGTTGCCCCGTCCTTATGCGAGCGATTGGATAATCGGGCAAGGGCGGTTGCCTGTGAATGCACTTGCCGTCGAAGAAGGCGATAGGCTCGGCAATAATCCAGATGTCCTGGTTCTCGAAGCCATGCTCGCGCCTGTCCGACGGCAAGTCAGCAGGGTCGGCCGGAAATATGTGCAGGAACACCCTTCTACTGGCTTTGAGGCTTGCCAGTAGCGGCTCGCAGTTTTCTTTGAGGTAATGCAGCGCGCCGTCGTGGATATAGATGTCAAAACCAGCGCGCGCGAGCAACGTTCCGTTTGCCTCAACATCGCCGTATTCGGCGCGATAGTAGTCGCGGTAAGCGTCGGAGTCGGTATCTAGGATGGACGTTACAACGCTGCCGTATGCCCGGACGCTGTGAATCGCCGGCGCATCAGGCAAGTTTCGGTACCCGGGGAGCCCGTACATTGGGTAGAGAAAATAGTCCGCAGCGTGCAGGCCCCTTGAAATCACGATGCGCTCCCTATCGTTTTGGGGCAAGAGCAGCAGGCTTTTCTTTTCCGGCCAGACGCGCAGCGTGTCATAGGGGTAATGCGAGAGCAGGTATTCTATCGATTGCAGATACGCCACACGCCAGTAGTCCAGATCGTACCGCTCGCCAAGCGCGCCCGGCGTCTTGGTGTCCACAAGCGCGTTGAAATATACTTGCTGGTGGGGATGCAAAGCCGCCATAGCGGTCAGAGTGGTTATCAACCCTGCGCCAACGACGCCATATGCCAGCGCTCGCTGTCCCATATGCAAGCCGCCGCCGCGAACCCAATGTGGCAGCCGCGATCCAATTTTCCAAATACCCCCCCCCATACGAATGTTCGTAATTCTGTGCAGCCCAACCGCAGCAAGCAGGCAGAACGGCCCCCATAGGAAGTACATATGCCGCCAGCCGTGGTATGTGGTGGATTGCAGGATAATGGCAACCGCCACAGGCGATAGTATGCAGCCCAGCATCAGGATGCGAAAGCGGATCTCGCGGTTGCGCGGCGCGGCAAGAGGGCGCGATACGCCCTGCCAGCAGACTGCCGCGCCGCCGATAGCGCCCAGCGCCAGCGCCACCGGCGGCGCGGTTATGGCAAACCAAACAGGGATATAGTTCCACGGCAGGGCGTCAGCTCTGTGAATCTCACCCATAAACAGGTTCGGTATAACAGTGGTATGCTGAGACAGATAGCGGATGACATCAATGAACCGCAACGGGGTCTCCCAATAGTACGGGTGAGTGATGTACACCGTGGCAAGCGCCGCCGCCAAGAACGCCACGCTAGTCAGCAGGATGCGCTTGCGCTCTTCCCTGCCCGCTTGCCATAGGTCTAGCGCGCGCATAGCGAGTATCATCGGCAACAGCATTAGCGCGAAAGGTCGCAGATTTATCGCCAAGCCTACGCCTATGCCGCACATCAGGAACACGCCGCCAGTGTCTTTGCGAAAGGCGCGATGCGCCAAGTAGAGGGCGATTAGCAGCATCGCTACGAAAGGGATGTCCTTGCTATTAAAGAACGAGTGGGCGTAGAGGCGAGGATGAAGCAGGAACATCAGCATAGCAAGCAGGGCTACCCAACGGCTGCCGATCGTTCGATAGGCGAGCATCGCGCACGCAAAGCCGCCCGCTATGAAGAACAGGTGCATTATCAGGTGGCGCGTCAGGTAGATGTCGCGGCTGTCTTGCAGTCCGAGTACGCGCTCAGCCATCAGCAATGGCATCTCAAAGGCGACGCCGTAGTATCGGTGATCCCTGTGATACAGGTCGTCAGTGGCGCCGGTGGCGATATAGGCGGCGTTGGCGACGGCAATTCTGCGTTGGGTGACCTCATCCCCGGGCATCCCGTAGTCGTCCACGATTGCGACGCCCGCGACTGCGAACAGTGCGCAAACGGCAAGCGCCTGCGCCCAAAACGGGACGCGGCGCAATGGGGCTAAGCGGGATAGCGCGAATTGTGGCAACGTTGGCATCACGGCGGCAATTATAGCAAGGTGGGCGCTTGGGTGTCAGGCGTTAGGCAGGCGGCTATCGTGCCGCGGGAAATTCGACTTCCCACACCCGTCTATCACCGCTAACGAACTGCCCCGTGCGGATGCGCTCTATCGCATAACCCGGCAACTCGCGCGTAACCACGCAATTATCGCCCGCCCGCGCACCGTGATCGGCAAATAGGAAGTCCAGGTTTTCAAAGCCATGCTCGCGCCCATCTGCGGGCAAGTCGTCGGGTTTATCGGGGATTATATGCAGAAAGAACCGCGCGTCCATATCGCCCGCCGCGCAGTTTTCTTTGACATACGCCAAGCCATTGCCGCGCATATACACATCGAAGTCCGACCGTGCCACCGGCCGCCCGTAATCCCTGGCGGCGATGCTCTCATACAACGCCTGCGCCGCCGCATAAGCCGCCATATCAATGTCCACGCGCCAATCATAGCCACCACTCGCCGCCGCGCTCTGCCCCGTTCTTATGCGGGCGATTGCGTAATCGGGCAAGGGCGGTTGCTTGTGGATGCACTTGCCGTCAAAGAACGCGATGGGCTCGGTAATCCAGAAGTCCCGGTTCTCAAAGCCGCGCTCGCGCCTGTCCACCAGCAAATCAGCGGGGTTGACAGGGAATATGTGCAAGAACGCCTTGAAATTATCATTGACGTTCGTCGCCAGCAGCGGCTCGCAGTCTTCTTTGAGGTAATGCAGCGCGCCATTATGGATATAGATGTCAAAACCGGAACGCGCGAGCAACGTCCCGTTTGCCTCAACATCTCTGTACTCAGCGCGGTAGTAGTCGAGGTAGGCGTCAGATCTAGTGTCTATGATGAACGCGATAGCGCTGCCGTATGCCCGGACGCTATGAAACGCCGGTTCATCCGGCTGATTCCCGCGATTGATTGACCTGTTGATATAAAAATCCGCCTCATGCGGGGGCGTCAGCGCGATGCGCCCTCTATCATTTTGAGGCAGAATTCGTATGCTGCGGCTGCCCGGATAGACGCGCAAGGTATCATCCGGGTAGCGCGCGAGCAGACGCTCCAGCGACTGCCGATGCGCCATCAGCCAGTAGTCCATATCATACCGCTCGCCAAGCGCGCCCGGCGCATCGGTATCTACTAGCGCGTTAAAATACACATACTCATAGGGATGCAGCGCCGCCATAGCGGTCAGCGTGGTAGCCAAACCAACGCCCACGCCGCCATACGCCAATCCCCGCCTTAGCCCGCCGCCGCGAACCCATCCTGGCAGCCGCGCCGCAACTCCACCGCTTGCCCACTCCCCCACATTGCTATTCGCAATCGCGCGCAGCCCAACCGCCGCCAGCAAGCAGAACGGCGCCCACAAAAAATACATATGCCGCCAGCCGTTGTAGGTGTTGGACTGCAGCGCGATAACCACCACGACAGGCATCACAAAGCAGCCCAACAACAGTATGCGAAATCGGATCTCGCGGTCGCGCAGCGCGGCAAGAGGACGCGATATGCCCTGCCAGCACGCCGCCGCGCATCCGACAGCCCCCAGCAGCAGCGTCAGCGGCGGTGCGGTTATCGCAAACCACACGGGGATGTAGTTCCAAGGCACAGCGCCGCCAAAATAAGTCTCGCCCATAAACAAATCCACGGCATTGGTGGGATGCCTATGCTGCGAAACTTCGCGGACGCTCTCAATGAACCGCAGCGGGTTTTCCCAGTAATACGGGTGAACGATGTACGCCGTCCCCAGCGCCGCCGCCAAGAACGCCGCGCCACTGAGCAGTACGCGCTTGCGCTCCCCCCTGTCCGCCTGCCACAAATCCGGCGCGCGCATAGCCAATATCATCGGCAACAGCATCAGCGCGAAAGGGCGCAAGTCTATCGCCAAGCCCACGACTACCCCGCACAGCACAAACGCGCCAATAGTGTCTTTGCGAAACGCGCGATGCGCGAGATAGAGCGCGATGACCAGCATCGCCGCGAAAGGGACATCTTTGCTGTTAAAGAACGAGTGGGCATACAAGCGCGGATGCAGCAAGAACATCAGCATAGCCAGCAGCGCCACCCACCTGCTGCCCAGCATGCGATAGACAAGCGCCCCGCACACAAAGCCGCCCGCGATAAATAACAGATGAGTAAGCAGGTGGCGCGTCAGGTATATGTAGCGGGGATCCTGCAATGGGAGCGCGCGCTCCGCCAGCAGCAGCGGCATCTCAAACGCCACGCCGAAGTAGCGATAATCCCTGTTGTACAGCCTGTCTGTGTCGCCCGTAGCGATATAGTCGGCGTTGGCGCTGGCGATTCGCCGTTGGGCAATTTCATCCTCCGCTACCCCATAGTCGTCCACGACCGCGACGCCCACGACCGCGAACAGCGCACAGAGGGCAAGTGCCTGCGCCCAAAACGGAACGCGGCGCAACGCGGCTAGTCGGCGCGGCGGAGATAGTTGGGATAGCGTTTGCGTCATCACGGCGGCAATTATAGCAAGGCAAGCGCGGGCGCGTCAGGCAAACGCTACCGCCCCGCCGCGAACTCCACGCCCCACAACTGCCCCTCGCCGCTAACGAACTGCCCCGTCCGGATGCGTTCAATCGCGTAATCAGGCAACTCGCGCTCAGCCACGCACCTATCGCCCGCGTATGCGCCGTAGTCGGCGAACTGGAAGTCCAAATTGACAAAGCCTGCCTCGCCGCTATCTGCCGACAGATCCGCGGTATCTGTGGGAAAGATATGCAGGAAGAACCGCGCATCCGCGTCGCCCTCCGCGCAATGCTCTTTGAGATACGCCAAGCCGCCGCCGCGCAGATACACATCGAAGTCCGACCGCGCCACCGGATGCCCGTAATCGCCGGCGGCTATGCCCCCATACAGCGCCTGCGCCGTCGCATAAGCCGCCATGTCAATATCCACGCGCCACCCATCGCCGCCACTCGCCGCCGCATCCTGCCCCGTCCTTATGCGGGCGATTGGGTAATCGGGCAAGGGATGCATGGCTATGCACTTGCCATCAAAGAAGGCGGCTTCGTTAAAGAAGAGGTTATCAAAACTAAACTCGCGGCGATGCGCGGGCAAGTCGGCGAGGTTGACGGGAAAGAAGTGCAGGAATATCTTGAAATTGGGGCTTTCATCAGTCGGCGGCGCGCAATTCGCGTTAAGGTAGCGCAGCTCGCCGTTATGGATGTAGATGTCGAAGTCCGCGCGAGCGAGCAGAGTTCCGTTTGCGGCGACATCGGCGTATTCGGCGCGGTAGTAGTCGCGGTAGGCGTCGGAGTTCGGCGCGAGTATGAACGCGATGACGCTGCCGTATGCCTCAATGCTGTGAAACGCCGGCTCCTCAGGCGCGTTTTGGCGCCTATAGACTGAGTGGACATAATAGTCCGCCAAGTTAATGTTCTTCGAAACCAAGATGCGTTCCCGATCGTTTTGGGGCAGGATTAGCAGGCTTTCATTTTCCGGCGGCCAGACGCGCAACGTGTCATCCGGATAGCGCGCGAGCAGATACTCCAGCGTCTGCAGATGCGCCACATGCCAGTAGTCCATATCATACCGCTCGCCAATCGCGCCCGGCGTATTAGCGTCTGTCAGCGCGTTGAAATACACCTGCTGATGAGGATGCAGCACCGCCATAGCGGTTGCGGTGGTTATCAACCCAAAGATCGAGACGGCATACGCAAGCGTCTGTCTTATCGCGCCGCCGCGAACCCATTCTGGCAGTCGCGCGCCAACTTTCCAAACTCCACCGGCGCCGCTATTCGCAAGCCGCTGCAACCCAACAGCCGCCAGCAAACAGAACGGCCCCCAAAGGAAATACATCTGCCGCCAATCCTGGTGGGTGTTTGATTGCATAATAATAACGGCTGCCACAGGCAACGCTATGCAGCCTAGCAACAGGATGCGAAAGCGCGTTGCGCGGTCGCGCAGCGCGTCAAGAGGACGCGCTATGCCCTGCCACCACACCGACGCGCATCCGACAGCGCCCAGCGCAAGCGCCACCGGCGGCGCCGTGATGGCAAACCATACCGGAATATAGTTCCACGGCGCAGCGTCAGACAGGTGAATCTCGCCCATAAACAGATTCCGCGTAATAGAGGGATGCTGAGACAGCACACGGACACCCTCAATCAACCGCAACGGGTTCTCCCAGTAGTACGGGTGTATGATGTACACGACCGCAAGCGCCGCCGCCAAGAACGCCGCGCCCGTCGCCAGTATGCGCCTGCGATCCGCCCTGCCCGCCTGCCACATGTCTAACGCGCGCATAGCGAGTATCATCGGCAGCAGCATCAGCCCGAACACGCGCAGGTTTATCGCCAAGCCCGCGACTATGCCGCACAGCAGGAACGCGATGATAGTGTCCTTGCGAAAGGCGCGGTGGGCAAGATATAGCGCGACAAGCAGCAGCGCCGCGAAAGGGACATCCTTGCTGTTAAAGAACGAGTGGGCGTACAAGCGCGGATGCAGCAGGAACATCAGCATAGCCAGCAGCGCTATCCAACGATTGCCGACCATACGATAGGCAAGCATCCCGCACGCAAAGCCTCCCGCTATGAATAACAGATGCGAAAGCAAATGGCGCATCAGGTAGATATAGCGGCTATCTTGTAGCCCAAGAGCGCGCTCAGCCAGCAGCAACGGCATCTCAAAGGCGACGCCGTAGTAGCGATCATGCCCGGAGGGCGGCTCTCCGGACAAACCCAGGGCGTAGTCGGCGACGGTGGAGGCGGTCCGGCGTTGCCAAGACTCATCCCTGGCTACTCCGTAGTCGTCCAGTATTGCGACGCCTACTACAACGAACAGCGCGCACGCCGCAGCCGCCTGCGTCCAGAACGGGAGGCGGCGCAACAGAACTAGGCGGTTAAGCGGGAACTTGGACAGCGTTGGCGTCATCACGCGTGCAATTATAGCAAGGCAAGCCCATCAGCGGCTATGCGCTAGGCACAGCGCGCCGCACAAGGATATAAGGATATGATATAGGGGACACAACGCAACAGCGAGCGCACGGAAAACACCGCAACCGGAAATACGCGCAACCCACCAAACGCTTGGCGAGCCTGAAGGGATTCGAACCCCCAACCGTCGGTTCCGAAGACCGATGCTCTATCCATTGAGCTACAGGCCCGCTCCGCTTGCGCCCCTGCCTAATCGCCGCGCCCCTATATTATAGCACAAACGCGCATTGGCAACAGCGTGGCGTCATATTCAGATTAGAGTAGCGTTCCCATTCAGGTGATCTATTATATCTACCGCTACAAATGGTTGGACTGCCTTGCCGCAATCACCTGCTTTATTGGTTAGAGAACGACTTGCCAAACCATCAAAACCATCCAAGAAACGCCACCGCCATCACCCCAACTCCCCAATCAACCCCCGATAATTATCGCTCCCCGTCCACCTCAGCCGCGCATCCTCCGCGATCTCAAGATCCTCCGCATCCTCCAGCAGCTCGATATGCGCCACTATCTCCGACAGCGCCATATACAGGTTGCCCCCAATCAGCTTGCGCCGCGCGAATACGCCGCGCGTGATGTCCTCCAGCGAGCGCGGCTCTTTGCCGACCCGATGCAGTATCCTGCCCAGCCGCAAGGCGTGATGCTCCAGGATCTCGCCCGCCCGCTTGGTCGTTTCCAAGTTAAAGCGGTTCTTGCTGAATAGCCTGTGCGCGGGCAGAACCGCGATGTCCGGCCCCAAATCGGATATGAGCTTGAGCGATCGCAGATACGCCTCCAAGCCGTAATAGGCGTCCTCAGCGCAATGCAGATGCGTTGGCAGGCTGCCGCGCACCGCCGCGCTGAACCGCGTCTTGGTGGTGGGATGCGGCGTGATTTCGGGCAGCACATGGTCGCCCGTGAACACCAGCCCGTCCATCGTGATGCAGAGCTCGTCGGGCGAATGGCCCGGCGCATGCAGAAATGTCAGAGCGCCCTGCCGCTCATTAGCGTCCAGATCGCGGCTTACCCGAAAGCCGCGCCGCGTTTCCACATACTCCTTGTGCCGCCGCCGGTAGCTCGCAGATCGCTGAGCCGATTCGGCGCTGTCGTTGCCGGCGTCCGCCTCCACTACCCGCCGCAGCTCATTCTGCAGCGGCGAAGTCGGGTTGCGCTGTATGTCCCAAGGGTTGAATTGCAGCAGATGCCGGTAGATATGATGCGCCCATAATTCGGCGTCCGCCTGCTGCGCCAGCCTGCCCGCCGCGCCGTCGTGATCCTGATGCCCGTGCGTAATCACCACGCGCTCTATGTCCCGCGCACGATAGCCCGCCGCCTCTATCCCGTCCGCCAGCAACCCGTATGAGCCGGTGGCGCCCGCGTCTATCAGCGTCAGCCCCTCGTTGTCAAAGAGATACGCCCATGTAGGCCCCGTGCGCGACTGCGTGTCCTGCGGCACTCCGATGGCGTGGATTGTCTTGCCCTGCGCCGTCTCCAGTTTCACAACCATTCGGTTGCCCTCGGCGTCCCCGCGGCGCAGCGTCTCCACGCCCCTGAATTGCGACATACAGACACACTCCGTTCACGCAAGCCCGCTCGCGCAGGCCCATTCACGCAAGCATTAGGAATAGTTGGGAATACGGGAAATGCGGGGAATACAAAGAGAAAAGACAGGCGCGAATCGCGGCTATGATGTGGGGTGAGTGAAGGGATTTGAACCCTCGATCTCCAGGGCCACAACCTGGCGCCTTAACCGCTTGGCCACACTCACCGCGCACGCGCATATTTTAGCAGTCATACGCCGCGCCGGTCAACCTTTGCAACGGCAATGCCGCGCAATCGGATTGCAAGCGCCCGCCCCCATGCGTCAGGCCGACCGTCAGGCCGACCGCTCCGCGCGCGAATCCGCCGCGAATTCGTCAATAGATTCAATCGCCGTCTTGGTGGTGAGCGCATCCAGCAACTCTTTCACCACAACATCCTGCTTAGTATGATGGCGCAGCGGCAGAGACGGATCGACGGTGTACAGGTTGCGCCGCCCCGACTTGCGCCGCTCTATGTAGCCCGCCAACTCCAAGTCCGAGATAATCTTGTGCGTCGTGCGCTCCGTCACCCCGATATGGTTGGCGATTTCGCGCGCCGTGCTGCGGGGATTGTGAAAGATGTAGCTCAGAACTAAGCCGTGATTGGTTATGAAAGTCCATCGGCTTTCGGTTGCTGCCAAATCCGTAACCCCCTCTTGCGTGGTAGCCGAATGGTATCACACCAACCCATCCTAAACAATAAAAAACGCGGGGATAAAACCTATTTCGCGCACGAATATATCGCCGCCGTCCGCGCGAACTAGGTTTTATCCATTCCCGCGCCTTGTGTGACCCGAACCTAACTTAGCGGTTAACGAACCAAGCTCTGAACCAGCCTGACCAGCGTCCTCACCGGAGCGCCCGTCGCGCCCTTGACATTGTAGCCGCTCGTGCCGCGCGCCCGCGCCACGCCCGCTATGTCCAGGTGAACCCAAGGTACGCCGCCGTCGTTGAACTCCCCGATTATCAGCGCCCCGATGCTCGCGCCCGCGCCGCGCCCGCCCGTGTTCTTGATGTCCGCTATGTCGCTCTTGTACTGCGCCTTGTACTCGTCGTACGTCGGCATAGGCCAAGCCCGCTCCCCCACGCTGTTCGCGGCGTCCACCACCACTTGCGTAAAGTAATCGTCGTTCCCAAACGCGCCCATGCACTTGTCCCCAAGCGCCACGCTCACCGCCCCCGTCAGCGTCGCAACGTCCACCAGCCGCGTCAGCCCGATGGATCGCGCGTATGCCATTGCATCCGCCAAAACCAGCCTGCCCTCGGCGTCGGTGTTGTCTATCTCTATCGTCTTGCCGTTCATCGCCCGCACCACATCCCCCGGCCGCTGCGCCTTGCCGCCCGGCATATTCTCGGTCGCCGGCACTATCGCGGTCACATTGACGCCCGGCGAAAGATGCCCTATCGCCTGCATCGCCGCGATTACCGCCGCGCCGCCCGACATATCCCCCTTCATAGTCAGCATCCCCGCCGCCGACTTGATGTCCAGCCCGCCGCTGTCAAAAGTGATGCCCTTGCCCAGCAGCCCGATATTGTTGTGCGGGTTGCGCGGATCCCCCTCGTAGCGCATTATGATGAACTTGGGCGGCTCATCGCTGCCCTGCGCCACGCCCAGCAGCGCGCCCATCCCCAGCTCCTCCATTCGCGGCCGCTCCAGCACCTCCAGCTCTAGGTGATGCTCGGTGGCGACCTCCAGCGCGCGCTCCGCCATATCAGAGGGCGTCATATGATTGGCGGGTTCGTTTGCCATATCGCGGCAGAAGTTCACCGCGTTGCCGATGGCCACGCCCGACTCAATGCCCCGCCGCATCATATTGATTTTGGACTCGTCGAACTCCACGATGATAAGTTCGTCCAGGTTGCTGTTGCCGCCGCCGTTGGACTTATGCTTATCAAACCGATACAGCCCCATCACAGCGCCCTCGGTGACCGCCTGCGCGGCGTCCCATGACTCCATGCCGCCGATGCCCGCCCCGTGCGCGATAGTCGCCGCCGTCTTCACGCCCGCCGAGCGCATCCGCCGCGCCGTTTCGGCCGCGACGCCGCGTACGTCGTCAAGCGTGAAATCATCCCGCTTGCCCAGCCCGGCAACCAATACCCGCTTAGGCGCTATCTTGCCTAGCGTGTGTATAAGCGTGATTTCGCCGCGCTTGCCCGTAATTTCCCCCTCGCTTATCAGCGCCGATATTGCGCCGTCCAGCGCGGCGTCCACCGCCCCCGTCGCCCCGCTAGGCGTCGTCACGCCCTCAAACAGGTTCACCACAACCGCATCCGCGCTATGCTCCGCTATATTGCCCGCAACCACTCCGATATTCACGCTGCCCTCCTAAGGTCTGAAGTCTGTCTGTATGCGCCTAAGTCTGCGTGTCCGCAAATCTGCAAGTCTTGCGTTTGAAAATGCCCGCGCCGCCACTTGCGCCGCGCCGCCGCAATCCCACGCTAATTATATGCCAACGCTAGTTTGTTACGCTATCCCGCCCCGTTTTGATATAATCGGCGGCGTGGATGCGATATGCCGCGCGCCCGCATCGGACTAAGCTCACGCGCCCAAGCGCGAAAAGTTCGGCATATTCATAAAAATAGCCCAGAATTATACCAGGAACATACTTAGAAACATACGGATAACCGCAAAGGAGAATACCCAGTGGCAGAGCGCAGCATTTCGGCGGCGGAGAGCGAACTCATCAACAAAGCCCGCAAGTTTTTGCCCGGCGGCAGCCTCGGCAACATCAGCCGGGACATCGTCATCAGCGAGGGCAAGGGCAGCCGCGTCCGCGACGTCAGCGGCAACGAATACATAGACTACCTGCTAGGATCAGGCCCAATGCTCATTGGCCACGCCCATCCCGAAGTCCTTGAGGCGGTTCAAGAGCAAATCCAAAAAGGCACAACTTTCTTCGCCAACAACGACCAGGCTATCCTGCTCGCCGAAGAGCTTGTTCGCGCCGTCCCCTGCGGCGATATGGTTCGCTTTAGCAGCAGCGGCACTGAGGCAACCCTATACGCCCTGAGAGCCGCCCGCGCCTATCGCCGCCGCGACAAGATCCTAAAGTTCGAGGGCGGCTATCACGGCATGCACGACTACGCCCTTATGAGCATGTCCCCCGCCAGCCCGCAGGACTTCCCCCGCCCTACCCCCGACTCTCCCGGCATACCCCAATCCGTCCAAGACGAAGTGCTAATCGCCCCGTTCAACGACCTGGACGCCGCCACAGCGCTCATAGAGGCGCGCCACGACGAGTTGGGCGCGGTAATCGTTGAGCCGTTCCAGCGCCTGCTCCCCCCCAAGCCCGGCTTCTTGGCGGGCTTGCGCGAGGTCACCGCCCAATACGGCGTCCCGCTCATATTTGACGAAGTGGTAACCGGCTTCCGCTTCGCCTACGGCGGCGCCCAGGAATACTACGGCGTCACCCCCGACCTATGCTCGCTCGGCAAAGTGATCGCCGGCGGCTTCCCCCTATCCGCCGTCGCCGGCAAAGAAGAGTTCATGGCGCAGTTCGACGGCGCATCCGCCGAGCCGGGCGGCTTTCTGCCCCAAATCGGCACCCTCAGCGGCAACCCCGTAGCCGCCGCCGCCGGCCTCAAGACGCTTGAGATACTCAGGCGCGAAGGCGCATACGACCGCCTATTCGCAACCGGACAGCGCCTCAAAGACGAACTCCAGCGCATCCTAGACGAGGCCGAGCTGCCCGCCAACGTCACCGGCGAGCCGCCCCTCTTCGACGTCTACTTCACCCGCGACGAAATCTCCGACTACCGCTCTACCCTATCCGCCGACAAGCGGCTTATGGCAAAATTCAATGAGCATATGCTCTCCAACGGCATCCTCAAGGGCGACAGCAAGTTCTACGTCTCAATGGCGCACACCGCCGAAGACGTCCAGCAAACCATCGACGCATTCGCCGCCGCCGCTGACGAACTCAAGCGCTAAGCGCCGGCTCCACTGCGACCCATATATCGGGCGGATGGCATCCCCTCAGCCATCCGCCTGCCCTCGCCCACAATCGCCGCCCTAACATTCTAACGCGCCGCGCCCCCATATACCCCGCTTGCATGTTCACTTACTTTCATTCGCTATCCCTCTGCCTTAGCCCTGGCAGTTATCGCAAATCGGCTACCTAGCGCCGTTGCGATTTTCGTATGAGTGTATCTGTGTTATACGAATAACAATTCATTAAATACAAATTGGCTTATACTTTTCTGTGAAATTTCCCATAAAAAATTCACTAATTAGTGATTGACTTGACCGCCGCAACTGACATAACCTCATTTCACAGAGGCGTATCAGGGGCGTATCAGGGCATATCAAACCGACTGAAACGTCGCTGATTTATGAAGTTGATGATGAAGTGAGGTGAACAGAGTGAATCTAGGAACTACTATCATAGATATTGTCTGCGACGGCACATTCTTGATGGACGGCGGTCGCCTTTTCGGGCAAATCCAGCGAACCGAATGGGAGACGCAGGTCAAGCCCGACAGGAGAAACCGCATCCGCCTGGGCCTAAACTCAATGCTAGTGCAGACCGCCGAGAAAAACATCCTGGTCAGCGCCGGCGTCGGCTCAAAGCGCCATCACAAGATGAAAGAGACCATCCGGCTGAACGGCAACAAGCTGCCGCGCGGCCTCAAAAGCAAGGGCATCACCGCCCGCGACATCGACCTCGTAATCCTGCCCAGCCTGCACTTCTACCACGCCGGCGGCTGCACTAAGCAAGACCGCTCCGGCGCCCCCGTCCCCACCTACCCCAAGGCGCAATACCTTGTGCAAAGAAGCAGCTGGGACGAAGCCAACAACCCCAACGAGCGCTACAGCGACGTATTCTACGACGACGACTTCCTGCCCCTCGCCGAGCGCGATATGATCCGGTTCCTTGACGACGACGAAGAAGTCATCCCCGGCATGACCCTCAAGGTCACCAACGGCCCCTCAAAAGGCCACCAAATCGTGCTAGTGGAGCGCGGCAGCGAAAAGGTAGCATACGCCAGCGACCTCATACCCACCCCCTACCATCTGCCCCTGCCCTACATCCCCGCGACGCACGAATTCCCCAACGAAACCCTGGATATGAAACGCGAATTCATCGATATGGCAATAGAGGGCGGCTGGCTTGTAGTCTTCAGCCAAGCCCACGAGCAAAACGCCGGCTACATCAAGCAAAAGAACGGTGCTATGCAACTGCTGCCCGTAGAAGTGTAAGCCAAGCAAGCGGCAAGCCCGCCGCCAAGCAATGCCATCCTGAAACAAACCGGGCGCGCTTAATTGCGCGCCCGACTCTTTTCCCGCCCCATTGCGCTTACTCTATCTCAGATATATCTACTTCCCCATCCACAACCCCATCATCCCGCAACCCCACCAGCGTAGCCGGCGTGATGCAATTCACCAGCGCCCGCTCGCTCTCCGCCCTCACGCGAATATAGTTATCGGTAAGCCCCGACCAGCCCACGCCATCACTGCCCTGCCCTTCCCACAGCACAGGCAGCCTCGCCCCAATATGCCCCCGCCTAAACGCCGCCGCCTGCTCCGCCGCAAGCCCCAGCAGCGCCTGAATCCGCGCCGTCTTAGTCGGCGGCGCAAGCTGCCCCCCAAAGTGCGCCGCGCTTGTGCCGGGCCTCGCCGAGTACGGGAATGCGTGCATATCCGCGAACCCCATCCGCTCGCACAGCCCATACGTCGCCCGAAAATCCGCGTCGGTTTCGCCCGGAAACCCGACTATCACATCCGCCGTCACCGCCGCATGCGACAACCTATCGCGTATGCGATCCACCGCCTCGGCATACCGCCCGGCGTCATACCGCCGCCGCATACGCCTCAGCACATCGTCGCTACCGCTTTGCAGCGGCAAATGAAAATGCGGACACAGCCGATTGTCATCCCACAGCCGCAGCAAATCATCCCCAATCTCTTGCGGCTGCAGCGACGAAACCCGCAGCCGCGCGATTGCCGTCTCGCCCAAAATCCGCTCTATCAGCAGCGCCAGAGACGCGCCCTCCCACTCAAACCCGTATGAACCCAGCTGCGTCCCCGTGAGAACCACTTCCTTGAACCCGCCATCTATCAGCCCCCGGATTTCGGCTACTATGTCAGCGGCGGGAATGCTGCGCTCCCTCCCCCGCACTTTCGGCACGATGCAGTACGCGCAAACCTGGTCGCAACCCTCCTGTATCTTCACCATCGCCCTCGTCCGCGCGAACTTGGGCAATGCGAACTCCACGGCATCCCCGGTAGCGCAAGCCACATCCGGCTCCCCCCGCCAATCCAAGACCTGCCGCACCAGCGTCGCCTTGTCCGTGTTCCCGAACACAAGGTCAACCTCATCCAGCGCTTGCATATCCCCGGGCGCGCGCTGGACATAGCAACCCGTCGCCACAATCGTTGCCGCCGGATTGCGCCGCCTTGCCGCCCGCGCCGCCCGCCGCGCCTTGCGATCCGCCACATGCGTCACTGTGCAGCTGTTCAGCACATACACATCCGCCGCCTCACCCTCCGCCGCCTGCGTCAGCCCGGCGTCCACGAACCGCCGCGCCAGCGCCAGCGAATCCGCCTGATTCAGCTTGCACCCATGCGTCTCTATCGCAAAGGTTGACTGCCGCCCGATATTCGTGGACATCTTCGCGGCCATATCGCCATTCATAGTTCGTCCTGCGCTTTGACTAATATTTGACAAGGCTTAACAAGATTTAATTAGCGCTTGATGTGATATTATAGAAAGACGCCGCGATTGCGGTCAATCCGAAACCGCTCCCCTGCCCTTGCCAACCCCTAATGGCAAACGCCCACGCGCGGAGGACTCGCCAATATGCCAACCCACGCCGCCCCCGACGCTACCCGGCAATCCGGCGGCGCCTGGCTAGAACGCGCCCGCCGCATGACGGCATACCACGCTGAGGCTATGGACTTCATACGCCGCGCCGCCCAAAGCCACCCGGCAATCCCCGACGACGTCTATGCCCTAATGCGCCTATGGGCTGACGCCGACCAACTCGACGAACTAACCCTGCCCTTGCTGCAACAACTAAACGCCGAACTGCTCAGCGGCGCGGGCGCGCTAGACACCACGCGCGGCGTCAGCGGCTACTGCGCCGACGGCGAGCGCCGCATCTTCTACGAATGCGGCTGGGCGCTTGAATGGAACGACTCTCGCGCCGTAAGCGTATCCATCGGCGTTGACGAAGAGGGCGTATTCCACGCCTACGCCGGCGGCGCAAAATCGCAAGCCAACCGGCGGCTCGGCTACCCCCCAACCGAATCCGCCCTGCAAGACGCGCTCGCCGACGTCTATGTAAGAGAGGCTACCGCCGGCCAAGTCAGCCCGGCAATCAACTAAAATCGCGCCAATTCCCCCGCCCAATCGCGTTGCGAAACCCATATAGGCAACCCATTTAGATTTTCAAATCGGCTATCGGCTGGTATATTGCAATGTAACGCCCCGCGCGGCTTGCGCTTATCTTACGCTCACAAAGCAATCGGCGGCGGAATATCGCCCAAACCTTATCCCCCGCCCACTGGAGTACCCTATGAAAAACCGAGTAGTAGTAACCGGCATTGGCATAGTCAGCCCCCTAGGGCTTGACCGCCAATCCACTTGGAACGGCATAGCCGCCGGCGAATCCGGCGTAGCCCGCATAGCCGCGTTTGACCCCGATGGCTTTCAAACCACTATCGCCGCCGAAGTCAAGAACTTCGACCCTGAGCCGATAGTGGGCAGAAAGCAAGCCCGCCGGATGGACAGGTTCGTCCAACTCGCCGCCGTCGCCGCCCTAGAGGCGGTAGATCAGTCCGGCTTGACCATCTCGTCCGAAAACCACGACCGAGTTTCGGTGATGATAGCCAGCGGCATCGGCGGCATCATCACCCTGTCCAACCAGGTCGGCGTCCTAAACCAGCGCGGCCCCTCGCGCATCAGCCCGTTTCTTGTGCCTATGATGCTGCCCGATATGGCGTCAGGCCAGGTCTCCATAATGCTCGGCGCAAAAGGCCCCAACTACGCCACCGTATCCGCCTGCTCCAGCGGCGCAGACGCCATAGGCCAGGCGCTTGAGCTCCTGCAAGAGGGCGACGCCGACGCCGTCCTCGCCGGCGGCGCTGAGGCCGCCATATGCCCAATCGGGGTAGCCGGCTTCAACGCCTGCCAAGCCCTATCCACCCGCAACCACGACCCGCAAGCGGCGTCCAGGCCCTTCGACGCCGAGCGCGACGGCTTTGTCATAGGCGAGGGCGCGGCAGTCCTGGTAATGGAAAACCTGCAAAGCGCCATCAGCCGCGGCGCAACCCCCATCGTAGAAGTCGTGGGCTACGGCTCCACCGCCGACGCCAACCACATCACCCAGCCCGCCCCTGAGGGCGAGGGCGCGGCGCGCGCTATGAAAATCGCCATCCAAAAAGCCCGCCTCCAGCCCGACGAGATTGACTATGTCAACGCGCACGGCACTTCAACCCCACTCAACGACAAGTACGAAACTATGGCGATGAAACGGGTGTTTGACGAAGACGCCTACAAGATCCCCATCAGCTCCACCAAGTCAATGACAGGCCACCTGCTAGGCGCGAGCGGCGCGCTGGAGGCTGCCATATCATCCCTCGCCATTGCCCAAGAAACCATACCGCCCACCATCAACCTGCAAAACGCCGACCCCGAATGCGACCTAAACTACACGCCAAACAAAGCGCGGCAAATGCCCATTCGCGCCGCTATGAGCAACTCTTTCGGGTTCGGAGGGCATAACGCATCCCTCACATTCCAGCGCTACGAAGACTAACCTAGCAACCCAACACACAGACAGCCACACCCAACACACAAGAGAGCGCCTATTGTCCGGCAACCAAACCGAAACGCCAACAAACAACCCATCCGGCAAGCGCTGGGCAACGCGCGACTTCCCGCCCAGAAACTTCTATCAAGAACTCGGCTTGCCGCCCTTTCACTCCCACCTGCTCTACAATCGCGGCATACGCGGCGCGCCCGACGCCGACCTGTTCCTGAACCCCGACGCCCGCCTGCTGCACAGCCCCGACCTGCTGCCCGACATTGCCCCCGCCGTAGCCCGCCTGCGCCGCGCCCTCGACGCCAATGAGCGCATCGCCGTTTTCGGCGACTTCGACGCCGACGGCATCACCGGAACGGCCCTGCTCACAACCGCCCTAACCTACCTTGACGCCGACGTCGTACCCTACATCCCCCACCGCGTTGACGAGGGACACGGCCTAAACTCCGGCGCCGTCCAAGCGCTGCGCCGCGAGGGCGTGTCCCTGCTCATAACCGTGGACTGCGGCGCTACCAACATCGCCGAAGTGGACGAGGCGGCCGCGCTCGGCATTGACACAATCATCACCGACCACCACAGCCTCTTGCCCGCCCTGCCCGCCTCAATCGCGCTCATCAACCCCAAACACCCGCAATCCCAATACCCATTTGGCGAACTAACCGGCGTGGGCATGTCGTTCAAGCTCATAGAGGCGCTCCACGCCGCGCTCGGCTTGGAATGGCCTGAACATCTGCTAGAATTCGTTGCGCTCGGCACGGTATCCGACGTAGGCCCCCTCGTCGGCGAAAACCGCTTTCTTGTCAAGAAAGGCTTGGAAAGAATCAACCGCGCCCAGAACCCCGGCTTGCGCGCCCTAGCCGCCGATGCGCGGCTGACTA
Source organism: Dehalococcoidia bacterium (assembly GCA_965242555.1). Lineage (GTDB taxonomy): Bacteria > Chloroflexota > Dehalococcoidia > Lucifugimonadales > JADFKI01 > Bin90. Next base: position 126,441 of record CBDESO010000011.1, read on the forward strand.
TGGGCGCTATTGACACTGAGGCGCTCTCATTCGGCATAATCCCCCGCCTAAACGTCGCGGGCAGATTTGGCGTATCAGAGGCAAGCCTAGAGCTGCTCACAACCCGCTGCGACGCCACCGCCCAGCGCCTAGCCCACCGGCTCGCCGAACTCAACGCCGAGCGCCAAACCAAAACCCGCGCCGCCGTCGAAGAGGCGGAACAGCAACTCGCCGCGCAAACATATTCGCAAGGCGTCCCCCCCCATAATCATCGTCAAAAGCCCCGACTGGCTGCCCGGACTGCTAGGCTTAATCGCCGGCCGCCTTGCCGACGCCTACTACCGCCCCGCGATAGCCATATCCCTGGGCGAAACCTCCGGCGTCGCCAGCGCCCGCAGCATCCCCGAATTCGACATCATCGCCGCCCTGCGCCAAAACGACCACCTATTCGAGCGCTACGGCGGCCACCCCCAAGCCGCCGGCTTTACAATCCCCAACCAATCCCTCCCCGACCTGGAACGCAGCCTACTAGAGATAGCGTCCGAGCGCCTAGCCCACGCCGACCTCACCCCCACCATAGACATAGATTGCGAAGTCCAATTCGCGGTCTTTGACCAGCCCAACTTTGACTTCATCCAATCCCTCGCCCCATTCGGCGCGGGCAACCCCGCCCCCGTGTTCCTGACGCGCGCCGCCCGCGTTCTTGAAGTGCGCCCCGTCGGGCAAGGCAAGCGCCACATCAAGCTTCGCCTAACGCAAGGCGGCGTCACTATGAGCGCCATCGCGTTCAATATGGGCGCCAGGATGCGCGAAATCGGCAAGCGCATAGACATCGTGTACAGCATAGGCCTAGACACCTGGGGCAACAGGCAGCCCACGCTTCAACTAACCCTGCGCGATTTTCGCTAACCCGGACCCGGCCCGCCCTAATCCCCGTCGCGCTCCCGCCGCCGCCGCTCAGCCCGCGAAATCCGCCGCCGACCGCGCTCGGCGATCCCCCGGCTATCCGCCTCCAGCTGCGCCGCCGTAGCCGGCCGCGCCTTGATTATCAGCAGCGGCACGGTGATTATCAGCACAACAATGGCGATGTAATGCGCCTCCTGCAGCCCGAAAGCCCACAGGTTGTCCTCCCGCAGGAATGTGATAAGAAAGCGCCCCACCGAGTACAGCGCCAGATACAGCGCGAACAGCATCCCGTCCGGCTTTATCCTATCCCGCAGCTTCCATAGCGCCAGCAGCGCCGCCATATTCCACAATATCTCATAGGCAATGACCGGCTGCACCGGAACGCCCAGCCCGTTGGCGCAAGACGCCGCGTTGCTGCTCGCGTTGACCCAGCTGAACGCGAATATGAACTCAGCCGCCGCCCTAGCGCAATGCTCCCCGTTCACAATGTCCCCAAGCCTGCCTATGCTCTGCACAAGCAACAGCGCCGGCGCCGTCAAATCCGCTATCACCCCAACCGGATGCTTCGCCCACAGCGCATACGCCGCGCCGCCCAGAAACCCGCCAAGTATGCCCCCCCACAAGCCTATCCCGCCCGCCCAGATGTACAATATCTGCACAGGATTGTCCTGATAGAAACCCCAGTTGTCTATCACATGCACCAGCCGCGCGCCGATCATCCCGCTGACTATCGCCCATATCGCTATGGAATACACATCGTCGGGCGCAATCCCCTTCTGAGGCGCCCAGCGCCCCACAAGATACACCGCCGTCGCCACCGCGATGAATGTGAAAAACCCGTGCCAGCTCAGCGCGAACGTCCCCGACCTTACCAGAAACGGGCTAATGTCAATCTCAATCATAAACCGCCCTTGCTACCCATATCGCCCGCGCTACGCTATGGACTAACGGAATTTGCGTATCGTAGCTCAGCCCCCTGCCCTACCCATTCGCCCCGCGCATCCCTTGGGCTAAGCCGCCAAATCAAAATAAAGCCACAAGTCGCTATGTGTCAAGCCAATAACTTAGGGCAAGATGCTAATCGTTGTGTTAGAATAATCGCATACTGAAACAAACCGATGCGTGGTGAGCCAATGCAAACTGGCGTTGACCGCTTTCTTGACTATATGAGCGTAGAGCGCGGCGTGTCCCCCAACACACTAGCCGCCTACCGCAACGACCTTGCGCGCCTTGTGGAATTCCTGCAAGACGACGAAATCGGCGCGAGCGACTGGCCCGGCGTGGACGAGCGGATGATGACCCAATACCTGCTCAAATTGCACGAGCTCGGCTACTCCGACACCACTCGCGCCCGCAAAGTGGCGTCCGCCCGCTCCCTATTCGGCTTTCTGCTGGACGAGGGCGTCATCACGCACGACCCATCCGAAAACATCAGCTCCCCGCGGCTGGGCAGATCGCTGCCCGACACCCTCAGCCTCGAAGAAGTCGAGGCGCTGCTAAACGCGCCCGCCGAAGACGCCAAGCCCGAAGGCGTCCGCGACGGCGCTATGCTGGAACTGCTCTACGCCAGCGGCTTGCGCGTCACCGAACTCGTATCCCTAACCCTAGACGACCTGGATATGGAACAAGGCACAGTCCGCTGCATCGGCAAGGGCAACAAAGAGCGCATCATCCCCGTCCACCCCGGCGCCGTAGCCGCGCTAACCCGCTACATCCAAGACGCCCGCCCCGTATTCGCCAAGCAGCCCGCCAAGCGCGGCTTGTTCCTAAACCGGCGCGGCAACACGCTCACGCGGCAAGGCTTTTGGATTATCGTCAAAAGACACGCCCAGCGCGCGGGCATAACCAAAAAGATCTCCCCGCATATGCTAAGGCACAGCTTCGCCACCCACCTGCTCTGGGGCGGCGCGCCCCTGCGACATGTCCAGGAACTGCTCGGCCACACCAGCATCACAACCACGCAAGTCTATACGCATCTCACAAGCGAGCATGTGCGAACCGAATACGAAAAATCTCACCCGCGGGCGTAGCGGATTAGGCGCAATTGCCGCCCTTGCCATAGCCCGCCATCGCAGGAGTTGACCCAATGCCAAGCAAATCACACCGCGCAGCCTCTCGCCAGGCGCGCCTCAGCCGCCGCAAGCGCCGGGGCAAGCCCGCCCTGCAAAACTTCCAGGCCGGACCCTCTCAGCCGACCGCCGTCGCCGAACCCGACGACGTATCGCCCCGACCCACGTCCCGGCCGGCCACCGCAACCGCAACCCAATCCCGCGCAACCGCGCCCTCACCTGCCCGTGCCGCCGCGCGATCCCGCCGCCGCGCCATCCAATCCGGCGCCGAATCTACCCGCTACCTCGGCCGCGAACTGCGCCAAATCGGATTCATCACAACATTCATCGCCCTAATCCTCGCGGCGCTCACATTCGTATTGGGCTAACGCCCCGTTGCTAATATGATAAGCCCGCCCAGCGCCAAAAAAGACTAATACGCGCAAGACGGCCCGCTATGCCACAAACCGACTTCTCACAGCGCCTAAAAGCAACGCCCGCAAAGCCCGGCGTCTATCTTATGCGCTCAGAATCAAGCGAAGTCCTATACGTCGGCAAGGCGGCAAGCCTCCGCAGCCGCGTAAGCTCATACTTCGCGCCATCCGCCAATCACCCCCGCAAAATCGCCAAGATGGTCGGCAGGGTAGCCGACTACGAGTACATCATCACCGAATCAGAGCAAGAGGCGCTGATACTTGAATGCAACCTAATCAAAGAGCATCAGCCGCCCTACAACGCCCGCCTAAAAGACGACAAAAGCTACCCGTTCATCAAAATCAATATGGCGGAGGACTTCCCCCAAGTCTATATCACGCGCCGCGTAAGCAAGGACGGCTCGCGCTACTTCGGCCCCTTCGCCAACGCCGGCAGCGTCCGCCGCACCCTAAACCTGCTCAAAAAACTCTTCCCCTACCGATCCTGCACGAAAACCATCACCGGCAGCGACGCCCGCCCCTGCCTTGACTTCCACATCCACCGCTGCGTAGGCCCCTGCATCGGCGCGGTTGACAAGCAAGAGTACGCCGAAGTCATAGACCAGGTCGTCCTATTCCTAGAGGGCAAGACCAACAAGGTCGTCGGCTCAATCAAAAAGCGCATGCTAGACGCCGCCGAATCGCTCGAATTCGAAAGAGCCGCCGCGCTCCGCGACCAGATCCTTGCGATAGAAAAGGTCAACGAGGGCCAAAAAGTCCTGCATCTCACCTCCGAGAACTTGGATGTGATAGCCGCCTCCCCCGGCGTCCGAGAGGCGTGGGTTGAGGTATTCTTCATCCGGCAGGGCAAGCTCATAGGCCGCGACAACTTCCTGATGACCGGAACGCAGGACGACGAGCCGCCCAAAATCCTAACCGCTTTCGTCAAGCAATTCTACGACGCCACGCCCTACGTCCCGCCCAAGATACTTGTGCAGCATCCCATAGAAGAGGCCGACGCCGTCCAGACCTGGCTGCGCGAAAAGCGCAACGGCAAAGTCCGCGTCTATTCCCCTCAGCGCGGCGAAAAGCGCCGCCTAGTCGCTATGGTAGCCGAAAACGCCGAGCAGGGCTTCGAGCAGCTTCGCCTCAAGCAAATGTCCGACAGCGCCGCAACAGACGCCGCTATGTCCGAACTCCAAGAGGCGCTCAGCCTGCCCTACCCGCCCCGCCGTATAGAGTGCTACGACATTTCCAACATCCAGGGCAGCAACGCAGTCGGCAGCATGGTCGTCTTTGAAGACGGCAAGCCGCGCAAAGCCCACTACCGCCGCTTTCAAATAAAATCGGTCAAGGGCGTGGACGACTACTCTATGATGCGCGAAATGCTCACCCGCCGCTTCAAGCGCCTATCCCAAACCAAGCGCGCCGCATCATCCCCCGACGCCGCCAAGCCCGACGCCAAGCCCAATGCCAAGAACGCATCCTGGGGCATCCAGCCCGACCTAGTCCTGATAGACGGCGGCAAAGGCCACCTAGGCGCCGCCCTGCAAGTGTTCCTGGAGCTTGGCATCAACGACATCCCCCTAGCAAGCCTTGCCAAAGAAAACGAGGAGCTCTTCACCCCCCAGATGAGCGAGGGCGTGATGCTGCCCCGCAACTCTCAGGGCTTGTACCTAGTCCAGCGCGCCCGCGACGAGGCGCACCGCTTCGCCATAACATTCCACCGCGAGCGCCGCTCCAAAAAGAGCGTCAGCTCCGCCCTAGACCTCGTCCCCGGCATAGGCCCCAAGCGCCGCCGCATGCTCATACGCCGTTTCGGCTCAGTGCGCGGCATCAGCGGCGCGTCCGTAGAAGAAGTAGCCTCAGTCCCCGGCATGACCCTAACCCTAGCCCGCAAAGTCAAAGAATACGTCTAGCGCGCAGCGCAAACTGCCCTATTGCCCTCATATGCGTTAACGCGCCCGCTATGCGCTAATCGCCCGCATTGCCCGCGTTAGATACTAAGATGCGCCCCCCTGCCATCAATCGCAGAGAGGCGCATTGTTTTGTTGCCGAACTTTGGCTTATTTCGGGATGCGTCAGTCCGCCGCCGAACTCCCGCTTTCGCCGTCATTGCCGCCGCCCCCGCGCAAATTCGTGAACGGCCGCAGCAAGTTCGTGAACTCCATCGGGAAGATGAACTTGGTGGACGAACTCTCCCCCAGCTTTTGCAGTGTCTCAAAGTACTGCAGGCTAAGCGTATTGGAATCGATATTCTGCGCCACGCCATACACCTTGTCCAGCGCCGTGCTGAACCCCTCCGCGCGCAGTATCGCCGCCTGCTGATCCCCCTCCGCCGCCAGGATCTCGGCTTGCCGCTGCCCCTCAGCCTTCAGTATCGCAGACGCCTTTTCGCCCTCCGCCACCGTTATCGCCGCTTGCCTTGTCCCCTCCGACTCGATGATAGCCGCCCGGCGCACGCGCTCAGCCGACATCTGCCGGTTCATCGCCTCCTGAATGTCGCGCGGCGGCTCAATCTCCCGTATCTCCACCTGCGTAACTTTAATCCCCCACCGCTCAGTGATTTCGTCCAACTTCACCCTGAGCTCTTCATTGATGCGCTCCCGCTGCGACAGCACATCGTCCAGCGGCATCTCGCCGATTACCGCCCTCAGCGTGGTCGTGGCTATGCCGATAACCGCGCTCACATAGTCCACCACCTCCAGCACCGACTTCTGCGCCTCGTCCGGTATCACGCGCAGATACACCAGGAAGTCTATGTCTATCGGCGCGTTGTCGCTCGTGATGTTCGTCTGGCGCGGGATGTCTATCACATCCTCCCGCAAGTCTATCGTCTGCGTCTTGTGGAACGGCCACACCATCAGCTGCAGCCCCGGATGCTTCAGCCCCACGAACTTGCCCAGCCAGAACACGCTCAGCAATTCGTACTGCTGCACTATCTTAATGTATGGAATCATCGCTATCCACTCCCGTCTGCCGACTTTCGTCAGCCCTGAATACCTTTATCGTCAATCCGCTAACTTCAGCCGCAACCACCGGCTCGCCCTGCGCGATATGCTCGCCGTCGTATGTTTCGGCCGTCCACTGCTCGCCCCCGATGAGTACGCTGCCGCGCGGCGTGAGCGCCGTCGTAGCCGTGCCGATTTGCCCCGCTATGCTGCGCGGATGCGTCGGGCTGTCATACTTGCGCGCCCGCCGCGCCTCACGCGCCGACTTCAGCGTCAGCCCCGCGCATATCAGCGACAAAACGCCCGCGCCCGCCGTTGCCGCAATATCCCTATCGCTCGCCAGCAGCGTCCCTATCACCAAGCACGCCGCGCCGCTTATGCCGAATATCCCGCCGCCCGGCGCTTGCGCCTCCAATATCAGCAGCGCCAGCGCCACCACGATTATCCCGCCGCCTACCAACTGCATCAGCGAGGCGTCCTCCAGCATCGCTACTCCTCCGGATCCGTCATCCCGTCCAGCCTGCTCACTATCAGCCGCAACCCCCTGATGTCCAATACTATCACATCTTCGTCAACCGCAATGTATTCGCCCGTTTCGGATTCGGCCGTCCAGCGCTCCCCGCCTATCTGCACGCTGCCCATAGGGTCAAGTTCGGATGTGGTCTTGCCCACCTGCCCCATCACGCTCGCGTTGGCGGTAGCCCCCGTATAAGCCCGCACCTTCTTAGCGTCCCGAACCGCCTTCAGCGTAACCGCCAGCGCCCCGAACATCATCAGGCTAACCGCACCTATCACCAGTATGTTTATGCGAAAGCTCGGCGCGTCCGGCAGCGCCGGCGCAGTCGGCGTAAAGCTAAAGTTGCCGAACAGCAGAAAAGCCCCCAGCAGAAAGCCCACCGCCCCGCTTACCCCGAACACGCTCACCCCCGGCGCCTGCGCCTCCGCGAAGAACAGCCCCATCGCCAAGATAATCAGCCCCACGCCTACCCAGTTCACCGGCAGATTGCCGAAAGCCAAAAACGCCAGCGCCAGCGCAATTGCCCCCACAGCCCCAGGCCCCAGCAGCCCCGGGCTCAGCGCCTCCACCAAAACGCAAATCCCCCCTATCGTCAGCAGCAAAAACGCTATGTTGGGGTTGGCGATAATGTCAATAAACCGCTCAACCAGCGTTGGCTGTATCTGCGTAAGCCCGATGCCCCCCGTAGCCAGCGCCCGCGTTTCCCCGTTCACCTCAACCACCATCCCGTCCAACCGCGCCAGCAGATCCGGTATGTCCTTAGCCGTAAAATCCACCACGCCCTTTTCCACCGCCTCGTCCGCGCTATACGACGCCGCCTCAAGCACCGTCTCTTGCAGCGCATCCGCATTGCGCCCCCGCTCCACCGCGATCCCGCGCAGATACGCCGCCGCATCCTCAGTCGCCTTTGACCTAATCGTATCCGGCAGATCCTCGCCGCCCGCCCCCACCGGCGACGCCGCCCCAATCGTAGTCGCCGGCGCCATAGCCGCTACATGCGCCGCCGCCGCCACAAACGTCCCCGCCGACGTCGCCCCGGCCCCCGACGGCGCCACATACACCACAACCGGCACTCCCGACGCGAATATATCCGCCACAATATCCCGCGTAGAGGCATACAGCCCGCCCGGCGTATTCAACTGCACGACAAGCAAATGCGCCCCCGCCTCCTCCGCCTCGCCTATCGCCCTCCCAACCAAACTAGCGGACACCGGCTCAATCGCGTCATCCAAAACAAGCACATGCGCCGCATGCCCATCCGCCCACGCGCCGCCCGACGACAAGGCATACAGCGTCAGCAACCCGCCCACGCCCAAAACCAGGACAGCCCGCGCTACGCGGTATCTCATTCGCAACTCCATCGGCAAGCCCCACCAGGATAACCCAGGGATAACCCAAGCCCCATTCACCTGCCCATTGACCAGGCAAGGCATAGCCATTATAGAGCATTGCAAAGTTTCGCGTATCCCACGCGCCCACGTCGCACCCGCGCCGGTATCGGTGTCTAGGAAAAACGCCTTTATCCCGCCCGCCGCCGCCATCCCGCAACGCGCCTTAATCCCCCGTCAACATCACAGCGCAAGCCATCCGATTGCCGCCGCCCACAACGCGCCGCGCGCGCCAGCCGCAAGCGAATGGGAAGAAGTCGAGGCGCTTATGAAGTGTCAACGCGCCGCAAATTCCAGCCGCAAACCAATCTTGACGTTTAAGTTACGCTTGCCTATCACAGAAACACACGCCCGCTACAAACCGCCGCGCCCAATCCGATTTTGCGTGTAACAAGCGTGTACAAGAAGTTTTAGCGTCTCAGTTAGACTCCTGCCAAAGCCCATCAATCACGCAATCAGCATACCCGAAAGCGCCGCGCGAGATAGACTGCCGCCAAATCCCAGCAACTCCGCAATCCAGCATACCCGAAAGCGCCGCACGAGATAGACTACCGCGAAACCCCAGAAATCCCACAATCGGGCATACCCAAAACCACCGCGCAAGATAGACCGCCGCCAAACCCCCCGGCAATCCCTAATAATCCAACACATCCGCCCCAAACCGCTCAAACGCCGCCGCGTTGCGCGTGCATACCGGCGCTTGAACATCCAACGCCGTGGACGCCACCAGCGCATAATAGCCGCCATCATCCGCCCCTTCCCCCTGCTCGCCCTGCTCATTCTGTCCCTCAGCCGCCCACAACCCCGCCCGCTTAGCCGCGTCAACGCTCAGCGGCGCCTCCTCCACGAACCGCAACAGGCTCAGCAGCACAATCTCAGCCCGCCTATCCATACCCAACCCGCGCCAAACCCGATACGCCGTCAGCGGCGATATGCCCGCCTTGACATTCCCGTCCAGAATATCCTCTACGATAGCCCGCGCGCCCTCATCCCCAACCCGAAAGTCGGCGAACAGCGTCTCGTCCAACAGCATATCAACCATCATCTGCTACCTCATCCTCGGCATCCGCGCCGAAATCGCCCATCGCAAACGCCGCCCGCGCTATCTTTGCCGCATCCTCGTCCGACAGCTCCACCGGCGCGCCAACCGACTGCTGCGCCTGCCGCTGCAAGCCCTCATCCGCCCACATAGACCGCCGCGAATTGCGTTGCGCCCGCTCCGGCGCGTTGCCCGCCTGAAACACGCTAAGCGCCACCCGCCTAGCCTCATCCGCCGACAGCTCCACCGGCGCCCCCAGCGGCTGCCTTGCCTGCGCCGCCAAATACTGATCATCCCACACCGACGGCTGCGCCGGCGGCGCTGCTTGCGGCGGTGTTTCGGACACCGCTTGCGCCGCCGCGCCGCCCGCTATCGCCAACTCCAGCGCATCCTCGATAAAGCGCCTTAGTGGCAGACGCAACTCCGTCGCCTTGGCTTTCGCGGCCAAATAAATATCCTCGCGGATCGTCGCGTAGAGCTGTCGTGTCGGCTGTGAGTGTTCTCGCGTTCTAGGCATAAACCAACCTTATCCAAATATGCAAATATAGTCAATAGCCTTTCCTGCCCAAAATTCCGCCATTTTTAGCAGTTCCCAGCAGTCATAACCATATTGAAATATCTCTATACCTCACTTCACAGCATATCCCAATCCAACCGAATAACTTCCCGTCCTAACTTCTAACTCCCATCACTCGGACAACTCTGAATAAATTTACCCATAAATTCCCCCACCCACTCAAAAGTTTTTGGCTACTTTTTTACAAAAAGTAGCATCCCGCGCCCCTTACACCCATCGTCTCAGCCGACCCTTTACCCTTCCAAAACACCCACGCGCACCCGATCCGCGCCGAACAACTCCAGCCCTTACCTCGCCGTTGTATCACCCTTCACAATCCCATCACCCCTGCGAACAAAACCGCTTGCCACTCCACCAAACTCGCGCCTCTCACTACTCCCGTCGCCCGAACTAAGCCCTACACACAAATCACCCTGAATTCCCGTACTAACAAATCGCACAACTCCAAAACCCCCGTAGCGCCAAATTCCAGCCCTATTAGTACTCTGGGTATATGAGACCGCTCAAATTGAACAACTCAATTCCCGCCATCCAAGCCCGCCATCCCATAAACCACTTCCCTACCCCACATCTGCCTAACCGCGCAACCAAAATTGCGACTAGCCCCTTCCCCCAACCCAATAGTGTATAATGCCCATTATGAAAATCGTAATCGCCCCCCAAACATTCAAAGGCAGCATATCAGCCCTAGACGCCGCCCGCGCCATCCGCGACGGCGTATCCCGCGCCATACCCCACGCCGACCTCGCGCTCGTCCCCGTAGCCGACGGCGGCGACGGCACGCTAGAAACCTTGGTCGAGGGCTCCGGCGGCGACATCCGCCCCATAGAAGTCACCGGCCCCCTCGGCGAACGTCGCCCCGCCGAATGGGGCGCTATGGGCGACCGCCGCACTGCCGTCATAGAGATGGCGCGCACCTCAGGCCTCGCCCTAGTCCCCCACTCCGATCGCAATCCCCTACTCACAACCACATACGGCCTGGGCGAGACAATCGCAGCCGCCCTAGACGCCGGCTTTCGCCGATTCATCATCGGCATCGGCGGCAGCGCCACCAACGACGCCGGCGCCGGCATGGCGCAAGCCCTCGGCGTCCGCCTGCTCGACCGCGCCGGCGCCGACCTCCCCCACGGCGGCGCAGCCCTCGCCAACCTGCACAGCATAGACATGACCGGCTTGGACGCCCGCATCCCCGACTGCGAAATACTCGTCGCCTGCGATGTCAACAACCCGCTCACCGGCCCCACCGGCGCATCCGCCATCTACGGCCCCCAAAAGGGCGCTACCCCCCAAATGGTAGCCCAGCTTGACGCCGCCCTAGCCCACTTCGCCCGCATCGCCCTCCGCGACATCGGCGCCGACATCAGCCAAGTCCCCGGCGCCGGCGCCGCGGGCGGCCTAGGCGGCGGCCTAATCGCCTTCACAAACGCCCAACTTATGGCAGGCGTGGACATCGTCCTAGACACCGTCAACCTAGACGCCCATCTGCAAGACGCCGACCTTGTCATCACCGGCGAGGGCAGCATAGACCACTCCACCATCTACAACAAAGCCCCCGTTGGCGTAGCGGCGCGCGCCAAACAGCGCAACATACCCGTCATAGCCATAGCCGGTTCGCTTGGCGGCGGCTATCAAGATGTACGCGAACACGGCATTGACGCCCTCGCCGCCATCACCACCGCTCCCATGACGCTTGACGAGGCATCCGCCCGCGCCGCCGAACTCATAGCCGCCGCCGCCGAGCAAGCCACCCGCCTTATGCAAATCGGCGCAACCGCATTCGCCAAGAAATAAGCCCGCCCCGCCCTGCTATTGCCAGCCGCTGCCTGAGGGATCAGCCCAGCAATACCATATGCACTTCGCCCGGCCCATGAACCCCCGTCACAATCTTGTACTCAATATCAGCCGACCTGCTAGGCCCACTAATGAGGTTCATATAACTACCCAGATCCCCGCGCATAAAATCCTGCCGCCGCAGCGTAAAGAGCTCGTCTAGGCTAGGCAAAACCTGCCCCGACTCCACCACCGCGATATGAACCGGCGGCAGCAGCGACACCACGCGGCTAACGCCCTTTCGCGCCAGCAAAACGCAGCTCCCCGTTTCGGCTATCGCGTAATCCACGCCCGTTATCCCGATGTCCGCCGCTATCGCCTTCCCTCGAAACTCCGCCCGCTTGCCCTCTCGCGCCTCGCCATCGCCCTCATCATCGCCCAGCGCCATAACCTCCAGCTCAATCCCCGTGCCATCCATAGCCACATCAATGCCCAGCGCATCCAAGCATTCATGCGCCGACCGCAGCATTGTCCGCGCCTCCAAATCCTGCGCCGTCCGCCGGATATACGCCGCAGCCTCCGCAGGCGTCTTCACCCGCGCCACGCGCCACCCCGCCTGCGCCGCCGACCGCTCCAGCTGCCCCATCAACTCATCCGCCCGCTCAGCCACGTCCTCAGCCACGCGCCTTGCTCGCCGCCCAACCTGCTCCTCATTCAGCGTCAGATGCGTCGCCACATCCGGCTCAAGCCGTGCGCCCACATCCCGCCCCAAACTGCGACTTATCCCCGTCAGAAAATCTTCGCTCTTCATAATTCCCGCCCGCCGCTTTGCTAATAGATTGCTATCAGACGCCGCGATCAGATGCCGCGCCAATATGCCGTTCACAGCATTGCGTTAAGACGCTTTGCTTAGTGATTGCGCCTTAGCGTCAGCATCTCTACGCCGGCGAATTTAGAGATGTATTAAGAGATTGCCCTTTGCCGTCAGCAACCCAACACCGGCGCATTTTATCAGTTAGGATTGCTATCTTTCCAACGCTTGCGAAACGGCGTCTTTGCAAGCGCCGGCAGGCTGCGATACCGCGTCCACCCCGCTATCGGCGAGCGCGATTTCGCGTTTTGGGATGCTTTTCCCAATCGCCCGCCCAACAGCCTGCCCAGCGCGCCCGCGATCCCCAGCGCCGCCGGGCTTGACGCCGCCGCCCGCATGCCCTTCGCCGCCAGCCGCTCCCTCAACGTAGACGTCCTGTGCTGCGGATATTCGCTGCCCTCCGCCAGCTGCCGCCGCAAATACAGCAGCATCCGCGGGATGTTTATCTTCACCGGGCAAGCCTCCTTGCAAGCCCCGCAAAGGCTGGATGCGTATGGCAGATCCTTGGCGTCCGACATATTCGTCAGCATCGGCGAAACCACCGCGCCGATAGGCCCCGGATACACCCACCCATACGAATGGCCGCCCACCTTGCGATACACCGGGCAGGCGTTCAAGCAAGCCCCGCAGCGCAGGCAATACAGCGCCTCACGCAACTCCGGATCCGCCAGCATCCGCGAGCGCCCGTTGTCAACTATGACCAGGTGAAACTCCTCAGCCCCATCCTCGTCGTCCGACTTGCGCGGCCCCGTAACCGCCGTCACGTAGCTAGATATCCGCTGCCCCGTAGCCGATCTTATCAGCAGCCGCAACATTATCCCCATATCCTCCAGCGATGGCACAACCTTTTCCATCCCCGTAATCGCCACATGTATGCGCGGCATTGATGTACACATCCGCCCGTTGCCCTCATTCGTCACCAAAACCAGCGTGCCGGTCTCCGCCACCACAAAGTTCGCGCCCGTTATCCCCATATCCGCCGCGATGAACTTCTCGCGCAGCCGCTCCCGCGCCTCCCGCGTCAGGTCGCCTATGTCCGTATAGCGCGGCGCGTTCAACTTCTCAGTGAACAGCTCCGACACATCCTCCCGCGACTTGTGTATCGCCGGCGCGATGATATGAAACGGCGTCTCCCCCGCCAGCTGAATGATGTACTCGCCCAGATCCGTCTCAACCGCCTCTATCCCCGCCTCCTCAAGCCGCTCGTTCAGCCCCATCTCCTCCGAAACCATAGACTTGCTCTTAATCGCCGTCTTCACCCCCCGCGCAAGCGCCAGTTCGGTCACATAGCGCGTAGCCTCCTCGTCGTCTTTGGCGAAGAAAACCTTGCCGCCCGCCCTGCCCACGCTCTCTTCCACCATACCCAGATAAATATCAAGGTTGGCGATAGTGTGCGCCTTGATAGCCCGCCCGCGATCTTGCAGCGCATCCCAATTCGGCGTGGCGTTGGACGCATCGATCCGCGCCTGGTGAAACCCGCCGTACAGCCCCAGCAGGTTCGCCTGGATCTTTTCGTCCGCCAGCGCCGCGCCCGACGCCCGGTTGAACTCTTTCGTCTTAGGCTCCATCAGCCGCCTTTCCCCGTCAGCTGCTCTTCTATCAACGACGCCAAGTGCAGCGGCTTGACCGCAACGGCCTGCTTTTCCAAGCCGCCCCCGATGTGCATCAGGCAGCTGCTGTCGCAAGCCGTAATCACATCCGCGCCGCTGCCCGCCGCGAAATCTATCTTATCCTGCAGCATCGCCCCCGATATTTCGGGATACTTCACCGAGAAAGTCCCCCCGAAACCGCAGCACACCTCCGCCTGCGCCATCTCAACCAACTCCACCCCCGGCAGCGACCCAATCAGCGCGCGCGGCTGCGTCTTAACCCCAAGCTCCCGCCGCAAATGGCAGGCTTCGTGATACGTAACCTTGCGGCTTGGCGCATCCACCCCCGCATCGGCATACTCGCTCAGATCCTCAACCCCCAAAACATCCACCACAAACTCCGCCAGCTCAAACACGCGCGGCTTCAGCGCCGCCACCCGCTGCAACATCAGCGGCTCGTCAGAAAACAGCTCGTCATAAAACACCCGCAGCATACTAGCGCAAGACCCCGACGGCGCAACTACATATTGCGCCCCCTCAAACGCCGCCACCGTCCGCCTTGCCATCGGCTTAGCGTCGCTCCAAAACCCCGAATTGAACACCGGCTGCCCACAGCAAGTCTGCGCCGCCGGAAAATCCACATCAACCCCCAGCCGCCGCAAAACCCTCGCCGCGCTCTCCCCCACCTCAGGATACACCTGGTCAACGATGCACGTCACAAACAGCGACGCCTTCACCCCACCGCGCCCATCGTCCACCCGCCTATCATCCCCGGCGGCCATCACAACGCCAACCCATTCACGACAAACCCCGCCATCCACCCCAGCACAAACGCCGGCCCCCCCGCGAACAGCCGCCCCTCCGACTCCCGCCTAGCCGCCCCATGCAGATGCAAGTACGCCACAAACGCCCCCAACCCAACCGCCACCAGCGCCACCGACGCAAAGCTCACCCCCAGCGCCGCCCCAATCACAAACCCCGCAACCGCCCAAGAAAACGGCGTATCTATGTAACGAATTATCTGCATATTCACTTCCCCAGAAATTCGGATTGTTCCCCACTAATCTGGCATAGCGGGAATTAGGAACTTGAGATTACATATCCCCAAGAAAGATGCCCGCAAGAGTCCCCAAAACCGCGCCGCCTACCAAGCCTGCGGCTGCTATGCCCCGTCGTCGCCCTCTCTGATTCCCAGTTTCAGCCCCCGCAGCCAACAACACGGAGATCGTGCTGTCATGCCCCTCTACCGACGCTACGTCTAGCGGCGTGTATCCCCTGGCTCGCGCGTTGACGTTAGCGCCCAATCTGATAAGTTCCCTCACAACTTCTGTGTTGCCGTCGAAAGCCGCGGCATGCAGGGGCGTGAAACCATTCTTATCTTTGGCGTTGACGTCCGCGCCGTGAGCGGCAAGCATTTGGACAATCCTAAGATTATCGGTTATGGCCGCAATGTACAATGGCGTATAGCCATTATTATCTTTTATGTCTATTCTGGCGTCGGCCATCACAAGGACTTGCGCCGTTTGCAAGTGGCCCTCAATTGTTGCCACATGCAGAGGCGTCAAGCCTTCATCATCTTGCACGTTCACATCAACGCCCAAGGAAATGAGCGTCAGAACAATCTCAGTATTGCCATAATGCGCGGCCCAAAAGAGTTGATTAACCTGCTCTTCATACGGGATGTGGAAAAAATCACCGTCCCGTTTAGCTTCGTTCCACGCCTGCGACCGCCCTTGCGTTTCCCCCGCCGCGCCCTGATTTTGCTCCCCACGCTCCCGATCATACGCCGCCCGCTTAACGGGATCGCTCAGCACTTCATACGCGCGGTTCAACGCCTTCATCATCCCCTCAGCCTGATCCGACTTGTTCACATCCGGATGATACTTCCGCGCCAACCGCCTATACGCCGCCTCCACCACCTCCGGCTCCGCGGCATGATGCACCTGCAGTATCTCATACAAATCATCAGTATTAGGCACAGCCCTATCCCCTCATAGCCAAGCGCTACTTGCAAGATGGCGTTATGCTATAACAATCCCGCCTATGATGCAACGCAATGCCGCAGGCTGATATACTTCCCCCCCGTACAAACCTTACACAAATCTCTAACCGCGCAACGCAATCTAAGCAGACACCCTAATACAACGTACAATGCCAAGGCGAAACCGCGAAATTTGAGATTACCTTTTACTGAGAAAGATGCTTGCGAGAGTCCCCAAAACCATCGCGCCGCCCATCAGCAAACCTGCCACATCAATGTCCTCTCCTCCACGTCCACGCCTTTTTTGCTGCCCAACTTTAGCTCCCTCAACCACCAGCGCGGATACCGTGCTGTCATGCCCCGCTACCAACGCGACATCTAGCGGCGTATAGCCTCTGGCTTTTGCGTTAACGTCGCCGCCCAATCTGATAAGTTCCATCGCAACCTCTGTGTTCCCATCAAAAGCCGCGATATGCAGAGGCGTGAAACCATTCTTGTCCTTAGCCTTGACGTCCGCGCCATTAGCGGCAAGCATCTGGACAATCCTAAGATTATCGGCCCCTGCCGGCAAGATACAACGGCGTATAGCCGTTATAATCCCTCAAATCCACGCTTGCGCCCGATATAACAAGAACTTGCGCCGTTTGCAAGTGGCCCTCAGCGGCTGCTATATGCAGAGGCGTAGATTTCTCATAATCTCGCTCGTTCACATCAACGCCGGAAGAAATGATCTCCTGAACCTTATCGGCATCGCCATAATGCGCCGCCCAAAAGAGTTGGTTAACCCGCTCCCTATACGACATTTGGGAAACATCAGCGCCAGGTTTATATTCGCCCCAAGCCTTCACCCGACCGACAAACTCTTCAGACGCATCCCGCCCTTGCCCACCCCGCTCCCGATCATACGCCGCCCGCTTATCAGGATCCCCCAACACCTCATACGCGCGGTTCAACGCCGCCATCATCCCCTCCGCCTGCGCCGACTTATTCACATCCGGATGATACTTCCGCGCCAACCGCCTATACGCCGCCTCCACCACCTCCGGCTCCGCGGCATGATGCACCTGCAATATCTCATACAAATCGTCAGTATCAGGCATAACCCTATCCCCCATTAACGCGCCATTCCCAAGACAGCCGCTATGCTATAACAATCCCGCCTATGATGCAACGCAATCCCCCAATCTGATACACTTGCCCACGCGCACAAAACCCAAACCCGCGCCGCCGCTATCCAAACGATTACACCACCCTAACCCCTATATCCGACGCAAAACCCGCACAACCCAAACCCACACAAAAGAGGTCACCAAAATTGTCCGCAATCACATCCTGGAACGCCCGCGTATCAGCCCACCACCGCCAATCCGAAAACGCTATGGCGCAATCATCCTGGTCAGACGACGACTTCTGGCAGCCCTACGCCCAATTCTTTCGCCAAGACCCGCGCCGCCAAGACGACCCCGTCCTAGACACCCTGCTCCCCATAGCCGCCGATTGCGCCACCGCCCTTGACGTCGGCGGCGGCGCCGGCCGCCTAGCGCTCCCCCTAGCCCTCCAATGCCGTCACGTAACCATCGTTGAACCCTCCGCCAGCATGATTGCCCACCTCCGCCAAAGCGCCGCAGACGCAGCCATCACCAACTACTCAGTCATCCAAGCCACATGGCAAGACGCCGCCATATCCCCCGCCGACCTAGTCCTATGCGCCCACGTCCTATACGGCGTCGCCGACCTCGCCCCCTTCATCCGCAAGCTAGAGGCAAACGCCAACGCCCTGGTAGCCATCCTATCATTCGTCCAATCCCCCATGACCCGCATCTCAGCGTTCTGGCAGCCCGTTCACGGCGAGCCGCGCATAGATATGCCCGCCCTCCCCGAACTCGTCGCCGCCCTCTGGGAAATGGGCATCTACCCCGACATTCGGATGCTCGCCCCAATCCCGCCCGACCGATTTGAGACCCGCGATGTAGCCCTAACCCAGCTCCGAAACCGCCTCTACGTCAAGCCCAACACCCCCCAAGACGCCCGCCTCCAAGCCGCTATGAACGACCTGCTTGTGGAAACCGCCGAGGGCGTTGAAGTGAAAGGCGTAGCCCCCACCCAGCAAGGCTTTATATCCTGGACGCCCAACAAGCCCAAAGCCTAGCAAGCCCCTAACGCCCAACAAGCCGGTCTAATCCTGCCTTGCGCCGCGCCCAGTCGGGATATGCGATTTGCCGGTGAAAGCGTTGACTAGCGCAATACCTTGCGCCGCGCCCCGTCGGGATATTTAGGATACGCCGCTTGCCCAAATCGCGCCCATCCCCACGCGCCCTTTGCGCCGCCCGCCGCCGGAATATGCGGGATATGCCTACGCCGCGATACCCGCGCCCTCCCTACTCCCGATACCACTCCGCGATATTCCAAAGCTGACTATCCCAAGCGTTAAACCTAACCCCCCGCAGCGTATCCAACTTAGCCGACACAATCCCCCGGTTCACCAGCGGTATCTGATAATAGTTCTGAACTATAATATCGTTCAGCCGCTTGACCAGCGCATCCCTCTCGGCCCCCGGCGCTGTTCGCGCCAGCTCGGCGTACAGCTCATCAAACTCCGCGTTGCACGCCCGCGCGTTGTTCCCGCTCGCCCAAGCGTTGGCGCGCGTCTCTATGCTGCCGCACAGCCCTGCGCTCAACCCTTGTTGCGGATCCACCCCCGAACTATCCGTGTACATCTGCACATCCGCGAAAAACCTGAGATAAGACGCCTCATCCACCCGCGGATCCCCCCCAAAAAACGCACTCGCGTCATGCTGCACAAGATCCGCGTCAATCCCTATCTGCCGCCACCAACTCCGAATGAGCCGCTGCGTCTCTTCCCTGATCGCGTTGGCAGTCGTCTGATACGAAATCCGCAGCGGAACGCCCTCGTATTCGCGCACAAGATCCCCGTCGCTATCTATCACCCCGTTAGCATCCAACAGCGCCTTAGCCCCCTCAATATCCTGCGCCAAACAATCATCATTGGCAACTGACGCATACCGCGCCGGCGCCGCCACGATGTTGCACGTCGCCATCCCCGCGAACCCGTACAGCCGCTCCGCGATTGCCACCCTGTCAATCGCCATTGACATTGCCTGCGGTATCGGCGTGAATGTCAAGAACGGATGCGGATTATTCCCGTCCAAATACTCCGAGCGATCATCCTCCAGCTCCGGATCCGGATTAGTCTGATTAACCACAATGCGCTCCACCTGGCTTGCGAAAGCCGTATGCGCCGTCCCCAGCCCGTTTGCCTCCAGCTCGCGCAGCGCATCCGGCTCAATCTGCAAGTTCCACGCGAAATCCGCCTCGCCCGCCTGCAAAACCGCCCGCGCCGCCGACTCAGCATCCCCCCCGCCTATCAGTTCCACGCGATCAAAATGCGGCGCATCCCCCCTATAAAACGGGTTGCGCTCATACGCCGCCCCTTCGCCCGCCGTGAACTCCACGATGCGATACGGCCCCGTCCCCAACGGCGCTGCATTCGCCGCCGAGCATGCCGCCGTCCGCGCCGCCGACCCTACGCACTCCCCAAACTGCGCCCCGCTGATTATCGGCATCGTAGCCCCCACAAATGCCCCATACGGATACGGCGTCGGCTCATCAAACGAAACCGTAATTGTGAGATTGTCCTCCGCCGTAACCGACGCCACCCCCGCAAACGAATCCACGCTCGCGCACCCCGTCCGCTCATCCGCGCAGTACCGCCAGGTGAACGCAACATCCTCCGCCGTCATATCGCTGCCATCCGACCACTTCAACCCATCGCGCAGCCGCCAGGTGATTGACCGCAGATCCTCCAAAACGCCCCCGTTCTCAGCCGTCGGAATCTCAGCCGCCAGCCGCGCCACAAGATTGCCGTCCGGGTCATAACTTGCAAGCGGCTCCAGCGTAATCGCCGCGGCGTCGGCATCCTTATCCCCCCGCGACAAATACGGCAGCGGCAGCGTCGGCGCTTGCCAATACCTAATCGTCAACACCTCATCATCGCCCCCAAACGGCCCAACCCCAAGCCGCCCGCACCCCGCCAGCGCCACGCACAGCGCCGCCGCGACAATCGCCAATCTCAGCCAAGCGCGCATCGCCCCAATCCCGCCCAATCCCCGCTACAGCCCCTCGGCATACGCCGCCTGGAATGTATCCACCCCCGCCCTCACGCCATCCCCGCCGCGCACGATTGCCACCGGGCTCGCAAACGACGTAAAGCCCGCCTGTATGAACTTTTCTTGGATAGGCTTCAGCGCATGCCCTTTGGCTATCAGCCCCGCCTGCGCCTCCGCGTCCAAGCGCGGATCTATGCTTGTATAAGGCGTGCTGCAGTCCACGCGCGGCGAATCTATCGCCAATTGCGGCCCCATCCCGAAGTCAAGCACCTTGACGATCTGCTGCGTCACGCAATTCGTGATGCGCCTGCCCCCCGACGCGCCCACCGCCATGCGGACGCCCTCGCTATCCATCACCAGCGCCGGCGTCATATTGTTCAGCGGCAGCCTGCCCGGCGCGATAGAGTTGATGCGCCCCGGAACCGGGTCAAACCACATCATCCCGTTGTTCATAATCACGCCCGTCCCCTTGGGAATTATCCCCGACCCGAACCCCGACATTATCGTGTTCGTGATGGAAACCGCGTTGCCCTCCCCGTCTATCGCGCACAGATGCGTTGTGCCGTTGTCAACCGCAGGGCGGCTCGCCGGCAATACGCTCTTCGGCTGCCTGCCCTCTTCCACCCACGGATCCCCCGCCTCATACGCCGCCGGCGCCACATCCCCGATAGTCGCCCGCCGCCTCGCCGTATAAGCGTCCGACAGCAGCCCATCCCATGGCACATCCGCGAATGCCGGATCCGCCAAATACTGGAACCTGTCGGCGTATGCCAGCCGCGCGCAAGATATGTAGGCGTGCAGCATATCCGCCGAGTTATGCCCCATAGCCGCCACATCAAACCCGTCCAGCAACTTCAGCGTCATAGCGCTCGTAGTCCCCGCGCAGGCATACGGCGGCACGCGCACCGTGCAGTCCCGATATTTGAACTCCAGCCCGCCATCCCACACAATCGGCTTGTACCGCGCCATATCATCCTCCGACAATATGCCGCCGTTCCCCCGTATGTCCGCCGCTATCGCGCTTGCCACGTCGCCCTTGTAGAAAGCGTCCGCGCCGCCCTTGCCTATCGCCTCCAGCACATTCGCCAAATCCGGCTGCTTCAGAACCACCCTATCCACCACATCGCCGCCCGGCATATTCCCGCCCGGCATAATCACGCGCCGCAGCTCGTCATAGCGCAGCAGCATCCCGCCCATCCCGCTTATCTGATACAGCCCAAACGGGTTTGGGCTAAACCCATCTCGCGCCAGCCGAACCGCCGGCGCCACCACCTCGCTCAGCGGCAATTTCCCAAACCGCCTATGC
Organism: Dehalococcoidia bacterium; assembly: GCA_965242555.1. Taxonomy (GTDB): domain Bacteria; phylum Chloroflexota; class Dehalococcoidia; order Lucifugimonadales; family JADFKI01; genus Bin90. Next base: position 147,903 of record CBDESO010000011.1, read on the forward strand.
GCCTCGCACAGCCCGCCCACAGCTCCCGGCGTGGCGATAGACTGAAACCCCTCTATATTGGCGTCGTCCACAACCCCAGGCCACCCAAACGACCCCGTAGCCGCCTCGCCTGTCAGCTCATACATATCCGGCTTAGCCGCCAGCGGCCCCTTCATAGGAAACCCGATAACGCCGCCCTGCTCGCCCACCTGATACACCAGATAGCCGCCACCGCCTATCCCGCTTGACGCCGGCTCCACAACCCCCACCGCCAGACAAGCCGCCACCGCCGCGTCTATCGCGTTCCCTCCCAGCTCCAGCATCTGCAGCCCCGCGCGCGTGGCTTCAATATCCTTAGTGGCGACCATTGCGCTCGGCGCATACGCCTCTTCCTTCACTACCCTAGTAACCGTCGGCTGCATCTGCATAGCGGATTCGCTCCCCTCATATCATATTTAGCGCATACAGAATACTCCCTGCCCGCCATTGCGTCAATTCGCGCAACCCTGCGAGAGCGTGAACGCGGCCGTATTCTTATCCATAAAACGCTGATTCCCTTATAAACCCGTTTCCTACACGAAAACACAAACTACCCATACTCAAAAAGTTTTGCCTACTTTTTCAAAAGTAGCGTCATCCCCATCCCGCGCCCACAAACCCCATTCATTCCAAGCCAATTGCTATGGCATTGCGCCACATTTTAGAATAGAATACGGGAATACAATATGCCCAACCCGATTGCGCTAGTCCATTACATCTTTGGAGACGCCCGTGAGCATCCAACCCCTAACCTCAAACATCCTAGAGTTCAACGACTCCACCGACGCCATAGAGCGCTACTTCCGCGAGGGCTGGACTGACAGCTTGCCCATAGTCCCGCCCACCCCCGACAAAGTGCGCCAATTCCTAGACCACGCCGGCCGCTCGCCCTCTGAGATACTAGGCACAGAGCCCACCAAAGGCCGCGTAATCACCGTCGAGAAAGTAGCCATAAACGCGGTTATGGCGGGTTGCCTACCCGAATACTTCCCCGCCGTTCTTGCGGCGGTAGAGGCGATGTGCGAACCCCAATTCAACCTGCACGCCATCACCGTAAGCACAATGGGCGCGGCCGTGCTTGCCGTAGTCAACGGCCCCGCCGCCAACGACCTCGCCCTCAACTCCGGCGTCAGCGTATTCGGCCCCGGCCACCGCGCCAACGCCACCATAGGCCGCGCCATCCGCCTAGTCATAATCAACGTCACCGGCGCCATCCCCGGCGTCCTAGACAAAGCCACTATGGGACACCCCGGCAAATACACCTGGTGCATCGCAGAGGCCGAAGACGTATCCCCATGGGAACCCCTCCACGCCGAGCGCGGCCTCGCCCCCGCCGACAGCGCCATCACCCTATTCGCCGGCCTATCCGCCCGCCAAGTCAGCAACCACACCGGCAATACCCCCGAAGACATCCTAACCAGTTTCCAAGACGCGATGTTCTCTTGCGGCTACGGCCAAGGCGAAGTCGTCATAGCCCTATGCCCTGAGCACGTAGGCTACCTAGCCTCCGCCGGCTGGACAAAATCCCAAGTCAAAACCTACCTCCACGAAACCGCCCAACGCAAAGCCGCCGCCTGGATCCGCGCCGGCGCCCTCCCCCACGACGCTGCCGCCGACCCCGACGCCCTGCTCGCCGTTATGGACAACCCCGACGGCATAACCGTCCTAGTCGCCGGCGGCGCGGCCGGCGCATTCTCCCACGTCATACCCCTATGGGGCGGCGGATCCAACTCCCGCTCAGTCACCCGCCCCATCAAAACGCCCTAACCATCACAACCACATACCGCCCGCGAATTGGGTGCGATTAAACAAGACGGCAACAGCTCGCCGCAAATGGCGCGAACACTACGCTTGCAAGCGTTATGAAACAGGAGGCTTGATATGGTTACCGCCGAGAAAATCCAAGCGCTGGACCCCACGGTTCAGCCAATCCCCGCCGACGCCGTCGTTGCGGATCGCCCCGCGACCCTTGACGGAAAAGTAGTCGGCTTGCTCGCAAACGGCAAGCTCAACTCCGAAGAGATACTCGCCCTCACCCAAGAAGTCCTCGCCGACCGCTACGACTTCAAAGCCGTCGTAGCCCGCAACAAGCGCAACGCATCCCGCCCCTGCCCCGACGAGATAATAGACGAGCTCGTAGAGCGGTGCGACGTGGTAATCACCTCATCCGGCGATTGAGGGTCCTGCTCATCGTGCAGTGTGCACGACGGCATCACCCTTGAAAAGCGCGGCATCCCCACCGCCGTCATCTGCACCGAGCCGTTCATATCCAGCGGCAAGGCTATGGCGAACATCGGCGGCATCCCCGACTACCCCTTCGTCGTCCTCCCCCACCCGCTCGGCAGCCTAGACGAAGAGCGCCTCCGCCAGCGCGCCATCCAAGCCGCCCCCGACGTCCTCAGCATCCTACTAGCAAAGCGATAACCCCGCCCAGGCTTAACCCAGGCCTGAGTTCGCAAGCCCGCCGCGTTTCGCGCCTGTCCGCGCAAACCCGCTACGGCTTGCGAACTCCCCCGCCTGCCTTACTCCGCCACCTCAAACCGCTCCGACTCCGTATGCCTTGCCCACAACACATCCGCCCCCGTCATCACCGCCGCCCGCTCCGCGCTCGCCCGCCAAGCGTCGTAAATCTCATTGCTCTCCCACTTCACCATCGTGGTAATCTTAGCCGGATCGCCCAGCGAATAAAACGTCTCCCTGCTCACAAACCCCGGCGCCCTGCTCTGCGCCTCCCCATTCCTATCCAACAGCGCCCGCGCCTCCCCAACCCTATCCGCCTTAGCCCAATGATGCGTCAAAACCCCTATCATATCGCCTATCCTTTCTGCTATATCTGCCCCGCATACTAACCGATAGTATAATCATACATCCCCACTGCCATATCCAACAATCCGATAACCCTATTCTCGGCCACCCACCCAAAAGTTTTTTGCTACTTTTTTAGAAAAAAGTAGGGTCCCCCCATCTTTCCTAATAATCACGAAATCGGAGATTCAAATGAACCACAAGAAACGAGTCCTAATAACCGGCATAACCGGCCAAATCGGCGGCATCATCCGCCGCCTGCTCAGCGACCGCTATGATCTCAGCGGCATAGACCACGTAGGCATAGACGGCGTCCCAATGCTGGTAGCCGACATATCCGACCTCAACGCCATCCGCCCCGCCTTCCACGGCATCGACGCCGTCGTCCACCTAGGCGCCGACCCCAGCCCCTGCGCCTCCTGGGAATCCGTCCTGCGTAACAACATCATCGGAACGCGCAACGTCTACGAGGCGTCCCGCCTCGCCGGCGTCAAGCGCATCGTCTTCGCCAGCAGCAACCACGTCGTCGGAAACTACCCCCTGCGCCAAGACCCATACAAGGCAATCTACGACGGCAGGCTCGCCGAAGTCCGCCGCCCATTCCCGCCCTTGACCACCGACCTAATCCGCCCCGATAGCTACTACGGCGTCAGCAAATCTTTCGGCGAATCGCTCGGCAGCTACTTCCACGAAGAGTACGGCATATCCGTCATATGCCTGCGTATCGGCTGGGTCATGACGCCCGACGACCCCGCATTCTCCCCCGCCGCGCTCTCCCTCTGGCTCAGCCACCGCGACGCCGCCCAGCTCATCCGCCGCAGCATCGACGCCCCCCAATCAGTCGGCTTCGCCATCCTAAACGGCGAATCCGACAACCAACTCAGCATCTGGGACATCGAACAAACCAAGCACCTACTCGGCTACCACCCCCAAGACGCCGCCGGCGAACAATGGACAACGCGCCCCGACAGCCCCAACATCATCTAACCACACGCGCCGCATCACAATCCCAGCGCCCTCACAACTCCCGATACCGCACAACCCGCCAGATATGCAGCGCCCCCCCAATCACATTGCCAATCACAACCGCCGCAACCACCAACGTACCCAGCATATCCCCCTGCACAACCACCTCTATCCGCTGCGATCCCCCGAACAGCGCGTAATACGTCTCCACGCCCCGAACCTCCAAAACCAGCCACGCCCCCAGCGCCGTCGCCAACGGCAATAGCGTCGCCTGCAACCACCTTTGCATCGCCGGCGCGTCCGGACTCCACCACGCCGCCACAGCCCCCACGCCCGCCGGCATCCCTATCACCAGCGCCTGCGTCAGAAAATACCCGCCCGACGCCACCGACAAATCCCGCAGAAACAACTGCGACACCACCCACACGACCATCGCCAACCCCACCGAACTGAACACGCCAAGCAACGCTCTCGCCACTATCCACAAGCATGCGTCTAGGCTAATCAACGGCGAGCGCCACACTTTCGCTTTCGCTTATGCGCGTGAGAAACGAACAGGACAAGGCATCACATTGACGCGCGGCGCATACATACGCTTGCCGATTGCCCCCGCGCTACCCTATCTGCTGCAAGCGCGGGTCAAGCCTATCACGCAGCCAGTCGCCCGTGAAGTTCAGCGACAGCACCACCATAAAGATAGCCAGCCCAGGGAACACCGTCGGCCACCACGCCGTCCCGATGTAGCTCCGCCCCTCAGACACCATGCTCCCCCACGTCGCCTCAGGCGCCGGCACGCCCGCCCCTAGGAAACTCAGCGCCGCCTCAGCCAATATCAGCGACCCCACGCTCAGCGTGGCTATCACCACCGCCGTGTTTATCACGCCCGGCAAGATGTGCCGCACAAGTATGCGCGGCGTTGAGCAGCCCGCAACCCGCGCCAAATCTACATACGCCTGGTTCTTGATTGTCAGCGTTTGGCTGCGTATCACCCTCACAAACGGGTTCCACGCCAGCGCCGCCATCAGCGCCAACAACAGCGTCGTGCTTTGCCCGAATATCAGCACGCACACCAGCGCCACCATCAGAAACGGCAGCGCCTGCCATATGTCAACCAGCCGCGTTATGATCTCGTCAACCCAGCCGCCCCCGTAGCCGCTCACTATCCCAAGCGTCGTTCCCGTCACGAACCCGCTCAGCAGCGCGATTGCCGCCACCACCAGCGAAATCCGCGCCCCGTACAGCATCCGCGTATAAACATCCCGCCCGGAATGGTCAGTGCCAAGCAGGTGAAAATTGCAGGTGTCCGCGCGGCTAACCTCGGTCGGATCGCTCAGCAATGCGTCAAGCAGACAGCGTCCGGGCGTTACGCCCTCTTCCCTCAGATTGTCATACCTGTCGTCCTGCATCCAAGCGGGCGGATAGTGGCGATCTCGGATGCCTCCCGCCCTATCCCCATGCGTGGCAAGCTGATCCGCGAATACGCCCGCGAACACAAGGCAAGAGAGTATGAACATCGGCAGCACGGGCCAACGCCTGGAAAACTGCCACCCCGCCCTAATCTGCCTGATAACCGGCGGACGTCGCCGCGTCCCCAGCAGTTCCTGCTCTATTTCGCTGTATTGCGCGGTTGAATACATAGCCTTATTCGCACCCGTATCCGGGGTTATTCGTACCTTATCCGAGGATCTATCAGCGCGTACATTATGTCCGCGAGGAACGCGAATGTAACATAGATGCCTATGAAACAAAACACCGTCCCCGCCAGCAGCGGCCAGTCGTTGTCATACACCGCCTGGTTAAGCGCCACCGTCCCGATGCCCGGCAGCGAGAATATGATCTCCACCACCAGCGCCCCGTTCAGATAGTCCGCCAGCAACACGAATGCCGACGTCAGCGGCGGTATTATCGCGTTTCGCAGCCCGTGCTTCCATAGTATCGTGAACGGCCCCACGCCCTTCGCCCGCGCTAGCTTTATGAACTCCGAGTCCAATATCTCCAGCATAGACGACCGCGTAAGCCGCATTATGCTCGCAGACGCCGGCCACCCCAGCACTATGCACGGCAGCACATAGTACTTCACATTCCCCCATGCCAGCGGAAAGCCGTCGTAATCCCCAATGCCGCCCGCCGGAAACCAGCCGAGTATCACCGCGAAGAACAGGATGGCAAGCACGCCCGACCAAAACTGCGGCGTAGCCTGTCCCATCAACGCGAATGTGCGCCCCACATAATCCCAGAACGTGCCGCGCTTTACCGCCGCCAGTATCCCCATGCTCACGCCCACGATTATGGCGAACAGCCACGCGCCCATCGCTATCCGCAGCGTCACCGCGATGTGGATGCGTATGATCTCGCTCACCGGCCTAAGCGTCCCGATGGACTGCCCCATATCGAACTGGATGAGATTCCATACCCAGGTCAGATACTGAACCGGCAATGAGCTGTCCAAGCCCAATTCTTCCCTGATGAGCTGTATCTGCGCCTCTGAAAGCTCCACCTGAGCGTCGCCGATGTACAGCGTCAGCGGGTCGGGCCCCAGCCGCGTCAGTATGAATATGAATACCGTCGCGCCTATGATGGATATAAAGACCGAGAGCAGTCTTCTGGCTAGAAATCGCGCCATAACCGACTAGAACCTCGTTATGGTAGCAGGCGGCAAGTCCGCCAAACCGAATTGTGCCGCGTATCTTACATAGATAAGCGTTGCAATGCAAATTTCGGTTGTGCAATGCGTGTAATCAGTGGGTAGCAAGTGGAATGAATAGAGACGATTGATTGGTTGGTAGGTTTAGTTGATTGGTTGTTGTTGGTTGATTTAGGTTGTTTGTAGATAGAAATAGGGAGAGGGGACGAATCCCCTCCCCCTTGGTTTGGATTGCCTGGCTACTGCGCCGGAACGATGTGCTGGGGCCTGCCCCAGAAACCGCCAGCCGTTGAGCGAGAGTTCCAAGACTCCACCCGCTCAGGGTTGCCGGCTACGCCGCGCGGCGGCTGAACCATGCCGCTGTACAGCTGCCAGTAGTAGTAGTAGTCCACCATGTCCAGGTGCAGATCTTCGCGCGCGCCCTTGTCCCGCTCGCCGTTGATGCTGACGAACATGTAGTCAAGGAACCTGCTCTCAAACGCGCAGCCCCAAGCCGGGCGGCTAAAGCTGCTGTCCGCCGGAGGCGGAGGCCAGTCAAACGGATAGTTCGCCGTCTCCACGCTGCAGTTCTTCACCACAGGCCAAGGCTGCGTCCTGTCCCGCATGCGCGGCACAACGACCGCCCCGTACTCTTCGGTGAGCAGCGTCACATTGACGCCAAGATCTTCCCAGCCCGCCGCTACCGCGTCCGCCTGCTCCAAGCAGACATCCCCGGTCTCGCAGCGATACTTGTTAAGGCTTATCTCAAACCTCGTCCCGTCGTTGCCGCGCGGATAGCCCGCCAAGTCAAGCAGCCGCTCCGCCTCTGTCAGATCCAGCGGAATCGTCCACGGCCACTCGTAGTTAGGCTCAGCCGCCGCGAGGTCGTACTCAGGCCAGTCGGTGCCTGTCCCAAGCAGCTCGCTGCTGTACTTTTCGTGCGCCGAATTGACCATTGATTGCGTGACCATGCGGTCAGGCCGCCAACCGGGGAACTTCGGCCCCATCAGCTCCAGGTAGATAGGCGTTCCCAGCCCGCCCTGCAGCACTTCCACGATGCCCTCTCGGTCAATCGCCATAGACAGCGCCCAGCGAACCAGCCTCGCCTGCTCCATGTCGCTCATCCCGTCCGGGTTGTTCGTGTCTTCATACTGACAAGGCTTGCCAAGATCGCACCACGGGTTGCCCAGATGCGGATGGTCGACCTCATACACCGGCGACATCCAAGGCTCAAGCGCCTCTTCAGTCTTCGCGTTCTTGTCCGTCCACAGGTTGCCCGGCCAGATAACGCTAAGCGTCATCGTGTCCTTTTCGGTCATCGTGGGGATGAACTTCAGCCCGACATCCTCCAGCTCCTTGAGCCTTGCGAAGTCGATCGCGCCAAGGTCCAACTCGCCCGTCTGCATGCCCGCCATCCGCGTGGTGATCTCAGGCACCTGAATAACCGTGAACTCCGCGATATGCGCCGTCTCTATCCAGTGTTCGGGGATAGCGTGGACTGTGCCGCGGTCATTCGGCCTCCACTCCCCTATCGTGAACGGCCCCGAGCCGACCGGAACGAACTGGATCTTTTCCGGCCCCATCCGCTCATAAGCCGCCTTGCTGTCCAGCCTGACCGTGGTGTCGTTGATGTCGAACTCGCTGATGGGTATCCCCCAGAAGATGTCCGTCACCATCGGCACTTGCACGGTGTAGTCGTCAACCGCCATGGCCTCGCCGAAAGTAGCGCCCAGCTGCGCGCCGATTGCCGCGCCGAGGCTGGGGTTCACCACCGCGTTCTGCTGGTTCAAGTTCCAAGCCACGTCCTCAGCCGTCAGCTCGCCAAAATCCTCGCCCGCGAAAGCGGCGGGCGTGTTGAAATTGATGCCCCGGCGAATCTTCAGCGTCAGCTCGTCGCCCGCGTCGTTAATGCTCCACTCCTCGGCTACGAAAGGCGCCAGGGGATCTTCCCCGTCATGCACCAGCAACTGGTCGAAATAGCCCATGTTTATCTCGCCCGGGCTGCCGCCGTACGTCTGCACCTCAAAGTCGCCGAACTGCTCGGACACCTCAGGGATGCCCATCCTGATAGAAACCGTGCCCGCCATGGCCGGCGCCGCCGGAGGCGCGGGCGCCGGAGCGGGTGCCGCCGTCGCCGCGGGCGCTGCCGCCGGGGCCGCGGGCGCGGTTGTCGGCGCTGGCGCCGCTGCCGGGGCGGCAGGCGCCGTCGTCGCCGCCGGAGCCGCCGCGGGCTCCTGCGCCGGCGTATCGGCGGGCGCGCCGCCGCAAGCCAAGGCGACCAGCGCCAAGACCGCGACAGCAGCCGCGCCTATCTGCTTCCATTTCTTTATCTGCATTTCCCCTCCTTGCGATTTGCTTGCTTGCCAATCCCTCTTTTTTGACCGCCGCGCTTTCGCGCCGCGCTATATCCCGCAAATCATAATGTATCAGCGCATAATAATCAAATTATTCCCAATGTCAAGCGCATCCAACATATTCCCAAAAACAACCGCCCCCAATTCCCTCATATCCGATAGCCAATCCCCAACTGAGAAAACCCGCCCGAAAACAACCGCTTTGCGGGCATTATACCCACAGAAATCGCAATTTGCCCATTCCCACCAAAATCCCCGTCGGAATGGCTTATTAAACGCAATTACCCCGCTGACAACCCACCGGCGCGGGCTATCGCTGCGACATTCTAACGACATCGGCTGCGCGCCTAACCCGCTTTGCCCATTGCTACCTGTTAACCAAAGCCTCCCTTGCGCCCTCTCGTATCAATACTTCATCCCGCGCCACAACCGCGCACACCGCATCCGCCACGCCATTATAATCATTCTGCAACCCGTATATCCCGTTGACATCCAAAACATCCGCCAGAATATCCGACACCGCCCCGACCGCTTGCTCAGAAATCCCGTAGCCGCTCAGCGCCCCAATATCCGACAGCCCATACGCATCCAGCCGCCCGCGCTCATGCAACCCCAAAACTTGGCTCTTGCGCTCAGCGAACCGCCCCTCGCATTCCCTTGCCATCTCTGCGCCTATACTCGCCGCTGACTGCCGATCCCCCAAACCTGACATAACCGCTTGCCTTTCAACGCGAGCGTCAGATGAAGACTGAACGAATAAACCACACCGCGCATACAAAAACACGCCAACGGCAACCAGCCCCAAAACAACAAGCCCTGCTGTCGCAACCCCGTATCCGCCCTTAGCCTCATCTGCCATAACGAAAATCCCCCGCGGCTTTCAAGCCCCCTCTCATAGACAAGAACCGCGCCGCGCGCATCCCACTCATAGTTCGGCAACGCGCATTGGCGGGAGCGAGAGGGAGTCGAACCCACCGTCCCGACCGAAGGGCCGGGACCATCGGATTTGAAGTCCGTGGAACCCACCGGAGCCCATTCGCTCCCGCGCCGCGCGTTCTGCCGCAAGCAACGCTATGACCTGCGCCGCCTGTACTCTATAAAATCTACGATAACGCTGTCCACCTCATCCCACCACAAACTCCCCAGCACCAGCCCCTTAGGAACGTCAAACGCCATCCACCCCTCCACCTGAAACTCGCGGTCCAGCTCAACCGCCCCCCACAAAAACGGCGAGTACAAATCCGCCTCCTCATCGGCCACATCCACCACCTTAGCCGCCTCAAACGGGTCAAGCGCGTCAATGCGCTCCCCCCGCCTATCCCCCAGCTGCGCCGCCTCAGGATCAATCAGCAGCGGCGTAACCAAGCTCGTCCGGTTGATAACCGCCACATTCAGCAGCGCCAGCTGCCTATTGGACGCCCGCGGCCTAATAACCCGATGCTGCCCCAGATTATCGGTGAACGCCACCTTCTCCACGATAACCGGCCTGCTGGTATGCACCTCCAGGCTACGCCCACGCCCACGCAGCCGCTCCTCCTCCCCCCCGCACGCCGCCACCGCCGGCATCATCACCAGCGCCGCCAGCAGCCCAAATAGGGCAAACCGCCCCGCCGGATTAACTCGCATTAGGTTGGATAGATTAGAAACACGCTTGGCAATCATTATTCGCATATTATCCGCATCATAGAGTTTATCTTTTGTATGTAACGCTGCCTTGCCGCTACCGGCGAGAGCATAGCATAGTCAAGCGCGAGGGATGCGCTATCTCACTTATCGCTACCTTGCCCCCGCCAACGACGGCATAGCCCTCAGCTTGCCCACAATGTCGGGCAGAACCGACAGCAAGTAATCCACGTCCTCATCTGTATTATCCCGCCCCAGCGTAATCCGCAGGCTGCCCTGCGCCAGATCCGCCGACCGCCGTATCGCCAGCAGCACATGCGACGGCTCCAGCGACGCCGACGAGCAGGCGCTCCCGCTAGACGCGCACACCCCCGCGAAATCCAGCCCCAGCAGCACAGGCTCGCCCTCCACCCCCTCAAACGACACATTCACATTATTCGGCAGCCGCCGCGTGGGATGCCCATTCAGATGCGCCCCCTCTATGCCGCCGAATATCCCCTCAATCAGCCTATCACGCAAACGCAAGCAGCGCGCCGCAACCTCTTCCCGCTCAGCCACCGCCAGCCGCAGCGCCTCCCCCATCCCCACGATCCCCGGCACATTCTCGGTCCCCGACCTACGTTGCCGCTCCTGCCCGCCCCCCGCGTTCTGCGCCTCAAACGGCGTCCCCCGCTTGACATACAGCAGCCCAACGCCCTTAGGCCCATATATCTTGTGCGCCGACAAGCTCATCAAGTCAACGCCCAGCGCCCGCACATTGATGTCAAGAAACCCCGCCGCCTGCACCGCGTCGGTGTGCATCACGATAGTCCGCCCGCGCGCCTGCGCCTCCCCCTTGACGATGCCCGCGATTTCGGCGACCGGCTGTATCGTCCCTATCTCATTATTCGCCATCATCACGCTAACCAAAACCGTCTCGTCGGTTATCGCGCGCGCCACGCTTTGCGGATCAACCAGCCCCTGCTCGTCAACCGCAACGTAGCTCACATCAAACCCGAACTGCTCCAGCTGATGGCACGTATGCAATACCGCGTGATGCTCTATCGTAGTCGTGATGATATGGTTGCCCATATGCCGCAGCGCAAACGCCGCCCCCTTCAGCGCCGCGTTGTCCGACTCCGTCCCGCCGCTCGTGAACACAATCTCGCCCATTCGCGCCCCAATCGCCCGCGCCGCCACCTCGCGCGCGTCATCCATAGCCTTGCGCGCCTCCTGCCCCATCGCATAGATGCTAGACGGGTTGCCATACCCCACCGAAAAGTGCGGCAGCATCGCCTCCAGAACCTCGCGGCGCACCGGCGTCGTAGCCGAATGATCCAGGTATATCACGCTGCCCGAAGTTGCCATTGCAATCCCTTACGCGGCATAGCCCCGTTATCCAATCTTATCCAAGCCGGGCTATCCCCGACTTGCCCAAAACCCCACTTAGCCGGGCTTGGCGAATTCAACCCGCCCCTACATTCTATCACGGACGGCTATCCGGCATAAAGCCGCCCCGCCGCTCAGTCGCATACCCCATCATCCTATACGCCAACTTCGCCGCCGTGAACGCGCACGCCGCAGGCCCCTCCCCCGGGCTCAGCTCCACCAAATCAAACCCCACGACATTGCGCTCCCCCGCAACCGCCCTCAACAGCGCCGTAACCTCCTCCCACAAAAACCCATTCGGCTCCGGCGTCCCAACAGCCGCCATTACAGACGGATCCATCACATCCAAATCCACGCTAACATACACATTCCCCGACAAACTCCCCAGCGCCACCGCGATAGCATCCCCCACATCGTCGCCCGCTTGCTCCCGCCGAAAATGCGCCGCGATCCCGTTATCCCGCACAAACCGCATCTCCCCCGCGCTTACGCTCCGAACCCCAATCAACGTCACCGGGCATATCTCAGAGATCCGTCGCGCCGCCGACGCATGCCCCCACCGCGATCCCATATAGCAATCCCGCATATCCGCGTGCGCGTCCAAATACAAAACCGACAAGTCGTCATATATCTCAGCATACGCCTGAACCGCCCCCACGCTTACGCTATGTTCCCCGCCCAGCAGCGCCGTCAGCTTGCCCCGCCTTGCCGCGCTGCCCACGGCGGCCCTCACATTCGCCATCATCCCATCCGGCCCGCTCACATCCGGCGTCAGCGCCGGCGCCGTATAAATCCCAATCTCAGATACATCCCTATCCAACTCCAAGTCATAATCTTCCAAATGGCGCGACGCCTCTATAATAGCCGCCGGCCCCTGCCGCGCGCCCGCCTTGAACGACGTAGTCCCGTCATACGGCGCAGAAATCACAAAAACGCCCGCCCGCTCCGGATCCCCCTCATCCGGCGGCGTATCCAAAAACGTCTGCCACTGCACAGGCGCGCCCCCAAGCCCGCCATATCCCGCCCCCACGCTCACTGCCCGCCCACCGGCCTTGCCGCATCCAAAGCGTCAGCCGCTGAACCCGCCGCGCCTACTCCGCCCGCAATCCCCACTCGCTCCCGAACCATCCCGTTATGCGCCTCCCGCGCCGTCGCGTACTCAACCCCGCGCTCCAGCGTCCAAACCCGCGCATCCGGCAACCCAAACATCCGCTTGACATCCTCCAGCGATCCCGCCGCGTCAAAATCCTTGCAGCTGAATATGTCTATATTCACATACCCCCTATCGGGAAATGTATGAACGCTGATATGGCTCTCGGCGATAAGCACAATCCCCGAAACCCCCCAATCCTGCGGCGTCTGCCCGTGATACTCATACACCTGCGGCGGCGCGATCTTAGTCATCCCGATAACCGACGGATACTCGTCCAGAAATCGGTACACCAAATCCGTGTCCCTCAGCTTTGCGCCATCCGCGCCGTAGCCGTCAATCGCCAGATGCAACTTAGCCCCAACCTCCCTGTCTTTGCGCCTAATTGCCGAGATTGCCGAACCGCCCCCGCGCCCATTCCCGCGCGTATCCCCGCCTATCTCATCGCGCATTCAGATTATCACCGATGATTGCCGCGCACAATGTTTATTGAAATTGACTGCCTGAGTTGGGTATAATTTCAAACCGCGCAGGCTTAAACAAGCCTACATTCCAAAACTAGCGTCAAACAAGCGCCGCCAACCCGCTAACCTTTGCGGCGTCAGCGCGTTTGTTACTCAGATACAACCCCGCATACAAGCCCGTACATAGGCAATACGCATACGCGCCCCAACCAAACGGCGGTCAATATGATTGAACTGGAACACATAAGCAAATACTACGGCGACTTCCCCGCCGTAACCGACATATCGTTTCGCGTAGAGCAAGGCGAAATCCTAGGCTTTCTAGGCCCCAACGGCGCCGGCAAATCCACCACGATGAAAGTCATCACCGGCTTTCACCCACCCACCGAGGGCGTCGCCAGCATCGCCGGCTACGACATCGTCAACGACTCCCTAGAGGCAAGGCGGCACATCGGCTACCTGCCCGAAACCGTCCCCCTCTACGGCGATATGAGCGTCCGCGACTACCTCGCCTTTATGGGCAAAATCCGAGGCATGTCCGCCGACTACATCCGCCGCCGTACCGACGACGTCATCCAAATCTGCCGCCTAGAAGAATACCGAAACACCCACATAGGCAAGCTCTCCAAGGGTTTCAAGCAGCGCGTCGGCATAGCCCAAGCCATCCTGCACGAACCCGACGTCCTTGTGCTTGACGAACCCACCATCGGCATCGACCCCATCCAAGTCGTTGAAACCCGCCAGCTCATCAAAAGCCTGGGCGGCGAGCATACGCTCATACTCAGCACCCACATCCTGCCCGAAGTCAGTATGATCTGCGAGCGCGTAATCATCATCCACGAAGGCCAAATAGTCGCTGAGGACAAGCCCGAAAACCTAGCCGCCCGGCTGCGCGGCATAGAGCGCATCGAAATCGACGTCAAAGGCCCCTCCCGCGAAATCGCCGGCGCCCTGGAAAGCGTTGACGGCGTGGAAACCGTCCAGCATCGCTACTCCCAAGCCGACGGCTTTTCCACATTCCTGGTAGTGGCAGCCCCCGACGCCGAACCCCGCGCTCCACTCGCCGCCGCCGTGGTCGCCGGCGGCTGGGACCTGCTCCGCCTCCAATCCATCGGAATGTCCCTTGAAGAGATATTCCTGCGAGTCACCACCGACGAATCATTCCCCGAACCCGACGACCAAGCGCAAGACGCGCAACAAGACCAACGTCAACCCCAGGAGGGCGCATAGGATTGAACAACACCATCACCATAGCCCTAAAAGAAACCAAAGCCTACTTCTCTACCCCCACCGCGTACATTGTGGGCGCGATGTTCCTCGTGCTGACCGGCATCTTCTTCGTCTTTGACATGACGCGGCCCTTCGCCGAGGCAAGCATCCGAAACTTCGTAACCTGGGCAAGCCTGTTCACGATGTTCCTAGCCCCCCTGCTCACTATGCGCCTGCTCGCCGAAGAGCAAAAGCTAGGCACGCTTGAGCTGCTGCTCACATCCCCCGTCCGCGACTGGGAAGTCGTGCTTGGCAAATACATCGCCAGCCTAGCGATCCTGCTAGTGGCGATTGCCTTCACCCTATACTACGTCGCGCTGCTCTACGTATTCGGCAACCCCGACACCGGCCCCATACTCAGCGCATACCTCGGCCTAATCCTATTCGGCGCGGCGGCGCTCGCCATCGGGGTTATGGCCTCCTCCCTATCCAGCAACCAAATCGTGGCTGCCGTCGTCGGCATGGGCATCCTGCTCACCCTGTCCTACATAGACAGAATTGCCCAAATCGTGGAAGGCGTCGCCGCCGAAGTCCTAACGGGCGTCTCTATGAACGCCCACTTCACCGACTTCGCTCGCGGCGTCCTAGACACTAGCCACATCGTCTATTACATCAGTATGGCGGCGGTATTCCTGTTCATCGCCATACGCTCCCTTGAAACGCGCAGGTGGCGGTAAATGGTAGAACAGAGCGGATCAGGCGATAGCCTGAAAGATCTTATGCTGTCCTCGGTGCGCTCCGCCGGGTTCTGGAGCTTCGTCGCCGCGGTAGTCGGCGTCGTCGCCCTCATAGCCGGCGGCGCGCTCTACTTCACCGTGGAAGAAATCCGCGACTTCTCAGTCAGCGTAGTCATAATCGGCATTGTGCTGGTATTCCTGGCGCTTGTGCTGTCCCCGCGCGCCATTGCCATATTCCTAGTCGGCAGGCAAGGCCGCTACGGCAGCAACATCGTCGTGCTGACAATCGCCTTCTTCGTCATCATAATCCTACTCAACTTCCTGCTCTTCAGAAGTCCCACCCGCGTGGACGTCACCGCCACGCGCGTCTTCACACTCTCCGAACAAACCCTGCAAATCCTAAACGGCCTTGACCGCAACGTCCGCGCCAACGCATTCTTCGTCCCCAACGACGCCCGCACAGGCCCAGCTCGCCAACAAGCCGAAGACCTGCTCAACGAATTCACCCGCCGCAGCAACAACTTCGGCTACCGATTCGTCGACCCCGAACTCCAGCGCAGCGTCGCCCAGCAATACGGCGTTACCTCATTCCCCGCCGTCGTATTCGAAAACCTAGCCGACGGCACGCTCCAAAACACCCAATCCTACACCGAGCAGGACTTCGTCACAAGCATCCTAATCGTTACCGGCGCGGAGCAAAAAATCGTCTATTACCTAACCGGCCACGACGAGGCAGGATCCACCCGCGACGCCCTCTCAGGCGCCATTGACGAAGACAACGGCCTTGACTTCGCCATAGCCGGCATGCAGCGCGACAACTACCGCGTACTGCCCCTCAACCTCAAGCAAGACGCGCAAGTCCCCGAAGACGCCGCCCTGCTTGTCATAGCAGGCCCCCAACAAGACCTTGACCCCGAAGAATTCGCTGCCCTAGACGCCTACGTCAAGCGCGGCGGCAGGCTAATCGCCCTGTTTGACCCGGCTACCCCCGACTCGTTCAACATCCTCATCGCCCAGTGGGGCATCCTGCTTGGCGGCCTCAGCATCGCCGACGCCGTCAGCAACGTCGCCGGCGAAGAGCTCACCCCCCTCCTCCAGCGCGCCAACGCCCAGTACTTTGACAGCGCATCCCCCGCAACCGCCGGCATCCCAATCGCCGACCAAATAGACGTCACATTCTTCCCTGAGGCTACCTCCCTAGACCGCATCCTGCCCGCCAGCGAAAGCCCGCCTTTCGTCCAAATATACCCCCTAGCCATGACAACCCCCGCCAGCTGGCTGGAAACCACCACAGAAGACGTCAACTACGAACCCGGCGAAGAGCGCCCCGGCCCATTCCCCCTCGTCGTCGCCATTGAGGCTACCGGCACAATTGACGAAACCCTGCGCCATCCCCTAACCAAAATCGTCATATTCGGCGACTCCGACTTCGCCAAAAACAAGTTCTTTTCGTCCAGCGACAACGCCGACCTGTTCCTAAACTCAGTCAACTGGCTCGCCGACGACTACGAACTCATCTCTATCCGCCCCAAACTATTCCCATACCGCGAACTGGTCGTAACCACCCGCGAGCGCGACTTTATCAAGTGGTCAAGCTGGTTCGTGCCGCCCGTCATTATGCTCATCATCGGCGCCGTCGTCTGGTGGCGCAGACGCTAGGCTAGGCAGGAGTCCCCAAAGCGATGAACCTAAAAATCACCGGCGCAGTCGTAGCCGCCGCCGTCATAGTCGGCTTGCTGGCGTGGAGCAACGTATTCGCCCTCGCCACAACCCGCCTTGACGAGGGCAGCCTTGACGCCTACCACATCGTCCAAAGCGGCCCCGGCAGATTCGTCCTGATAGACAAAAAAGAGGACAGATCCCCCTGGTTCTACCAGGTATCCGAAGACGACATCCTAACCATCGGCGTCAGCAACAACGCCGACAGCGTCGCCTTCTACAAAACCGACGCCCGCACCTGGGCATTCTCCGACCCCAACGGCATACCCCCCGACTACAACCGCTGGGGCGGCATCACCCTGCTACTCAGCGGCCCCGGCACCCGCCGCGACCTCACCGCATTCCAGCCCGTCATAGACGACCCCGCCCAATACGGCCTTGACGCCCCCGACACCATCGTTGACGTCGGCCTCACCGCAGGCCGTAGCATCCAATTCCGCCTAGGCGACCTCACCACCGACGGCAGACACCACTACGGCCAGGTAATCGGTTTCCCCGACCTATTCCTAATCGCCTCCAGCTGGGGCGATGTCATCAGCCGCCTCGCCAACGAACCGCCAATCCCCAAATGGTATATCCGCCGCGATCCCACCGAAATCGCCGAGATCAACGTCTACGACGGCAACCCCATCCTGGAAGAAACCCGCATGGTCTCATTCATCCAAGACGACGACACCTACGAATGGACGCTCCTGGACACCGACGTCGACCGCGAAGAGCGCCCCGTCAATTCGGACATCTGGGAACCCCTCATCCCCCTAGTCGTCGGCCCCCCAAACATAACCGTCGCCGTCCCCGCCGTTGACGACCAGGACTACACCCCCTGGGGCATAGGCGACCAATCCAGGGCGATTGAGATCCGTTTCACCGGCCTAACCGAAAGAGGCACCAAGTTCACCGACGGCGTCCTGCTCATCCTCGGCGACAAAAGCGAAGACGGCGCGAGCTACTACGCCAAATCCGAAACCAACTTCATACGCCAGCCCGTCCTAAATCTCAACGCCGATTGGGTGGACGCCTTCCTAAACCTAGCCGAAAACGTCCCCTACGGCGACGACGCCCAAAACTAGCCCTAACGCCCCCGCAACGCGCCAATGCGCCCATATGGAGATATTTGCTATGAACGCTGAGATAATATCCATCGGCACAGAACTGCTTATGGGCGAACTCGTGGACACCAACTCCGCCTTCCTAGCCTCCGAACTGGCGAAACTAGGCATAGAAGTCCGCTTTATAACCAAAGTCGGCGACGACCCCGACCGCCTCCGCGATACCATACGCCGCGCCTTCGCCCGCTCCGACATCACCCTCACATCCGGCGGCCTAGGCCCCACATCCGACGACCTCACCCGCGAAACCATCGCCGCCGTATTCGGCGAAGAGATGCGCGTCCAAGACGACCTGCTCGCCCACCTCAAAGCCCAATTCGCCAATCGCGGCTTCCCTATGCCCGAAACCAACATCAAGCAGGCAACCCTAATCCCCTCCGCCCAAGCGCTGCCCAACCCTATGGGAACCGCCCCCGGCTGGTGGGCGGAGCGCAACGGCGGCGCTATCGTAGCGATGCCCGGCCCTCCCCGCGAAATCCAACAAATGTGGGCAAACCAAGTCGCCCCGCGCCTCCGCCAGCGCAACAGCGGCGTCGCCATCCTAACCCGCAATCTCAAAACATTCGGCATATCCGAGGGCGGCTTGGACGAAATGCTCTCGCCCCTATTCGCAAGCGAAAACCCGCTGCTCGGCATCTACTCCAAGCAGGACGGCATACACCTGCGCGCCATAGCCACCGCCCCCACCCAAGACGCCGCCGCAGCCCTAATCGCCCCTATGGAAACCGAAATACGCCGCATAATCGGCGACGACGCCATCTGGGGCGAAGACGACGACACCCCCGAAAGCAAAGCGATAGCCCTGCTCCAATCCAAGCGCCTCGCGCTAGGCGTAATGGAGGCGTTCACCGGCGGCTTGCTCCTCAGCAACCTCTCAGAGGCGGAAAGCGCCGACGGCAGCCAAAGCGTCCTAGCCGGCGGCGCAGTAGTCCGAACCGACGCCGCCCTAGCCCGCCAGGGCGTCAGCCCCGCCCTCATAGCCACACACGGCGCTGCAAGCCCCCAAGTCGCCGAAGACATGGCGCGCGCCGCCGCCGACCTATTCGCCGCCGACATCGGCATCGCCATCACCCCCCTATCGCAAACCACATCCGACGGCGGCCCACCCGCCGGCTCATCCTACATCGGCGTATCAATGGGCGACCGCCGCGCATCCACCGCCGGCCACTACCCCGCCCGCCGCCTCCGTATCCGCGCCCGCGCCGCCACCCACGCCCTCCTCGCCCTAGCCCGTTTCCTAACCGACAAGCCCCTCCAAGCCACAGCCCCAAGACGCTAACCCGCCGCTAATCCCCCTAGACTCGCGGTAGAAGTTGCTTGCCAACTCAGCGACATCAGGCGCGTTGCGCCGATGGCTATAACGCTTATCCGGTTGCTGAGCGCGAAATCGCCCGATAACCCGCCCGACGCGCCGCCGCCGCAAAGTTTCGGCTAACGAAACCCCGCGGCGGCAGTGTTTATTTGCCAACCCTTAGCTGCCTTATGCGTATGACAGCGCACTAGGCTTATCAAAGCCCTTATGCGGCTATCGCAAGCGTGAGCGCAAACCGCCCGCCCCTACATCGTCAACTTCTTGTACAGATACAGCAGGCGCGAGGGCAGCTCATAGATGTCGTCCAGCACCTCATACCCCATATCGGTGCACATCGTCTTCAGGTAATCATGCCCGTTCTTGTCCACCGTCAGCGCGAATGCGTTGATGCCCTTGTCTTTCGCCTCATCCAGCGCCATCTTGGTATCGTGTACCGCGTACTCCTTCTCAACCCCCTCGCGGCTGTACCCCCTATCCTGAGGCCTCCCGTCGCTTATCAGGAACATCAGCTTAGTGCGCGCGTCCTGCTTATCCAACTTGTACGTCGCGTGCCGTATCGCCGGCCCCATCCGCGTGGCGTGCAGCGGCGCAACGCGGTCTATCCGCCGCTTAACCTTGTCCGTGAAGTTCTCGTCCAAGTCCTTGATGACATAGAACTCCACATTCTCCCGCCCGTAGCCCGAAAACCCGTAGATGCCGTACAGGTCGCCGATAGCCTCCAGCGCGTTGATGAGCAGCACTATCGCTTCCTTTTCCACATCAATGATCCGCTTGTACGAGCGCCGCATCGCCTCCCCTCGCCGCGTCCGCAGCCACACCATATACTCCACCGGATCGTCCGGCGCATCCCAGTCGTCCGAGTTCTTCTTGTTATCGTCTATCGCCTCCGCCGTGGACGCGCTGGTATCCAGCAGAAACGCCACCGCGACATCCCGCTGCACCTTGTTGCGCCGCCAGTAGAACTTGTCGCTCGGACTCGCCCCCGTCTTCATATCCACGAAGGCCTCGATGATGTCATCGATGTCGATCTCTTCCCCGTCCTCCAGCTTACGCACCTTGCGGAACATCTCAGGCACCATCATCTCAAACTGCCGCCGGATCTGCGTCACCAGCGACCCGTAGTTCCCCAGCGTATTCCCGTAGTACGACGGATCCCCTTCCTGCATCGTCTTTTGGCGCACGATGCACCAGCGCGGCTTGTAGTCGTCCGCCCGGAAATCCCACTCGTCGTACACGAAAGTCTGCGGCTCATTCGCCTCTAGCGCCCCCCCATCCTCGTCCACATGCACCAGCGGCCCCTGCCCGAACTCCGGCGACTGCGGCGCGTCCACGCCCGCCTCTTTCATCAGATTGTTCGCCATCACATTGCTGGACTGCTGAATCTCTCCCTGAGTGGCTTGCAGCTCAAGCTCGGCGCTGTTCTGCAACAGCTCCTCCAGCTGCTCTTGCGTGATAGGCTCGCCGGTCGTATGCCCCCCCTCGTCCTGCTGCATCCGCAACTGCTCCAGCAGCTGCACAAGCTCCGGCTTGAAATCCCCCCTGAACTCCACCTCTTCGGTGGACTCGTAATCCTGCTCCCCCTCCGGCCGGACCTGCATCTCCATCCCCTGAGCGATCTGCTGCAGCAGCGACTCCATATCTTCCGGATCCGCGTAATCGTCCTGCGACTCGTCGCTCATATCAACATCTTCCCAATCCTCAGGCGGCGCCTCCTCATTCGGAATCTGCGATATAATCGCGTAGATGCGGAGCGTCGCCTCAGCCGTATCCTCCACCATCGCCTCAGGCTTCAGCACCTGCCGTATCACCCGCCCGATCTGCTTCGCCTCTTCCACATACTTCTCAGGCGCCGGCAGCCCCTGATACTGCTGCAAACTCAGCCGCACCAGAAACTCCACCATAGCCTGGCGCATCGGCAGCTCGGTGATGTTCGGCCTTTGCGGCAGCGAATCCTGCTGTATCTCAGTGTACGGCTTGCGTATTCCCCGATACTCCACCTTAACGCGCGCGTCAAGCCGCGCATCCTCCACCACCGTGTATATGTCCAGCGCCAGCTTGCGGTCGTCAAACAGGTCGAAGAACCGCTGAGCGTCCGTCAGCCACGCCTCCTCCACGCTCTCGGCGTCGATTTCGGGCATTTCCTGCGCCGGCGCCTGCCCCTCCGGCCGCGCCGACTCCGCCTTCTGCCGCGCCAGTTCCTGCCGCAAGTCATTGAACAGCGCCGAAGGCCTGTCAAACTCGAACCAGAAACTGCCGAACTCCAGATGCGCTACCTGATGCGTGGACACCACCTTGAACCAGTCAAAGTTCTGCTGCTTGGAAGTGTAGCGATCCACCAGCGACGGCACGAACACCGTCGACCCCTCGGTTGACGGCGATTCGTTGGACACCCAGCCGATATTCTTATCGGCAAGTTCCCCGCTCTCAGCCAGCTTGATGTCCGCCCCCGCCAGCGCGCGGCAGTACATCTCCATCACATCCTTGATGCGCGTGAACTCCACCCCCGACGACAGCGTCTCCAGCATCTCCTCCGACCGCGCCGACTCTATCTTGAAATAAGCCAGCCCCCCGTCCTTGTTCTGCTCCAGGATATGCAGCCCCTCAGCATGCCACTTGTGCAGCTGCGACATCGTGAGCTTATCCAGCGCCTGCGGACACGCCTTGATGAACTCAGGCGCCGCATCCGCCGACCCCGCCATCAGCCCTTCGGCAAGCGTCAATATCTGTTCGTGATGATGCGTATCTATCTGCGCCAGCGCGTTGGACGTCTCCAGCATCACGCTTGGGATATTCGTCCCCCCGTTCTTGACCAGCCGCTCCGACAGCTTCAGAAACCGCATCCGCTGCGTCCCCTCAATCCGAGGCAGCGCCCGCGCGCCCGACTCGAAGAAACTCTTGATCTCCCGCCACCCCGAATCCACCAGCGTGGACGCCAGCGCGATGAACGCCGACCTGTCATCCCCTATCAGCGGAAACAGCTGCTGCCCCAGCGTCAAGCACTCAGACGACAAATCGTATGACCGATGCGACAGCGCCTCCAGAAACGTCGCGAAACGCTCCATCTCAGGAAAACTCAAGTCCTCCAGCAACGCCGGGCTGCACTGAAAGAACTTGCACGCCAACGTGCTGGACTTCCACGTCCCCTTGTACAGCCCGCAGCCCAAATTCGCCCAAGACTCTATGTGCCGCGAGCGCAGCTTGCTCATCGTCCCAGGGCTCGCCTCAAAGTACGCCGCCGCCAGCGTGGGCGATTCCTTGCACAGCTCCTTGCCGCAGTCCGTCCACTTGAAAAAGTAGTTCAGCGGCATATACCCCAGCACCTGGTTGCTCACCTTGTAAAATTCCGCCGCCGCCTCCCACGAGCGCACCGTCTCTTTGGCGATGTCCAAGCCCGCGCTCGCCCACGCCACCCGCTGCGCCTCAGTCAGATTGGGCGGCATCTGACCCCGCGCCTTCTCAAACTCATTGGCAACCGACTGCGGAAACTTGCCAAGCTCTGCCCTGATCTCTTCTAGCGTTGCTGCGGACTGGTTGTTCAAGGCGTCTCCTCCTGAGAGGTCTCTATCTATGAGAGGACTCTAACTGGTCACTATTGGCTGGTCTCTAACTGGCTTGCCTCTATATGAGAGGACTCCAGCAACTGCAAAAATCGGTTTAGGATTCGCGCGGTCGCCCCAAATATAATATGCCCGTCATACGCGAACACGGGCGCGGATTCCAAATCGGAATCGCGGATACGCATCTCGTCGCGCCGGTTGGCGGCGTCAAGCAGTGAGGATATAGGAACTTCCAGCGCTTCAGCAACCTCAGCATCACTCAGATTGAACCTGTAATCGGCGGGAATAACCCCCACATACGGGCTTGTGCAGTAGCCGCTGCTCGTCGCCGTATCGTCAAGCGCCCCCAAAACCTCCACATCCCCCGGCAAAACGCCCATCTCTTCATGCGTTTCGCGCAGCGCCGTATCCAACAGCGTAGCATCCCCCGCGTCCATTCTGCCGCCCGGAAACGAAACCTCGCCCTTATGCGCATCAACCCTGCTGGATCGCTTTTGCAGCAAAACTCGATAATCCCCGTCCTTAGGATAGACGATAAGCATCACGCCCGCCGGCGTAAGCGCGGGATCGTCTATCGCGCGCTTGGGATTGGCGGCGAGTATGCGTTTGATTGTCTGAATGAATGGCTCGCCCACAATGGGCTCCGATGCTCTGAATTATCGCGTATCTATGCGTTGCGATGCGCCTCTTCCAGGCGCGAAATGTCTATCCGCTCCATCTGCAGCATTGCGTCCATCACAGCCCCCGCCTTGCCCGGATCCCGCGTCAGCTCAGCCAGCGCCGCAGCCGGCACCACCTGCCACGACACCCCGAACCTATCCTTCACCCACCCGCATATCTGCGTTTCCCCGCCCTCCGCGAGCGCATGCCAATAGCGATCCACTTCATCCTGCGACTCGCAATTGATGACGAAAGACACCGCCATCGTATATTCCACGCCAGGCCCCCCGTCCACCGCGCTGAACCGCTGCCCGTCCAGCTCAAACTCCACGATAGCCGCGCCCTCAGCCGGCCCCGTGGGCAGCTCAAAATCATTCACCACCCGCGAGTTCGGGAACAAGCCCGTGTAAAAGGCGGCGGCATCCCGCGCCTGCCCGTCAAACCACAAGCATGGCGCGATCTTCGCCGCCTTAACCTCTGCCATAATTAGTTCCCTTTGCCGCCGGCCCGCTCGCCGCCGGCTTGCCTACTCGCCGCTATCCCGCTCGGCCCCATCCTACTCAAAGATGGACGCGATTATCTCTTCGATGCTCTTCTGCACCGACGCATCGTCGGTAACCGCCCAGTTCACCGCCACCTGACAGGCGCGGCGCGGCGCGATCCCCTGCGCGATAAGCTTGCCCGCGTATATCAGCAGCCGTGTGCTGGCGCCCTCGCCCAGCCCATGCTCCCGCAGATTTCGCACCTTTTCGCCCAACTTCGCCAGCTGCAGCGCGTCATCGTCCACGCAGCCCGACTCATGCCCGATAATCTCCGCCTCGATGTCGCGCGGCGGATAGTCAAACTCTATGGACACGAACCGCTGCCGCGTGCTGTGCTTGAGATCCTTCAGCGCACTTTGGTAGCCGGGGTTGTACGACAGGATGAGCAAGAACCCGTCCGCCGCCTCCAGCAGCTCCCCGCGCTTTTCCACCGGCAGGATGCGCCTATGGTCGGTAAGCGGGTGAATCAGCACCGTCGTATCCTTGCGCGCCTCCACTATCTCATCCAGATAGCAGATGCCCCCCGCCTTGACCGCCCGCGTAAGCGGCCCATCGATCCACACCGTCGAATCGCCCTCAAGCAGATAGCGCCCCACGAGATCGCTCGCCGTCAGATCCTCGTGGCAGGCGATAGTCACCAGCGGCAGATTCTCGTCGTCCGGCCGCTCGTCGCCCTTGCTGTCCGCCTGCTTTATCTTAGTCAGCGGCTGCCCCAGCCGATACGACATATACTCCACAAACCGCGTCTTGCCGCAACCCGTAGGCCCCTTGAATATCAGCGGGATGCGCTGCTGATACGCAGCCTCGAACAGCTCCACCTCATCCCCCACCGGCACATAGTACGGCTCCTCCGTGAGGTGATACTCCTCAATGATGTAGCTGCGATATAGCGTCCTGGTTGTTTGCGTCATCTTGTAAGCCTGCACTCCTCATTAACGGGTCAAAACCCTGCTGTTCCACAATTCCCGAACATTGGCGTCCAACTCTTCCGGACTGCCCGAATTATCCAAAACCGCGTCCGCGTACCCTACGCGCTCCGACTGCGGCATCTGCGCCCTAATGCGCGCCCGCGCCGTATCCGCGTCCATACCATTGCGCCGCCCCAACCGCTCTATCACATCCCCCTCCGGCGAAGTAACCACCCACACCTCGCTCACAAGCCCCGTCCACTGCGCCTCAATCAACAGCGCCGCCTCCAGCGCGGCAACGCTTACGCCCTGCCGCCTAAGCGCACCCAACCGCTCCGCCGCCAGCGCATATATCCGCGGATGCGTAATAGCGTTCAGCCGCGCCAGCGCCGCCTCGTCGCTAAACACGATCCCCCCCAGCGCCCTGCGATCAATCTCGCCATCCGCCGACACCACCCGATCCCCAAAAGCCGCCACAACCTCCCGCCACCCCTCCGTCTGCGGCCTATACACCTCATGCCCCAGCAGATCCGCATTAACCACCGCCGCGCCCAACCCTTCCAGCAGCTTAGCCGCCTCCGTCTTCCCCGTCCCGATCCCGCCTGTCAATCCGATTATGAACATAACCCTCTTAGCCATTACAGAAATCCATCACATTCTACCACAAGCCCCTACACAAGGGTCAACACAAGCCCCCGCCGGCCGCCATTGCGAACCCGCATCCCCCACGCGAGCGCTACCCATAGCCTAACCACCCCAAACCCGCTAGGAAATTTCGTAGTACACCGCCGTAGGCTCTTTGGACGGGTTTGCGATAACCAAGTTCCACTTCCCCCCGTAAGGCAATCGCGCGCGCATCCTGTGTACGCGGCGCTCGTCGAAGCCGCCGAATGACATCACCTCTTTGCCGTCGCCGAACTTGGCGAGCTCTTCGTCATCCAGCATATATGTATCTACGGGGTGTTCTGATTGCACTAGATACCTGAATCGCCTTGACCAGGAGATATGGGTAGGAACAACCGTATATGTCTTTGGCTTCAGAGTTTTGACCGTCGCCGTCTTCATTGCCGCAATCCTCCCTTCTTTCCTGACGCATCTGAATTATCCTCTAGTTCGTCAGATTCTGCACTGAAACCTTCCCTTGGGCCTCTCTTTATCCATGATACTTGGTCAACTTCCTCTAGAAATCGCCTAATGGCGGGGTAAAACAGAGGAACCACAACGATGACAAGCCCCCTCCAGTTAGAATGAAGAATTTCAAGCGCTCGCGCCGCGCGTGTCTGTTCAGGATCCTGAGGCAAAAACGCCAATTGAATTATGCCTGCGAATATAGCCAGTATTGCCGCTATCATCGCCAATCCAGCAATGAGATTTGCCACAGCGTCCAGATATATCGCTACCCTTTGAATCATCTCGCGCATCTGCCGAATCCTACTCCCCATTCGCCATTCCCACTATCAGCCATCCCCTTACCCGCGTATTATACCCCATCGCCATCACAACTGCCTAATTCACCCACTCCAGTTAATCATCCCAAAGTTTGTGCAAGAATTTAAGCGCCGCGAACAAGTTCAATCCGTCATCTAACACCCGCTTGATTTCATAGAGGAAATCATTGACAATCATCGCTATTCATAGTATTTATATTCGCAAATCATAATCCCACAATCGCCGAAACAATTACCACCCCATCCCCCGCCAAATCACCCCCAATCTAACCCACAAAACAAGTATCCCTCCAACCCCCACAATCCCTATAATAACCAGCGCCACCCACCACTACCCGCTCACAAAGGCATCACCCCCATGACATCACCCTACCGAACCCTCCCCGCCGTCGACGCCCTCCTATCCCACCCCCAGATCGCCCCCCTAGCCGCCACGCGCTCCCGGCCGCTCATCCTCGCCTTCATCCGCGCCGCCCTATCCGACGCCCGCCACGCCATCGCCGCCGGCGCCCCAGCCCCCTCCGCCGACGCCATCATCGCCGCCATCATCGCCCAAGCCCGCGCCTACGCCCGCCCTTGGCCCCGGCGCATCATCAACGCCACCGGCGTCATCCTCCACACCAACCTCGGCCGCGCCCCACTCAGCGACGCCGCCCTAGACGCCATCCGGAACGCCGCCCAGGGCTACAGCGAACTCGAGCTTGACCTCGCCACCGGCCGCCGCGGCTCCCGCCAAGCCCGCATATCCGACCTCGTCAGCCGCGCCACCGGAGCGGACGCCGCCCTCGTTGTCAACAACAACGCCTCCGCCGTTATGCTCGGCCTAGCCGCGATAGCCGCCGGCAAAGAAGTCATCGTATCGCGCGGCGAGGCCGTGGAAATCGGCGGCGGCTTTCGCATCCCCGACGTGCTGCGACAAAGCGGCGCTGCCCTAGTGGAAGTCGGCACGACCAACCGCACCTACGCCCGCGACTACGAAACCGCCATCACCCCCAGCGCCGGCGCCCTGCTCGCCGTTCACGCCAGCAACTTCCGCGTTATGGGCTTCACCCACGCGCCCCAAATCGCCGAGCTTGCCGCAATCGGCAACCGCCACAACATCCCCGTCCTGCACGACCTCGGCAGCGGCTGCCTGCTTGACACAACCCAATTCGGCCTAGCCCACGAGCCTACGCCCCAAGAAAGCGTCCGCGCCGGCGTAGGCTTGTCATTCTTTTCCGGCGACAAACTGCTAGGCGGCCCCCAAGCCGGCATAATCGCCGGCAAGCGCGAACTCATAGACACCGTAGCCCGCCATCCCCTAGCCCGCGCTATGCGTATTGACAAACTCAGCATGGCGGGACTAGTCGCCACCCTAATGCACTACATCCAGGACGAGGCGACCGCCGAAATCCCCATATGGCAAATGATAGCCGCCCCCGCCGAGTCCCTGCAATCCCGCGCCCGCCAATGGGCAGACGCCCTAGGCGAACCCGCCTCCGTAGCCGAATCCCGCTCAACCATCGGCGGCGGCAGCCTCCCCGGCGAAACCCTCCCCTCTTGGGTAACCGCCATAGACTGCCGCGCAGTACACGGCGGCGCGGAAGAAATAGCCAAGCGCATGCGCCAAGCCAACGCCCCCGTCATAGCCCGCATCGAATCCGAGCGCATCCTGCTAGACCCCCGAACCGTCCTGCCCACAGAAGACGACGCCCTGCTCCAAACCGCCATCAACGCGCTCCGGCCGCAAGGACAAACCGAATGACACTCTTTGAACACCGCGGCGCCCAAGAACTCCAATCCAAAGCCCCCCTAGCCGCCCGGATGCGCCCGCGCTCATTCGCCGAATACATCGGCCAAGACCACATCATCGGCGCAGGCAGCGCCCTCCGCAAAAGCATCGACGCCGACCGCCTGCCCTCAATAATCCTATGGGGCCCACCCGGCACAGGCAAAACCACCCTAGCCAGCCTAATCGCCAGCGTCACCCGCAGCCACTTCGAGCAAATCAGCGGCGTAGCCTCCGGCGTAGCCGACCTGCGCCGCATCGCCGCCGAGGCGCGCCAGCGACTCGGCATGACCGGCCAATCCACCATCCTATTCGTGGACGAAATCCACCGATTCAACAAAGCCCAGCAAGACGTCGCCCTCCCCTATGTAGAGGACGGCACCCTCATCCTAATCGGCGCGACCACCGAAAACCCGTCCTTTGAGGTAGTATCCCCCCTGCTATCCCGCGCCCGCGTTTTCGCGCTGCAGCCCCTTACCGATGAGCAGGTTAAGGCAATCACCCTAGCCGCCCTAGCCGACGCGGAACGCGGCCTAGGCGCGCTACTTCCCCGCCTAGAAGACCGCGCCCTAGCCGCCCTAGTCAACATGGCAAACGGCGACGCCCGCGCAGCCCTAAACGCGCTTGAACTAGCCGCCCACGCAGCCGCGCCAAATCCCAACGGCGAGCGCCCCATAACCCTTGCCCTGATAGAAGACGCCATGCAGCGCCGCGCCCTGCGCTACGACAAAAGCGGCGACCTCCACTACGACACCATATCCGCCTTCATCAAATCAGTCCGATCCTCCGACCCCGACGCCGCCATCTACTGGCTCGCCCGGATGTTAGAGGCGGGCGAAGACCCGCTATTCATAGCCCGCCGCATAGTCATCCTCGCCAGCGAAGACATCGGATTGGCCGACCCCCAGGCGCTGCCCATAGCCGTAGCCGCCCAGCAGGCGGTTCACTTCATAGGCTTGCCCGAGGGACGCATCCCCTTAGCCCACGCCGCCGTCTATCTAGCCACAGCCCCCAAAAGCAACACCGCCTACATGGCGCTCAACAACGCCGCCGAAGACGTCCGCCGCACCCGCAACGACCCCGTGCCGCTACATCTACGCAACGCCGTCACCGGCTTAATGCGCGAAATGGGCTACGGCAAGGGCTACAAATACGCCCACGACTACGAAGGCGGCTACACCCCCACCCAAAACCTGCCCGACGCCCTCCGCAACCGCCGCTACTATACCCCCGGCGCCAACGGCTACGAATCCCGCATCCGCGACCGCCTATCCCACTGGCGCGCCCGCAACCGCCCATCCAACCCCAATCCTAACAACCGCCAAGACAGCCCCTAACGCCCAACGCCTAAGCCTGAACGTTGCGATTTTCGCTTAATAAGATTAGCGGGGCAAGGGCGTCTGATTTATAACGAGCAACATTCAGATAAGCCCGCCCTTGCTCCCCACTCAAAAGTTTTTTGGCTACTTTTTTGTAAAAAAGTAGCGCCCCAGTCTGCCCTTAGTCCCACCATCGCAAGGCATTGCCCGCGCTGTGAGTATGCAATCGCCCCCGTCTTCCCTTAGCCACACCCCCTACCCCTCCCCACCCTACCCCGCATCACCCCATCCACCACCTCCAGCGCATAATCCACATCCTCCGACGTCACCCCGTAATGCGTAACAAACCGCCACCCCCGCGTAGGCATCCCGCCCTTCACTCCGCGCCTATTGATCTCCCGCATCACCTCCGCCGGATCCCCTCGCTCTATCTCAAAGAACACCAGGTTCGTGGGCAGCTTATCCGGCTCTATCGCGATCCCCGGTATCTCAGCCAGCCCCTGCGCCAGCCGCCGCGCCGTCGCGTGATCATCCGCCAGCCGCTCCACCATCTCATCCAGCGCCACGATCCCCGCCGCCGCGACAACCCCCACCTGCCGCATCCCGCCCCCCACCATCTTGCGCCACTTGCGCGCCCCCTCCACGAACTCCGCGCTCCCGCATATCACCGACCCTATCGGGCAACTCAGCCCCTTGGACAGACAAAAGCTCACGCTGTCGGCATCCTTAACCAACTCCGTCACCGGCGTCTCCAGCGCCACAGAGGCGTTGAAAATCCGCGCCCCGTCTATATGCAGCGGGATGCCGTGCCGCCGCGCGATGTCCGCCACCGCCTTCGTATCCCCCGCCGTCAGCGGCGCGCCCCCGCAGGCGTTGTGCGTATTCTCTATCCCAATCATCGCCGTGCGCGTGAAATGCACATTCGGCGGCTTAATCGCCCCCTCCAGCTCATCCAGGTCAAACAGCCCCCGCTCGTCATTGCGAATAGTGTTATACGCAACGCCCCCCAGCGCCGACGCGCCGCCCGCCTCGCTCCTGAAAATATGCGCCTTATCCCCGATGATAATCTCATCCCCCCGCTGCGCGTGCGTCAGGATAGACACCAGATTGCCCATAGTCCCGCTCGCCACGAACACCGCCGCCTCTTTCCCCAGCCGCTCCGCCGCCATAGCCTCCAGCCGGTTCAGCGTAGGATCATCCCCAAACACATCGTCCCCCAGCTCCGCCTCCGCCATAGCCCGCCGCATCTCAGGCGAGGGATGCGTAACCGTATCGCTGCGAAAATCAACCTCTCTCACTTGCCATTCCTCCCCGACCCGCCCTTGCAAGTCGTGTTTCTTGTGTGAAATCTTGCGCCAAATCGCCGCTTGTTCTTGCTATGAATCCACGCGCAATTCTAGCACACCGCTTGTCAAAATCCATAGCCGTACTCTAAAATCCAACCCGCGCAACTCCAACCCCAAAAACCCCCAAACGCCCTGAACCCATAACCCGCCATCCTACACCCAAACCCAACCATCCATACCCAAAAAGTTTTGCCTACTTTTTCAAAAGTAGCGTCAGCCCCACCCTACGCGCCGACAAACCCCCTCAACGCAAACGGAACTCACATATGCCCTCCCAAAACATCACCTTCCCCAGCGCCAACCTAACCCTTGAGGGCGCGCTCCACCTACCCGAAACCGACGCCCCCTACCCAGCCGTAGCCATCTGCCACCCACACCCGCGCTACGGCGGCGATATGTACAACCAAGTCGTCATGACCCTAGCCCAAGCCCTTTGCGACGCCGGCATAGCAACCCTGAGATTCAACTTCCGCGGCGTCGACCTCAGCGAGGGCGAGTTCGACGGCGGCGTCGGCGAAATCCAAGACGCCCAAGAGGCTATGTCCTACCTAGCCCTCCACGACCGCATAGACGCCACCCGCATCGGCATCGCCGGCTACTCATTCGGCGCCGCCATCGCCCTAGCCGCCGCCTGCCAATCCAATACCGCCCAGGCAATCGCCTCCATCGCCTGCCCCTCGCGCGTCTTCACCGAAATGGGCGCGCGCGAAATACTCCAGCCCAAACTGCTAATCTGCGGCGACCGCGACCACGACTTCCCCGCCCGGCAATTCAAATTCCTAGCCCGCCGTTTCACCGACCCCAAAACCATTGAACTGCTTGACGGCGCAGACCACTTCTTCGCCAACCACCTCACCCAAATCGCCGACCTAGCCGTTCCCTTCTTCGCCCAATGGCTAAACGCCGGCCGCCAACCCCAGTGATGCGATGACCCGCCAAACCGCCATCCAATTCAAAAGCGGCAAGCTGCAATTAGAGGGCGTCATATCAACCCCCGCCGACCTGCCCCAACCCACGCCCGCGCTTGTGATGTGCCACCCCCACCCCACGCTCGGCGGCAACATGGACAACCCGGTTGTAATCGCCGTATGCCGCGCCGCCGCCGAACAAGGCATAGCCGCCCTCCGCTTTAACTTTCGCGGCGTAGAAAACAGCGAGGGCGAATTCACCAACGGCGACCGCGAGATAGACGACGTGCGCGCCGCCCTAAACCTAATGCGCCGCTTTCCCGGCATAGACCGCAGCCGCATCGCCCTAGCCGGCTGCTCATTCGGCGCCGGCGTCATACTGCGCGGCCTACGTCATTGCCGCCCCGCCAAATCCCTAACCCTAATCGCCCCGCCCATATCAGCCCTAGCCAACTCCCCCATCAACCGCGACAAGCGTCCCAAACTCTTCATAGTCGGCAGCCGCGACCGCATCACCCAATCCCTAGCCCTCCAGCGCGCCCTAGACCACATCCGCCCGCCCGTCCAATTCCAAGAGATCCCCAACGCCGACCACAGCCTCCGCGCCCGCGAGCGCCACGCCGCCAACCTAACCGCCCAATTCGTCGCCCAAACCCTAGCCCGCCGCTAAACCCTATCCCTATCCCCGTCCAAAAACGCAACCAACCCATCCGCAACCGCCGCCATATCCCTCAACTCGCACTCCCACACCGTCATCACCCCCCACCCATCCTGCGCCAGCAAAGCCAAATTGCGCTCATCCCGCATCCGATTGCGCTCCAGCTTGCCCACCCAATAATCCCTATTCGCCTTCGGAATACGCACCTTCGGGCAATCCTCGTGCTTATGCCAAAAACACCCATTCACAAACACCACCTTGCGCCGCCCCACAAAAACCATATCCGGCTTCCCCGGCAAATCCTTGCGATGCAGCCGATACCGATACCCCAACCCATGCGCCAGCCTACGCACCTTCATCTCAGGCTTCATCCCCTTAGACTTCACCTGAGCCATTATCCGACTGCGAACCTCCGGCGACACAATGTCAACCATACTCCCCTGCCCCCTCTGCTGCGAAACTGCGGGAACATTCCCCAATCCGAATTCTACCCCAAATCCCCAAGCGGTTTTCTTGCGAATTTAAGGCGTCAGATTGATTAGATCGAGCGCGGCGCGGATCATTTATCCCTAAAATACCCATACGCGCGCAATCGCCGTTCTACTTCCCTGAGTTCGCCGTCAGTGAACAAGCGATGCCACTTCGGATTGTCCCAAATCTCAGCCTCCATTGTGATGTCCAGCCGCCCGAGCTCCCAAAGCTTTGTGAACCCGTATTGGAAATCGCCGGCGCTAATCAGCCGCTTGGCAGTTCCCACGCCGCCCCTATCACCCAGCATTTGATGGAAATAGCTGGCATTGTAACCGCACTCCGTCAGCGCATTTCTGTACACGTCGTACATCGCCTCTTCAAACGCCTTCTCCAAATTTTCTGACATCACATCCCCCTTTGATGTAGAATGATATGAGCATTATACCAAACCGCACTTTTGAAATACCCACACAGGAGATGCCCCGTGTCAGAAATCACCTACCGCTCCGAGCGCGACTCTATGGGCGAATTCCAAGTCCCCGCCAACGCCTACTACGGCGCCAACACCATGCGCGCCGTCCTAAACTTCCCCATCAGCGACCTCCGCTTCGGCCGCTCATTCATCCGCGCCCTAGGCCAAATCAAGCAAGCCGCCGCCCAAGTCAACGCCGACCTAGACCTGCTAGACCCCGACCTAGCCCGCGCCATATCAGCCGCCGCGCAAGAAGTCATAGACGGCAAACTAGACGACCAATTCGTCGTGGACATCTTTCAAACCGGCTCCGGCACATCCACCAATATGAACGTCAACGAAGTCATATCCAACCGCGCCATTGAAACGCTAGGCGGCGAACTAGGATCCCGTACCCCCGTACACCCCAACGACCACGTCAACATCGGCCAATCATCCAACGACGTAATCCCCACCGCCATACACATATCCGCCCTCAAAGCCATCCACGACGACCTAATCCCCGCTATGCGCCGCCTGCAAGAGGGCCTAGACCAAAAAGCCGACGAGTTTATGCCCGTCATCAAAACCGGCAGAACCCACCTGCAAGACGCCACGCCCGTCCGCCTAGGCCAGGAATTCCGCGGCTACGCCGGCCAAATAGACCGCGGCGTCGCCCGCCTCCGCCACGCCGAGCGCGAACTATCCGAAGTGGCGCTAGGCGGCACAGCCGTCGGCACCGGCGTCAACACCCACCCCCAATTCGCCCGCCGCGTATGCGCCCGCCTATCCGACGCCCTAGGCGTCGAAGTCCGCGAAACCTCAAACCACTTCCAAGCCCAAAGCGCCCTGGACAACGTCGTACAAGCGAGCGGCGCGCTCAAAACCGTCGCCGTCAGCCTTATGAAAATCTGCAACGACATCCGCTGGCTAGGCTCCGGCCCACGCGGCGGCATCGGCGAAATCGAACTCCCCGAAGTCCAACCCGGCAGCTCCATTATGCCCGGCAAAGTCAACCCCGTCATACCCGAATCCGTCTGCCAAGTCGCCGCCCAAGTCATAGGCAACGACGCCGCCATAGCCGTCGGCGGCCAGTCCGGCAACTTCGAAATAAACGTAATGATGCCCGTCTGCGCCTACAACCTGCTCCAATCCATCGACCTGCTCGCCGCCGCCGCCCGCAACCTAGACGCCCAATGCGTGCGCGGCTTGCAAGCCACCGCCAAAGGCCCCGAAATGGTAGAGCGCGGCCTCGCCATAGTCACAACCCTAGTCCCCCACATAGGCTACGACGAATCCGCCGCCATAGCCAAGCAAGCCCAGCAAACCGGCAAGACCGTAAAAGAAGTCGCCCTAGAAACCACCGGCCTATCCCCCGACGAACTAGACGAAATCCTAGACCCCACCGCCATGACCCAACCCGGCCTATCCCCCGGCGGCGTCTCACTCGGCTAACCCACCCAAACCCATCCTACCCACATCACCCAAAAATTTTTGCCTACTTTTTCCCAAAAAGTAGCGTCCCCCCGCTTGCCATCTAACCACACCCGAACCCCCCACCAATCCGCCCCCTTGCATACGCCAGCTCATCACCTCGCGTAACCACCTCCCCATCCAACCGCAACCGCAACAACTCATCCAACAGCCTACCAACCGCCGGCCCCTGCTTTAACCCAAGCCCCAGCAAATCATCCCCCGTCAACGCCGCCCTCACCCCAACCAACTCCCGCCTATACAACTCCAACCTATCCCTCACATCCCCATCCCCCACACAAACCGCAACCGCCGCAATCGCCGCATCCTGCCGCCCTACCAATCTATCATACACCTCGCTGCGCCTAACCCCCACCCGCCCAAGCGCCCTCAGCTCACCCTTAACCGCCCCCACATCCCCAACCACCAGCGCCCACGCCGCGCTCATACTCAGCCGTCTAACCAAGGCGTCATGCTCACCGCCGGCCACCCAATACGCCAACGCCCCCACCATCACCAAAACCCTATCGCCATCATAATCCAAAGCCACAACCCGCCCTATCGCCGCCAGTGCCTCATCCGACAAATCCAACCCCGGATGTATCGCCCTTAACGCCCCCCAATCCCGCAGCCGCTCCAGAACATCAGCCGGCTTATCTTCCCCAAAAACCCGCTCCAACTCCCCCCGAACCCGCGCCCCCGATATGCTACTCAGATGCGTACAATCCCGCGCCGCCATCATCTCAGTCCGCCCATCCAACGCAAACCCCAGCCGCACAGCATACCTCGCCGCCCGCAAAATCCGCGTCGCGTCATCAACAAAACTCATAGCCCGCAGCGCCCGCACAACCCCCCGCCGCAAATCGCCCGCCCCGTCAAACGGATCCAGCAACTCCCCGAAACCATCCCCCGAAATCGCCGCCGCCATAGCGTTGATAGAAAAATCCCGCCGCGCCAAATCATCCGCCATCATCCCCGGCGACACGCGCGGCAGCGCCCCCGGACGCGCATACGTCTCCCGCCGCGCCATAGCAATGTCCATTCGCTCCCCACCAACGCCAAGCCTGAACGTATTGAACTGCGACTCCGACTCCACCACGCCCCCCAACGCCTCCGCAACCGCATCCGCAAATTCCCTTGTAGCCCCAACCGCCGCCACATCCAAATCCAACACCGGCAGCCCCAGCAGCGCATCCCTCACGCCCCCTCCCACCAGCCAGCAGCGCAGCCCAAAATCCGCCCCCACGCGCGCCACAACCCGCAACATCTCCCGCTGCCCCCCCGTCAGCGCGCCTTCCAACACAGACGCTACATTAGCCATATCGCCGCCCAGCCTATCGGGAATTATCGCACAGGGCTATCGGGAAAACGGCCACAGCCGCGCCATCCCGACAGCCCTCCTTGATACCGCGAACCGCCCTACGCCCCATCCACCTTAGCCTTGAACGCCGCCGCCCCGGACGCCACCCACGCCTGCCAGCCCGTCATCATAAACCTAACCCCCTTGCCGATGTAATGCTCCACATTATCATCGGTCACCAGCGCCCCCGCCGTGCGCCCCGACGCCACGATTTGCTCCAATGCCCCGTCTATCGTCGCCAGCACATCCGGATGATTTATCCCCCCCAGATGCCCCATAGACTGCGCCAAATCGCTCGGCGCGACAAAGAACACATCTATGTTGTCCACCGTCAGGATCTCCGCCAGATTGTTCACCGCCTTGATGTCCTCAATCAGCGCCACCACCAGCGTCTCGTCGTTTGCCTTGTGAACATAATCCGGATCCCCGTACCCCTGCCGACTCCCGAACATCCCCCGCTTGCCTATCGGATGAAACTTAGCCGCCTCCACCACCGCCCTCGCCTCAGCCGCCGTATCCACATGCGGCACCACTATCCCCTGCGCCCCCACATCGAACGTCCGGTATATGATCCCCGCATTATTCCGATTCACCCGCACCACCGAAGTCATCCCCCACACATCGCACGCCCGCGTCAAATCCGGTATGTCCGCGAAATCCGTCGGCCCATGCTCCCGCCTCGATCCACACCGCGTCAAACCCGAACTGCCCCAGAAAGTCAATCACATGGGTAGAGTTCAGCCCCGAAACGCACACCACCCGCTCCCCTCGCTCCAACTTACGCTTAGCCCCATTCTCTCGCATATCTGCTCTCCAATCTTTGTTTGGTTTATGTTTCCCATTGAACGCCGCCTATTATATGCCCTAATCCCGCCACTTGTCAGCAACTCCCCACGCCTGCAACCCCCACAAAAGTTTTTTGCTTACTTTTTTCTAAAAAAGTAAGAGCGCCCCATTAAAGCCCCAAACCTGATAACATACCCCCAATCCAACAACTTGAGGATCCCCCACTATGCCCACCTCCGACAAACTTTTCTGCCAACGCTGCGCCAACCCCCTATCCCACAAGCTCATAGATGGCAAGAGCCGCCCCTACTGCCCCGCCTGCGGCTTCATCCTATTCCTAGACCCCAAAGTCGCCGTAGCCGTCCTAGCAATGCAAGACGACGGCCTCATAATGGTAAAACGCGGCGTAGAACCCCACCTAGGCGAATGGGCATTCCCCTCCGGCTTCGTTGACAGAGGCGAAATCGTAGAAACCGCCGCCCGCCGCGAAATGAAAGAAGAAACCGGCCTAGACATCGCCCTAACCGCCCTAATCGGCGTCTATTCCCAACAGGACAGCCCCGTCATCCTAATAGTCTATGCCGCCCGCATCACCGGCGGCAGCCTAACCCCAGGCCACGACGCCCAAGACGCCCGCCCCTTCCCCCTAACCGCCCTCCCGCCCCTGCCCTTCCCCCACGACGCCCGCATCCTATCCGACTGGCAAACCCAACAACAACCCGCCGCCAAACCCTAGCCGCGCGCTCGCGCTCTTGCCACGCCGCCATCGTGTATAATCCCCTATAATCCCAATCAAACTAACCCGCCCTACAACTTTCGGCAAAGCCCAAAATCCCAGTCATATCCCAACAGGAGGCCCCCCACTATGCAATACGACTACATCATCATCGGCGCAGGCTCCGCCGGCTCCGTCCTAGCCACCCGCCTAACCGAAAACTCCAACAACACAGTCCTCCTCCTAGAGGCCGGCCCCGACTACCCCGACATAGACCACCTCCCCCAAGACGTCAAGCAAGGCAACAACCCCTGGCTATCAGCCTACGGCCCAGACGCCCACAGCTGGAACTACCAAGCCACCGCAACCCCAGGCCGCGATCCCTTCATAGTCCCGCGCGGCAAAGTCATCGGCGGCTCAAGCTCCATCAACGGCCAAGTCTTCTTCCGCGGCATCCCTGAAGACTACGACGAATGGGCAAAACTCGGAAACCACGAATGGGCTTTCGTCAACTGCCTACCCTACTTCCGCAAAAGCGAAACCGACCTGACCTACGGCGGCGACGACTTCCACGGCTCCGACGGCCCCATACCCGTCCGCCGCTACCACAAAGCCGACGTCCTACCCAGCGCCAAAGCCTTCTGGGACGCCTGCCTAGCCCTCGGTTTCCCCGAAACCCTAGACCAAAATCACCCCGAATCCACCGGCGTCGGCCCCCGTCCGCTCAACAACGTCGACGGCGTCCGAATGAGCGCCTCCCTAACCTACCTATCCCAAGTCCGCCACCGCGTCAACCTCACCATCCGCGGCGGCGTAATGGTACAGCGCATCCTATTTGACGACAAGCGCGCCATCGGCGTCCAAGCCCAAAGCGGCGGCGAAACCTTCAGCGTCTATGCCAACCAAATCATACTCAGCGGCGGCGCTATCAACTCCCCACAAACCCTTATGCTATCCGGCATCGGCAACCAAAACCACCTCGCCGAACTAGGCATACCAGTCCTCCACAACCTCCCCGGCGTCGGCGAAAACCTCCGCGACCACACCATCCGCATTCATCCCCTTCAGCACCACTATGAACGCCCCCGACATCTTCACCCCCTCCATCCAAGTCGGCATGCGCTACACCACCCCCGACTCCCCCCACCGCAACGACATGCAAATGAGCCCCATCCTAATGACCAGCGAACACCGCCCCGCCGGCGTACAACTAGACGAAGAGGGAACCTACACCGGCTTCAGCGTAGCCCTCCAAAAAGCCGTAACCGCCGGCCGCCTGCGCCTGTCATCCGCCGACCCCGCCGACCAGCCCATCCTCAACTACGACTACCTCTCCAACCCCTGGGACAGACAGCGCATGCGCGGCGCAATCCGGCTCTGCGTAGAAATCTCCCAACGCCCCGAATACCAAGACATCCTAATACAGCGCCTAACCCCCTCAGACGCCGAACTCCAAGACGACGACCTGCTAGACCAATGGCTACTCGCCAACGTCGGCACCCAGCACCACTCATCCGGCACCTGCAAAATGGGCGACGCCTCCGACCCCATGGCAGTCGTCGACCAATACTGCCGCGTCCACGGCATAGACAACCTGCGCGTAATCGACGCCTCCATAATGCCCGACGTCGTCCGCGCCAACACCAACGCCACCACCATAATGATAGCCGAGCGCGCCGCCGCCTGGCTCCTCAACGAATAAACCCAACCCAATCCCAACGCCAACCCCCGCGAAAGGAATCCCGCCCAAATGAAAGGCAGAATCCTAACCTACTCCCCCCAAGACAACGCCGGCATAATCACCGCCGACGACAACAACCGCTACCCATTCGCCGCCTCCGAATGGAAAGACCCCGACGCCCCAACGCCCTACCGCGGCGCCCACGTAGACTTCATCATCCAAGACGGCGGCGCAACCGAAATCTACCAAGCCATAGCCGCGCCGCCCGCCGCCACATCCGGCAAACGAATCACCGCCGGCATATTCGCCCTAGTCCTAGGCGGCCTTGGCATCCACAAATTCTACCTCGGCTACACCTCCGCCGGCGTAATCCACCTGCTAGTATTCTTCATCGGAATGCTGCCCCTCTTTATGGGCACCCTAGTCATCTCGGTAATCGCAATGATTGAGGGCATCATCTACCTCACCAAATCCGACGAACAATTCGACCAAACCTACATCATCGGCAAAAAGCAATGGCTCTGATGCGCCGCGCGCCGCCGCCATCCCTTGCGTCGCCGCTACCCGTCGCCGCCCAACACAAGGCTTAACCCTTGAAACCGCCGCTTGCCATATCCTCCCTGCTACTCGCCTGCGCCGCAACCCTACTCGCCGTCGCATCCTGCGCCGACCCATCCCCCGAAATCGAGGCGCTCCAAGCCGAAACCGCCTACCAACGCGGCATAGACCACCGCGCCCAAGGCGAACTCCGCAACGCCTTCGACGCCTTCAACCAGGCATTGCAGCTCGCCCCCGACCACGCCCGCGCATACGCCGCCCGCGCCTCCATCTACTACGCCTTCGACGAAACCCAAAACACAATCGCCGACCTAAACGCCGCCCTCCGCCTTGACCCCGACATAGCCGAGGCATACCACTACCGCGCCCGCATATTCGCCGACCGCGGCGACCCCGACAACGCCATCATAAACTTCACCCGCCGCCCTCCAACTTGACCCCGCGCTATCCGACGCCTACTTCGGACGCGCCAGCGTCTATTTCGCCCTCCAAGACATCCAAGCCGCCCTAACCGACCTCTCATCCGCCCTAGACATCCAACCCAACGACGCCCCGCCTCTACCTCCTCCGCGCCCAAATCCACCTAATCGCCAACCAACCCGAACCCGCCATCACCGACCTAGAACGCGCCATCACCCTAGCCCCCGACCACCAAATCGCCGCCCAAGCCAAAGAAATCCTAAACCTACTCAGATAAAATCGGCAGCCACCTAAATCACCATCCCGCCCTGAGACAACCCTGCGGGATGCGACAAAGATTGAACCGCCGGCGCTATCCAAGTAGCCCGCCCACAGACACCGCAACCCACGCAACCACTTTCACATCCAAACCATTCTGATACGCCAAACCACCAACCTGACTAGACGCAGCCCTGCGGGATGCTATAAAGAATGAAACGGCAACGCTAAACCCGCCCCGGAGACACCCCTATGGGCAATCCAACCCCCAGCAGCCCAAAACCCATCCCCTGGCTCGGCGGCGCAGACGCCCGCAGCCTCGCCTGGCTGCTGCTAATGTCCACCACCCTATTCGTAATGCTGCTCCCCTTCTCAAGCTACGTCGCCGCGCTCCCCCTAATCCAAGCCGAATGGGGATTGAACAACACCCAAGCCGGCGCCATATTCTCAGCCTACCTAGCCGGCTTCGCCCTATCAGCCCTAATCGTAATCCCCCTCACCGACAAACTCGGCTCAAAACCCATATTCGTCTGCTCATCCGCCATATCGGTAGCCTCCCACATCCTATTCCCCCTCATAGCCCACGACGCGCCCGCCGCCGTCGCCCTCAGAGCCGCCGCCGGCCTCGGCCTAGTCGGCGTGTACAACCCCGGCATGCGTATCGTCGCCGAGCGCTTCGCCCACGCCGGTCGCGGCATGGCAGTAGGCACATTCGTAACATTCTTCTACGCATCCAACAGCATATCCCTAACCCTCACAGGCGCGCTAATGTCACACTTCGACTGGCGAGACGCCTACCTCATAATGGCGGCAATGTCCGGCGCCAGCGTCCTAATGGCATACCTGCTGCTGCGCCGCCACCCGCGCCGCGCCGCCGCCGAGCGCTCCTCCGGCCGCCTAGACCTCGCCGCCCTCCGAAACCGCGCCGCCCGCATCTACATCCTAGGCTACTCCCTCCACGCCGCCGAACTCTACATCGTCCGCGTATGGCTGCCCGCGTTCTTAGCCGCAGCCCTAATCGCGCGCGGCATCCAGCCCGACCGCGCCATAATCGCCGCCGCCACCATAGGCGGCATAGCCATGGCAAGCGGCGCGATAGGCCCCGTAATCGGCGGCATCCTATCCGACCGCTTTGGCCGCCCCGCCTCCGCCTCCGCCATATTCGCCCTCAGCGGCGCATGCTCCCTCGCCATAGGCTGGCTAATCGGATTCCCCTGGCCCCTCATAATCGCAATCTCAGTCATCTACGGCTGGGCAATCGCCGCCGACTCCGCCATCTACTCCACCGCCGTAACCGAAGTCTCCGAACCCTCCCGCCTAGGCTCCACAATGGCAATCCACTCATTCCTAGGCTTCACCGGCGGCGTCATAGGCCCCATAGCCGCCGGCGCCATCCTAGACCTATCCCCCGACCCTATCAAATGGGGCATAACCTTCACCGCCACCGCCGCCCTAGCCGCCACCGCCCTAATCGCCCTATCCCGCCTCCGCTCCACCTCGCCCTCGCGCCCTAATCCCACCCGCTAAACCCGCCCCCAATTGCCAACCCCGCGCAATCATTCACTTGTGAATTGTTTCACGCTACACTATAATCAACACAACCCCGCCGTAAACCATCCCCACGCCTAAACATTCAAGGGGGCATAACCCGCATATGAAAATCTACTTCTGCCCCGAATGTGGCGCATACGACTCCGGATTAGGCAACACATGCGCCGACTGCGAAGAACCGCTCCCGACCGACAGCTGGGAAGACATCGCCGAAGACGAACTCGCCGAACTCGACTACATCGAAGAATTCGAACTCCCGCCCGGCTTGCCCTCATGGGAATACGAAGTAATCCGCCTCAAAGCCGTCGCCGAAGACGACCGACTCGACTACACCAACCACCTGCTAAACACAATGGGCGACCGCGGCTGGGAACTCGTCAGCATAATCCCAATGGGCAAAAACCAATCCACCAACTACGGCATCTTCAAACGCGCCTGGATGGAAGACATCTAACCCCCTGCCTTAACCTCATTCCCCTGCGCGAACCCTCGCCGACCGCATAGCCCGTTATGGCATATGCCGCGCTTAGCCCCCCTGCCTACCCGAACCCCTTCCCCCACCCCGTCGCTCGCCGCACCTCAATCCTAATCACCGCGCACCCCTCCTCCAACATCTCCGCATACTGCTCATACTTCTCTCGCAACAACTCCTCCCCACGCCGCCTCTCCTCCCCCTCCTCCAGCACCGTCGCCGTCCCCAGCGCCATCACATACGCCAACTCCCCCCAATCCTCCGAATAATCATCCACCACCAGCGCCACCCTCGGATTCTCCCGTATATTCCTAACCCGCTTCAGCCTATTGATTCCCACACTCTTAGGCTTCAAATCCACCGCCGTATAAACCCGCCCGCTACCCCAATCATAGGCATAACACACCGGCACAACATACGGCATCCCATCCTTATCCGCCGTCGCCAACCTCCCAACCCTACGCCCCGCCACAAACGCCGCCACCTCAGGCGCAATCTCACTCATTGCAAAATCCCCACAAACTCCTTCAGCGCATCAAACGCCGAATGGTCAAAATCCCAGTAATCCCTATATGCCGCCAGACCCAACGGCAAACCGGGACGCTCCCTTGACGCCAAAAACGCCTGCGCCATAGCCTTAGACAAACTACTCGGCTGCGCGCCCAACCTGCTTTCAATGCAACTGAAATAATCTTGAACGCACCCCATAGCCGGATCGCCGGCCACCGACTCCAAACACACATCCTCCAAAACCCCCGAAGACCTGCCGTGAGGCAATATCAACGCCGCCACCTTGGGATTGCTACCAACCACGCTTAAAGACGCGCCAGGCGCTGGAAGACCCGCCGCCCTAAGCGCCCCCTGCACGCTCCGCAAAGCGTTAGCCGCGCTATCATCAGCATCCCTCACAACCCCAATCGCAGACACCATCCCAAAATTCCTATCGTTGACAATCACCTGAATGTCCCGCCTGATATTATCCCTGCCCCCGACATTGACAATCTGAACGTCGTCCAACCTAACGCCGTCCTTTTCTGCGATATGAGCGAACAGCGCGCTGAATAGATGCGCCTCGCTAACCCCCTCAACCACCAGCAGGCGCGGCTGTTCAACGGAAATCTGCGCCGCCACCGCTATCTGACCTCAAAATTCATCCGAAACGCCGCCTCCAGTATATCCGGCTCATACGTCACCGCCTTCACATCCCCCTCGCCATTCACCCGATCAAGCCTATGCAGCCTGAAATCATAGACCTCATCCTCCGAGAACGCCTCATGCGCCGCCCGAATGCACTCCCAGCTATGCGTCGTAGCGAACACCTGCGTATCAAACTCCCGCGCGAACTGCGCGATCCCCTGCCACACACTCTTCATAACCGAATGATGCAGCCCATTCTCTATTTCGTCCACC
The DNA here is from genome assembly GCA_965242555.1 of Dehalococcoidia bacterium. Taxonomy (GTDB): domain Bacteria; phylum Chloroflexota; class Dehalococcoidia; order Lucifugimonadales; family JADFKI01; genus Bin90. Next base: position 192,080 of record CBDESO010000011.1, read on the forward strand.
AGCACAATACCCCCCGCCGGGCTGCTGCCTATGATTAGCGCCATCGACAACAGGCGCGTCACGCCGTCCCCAAGCAAAGACATCGGCAGCAGCCTATCCTGGCCCTCCAATTCGGCGTGGACGGTTGGAACCGACGCTACCGAGATCACACTCAGACCTTGTAGGCGAGGTTCTACGCGCCTCACAATCTCCTCAACCTTGCCGTGTTTGCGCGTGACCAACAGATTGCTGAGCCTTTCCGCATCGTTAGCCGGATTATCCCTATGGCGGGACAACATAAGGACTGCATTAGATAGATTTTTGATCTCAGCGCACGTCTCTTCAATTCGAATCTCTTTAATCTGCGTAGATCCGCTCAGAGGCGCACCATCCAGCAAGCCGGACGATTCAAAAACCTCTCCTTCTTCATCTGTGTATTCCAATATGATGCGCTCATTGGAAATTCTGTGTGACATTCCCATACGCTGCAATTCGGCTATGCCTGCGTTCCCCAGCGTAATCTGAGATATGTCTAGTGCCACCAGACTCACCCGTAAAATCCGCTCATTCCCTCCCCAATCGCCCGTAGCCCGCAACTCTATATTCGCGCTAGTATCAAAATTTCGGAAAATTTCAAAGAGAACTCCGCGCATGCTGTCGCTTTCCAATCCACGAATTTCGTTCAGGGCAAGAACAAGTCTCGGTTGGTGCGGCCTGGCGTGCAAAAACAACGCCTCCAACAACGCCGTCTTGCCCACATTATTCTTGCCCGCAATCAGATTCACCCTCTCCAAAGAGGATATATCCAGCTTACGCAGCCCCCTGAAATTGCGAACCTTGAATTCCCTATACATACCTTACTTACCCCCACGCAAACATCTTACAACCCCCGGCGGGATTTGAAAACGCCCTTGCCGCCCAAATCCCGCCGTATCGCCATTATCCCATGTATCTTACCATAGCGCTTTCCAGCGCCACGCCCCTACACCCCCCGCCACACCCGCCTCCCCTCCACCCGCGCAAACCGCCCAAACCCCGGATCCGGAAAATGCCCCGCCGACACCAGCATCCCCTCCGCCTCCAGCATATCCAAAACCCGATGCCGAGTCGGCCGCGAAACCTCCGGCTGAATATCAAACATCGGATTCCAATCCGTATAATGCGCCTGCGCCGGACTATGCGCCACATCCCCCAGCACAAACGCCCGCTCCCCCGCCGACGCTATCAGCAGCGACGTATGCCCCGGCGTATGCCCAGGCGTCGCCACCGTTATCAGCTCGTCCGTCACCTTGTACCCCTCGTCAAACAGGTCGATCAGCCCCAGCCCGGCCAGCGGCATCACCTGCTCCCGCACATGCGCCGCCTCCGCCAGAACGTCCGGCTGCGCCCAGTACTCGTAATCCGCCCGCGGCGCCACATACCGCGCGTTGGGAAACGTCGGCTTCCCGTCCGTCAGATTCCACCCCACATGATCCGGATGCAGATGCGTCAGAAACACAATATCCACATCCTCCGGCGGAACCCCCTTAGCCGCCATATCCCCCGGCAGCAGCCCGCCCGGCTCGCTCTGCATCCCCGTATCCACAATCACCAACTTCCCCTGCGACCGTATCACCGCCGACCCGTACCGCGACTGTATCTGCCCATCCGCGTCCAATATCTCCGGAAACTCCCGCCACCGCTCCATATCCGTCTCCGGAAACGTCTGCGTAGGATCCCGCCTAAACGAATACCCGTCAATCGCCGAAACCACCTCCACATTCCCCACTCTTATCTTGTAGTCTGCCATCTAGTCGCCCCCTTTCTTTCTTGCCTTTCACCGTTCTTGCTTGCTTGCGCCGCCTATCTTACCCCGAAACGCCCCCTCATTCAAACCCGCCCTCTTGCCCTTGACCACGCGCGCCCACATTGACCTTGACCGAATCCCATCCGCACAAACCCGCCTTGCACTCCCTCATCCAAAAGTTTTTGCCTACTTTTTTCTAAAAAGTAGCGTCCCCCACTCTATAACCCACCCAACGCAATATGGGAAAATAAAAAAACAGCCGCCCCCACAATTAGCCCAAATATGCTATCATACATACACACACCCGCATCAGCGCCACCCGAGGCACTCCAATGACCACGCCCGCGCAGCCCGACCGCAACTACGAATCCACAATCAACGACGCCCTCGCCCGCCTCCTCCGCGAGCGCGCGAACCTAAACGCCGCCTCCGAAACCCTGCGCGGCAGACGCCCCGACATCATCGTCCGCCTCCAAAACAGAGCCGTCATCATCCTAGAGCTCGAGATAGAACCCGCCCGAACCGTCGAGCAAGACGCAATCTCCAAGCTGAATATGCCCATTGACGGCAGCCCCATCCAAAACGTATTCGCCGTCACAGCCCCCATCCAGCTCCGAACAATCCCCCAACTCCACCTGCCGGATAGGCTAGCCTCCGCAACCCTGCAATGGCAGGAATGGCGATCCGACGGCACCTCAGGCCCCAAGCTCAGCGGCAGCCTATCCGACCTCGCCGCCGCCATATCCCGCGCAACGCCGCCCGACAACAACATTGACCTCGCCATAGAACGCCTTGAAACCGGCGTCCGCTACGCCGGCGACAGCCTCCACAACGCCCCCGGCGCGCTCGGCAGAGTCGCCGCCGCCCTCAATATCGCCCCCGGCGAAGAGGCGGCGAATATGGCGGCCCTCGTGGTCACCAACGCCATGATGTTCCAAGAGCGCCTAGCCCACGCCAACCCCGCCTACCAACCCGTCAGAACGATGGACGCCCAAACCGCCGACCCGACAGCCGACCTTGCGATGCGCGCCCGCCTGCTGCGAGAATGGCGGCGCGTGCTTGCGGTGGACTACTACCCAATCTTCAAAATGGCGGCCGACGTCGTCAACGCCATGACCGACATTGAATCCCCCAACTTCCTGCGTATCTGCGCCGACGCCGCCGCCGAACTGCTCGGAATGGGCGCTATCGGCAAGCACGACCTCGCCGGCAAGATATTCAACCGCCTCGTAGCCGAGCGCAAGCTGCTCGCCGCCTTCTACACCCGCATCCCAAGTTCCACCCTGCTCGCCGGCCTAGCCCTCCCCGCCGACGATTCCCTCGCCATAGACTGGTCTGACGCCAATTCAATCGCAAACCTGCGCGTCATAGACCCCGCCTGCGGCACCGGCACCCTGCTTATGGCGGCGTACAGACAAATTATGCAAAACCACGCCGCCACCGGCGCAAGCGCGCCCCCCGACGACCTCCACCGCGCCCTTGTGGAACAAGTCATCATCGGCGCCGACGTAGTCCAATCAGCCATACACCTAACCGCCGCCACCCTCGCCGCTATGTCAACCACCGCCGAGTTCGATCAGATGCAGCTGCACACCCTCCGCCTGGAAGTGGCGTCCAAAGACGAAGTGTATCTAGGCTCGCTGGACTGGCTAAAATCCTCCGGCGTCCAATCCCACTTTTCGGCAACCCAAGAGCGAATGGGCGCTACCAACGGCGCGGGCGGCGTAGTTCACACGCCCCAAGTCGACCTGGTAATCAGCAACCCGCCCTACACCCGGCGCGGCAGCGACGGCGGCAACGAAGACGCCATCGCCCGCGTATTCGACCTGCCCCAAGACGACCCCGCCGCCGAAAACGCGCTCAAAGCCGCCACATCCGCCCTGCTAAAAGACACCCCCGCCAACCAAATCGCCGGGCACGGCACATCATTCCTAGTCCTCGCCGACAAGATGATAAAACCCGGCGGCCGCATCGCCTTCGTCCTCCCCTACACCGCCCTAGCTGGCAACGAGTGGACGGGCATCCGCCGCATGCTCACCGAGCGCTACGCGGTAGAGTTCGTAATCGCCTCGCACGACCCCGAACTCCCCTCATTTTCGTTTGACACCAATATGGCGGAAACGCTGATAGTCGCGCGCCGCCTGCGAAAAGACGAACAGCCGACTTACACGGCAAAGTTCGTCAACCTATGGCACGGCCTTGACTCCGAAACCGACGCCCTAGCCCTCACCCGCGCCATACGCATCGCGGCGTCTTCCCCCGTTCACCTCGCCAACGGCCCCCTAGCCGGCGGCAGCCCCCTAATGCTAGGCGCTGACCAGTGGGGCGAGATAGTGGAATCCCCCATAAATGCCGCCCCCTGGAAAGCCGCCCGATGGCAGCGCGCCCTCATATGCCAATTCGCCGCCGCCATTGAGCGCGGCGTCCTCCACCGATTCGACGGCATCCGCTCCCTCGGCAATATCCCCGTCGCCCCGCTAGGCGAAGTGTGCAATATAGGCCCCCAAGACAGGCAAATTCGCGGCAACCTCGGCAGATTCGACGCCTATCGCGGCTACGACCCGCAAGCCCAATTCCCCGCGCTTTGGGGCATAGACTCCAACATCCACCAAGGCCTCGCCGCGCAGCCAAACGCGCGGCTTATCCCCCAGCCAAACCGAAACTACGCCGAACTATGGGAGCAAGCAAGCGCCCTGCAAATCACCAGAGACGTCAGGTTCAACGCCCAGCGCGTCATATCCGTTTTCACCCCTGAACCCGCGCTAGGCGTCAGATCCTGGTTCAGCGTCAACGTCCGCGAACCGGACACGCTAACCAAGCGCAAGCAAGAAACCGCGCTATCCCTCTGGCTCAACTCCACGCTTGGGATGCTGCAATTCGCCAACCAATCCAATCGCTCCCAACTCGGCCGCGGAACCGGCAGCAAAGCGATGCTGCGCGCCATCCCCGTCCTAGACGTCCGCCAACTCCAAGAATGGCAACTAGACGCCGCCCTATCAATCTGGCGCGACTTCCAAGACAAAACCTTTGAACCCTTCCACCGCTGCGCCATAGACCCCAACCGCATCGAGCTAGACAGGCGCGTCATAAACGACATAATAGGCCTAGACGGCGAGGCCCGCGAGGCAATGTCCCAACTCCGCCTAGCCCTAGCCAACGACCCATCCATCCGCGGCGACAAACCCCCAGCCCTACCCTAAGCCCGCCTTGCCTTCTTTCCCCCAAAAGTTTTTACCTCCTTTTTCCAAAAAGTAGCGCCCCCCTTTTTCCTGGCACACAATCCCATCGCCCCCAACCCTTGACACCCACAATCCGCTCGCTATCATATGCAGAGTAGCCCGCGCCCTATCCTGCGCCCGCTACCGCTACAAACCCAACGCCAGGAGAACCTACCTTGACACACCCAAACCAAACCCCGCGCCTAACCGAACTCGCCAGCTGCGCCGGTTGAGCGTCCAAATTCAGTCCTAAGGACCTGGCGCAGGTTCTGCGCCAACTGCCCGCCCTAACCGACCCCAACCTGCTAGTCGGCATCAACACCGGCGACGACGCCGCCGTCTATAAAATAACCGACGACCTCGCCCTCGTATCCACCGTGGACTTCTTCCCCCCCATAGTGGACGACCCATTCACATTCGGCGAAATCGCCGCCGCAAACGCCCTCAGCGACGTCTACGCTATGGGCGGCAAACCCCTATTCGCCCTAAACATCGTCGGATTCCCCATCGCCTTGCCCCACGAAATCCTAGGCGAAGTCCTCAAAGGCGGCGCGTCCAAAGCCCAAGAGGCCGGCGTCCTAATCGTAGGCGGCCACACCGTCGACGACGAAGAACCCAAATACGGCCTATCAGTAACCGGAGTCCTAAAACCCGGCGACCAGGTCACCAACGCCGGCGCCCAACCCGGCGACGCCCTAGTCCTAACCAAACCCATAGGCACAGGCATCATCACCACCGCCGGAAAACAACAGCGCGTCAGCGACGACGTCCTCGGCAACGCCATCCAAATTATGAGCGAACTCAACCGCGCCGCCTCCGACGCCATGACGCAAGTCGGCGTCCACGCCTGCGCCGACATCACCGGCTTCGGCCTACTCGGCCACCTCCGCCTAATCGCCCAAGGCAGCCGCCTCGCCGCCCGCATAAACGTCGCCAACATCCCCGTCATACCCGGCGTCCCCGACCTCCTAGCCCAGGGCATAGCCCCCGGCGGCACCCACCGCAACCTAGAATCCCTAGCCGACCTAGTCCACTGGCACCCCGACATCCCCGACCAAACCCGCATCCTGCTAGCCGACGCCCAAACCTCCGGCGGCTTGCTCATAGCCGTCCCCCCCGCCAAGCTAGACGCCCTGCTATCCGCCCTAACCCACGCCGGCGTCCAAACCCGCGCCGTCATAGGCGAACTAACCCCCTCCGACTCCCTCCCCGCCCTCATCCAAGTAGATCCCTAACCCCATCATCATGCGCGCCGCCCTATCCCTAGCAACCACGCTGCTCACAGCGCTAACCCTGCTAAACTGCGGCGGCGCGCCCACACCCCCTACCCCCATACCCGCCCCCATCACGCAAACCAACCCTGCTGCTACCCCTATCATCCCACAACCAACCCCCACCTTCACCATCATCCTACTATCCGACCTCCAACCCCCAACTCCCACACCGCCGGCCAACGCAACCACTACGCCGCCGCCGCTTGCAAACCTCGCTACCCTACAATCCCATACACCAACGCCAAGCGCAACCACCGCAGCGCCGCTCCCTACCATACCCGCGCCCGCTCCAACCGCATCCCCCACGCGCATCCCAACATCCACGGCCACGCGCATCCCGGCGCTAACCCCCACGCCTACCGCTGCGCAAACGCCAGCGCCAGCCCTAACGCCCACAATCGCCATAACCCTAGTCCAAATACCCGCTACCGCAACCCAAACAACCACCGCGCCCACGCCATCCAAAACACCCACCCCTAATCCATCCATAAACCCCGCGCCGCCCGCAATTTCGGCGTCTATACCATCCGAAACTCCGGCGTCTAACCCGTCGGAAACGCCCGCAACCCCTACGCCATCTACAACCCCATCACCCACGCCATCCGAAACGCCCGCGCCAACCGCAACCCCCACGCCTACGCATACCCCTAACCCCGACTGCCGCATCAAAGGCAACATCTCCTCCACCGGCAACCGCGTCTATCACACCCCCGACAGCCCCTACTACGCCCGCACCCACATCGACCCCGCCCAAGGCGAGCGCTGGTTCTGCACCGAACAAGACGCCCAAGCCGCCGGCTGGCGCCCCCCCGGCCAAACCCACACGACGCCCACAACCACCTGCGCCACCAACCCCATCAACATCAACACCGCCGACGCCAACGCCCTAGAAACCCTCCCCGGCATCGGCGAAACCCTAGCCCAACGCATCCTAAACCACCGCCAAACCATCACCGCATTCACCCACCCAGACCAACTAACCGACATAAAAGGCATCGGCGAAAAAACCCTAACCAAAATCCGCCCCTGCATAACCCTAAACTAACCCAATACAATCCCCCCTTTGACTTCCTACCGATTATCATTCCAACAAACCCGCCCCTAAACACCCACAAAAAGTTTTGCCTACTTTTTCAAAAGTAGCGTCCCCCCCGTTTCCAACCCCACCAATATAGTGGCGCGCCCCCGCCTCCTCTGGTATCTTTATCTTTATTATCCCCATACCATCCCCGGAGCAACCCCATGCTAACAAAACACCACATCGCCCAAATCACCCAACAAGCCCTAACAACCGCCCAGCGCGAACAAGCCCTCCCCGACGTCCCCATCGACGACATCCCCATCGAGCGCCCCCAAAACCCCGACCACGGCGACTTCGCCACCAGCCTACCCCTCAAACTCGCCCGCCCAATGCGAATGCCCCCCCTTCGCATCGCCAACGCCATAGCAACCCGCATCCCCCCCGGCGACCTGCTCGCCAACGCAACCGTCGCCCCCCCCGGCTTCATCAACTTCGCCCTCCAACAAAACTGGCTCCTAAACCAAGTGGACGCCATCAGATCCGCCGGCCCCGACTTCGGCAACATAAACCTAGGCAACGACCAGCCCATCCAAATAGAATTCGTCAGCGCCAACCCCGTCGGCCCCCTACACATCGCCCACGCCCGCGGCGGCGTCCTAGGCAGCGCCCTCGCCAACATCCTCCAAGCCGCCGGCTACCAAGTCACCCGCGAATACTACTTCAACGACGCCGGCGCCCAAATCGGCCACTTCCAAAACACCCTCTACGCCCGCTACCAACAACAATGCGGCATCCAAGCCCAACTCCCCCCCGACGCCTACCAAGGCGAATATATGATAGACCTCGCCGCCGAAATCCACGCCGAGCAAGGCGATGCCCTGCTATCCCTATCCCACGACGACGCCCTAGCCCGCCTAGGCGAAATCGGCCTCGCCAAATTTATGTCCCGCATCCGCCAAGACGTCGCCCTCCTCCGCGTCCAATTCGACGAATGGTTCAACGAGGCTACCCTATTCCAAAACGGCCAATTCCAACGCGCCCTAGACCTGCTCAACCAGCGCGGCTACATCGCCCAGCGCGACGGCGCAACCTGGTTCGCCTCCACCGCCCTAGGCGACGAAAAAGACAAAGTGATGATCCGCGCCAACGGCATCCCCACCTACTTCGCCTCCGACGTCGCCTACCACTACAACAAATTCTTCGAGCGCCACTTCCACAAAGTCATCAACATCTGGGGCGCCGACCACCAAGGCCACGCGCCCTTTATGAAAGCGATGATAGCCGCGCTCGGCTTGCCCCAAGACAAACTAACCCTAATCATCAACCAGCTCGTAACCCTAAAGCGCGGCGGCGAAATCGTCCGCATATCCAAACGCTCCGGCGACATCATCACCCTCCGCGAAGTCATAGACGAAGTCGGCGCAGACGCCTGCCGCTACTTCTTCCTATCCCGCGACGCCAACAGCCAAATGGAATTCGACCTAGACCTCGCCAAGCGCCAATCCCAAGAAAACCCCGTCTATTACATCCAATACGCACACGCCCGCATCGCCAGCATCCTCCGCCTAGCCGCCGACCGCAACATAAACCACACAGACGCCGACCTAACCCTGCTAACACACCCCACCGAACTCGCCCTCATACGCAAAATGCTCGCCCTACCCGAAATCATAGACATGATGGCGCGCAGCCTCGAGGCGCACCACCTCCCACACTACGCCTACGAACTCGCCACCGCATTCCACCTCTTCTACCAAAACTGCCGCGTAGTATCCGCCGCCCCCGAAGAGGCATCCCTAACCAAAGCCCGCCTAAAACTAGCCGAGGCAACCCAAATCACCCTAGCCCGCTGCCTATCCCTAATGATTATGGACGCCCCCCAATCAATGCAGCGCGAATAACCCAGCCGCATCGAGAAAGAAAAAGCGGCAGCCCCCGACTGCCGCTTGCCCGCCTTATCCCCTACTCCCGCGCACTCTCCAACCCCCCCTCCGCCTTATACCGCGCAGTCTTCTCCATATACACATCGCAATACCACCTCATCCGCGCCAAATGCCGCTCGCTCACCTCCCGTATCGCCTTCCCCGGCGAACCCACCACCAGCGACCGCGCCGGAATCTTCACATTATCCACCAGCATAGTCCCCGACGCCACCAGACTATACTCCCCAATCTCAACCCCATCATTCACAATCGCCCCATTCCCCAGCACACACCCATCCCCCACCCGCCTAGCGTGGCACAAAACCTTATGCCCGATAGTCACATAATCCCCTATGACAACATCGGCGTCCCCGTGAACCGCCGAATTATCCTGCACATTCGTATGCTTGCCGATGGTAATCTTCCCCATATCCCCCCGCACAATCGCCCCCGGCCACACACTCGATCCCTCCCCAATCTCAACATCCCCCACCACATAAGCGAACTCGCTCACAAACGCCGTCTCGTGTATCTTAGGCGCAACCCCGCCCAAACTCCGTATCATTGCGTCCCCCTCTGCTTTGCATCTCTTATCATCGCCGCCGCTTGAACCCCGCGCCCGCATCATTCCCTTAATCTTGTCCCTTGCCCCCTCCCCCAAAAAGTTTTGCCTACTTTTTCAAAAGTAGCGTCCCCCCTCTCTTTCGTTGCCACCCATCACACCAGCGCATTATGCCCCGTAATATCCCGCCCCAAAATCAAAGTATGAATATCATACGTCCCCTCATACGTATCCACCGTCTCCAAATTAAGCATATGCCTAATCGCCGCATGATCCAGCGTAATCCCGCTCCCCCCCAAAATCTCCCGCGCGCTCCGAGCCGCCGTCAGCGCCGCCCGCACATTCTGTCGCTTCGCCATAGACACATGCGTATGCGACATCGCCCCCGCATCCTTCAACTCCGCCAGCCGCCTAGCCAGCAAAAGCCCATTCGTATGATCCGTAACCATATCCACCAACTTCCCCTGAACCAGCTGCCTAGCCGCAATCGGCTTGCCGAAAGTCCCCCGCGCCTGCGAAAACCCCAGCGCATCCTCATACACCGCCTCCAGCGCCCCCAGCGCCCCCCACGCGATCCCATACCGCGCCTGCGTCAAACACGACAACGGCGCCGACAACCCCCTAGCATCCGGCAACATCTGAGACGCCGCAACCCGCACCTCATCCATAACCAACTCGCTAGTCACAGACGCCCGCATACTCATCTTGCGCCTAATCTCATTCGCCCGAAACCCCGGCGAATCAGTCGGCACAATAAACCCCCGCACGACGCCCTCGTCGTCTTTCGCCCACACCACCGCCACATCCGCGATACCCCCGTTAGTAATCCACATCTTCACCCCCGACAACACATAAGACTCGCCGTCTTTACGCGCCCTAGTCTTCATAGCCCCCGGATCCGACCCGCCATCGTGTTCGGTAAGCCCAAAACACCCCACCACCTCCCCCGCCGCCATCCTGGGAAGATACTCCCGCCGCTGCTCCTCCGACCCATACCTGAAAATCGGATACATCGCCAGCGCCCCCTGCACGCTCGCAAAACTCCGAAACCCGCTATCCCCTCGCTCCAACTCATACATAATCAGCCCATACGCCGCGCTACTCACCCCGCTCGCCCCATACCTCTCCGGCAAATTCGCCCCCAAAAACCCCATCCCCCCCAGCTTGGGTACCATCTCCCGCGGAAACTCCCCCGCCTCCCACCACTCCGCCACCTTCCCCATAACCTCCCCCTCCACAAACCCCCTAGCCGCCCCCTGAACCTGCCGCTCCTCCCCCGTCACCCCATCCATAACCCCAAAATAATCCAGCATATCCCATCCTTCACTCGCTAACCGCATCTCGCGGACCTATCTTTGCACAAACTCTAGCCCATATGGTAACCTGTATTCGTTCCAGGGAGCAAACGGACTGCGCCTCGTGCGCCGCCCATTTGCCCATACAACATACCTAAACCTGTTTTCTGTCGTGCTCAGGGAGCGTACCGCTACGCCCCTGAGTGGACGCCGACAGGTCGTGGGCAAGCTCCCTGGAACGGATGCGATCCCAATTCCACGAGGGGGCTATGCAATGCCGCGAACCATCATCACCCTTTGCCTAATCTTGACCCTAGCCGCCATCGCCACAGCCTGCGGCGGAACGCCCGCCCCCGAACCACTCCCAACACCCACGTCTGAGCCCGCCATCGCGCTCGCCACCACTGCCCCCACAAGCGCCCCTGCGCCGCCAACCTCCACGCCCGAACCCACGTCAACCAACACCCCCGCGCCGACCCAAACCCCGCTGCCAACCTACACGCCTCAGCCGACTTACACCCCACAGCCAACCTACACGCCGCTACCCACCTACACCTTCACGCCCTTGCCCACTGCCACGCCCATTCCAACTTCCACGCCTATCCCAACGGCGACGCCCCTACCGACGTCGACCCCCTTGCCCACTGCCACGCCTATCCCCACCGAGACGCCCAGCCCAACGCCCGTGCCGCTAGGCGCGACCAGGGACAACCCAATCCCGTTTGGCGAGCGAGGCATTACCAACAACGGATTTTCGTTGTTGGTAGAAGAAGTTGTTGAGGACGCCACACAGATAATCTTGGATCATTCCGACTGGAACAGTCCCCCGTCTGAGGGCAAGCAATATGTGATGGTGAAAATCAAGGTCAGAAACGAAAAGGACAATCCCGGCAGCTTTTCTACTTCTTACCTAAATGCTGTCGGCAATTCAGGCGTTGAATACGCCATTGGCTGCGGCTTCAGCGCTTCACTACCAGAGAGATTGAGTACCGCCCGCGTATTCAAAGGCGGCGAACTAAGCGGCAACATCTGCTTCGCCGTCAAATCACCAGACGCCAACTCGCTGATGATGTACGACGCCCCATGGTCAAGTGACTGGACTTTCTTCGCCTTACGCTAACCGCGCAAGCGTGGCGGCAGTCCCACGCCGCCACGCTACACATATCCCACGAAACGGACTCCGGCCACAAGAAGTTCACGCCCGCCCCAGCCAAAAGGACACACAACAATGGCATCCGACAACGCAACCAAGAAATGGCGCTGGCTCGCCGCGATGTGCGGCTTGCTAACATTCGTATTCGTCGGGCTATTCGTAATGATAGGCGGCGCAATCTCCAAAAGAACCGACGGCGCGTCCTGGGGCATCTACCTAGGCGCAATCATAGCCCCAATCGCCCTGCTAATCGCCCTGGTAGCCGCCAGCGGCGACAGCGAACCCACCGCAAGCGCCATCCCCACCCCCGTCTTCACATTCGCCGAACTAAAAGCAAACGCCAACAGCCTAACCTACGACGACCTATACCGGAACAACGAAACCTACCAAGGCGACCTAGTCTATCTCAAAGGCGAAGTAATCCAGGTCGTCGCCTACGGGAACAGCGATAATTATGAATTAAGAGTGGCGATAACCCCGTCCGATTACGGATATGACGATCCCGTCTATATTGAGTACACAGGCCCCGTGCGCCTGCTCGAAGACGACATCGTAGAAATAGTGGGCAATGTGAAAGGCCTGCGCTCATACCGCTCAGTTCTTGGCGGCCAAGTAACCATCCCCGAAATCACAAACGCGCGCATCCAACCGTCAGCCTCAGCGCAACTGCCCCCTGACGCGCCCGGCGCAAGCAGAAACAACCCAATCCCGCTTGGCGAGCAAGTCATTACCCACGACGGATTTTCGCTGTGGATAGAAGAAGTCACAGAAAACGCCACCCAAATAATCCTAAACGAAAACCAATTCAACGATCCCCCCGAGCCCGGCAACCAGTTCGTTATGATACGAATCAAAGTCAAAAACAACAACCCCAACCCTGACAATTTCAGCGCCGGCTCCCGCTTGCGCGCCGTCGGCAATGCAAGCGTTGAATACAGGCAATCCGGCGACGGCAGCTGCGGCGTAATCCCAAACGAATTTGAAAGCTCCCGCGACCTATTCCAAAGCGGCGAGCTAAGCGGAAACATCTGCTTCAGCGTCCAATCATCAGACGTCGCCTCCCTAGTGATGTACGACGAAGACGGCCGCGACTGGATATTCTTCGCCCTCCGCTAAACCCACCCACCCCCTTGACACCACCCCCCTCCACCCGTGACAATACACCTCGCCCGACGCCCACCACATACGCCAGATACAACCCCAACCCAAAAACCCGCGAGGTGAACCAATGCCAGGATACGTAATAGCCGACGTAAACGTAACCGACCCCGCCCTCTTCGACGAATACCGCAAACTCGTCCCCGCCACCGTCGCCGCCTACGACGGCAAATACCTAGTCCGCGGCGGCGACAGCGAAGTCCGCGAAGGCGACTGGACCCCCACCCGCACCGTCATCCTCCAATTCCCCACCGTCCAGCGCGCCCGCCAATGGTACGACTCCCCCGAATACGCCGCCCCCAAACAAATGCGTATCGCCTCCACCACCAGCAGCGTCATCATAGTCGACGGCGTCTAACCCAAAAACCCCAAAAATACACTTGACATTCAACCAGAACTCGATTACAGTTAACCCATAACCTCCCCTGTGGCTTCGGTAGCAGGGTGCGAGACCGCCTTCGGGCGGTCTCAGCTTTTGTGCGAAAATGCTGACTAACTTCTACATAGACGGATTCAACCTATACAAGGGCAGCCTCCAGGCCACCCCGTACAAGTGGCTTGACTTCCTAACCCTGTTCAACCTGCTGTTGCCGGATTGCCGGGTAAATCGAATCAGATACTTCACCGCCCTGGTCCTTGAAACCCCATACGATCTTCAAAAGAGACACCGCCAACAAACCTACCTCCGCGCCATCCACACAATCCCCAACCTCTCAGTTCACCTTGGATACTTCCAGACCAACCCGCGCAGAATGCCGCTATCCCGCCCGCCCGCAGACGGCTCTCGGATGGTAGAAGTCCTCAGAACCGAAGAAAAGGGAACCGACGTCAACCTAGCAAGCTACCTGCTCCTAGACGCCTTCAGAAACGAATACGAACAAGCCGTAGTCGTATCAAACGACGCAGACCTCCTAACCCCAATAAAAATTGTCCAGAGCGAATTCGGCCTAAGCGTAGGAGTGCTAAACCCCCAAAAGAAACCCAGCCGCGCATTAAAAGACGCCGCCGACTTCTACCGCCCCATAAGACAAGGCCCCCTAAGCGCCAGCCAATTCCCCCACACCCTAACCGACGCCACCGGCCCATTCCACAAACCCCCGCGCTGGTAGCCCCACCACCGCCAACGGAATCCAACCCAAAAACCCTTGACACCCGCCCATAACCCAACTATACTTAACCTAATTCCCCTGTTGCTTCGGCGCCAGGGCGCAAGACCGCTCTTAATGGGCGGTCTCAGCTTTTGCCTAAAACACCCAATCATACATCCCCACGATATACCCACTCACTCCCCTATCACCCCCCTCACCCCCTCCACCACCTCCCCTCGCGTCGCAAACGCCTCATACTTAGCCCGCACAACCCCCTCCCCATCCACCACAAACGTCCACGGCTCGCTCGCCAACCCCCACTCCCCCACCGTCGGCGACACCACCGCCCTGCTCAAATCCCCCCCAATCTCACCCGGATTGTCATACACCTCTATATGAACAAAATTCACCCTATCCCCATACTCCGCCTTCAACCCCTTAATCACCTCCAACTGCGGCCCACACGTCGCCGTCTGACAATACCCCGGCGTAGAAAACACCACCACCAGCGGCATCCCCATCTCCAACGCCTCCGCCACGCTCACCTCATACAACCCGGGATCCGGATCCACATCCGTAGTCAGCTCCCCAATATCCCCCACATCCACCAAAGTCTTGCTCCGACTCGCCGGCGCCCGCTCCCCAACCGCCGGCGTCCCCGACTCCGCCTTCACCCCCACCCGCACAGACGCCCTCCGCTCCGACCCATCCGTGCCCACTACCACCACCCCAATCCCCCATTCCCCCACCCTGTCAAACGTCAGTTGCGCCGTATAAACCCCCCGCGGCGACACCGGCCACTCCCGAAACACCGCCTCCACGCTCTCAACCGGCCCAACCCGCCCCCCATCCGGCGGCAACCAAAAACTAGACACCCTAACCCGCTCCCCTCTTATCGCCCCATCAGCCGGATCTATCACCCCAAACACAACCCGATTGCTCCCCACCGCCAAATCGCTACTCCCAACCGCCAGCCGCAGCGTCTCGCCCTCTGATGTCGCCGCAACCGCCGCCGGCTCACCCGCCGCATCGTCGGCAGTCCCACCCCCACACGCCGCTATCGCCAGCATCATCGCCACCACAACGGCCAACCCAACGACTCGCGCCCACCCTATCGCACCCCAAACGCGCCCTATTCCCACGCCCGTCCCCTATTCGCCCCCATCACGCCCGTCCGATACAACCACATCAACCCCTGCTGCCGCCGCGCCGTCAACCGCGCCTTGCCACCAATCCCGCACAACCGCCGCATCTCCCGCATAATCTCATTCTCCTGCAACTTCGGCGCACCCGCATACGCCTCCAACGCCGCCCTAGCCAACGCGCTACCGCCGCCGGATCCCTGCCCGGCACTGCCCGCAACCCCATACGCATGCAAAAACGGCAACGCCACATTCACCAACACATCCCGCGCCCGCGCAACCCCCACATACGGCTTCACCACCAGCCGCGCCATCAACCCTCTGCTCCCGCCCGCCATCAGCGCCCCCTCAAACGCCCTAGCCAACCCGTCATCCAAACACCCCTCCACAATCAGCGCCGCCCCCACAATCCGCCGCGCCGGATGATTAGCCGGCCTAACCCGAAACAACCACCACTCCCGCCTAGCCACAGGCTTAACATACGGCAACCGCTTTCTGACGCCCCGCAACTCCCCAACGCCCTCTATCATATCCGCCGCCCCCATCAACCCCGACGCCCCCAGCAGCATCGCCTTAACCGCCGCCGGCCGAGTCCCCCGCGGCGTATCCCGCAACCCCGCCAGCGCCCGATACCCCACGCGCCGCGCCAGCGCCCCAAACGCCCCGCGATTAGCCGAATACCCCAAAGCATCCATCAACCCGCGATACAAAACCTCATCAGCATCCAACGCCCCCAACTCCAACCCAAACCCCCTACTCTTAGCCAAAAACCGCGCATCCCCCGCCGCATCCAAAGCCGCCGCAACCTCGTCAGGATCGCCCGTCAGCCTAACCCCCGCCAAATCCGGCAACGCATCATCCGACGCCCCCTCCAGCCTAGCCGCAACCCCCTCCAACGCCGCCACAGGCGCCTCCATCCCCGACTGCAACCGCGTAACCCGACTCCCCTTCGGCGAAAAAACCACATGCAGCGCCACCCCGTTATAATTCGCGTCAACATGATGCCCATGCGCCCGCCAACCACCCGCGCTGATATGCAACTCCACATCCCCCACCAAACGCCCGCCCGCTTCATCTACCAGAACGGCGTCCCGAAAATCCGGCCCCGCCGCCGCGCTGCGCCTGCCCGGATAAACCACCCGCAACCGACGCCCATCCTCCGTAACCAGCGCCTCCGCCAACATATGCGCCCTGCTCCACAAAACCGCCAGCGCATCCTCAGAATGTGCCGCCGCATGGCCATATGACGATTGCGCCGCCGCATCCTCGGCTACCAAGCGCGCCACGCGCCTAGACAGCGCCCCCGCCGCGTAACGAGATTGCGCCGCCTTCTCAGCGACCGCCAACATAACCGCCCCTACTCCCCGTCCGCCCGCTCAAGACACTCATGACACACCCCGAACAGCGCGATATGGTCAATATCCGGCTGAAACCCGTAATCCGACATTATCTCAGCCCCGATATTCTCCCAATACTTATTGTCAAGCAGCGCCACCTTATCGCACCCCCGGCAAATCAAATGATGATGCCGCAACTGATTTATCCACTCATACCGATACTCCCCCCCGCCCATATCCGTCTCCGACACCAGCCGCATCTGCTTCAGCACCCCCAGCGTCCGGTACACCGTCGACACATCGATATACGGATACGACGCCTTCACCTCGTCATAAATCTCCGACGCCGTGATATGAACCTCCGAATGGCGAATGGCGGACAAAATCATCAGGCGCTGCGGCGTCAGCCGATGCCCCGACTCCTTCAGCGCCTGCGCCGTAGCCTGCTCGCAACTCATACGCCGCCCTCTCTCGGATCTCAGATCCAACTGCCCCCCGATAATACCACAACCCTATCCCAAAATCCCCCCCTTGACGCCCGCTTACGCCTCTGCCCTTCTTAACAAGAACGAAGTGCCCAGCGCCGCGCCCAAAAATTGAGAAAACCGCTATCCCCGTCCACCATCCTCATCCAGCATAACCCTCACCCCAAGCTCGCCCGCCCTATCCCACTGCTGATCCGCGATGCGCCGCCCATAAACCACCGCCGCCGCATCCTCGCCGGTCACCTTTCGCAGCGCAACCGCCCCCGCCGCCGCCCGCTCAACATCATCATTCCCAATCGTCGCCGCCGCCTGAACCGCGAACCACAGCCTCGCCTCGTCAACTCTGCGCCGCCCCCATGCCACAATATCGGTTCTGCCAAGTATGTCCTCCTCATCAATCGTAATGCGCCTCGCTAGGCGCGCCGCGTCAAGCGCCTCATCAAACCGCGCCGCCCAGACATAATTCACATTAACCGCAGACCTGCTCGCATCCGCGCTAACCGCTCTTATGCGAATCACTTCGTACTCTCGCGCCAGCCGCGGCAGCAACTTTCTGATAGACTCCCGCTCCAGCTCCCAGCCCCTCAGCCGGCCATCAATATCGACAACCCGCTTGTCAATGTTGTCAACCCGCCCCTCAAGGTTGCCAATCCGCTTGTTCATGCTCGCCATCTCAGCGATAACCTGCTCAAACCGCGCGTCCACCTGCTCGAACCGCGCGTCCATCTTGTCCATTCGCTGGATCATCAGCAACTGCGTCTGCCGCATCTCCTGAATCTGCGCGTCCATCCGATCCATCCGCGCGTCCATCTTGTCCATCCGCTGGATCATCAGCAGCTGCGTCTGCTGCATCTCCCGCACAATGTCCGGCAACTCCAGCAACTCGTCAGTCAGCAACGCCCGCCGCGCCGCCCGCCGAAACTCTTCATTATTGTCAAGCAGATCCAACAGATCCTGCGAAGTTCGTATCTCAACTACCATCACTCGCCTCCTATACTCCTATTATAGCGCAAATTGCCAATTTGAAAACAACTCTTGACACCGCTTGCGGCCCCCGTTATTCTTAATACGAACAAATTATCAATACACCCACCCAAAAGCTTTTGCTACTTTTCCCCAAAAAAGTAGAGTCCCCGGCGGATGGGAGGCTTGGAGGCAAACCAACATGACAACCGCAACCGCAACCCACAACCCCATAACCCGGCCAGACGCGCTATCCGAACAAGAAACCCTCCGCCAAAACCTAGCCCGGTTCGTCAACCAACTAACCGACAACGGCAACCGCATAGCCCAATTCATGTGGGACGTCGTACAAGGCGAATACCCCGAGGCAAAACTCCACCACCGCCAACAAGCCGCCCGCGACCTTGCCGTCATGGGCGGCCAAATGCCCCAAGACACCCCGGGCTCGTCAGCCCGCGTCGTCCGCCAAGACGACGCGCCCAAGCCCCAAAAACCCAAAGTAACCCTCAAACAAATCCTAAACAAACCCATCGGCGCCTACATCCGAGAGGAAACCAACAACTGCCGCACCCTAATCAGCGCCCTCAACGAAATCCTCAGCCCGCCCCGCGTCTTCGAAAGCGCCAACCCCGCCGAGCTCAAATACCAAAAAGCCACCCGAATCCGCGTGAACCACCAAATCGCCGCCGCCAAAGAAATGGTCAAGCGCAGCCTAGGCAACCGCAGCCCCTACTGCCAACCGCGAACCTCCCCCGCCGAAGAGCGCATGCTCAACTCCCGCCTCTCCCGCGAAATCCGCGAAATAACCGACAACGGCATCGGCTTGGCGCGATTCCTCCTAGAAGTCGTGGACAACCCCAAAACATTCGGCCCCCGCCGCGTCATCATAGAAGACCCCTACACCCAAACCCACCGCATCTGGGCGATCCGCGACCTAATCTACCGCGGTTCCGACATCCCATGGGAACACATAACCCCCGAATCCATAGACGCCTGCATCCGCGACCTAGACGCCAAAGAGCGCCAAGAGGCGGAACGCATCCTAGCCCTCCGCCAAGAATCCGCCAACGCCGAGCTCACCCCAGAGCAAAAAGCGGAAGTCCTAGCCATCTTCGAAGAAGTGCAGCGCAAAACCGACGAATCCGCCGCCAAAGACGCCGCCAGGGCCGAAAAGAAAGCCAAAAAAGCGGCAAAGAAAGCCCACGCCGCCAAAACCGCCGCCCACGACTACAACAACCCCGCCAATGCCAATAACGCTGACACTGGCAACAACGCAGATACCGCCGACAGCGCCGATGCGCCCCCTGGCGCAACCGCAACGCCGCCCACAGACCGCGGCGAAACCGCCGTCGCCAACGCCCTAGCCCGCCACCCCGAAGTCGACCTAGACACCGCCTTGGAAAATCACCACGCCACCGCCGGCATCCCCAAACAAAACCTAACCCACGAACAAATCTACGACGCCATCATAGCCGAGGCAAACTTCCAAAAACGCCAAGCAATAATCCAAAGCCGCCTGCGCTCAAAAAACCCCGACGCCCCTGCTGAGGACACCGACCCCAAATCCCGCAGCCCTTAGCTCGGCAAAACCGCGGCGCAAGCCGCCCCCAAAAGTTCTTTGCTACTTTTTTCCAAAAAGTAGGGTAGCCCCCTGCCCCCATACCCCCGCTTAGCCCCCGTGCGCCCTACTTAGCCCCTCCATTGCTGACGCCTACCCGCCTTAGTGTTATACTAACACGACAACCCCAACCGCCGCGCGCGCAACAGGAGACATTCATATGAGCGACCCCCTAATCATTGGCGGCAAAACATTCAACTCCCGGCTTATGGTAGGCACCGGACGCCACCGCAGCATGCAAGAAATGGTA
>CBDESO010000012.1:0-524107 GCA_965242555.1 Dehalococcoidia bacterium
AGGATGCCGAAGAAGGCGATGTAGAGTTCGGGGAGGCGTTCCATGTAGATGAAGACGCGGTCGCCTTTTTGGATGCCGAGGCTTTGGAGGACGTTGGCGAATTTGTTGGATTGGTCGCGCATTTGGCGGAAGGTGTAGGTTTCTTTTTCGCCGTTTTTGCCCTCCCATATCATAGCGATTTTGTCGCGGTTGGGGCCGTTGGCGTGGCGGTCTATCGCCTCGTGGGCTTTGTTGAGGCCGCCGCCGGGGAGCCAGTCGAGTTGGGCGTACATTTGCTGCCAGTCGAAGTTGGCGCGGGCGGCGTCGTAGTCTAGGTTGGGGGGAATGGGCATGTCGGCGATTGGGGGCTTGGCGATTGTGGGGAAGTGGGATTGGGTTGTCATGGCGCGCCTCCGTGCGTGTGTGGTTGGGCGTTGCGGGCGAGCCGCGCGGCGGCCGGATGCGTGGGCAAGGGCGCGGGCGCGGCTGCGGGGCAACGGCGGGTTGTTAGCGTTGGGCGTATTATACACGAATGTTGGGGGAATGAAAGGATGGGGGGCTTAGAGTAGCCCAAACCCGTGTGCCAGGCTTGGATTGGGAGCAGAGGGGAAGGGGTGGCCGGGGGTTCGCTGAAGGCTACTGAGACTTAGGGGAAAGCGGGGGGGCTACTTTTTGGGGAAAAGTAGGCAAAACTTTAGGGGTTAGAGTTTGATGATGCTGAGGATGTGGTTGGCTATCCTGATTGCGTTGGGGTATGCCTGGTTTGCGATTGCATCTCGCAGGCGATTGTAGGTTTGGGACAACTCTTGCCGGCGCGTTCTGAGCAGGTGCGGGCGGTAGGCGTTTTTCATGGCGTCTTCGTTCAGGATGTTGCCTTGGTCGTCGGTGATTGGGATGTCAACGACTTGCGCCAGGGTATGGCTTATGGACGCTACGGCTTGGACGTCCGATGGGTTCTTGGGGGAACACTGATTGAGCAGTTCCCGGAGGGCGTGGTCGACGGCTTTCGTTGCGCCGATGAGTTCGTCTATACGTAGGACGGTCAGCTTTGCCTTAAGCGCGTCATCCACTGCCTTTTCGAAGTTTTTGGCGTTGATCATTGAGAGTATGCCGCCAGCTAGTATGCCGGGGCCGATGGGTAGCGCGCCGAGCATTACCCAGCCGAGCATCATTCCGCCGCCGCCTATGGCGGTCGCGCCACCGCCAAGCCAGGCGAGTTTGGCGGTCGTTGCGGCCGCGCCTGTCAAGGTTGAGATTGCCGTGCCAGTCGAGGCGGTTCCCAAACCTGCCGCCGCCCACGCGCCGTACACGCCCGCAGCCCCGACGCCGAATCCGCTTAGCGTTTTCAGCAACTCATCGGCGGTTTCGGAGCGGCTTATCCAGTCGGCGATATGGTTGGAAGTAACGCCAACCGCCTCCAGATTGACTTGCTTGGATGGGGATACTTGCCCCATAAACTTGGCGGCCCGCCCTAGCGTGGAATTTGCCTCCAATCGCGCGTAGCTCAGTTCGGCGAGTTTGAGGTTGAGTTCTTTCACGGATTCGCTCGCGGGCGGCGGAGTCGAGCCGGTGGTTTTCTGAGATGCGTCCCACTTTGCTTGCGCGTTCTTCCTGCGCTTGCGCGCCCTTATAGCCTGAGCGACGCCGATTCCGCCGGTGACTATCGTTACCGTGCCGATTCCTATGGGTACTATGAGTGGTAGGGGCATTAGTCGTTCCTCCTCGTTTTGGCTTATCCAGTAGGTTTAGCGGGGGATGCTACTTTTGTAAAAAAGTAGGCAAAACTTTTGGGTTGGGTTAACTCAGGATGATGTTGAGGATGTCCTGGGCGGCGTTGACTGCCTTGTTGTATTCCATGCTTGCGATTGCCTGGCGCAGGCGCTTATAGGCTTTGGACAATTCTTCCCGCCGATCTTCCTGCTGGATCTTATGGTAGGCGTCTTTCAGTGCGTCTTCGTCCGGGATGTCGTCTTTTTCGGTGGTGATTGGGATGTCAACCACTTGCGCTAGAGCGCCGCATATGGATCCCACGGTTTTCGCATCGGACGAGTTGTTCGGGGAACACTGAACCAGCAGTTGCTGGAGGGCGTTGTCAAGTTCTTTGGTTGCCTGGGTGAGTTCGCTTATGCGTAGGATCGCCAGGTTTGCCATAAGCTCAACTTTTTTGAACTTCTTGGCGTTGAGCATTGACACTACGCCGAAAGTCAGCGCGCCGAGGGCGATTGGAATGCCGCCCAGCACCATTGCGCCGGCCACCATTCCGCTGGCGGCAGGGACACTGCCCAGCAACGCTAGTTTGGCGGCAATTGCGGGCCCGCCGGCCAAGCCTGATATGGCGGCGCCGGTTGAGGCGGTACCCAAACCCGCCGCCGCCCATGCGCCATACGCGCCCGCAGCGCCAACTCCGGCGCTAACGCCGACTTTGCCTATAGTTTTCAGAATCTCGGCGGCGGGGTTCTGGCAGTCGTAGATCTTTTCCGCATTGCCGCGCTTGCTGGGCTCATCCCCTTTCATGAACTCAATAGCGCCGCTTAGAGTGACGTTTGCCTCCGAGCGCGCATCATTTAGCGCGTCGAGTTTCTCTTGCACTTGGGCCAACTTTGCTTGCGCGTTCTTTTTTCGCTTATTAAACGGCATAATCCGTCCTCCTTAATTTTGGTCTTTACGCTTGATGATTTACTTGGTTTAGCGGGTTGATCTACTCGCTTTACTCATTTGTATCTTCACTATATTACACGCCTGAAATCAGATGTCAAGCGGATTAAAATCAAAGAGATAAATGAGTAAAGCTTAGGTATTAGACTGCCAGGTTCCTAGTAGCATAGGGATTGATTCCTGGCCGTAAAGGGCCAGGAATTAGGGGCCTAAGGGCCAATAATCAGGGGCCATAGGAACTGGCCCCCGGTAGCGGGGTTGGGCCGTTTTACTCGGCCGAGTCGTCGTTTATTTCGCCGGCTATATGGCGAAGTTCGTCTTTGACGGCGTGGATTTGTTGGAGCTTTTCGTCTATGCGGTCGAAGAGGGGTTGGCGGGCTTTGACGCCCTCGCGGATTAGGAAGGCGGCGGCATCGGAGCGGGTGTCCATTACGCCGGCGTCGGCTAGGATGTCGATGCGGGCGAGGGTTTCGGGGTCAAGGCGGACGGTTATCGCGCCGTCGCGGCCAGATCCGACGCCGCGCAGGATTTGGCGGACGTTGTCGCCGATGGTTTCGGCGGAGTCGACGCCTTTGCTGAGGGCGTCTCGGAAGGCGTTGGTGACTTCTTCTACGACGCGGTCGGTGTCGCGGTCGCGGCGATTGCCGTTCTGTTCGGTTTTGGGCTGGTCGTCGGTGACGTCGGTTGCCTCGCCGTCTATGACGCGGCGGGCGTTTTGTTGCTCTGACATTGTATTTCCTTTCGCTATTCAGTCTTATATGTATAATAGCATACTGATTTCGTATTTTCAATAGGTTGCATTTCCGATATATGGAAGTGGGCGTGATACGCGCGTTGGCTTGGGGGGCGATTTGACGGGATATGCGCGGGTAGCCTATGGTTGACGATAGGGATTTTAGCCGCGCGGGGGCAATGAGGGCGTTTGCGATTGGGCGCGGATGGCAAGGCGAATGAAGGGGTTTGATGCGAGAGGATGGATCGGGGGCGCAAGGGGGAGGAGGAGGGCGCGGGCAGGCTGATGATGAGCCGAGCTCGCGGGGAAGGGGCGCGTCGGGGAGGGATAGGGATAGGCGACGGGGAAGGGGTAGGCGGGCTGCGCGGTTGCCGAGGGATCTGACTAGGGGCGGGATTGCGGGGCATTTGTGGTATTTGGGGTGGCCGCAGGTGGCGGAGGGTATGCTGGGGGTGGTGGATCAGGTGGCGGATTTGGTGTGGGCGGGCAGGCTTGGGTTTCACGCAATCGCGGGGCTGGGCGCGGCGCAGGCGTATTTGAGCACGATTATGATGGCGCGGATGGGGCTGGATTCCAGCATGCGGGCTATGATCGCGAGGGCGGTGGGGGCTAGACGGGTTTCGTATGCCAATCATGTGTTGCTGCAGTCGTTCACGCTGACTACGGCGCTGGCGGCGCTGATGATAGCGCTGGGGATGGTTTTCACGCGGCCGCTGCTGGAGGTTATCGGGCTGAGCGATGACGCGGTGGAGCAGGGGACGGGGTATATGCGGGCGCAGTTGGTGGCTATGGCGTGTTTGAGTTATCACAGGTTGTTCGGGGGGGCGCTGCAGGCGTCGGGGGATAGCATAACGCCGTTGAAGGCGGCGCTGGTGTCGCGGACGCTGCATATCGCGCTGAGCCCGCTGCTGATTTTCGGGTGGCTTGGGCTGCCGTCGCTGGGGCTTGCGGGGGCGGCATACGCGCGGCTGGCGGCTGAGGTTATTGGAACTGGGATGACGATGTGGGCGCTGTCGTTTGGGCGGTCGCGGATACGGCTGCGGTTTAGCCAGTATCGGCTGGATTTGCCGCTGATATGGGGGCTTGTTCGGCAGGGGCTGCCGGCGTCGGTTACGAATATGCAGCGTGGGGTTTCGCAGCTTGTGGTTGTGGGGGTTGCGGCGCAGTTTGGGGATATAGCGCTGGCGGCGTTTGCGCTGGCGCGGCGGGCTGAGAATGTGGTGAATCAGAGCGCGCGCGGGATGGGGCGGGCGGCGGGAGCGCTGGCGGGGCAGAATTTGGGCGCGGGGCATAGCGAGCGGGCTAGGAGCGCGGTGCGGTGGGCGCTGGTGTACGGGATAGGGCTGACGGGGCCGTTTATCGCGCTGCTGATAGCGTTTCCGGAGCCGGTGGCGGGATTTTTCAACGCGGACGCGGGGTTTGTGGGAATGGCGGCGCAGTGGCTGGTTATCGCGGCGGTGGGGTATATCGCTATGAGTCCGGTGCAGATATTGACGCAGGCGTTTAATACATCGGGGTCGACGTTCGCGCCGATGGTGATAACGGTGGTTACGATGTGGGCGTTTGAGATACCGCTGACGCTGCTGCTGGCGAATTTCACGGCGCTTGGGGCGTATGGGATACCGGCGGCGATTGTGGGGGGGATGTCGCTGAGGTTGGTTGCGTTTGTGTGGTATTACTTTAGGGGGAAGTGGGTTAGGGTGGGGGTGGAGTAGGATGCGTGGAGGGCGTATGTGGGGGTAGCGGGTGTGGTATGCTGTGTAGGGAGGATTTAGGGTGGGTTAAGGGCAGTTCAAGCAAGGTTAGGGATAGGGTTGGATATGGAAGAGCATCGGGGCTTGGAAGATGCGGCGGTTGATGAAGAAGAGCAACGTGGGCGGCGTTGGGCGGCGATTATAGATTGGCGGTTGTTGCGGACCCTGATGGCGGACGTCGGGTTGCGCGCGCTTGCGTGGTCTGCGCCGCTTATGGATTGGCGGCTGGTGGGGACTATCGTGGCGGTGTTCGCGGCGGATCAGGTTACTAAGCAGGTTGTGAAGGCTACGCTGCCGCTGGGGGCGTCGTGGCCGGCTGAGGGGTTGGTGCGGCTGACGCATGGGACGAATACGGGGACGGCGTTTGGGCTGCTGCCGAATCAGACTTTGTTTCTGATATTCGCGTCGCTGGTGGCGATTGGGTTTCTGGTGTATTTCTATCGGGCGTATGCCTTGGAAAAGCCTATATTGCGGTATGCCATAGGGTTGCAGTTGGGCGGCGCTTTCGGCAATCTGCTGGATCGGGTTGCGTTTGGGCGGGTTACGGATTTTGTGGATGTGGGCTGGTGGCCTATCTTTAATGTGGCGGATTCGGCGATATGCGTGGGGATGGCGACGCTGATTGTGGTGATTGTGCTGGGGGATTTGAGGGCGCGACGTCAGGGTGATGCGGCGCAAGGCGGGGGAGGGTGATGGTGGGGACGGGGGATATGCCGTTCTACAACGGCAAACTGATTGCCGGCGACGAGGCGATTGTCGGCGCGGGGGAGACGTTCGTCGTGGACGCCGATGGGGAGCGGTTGGATAGGTTTCTAGGTAGGCGCTGCGAGGGGCTGTCGCGGGCTAGGGCGCAGGCGCTGATAGGGGAGGGGCGGGTGGTGGTTGACGGGAAGGTGGTTAAGGCGTCGGCGCGGGTTAGGGTTGGGCAAGCGGTGGAGGTGCGGATGCCGGAACCGGCGCAAAGCGGGTTGGCGGCGCAGGATATTCCGCTGGAGGTGGTGTATGAGGATGGGGATTTGCTGGTGGTGAATAAGCGGGCTGGTATGGCTACGCATCCGGCGCCGGGGCATCCGGATGGGACGTTGGTGAACGCTGTGTTGGGGCGCTGCCCGGATTTGCGGGGGATTGGGGGGACGGTTAGGCCGGGGATTGTGCATAGGCTTGATAAGGATACGTCGGGGCTGATGGTGGTGGCTAAGAATGATATGGCGCATAGGGGGTTGTCGGAGCGGCTGAAGCGGCGGGAGTTCACGAAGGCGTATGTGGCGCTGGCGTGTGGGCGGGTGTCGCCGGGGGAGGCGGTGATTGACGCGCCGATAGGCAGGGATAGGGGCAATCGCAAGCGAATGGCGATAGCGCAGGATGGGCGCGAGGCGGTTACGCGGTATAAGGTTGCGCGGTGGTATGCGGCGCATACGCTAGTGGATGTGCAGCCGACGACGGGGCGGACGCATCAGATACGGGTGCATTTCGCGGCGCTGGGGCATCCGCTGGTGGGGGATGCGACGTATGGCAGGGCATACGCGGGTTTGGGGCGGCATTTTTTGCATGCGAGTCGGTTGGGGTTTAGGCATCCGCGGGATGGGGGGTATCGGGAGTTTGATGCGCCGTTGCCGGGGGAGTTGGAGGCGGTTTTGAGGGAGGTGGAGTGACGGGGCTCTACTTTTTTAGTAAAAAAGTAGCAAAAAACTTTTGGGTGGGTGTGGATGTGGGGGATTTTGGGAATGGGGGTTGTTAGGTAATAGTAGCGGGATATGGCAAAGGTTTAAGACTAGGGTAGCGGTGTGTGGTAGAATGGGGTTTAGGGAGGGTTAACTGAGATGGCAGATAGGATGCGTTTGCGATTTGCGCCTAGTCCGACGGGGGAGCCGCATGTGGGGAATATCCGCACGGCGATTTTCGATTGGCTTTTGGCGCGGCGGCATAATGGCGATTTTGTTGTTCGCATAGAGGATACGGATCAGCGGCGCTCGGTTGAGGGGACCGCTGATGTTATTCTGGAGGCGTTGCGGTGGCTGGGGATCGAGTGGGATGAGGGGCCGGATGTGGGGGGGCGGCATGCGCCGTATGTGCAGTCGGAGCGGCTGGGGTTGTACGCGGAGGCGGCTGAGCGGCTGCTGCAAGGCGGGTTCGCGTATAAGTGCTATTGCTCGGAGGAGCTGTTGCGGGAGCGGCGGGATGCGGCGGGCAAGGGGCAGGGGAGCGGGTGCGATATGGGCTGCGGGGATCTGAGCGAGGCTGAGCAGGCGGAGCGCGCGGCGATGGGGGATGCGCCGGTGGTTCGGTTTCGGATGCCGGTTGAGGGGACTACAAGCGTGAACGACCTGATACGCGGCGAGGTTACGTTTGAGAACCGGCTGGTGGATGATTTCGTGATAATGAAGTCGGACGGGTTTCCGACGTATCATCTGGCGCATATGGTTGACGATTACCATATGGGGATAACGCATGTGCTGCGGGGGGAGGAGTGGCTGCCGAGCGCGCCGCGCCATATACGGATGTACAAGGCTATGGGGTGGGCGCCGCCGCTGTTCGCGCATCTGCCGATTATTCTGGCGCCGGATAGGGCTAAGCTGAGCAAGCGGCATGGGGCTACATCGCTGCTGGAGTACCGCGAGATGGGGTATCTGCCGCAGACGATGGTGAACTTTCTCGTGCTGATAGGCTGGTCTTTGGATGATAAGACTGAGATATTCACGCGGGAGGAGTTGGTTGCGAACTTTTCCATAGAGCGCATATCCAAGTCGGGGGGGATATTCAACACTGAGAAGCTGGATTGGATGAACGGGCATTATATCCGCGAGCTGAGCGCGGGGGCGCTGGCGGACGCGCTGCTGGAGTTTTGGGGGGCGTATCCGCCTGCTGAGACGCCGGAGCTGCCGGGGCGCGATATGGCGCTGAAGATCGCGCCGCTGGTGCAGGAGCGTTTGAAGACGTTGCGGGATGCCGCGCCGCTGGTGGCGTTTCTGTTCAAGGATGAGATCGAGTACGAAACGGGGGATTTGGTGCAGCGCGGGATGGATGTGGGGAGTACGCGGGATGGGTTGCAGGCGGCGTATGATGGGTTGGCAGGGTTGGCGGCGTTTGATGCCGAGGGGATCGAGGCGCTGCTGCGTGGGCTGGCTAAGGAGCTGGGGGTGAAGCCGGGGCAGCTTTTTGGGGCGTTGCGGGTGGCTACGACGGGGCAGCGGGTTGCGCCGCCGTTGTTTGGGTCGCTGGAGGCGCTGGGGCGGGAGCGGGCGCTTGGGTTGATAGATACAGCGATTGGACGGTTGCAAGAGTAAAGCGGGGGTAAGCGTAGGGTGTTACTTTTTTAGTAAAAAAGTAACCAAAAAACTTTTGAGTGGGGGAATGTAGGGGATCCTGCGGGGATTAAGATGTGATTGCCCAAGCGGTTAGGGGCAATCGCGCAAGCGCGGATAGATAACGAATAATATAGACGGCAAGGGGATACAAATGGCGTTGAAAGATAGGCTGAACGAGGACTTAAAGGATGCTATGCGGCAGCGGGATGCTAAGCGTAGGGATACGTTGCGGCTGCTGCTGTCGGCGATACGGTATGAGGAGATAGCGCGCAAGGGGGTGGAGTTGGATGATGACGGGGTTACGCAGACGCTTTCCAAGCAGGCGCAGCAGCGGCGGGATAGCATTGCGGCGTATGAGAAGGGGGCGCGGCCGGATCTGGTGGCGCAGGAAGAGGCGGAGCTGGCGATCATAAAGGCGTATCTGCCTGAGCCGTTGTCGGCGGAGGAGGTGGGGGCGATTGTGGAGGCGGCGATAGCGGACGCGGGGGCTAGGGGGCCGCAGGATATGGGCAAGGTTATGGGGCGGATTATGCCGCAGGTGAGGGGGCGCGCTGACGGCAAGCAGGTTAGCGCTATGGTGCAAGAGCGGCTGCGGAGCATAGGCGGATGAGGTTCGGAGTGGTGGTGTTTCCGGGGACTTGGAGCGACGTTGATTGCTTTGATGTCCTGCATGATGTCTTTGGGCAGGATGTGGGGTATGTTTGGCACAAAGAGACGGATCTGTCGGGGTATGACTGCGTGATACTGCCGGGCGGGTTTTCGTATGGGGATTACCTGCGGCCGGGGGCGATAGCGCGGTTTTCGCCGGCTATGGATGCGGTTCGGGAGTTCGCGCGGCAGAACAATCCGGTTATCGGGATATGCAACGGGTTTCAGATACTCTGCGAGGCGGGGCTGCTGCCGGGGGCGCTGCTGCCGAATGATCATATGCAGTTTCGCTGCCAATGGACGAACTTGCGGGTGGAAAACGGGGCTACATGGTTCACGAATACGGCGACGCAGGGGCAAGCGCTTAGGGTTCCCATATCGCACGGGGAGGGGAACTATTTCGCGGACGCCGAGACTATCGCGCTGCTGGAGCGGGAGGGGCGCGTGGCGTTTAGGTATTGCGACGAGGACGGGGAAATAACCGAGGACGCCAATCCCAACGGGTCGGTGAATAATATCGCGGGGATAGTGAATCCGGGCCGGAATGTGCTGGGGATGATGCCGCATCCGGAGCGGAGCTGCGAGGCGCTGCTGGGGAGCGAGGATGGCAAGGTGATATTCGGGTCGGTGATTAGGTCGCTGAGCTTGATGGAGCGGATACGGCGGAATATGAGCCGGAGGGCCGGCTGATGCTGGGGGCGGCGCTGGCGCTGACGGCGGCTTTGGGCTTTGGGGCGAGCGCGGTGTTCGCGCGCATCGGGCTGCAGTATATGCGGCCTACTACGGGGGCTTTCGTGTCGCTGCTGGTGGGGATAGTCATCACGCTGACGATAGCGATTGTGTTTCATTGGGATGACATACTGGCGCTGAGCGGGGTGGCGTTTGCGTGGTTTTTGCTGTCGGGGACGCTGAACTTTCCGATGGGGCGGCTGATGAATTTCACAAGCGTGAACAAGATAGGCGTTGCGCGCAGCGCGCCAATCGTGGGGGCGTCGCCTTTGTTCGCGGCGATACTGGGGGTGACGGTGGGCGGCGAGACGATGAACTTGTACATCTTCGCGGGGACGCTGATAATCATAGGCGGCATTACGCTCATCGTGGGGCAGAAATGAGGTTTGGGCGCGTAGAGGGGCGGGATGCGCTGGTCGGGTATGGCGCGGCGATTGGGGCGGCGGCGTGCTATGGATCGCTGGCTGTGCTGGGGCGGTATATCGTGGGGAATGTGGCGCCGCCGCTGGTGGCGAATGCGTTTTCAATGATACTGGGGACGATTGTGCTGGCGGCGGTGTTTCAGGCGCATATCCGGGCGGACTATCGGGTTCATCCGTCTTGGAAAGGGTGGCTGTTCGTGGCGCTGGCGGGCGGCGCGTCCACCTGGGGGGTGACGTTCTGGTTTTTGGCGCTGGGGGAGGCGCCGGCGATATTGGTAGCGCCGTTGGCGGCGACGCATCCGCTGTTTTCGGTTTTGCTGACGCTGGTGTTTTTGCGGGGGTTGGAGCGGGTTACGGTTAGGACGGTGATAGGGACGTTGCTGGTGATTGGGGGCGTGGCGCTGATTACGCTGGGGATAGAATAAGATGGCAATGTAGTAGGACGGGGATCTTACTTTTTTGTAAAAAAGCAATCAAAAAACTTTTGGGTGGGTGTAGGGATACCGGATAACGGCATATAGCATAACAGGGGCTTAGGCAATGGCAGTATCACAACAAGTTTTGGACGAGTTGGCGCTGACGCAGGGGGAGTATGAGGCGATAGTGGAGCGGTTGGGGCGCGAACCGAATCGGCTGGAGTTGGGGCTGTTTGGGTCGCTGTGGAGCGAGCATTGCGGGTATAAGCATTCTAAGCCGCTGCTGCGGATGCTGCCTAGCGAAAGTCCGCGCTTGCTGGTGGGGGCGGGCAGCGAAAACGCGGGGGCGGTGGATATTGGGGATGGGCTGGCGGTGGTTATGAAGATCGAGTCGCACAATCACCCGTCGGCGGTGGAGCCGCGTCAGGGGGCGGCAACGGGCGTGGGGGGGATTGTGCGGGACATATTCGCAATGGGGGCGCGGCCTATCGCGCTGCTGAATTCGCTGCGGTTTGGGGGGCTTTCGGATAAGCGCAATCGGTATCTGTTCGGGGGCGTGGTAGCGGGCATATCGGGCTACGGGAACTGCATAGGCGTGCCGAATGTGGGGGGCGAGATATGCTTTTCGGATACGTATTCGGGCAACCCGCTGGTGAACGCGATGTGCGTGGGGCTGCTGCGGGCGGACGAGCTGGTGCGGGCTACGACGGGGGGGCCTGGCAATCTGCTGATGCTGGTGGGAGCCGATACGGGGCGGGATGGGATACATGGCGCGTCGGGGCTGGCGTCAAGGACGTTTGAGGATGAGCGGGAGTTGCGGCCGACGGTTCAGGTGGGCAATCCGTTTATGGAAAAGTCGCTGATAGAGGCGTGCTTGGAAGTGGCTAAGACGGATCATATCGTAGGGATGCAGGATTTAGGGGCGGCGGGATTGACAAGCGCGAGCGTGGAGGCGGCGTCCAACGGGGATAGCGGGATTCGGATAGATGTCGGCAAAGCGCCGCGCCGCGAAACGGGGATGACGCCGTATGAGGTGATGCTGTCGGAGTCGCAAGAGCGGATGCTTATCATAGTCAAGGATGGGCATCAGGACGCGGTAAAGGCTATCTTTGACAAGTGGGATTTGCAGTCGGCGATAATCGGGCGGGCTACGGACGACGGGATCGCGCGGATATTCGACGGGGGTGAAGAGGTGGGCGCGCCGCCGGTTCGGACGCTGACAGACGCGCCGCAGTATCGGCTGGCGGGGGTTAAGCCGGAGTGGCTGATAGGGCTGCAGGCGTATGACCTGGCGGGGCTGGCGCTGCCGGATTGGTCGGCGTCTGAGACGCTGCTGCGGCTGCTGGGGTCGCCGAACATCGCAAGCAAGGAGTGGGTGTATCGGCAGTATGATCATCAGGTTCAGACGAACACGGTGGCTGCGCCGGGGGGCGACGCGGCGGTGCTGCGTATCAAGGGGACTGCTAAGGGGATAGCGCTTGCTACTGACGGGAATGGGCGGCTGTGCTATCTGGAGCCGCGCGTGGGGGGGATGATAGCGGTGGCGGAGGCTTGCCGCAATGTGTCTTGCGTGGGGGCTGAGCCTATCGCGCTGACGGATTGCTTGAACTTTGGCAATCCCGAAAAGGCGGAGACGTATTATCAGCTGGAGGAGTGCGTGAAGGGAATGGCGGAGGCGAGCCGCGCGCTGGGGGCGCCGGTGATAAGCGGGAATGTGAGCCTGTATAACGAAACGCAGGGGCGCGGCATATATCCCACGCCGATAATCGGATGCTTGGGGCTGCTGGATGATGTTAGGGCGAATGCGGGGATAGGGTTCGCGCGGGCGGGGGATGTGGTGGCGCTGCTGGGGGTAGATGCGGTTGGGGCGGATGCGGCAGACTTGGCGGGTAGCGAATTTTTGGAGGTGGCGCATGGGTTGGTTGCGGGGATGCCGGCGTTGGATCTGGCGGCGGAGGTTGCGCTGCAGCGGGCGTGTCGGCGGCTTGTGAGGGAAGGCGTGGTTAGGTCGGCGCATGACTGCTCGGAGGGAGGGCTTGCGGTGGCGCTGGCTGAGTGCTGCATTGTAGGGGGGAATGGGGCGGTGTGCGGCGAGGGCGAGTATGCGGGGGCGTTTGCAGAGGGGATGGGGGAGCGGTGGGATGCGGCGCTGTTTGGGGAGCGGCAGTCGCGGGTGGTGGTTTCGCTGGATGCCGGGAATTTGGGGGCGCTGGAGGCGGTTTGTGGGGAAGAAGGCGTTCCATATGCAAGGCTGGGGCGGGTGTCGGATGGCAATGCGCTGGTGGTAGGGGATTTGCTCAACGTTCAGGTGGCTGAGATGGCGGATGTTTGGGGGAATGGGTTGGAGCGGGCGGCGCGGGGGTAAGAGGGGAGGACGCTACTTTTGAAAAAGTAGGCAAAACTTTTTGGGTGGAGGCGCGCAAGGCGGGTTTAGCGGATGGCATCAGCGATAAATCAAAGCATAAATCAAAGCGCGGCTTATCCGGCGGGCGTGGGTTCAATTTGACAGGGTTCGGGGGTAGTGATACATTAGATAGCGTTGTCAGATATAGTCAGAGATAGAAAATGCGACTGCCGGCGCGCGTGTGATTGGAGTGATCTAGATTGCCTGCTTACGATTACAAATGCAATGAGTGCGGTCATCGTTTCGAGGAGCGCCAGAGTTTCTACGCGGATCCGGTGGCGAACTGCCCGCTTTGCGAGAGCGAGGCGAGTCGGCAGTTTGTGGCGGTGCCTATCGTGTTTAAGGGCAGCGGCTTTTATGTGAACGATTACGGCAAGAGCAGCAGCTACACGAGTTCCAACAAGTCCGATAGGAACGGCGCGGCGCAAGATAGCGAGAGCAAGGCTGACAAGCCGGCTAAGGCGACGTCGGACAGCAAGGCGAAGGCCGGCTCGGCGAGCGCGGACGAGTAGGGGCGCGAGGGCGTTGCGGGCGCTGCTGCAGCGGGCGTCGGGCGCGTCTGTGAGCGTGGACGGGCGCGTTGTGGGCAGTATCGGCAAGGGGCTTGTGGCGCTTGTCGGGATATGCGCGGCCGACGATGTGGAGGACGCCGAGTATATCGCGGGCAAGGCGGTGAATCTCCGCATATTCGGCGATGATGAGGGGCGGTTTAATTACTCAGCGGCGGATGTTGGGGCTGAGTTGCTGGTGATAAGCCAGTTCACGCTGTACGCGGATACGCGGCGGGGGCGGCGGCCTAGCTTTTCGGATGCGGCGGCGCCTGAGTATGCGGCGGATTTGTTTGAGCGGACGCTGGATCTGTTTAGGCAAACGGGGCTGCGGGTGGAGACGGGGGTGTTTCAGGCGCATATGGTTGTGTCAATAGACAACGATGGGCCTGTTACGATTATGCTGGATTCGGCGGATAGGCATAAGCCGCGCAGGGGATAGGGATAGGCGGCGGCTGGTGTAGATGGCGGGTTTATCGGGTGGGCTTAGGTTTAGCGCGGGGACCAGAACGCCATTATGCCATCGGCGATGATTTGGGGGGCGAATGCGGCGTTGGCGCTTGCTACGATGATTTGGCTGGCGTTTTGTTGCGCGGTTGGGCGGGATTGCCCCGTCGTAGATAGGGACGCCGACGCCGCGTCGCCAACGGGTATGCCCGCGAATACTAGGTTGGCGCTGTCGGGGGACCAAGGGGAGTGGGAGTAGGCGTACTGGTCGAAGAATTGGAATAGGGTGCGCTGTTCGGCTGAGGGGATGAAGTCTAGGGCAATGCGGCTGCGGCGGGTTTTCATATCCACCACTACGCAGCGTAGCGCGCCTTGCGCGTCGGATAGGGTGATGTAGGCGAGGCGAGAGCCGTCGGGCGACCAGAAGAACGCTATGACGGGGCGGGCGATTTCGTCGTCGGCGCCGGCTGGGTTGGTTGCGGGGGCTATCGCTAGGCGGCGATAGGCGAGCATGGCGGCGTCGTGGTATAGGAAGAGTTGGGCGGAGTCGGCGATGGCTATGCGCTTGCCGCCGGGCGCCCATAGGAACGCCATATTGCCGCGCGCGTCTCGGATGGGAACGGGATCGGATTGGGGCGCGGCGTTTAGGGGCAGGATGGCGACGTTTGAGCGCGCGGGGGAGTCGGCTAGGGCTAGGGTGATGGCGTTGGCGTGGGGCGTCCAGGCGGGAACGCGGTAGTCGGCGGAGTTGACGGGGAGTTGGCGGATATGCCATTCGCCGGGCGGGGATATTAGGAAGTGGTCGTCGGCGCGGTGAACGGCAAGCGCATCGCCGTCGGGCGACCAGGCTATCCAGAGGGGGCCGTCGTCTAGCAAGTGAAGGGCGCCGGGGTAGTCGGACAGGTCGTCTATGTAGAGGCTGATGCCGTCGGATGCGGATGCTATGAAGGCTAGGCTTGCGCCGTCGGGCGACCATAGGGGGTAGTGAATGACGCCTTGCGCGAGCAAGCCGATGTCGCCGGGTTCGGCTGAGTAGATGATGTTGTCCAGCGGGTCGGTTGGCGGGCTGGCGATATGGGCGGCGTAGAGGTTGAGCTGGGGGTGGTTGCCGACAACTACCACGCCTGAGTAGGCTAGGCGGCGCGCGTCGGGCGACCAGGTGGGCCAGGTGAAGAAACCCTGCGCGTCTGGGCTGATGCGGGTTGTTTGGGAACCGTCGGGTTTCGTTGTGTAGATTGCGCCGGCGGCGTTCACAAAGGCGATTAGGTTGACGGCGGGCGGCAGGTGGGGGCGCGCGGCGGCGATGAGGTGGGCGGCGGCGAGCAGCAACGCGAGGGTGGCTGCGCCTATGAGATACCGCGCGGCGTTCAAGCGTCCACGCGGGCGATGTCTAGGCTGATGTCTAGGGCGGCGGATGAGTGGGTGAGCGCGCCGATTGAGATGATGTCCACGCCCGATTCGGCGGCGGCGCGGACGTTGGCGAGGGTGATGTTGCCGGACGCCTCGGTTACGGCTCTGCCGCGCGCGGCGCGAACCGCCATCGCCATTTGCTCGGCGTCCATATTGTCCAGCAGGATGAGGGTGGCGCCGGCGTCCAAAGCCTCTTCAACCTGCGCCATATCCTCTACTTCAACTTCTACGTTGATGGTGTGGGGTTTTTCGCGGTTGGCTTTTCGGACGACGTCGGCTAGGGACATTCCGCTGTCGGCGAGGGCTTGGATGTGGTTGTCCTTGATTAGGATGCCGTCGCCGAGGTTTTGGCGGTGGTTGTGGCCGCCGCCCATAGTGACGGCGTATTTCTCGAGGGCGCGCAAGCCGGGGGTGGTTTTGCGGGTGTCAACGATGCGGACGGGGCAGCCTTGCACGGCGCTGACGTAGGCGGCGGTTTGGGTGGCGACGCCGGAGAGGCGGCGGATGAAGTTTAGGGCTGTGCGCTCGGCTTTGAGTATGGAGTTCATTCTGCCGGTTATGGTGGCGATAAGGGCGTTGGGCCGGAGGGGCGCGCCGTCTTGGAGGGATATGTGGGTTTGGATGGCGGGGTCAACGCGCTTGCATACGGCTAGGGCGACGTCTAGGCCGGCTAGGACGCCGTTTTGCTTGGCGACGAAGTGGGCGTTGCCTTGCATATCGGGGGGTATGAGTATGTCGGTGGTGGGATCGCCGCCGGATAGGTCTTCGGTGAGGGCGCGGTCTATGAGCGCCTCGGTGTCGGGGGTGATGTAGAACAAGGATGCCTCCGTGTGCGGGGCGATATTGGCGGGCTACTGCTTATAGCGCCAAGCCCGTCCTATGGCAGTTTCAGCAGCGCTGGGGCAAAGGGCTAGACTACGGCGAGCATTCTGTCTAGGGATACGCGGGCTTGGGCGGCGGAGTCTGGGTCGACGGTTATGCGGTTGACGACTACGCCCTCGTTTAGGCCGTCAAGCACCCAGCTGAGGTATGCGGGATGGATGCGGTACATCGTGGAGCAGGGGCAGACTACGGAGTCTAGGCAGAATATCGTCTTGTCGGGGTTTTCGGCGGCGAGGCGGTTGACCATGCTGATTTCGGTGCCTATGGCAATGACGCTGCCGGCGGGGGATTCGTGGACGAGTTTCTTGATGTATTCGGTGGAGCCGTTGGAGTCGGCGGCTTGGACGACTTCCATAGTGCATTCGGGGTGGACGACGATGTGGACGTCGGGGTAGTTTTCGCGGGCTTGGGCGATTTGTTGGGTGGTAAAGCGGGTGTGGACTGAGCAGTGGCCCTGCCATAGGATAAGGCGGGCGTTTCGGAGTTGGTCTAGGGTGTTGCCGCCTAGCGGCTTGAATGGGTTCCAGACGACCATTTCGTCTAGGGGGATGCCCATTTTCAAGCCGGTGTTTCTGCCGAGGTGCTGGTCGGGCAGGAATAGGATGCGCTCGCCGCGCTCAAGCGCCCAGCGGAATGTGGCGGGCGCGTTGGATGATGTGCAGACGATGCCGCCGTTGCGCCCGCAGTGGGCTTTGATGGCGGCGGTGGAGTTCATATAGGTGATGGGGATTATCGCGCCGTCCGCGCCTATGGCGTCTTGCAGGTCGTCCCAGCAGTCTAGGACGTCGTCAATGCGCGCCATATCGGCCATAGAGCAGCCGGCGGCTAGGTTGGGGAGTATGACTTGCTGGTCGGGGGAGCTGAGGATGTCGGCGGTTTCGGCCATAAAGTGGACGCCGCAAAAGATGATGAATTCGGCGGCGGCTTGGGATGCGGCGAATTGGGATAGGTTGAACGAATCGCCCCGGTAGTCGGCGTACTTGATGATTTCGTCGCGCTGGTAGTGGTGGCCTAGCACGACGGCTTTGGCGCCGAGTTTGGCGCGGGCTTGGGCGATGCGGTCGTCTAGTTCGGCGGGGGACATACGCATATATGAGACGGGGAGTTTTTGCCAGCGGACGCCTGCGTCGAACTCTTCGGCGAGGGATTTGGCGGCGAGGTCGTCGTCGGTTCGGCAGAACGCGGACTGCTCTATTTCGGTGATGGGTATTGCCGGGATTCGTTCTTTAACGACCATAGCGGTATGCCTCCGTATGCGCGCGGCGCGTAGGATATGGGGCGTTAGGGCGTCAGCGCGCCTTGCAGTGACCAGGGGCCGGTTTTTTGGATTTTGACGCTTACCATTTCGCCGGACAGGTCGGGGGATTGGCTGGCGTGGGCGGCGTCATCTCGGTCGGCGTCGTGGTTGTCGGCGGCGTTGTTTATGAACACGAGCTTGTCGTTGCGGTTGCGGCCGAACCATTTGCCGCGCCTGCGGCCTTCTATGAGGACTTGGACGGTTTCGTCAAGCAGCCGGGAGTTGATGTCGGCCGAGATCTGTTCTTGCAGCTCGTCTAGCGCTTTGAGGCGGGCTTTCTTTTCGTCTTGGGGGACGTCGTCGGTTAGGTTTCGGGCGGCGATAGTGCCTTCGCGGGTGGAGTAGGCGGCGGAGTGGAGCTTGTCAAACTTGATGTCGTTGACAAGGGAAAGGGTTTGTTGGAATTGGGCGTCGGTTTCGCCGCAAAAGCCTACGATTACGTCGGCGCTGATGGAAACGCGGGGGACGCGCTCGCGGATTTTGTGGATGATGCGGCGGTAGTCGTCGTTGGTGTAGCCGCGCCGCATATTGGCTAGGACTTGGTCGTCGCCGGCTTGGAAGGGCAGGTTGATGTGTTCGCAGACCTTGTCCAGGGCGGCTACGGCGTCGATGATGTGGTCGCTCATATCGTTGGGGTGGGAGGTGAGAAAGCGGACGCGCTCTAGGCCGCGCACGTCGTTGACGGCGGCTAGCAGGTCGGCTAGGTCAACGCCGCCGGGCAGGTCGTGGCCGTAGGAGTCGACGTTTTGGCCTAGCAGGGTTACTTCTTTGACGCCGCGCTGGGCGAGCAGCTCGGCCTCGCGGGCGATGTCGGCGATAGGGCGGCTGACTTCTCGGCCGCGGCGGTAGGGGATGATGCAGAATGTGCAGAACTTGTCGCAGCCGTGGATGATGGGGATGTAGGTGGCGACGTCGGCGCGGGCGACTAGGGGGCCTACGCAGCCGTCGGGGTCAATGCCTAGCCGGTCGCCGAGCAGGTCTATCAGGGGTTGGAACTGCTGGGGGCGCATAAAGACGTCTACGTAGGGAAAGCGTTTTTGGAGCGCGTCGGTTTTGGGGCCGACCATGCAGCCCATAAGGGCGACGACCTTGTCGGGGGCGCGCTGCTTGAGGGGCTTGAGGCCGGACATCATGCCGACGACGCGGTCTTCGGCGCTTTGGCGGACGACGCAGCTGTTGAGGACGACGACGTCGGCGTCGAGGGGGGATTGGCGGGGCGCGAGCCCCATTTGACCCAAGGCGCTCTCAAGCCGCTCGGAGTCGGCTTTGTTCATTTGGCAGCCAATGGTCCAAATAAAGTATCCGTCCATTTGTGAAATTTCGCTCAATGTCCTGGTGAGGTTGGGGATAGATGGCGGAGGGAATGGGATTCGAACCCATGAAGGCGTTTTCGCACCTTAACCGCTTAGCAGGCGGCCGCACTAGACCTCTATGCGATCCCTCCGTCCGTTTGCGGGTTGCCGTTGGATTTAATATATCAATATATCAGACGATAAGGGGGTTGGCAATCGCAAAGATTGTGATTTTCGGAACTATCGCAAGTTATGGTTTGGATTTGCACAGGGTAGGGGGATATTTTGGGGCATAGCGTAAAATAGATGGGGATGATTTAACGAATTCAGTTGCGTAATGGCAAAGATGCGCGAAATAGTGGCAGTTTTGGATGAGGGGGAAACGTGGGGGCGCTACTTTTGAAAAAGTAGGCAAAGCTTTTGGGTGGGGAATTCACGGCGGGATTATGGGATGGCGGCGGGTTGTTTGGCTAGGGCGTCTTCTTGGCTGCCGACCCAGACTTCGCCGCCTTCGAAGAACTCTTTTTTCCAGATGGGGACGATTTGCTTGATGCGGTCGATGGCGTAGGCGCAGGCCTCAAAGGCGGGCGCGCGGTGGGGGGATGCGATGGCGACGATGAGGCTGATGTCGCCGATTTCCAGTCTGCCGAGCCGGTGGGCGATGGCGACGTCTTGTATGCCCCAGCGGTCGGCGATTTCGGCGGCGATGCGGGCGAGCTGGTTGTCCGCCATAGGGCGGTATGCCTCGTATTCCAGATGCAGCACGCGGCGGTCGGCGGTGGAGTCGCGGGTTGCGCCTAGGAATGTGACGACCGCGCCGTTGCTGTCGCGCCGGACGCGGGCGGCGACGGCGTCGGGGCATAGAGGGGCGTGGGTGATTTCAATCTTGCTTGGGGATGCCATGGGTGTGCCTCTGCTGTGCGGGTGTCTAGCGTGAAATGGGCGCGCCGCCGCTGACGGGGGGGATTAGGGCGACTTCGTCGCGGTCGGAGAGGGGGTAGTCGTGTGGCTGGTACTCCTGGTTGACGGCTATCATAAGGCGGGTCGGGTCGGCGGCTATGGCGGGGTGTAGGCGCAGGGTTTCGCGGATGGCGTCGCTGACGAGTGCGCGGCAAGGCAGGGTGAGAGCGAGCTCTGATTTGCCGGCTTTTTCGCGGTAGCTTGCGAATAGTCTGATGGTGATTATCATGGGTTGCGCCTCCGGGGGTTTGTGGGAATTATACACTATTGGGATATAGCGGGGGGACGCTACTTTTGAAAAAGTAGGCAAAACTTTTTGGGGGAGGGCGCATGATGGGTTTGGGTAGATGTTACCTGTACGCCATCAAGCGGGGGCGGTTAGTAAGCCAGGGCGCCGCCGTTGACGTGGATGGTTTGGCCGGTGATGAAGGAGGCGTCTTCGGAGGCTAGGAAGGCGCAGGTGGCGGCGATTTCTTGGGGGTCGCCGAGTCGGGCTAGAGGGATTGCGGCGGCGGTGGCGGCCTGGGCTGCGGCGGTGGCGGGCGGACTGCCGGCCGGCGGGCTGGTGTCAAAGGCGCCGGGGACTATGTGGTTGACTAGGATGTTGTGGGGGGCGAGTTCGGCGGCTAGGGCGCGGGTTAGGCCGAGCGCGCCCATTTTGGAGGCGCAGACGTGCGCCCAGTTGGGCCTGCCTTTGAAGGCGTTGAGGCCGGATATGTTGACGATGCGTCCCCAGCGGCGCTCTATCATTCCGGGGATGGCGGCTTGGGCGCAGAAGAAGGGCGCGTCTAGGTTGACGGCCATCGCGGCGCGCCAGTCGTCTAGGGACATATCGGTTATGGCGTGGGAAGGGCGCGCGCCGGCGTTGTTGATTAGGATGTCCACGCCGCCGAAAGCGGCTATGGCTTGCTCTACGAGGGCGGTGGCTTGGGCTTGGACGCCGACGTCGGCTATGACGGCGAGGGCGCTGCCGCCTTGCGCGCGGATTTCGTTGGCGACGGCGTCCGCCTCGGCGCGGTTGGAGCGGGCGTTGACGACGACGTTCGCGCCGCGGCGGGCGAGTTCAAGGGCGGTGGCGCGGCCGATGTTGCGGCCGGAGCCGGTGATGATGGCGGTTTTGGGCGATGAGGGGGTGGTCATGGATAGCAGTCCTTTGCGCTTATGTTAGTGTGCGTGATGGGTTAGTTCGGGCTTTCGGAGGTTCGCAGGTGGCGGCCGATGTAGCCTATTAGCCACTTGTTCTCTTCGCCGTCCCAAGTCAGGTGAATCCGAATGTCGTTGCCTAGCAGTTTGATGTGGTGGGGCATAGGTATGTAGTCGTCTTTGTCGGGGTCAAAGAATGTGCGCTCTTGGTGATATTCGCGCATTGTTGACTCAGATTCGTCTGAGTATTCCACGCGGTTTTCTTTGAGCCATAGCTCAACGTTCTTGCCCAGACCGCCGGGCTGTGTGCGCTGTCTGCCACATTCGTTTAGAACCTCAAACGTTGTGTATATGCGGTTGGCGTGCTTGTCGTATTGTTGTGTGTAGCGGGATTGCGCGGTGTCAAGCGCGTTTGGGAGAAAGCGCAGGTAGGGGAGGGTTGCGTCGGCGTGTTTGGCGCAGGCGTGGATGGTGGAAAAGCTCAGCCGGGGCGGTGTCGGTTCGGGGGCGGGTTCGGGGTCTGCCTCGCTATCGGACGGAGCCGCGCCTAGTTGATTAAGCAGCAGTTCAAACTTGTCTGCCCTGTTCTTCATGGCTCTGCCGACGCTTATGGCAATTTTGTACAGCCCGAGTCTCACATAGCCTTCGCCAATGGCGGACTTATCAAGTAAATTTAGCACTTGTCCGGCGATTATCGGGTTGTTTTGAAGGTTGGACATGCTGTCTTGCAGGTTTTTCATGTCTTCCGCGTTGAGCGCGTTTTCCACGCGCGAAAATAGCCTACCCGACCGCTGATGGGTGATGCGGAGCAGACATTCATCGCGGAGCATCTGCCATAGGCGATTATTTTGTATCACCCTTTCCAAGTGCCAGGGCGGCCAAAACGGGTGTTGCTGGGCTAGGTCGTCTGCTGAGCATCCAGGGGCGAATAGCCTAACAGCGCCGTCGTAGCACCACAGCGATTGGGGCAAGTCCCGCAGGACATTCCAAGCGGTGGCGTGGTCGTATGCGAATACTCTTGCAAGGCCGGCAAGTTCTTGTTGCATTTCGTCGGCGTCCATATTCTTGACGCTACGTCCGTCCTGGTGGTCAGTTACGACGAGCAACGGCAACAGGCGGCCTTGGTTGAATATCTCGTTCTTGACAAACGAGTCGGCGTCTTCGGCGTTGATGCGTGTGGCGTTGAGGGCGAGGCGGTGGGGGCCGACTTTGCAGTCAAACCGCTCAATCAAAGTCCGTATCACTGACGGGGGCCGCGCCATCGGATTAAGGGATTGATCCGCGTCATCGCTATCGGTTGCGCGAAGCTCGATATCCGTCTCGACAGCGTTGCCGTCAGTCGCCAGACGCACACTTACGCGCCAATTGCAGGATGATGCGTCCGTGTAGCGATGCACTAGATTGCAAAGCCGCATCTCGCTACTTGGCGACGGTCGATCAACGGGCGTGTCATGGTTTCCATATGTGTCAGTAGCCCAGTCCTGGACGCATTGCCAGGCGTCTGTCATGACTTGCGAGCTGGGCGCGCCATCTTTGCTGAGGGTGAGTATCGCGCGGTAGTAGCCAGGCATTTGTCGCTCCCTTTTTGTTGAGTGTTGGATTTGCCGATAGGGGGATTATACAGGGGTTGTCAAGGTTTGGGGGGTGTAGCAGGGATAAGATAAGCCCCGGCGCGGTTTCGGCCGGGGCTGTGGTTTGGGTTGCGGGATGGGTTGGGGTTAGCGGGTTATCTCTAACGCTAGGGTGAAGGCGCCGGGGGTTTCGGCGTTCCAGGTGGATGCCTCTATGGTGTAGGCGGCGGGCTGCAGGGTTGCGGTTATGGCGGCTGTGGTTGCGTCGGCGGCGCCGTTTTCTTGGATGACTGCGCCGCCGGTTCCTGCGCCCTCGCGCAGGAATAGGTAGGGCGAGGCGTCGTTGGATGATAGGGTGATGGTTGCCTCGGATGGGGCGGATAGGGTGAATGTGTAGAAACGCGCGTAGTAGGTTCGGTTGTCGGATGGGTTTGCGCTGAGGCAGTCGGATGTCCAGTTGCCGGTGAGGGTGGCGCTGCCCGCGAGATCGGTGATGCAGGCGTTGTTGCCGGATGTGCCGGCGACGCTTGTGGGGGTTGGCGAGGGCGTTGCGCCCGGAGCGGTTACGGGCGTGGCGGATGGGGTGGGCGAGGGAGTGGCGGTCGGCGTGGGGGTTGGCGGCGCTATCGCGGATGCGCCCTCAAGCCGCGCTATGCCGGTTGCCATTGCGGCGATTTGATTTTTCATCGCGGGGATTTCGGCGACCTGCGTTTCAAGCGCGGTTAGCCTGTTCAGGACTTCGTTGGATGCCGCTGGAGTCGCGGTGGGTGTGGGGGTTGCGACGGGGGTTATGCCCGGCGCTCTTGTGGCGGTTGGCGTTGGCGTGGATGTAGCCGAGGGCGTCGACACCGGCGTGGACGGGACGGATGCGGCATCGCAAAACGGCAGGCCTATCGCCAACAATTGCGGGAAGTCTATAAGGTGGCGCAAGGATGCGG
Organism: Dehalococcoidia bacterium; assembly: GCA_965242555.1. GTDB lineage: Bacteria > Chloroflexota > Dehalococcoidia > Lucifugimonadales > JADFKI01 > Bin90. The sequence continues at coordinate 23,534 of CBDESO010000012.1, forward strand.
GAACACAACCTGTGAACTGATTGCCCTCATTCGAACTGGACGCAAGCCGCAAATCCGTGAGATTGGCAAGATTTCCCAGCTCCGGCGGTATCGGACCTGTCAATCGGTTGTAGTTGAGCCGCAAAGTTCTGAGATTGGCAAGATTTCCCAGCTCCGGCGGTATCACGCCGCCTAAGTTTTCGACCGCGAGCCACACAGTTAATACACGATACTCTGAATCGTCACTCAACTTATCTATTCTGTCTATACCGTCCCAATGACCAATGGCAACATCCGCTGACCAGTTTAGGTTGCCCGTTGTGCCTTCAAGCGGTTCCTTTGAAGCAAGTAGCGCGGCGCAGTCCGCTACAAGGCCGGGGTTATTCGCGGGGTATAGCACGGCGACGCCGTTGGAGCATTGCGCGGTGTACTGGGCGGGTATGTCGTGCGGAACGGGGGCTGATGCGTCCGCGTTGAAAGCGGTTGCGCCATCCGTGCCAGACATTAGCAGCGAAACCGCCACTACTGCCATCACCGCAACCAGGGCAAGGGCAGTTGTTATCCTGATTGTGCGCTTGGACATAGACAGCTTGATGTTCATTCGTTCACGCTCCCGTACTTGTTTGTTTTGTTCGCTTGTCAACGCGATTATATTATCACAATCGCAGTTTTGCGCGAAAAGCCCCGGCGCACTTCCGGCCGGGGCTTTGATTTAGTTCACGGGGGCGCGCTAGACTTCGCGGTATTCGCCCTCTACGCTGCCGTCGTCGTTGACGTCGCCGGGGGAGGCACCGGGGCCGGGTTGCTGTTGGTTGCCGTACACGGCTTGGCCGACGCGTTGGAGGGCGGATTGGAGGTCGTCGGAGGCGGCGGTTATGTCGGATATGGGGGCGCTGGCTAGGGCTGTGCGGAGGGTGGTTATTTTGGTTTGGACTTCGGTTTTTAGGTCGGGGGGGATGTTGTCGGGGTTGTCTTGGAGCGTTTTTTCGGCGGTGTAGGCTAGGTTTTCGGCGTTGTTGCGGGTTTGGGTTTCTTCGCGGCGGCGGCGGTCTTCGTCGGCGTGGGTTTCGGCGTCGTGAACCATGCGCTCGATTTCTTCTTGTGAGATGCCGCTGCTGGCGGTGATGGTGATGCGCTGCTCTTTGCCGGTGCCTTTGTCGCGGGCGGAGACGTTTAGGATGCCGTTGGCGTCAATGTCGAAGGTGACTTCGATTTGGGGCATGCCGCGCGGGGCGGGCAGGATGCCGTCTAGGATGAATCTGCCGATGCTTTTGTTTTCGGACGCCATGCCGCGCTCGCCCTGGACGACGTGGACGTCTACGCTGGGCTGGCTGTCGGCGGCGGTGGTGAATGTTTCGCTTTTGGCGGTGGGGATTGTGGTGTTGCGCTCTATGAGGGTGGTGGCGACGCCGCCTAGGGTTTCTATGCCGAGGCTGAGGGGGGTGACGTCAAGCAGCAGGATGTCGCGGACTTCGCCTTGCAGGACGCCGCCCTGGATGGCTGCGCCGATGGCGACGACTTCGTCGGGGTTGACGCCTTGGTGCGCCTCTCTGCTGAATAGTTCGCCGACTATTTTTTGGACGGCGGGCATGCGGGTCATGCCGCCTACCAGGATGACTTCGTCGATGTCGCCCACTGCGATGCCGGCGTCGGTTATGGCTTGGCGGCAGGGCTGGACGGTTTTGCGGACTAGGTCGTCAACGAGCTGCTCTAGTTTGGAGCGGGATAGGCTCATAACGAGGTGTTTGGGGCCGGATGCGTCGGCGGTGATGAAGGGCAGGTTGATTTCGGATTGCATTAGGGTGGAGAGTTCGATTTTGGCGCGCTCGGCGGCCTCGCGCAGGCGCTGGAGCGCCATGCCGTCTTGCTTGAGGTCGATGCCTTGCTCGGCTCGAAATTCGTCGGCTATCCAGTCCACGATGCGCTCGTCGAAGTCGTCGCCGCCGAGGTGGGTGTCGCCGTTGGTTGCTTTGACTTCGAAGACGCCCTCGCCGATTTGGAGGACGGTGATGTCAAAAGTGCCGCCGCCGAGGTCGTACACGGCGATGGTTTCGTCGTTTTTCTTGTCAAGCCCGTAGGCTAGGGATGCGGCGGTGGGTTCGTTGATGATGCGTAGGACTTCTAGTCCGGCGATGCGGCCGGCGTCTTTGGTGGCGTTGCGCTGGCTGTCGTTGAAGTAGGCGGGGACGGTGATGACGGCTTGCGAGATGGGTTCGCCGAGTTTGGTTTCGGCGTCCTGCTTGAGCTTTTGCAGCACCATAGCGGAGATTTCGGGGGGCGCGTAGTTTTTGCCGCCCATAACGACATAGGCGTCGTCGTTGGAGTGGCGGACGACTTTGTAGGGGAGGAGTTCCAGGTCTTGGCGGACGCTGTCGTCGTTGAAGCGCCGCCCCATAAGGCGCTTGACCGAATAGACGGTGTTTTCGGGGTTTGTGACGGCTTGGCGCTTGGCGGTGGCGCCGACGTAGCGCTCGTCGGAGCGTGTGTTGAGGCCGACGACGGAGGGGGTAGTGCGGCCGCCCTCGGCGTTTTCGACTACGCGGGGTTCGGACGCCTCAATGACCGCCATGCACGAGTTTGTGGTTCCGAGGTCAATTCCAAGTATTTTTGGCATTTCGCATTGCTCCTGATAGTGATGTGGTTGCAGGTGATTTATTGGGTTTGGGAATGGGATTGCGAATTGGGCTGCTCGGCGGGATCTGTGGGCGCGGGATTGTCGGCTGGGGCTTTGGCGACGATGACTTGGGCGGGGCGCAGCAGGCGGTCGTTTAGGAGGTAGCCCTCGCGGGTTACTAGGGCGATGGCGCCGTCGGGGATGTCGGGGGTTTCTTGGTGGGCGAGCGCCTCGTGGAGGCTGGGGTCGAAGGGGGCGCCGGCGGATTGGATTTTGGTTACGCCCTCGGATTCCATGACGCTGACTAGGTTGCGCTGGACAAGGGATATGCCCTCGCGCCAGGCGGGGTTGGCGTCGGCGGGCAGCATATCTATGGCGCGGCCGAAGTCGTCCACTACGGCTAGGAATTTTAGCAGGATGTCGGCTTTGGAGTTTAGCAAGGCTTGTTGGCGGTCGTCCGCGGCGCGGCGCTTGTAGTTGGCTAGGTCGGCTTGGGCGCGCTGGGCTAGGGCGCGGAATTGGTCGCGCTCGCGGTTCGCCTCGGCGAGCTGGGCGGCGAGGAGCGTAGGGTCGGGCTGGATGGGCGCGTCCGGGTCAGATTGTTGGGCTTGTTCGCCTTGTTGGGCTTGCTGGTTTTGGTCGGGTTCGCGGGGTGAGACGGGATCGGCGTCCCGCGTTTGTTGGCTCATAGTTCGCATCCTTATGGCAGGGTTATTTTCTAGTTGTTGAGTATTTCGTCCATTTCGTCGATGCTTTCTTCCATCGACTGCTTGAGGCTTTTTCCCTCAAGGCGGCGGACTTGGGTTTTCATTTGCATAAGTTTGCTGTGGAGGCGCAGGGCGAGTTGGACGCCTGCTAGGTTTAGTCCCATATCGCCGACGAGGTGTTTGATGAGGCGTAGGCGGGCGACGTCTTCTTCGGAGTAGAGGCGCAGCATGCCCATAGTGCGGGATGGGCGGACTAGGCCGATGCGCTCGTATTTGCGTAGCGTTTGGGGGTGCATTTCTAGGATGCGCGCCGCGACGCTGATGATATAGACTCCCGCGAACTCTTCGGCGGCGCGATGCTGCCTGTTCATACTCATACGTCCCTCGCTTTGGTCGGGGCGGTTGTTGTTGGCGTTCCCTGATTAGATGGCTTGTTGGGTGGCTTGCCGCTAACTTTTGGGGGCGGGCGGCGTTGTAGTGTATGCAAGCGCATATTATACGCAAGGCGGGGCGCGAGCGGCAGTGATTTCGGCAAGCGGGGTTGGCGCGCCGCTAAATTATTGATATTTATACCATATTACATATTGACACAAGGCGTGTCAATGTTTATGATAGCAACATCGCATATTGACTATCGTTTGACAATCAGGGTTGACAGCCAGATTGACAACCGGGACGGGCGCGAAAGTGGGCTGCGGGAACGCGGCTGAGCGGGCGTCCAAGCGGGCGGGGAATGGGCAATAGCCGCCCGAATACATCCGAATGAGACATAGCCGAGCCCCGGCGCAGGGCGCAAAGGGGATTGGCTAAGGGCAAGCCTAGACGGAGGTGAACGATATGGCGATATATTTGAAGAGTTGCCCCCGCTGCAACGGCGATATGAACTCCAACAGCGACATCTACGGCGAGTACCGGCTGTGTATCCAGTGCGGGCATATGATCGACATCGAGCGCCCGACGCGGCTGTTCACGCTGCCGCTGAACAATGACCCGAAGAGGAAGGCGGCGTAGCGCAAGCAAGCGCCGCCCGCCAAGCGCGGGTGATGCGGCGGGGATGACGCGGGCAGGCAAAGGTAGCCCCTCTCACGAATGCGTGGGAGGGGCTTTTTGTTTTATGACAAGCGATTGGAATTGTTAGCGTATGCCGAACAATTTGGGGAATTTTCGCGCGGGGCGCAAGCGGCATACGGCGGTCGGCAGCGGGTAGCGCAAGGCTACATAAGCTCATCCCAGAAGCGCTGTTCTTTCCATGGGTCTCCCTCCATGTGGTAGCCGCGCACTTCCCAGAAAGCCGGGGCGGTCTTCGGGCATAAACTCTAGGCCGTTGACCCACTTGGCGCTTTTCCAGCCGTAGCGCTTGGGGACTACCAGGCGGAGGGGGCCGCCGTGCGCGTCGGGGAGCGGCTCGCCGTCGTGGGCGTAGGCGAATAGCACATCGTCATCGTTGATTACATCCAGGGCGAGGTTGGTGGAGTAGCCGCCGTAGCAGTGCGCCATTACGTGGGTAGCGTCGGGCTTGGGGGCGATGCGTTCCATAACGGCGCTGAAGGGGACGCCCTCCCAAGTGTTTTGGAGCTTGCTCCACTGGGTAACGCAGTGGAACTCGGCGTCGAGGCGGATCTTGGGCAGGCTGGTGAACTCGTCCCAGCTGAGGGAGATTTCGTTTTCGACCAAGCCGAATACGCGGAAGCGCCAGGTTGCCAGGTCGATGCGGGGGGTTGCGCCGTATGTGAGGACGGGGAATTTGGCGGTGACGAACTGGCCGGGGGGGACGTCTTCGGCGGGCGCGTCCTGCCATCTGCGGTTGATTCTGCCTAGTTTGCTGAGCATAGTTGCCTCTCTATGTATTGGCTATGTCTTGCGATTTGGGATAGTGGGTTTCGCTTAATAAGATGCGGTTTGTTTGGGATTGGATGCGCGGGGGTTAGGGAATAGTATAGACGATATGGCAAGGGCGCGGGGGATACGGGATGTTACTTTTTTGGAAAAAAGTAACCAAAAAACTTTTGGGTGGGGGTTGTAGGGGATTGTGTAGGGATGGCTGATGTTAAGTCAAAAGGGGGATTGCAAGGGTTGGGGGCGCTAGATGCTAGTAGAAAACGGGGGCGTATTTATGGGGAAATAATGATTTTGTGTGTGATAGTGTAAGCGTATTGGGCGGGCAAGCGAATTGAGATAAGCAAGAGCGCGGGGGAATGAACGAATGAGCATTAAGAGGTCTGTGTGGGCGCGCGCGGTTAGGGTGGCGATGGGCGTGGCGCTGGTTGGGGCGCTGGCGGTTGTGGCGGCGGCGCTGCTGATGGGCGGCGCTGGCGGCGCTACCGCTTTCAACGCGGGCGGGTCGGAGGGCGCGGCGCGGCATAGCGGGCAGTTCGCGGCGCAATGCTCCAGCGGGACGCCGGTCGCCAATCATACGCGCAACCCGGGGCTGGCGGCGGACTGCGCTACGCTACTGGCGGCTAAGGCTGCGCTTGAGGGGACGTCGGGCGACCTGAACTGGTCGGGCGCGGTCAGCATTGGCGAATGGGATGGCGTGGTCGTGGGCGATGGCGGCGTGTCCGAGTTGCGCCTGAGCGAGCGGCGCTTGAACGGCGGGATACCAGCGGCGCTGGGCGAACTTGACGAGCTGGCAAGCCTGGATCTGTCGGTGAATCAACTGACGGGGGAATTGCCGCCGGAGCTGGGGGATCTCGCCAATCTGACAAGCTTGGATCTCAGGCAGAATAGGTTGACGGGGGCGATACCCTCTTCGCTGGGGGCGCTTGTCAATCTTGGGCAGTTGAAACTATCGGTGAACCGGCTGACGGGGGAACTGCCGCCGGAGTTGGGCAATCTTGACAATCTCACGCGCTTGGAACTATCGGGCAATCAGCTGACGGGCGCGCTGCCGCCGGAGCTGGGCGGGCTTGACAAGCTGCAAGGGCTGTATCTCAGCGGCAATAGGCTGACGGGGGCGATACCGGCTGAGTTGGGCGAGCTTGATTATCTGAGCGGGCTGTATCTTTCGGGCAATCAGTTGACGGGGGAAATTCCGGCTGAGTTGGGGGAGTTGCCGTATCTCACGGGATTGTATCTGAACGGCAACCAGTTGACGGGGGATATTCCGCCGGAGCTGGGCAGGCTTGGCAAGCTGATGTGGCTGTATCTCAACGGCAACGGGCTGAGCGGCGCGATACCGGCTGAGTTGGGCGATCTTGGCAATTTGGCGCGGTTGGAATTGTCGGATAATGAACTGACGGGGGCGATACCGGCGGCACTGGGCGGGCTTGGCAATCTTCAATCGCTGCATCTGTCGGGCAATCGGCTGACGGGGGCTATACCGGCGGAGTTGGGCAATCTTGTGTATTTGGTGGAGTTGCGGCTGAGCGGCAACCGGCTTGGGGGATGCGTTCCGGCGGCGCTGCGGGCGGCTTTGGGCAGCGGCGAGATGGCGGCGCTTGGGCTGGCGATTTGCGATGCGGGGATGGATGTGGCAACGCCGACGCCTACGGCAACGCCGACCGTGATGCCTACCGCAACGCCCACGCCTACGGCGACGCCGGTGTCGTATGAGGCGCTGGTGGGCAAGGTTGCGGCGCTGGAGACGAAACTCTCGGAGCATGCGAGCAGGCTGGCGGCGCTGGAGATAGCGTCTGCGATAACGCCGCCGACGCCCACGCCCACTGCGACGCCATCGCCTACGCCCACTAGCGTGGCGTCCGCGGCGGACGACGTCTGCGTGGATCGGCTGCCGGGCAGCGGGCGGGTGAGCGCGACCGGCAGGTGGGCGGCGGACTGCGTCAGCGCGAACCCGCCGGACAACCAGACTTACTACGCGCGGTTCTACTCGTTCACTCTGCGCGCGGCGGCGGAGGTTACAATCACGCTGTCGTCAGCGGCGTCGCCGTATCTGTTCCTGCTGGAGGGCGAGGGAACGGGCGGCGCGGTCAAGCATCAGACGGGGGCGGACGGGGCAAGCTCAGTGGGGATAACGGCGAGCTTGGGGGCGGGGGATTATACGATAGAGGCGTCGACGTATGATTCGGGGAATGTGGGGGAATTCACGCTGGAGGTGGAGGTGGGGAGGTAGGGGCAAGTGTCCGCGGCGGTATAAGCGGGGGTAGGGGCATATGCAAAGTTCCATTAGTCGTTGGCGATAACTTCGTTGGCGGCGGGCTTGAACTGGGGAAGGGCGTATGCTAGGATTTAGCCGAATGTCGTGAGGCTGAGCGAATCAAGCAACGGGAGGCTGGGCATATGTCTAAGCGCGCAATCAGGATGGCAACTGCGCTGGCGCTGGTGGCGGTAATGGCGATTGTAGCGGTGGCGCTGCTAATAACCGACGCATCGGACGCCACTGCATCCAACGTATCCGCTCCCGCCGCGCACGCCATAGCCATACCCGCCCAGTACACTGAGCAATGCTCCAACGGCACGGCCGTGCCGAACCCCGCGAGCAACGCCGGGCTGGTGGCGGACTGCGCCGCGCTGCTCGCCGCAAAGACCACGCTTGAAGGCACGGTGCCTGCCCCAACCCTAAACTGGTCAGCGGATCGCGCTATTAGCGGTTGGGACGGCGTAAGAATATCAGGCGGTCGCGTGTCATCATTGATATTGCAGAGGTATAGCTTGAATGGCGAGATACCAGCTGAGCTGGGCAATCTTGCCAATCTCAGGACATTGTATCTCAGCTACAATCGCCTGGCAGGCGCAATACCCGCGGAGTTGGGCAATCTCGCCAATCTCACGAGTTTGTCTCTCAGCAGCAATCAACTAACGGGCGCGATACCCGCCGAGTTGGGCAATCTTGCCAATCTCACGGATTTGACTCTCGTCTATAATGATCTGACGGGCGCAATACCCGCGGAGTTGGGCAACCTTTCCAATCTCACGAGATTGTATCTCTACAACAATCAGCTGACGGGCGCGATACCCGCCGAGTTGGGCAGCCTTTCCAATCTCAGGGAATTGAAGCTCAGCCACAATCAACTAACAGGCGCGATACCCTCGCAACTGGGCAACCTTTCCAATCTCAGGGAATTGGTTCTCTACAGCAATCAACTAACGGGCGCGATACCCCCGCAGCTGGGCAATCTTTCCAATCTCAGGGGATTGGATCTCGGCAGCAATCAACTAACGGGCGCGATACCCGCCGAGTTGGGCAATCTTGCCAATCTCATAGAATTGACCCTCCACTACAATCGGCTCACGGGTTGTATTCCCAGATCTCTGCGCGCGGCTCTAAGCGTCCAGGAGATGCAGCGGCTTGGTTTGCCAATGTGCGCTGCGACAACCGCCGCCACGCCAACCTCTACGCCCACATCCGCGCCAAGCGCTACCGCTACGCCTACGCACACACCCGCGCCAAGCGCTACCGCTACGCCTACGCACACACCCGCGCCTGCAACTCCCATTCCGACGCCAACGACCGCCGCCGCGTCGACCGCAACGCCCGCAATCGTGATAGAGCCAACGCCTATCGCCACATCCGCGCCTGTCGCAACCGCCATTCCCGCCGCGACGCCTGTGCCGCCCGCCGCCCGCGACTCCCGTTGCCGCTACGCCAACGCAAACCCCCACGCCCGCCGCGACTACGGCGGAGTCCGGCGATGTTATGGACAAGCTGGATGCGCTTGGACGGCAAGTCGCCGATAACTCGGAGCTCAGCAGACAGGTTGCCGAAATAAGGGCGGCAATCGCCAACCTCATCGCTGCGATGGCGGCTAGGATAGCGGAGCTTGAGGGCGGCGGCGGGCAAGGCGCGGCGACCGCAACGCCCACGCCCACGCCGACTGCAACGCCTACGCCTGCAATAGTGATAGAGGCAACGGCTACGTCAACCGCTACGCCCACAATCACGCCGGAGGCAACGTCCACGCCGACCGCGACGCCCTCGCCTACGCCCACGGGAGTGGTCGTTTTGGAACGCACGCCCGCGGCTTGCGTACAGAGCCTGGGGAACAACTTCACAGGCAGCTGGAATAGCAACCGCTGGGCTCCCGGCTGTCTTAGCGCCAACCCGCCCCGCAACCTAACCTACTACGCGCGGTTCTATACATTCACGCTGGACGCCGCGTCTCAAGTAACCATCACGCTGTCATCCGATGACGCCGCGCCGTATCTCTACCTGCTGAACGGCGCGGGAAGGGGCGGATCAATCAATCAGGAAAAGGGCGCCGCCACCGCATCCTCAGCCGCCATAGCCGCGAGCTTGCAGCCGGGCAGCTACACCATCGAGGCAACGACCTACTACTCCGAAACGATCGGCGCTTTCACGCTTGAAATTGAGATAAGATAGCGCAATCCTAACGCTAGCAATGCGCGGCGGCGCAAGCGGAGACGGGCGCGGCTAACTTGCCGCATGCCCACTCGCTTGCGCCGCTATGCGTCGTGACGATGCCGCGGTTTGGCGATAGCAAGGGGCGCATTTCCGTTGCTTTGCGGTTCGCGCATAACTATAATCAGATAGGATGGCGCTAAGCGAAACAAGTGAAATTTAGGCGGGCGGCGCAAGGCTATGGTGATGGATTACGCACAATTGCGGGCGGGGCAGCGGATTTCTAAGGAGCGGCTGACGCTGGATGCGGAGGCGGTGGGGCGTTACGCCGAGGCGGTGGGGGATGCGAGCAGGCCTAAGGCGCAAGATGGGACGGCGCTGGTGAATCCGATGGCGGTGGGGGCGCTGGCGCTGAGCGCGGTTATCAATGCGCTGCGGATTCCGGGCGGGACCGTTCACGCGGGGCAGGAGTTGGATTTTGGGAGGGCGCTGCCGGTTGGGGCCGAGATAACCTGTACGGCGACGGTGGCGCAGAATTCGGTTCGGCGGGAATGGCGGTTTTTGGTGGTGAATCTGACGGCGGCGGATGATGAGGGGAACGCGGTTATGCAGGGGAAGAGTACGATTATGCTGCCGACGCAAGGGGCGTAGCGGAGTAGGCGCATATCGCGCATACCGAATTATTCCCGCATACCTAACATCACAAATATCCCGAATACAACATACGCAGATACGGCAAAGCAAGCGCGGCAAGCAAGAACAAGACAAGAGGGCAAGCAGGCAAGATGCGACAGGGCGATGAGTTGCCCACTATCCAAAAGACGATTACGCAGGCGCAGGTTGAGCTTTACGCGCAGGCGGCGGGGGATTTTAATCCGATTCACCTGGACGAGGAGTTCGCCAAGGGCGCGCGGTTCGGGGGGAGTCGGCTTGATGGCACTATCGCGCATGGGATGATGATATTGGCGGCGGTGTCAGAGATGCTGACGTACGCTTTCGGGGAACGGTGGCTTTCGGGCGGGCGGCTGAAGGCGCGGTTTAGGGGGCCGGTGTATCCGGGCGAGACGATAACGGCTTTCGGGAGCGTGAAGTCGGTGAACGAGCAGGATGGGGCGCGCGAGGTTGTGTGCGCGGTGGGAGTGCGAAAGCGGGATGGAGAAGTGGTTATCAGCGGCGAGGCGACGGTGAGCGAATAGGCGGGCCGTGCGGCATTCTCGCTATACGCGCGGTAATGCCCGATAGATATGCCCAACAAGAAAGTGGAGTGTGCAAATTGGCAACACGGGAGAGGCTGGTTCGCGTAGCCGTTGACGCAATGGGGGGCGATAACGCGCCCGCGGAGGTGGTGGCGGGCGCTGTCGCGGCGGCGCAAGAGGGCGGCGTTCAGGTTTTGCTTGTGGGCGATGTAGCTCAGGTTCAAGGGGAGCTTGAGCGGCATAGCGCGGATGGGCTGCCTATCGCGGTTATCCCGTCGGAGGGCGCGATAGAGGAGGGGGAGCCGCCCGCGCTGGCGCTGCGCCAAAAGCCGCGCGCGTCCATCTTGGTGTGCGCGGGGCTGATTAAGCAGGGATTGGCGGACGCCTCGGTTACGATGGGGTCGACGGGCGCGGCTATGGCGGCGGCGGCGGTCGTGCTGGGGCTGTGCGAGGGCATCGAGCGGCCGGCGCTGGGGGGGCCTATCGTGGGAACGGCGCCGCGCAGTTTTATCATTGATCTTGGGACTAATGTTGACTGCCGCCCGTCGCAGCTGCTGAGTTTCGCGGTGATAGGGGATGTGTTCGCGCGGCAGTTTTGGGGGACGGCGCAGCCCCGCGTGGCGCTGCTGAGCGTGGGCGCGGAGGCGGGCAAGGGCAACCGGCAGGTGCGCGAAACTACGGATCTGCTGGAAAAGAGCGGGCTGAATTTCATAGGCAACATTGAGGGCGACGACCTCGCGGGCGGCGGCGCGGATGTGGTGGTGTGCGACGGGTTCGTGGGCAATATCATAATGAAACTGACAGAAGGGCTTGGGCGAGCGCTGTCGGGGCGCGTGCGCGAATCGCTGCAAGGCAAGCTTAGCCAGGATGACCTGGACGAGTCGGCGCAAGATATGTATGAGCTGCACAATCTTGTGCGGACTATGGGCGGGGGCCCGATATTCGGCGTGAACGGCGTGAGCGTGGTGGGGCATGGCGCGTCTGACGCGGACGCGGTGCGGCGGGCTATCGGCACGGCTAAGATGACGCATGACATCGGGTTTATACCTAAGCTAAATGAAGAGATGGCGGCGGTGTCCGCGAGAGTGCAGGCGGAAACTCCGGCGCAGCAAGGCTGACGGCGGGCGGGCGCGTATGCCGGCGGCGTCAAGCGGCGGGCTTGGCAGCAACTGGCAAGGCTACGGCAAGCGGCTGGGCTATCGTCAGGTTATAGCGCGATTGAAAGACAGGAGCCAAATTGAACACCACCGAATCTGAATGCAAGACCGCTCTGGTTACGGGCGCGTCCAAGGGGATAGGCAAGGCAATCGCGCTGGAGTTCGCGCGGCGTGGGATGAGGGTAGCGGTGAACTATAACTCGTCGGAGGCTGAGGCGGATGCGGTTGTAAGGGCTATCGTTGACGGGGGCGGCGAGGCAATCAAGGCGCATGCGGATGTGAGCAGCCTTGAGCAGGTGAACGCGATGATGGACGAGGTGACGGACAGGCTGGGCGAGGTGAACATCCTGGTGAACAACGCGGGCATCATCAACGACGGGCTGCTGATGCGAATGTCGGACGAGGCGTGGCATCGGGTAATGGGCGTGAACTTGAACGGGACGTTTTACTGCACGCGGGCGGCGCTGCGGCATATGGTCCGGCGGCGCTGGGGCCGGATAATCAACATCGGGTCGGTGGTCGGGATACGCGGCAATGTGGGGCAGACGAACTACTCGGCGTCCAAGGCGGCTATCATCGGGTTCACGAAATCGCTCGCCAAAGAGGTTGCCACGCGCAACATCACGGTGAACGCGGTAACGCCGGGCTACATCAGCACTGAGACGGTGGCGGGGCTGACGCAGCGGCAAAAGGACACGATAATGACCTGGATACCGCAGGGCAAGTTCGGCAATCCGGACGACATCGCGCAGATGGTAGGGTATCTGGCGAGCGACAAGGCGGACTATGTGACGGGGCAGATCATCAGCGTGGACGGGGGGATGGCGATATAGGGGATGGCGCGGCAAGGGCGGCGCGGCGTCTTATCGTCGCCATATAGCGCGGATTCGTTTGCGGCTTTCGCGGCCGGAGGGGCAATGTCATTCAGGGGCAAGGCGGCGCTAATCACGGGGGGATCGCGGGGGATTGGGAGGGCGATCGCGCTGGAGTTCGCGCGGCGGGGCGCGGACATCGCGTTCAACTATATTCGCAGCCACGACGCGGCGGCTGAGACGCAGCGCGAGATCGAGGCGCTGGGCGTCCATTGCCTGCGCGTGAGGGCGCATCTGGGGGATAGCGAGCGCATCAATGATATGTTCGCGCAGGTGGCGGAGCGATATGGCAGGCTGGACATTCTGGTGAACAACGCGGCGTCAGGGGTGCAGCGGTCGGCGGCGGAGTTGCAGGAAAAGCACTGGGATTGGACGCTGAACATCAACGCGAAAGCGCCGTGGCTGTGCGCGATACAGGCGGCGCGGCTGATGCCGGAGGGCGGCAGCATCGTGAACATAACCAGTCAGGGTTCGCAGAAAGTTCTGCCGTACTACTTTTCGGTGGGGACATCCAAGGCGGCGCTGGAGTCGCTGACGCGGTATTTGGCGGTGGAGCTTGCGCCGCAGGGGATAGCGGTGAACGCGGTTTCGGGCGGGTATGTGCGGACGGGGGCGCTGGATCATTTCCCCAATCGCGGCGATATGCTGGCGGCGGGCGAGAACACGCCGGCGGGCAGGATGGTATCGGGGGAGGACATCGCGCGGGTGGCGGCGTTTCTATGCACGCCGGACGCGGCGATGATACGCGGGCAGGTTATCGTGGTGGACGGGGGCTATACGCTGCTGGCGTGATGGGGGGAGGGTTGGGTTGCATCCTTGTACGGGTGGCAAGCCTCCGAACCCTGTCGTGATTGCGACAACGGCTATCCTTGCATCCCTGTACAGGTAGCAATCCCTAAACGTCGCTCGGTTGGCGGGCGAATACCGCATCTACCTTGACTTCGGTCGTATCGCCCGTATCGCTGACTGCGCTCAGTAGCGTTCCTGGTTCGGCGTATGCTTTGCGGACGTAGCCCAAGCCGATGGGGTTGCCAGATTCCGGCGGGGCGACTGATGTTAGAGCGCCAACGCGACGGTCGGCGGCGTAGAGCGCGGCTTGGGGCGCGGGGGCGTCCGGCGCTTGCCAGGATAGACTGACTAGATGCCGCTGGATCTTGTCGTAGGCGTTTAGGCGCGCCACAACCTCTTGGCCTATGTAGCAGCCCTTGTTGAAACTGATGAATTCCCAGAGGCCGGCCTCTAGGGGGTTGTGGCCTTCGGAGAGCTCATGCGGGTGGGCGGGTATGCCGCGTTGGATGCGGAGCAGGTCTAGGGCGGGGGCGGTTATGGGGATTGCGCCGCGGGCTGAGAGGGCGTCGTGGAGACGGGGGGCGTCGGGTAGCGGCGCGATGAGGTCGATGCGGGGTGCGCCGAATAGGTGGAAGTCGGAGCGGATGGCGAGGGCGGGGATGCCGTCGATGTCGGCAGTGGCGCTGGCACAGTGGGGCAAGGCGGCGAGCGCGGGGTGGGCGTCGGCGGGGGATGCGCCGAGTAGCGTTAGCATAGCGGTGTTTTCGGTGATGTCGGCGATTTCCACATCCTCGACGAATGTGTAGAAGTCTATCCATTCGGCTACGCGGTTGCGCGTGTCGGGGGATGTCAGGACTAGCAGGTGGTCGTCTTGGCGGGCTATGAAGAGCAGGTCAATGATGCGGCCCTTGTTGGTGGTCAGGACGCTGCCCATAACGCCGCCGGGCGGTAGGTCGTCAAGTTTGTTGGTGGATAGGCGGTTGAGCAGGTCAAGCGCATCCTCGCCGGTTAGCTTGAGGCGGCCGATGTGGGAGCGGTCGGCGAGCGCGAGGGCGGAGGTGGCGGCGTGTTGGTGGGCGAGGGCGTCGGGCGAGGGATGCGCGGCGGGGGCGCTGCCGTTGGGGGCGGGCTGGGGTTGGTGAGGGGCGAGGGTGGTGGGGTGGGTCATGTTGCTTGTCTCCATAGATGCGTAAAGGGTAGCCGCCTCATTTCAGGGGCGGCTGAGAGATGGTTATGACGAATGCCCGGATGCGACGGGGTAGATCTCAGTCGCCGGGGCTTTGCTTAAGGGCGGGCGGCGAATAGCGGGGGCGGCATTTTGTTCATTTACTTATCAGCCCTCTCTATAGTCGCTTGCAACTCTCGGATGTTGACACGGTTGTCTTGAACCCAGCCGTTGAGTATTGCGTGATCCCTACTTTCGTGAGAGTACAGCGCACCGCTGGAGTCCACTACTTCTTCCCGCAAATCCTCAATCTCGGATGTGTTGGCTTTGACCTGACTCTTCCACCCGTCATAGGTATCGGTAACCGGCGCGAGCCGCCGCTTGAGGGCGGCGATTTCTTCTTGCTGGGCGGCGACGGTCAGTTCCATGGCGTTGACTTCACTGTATAAGATTATGCCGGTGAACATCAGGAAGACTATCGCCAACCCAATGACGACTCCTGCCCCAACGTTTATGATTGTTGACCACTTGGGCATCTTTATCCATTCAGCCTTGCTTGCTTAACTACGGACTAAAACCTCCGTCGCCTAGACGTCGGGGGTTTCAATCGCGTTTATGGCAGTTTGCTTTACTGGTCGTCTGCGTCCGCCAATTCGTGGTCGCCGCCCAGTCCAAGGTAGGCGTCTGTGTACACCGCATCCATAGACAACACGCTGCCGCCGCGCACGTCCACCACGATGTCGTAGGGCATCACCGCGGCTACAACCGCACTCCCGCCCTGCGGGTTGTTCACCCTAAAACTGAAATCCGCATATGCGCGAATGGCAAAGTGGTCGCCCCCCTCATCTACCGCGGGTTCATAGCGCCATTCAACCTCTTGATTGATTGCCGCCTCCAGCGCCTCCGCGCCCACTGCCCGCGTGAACGGGTGCTGCTCCGCTATCCAAGCCGCAACCTCCGCGCTGACGGCGGCGGACTCGCCAGCCACGTGCGCCTCGGCTACCTGCATAGGGTCGGCGGCGGGCTGCGCCGCGCAAGCAAATAGCGCAAGCGCCGCTATCCCAATCAGTAGCGCAGACGCCGCAAAACTCACCCCCTGGCGCGTAGCCATCAGTTTCTTCATTGACATTCTCTTTCCTGTTGGCAGTAAGGCAACCCGCGCGTAAGGCGACGCCAAGCGTGGGCCGGCGCAAGGGCTTGGCCTTACACGCTGAACGAAGTGCCGCAGCCGCAGGTGGTCTTGGCGTTGGGGTTGTTGAAGACGAACCCCTTGCCGTTCAGTCCGCCGGAGTAGTCTAGCTCAGTGCCGGCTAGGAATATGTAGGACTTCTTGTCAATGTAGAGTTCCAAGCCGTAGCCGCTGATGACCTTGTCGTTTTCGCCGGGGCCTTCCACGAGGTCGAGGTCGTAGGTGAGGCCGGAGCAGCCGCCGCCCTTGACGGCTACGCGCAGGTTGGAGCCTGGCTTGCCCGCGTCGGATGAGAACTGCCGCACATGCTTGGCGGCGGATTCGGTGATGGATATGGTCAGCGGCTGGGGTTGTGTTCTGGGCATTGCGTTCCCCCCGTCGTGTTTTGGCTGATGACTGTTGCCTGTCGTTTATTTGGGCAAGCGCGGTGGGGCGTTTGCTGATAATCACATTCTATAAAGAAAGTGGGCGGGCGTCAATTGTCTTGGGGGGAATTGCGCGGGCAAGCGGCGCGCCAGGCCTATCGCTCGAAGCCGTAGTCGCGCTCTATGCGGGCTATTCGCATTTTGTAGCGGCGGTAGTATTGCTCGCGGCCGCGCTTTTGGATTACCAGGTGCTCGGCGAGGTCTTTGAAGGCGCGGATGGTTTCGTCGCTGTCCCAGTAGGATACGGCTATGCTGAGGTCGTCGTCGCCAGCCGCCTCTATGCCGAGGAAGCCGGGGTGGGATTTCGCCAAGTCCAGGACGGTTTGGGTGTCCTCGGCGTAGCCGGCGTGGTCGCCGGTGTGGGCGGATGAGAATATGGCGGCGTAGTAAGGGGGATTGGGGGTTTGCGCCAAGTCTGTCATTTTGGGGAGTCCTTTCGCTCTTTGCGTTTTCGTAGCGTATGCAAGTTTAGCGCATAGGCGGGTTTCAGCATAGGGCGAATTGGCGGCGGGCGGCGTCTATCTAATATGTATCTGAATTTGGGCGGCGCGATTTGACACCCGTTGCGGCGCGTTGTTATAATTTTGGGCAGGCGTGGGGATATAGCTCAACTGGGAGAGCGCGGCGTTCGCAATGCCGAGGTTGGGGGTTCAAGTCCCCCTATCTCCACCACTCCTGCCCCGCTCTCGCCTGCCCTGTCCCTAAGCCCTTGCGCCTGATGACGGCGCGCCGAAAGAGGGGCCTATCCGCTATGTAGAGAGGGAGCGTTGTTATGCGGTTTGGATTTACTCTGCCGAATAGTATGGACGGGGATGAGCTTTGCCGGTTCGCGCAGAAGGCGGAGGAGTTGGGGTTCGAGTCGGTTTGGGCGGCGGATCATATCGTATTGCCGACGCAGCCGACTAGCCAGTATCCGTACACGGCGGACGGCGCTTTTCGGCGGCCGCATAACGCGCCGTTTCTGGAGACGCTGACTACGCTGGCGTACGTTGCGGCATGCACAAGCCGGATACGCATCGGCAGCACGGTGGTTATCGTTCCGTATCGCAATCCGATATTGCAGGCGAAGATGTTCGCCTCGCTGGATGTGCTGTCCAAGGGGCGGGCGGTGTGCGGCGTGGGCGTGGGCTGGCTGGAGAAGGAGTTCGAGACGCTGGATGTTCCCTATGCGCATCGGGGGGCTATGACTAACGAATGGATGGAGATATTCATCAATTTGTGGACGGCGGATGAGCCGGAGCATCACGGCGAGTTTTACGATTACGATGGGATCTATTTCTTCCCAAAGCCCGTGCAGCAGCCGCATATACCGATTTGGGTGGGCGGGCATACGCGGCGGGCTTTGCGGCGCACGGCGAAGTACGGGGATGCATGGCATACCACGCGGCAGACGCCGGAGTTCGTGGCAAGGCATTTGCCGTATCTGCGGGAGCAGGCTGAGGCGGAGGGCAGGGATCCGGCGGACATTACGATTTCGCTGAAGCGCAGTCTGCATATCAGCGACGCGGGCGTGTCCGGGAGCGACGGGGGCGGCGGGACACCTACGGGCGCGGGCGTGTCTGGGAGCGCGCGGGAGGTGGCGGATGATGCGAAGAGGTGCGCGGAGCTGGGGATTCAGCAGTTGACTTATGATTTCACGACGGCGGATATAGACGACTGCATCCGGATGATGGAGCGGTTCGCTGATAGGGTGGCGGCGCAGGCGGGGTAGCGCAACGCGGCGCAGCGTGGGCTTTCGCAAGGCGGGATATTCGCGGCGCGGATTCTTCATAAGGCAACGCAAGCAAACAGGGCAAAGCGGTTTTGGGCCGCCTTGCCCTGTTCTTGTCTTATAAGCGCAACCCTATCGGGCTATCGCCTGCGTTCTTGCGTTGTGTTCGGGGACTAGACTTTGAGCGCGCCCATCTTTTCGTATGTCCCCTTGACGATGGGCTTGGCGTCCACTTCTAGCCAGTCTTCTAGGATTTCGGTGTAGAGGCCGCGGAAGTCGTAGTTGAAGGCGAGGTCGCCCTCTACGAGCTTGTCCGCCTCTAGGGAGGGGTATTCGCCGTAGTGGCCGCCCTGCACGCCGTCGCCGATTAGGAATGAGACGCCGCCGGAGCCGTGGTCGGAGCCGTTGCCGTTGTCTTTGACGCGCCTGCCAAATTCGGTGAAGACTAGCATCAGGACGTCGTCGCTGGCGTTGTGGCGCTTGAGGTCGGTGTAGAGGTCGTAGATGCCGCCGGAGATGTCGGTGAGCAGTTTTTCTTGGAGCGCGACTTCGTTGGTGTGGGTGTCGAAGCTGCCGTGCTGGGTGTAGCAGATGCGCGTTCCGACGTCGGCGAGCAGGACTTGGGCTACGCCGCGCATGCTTTGGCCATAGGAATCCGCGCCGTATTCAACGTCGGATGAGTATTTTTGCGGGGCGGTTTGCAGGATGTCCGCGCCGCGCAGGGCGTCTAGGCCGGTCTTGCTGAGGAAGTCCATAACGGGGCCGCTGCCGATTGCCTGGGTGTACATATTGGCGAAGAGTTCTAGCGCGTCGCTGCGCCGGTCGGCGTCGTCTATGTCGTTGAGCAAGCCGTAGTTGTCCAGGTTGGTTACGGACGCCACGGGGACGCCGGGGGATACCAGGGCGCGGGGCAGGCCGGCGCTGAAGTTGACCGCGCCAACGACGTTTTCGCCCTGCGGATCCATTTCGCGCAACGCCTGTCCGAGCCAGCCCTGGTCGCCGACTTTGGTGGGTTCGGCGGTGTGCCAGATGTCCATTGAGCGGAAGTGCGAGCGGTTGGGGACGGGGTAGCCGATGCCGTGAATGATGGCGACTTTGCCCTCGTCGTAGAGATCTTTGACGGGGCCCATACCCGGGTTCCAGCCGTAGTTGTCGTCCAGCGGGAGGGCGCGCTCTTCGGTGATGCGGATGCGCGGGCGGTTGTCTATGTAGAGCGGGTCGTTGTAGGGGACTACGCTGTTGAGGTAGTCGTTGCCGCCGGAGAGTTGGACTACGACGAGTTTGCGGTTTTTGCCGTTGGCGCTCATTAGGATTACTCCTCTCGGTCTCAGTCAGGTCGGTCGTGTCAGTCGGGAACTCAGCGTTTGTATTATAACAGCGGATTGGGTAAAGCGCTTGTCAATCCGCGTCATTCCTTGTCAAGGGGCCGTGTCAAGGCGCGATTATGCCGCTTTGCGGATGTAGCGACGGGTAATCGCGGGGATTATTCCCGTCGCATTTCGGATAGGGCGGCTATGCCTTTTGGTACATTTGAAAGCGGTGGCGGCAGGTTTCTAGGATGAAGACGCGGCCTTGGTCGTCTATCTCCACGGTTACGGGATCCCAGAAGTAGGGTTCCACGCGGGCGGATACTTCGTGTTCGTCGGCGACGTCTACGTCGAATTCGGGGATGAAGCGGGAGCGCGCGTCAAGCTCGTCGGCGTTGGCGTTTAGGTATTCCACCGCCCATTCGCCGAGCGTTGCTTGGCCTCGGATTTTGGTTAGGAATTCGCCGTCGGGGGCGATAACCTGGACGCGCTGGTTGCCCCAGTCGGCGATGTACATATTGCCGTCGGCGTCAACGGCGAGGCCGGAGGGGCGATTGAATTGGCCGTCGGCGTCGCCGCTTTCGCCGCATGCCGCTAGGAAGTCGCCGTTGGGGGTGAACTTTTGGATGCGGTCGTTGCGCCAGTCGGCGATGTAGATGCAGCCCTCGCTGTCAAGCGCGATGCCCCAGGGCAGGTTGAACTCGCCGAGGCCATCGCCGTATGAGCCGAATGAGCTGATGAATTCGCCGTGCCTGGTGAGTTTTTGGACGCGGTGGTTGCGGTGGTCGACGAGCAGCAGGTTGTCGTCGGCGTCGAATATCATCCCTGAGGGGCCGTCGAATTCGCCCTCTGCGCCGCCGACCTTGCCCCATTTGGATACGAAATTGCCGTCGGCGTCGTACAGGGTTATGCGCTGGAGGAAGTCGTCCGCCATAAGCAGGTTGTTTTGGCTGTCCAGGGCGAGGGCGGAGGGCCAAATCATCTGCCCGTCGCCGCTGCCGTAGCCGTAGAGTTGGCCAAAAAATTCGTGTTCGGCGGTGACCATTTGGATGCCCACGATGTCAAGGGCGGTGGTGTTGCTGCGGCTGGCGACGAATATCCTGCCGTCATCGGGGCGGATCGCCATATCGGTGGGCAGGTGAAAGCCCCTGCCGCCCTGGTCGGCGACGAATCCGACGGTGTCTGTGTATTCCAGCGTGAAGGGCTTTGTTAGCGTTTGGGTAGTCATATGCTAGTCCTATCTGTGTTGCTGGCTGTGTGCGGTATTGGCGCGCGCCGGCCTCTATTTATAACGATAACGCGGGCCGGCGCGCGGGTATGGCTTGTTACGCCAACTGGTATTCCTGGGTGGTTGCAGCGAGCTGGAGCATGATGATGATTTTGCTCTCGGCGTCGGCGGCGTCTTGTTCATTGTCAAACGCAAGGTCGCCCCACTTGGATGCGTAGTCAATGAGGCCGTCGCGGGTGCTGTCCAGGACGGGCATTGGGCCTATGGCGTCCAGGCAGGCGTCCACTAGGGCGTCGGGGGATAGCGCGCCGTCTTGGGCGGCGTCTTGGACTTCGGCGATGAGGGCGCGCAAGCCGGGCTTGTTGGGGTTGCCGAGGATTTTGCTGGCGAAGTTGACGCGGTGGACGTAGGCGCCGGTGTTAATCCAATCGCTGCCGCCCTGCCAGCCCTCAACGCTGGGGGGCGCGTAGAGCGCTTGGCCCATCTGGGAGCAGACGGCGGCGGCGGCGTAGGTTTCCATAGAGGGGAGTTCCAAGCCGCCGGCGAGCCGCAGCGTGCCGACGACCATTTCGGCGGGGCTTTTGATGCGGGCGAACCGGACGGATTCGTCCTTGAAGAAGTCGGCGTTGAACATCGCGCGCAGCATCGCGGATATTTCGTAGCCGGAGTCGAAGTAGGCTTGGGTCATGAGGTCAATGGCGTCGGGATCGCGCGGGTCTTCGTAGGGCCACTGCGGGACGGGGGATTCGTCGGCGACGAAGAAGTGGTAGAGGTGGCGGGCGATAAAGCGGGGGGTTGCCTTTTGCCTGCAGATGATGTCCACGACGTCCTCGCCGTTGAAGTCGCCGATTTCGCCTAGAAAGCGCTTGTCGCCGTGGTCGTGGTCGTCTTCGTCGTAGTTGAATTGCCAGGCGATGTAGCCGTAGGGGCGCGCGGTGTTGTTCCGCATCTTGATGGACATATAGTCGGGGTTGACAACGCTCCAGCCGGTGAAGGCGCGGGCGCATTCCTTGATGTCGTCTTCGGTGTAGTTGCCCACGCCCATAGAGAAGAGCTCTAGGATTTCCCTGCCGTAGTTTTCGTTGATGGAGTCTTTATGGTTGTCCTGATTGTCCAGCCACATCAGCATGCCAGGATCGCGGGATAGGTTGACGAGCAGATCTCGAAAGTTGCCCATGCCGCATTTGCGGAACATATCCACTTGGTTGACGACCATTCGGGCTTGGATGAGCTTGGTGGCGGCGGTGGCGAATACGCGGTGCCAGAGCAGCGCCATTTTTTCTTCGAGCGGGTTGGGCGTGGTAGCCATGCGATAGACCCAGTGGGCGCCGGCAGCGTTGCCGTTACGCAGGTCGGACTGGTCGACGTGGTATCGGCGGATGAGGTCGTCGGGCAGCGCGTATTCGCTTGCGGGGTTGAGCAGGCTCTCGACGGTGGCCTCGTAGCCATCTTCTAGGCGGCGCTCAACTTCGGAGCGGGTAGCGCCGAAAGAGGCGCGCCTGAGCAGGTGCGCCATAAGCGCGACGTCCTGTTTGGTTTGGGGCTTTGCTTGGACGGTTGTCATATCCGATCCTCCCTGATTTATTGGGGCTTGGGGCTTGGTTTGCTTGGCTCGGCTTGTTATCAGTTATGTTATCAGTTATCAATCGGCGTTTGTTGTCAATCGGTTGCGAGTTGGCTGCGCGGGCAAGGGGCAATCAATTGCCGGTCTCAGCATTTGCCGCCGCGCGGGATATATCCGATTTTGCCATAGTGGAGTTTATCAGCGCGGGGGATATTCAGTCAACGACTTGGGGCGGGATTGGCGGCGCTAGGCGCGGTTAGGCGCGGCGTCCAGGTCGGGTTCTTCGCGGCGCTCGCGGACCCATAGCAGGACGGCGAGGCCGCCGAGCAGGAATAGGGATACGATGAGCATCGCAATGCGAAAGCGGGTTTCGCCTAAGCCGATTAGCGCGGTGGTGGTCAAGCCCCATAGGCCGGGGCCGACTACGGCGGATAGGCGGCCGGACATTTGGAACAAGCCGAAGAACTCGCCAACCTGCTCAGGAGGGGCTAGGCGGGTAAGCATCACGCGGTCGGCGATTTGGGGGGCGCCCCAGAAACAGCCGGTTACCACTGCGACCGCCCAGAACATCCAGCGCTCGTCGGCGAATGCGGCAGCGGCTACTACGAGCGTCCAGCCGATAAGGCCTACTATCAGCACGCGCTTGGATCCGAAACGGCTGACTAAAAAGCCGGTTGCCACTGAGCACACCACGGCCACTATCAGCAGGCGGGTTACCATATCCACCGCCTCGCCGCGCGTGAAATCGCCAACGCTGACTAGGTATATGACATAGAACGACGAGATAGTGTTGACGCCCTCCATATAGAGCAGGCGGGCGATGATAAACCGAAACAGGTTTGTGTGGCGGCGCGCGTTCTTGAATGTGGCGTAGAGTTGCTTGTACGAGTCGGCCATAAGGCGCAGGGTTAGATTGCGCCGCCGGCCCGCGTCTCGCACTATGAGCAGCAGGGGCAGCGCGAACAGCAGATACATCGCCGCGGTGGGGATGAACGCCCACTGGTTGCCGAATTGTTCAACGCGAGGCCCTAGCAGCAGGAACGCCACGAACAAGCCCACATAGCCCGCGCCGATGCCGATGCCGGATATGACGCCGCGCTTGGATTCGGAGCTGACATTCAGCATCAGCGAGTTGTAGAAGACTAGCCCTATCTGGTATAGGAAGTTGGCGCAGAAGAACAGCGCGATGCCCGTCCACAGCCCGCCAAGCAAGCCTATGAGCGCCGTGCAGAGGGCGCATAGAACTACGCATACGGCGAGCAGGGGGACGCGGCGGTTTAGGGTATCGGACACGCTGCCGAGCAGGGGCGCGGTTATCGCCACAAGCAGCGCGGATATGGACAGAGCGAAAGCGAAGTTGGCGTCCGTGCCGCCCGCGTCCTCGGTGACCCACAGGGGGAAGAAGAATGTCAGGATGCTGGCGGAGAATATGGTGTCGGAGAAGTCGTAGAGTATCCAAGAGGGCGTGGACAGGCGCTGCCGCAGGGTTGGCTTGGGCGCGAGCGGCGGCGAGGCGGCGGCGGGCGGCGGCGTGTTGGTGGGATTGTTTGGCATTGGCGCGAACTGCTTATCGGTAAGTGGTTATATGGCTAAGTAAGATTGCGGCGCATAGGGCGGGCTATTGCGGCAGGGAGGCGTCCAGATGATCCTCCAGTTCCACGCCTAGCGACGCAAGCACGGCGTTTAGCATCGCATAGTATCCAACGGCGACTACAAGGTCAACCGCGCCTAGCGCGCCTAGCAGGTGTTCAATCGCTTGGAATGTGCGTTGGCTGAGAGCGCCGTTCAGCGCCAGTTCTTTGCCCGCTTGCGCGAACACGCCCTCTTTGGGGGGCAATCCCATAGGCGCTTTGCCGCTGCGAATGGCGTCAATGACCTCATCGCGGACGCCCACCGCGCGGGCTACGGGTTCGTGATGCGCCCATTCGTATTGGCTGTTCAGGGCGCGAGCAACGCCCAGGATGGCGGTTTCGCGCGCCGCCGGATCCAGGGCGGAGCGCAGGCGCACATACTCGCCCAAGTTGCCGACCGCCTCCGCCGCCAACGGGCTGTTGAACAGCAGGCGGAATGAGTTGGGCATATCGCCGTCCTCTATGCCGCCGCGCGTTTCGGCTATGCGGTCGTACAAGGGTTGGTGGTTCGGGGATAGGTCGTCTCTTGAGATGTATGGCAGTCGCGCCAATTTAGCGCCTCCTTTTGTTGGGTTTCTATTGTGATGATGGGTTGGGGTTGATTGGGATAGGCTTGGCTATCGTCCTATTCATCGCCCTATTCGTTGGCGCGCGTTTGCGGCGGCTGAGGCGGCGAGCTCCTCTAGCTCATGGGTTATCCGCACGGGATAGGGATCGGGGGAGCGCAGGCGCTGGTATTGGGCGGGCAGGCGGGCGAGTTCGCGGGCGCGGCGGCGGCGCAGGGCGCTGAGGTTGGCGGGGGAGCCGGCGGAGGGCAGGCGGGCGCCGCGGCGCATCACTTCGGCGAGCAGTGGTTCTGCGTCGGGCGGGCCGGGTTCGTGGGCGCGGGCGATTGCGTCGCCGGCGTACATTCCCTCAGCGTCGTAGCGACGCCAGACTTGCTTTGCGCCAGGCAGGGTTTGTTTGTCTTGGCTGAGTTTGAGGGCGGGCCGTCCGTCGTATTCCACCTGCTTGTACACGCAGTCCAGCCAGGGGTAGTCGGCGGACGAGCCTACCATCGTTCCGACGCCGAACCCGTCTATGGGCGCGCCCTCGCTCACAAGGCGCTGTATTTCGTATTCGTCTAGGCCGCCGCTTGCGAACACCTGCACATTGGGCAGATTGGCGGAGTCCAGCATAGCGCGCGCCTGGCGAGAGAGCGCAAGCAGGTCGCCGCTGTCCAGGCGCACGGCGCGGAGGGCATGGCCGTCGTCTGCCATTCGCTTGGCGACGGCTATCGCGTTTCGGACGCCATCCAGGGTATCGTATGTGTCGACAAGGAATGTGCTGGCGTCGGGGAATGCGCGGGCGTATGCCTCAAAGGCGTCCTGTTCGCGCTCGAATGATGTGATGAACGAGTGCGCCATAGTGCCGAATAGGGGGATGCCGTATCGCTTGCCGGCGAGGACGTTGCTGGTGCCGGCGAATCCGGCAATGTAGGATGCGCGGGCGAAAGCGAGAGCGGCGTCAGCGCCGTGCGTCCTGCGGGCGGCGAAGTCCACGACCGCCCTGCCGGCCGCCGCGGCGACCACGCGGGCGGCTTTGGTGGCAAGCATAGTTTGGGTATTGAACAGGTTTAGCAGCAGGGTTTCGGCGAGATGCGCCTCGATGACGGGGGCGCTGATTTCCAAGACGGGTTCGTTGGGGAAGAACGGCGTCGCCTCCCGCATAGCGCGGACGTCGCCGGTGAAACGCAGTTGGGCTAGGTAGGCTAGGAAGTCTTCGCGGAACAGGTTTAGGGACTGCAGGTAGGCGATTTCGTCGGGGGGGAAATGCAGGGATTCTAGGGCGGCGAGCATATCGTCCAAGCCGGTGAACAGCAGGTAGCCGCGATTATTGGGCATGCGGCGGACGAATAGGCTGAAGCGCGCGGGGCGGGCGACGTTCGCCTGCCAGTAGGCTTGCGCCATGGTGAGTTCGTATAGGTCGGTGAAGAGGGTCATGTGGGGGGCCTTGTGATAGCGAAACGATAGGGCAAGTGTATGCGCGGGGGCGTGTGGGGTCAAGGCGATGAGTTGTGAACGCGGCGGGGGATGCTACTTTTTGTAAGAAAGTAGCCAAAAAACTTTTGGGTGGGGGATTAAGAGCGGGCTTATGGGATTGGGGCGGGTTAGAAAATCAAGAACGGCACTGAGCGGATAGGGGCGGGTAGAATGACAATAACCGCATCCGCCTTGACATTGATACTCGTTATCTAATAGTATGTCAACGGGAGGCATAGATTGCCGTTAGGCTATCTGTGAACTAATTTTTGATAAGGAGGGTGAGTCTATGGAAATCGCTATTTATGCGATACTCGCCGTCCTGATCGGCCTAGGCATAGGCGCTATTGGTGGCTACTACGGAAGAGGTTTGCTGCAAAGCAAAAGTTACGCCGCGGCAAGGTCGGAGGCGGAGCAGCTTATTGAGGATGCCGCGGACCAAAAGCGGGCGATGATCCTCGAGGGCAAGGAGGAGGCGCTGAAGTTTCGCGCGGACGCCGAGTCGGAGGTGCGCGAGCGGCGGGCGGAGATTCAGCGCACTGAGCGGCGCATTTCCAACCGGCAAGAGAACGTGGAGCGGCGCGCGAATAACCTGGAACGGCGCGAAAAGCGGCTGACTGAGCGCGAGTCCAAGTCTGAAGCGCAGGAGCGCTCGCTCAACGATCTGATGGAGAAGCGGCGGCAGCAGATTGAGGAGGTCAAGCGGCAGCGCGAGCGGCAAGCCGAAGAGATGCGGCAAGAGCAGCTCCGCAAGCTGGAAGAGATCTGCGAGCTGACGCTGGACGACGCGCGGGCGGAGCTGTTTCATTCGGCCGAGCAGGACATTCAGCACGACCTCGCGGTGCGCTACCGCGATATGGAAGAGCAGGCGCGGTTTGACGCCAACGACAAGGCGCGCAATATCCTCGCGCAAGCCATCCACAGGTTCGCAGCCGACGTAGTTTCCGAAGCCACCATAACCACAGTGCAACTCCCAAGCGACGACATGAAGGGTCGCCTAATAGGCCGTGAAGGGCGCAACATTCGCGCAATCGAGAAAGCGACGGGCGTGGATCTGATTATCGACGATACGCCGGAGGCGGTGACGCTGTCCTGCTTTGACCCGGTGCGCCGCGAGGTGGCGCGGCGGGCGGTGTCAAGCCTCGTGGCGGACGGCAGGATCCATCCGGCGCGCATAGAAGAGATGGTGGATCGCTCCGAAAAGGATGTGAGCGATACCATATGGAAGTCGGGCGAGGACGCCGCAATGGAGGTGGGGGTTCGCGGGCTGCATCCCGAAGTGATAACCCTGCTGGGGCGGCTGAAATACCGATACAGCTACGGCGAAAATGTGCTGCAGCACAGCATAGAGGTGGCGCATCTCGCCGGAATGATCGCGTCTGAGATAGGCGCGAATGTGAAGATCTCGCGTGTTGGCGGGCTGCTGCATGACTTGGGCAAGGCGCTGACGCATGAGGTAGAGGGGCCGCACGCCGAGATCGGCGCTGAGGTTGCGGCGCGGCACAGCGTCGCCAAGGCGGTGTGCGTGTGCATAGCCGAGCATCACGACGACTTTATGAGCAGCACGGAGGCGTTTGTGGTGGCGGCGGCGGACGCCATCAGCGCGGCGCGGCCGGGCTCTCGCAAGGATACCGCCGAAAACTACATCAAGCGGCTGGAGGCGCTGGAGGAGGTGGCGAGCGCGTTTGACGGCGTGGAGAAGTGCTACGCCATTCAGGCGGGGCGCGAAGTGCGCGTTATGGTCAAGCCGCAGTCGGTTGACGACGCCACCGCCGCAAAGATGGCGCATGACATCGTGAAGAATATCGAGGCGAACCTGGTGTATCCGGGGCAAATCAAGGTTACGGTTATCCGCGAATCCCGCTCAATAGAGTATGCGCGATAGCCTTGCGGATTCACCTTGCGAAATACAGGGGCAAATTACAAGCAGACGGCAAGGGCCGCCTTTCGCTCGCTCACAAGCGGGCGGGGGCGGTCTTTTATTTCCAATACTCTCATATACTTCACTCCCGTATGGACGGGATGAAAGGGATGAACAGGGCTAGGGCATAGGGCATATGACGATGACGCAAGAAACGCAAGCGGCGCGATACGCGCATGCCATTGAGGTTGATCTGCATCTGCATACCACACATTCGGACGGCACGCTGACGCCGACTGAGATTGTGGATCTGTGCGCCGAGCGCGGGCTGCGCGTCATATCGGTGAGCGATCATGACACTACTAACGGGCTGCCGGAGGCGATGCGAGCCGCTGAGCGGCATCCCGACCTGACTATCATTCCCGGCATTGAGCTGAGCACGGATGTGCCGGGCGGGGAAATTCATATTCTCGGCTATTTCGTTGACCATTACGACGAATCGCTGCAAAGCATCCTGGAAGAATTCCGCGAGGGGCGGCTTAACCGGGGGCGGCGGATGGTTCGCAATCTGAACGATATGGGCGTGGACATATCTTGGGAGCGCGTGCAAGAGATAGCGGGGGACGCCTCCATCGGCAGGCCGCACATCGCGCAGGCGCTGGTGGAGGGCGGGTATGTGCGGTATTCCAAAGACGCCTTTGACAAGTATATCGGGCGCAATGGGCCTGCATACGCTGAGCGGCCTAAGCTGACGCCTGAGGACGCGGTTCGGCTGCTTATAGAGCATGGGGCGCTGCCGGTTATCGCGCATCCCACTTACTCGGCGTCCAAGTCCGGCCGATCGGGCATACCTTCGCTTACCAAGATTTTGGCAAGCCTGAAGGCGGCGGGCATTGTGGGGATGGAGGTGTATTACGGGGACTACACTGACGACCAGGTGAATATGCTGCGCGAGCTGGCGGATGAGTTCGGGCTTATCCCGTGCGGGGGCAGCGACTATCACGCGCTAGGCAATCCGGGGGAGCCGGAGCCGGGCGTAGCAGGCCCGCCTATGTCAAGCGTGCGAGCGCTGCAAAGCCTGCGGGCGGCGGCGATGGCGCGATGACGCTCGCCGACGCCCCGGCGGTAGTGGCGGCGGTTGTAGCCGCGTATCTTTGGGGTGGCATACCGACGGCGTATCTTGTGGCGCGGTTTGGGTCGGGGATAGACATACGCGAGTACGGGTCGGGGAATGTGGGCGCGTCCAACGCCGTGATACATATCGGCAAGGTTCGGGGCGTGGCAATCGGCGCGTTTGATATGTTCGGCAAGGGGGCGCTGCCGGTGTTGCTGGCGCGGGGGCTGGACGCTCCGACGGCGGCGCAGGCGGCGGTGGGATTGGCGGCGGTTGCCGGGCATAACTGGTCGCCGTTCATCCGGTTCACGGGCGGGCGCGGCGTGGGCGCGGCGGGCGGCGTGGTTCTGGCATTCGCGCTCTGGTGGGAGGCGCTGATATGCGGCGCGCTGATGGTGGCGCTGGGGCGGCTGCTGCTGAAAGACACCGGGCTGCTGACGCTAATCGCTATGATTGCGCTGCCCATAGCGGCATTCGCGCTGGGGCGGGATCCCGCCATAGTTTGGATGTGTGCTATCATCGGTGTATTGCTGGTGGCGAAACGGCTTACGGCGAACTGGGAATGGCCGAATAGCGAACAATCGCTGGCGCATACATTGATGTGCCGCATACTTTGGGATAGGGATGTGGCAAGGCGCGCCGAGTGGACGGAGCGCGCGCCTAAGTAGCATACGGGGTCTCATACGGCGCGGCATGCGGGGGAGACATCAGAAGATGGTTCAGACGCAGTATTGCGCTAGACATTCAAAGCGCGAAACGAACATTCGCTGCGGCAGATGCGATACGCCGATATGCCCGGACTGCCTTGTGCATGCGCCGGTGGGGATGCGCTGCCCGGACTGCGCTAAGGTGAACAAGGTTCCTACCTACGATGTGCCGTTCACCTATGTTTTGCGGGCTATCGCGGCGGGGGTTATCACCGCATTCGTTCTGGGCATAGCGTACACATTCGCGGCTCGCTACTCTATCAATCTGGGGTTGCTAGGCATTCCTATCTTCAACCTTCTGCTGCCCTACTTGAATATGGCGGTGATAGTGGCTATCGGGTTCGCAACGGGGGAGGCGATTAGCCTTGCCGTCAATCGCAAACGGGGAAACACGCTCAAGGTGATTAGCGGATGCTCAATGTTAATTGGGGCGATAACGGCGGTGGCAGGATCGCAGGCGGTACTTGCCGTGTTGCCGCTGCCGTATCTGCTAATCGCGCTGGGGCTGGCGCTTTGGCTGGCGATAAGGCGGTTTTAAGGCTAAATTCGCTAAGATTGCCGTTGACAGGCTATCAATTCCTAAGTAAAATGCAATAAAGGCGATTTATCGCATCAATCCTAAGCATTTGTGAAGAAAATCGTGATATGGACGAACTAGACGCCAAGATAATCGCAACCCTACGGCAGAATGGCCGGGCATCCAACGCGGGCATAGCGCGCGTGGCGGGCGTGAGCGAGGGCACCGTGCGGCGGCGCCTGAAGCGGCTGATAGACGAAGAGTACATCTTCATCGCGGCGGTTACCAATCCGCAGAAGATGGGCGCAAGCTTCGAGGCGCTTATCGGGATTGAGACCGATCTGGATCAGACCGACGCCATCGCGGATAAGCTCGCGTCTATGGAAGAGACGACGTGGGTGTCCATTACCACAGGCCCGTTCGACATCATCTGCTCGCTGACGCTGCCCTCGCCTGAGGCGCTCGCCACATTCCTGTCCACCAAGCTGGGGACGTTTGAGGGGATTCACCACACGGAGTCTTTCGTGCATCTGACGGTGAAGAAGCGGGGCTACGGGGTTACGGGGTAGCGGGCGGAGTAGCGTACATTTCATTTCCTGCCCATCCCGTTCCGGTTGCCGCTTTGCGCGGGCTTGCGCTATGGGTAACCGTGCGTCCTTATCGGGGCCGGTTGACGCCAAACGCTGATGGCTATTCACGCCCATTGTTGGGCAAACGCTAACCCCTTGCGCCCCAACGCTGTATAATCTCTTATACACGACGGCATTTGCAAAGGGGGCGGCAGTCTTGCTTAAAACAATCAACTGCGGGGACGTTCGGGCTGAGCATATCGGCAAATCGGTTACGCTGGCGGGGTGGGTTCACCGGCGGCGCGATCATGGCGGGCTTATCTTCATTGACTTGCGCGACCGCGAGGGGGTTGTGCAGGTGGTGTTCAATCCGGATAACGCGCCGGACACGCATGCGCTCGCCGAATCGCTACGCAACGAGTGGGTGGCGCAGGTTACGGGCAGGGTTGCGGCGAGGCCGGAGGGGACGCAGAACCCGAACATCGCCACAGGCGCGATAGAGGTTGCGGCGGAGCAACTTAGGGTTTTGAACGAATCCAAGACGCCGCCGTTCTATATCAACGACGAGAGCGAGGTGGATGAGCTCATCCGCATGAAGTATCGCTTTCTGGATCTGCGCCGCCAATCTATGCGCGATACCATCATTACGCGGCATGAGGTCGTGCGCTACATACGCGATTTTCTGGGGGAGCGCGGGTTCATTGAGGTTGAGACGCCGATACTCATCAAAAGCACGCCTGAGGGGGCGCGGGATTATCTTGTGCCGAGCCGCCTGTATCCGGGGCGGTTTTACGCGCTGCCGCAGTCGCCGCAGCAACTCAAGCAGCTGCTTATGGCGGCGGGCATCGAGAAGTATTTTCAGATAGCGCGCTGTTTTCGCGACGAGGATCCGCGCGCCGACAGGCAGCCGGAGCATACGCAGCTGGACTTGGAAATGAGTTTCGTGGAAGAGGATGACGTTCTGAACCTGATAGAGGAACTCTATACCAAGCTAGTGGAAACGCTGTTTCCCGAAAAGTGGATATTGCGCCCGTTCCCGCGGATGACTTACGCGGAGGCAATGGCGAGCTACGGCAGCGACAAGCCGGACTTGCGGTTTGACCTGGATATGGCGGATCTGTCGGACATCGCGGCGGGCAGCGACTTTCGAGTGTTCACGGCGGCGATAGCGGGCGGGGGCATCGTCAAGGGATTTAGCGCGCCGGGCTGCGCGGCGTACTCGCGGCGGCAGACGGACGAGCTGATAGGGTTCGCCAGGGCAAACGGCGCGCAGGGGCTGGTTACGATAGCGCTGACGGGCGAGGGGGACATAGCGGATCTGACGCCGGACGGGATACGCTCGGCGGCGGCGCGGTTTCTGAGCGTGGAGCAGGTGCAGGCAATCGCGCACGCCACTGAGGCGCAGCCGGGCGATATGATGCTGATTGTGGCGGGGCCGGCGAAGACGACCAACCAGGCGCTCAGCGCGCTACGCAATGAGATGGGCCGCCGCCTTAGCCTAGCCGACCCGAACCTTATCGCTTTCGCATTCGTTACCGATTTCCCGCTGTTTGAGTGGAACGAAGACGCCGGGCGCTGGGATGCGATGCACCATGCTTTCTCTATGCCAAAGGACGGGCATGAGCAGTATATTGAGAGCGATCCGGGCAGGGTTATCGGGCGGCTGTACGACCTGGTGGCAAACGGGGAAGAGCTGGCGAGCGGGAGTATCCGCATCCACAACCGGGAGCTGCAGGAGCGGGTGTTCGGCGTACTGGGCTACACGAAGGAGCAGGTGGCGGAGCGGTTTGACCAGCTGCTGACGGCGTTTGAGTACGGGACGCCGCCACACGGGGGGATAGCGCCGGGCATAGACAGGCTGCTGATGGTGTTGACGGGCAGGGACAATATCCGCGATGTGATAGCGTTTCCCAAGACGCAGAGCGGGTTTGACCCGCTGTTTGAGGCGCCGAATGTGGTGGAGCAGAGCCACTTGGACGAGTTGCATATCAGCGTTACGGCGCAGGATGGGGATGGCGCAGGGCCGGACGGCGGGACGCAGGGTTAGCGAAACGGGGCAAACTCGCCCTGTGTCAAGCCCTTGTCTGATAACCAATTAAGCGGCAAGGCGGGCAGGGCGATTAGCGAAACGGGGCGTCGCGGGCGTCTAGGAAGGCGCGCATGCCTTGCTCTTGGCGGATGGCGTCCAGCGCGTTCTTTTCGGGGACGTCGGGCTGCATCGCCTCTACCATACGCAGCAATAGGTGATGTTCAAACGCCTCGGAAAAGCCCATCTTTTCGTAGGTTGCCTTGATGCTGCGTTTCATCATTTGGGCGGCGTATGGGGGGACGTTGGCGATGCGGGCAGCCGCCTTGCGCGCGTCCGCCATCAGGTCGGCGGCGGGGACAACCCAGTTGACCATATTCCACTTCTCGGCGGCGCGGGCGTCTATGGTGTCGCCGGTGAGGTAGAGCCAGTGCAGGTGGCGCAGGGGGATCATAAAGGGCAGCATGATGGCGGGGGAGTGCGCCACAAAGCGGATTTCGGGTTCGCCGAACACGGCGTCTTCGGATGCGATGACGATGTCGGCGGTCATGGCAAGCACATTGCCGGCGGCGAGCGCGTGGCCGTTGACGGCGGCTATGGTGGGCTGGCGCAGATGCCAGAGTTTCATCAGGGCGCGGGCGGGCTGATGCTTGGCGTCCCAGAAGGCGGTAGCGGGGGCGTCCGCTTGGGGCTGGCCGGGGGATATGTCGTAGCCGGCCGAAAACGCTTTGCCGGCGCCGGTGAGTATCAGGACGTTGATGTCGTGGTCGTTGTGGACGTCGTCCAGCGCTTGAGTGAATTCCGCCAGCAGTTCGCCGCTGAGCGCGTTCATTTTGGCGGGGCGGTTTAGGGTTAGGGTGGCTATGCGCTCTGACTTGTCTAGCTTGATGAATTCGTATGCCATAATTTCCTGCTTGGTGTGGCTTTCTCTTAGATTTGCGTTGTTGTATTCTGCCGGGCGCATCCCAAATTAACGCCAAGCCCGCAACCGCGAACAGGCAGTTGCGGGCTGTCGGTTTCGCGGCATGCGCGCGCCGGATTAGCCTTGCTTTGGGCGGCGGTTCATCCACAGCACGTTCAGCACGACTATGACGCCCGCGGCGATCCAGAGGGCGGTGCCTATCGTGGGGTTGAACTGCAAGCCCAGCCCAAGCCCGATGAAGAACAGAACCCCGGCCACTATGAAGAGCAGTATGTTGACGATGGTCTTTATCATAGCCCTGCCTCCTTATCGCATCGCGCTTGACGCGCGGCTAGACGCTTGGCAGCGGCGCGTCGTCGCCAGTCTCGTGCTGCCAGATGCGGATGCGCGCCGCCATATCTATGATCCTATCACGCTGGGCAGGATCATTGTAGAGGTTGTTGGTTTCGTATGGGTCGCTGTTGAGGTCGAACAGCTCGCACTGGTCGCCGGCGCACAGGTTGAGTTTCCAGCGGTCGGGGGTGATGACGGAGCGCCAGGGCAGGGTGAGCATGCGGTTGATGTCGCCGCTGCCCAGGAACCTGTCGGGGAGTTCGTCGCTTGTGCCGTTCCACTGCACAAAGACGTCGTGGTCAAGCGAGCGCTCGCCCTTGAGGACGGGGACAAGGCTTTTGCCCTGCAGCGAGTCGGGGATGGCGTTGCCGGTGAGATCCATTAGGGTTGGCACAAGGTCTATGTGGCCGACGCTGCCCTCAACGACGGTTTGCTCTTTGGAGAGCCAGGGGACGCACATCAGCAGGGGGACGCGCGACGCCTCCTCGTAGAAAGAGCGCTTTTCCAGCATGCCGTGGTCGCCCATCATATCGCCGTGTTCGCTGGTGAACACCACGACGGTGTTGTCGGCGACGCCGGCGTCTTCCAGGGCGGCGGTTATTCTGCCGACCATATTGTCAACAAGGGTGATGTTGGCGAGGTAGTGGGCGCGGAGTGTGCGCCAGCCTTGCTCGGTGGTGACGTCTTCGCGGGCGGCGGCGTAGCGGGTCATGTAGTCGTCGTCGGCGTGGCTCTTGCCCTCCAGCATGAACTGCATAAAGTAGTTGGCGCGCACGCGGTTGACCCTGGACGCGCCGTCCGGCAGCTGCAGGAAGGCGTCGCCTACGGGGATTTCGGCGGGGTCGTACATATCCATAAAGGGGCCGTGATAGGGGGAGTGTGGCTCGAATGTGCTGACATACAGCACGAATGGGCGGTCTTTGTTCGCGTCAATGAAGTCGGCGGCTTGGTCGCCCAGCCAGGACGCCATCTGATGCTCTTCGGGCAGGTCTTGGCGGGCGTCTGCCGAGAATACCTGCACGCCGTCGGAGTGGGAGGCGTCCGGCTCATAGCCGCTGTCGGCTAGGTGTTGGTGATAGGGCGTCATTTCGTAGCGCAGTTCGGGGCGGGTGTACGCCTCGCGGTGCATATCCTCAGTGGGCCGCCACACGTCAAAGCCGTGCTGCCGGGCGACGTCGTTGCCGAGATGCCACTTGCCCATATAGCCCTTGAAGTATTCGTCGTCGATCATCTCGGCGATTACGGGAGTGTCGGGGGGCAGGTGGATCTTGTTGACGATAGGGCCGGCGGCGTGGGGGTATAGCCCGGTCATGATGGTGGCGCGCGCGGGCGTGCATACGGGCTGGGTTACGTAGGCGTTGCGGAATACGAAACTGCGGTCCGCGAGCGCGTTTAGGTTGGGGACGTTCATATAGTCCGCGCCGTAGCAGGCGAGGGTGTCGTAGCGCTGCTGGTCGCTCATAATGAACACGATGTTCGGCCTGTCAGCCATAGTAGTATCTCCTGATTGCAGAGTGCGCCGACGATAAGGCAGTCGTCGGCGGTTGATGTATGGTCTGAGTGTATAAATTGGCGGGGCGTCTGTCAAATGCAAAATGTGTGGGATTGGGAAAAGGGGGATGTTACTTTTTTGGAAAAAAGTAACCAAAAAACTTTTGGGTTGAGGAAGTGGTGTATGATTGGGGCAAACTGACGCCGAAATATGAACTCAGGGGGCCGACGATATGACTGCCGATTTCAGGGTAACGCTGTTGGGGACAAGCTCGCCGTCGCCGGGGATGGAGCGGTTTGGGATGAGTACGCTGATAGAGGCGGGGGATGCGCGGCTGCTGGTGGATTGCGGGCGCGGCGCGATACAGCGGCTGTTTCAGTTGGGGGTTGACTATACGCATTTGGACAGGCTGTTTCTGACGCATCTGCACTCGGATCATCTGGTAGGGATACCGGATTTGTGGCTGACGGGGTGGGTTATGGGGCGCAAGACGCCGTTTCGGGTGTGGGGGCCTGCGGGCAGCGGCGATATGATGGCGCATCTGGAGCAGGCGTTTAAGGCGGATATTCACATCCGGCGGGATTTGGACGAGCGGCTGCCGCAAACAGGGATAGACGTGGCGGCGCAGGACATCGCTGAGGGGTTCGCGCATAGCGAGGGCGGCGTGACCATCCGCGCGTTTGACGTTGATCATTATCCGGTGACGCCGGCATTCGGGTATCGCGTGGAGTACGCGGGCAAGGTCGTCGTGCTGTCGGGGGATACGCGGCCGT
The DNA here is from genome assembly GCA_965242555.1 of Dehalococcoidia bacterium. GTDB lineage: Bacteria > Chloroflexota > Dehalococcoidia > Lucifugimonadales > JADFKI01 > Bin90. Next base: position 59,659 of record CBDESO010000012.1, read on the forward strand.
GCGACAATCTGGTGAAACACGCGCGGGGGGCGGATTTGCTGATACAGGAAATCATCGCGCCGCAAGCGTTTCTGGCAATGCAAAGGCGTATGACGGATCATCATAGGCGGCAGGTTATCGCGCATCATACCACGCCGGAGCAGGCGGGGGAGATATTCAGCCGGATTAATCCGGGGCTGGCGGTGTATTCGCATGTGATACCGCCGGCTGGGGCGGATGAGGAGATACTGGAGGGGACGCGCGCGGCTTACGGGGGGAGGGTTGCGGTTGGGCGGGATATGATGCGGATTGAGATAGGGGATGAGGTTCGGATAGCGGACGCCTTGGCGTAGGCGCGGCGGTTCGCGTAGCCAAGGCGTAGGAAACGCAAGTGGTTCGCATAGGCGGCGCAAGCAGTTCGCGCATAACCAAGACATAAACAGAGGCGGCGGTTGGCTTGCGCCGGATGCGGGCTAGGTTATGCGCTACGCTATGATGCGCTAGGCGATGTAGTCGTGTTTGCCGCGGGTGAGGCGGTGTCTGAGGCTGACGCGGGGGTTGGCGGGCCAGGGGACTACCTGGCAGCGCGTTGCCCATTCGTCGTAGAGGCGGGTCATTTGGCGGGCGCGGTCGCGCTCGCCCTCTACGAGGTCGTTTAGCTCAGTGCGGTCTTCGGTCATGTTGAAGAGTTCCCAAGGCTGATTGTGTTCGGCGACCAGTTTCCATTCGCCGACGCGGACGGCGCGGTTGCCCTCGTGTTCCCAAAAGATGGGCTTTTGGCGCGTCCAATCGCCGCCTTGCATTATGGGCATAAAGCTTTCGCCCTCAATGGGCGTGATTTGCCTGCCGTCGTATTCGGCGGGATAGGCGGCGCCGGCGGCGTCAATGCAGGTTGCGGTGATGTCGGTTATGTACATCGGGCTGTGGTTTATGCCGCCTTGCTTAATCATATCGGGCCAGTGGATGATGAACGGGGTGGATATGCCGCCCTCGTGGATCCAGCTCTTGAATAGGCGAAATGGCGCGTTGCTGACGTTCGCCCAGGGGAGGTCGTAGCTCATAAAGGTGTCGTCGGGGCCGGGCTTGAGGCGGGGGGCGTTGCCGGTGAACACCTGCCTGCCGTCAACGGTCTTGACCGAATAGACGCTGGGCGCGGGGAGCGCGTCGTCTTCGTAGAAGAGTTCGGAGCAGCCGCCGTTGTCGGATAGGAATACGAACAGGGTGTTGTCGTATTCGCCGGTTTGGCGCAGTCTGTCCATAATCCTGCCTATGCCCTGGTCAACGCGGTCGACTTGGGCGGCATAGACCGCCATACGCAGGTCTTCCCAGTCTTTGTGCGGCGCGTCTTCCCACGCGGGCGCGTCCTCGTCGCGGGCGGCGATTTGCCACTTTTCGTCCAACAAGCCCAGCGCTTTCTGTTGTTCATGGCGGGCTGTGCGCTCGGCGTCCCATCCGCTGCGAAAAGCGCCTTCGTATTTGGCTATGTCCTCTTCAAGGGCATGCAGCGGCCAATGGGGCGCGGTGTAGGCTAGGTATAGGAAGAACGGGTTGTCGGAGTTGGCGCCCTCGTCAATCATTTGGATGGCGTGGCTGGTTATCTCGTCGGTGAGGTAGAAGTCGGTGGTTTCGGCTTTGATGGGCTGGTCGTCAAGCCCTAGGGAGTCGGGGTTGAAGAAAGAGGTGTAGCCGCCCCAGATGCCGAAAAAGCGGTCGAATCCGCGCTGGCGGGGCGTGGGATAGCCGCTCGCGCCGGTGGGCCAGCCGTATTCGGGCGCTGGCGGGTGGTAGTTGCCGCCCACATGCCATTTGCCGGACATCAATGTGCGATAGCCGGCGGTTCGCAACACTTCGGCGATTGTGACGCACTTGTCGTTGAGGTAGCCCTGGTAGCTATCGTAGCCGTAGTCCTGCGTCATGTGGCCGACGCCGGCTTGGTGGGGATACAAGCCGGTGAGCAGCGCGGCGCGCGAGGGGCAGCAGCGGGCGGAGTTGTACATCTGCGTGCAGCGCAAGCCGTTTTCGGCGAGCCTGTCTATGTTGCGGGTGAGCAGGCTGGAGCCGTAGGAGCCGAGGTCTGAGAAACCGAGGTCGTCCACAAGGCAGATGATTATGTTGGGGCGGGAGCGGGTTTGCGTTGTCATAGGGATGCGCCGTTTCTGTTTGAGGGTATGCGCCAAGCGTGTGGCGAGAGCGGGCTGGGTTGGCGGGCGATTGGCTGATATAGGATGCGGTATGCGTCCTGCGTATATGCCATAAAGCCCGCCAATAGATGCGGATTACAGGTTGAATTGCGGCTCCATGTAGTTGCCGACTTTGCTGTATATCTGGAGGCGGCCGCGCTGGGTGTCGGCTACCATAAGGCGGGATTTGGCGACGTCGAACGCGACTGAGGTGGGCATAGCGAAACGCCATTCGGGTTCGAGGGAGTACACGCGGCGGCGCGCCTTGATGACGTCGGCGTTGGCGTCCACCTGCTCTTGGTGCCACTTGGCGAGCTGCTGCGCGTCCCCGATTAGGCTGGCTATGAACTTGCCGTCGGGCGCGAATACCTGAACGCGGTTGTTGCCCCAGTCGCAGACGTACACATCGCCGTCGGGATCCACGGCGACGTCGCTGGGGCGGGTGAGCTGGCCTCTGCCCTTGCCGTGGCTGCCGAACTGGGCGATATACTCGCCGTCCGCGTTGAATTTTTGGACGCGGTGGTTTTTGTGGTCGGCGACGTACACGCAGCCGTCGGCGTCGCAGGCTGCGCCCCAGGGGGAGTTGAACTCGCCGTCGGTTGCGCCAAAGCCGCCGAACTGGGCGATGTACTCGCCGTCCGCGCTGAATTTTTGGACGCGGTGGTTGAGGCTATCTACCACATAGACTTCGTCGCTGGCGTTGATTGCGATGCCGGACGGGCGGTTGAACTCGCCATCGCCGTCGCCCTCGCCCGCGTCGCCCCAGACGCTGAGCAGCTCGCCGTCTTTGCCGAATACGCTGACGCGGTTCATCCACTCGTCGGTGATGTAGAGGTTGCCTTGCGAGTCTAGGGCTACGCCGGCGGGCCAAATTAGTTCGCCCTCGGCGTCGCCGTACTTGCTTATTTTGCCTAGAAACTCTTCTTCGCGGGGTTCGTCGGGGACGCTGAACATATTGACTTGGGCGAATGTGGCGGCTTTGTTCCACGGCACATCCAGTATCTGTTCGTACTGGCGGCTGAGGACGTAGACCGTATCGTCCTCGCCCACGGCTACGCCTATGGGCTGGGGCATATAGAGTCCGCCGACGGCGTGGCTGAAGTCAAATGTGCGGCCTGCCGCTACGGTGGTGAGCATAGTCTTGCCTCTTTCTTTGTCAATGGAGCGGAGCCGGCGGGTTTAGCGCTAGTTCGCGTCAAGCCCGCCGGCGGCGCGGCGTTTGGCAGGGATTGGGATGACAGGGATAAAGGCTAGTTGGCGATAAAGCCCGCCTTTTCGAAGTCGCCGCCCACGATGGGCTTGGCGTCCATCTTCATCCAGTCTTCCACGATGGTGGAATAGACGCTGCGGAAATCCATGCTGGGGACAACGTCGCCCTGCTCCAGGTCTTCGGGGCGCAGCGAGGGGTAGTCGTTGTACTGGCCGCCGTTGACTTGGTCGCCGATTACCAGCACGCCGCCCGCCGCGCCGTGGTCGGTGCCGGAGCCGTTGTCGTGGGTGCGGCGGCCGAACTCGGAGAACATCAGCATTATGACGTTGTCGGCGGCGTCGTGTTCGCGCAGGTCGTCGAAGAAATCGCTGACGGCGGTGGACAGGTCGTCCCAGAGCGCTGACAGCATATTGGGCTGGCCGGCGTGGGAGTCGAAGCTGCCGTGGTCGCAGTAGAACACGCGCGTTCCCAAGCCGGCGAGGTGAACCTGGGCGACGCCCTTGAGCTTTTTGGCGAGGGTGGTGTCGGCGTACTCAACGGATGAGGAGTAGCGCTCCGGGGCGACTTTGAGGATGTCCGCGCCCTGCAAGGCGTCTAGGCCGGTTTGGCCTAGGAAGTCCATCACGGGGCCTCTGCCGATTGCTTGGCCATAGAGGCGGGAGAATCGGTTCAGGATTTTCTGGCGCTGCTCATCGGCGCTGATGCCGGGCATAAGGCCGTAGTTGTTTAGGTCTTCCACGCAGGCGACGGGGACGCCGGGGACGGCCATAGCGCGGAACATGCTGGGGCCAAAGCTGACGCCGGTGACCACGTTCTCTTTGTTGGGGTCTATCTCGCGGATTACCTTGCCGAGCCAGCCCTCAGTGCCGACGTCGTCCGGCTCGCAGGTGTGCCAGATGTCCATAGAGCGGAAGTGAGAGCGGGGGGAGTTCGCGTAGCCCACGCCGTTGATGATGGCGACGTTGCCCTGATTGTACATATCGCGGATGGGCGCCATCTGCGGGTGCAAGCCGATATTGTCGTCAAGATGCAGCACCTGCTCTTGGGGTATGCCGACCGTGGGGCGGTTGTCGTAGTAGAGTTCGTCGTTGTAGGGGATGATTGTGTTTAGGTAGTCGTTGCCGCCCGAAAGCTGGACGACGACCACCACCGGATCTTTCTGCGCGGTTGTCATTGGTTCGCTCCTTTCCTGCCCTCTTTAATCTCTGTAAATCTCTGCGAGAGTTGTTTTACGAACTTTGAGATTGCATTATACATTAGGTTGGATTTATCCGCCGCTATCGCGCGAGCGGCGCGGCCGAAACGCCCATAGTCGGCTGGTAGCCTCTCGCCATCAGATACTCCATATGAAAGCGGTGGGCTTTTTCTTCCATCTCAGCCAAGTCCACTAGATCCCTAGTCGTGTCCACGAGCATTTCGCCGGCGTCGGCTATCTGCACGCGGTAGTCGGCTAGGTGGATGCGCTGGTTGCCCTTGCGGATGTTGTGCGTTGGGCAGAGCGGCGCGCGATTCCATATCTGGTTTGAGCCGCGCTTGGATTTGGGGTCAATGTGGTCAAGGTGGAAGTTGTTGATTGTCTTGACTATGCTGCCGTCGGGCCGGCGATTGGCAAAGCCGCAGCACCACGCCTTGTAGCCCGACCACTCCAGCAGCGTTTCAAGCATAACGCGGTTGGGGATGTCGCTCGCGGGGACTTTGAACTCGCGCTCAGGCAGGGCGAATGCTTGGGGGGCGGCATCGCTGACGGGCGTGGCGCGGGTTGGCAGGTCGTCGGGGCCGTGAACGGTGACGGTGTTGTCTAGGGATAGCGCCGCTTGGCCCGTGATTTCGTCTTCGCAGTCAAGCACGGCTAGGGATGGCTTGCTGAACTGGCGCTTGAACACCGTCCACGCGCGCGGGTTGAAGTCGCAGGCTACCCAGCGGCGGTTCAGCCGCTCAGCCGCCACGCCCACATAGGCGCAACCGGCGAAGCAGTCCAAGACCATATCGCCCTCATTCGTGCTTGCTTGGATGATGCGCTCGGCAAGGGCTATGGGCTTTTGGGTGGGGTAGCCGGTGCGCTCGCGGTTGTTTGGGCCGCCGAGTATTCGGATGTCTTCCCACCAGTCTCTCAGCGGGGGATTGCCGCCCGTGAACTCCTTGGGCTGCAGGTCGCTAGGGATAGTTCCCGCGTCAACCGCCGCCCTGTACTTGTCCCAGTCGAATACCGTGACCATCCGCTTGGAGCGATTTAGGTTATAGCCGCGATTCATTGCGCTGCGAAATGTTCGCATTGAACCTTCGGTGGGATCGCCTCTCAGGACATTGAAATTGTAGGCATCGCTCTTTCGGTAGAACAGGATTGTGTCGTGTTTCTGCTGCCATATTTTCGCCGTTGAGGGCAAGCCGCGATAGCACCACACTATCTCGTTGCAGAAATTTTGGTTGCCGAATATGGCGTCAATGAGCTGGCGCAGGTAGCCGTTGGCGGTGTGGTCGCAGTGCAGGTATAGGCTGCCGGTGGGCTTTAGGACGCGATGTATCTCAATCAGCCGTATCGCCATATAGCATAGATACGCCGCCACATCGTCGCTGTGGACGAGCCGCGTGGTTTCTATAAGGCTATGTATGGCGGGATAGTCTGCCTCAAGGCTATCTACCCAGTCTTCGTGAATGTCCTCCTCCCATGACCAAATGTCGGTATAGCCGCCCCTGGCTATGTCGTCGGGCCAAGTGATGCCTTTGGCGTCGGCGTCTTGGGCGGAGCTGACGCCCCAGTTTGCGAGCAGCCGTCGCTCTATGGCTATCTCAGAGTCGGCGAGCGGGGGCCTGATGCGGTCGCCGGTGAATGTTTCGTTTTTGGCGAATGGCGGGTCAATGCACACAAGGTCAACGCACTCGTCGTTGAGCGCGCGCAGGAACGCGAGGTTGTCGGCGATATAGACGCCCCGGTTGACCGCGTTGCATGCGTTGGGCATTTTGCGTTGTTCTCTCTTGGTTGCTCGTTGATTGTTTGCTATTGAAGTTATCCGCCGCTATCGCGCACGCGCGGCTCACACGCTCATAGGCCGCTGGTAGCCGCCGCGCGCTATGATGTACTCCATGTGAAAGCGGTGGGCTCTTTCTTCCATCTCAGACAAGTTGACAAGTTCCCTAGACGTATCTACCAGCATTTCGCCCGCGTCCGCTATTTGCATGCGGTATTCGGCTAGATGGATACGCTCGTTGCCCTTGCGGATGTTGTGCGTGGGGCATAGCGGGGCGCGATTCCATATCTGGTTTGAGCCGCCTTTGGATTTAGGATCCACATGGTCGAGGTGGAAGTTGTTGGTTGTCTTGACTATATCACCATTGGGGCGGCGATTGGCGAATCCGCAACACCACGCCTTGTAGCCCGACCACTCCAGCAGCGTTTCAAGCATAACGCGGTTGGGGATGTCGCTTGCGGGGACTTTGAACTCGCGCTCAGGCAGGGCGAATGCTTGGGGGGATGTATCGGCGACGGGCGTGGCGCGGATGGGCAGGTCGTCGGGGCCGTGTACGGTGACGGTGTTGTCTAGGGATAGCGCCGCTTGGCCCGTGATTTCGTCTTCGCAGTCAAGCACGGCTAGGGAGGGCTTGCTGAACTGGCGCTTGAACACCGTCCACGCGCGCGGGTTGAAGTCGCAGGCTACCCAGCGGCGGTTAAGGCGCTCAGCCGCAACGCCCACATAGGCGCAGCCTGCGAAGCAGTCCAAGACCATATCGCCCTCATTCGTGCTTGCTTGGATGATGCGCTCGGCGAGGGCTATGGGCTTTTGGGTGGGGTAGCCGGTGCGCTCGCGCGCCCGCGGTCCAATTCGGTTGATGTCATCCCATAGGTTGCCAGGCACTTGTCCGAGGTTTGCCTCCAAGTAGCGCTTAAGGCTAGGCACTCCCCCACTTTCAGGATGATGAATCAAGCCCGCCGCGTCCAAAGCGTCAAGCCGCGCTATCACTCCCGCAATACTCTTGTATCCCGGTATTATATTAGCCTCTATCCAATCGGCGTAGTCGTTGGTGAGGGGAGCTGCCCAGTGGCGTCCGCTTTGGGCCGGGGCATAGCCTCTCCATGCCTGTCCGCTTTCGCCTCGAGATATGTCCGCGCCCGTCAAATCCCCCACTCTATACCTGCCGCGTTCATCCTCATAGCGGTAGTGACTTCTGACATATTCCCTACTCAGTGGCATTCTGATGGCATCCGAGTTTATATCCTCATCACCGCTATAGAAGAGTATGGTGTCGGTAACATTGCCATACCACCGCGAGTAGTTGTGGGCGGATGTGCGCCGCCAGAAGATTTCGTTGCGAAACTTATCTTCGCCGAATATGGCGTCTAGCATCAAGCGCAGATATGCGTCGGCGGTGTGGTCGCAGTGCAGGTATAGGCTGCCGGTGGGTTTCAGGACGCGGTGTATCTCAATTAGGCGTATCGCCATATAGCATAGGTATGCCGCTATGTCGTCGCTGTGGACAAGCCGCGTTGCGTCTATGAGGCTGTATATGGCGGGGTAGTCAGTCTCAAGGCTGTCTATCCAGTCTTCGTGAATGTCCGCCTCCCATGACCATATGTCGGTGTAGCCGCCACTTGAGTTGCCGTAGGGCCAGTTAACGCCCTTGCTATCGGCGTCCTGCGCGGATAGTACGTCCCAGCTTGAGAGCAAGCGCCGCTCTATGGCTATCTCAGCATCCGTGAGCGGCGGCCTTATCTTGTCGCCGGTGAACGTTTCGTTTTTGGCGAATGGCGGGTCAATGCACACAAGGTCAACGCACTCGTCGTTGAGCGCGCGCAGGAACGCGAGGTTGTCGGCGATATAGACGCCCCTGTTGACCGCGTTGCATGCGTTGGGCATTTGGCGTTTGGCTTTCTGTGATTGATTGTTTGCCAGTTGTTCGCTGCGGGGAAATTTGCCCGTCTTATCTATCCGAATGGACAAGGCTGGACGAAAATTCCCCGCAGCGGCGCGGTTGGTTAAGCGTACTGGTAGTCCCTGAGGGATACGATGAGTTGGAGCATTTCGCTGACGCGCATTGTGGATAATTCGGCGTCTTCGCGGGCTGCCCACTTGAGGCCGCCGTCTATGGCGGCGTGGTCAATGAGCTCCTGGCGGGTTTGGGATGCGAGATCCATAGGGCCCATAAGGTCGACGCAGGCGTCAACGAAAGCGTCGGGGGATAGGTCGCCGGCGTCTTGCAGCCGGGCGACGATGGATTGGACGCCGGGCAGCGAGGTGTCGCCAACGAGGTCGGCGACGAAGTTGATGCGGCGCATAAGCGAGCCGCTGTTGATCCATTCGCGGCCGGTGTGCCAGCCCTCAACGCTGGGCGGGTTTAGCACTTCTTGCCCCATATAGCCCATCTGCCTGCCGAGGTTGCCGATGCCGGGCGCGGGGAATTCGTGTCCGCCCACGAACCGCAGCGTGTTGACCACGACTTCCACCGGGCTTTTGATGCGGGTAAAGCGCGCGTTCTTGAAGAAGTCGGAGTTGAACAGGACGCGCAGCACTGAGCGCATATCGTAGCCGGATTGCGTAAAGGCGTCGGCGAGCGCTTGGATGGCGGCGGGATCGCCGGGCGCTACGCGCTGCCATGCGGGGACTTGCGCCTCGTCCGCCACGAAGAAGTTGTACAGGTGGCGCGCGATAAAGCGCGAGGTGGCGGGCTGTTGGCAGATGATGTCTATGATGTCCTCGCCGTTGAAGTTGCCGGTGTAGCCTAGGAACGACTTTTCGCCCTCGTCGTGGTCGTCGTCGCGGTATTCAAACGACCAGTCAAAGCGCCCCATAGGAAAGCGCGGCAGCTTGGGGGTGATTGTCCAGCCGGTAAAGGCGCGGGAGCATTCGAAGACGTCTTGCTCGGTGTAGTTGCCCACGCCCATGCTGAACAGCTCCAGCAACTCCCTGCCCCAGTTTTCGTTGGGCGCGTCTGCGTGGTTTTCGTTGTTGTCCAGCCAGTAGATCATCGCGGGATTTTGGGCGACTTCCATAAGGATGTCTTTGTAGTTGCCCATTCCCTTTTCGCGCAGCATATCCACCATGTCTATGATTTCGTCCCAGTGGTCGACTTTGGACACGCCGGTGGCGAATATGCCGTGCCAGAAGATCGCCATCTTTTCTTGCAGCGGCGCTTTGGTGTTGACCATATGGTAGAGCCAGGTGGCGTGGCCCGTGCCTTGGATGGTGCCGGGTTTCCACGACCACGGGTGGTAGCGCAGCAGGTCAAGCCTGTCCACTTCGGGCTGCGCCTCGGGGTTGAGCAGCTCTTCCACGGTCGCCTCGTAGCCTTTGTCGACGTACGCCTCCAGCTCCTCGCGTGTGGCGCCGAAACCGGCGCGGCGCAGCAGGTGCGCCATCAGCGCGATGTCGTCTTGGCGGGTTTGGCTAGTCATTTGCATGCCTCCTTATAGGTATAGGTCTGCCATAGGTCTGCGCGCGCCGAGCCCAACGCAATGGCGGCGCTTGTTTGTGTTTGCCGATATGGTTGCCGCGTTAATCTTATCAGCCAATTCCCGGTCAATCGCAAGGGGCCTATCGGGCGCAGAATTGCCCCGATTGTCCCTGATTGTATTGGGCTAGTATATGAATAGGCGGCGGGTATGTCAAACGGCTTGGGGCGCGCCTTTCTTAGCGCTTGGGCTTGACACTTGGGCGTTGACGGCATAAACTTTCGCCTAGATTTTGGATGCAACGCAGGCTGTATCAGAACAAGGCGGGTTTCGCGCCCGCCGGCAGCCAAGCAGTCAGTCAAGAGGAGCAGACAATATGACGCAGGAATCGGTTATCACCGATGAGATGCGCGCCGCTGTGGGCGTGGAATCGGAGCCTATTACCTATGATGTGGAAAAGGGAGCGATAGTCAAATTCGCGCAGGCGATTGGGGACGCGAACCCGCTCTTCAACGACGAAGAGGCGGCGCGCGAATCCCGCTACGGGGGCATAATCGCGCCGCCCACGTTTATGCGCTCGCTCATATCCAACCCGGCGCCCGCTTACAAAAGCCCCTACTCCGCCAACCTGGACGGCGGCAGCCAGTGGGAGTACTTCAGCCCGGTGCGGCCCGGCGACCGCATTACGGTTACGACCAAGCTAGCTGAGCTTTTCGAGCGCCCCGGCCGGCTGGGCAATATGCTGTTCAGCGTGCGCGAGACCAAGTATGTGAACCAGTTCGGCAAGACCGTGGCGCTGCAGCGCACAACGGGCATAAGCTACCAGCCATCGGACTAAGGCTATCTAGGCTATCCTGCCGCAAGCGGGGTAGCCGCGCATAGTCAGGGATAATCCCAAACAATCCCTATACAACTGAGGAGGCAATCCAAGATGACGGCTCAGATTTACTTCGAGGATGTCCAAGAGGGCAACGAGGTTACTCAGATAAGGAAGGACCCGACGACGCAGCAGCTCGTCAAGTACGCGGGCGCGTCGGGGGACTACTATCAGATACACTACGATCTGAACTACGCCAAGGGCAACAATCTGCCGGATGTGATACTGCACGGCGCGTTGAAAGGCGCGTGGCTGGGGCAGCTTATGACCGACTGGATGGGGCAAGAGGGGACTCTGAAGTCGCTGACGACGCAGTATCGGGGGATGGACGTTCCCGGCACGCCGATGTTCGGCAAGGGCGTTGTGACCAAGAAGTACACGCAGGACGGGGAGAACCTGGTGGACTGCGACATCTGGCTTGAGGATCACCAGGGCAAGAAGACCACGCCGGGCGCGGCGACGGTGGCGCTGCCCTCGCGGGAGTAGGGGGTAGGCCGGCGGCGCGGTTGGCGGCGGGCTGACAAGCGCGCCAGGGCTTGACATAGCGGGAGCGGGGGTTATCGCCTACTTCCCTCCCGTTGCCCTGCTTTATCCGCGCTACGCGCGTCTCGCGGCATATAAGTGGGTTGCGCGGCGGCGGCTTGTCAGCAATACCCCGCCCGCCTATAATGCCGTCATAATCCGAAAGCAGGGCAAGGCGCGGCGCGTTTGCTTATAAGCCCGCGTTTGCGGCGCTTTCGCGGCAATGGCGGTGGGCATTGGCGCACACCGCTTGCGGGCGCATCGGCGCATAGGGAGGTTGAAATGGAAATCGGCGTTGGGCTGGACGCTACGCTCAACCTGTCGTGGGAAGAGCAGGCGGCGCTTTCGCGCGAGGCGGCGGCGCAGGGCTACACAAGCATATGGACGCCGGAGGGAACGGGCGTTGATTCTTATCAGCTCTGCCTGCGGCGGTGGGCGGCGAGCGCTGAGGTCGTTCCCGGCGGCCTGACCACTGGCATATCGGTGTCGCCGGTGATGTATCGGACGCCGATGGCGTTTGCGATGGCGGGCGGCACGGTGAGCGACATCAGCGGCGGGCGCTTTATTATGGGGATAGGCTCCGGCGGGTCGTATCGCCCGCGAGCGCGGCGCGCGCTTGGGCTGCCCAACCTGTCCACAATGGCGCTGATGCGCGACTATCTCGCTACGATACGCCCGCTGGTGAACGGCGAGGCGATTGATTATGAGGGCGCGACGCTTACATTGCGCGACGCTCGGCTTGGCATAAGCCCGCCGCCGCGCACGCCGGTGTATCTGGGCGCGCTGGGTCCGCGGATGCTGCGTCTCGCGGGCGAGCTGGCGGACGGCGCATGCCTCAACTGGTGCAGCCCGGAGCAGATAGCGTGGAGCCGGGAGCAGGTCAACAAGGGCGCGGCAGACACGGGGCGGGATCCCTCGGAGGTCAAACTCGCCGAATACATCCGCGTGTGCGTTGACGATGACGAAGATGTCGCCCGCCGCGCATTCGCCAAAGCCACTATGGGCTACGCGCTGGGCGCGAGCGTTCCCACCGAGCGCGAGCGGCAATTGGGCTATCGCGCGCATTTTGAGCGAATGGGCTTTGCGGCCGAGCTGGCGGCGCTTGACGATATGCGGCGGCGCGGCGCAAGCGCGGACGACGTGGCGGAGGCGTTCCCGCCAGCGTTGCTGCGTAGCGTGGGCTACTACGGCAACGCGGCGGGCGCGGCGGCGGAGTTCCGGCGGCTCGCTCAGGGGTTGGACATCGCAATAGTGCGCGTGGTGGCGGCAAGGCCCGGCATTGACTCGACGCGCGCGGTGATGGAGGCTTGCAAGCCCGGCAGCGGCGGCGGGCAGTAGCAAGCAACAGCAAGGGCGGGCAAGGCGTTTCGCGCGGCGAAGACTATTGACAAGGAGGGCGCAATGGCGGCGATAGTGGGCAGCGGCGATTACAGGTATGAGGTGAACGAGGACTGGGCGCGGCTGCCGGACGGCTGGCATGCGCCAATGGCGGCGGTGACCGTGGATTCACAGGACAGGGTATATGGGTTCAATCGCGGGGAGCGCGGCGTTGTCGTCTTTGACAAGCATGGCGACTACCTGTACGACTGGGGCGAAACGGGCTTTTCGTTTCCCCACGCGATATACGCGGACGGGCGGGACAACATCTGGATTGTGGACAGGAATGATCAGCAGGCGCTGAAATATACGCCGCAAGGCGAGCTGCTGATGACGATAGGCGAAAAGGGCTATCGCTCGGACACGGGCGCGGATCCCGCCGATTTCGGGTCGAGCGGCTACACGCAGGTTACGCGCGGGGCAGAGCCGTTCAATATGCCGGCGGGCATAGCGGTGGCGCCCTCCGGGGACATATTCATCGCGGACGGGTACGCCAACGCGCGCGTCCACAGGTTCGGCGCGGACGGCGCGCTGCTCAAGTCGTGGGGCGAGCCGGGCGCAGGTCCCGGCGAGTTTATGCTGCCGCACGGCGCTTGCGTTGACAATCGCGGCAATGTGCTTATCGCCGACCGCGAAAACGACCGCGTGCAGGTGTTCACGCAGGACGGCGAGTTCGTGGCGCAGTGGCCCACGAAACTGATAGGGCCCGCGGTGGTATGGCAGGACGCCGACAGCGTCTGCTATGTGGCGGAGCATAACGGCGGCTACTTCAGCGTGTTGAACGCGGACGGCGAGCTGCTGGCGCGCTGGGGCGACGCCAAGTATCGCAGCTGCCACGGCGCGGCGGGCGATTCGGAGGGCAGCATCTATTTTGTGCAGCCAACGTCGGGCGAGGGCAGCGGCGGGCGGCGCATCGTGAAATACACGCGCGTCTAGATCGCCGCTATCGCGGCTCACGGGCTTGCGCGGCGCAATCCAAGCGGCGCGCGGATACGCAGATATTAGGGGGAAACTACAATGGCAAACGACCTATCCGGCATCGTGGAATCGGCAATGGCGGAGCGCTTAGCGACGGGGTTCGTGTTCACGGAGGGGCCCCTGTGGCATCCGGACGGCTACCTGCTGTTCGTGGACATACGGCGCGCGCAGATATTGCGCCTGGTTCCCGGCGGGCAGCCCGAAATCATCCGCGAAAACAGCGGCGACGCCAACGGGATGACCTTGGATTCGCAGGGGCGCGTGGTCGTGTGCGAAATGGTCAATCGCCGCATAACGCGAATGGAGGCGGACGGCGGCTACACGCCCATCGCCGAGACGTCGGGCGGCAAGCGGCTTAACCGCCCCAACGACGTTGTGGGCAGGTCGGACGGTAGCCTCTACTTCACCAACCCCGGCAGAGATCGGCTGGATCCCGCCGAGGTTGATATGCAGTTCAACAGCGTGAATCGCATCACGCCTGACGGCGAGGTTGAGCTGGTAGCGCCATTTGAGTATCCCAACGGCATAGCGTTTTCGCCGGATGAGCGGACGCTGTATGTGTCCAACACGCGGCCCGGCCAGTACATAGTGGCGTATGACCTGGACGAGGCCGGCGCGGTCGCGGGCGTCAGGCATTTCGCGGATATGCCCTCGCCCGACGACGGCAACGGCGTGCCGGACGGGATGAAAGTGGACATAGAGGGGCGCGTGTACTGCACGGGCCCCGGCGGCTGCTGGGTATTCGCGCCGGACGGGGCGCTGATAGGCGTGATAGAGCTGCCGGAGTATCCCGCGAACTGCGGCTGGGGCGGCGCCGACAACCGCACGCTGTATTTCACGGCGAATACGTCGGTGTACAGCCTGCGGATGACGACGCCGGGGACGGCGGTGGTGGGTAGGGGGTGGTAGGGGCGATCCTGTTTAGGCAGGGATTTGACGCCTAGCGTCGGACTAACCCGGCTTGCCGTTTCTTTTTAGGAGGCAACCCATACGTATCTCTTCTTGAGATTGGCAAGCTGATTGTAGCGGATTAATTTCTCGCGCTGCATCCTGCCGACGACTATGCCGGGGTCAATCCCGATGCGCGCAGCGAAGTCTGAGACGCTCGCCGCATCGTAGCATTTGGATGCGGCGAACTGAGCGTATTCATCCGGCGGAATCAGGAAGTCGGCGGCGAAAGAGTTCGCGGCAACTTCCTCTTCGGCGTCGTTATCGATTCCGTCAATGTGCACTTTTTGGACTTTGTGGCTTAGGATGTGGTGGCACTCATGGAAGAAACTGAACCAGAAAATATCGTGCCATCGCCATCTGAGGCTCATCTGGATAAGCCCTTTGCTGGGAGTTAGCCACCTCGCCACGCCGTTAGCGCCGCTCTTGGGCAGTTCCGGCACAAGCGCGACCGCCACGCCGGCGTCGGCGCAAAGTTTGGTCATCTTGGGAACGAAATCTTCCGGAGCGTCAGAAGTCATCGCGCGGATTTGCTTTATCGCGCTGAGAAACGCCCGCTCGTCGTATTCGGCGGTTTCAATATCGCGGCCTTCTAGCTCGCCTTGCCTCAACCAAACTGACAGGGCGCCGGGGGACACATTTGAATTTTCGCTAATGCGAAAGCCTAGCACAGGCTGAGCCTCCTCCTGCTTGCTCCATGCGTCGAATGACGCAAATCCTAGATAAGTCAGCAACGCGCCAACTTTATCCGCTCTGTCTTTGTAGCGATCGATCCAGCCGCGCTTTTCAATTTCGTTGACGGGGAACTGATTCAGCCAACCCTCTTTGGCTTGGGCTGCCCATTGTTCGCGCTCTCTTAGACGCGCCAATGTGAAGTCGTAAGACGTCTGAGAGTTGATCCATATATCCGCCGATATGCCCAGCACATTTTCCAGTTCAATCGCCGTATCGTGGGTTATGCTTTTCTTGCCCTTGATTATCTCGTTCACCGCTTGGGGCGGCCTTCCCATTCGTTTGGCGAGCTCGTGTTGCGTCATCCCGATGAACTCGATCTCTTCCTGCAATAGTTCGCCGGGGTGTATAGCAAGATCCGATACGGGGCGGTAATACTGATTAGTCGCCATAGTGATTAGTCACCTCAAGTATTCGGACAACCCGCTCATTCTCTTGGTAGATGAATATCATGCGCCAGCGGTCGTTCAAGTCTATCGCAAATTGTCCGGCGCGTTGTCCTGAAAGCGGATGCAGTCTGAAAGATCGTATGGCTTGCAGCGCGTTAAGGTTTTGCGCCGCCTTAATAAACTCAATGCGCTGAATGTATTTTCTTGCAACCGCAACGCCCCATCTCTGTTGCGCGTGGCTATGGTTTTCGAAGCATCGGCGCAATCGTCGGTTGGCAAAATGGACTTCCATTTATTCACCTATTCACCTTACAGGTGAAGATTAAACCTATGATACCATATATGTCAATGAATTGATAGACGCTTGTTCGCAGAATTTTGTTTCTAACCAGATCATTATTGTTCCCAACGCCTGACACGCTGCCCGCCGCAATGCTATAATTGCCCACGCCGCGGACGATTGCGTGGCGTATACACATAACACAAGCGAGGTTTGGTTATGGCTGACGGGGCGATTACGGCTGATATTATCGAGCGGTACAAGAAGGTGGCGGGGGCGACGGTGTATAGCGCGGTGCGGATGATGGGCTATGAGCCGTGCTTTATGCGCGATGTGCATGCCTTTACGCCGGGCGAGCCGCTGGTGGGCAGGGCGAAGACGCTGCGCTTTGTCCCGCCGCGCAAGGACATTATCGAGGAGACGCACCGCGGCGCGGAGTCGCCGGAGTATCAGGCGATGGGGTCGTGCGAGCCGGGCGATGTGCTGGTGATCGACGGGATGGGCAAGAAGTACGCCGCCATCGGGGGCGACGTCAAGCTGCTGCAGCTCAAGATGCGCGGCGCGGCGGGACTTGTTACCGACGCGTCCATACGCGACCTGGCCATCGTCGCCGACTACGGGCTGAAGGTGTTCGCGGGCGGCAGGACGCCTATGGGTGGCGCGGACGAGATTGACCCGTTTGAGGCGAATGTGACCATCGGCTGCGGCGGCGTGGCGGTGCGTCCGGGAGACCTCATCGTGGCGGACGACGACGGCGTGGTTGTGGTGCCGGAGCGCATCGCGGCGGAGGTGATAGACTGGGTGGAGGAGCACGAGGCGGTGGAGGAGTACATCAAAGGGCTGATAGAGGCGGAGGGCGCGGCGCCGGGCAAGTATTACCCGCCCACCGACGCGACCATCGCGCGGTATCACGAAGAGGCGGGGGAGTGAATGGATGTTGTAACCAAAGGCGTGGGCGCGGCAGTTCCAACCATAGAGCGGCGGTTGGAACTGTTGCCGCAGTTCTTCAGAGAGGATAACTTTCGCTATCTGGTGTTTGATGAGATCCGCAAAGACGGGGTGGACGTCGCGCGGATTGCGCCGGAGTATCCGCATCCATCCGAGCCGTACAAAAGCAAACGGGCGAAGATAGACGCTGTCATACTGGATGCGAATCGCGCGCCGGAAACGGCTATCGAGTTCAAGTATCATCGCAAAAATCCCAATCCCAATAGCGATACCCCTCACGGGAAAAACGCCGGTGAACTGCTTGGTGATTTCGCCAGGTTGCGCGACTTCCCAAATGTTCACAGATTTGTGGTGTATTTGACCGACGGGGAAATGTTCCGGTATTTCAATAACAACAACCGGCTCAACTGGATTTTCTCTCAATCTGAGCACGAAATATCGGATGGCAATATCCCCAGTGGGCGAAAGACCAAAACTTTGCGAAAACATGCCGGTGACTGGCGTTCCCCGGTTCGGGCGCAAGTGATGGGGCGTTGGGATGTGGGGAATTGCCACAAACTGGTTGTGTGGCGGATTTGGCGGGTCAGTTCGTAGCGGCGAGGCGAGTGGCGGGCGCGGCGACGGGCAAGCATTATCCGACAGCGGGCGAGGACTATCGCGCGCTATCAAGAAGAGATAGGGGGAGTGATGGACGTCGTAACCAAGGGCATCGGCGCGGCGGTGCCGCTCATAGAGCGGCGGTTGGAACTGCAAGCGCCGCTTAGCGAGGATAACTTTCGCTACCTGGCGTTTCATGGGCTGTTCAAGGCGGGCGTGGACGTGGCGCGGGTGGCGCTGGAGTATCCGCATCCGGCGGATTCGCGCGCAAGGGTTGACACTGTGATACTGGATGCGAAAGGCGCGCCGGAGGCGGCGATCGAGTTCAAGTATCACCGTATCATCCCCAGCAACAGAAACCGCCCGCGCACAATGTCCGCGGGCGACCTGATCGCGGACTTCGCTAGGCTGCGCGATTTCCCCAATGTTCACCGCTTTATGGCGTATTTGACCGACGGGGAAATGTTTCGGTATTTCAATAATCCGAACAATGGCCTCAACCGGCTTTTCTCTGCGGCGGAGGAGCAAGAAATCTCGGAGGGCAATCTGCCCAGCGCTAAAACTTTTCGGGAACGCGCCGGCGACTGGAGTTCCCCGGTTCGGGCGCAAGTGGCGGGGCGTTGGGATGTGGGGAATGATCACAAACTGGTTGTGTGGCGGGTGTGGCGAGTGGAGTCGTCGCGGCAAGATGAACGGCAGGCGCGGCGGCAGGAAAGCGATACCCGCCAGCGGACGCGATTGTCGCGCAATATCACGAATAGGCGGGGGAATGATACGGGCGCAGTAGCCGAAGGCGTCGGCGCGGCAGTTCCGCTCATAAGGCAGCAATTGGGACTGCCGGAGCCGCTTAGCGAAGGTGAATTCCGCGACCTTGTGTTGCGAGGACTGCTCATAGGCAGCAGGGGCAACGTGCGTATGCCGCTGGGGTATCGGCATCCGGCGAATTCGCGCGAACAGATAGACGCTGTGATACTGGATGCGAATGGCGCGCCGGAGACGGCGATTGAGTTCAAGTATCACCGCAGCAACCCTAGAGTCGGCAATCTTCCTCGCACACAGTTCGCGGGCGAACTGCTCGCTGAGTTCGCAAAGTTGCGCGACATCCCTGATGTTCAGCGTTTTGTGATGTACTTGACAGATGGGGAGATGTTCCGGTATTTCAATAACCCGCGCAATGGACTCGACCGGCTTTTCTCGCGCTCGGAGCAAGAAATATCGGATGGCAATATCCCCAGAACCAGAACCTTGCGACGCTTTGCGGGCGACTGGCGTTCCCCGGTTAGGGCGCGAATGATGGGGCGTTGGGATGTGGGGAATGGGCATAGGCTGGTTGTGTGGCAGGTGATGGCGTGAGCGGCGTAAAGGGAATGGGATAGCGGGGACGTGTTGCCCGCTATCCCTATTCCATTGGCGGCGTTGGTTGGCTGTTGTAGGCATTTGGTTAGAGTGTCATTACGGATTTGATGACGTTGTCTTGGCGCTGGTCGTAGATGTCGTAGGCGCGCTGGACGTCGTCGAATTTCATGCGGTGGGTTGCCATCTCGCCGGGGTCCCACCAGCCGCGCTCTTTGAGGTCGATCATAGTTTCGATGTGGGTGATGGGGTCGCCGCTGGTGGCGCCCTGGGTGGGGATTATGGTGGGGGCGTTTCGGAGGAATAGGGAGGTGTCCAGGGGGACGCGGTCTTCGGAGGCGTTTTCTTGGATGCCGAAGATTACGACTTTGCCTAGGTTGCGGACTAGCCTGAGGGATGCCTCTAGGGTGTCGGCGTAGCCGGCGGCCTCTACGGTGATGTCGGCGCCCAAGCCGCCGGTGAGTTCGCGGACGGCCTCGTCTAGGTTTTCTTTGGAGGGGTTGATTGTGTGGGTGGCGCCGAATCGCTTGGAGTATTCCAGGCGGTAGTCGAATAGGTCGGCGGCGATGACTTTTTTGGCGCCGGCGCGGGCGCATATGGCGGTGAAGGATAGGCCTATGGAGCCTTGCCCCATTATGAGGACGTTTTCGCCCAAGATGGTGCCCATTTGCTGGCAGGAGTATAGGACGGTGCCGGAGGGCTGGCACATTACCCAGCTGGAGATGTCGCCGTGGTCGGGGAGGGCTGCCATGCGGGATTCGTCGCCGTTCATGTACTCTACTAGGCCGCCGGTGCCGCCGGGGCCGGGGAGGACTATGACGCGCTGGCCGACGCTGAATTTGTCGGAGCGGCTTTCCACGATGGTGCCGGCGCATTCGTGGCAGGGGCCGCCAACGCGCATGGGGTATTCCTCTTCGGGGTGGACGGGGCCGTAGGCGTGGCGGATGTCGCTGCCGCATACCGACCAGGTTTCCAGTTTGATGAGGCATTGCCCGTCTTGGAGGTCGGGGACGTCTACGTCTAGGATTTCAAATTGCTTGGGGCCGCTGATTCGCGCCGCTCTCATATTGTAGCCTCCGCGTTGTGTTTTGGGGGTGTGTGTTTTGTGAAGCCCGCCATATAGTACGGCAGAATGGCGGTGGTGGCAAGTGTATTGCGCGGGGGCTAATGCTAATAGGGCGCACGGGGGCCGCGCGGGGATAGGGAGCGCGCGAAAGGGGCATGGGGCTGTCGTACTTTTTTGGGAAAAAGTGGCAAAGAATTTTTGGGGGCGGCTTGCGCCGCGGATTTGCGGGGGTTAGGGACTGCGGGATTTTGGGGGATCGTTGTCCTCAGGGGCCGCGTCGGGGTTTTTGGCGCGCAGGCGGTTTTGGATTATTGCTTGGCGTTTTTGGAAGTTTGCCTCGGCTGTGATGGCGTCGTAGATTTGTTCGTGGGTTAGGTTTTGTTTGGGGATGCCGGCGGTGGAGTGGTGGTTTTCCAAGGCGGTGTCCAAGTCCACTTCGGGGTGGCGGGCTAGGGCGTTGGCGACGGCGGTTTCGCCGCGGGTTGTGGGGGTGTCGGGGACGTGAGCGCCAGCGCCAGCGCTGTTGTTGGCGGCGTCGGAGTGGTTGTTGGCGGGTTCGTTGGCGTCTTTGGCGGCGCTGTCGGCGCTGTCGTTGTCCTTGCCGGTGGCGTCGGCGTTGTTGGCGTTGGCGGCGTTCTTGTTGTTGGATGCGGCGTTCTTGGCGGCGTTGGCTTTCTTGGCTGCTTTCTTGGCTTTTTTGGCGGCTTTGCGGTCGTTGGCGTCGGCTTGGCGCTGCATTTCTTCGAAGGCGGTTAGGACTTCGGCTTTTTGCTCAGGGGTGAGCTCTGTGGCGGCGGATTGTTGGCGCTGGGCTAGGAGGCGTTCCGCCTGGCGGCGCTCTTTGGCGTGGAGGTCGCGGAAGAAGGCGTCTATGGACTCTGGGGTTATGTGTTCCCAGGGGATGTCGGCGCCTATGCGGCAGAGTTCGTTGAGGGCGATGAGGCGGTGGCTCTGGGTGAAGGGGTCGGTTGTGATGTTGCCGTAGCGGTCGGTTTTGTCGTTTTCTAGGATTTCGAACATGTAGCGCGCGTAGCCCATGCCTTTGTCCATTGCGAGGCGCATTCCGGTTCCCAGCTTGCTGTTGAGCATTTTTTCTTCCGCAGCGGAGGTTTGCGGGTAGGCGTAGGGGTTGCGACTGCCGATGCTGCGTTTCATCATTTCTCTGAGCGCGGCTACTTTGTGGTGGGAGCGGATTCGGGTGGCTTTTTGGTATTTGAGCTCGTCGGGGTTGGCGCTTTCGAAGACGGGGCGCGGGAATAGGATGTTGTAGTATTCGTCTATTAGGTCGACGCAGTCGTCGGTTTTTTCGCGGATGTATGCGCCGATGGGTTTGTTGATGATTTGTTTTAGGGTTACCTTAGGCGCTTTGGGCTTGGGCATGTCTTCTTGGCGGACGACGCGGGCGGGGGATCCCGGGGTGTCTTGGGGGAGGCTGCCGCCCATAATGGCGAGGTCGCGCGCGGCGTTTTGGCGGTGGTGGTGCTTGGCGTCGGGGTATTCGCCGCGGACGGTGTCTAGCATGAAGTCTATGAGTTCGTCGCAGTCGTTGGTGCGTTGGTTGACGCGGCGGGCGATTTTGAGGCGCACGAATTCTTGCTCGGATAGCGCCTGTTCGCGTGTTATGTGGTCGCGGGTTGCGGTTGTCATGATGTTGTTGCCTCCAAGCCTCCCCGCCGGGGACCCTACTTTTTTAGAAAAAAGTAGCAAAAAACTTTTGAGTGGGTTTGTGATAATTTGTTCTGGTATAAGAATAATGGGTGGGATGGCGGGTGTCAAGGGTAATTTTCAGGATATTTTCGGGATGGGGCGCGGGTTGTTCGTGTTATACTTTTGGGGCGTAGAGCGACGATACTGAGACGAATGGGCAGGTTGGTTATGGCTGGTAGGGCTTTGGAAGGGGCGCGGGTGGTGGATTTGACGCATCGGGTTGCGGGGCCTTATTGCACGAAGTTGCTGGCGGATTTTGGGGCGGATGTGGTTAAGGTGGAGCGGCGGGAAGGGGATGCGGCAAGGGGGTTTGGGCCGTTTTATGAGGATACGCCGCATCCGGAGAAGAGTTTGCTGTTCGCGTATCTGAATACTAGCAAGAAGGGGGTTACGCTGAATTTGAAGTCGGCGACGGGGAAGGGGCTGTTGGAGCGGATGGTGGCAGGGGCGGATGTTTTGGTGGAGAATTTCGCGCCGGGCGTGATGGAGCGGCTGGGGTTGGGGTATGAGGAGTTGCGGGCGATAAATCCGCGGCTGGTGGTGGTGTCTATATCCAATTTTGGGCAGACGGGGCCGTATAGGGATTATAAGGCGGCGGATATTGTGCATTACGCGCTGGGGGGGTTGATGTATATTATCGGGTCGGCAGCCCGGGAGCCGCTTAAGCATGCTTTGCGGCAGACGCAGTTCAAGGCGGGGACGAATGCGGCTACGGCGGCGTTGATTGGGTGGCATCACGCGCGGCATACGGGGCAGGGGCAGCGTGTCGATGTGTCTATACAGGAGTGCGTGGCGGCGGCTTTGCGGGATACGACTTCTTTGTACACATACGCGGGGAGCGTGCGGGGGCGGCAGCCGGCGCATACGGGGGATATGCCGCGCAGTCCGGTGGCTACGGCGGACGGGTATGTTGTGCCGATACATTTCGGGGGGGCGGTTGATTGGGATGCGGCGGCGGATTTTTTGGGGGCGCCGGAGCTGCGGGATGAGCGGTTCGCAACGGCTGAGAGCCGGGCTGACAACGCTGAGGGACTGCAGGCGGCGCTGGAGGCGGGGATGGCGCGGTGGCGCAAGTTTGAGTTGATGCGGGAGGCGCACAAGCGGCGGGGGCATATCTACGGGGTTGTGCATAGTCCGGCGGAGGCGCTGGCGAGCGAGCAGTATGAGGCGCGGGGGTATTTCGCGGATTTGGAGCATCCGGCGTTTGGGCGGGCGCGGTATCCGGGCGCGCCGTTTGTTATGAGCGGGACGCCTTGGCAAGCAACGGCGGCGCCCGGGTTGGGGCAGCATAACAGGGAAATTTATTGCGGGCGGCTAGGGCTGTCGTTGGACGAGCTGGGCGCGCTGGCTGCGGCGGGGGTTGTGTGATGGGATTGCCGCTGACGGGGGTGCGAATAGTGGAGATGGGGCAGCTCATCGCCATTCCGCACGCGATAAAGCTGCTGGGGGATATGGGGGCGGAGGTGATACGGATCGAGTCATGCGCGCGGTTGGATAATTACCGGACGCATTCGCTTTATGAGAATAGCGCCGAGGGCAGGCATTGGGATAGGGCGGCGAATTTTTATGAGCAGAACCGCAATAAGCGCAGTTTGACGCTTGATTTGACGAATGAGGTGTGCTTGGGGGCGCTGCGGGATTTGGTGAGCGTCAGCGATGTGTTCGCCGAGAATTTCACGCCGCGCGTGATGCGGAATTTCGGGCTGGAGTATGAGGATCTGCGAAAGGTCAAGCCGGACATTGTGATGGTGTCGTCAACGGGGTATGGGTACACGGGGCCGTGGTCGGATTACGGGGCGATAGGGTTCACAACGGAGGCGACTTCGGGGTTGGCGCATATGACGGGGTATCGGGATGGGCCGCCGGTTTTGCCTGAGATTCCGTATGCGGATTACACGGCGGCGGAGCATACGGCGTTTGCGATAATGGCGGCGCTGGCGCATCGGGAGCGGACGGGGGAGGGTCAGTTCATAGATGTTTCGCAGAGCGAGACGCTGACTTCTACGATACCGGAGGCGATTTTGGATTGGAGCGTGAACGGGCGCGTGGCTGAGCGGATGGGGAACTCGGATGCTGTGATGTCGCCGCATGGGTGCTATCCGTGCAAGGGGCGGGATAGGTGGATCGCGATTGCGGTGGGGTCGGATGAGGAGTGGCAGGGGTTGTGCGGGGCGCTGGGGAAGTCTGAGTGGGCAAGGGATGCGCGGTTCGCGGATGGGGTTGGGCGCGTGGCGCATAGGGCGGCGCTGGATGCGCTGGTGGGGGCGGCGACGAGTGGGTGGGAGCAGGGTGAGTTGCAGGATGCGCTGCAGGGGGCGGGGGTTGCCGCCGGGAGTGTGTTGGATGGGAAGGGGTTGTTGTTTGACGCGCATCTGAGGGCGAGGGGGTTTTATGAGGTGGCTGGGCATGAGGAGATAACGGGGATGCCGCCGCTGCCTTATACGAGTAGGCCTTGGCGGTTTTCGGAGACGCCGGGGGGAGTGCGGTGGGCGGCGCCGACGTTGGGGCGGGATAATGGGCATGTGTTGGGGGAGATGCTGGGGATGCCAGGGGCGGAGGTGGGGGCGTTGGAGCGGGAAGGTGTGATTGGGAGGGAGCCGGCCGGTGGGGGGAGGGCGCCGCGGGTGGTTTCGGTTGAGGAGCAGTTGAGGCGGGGGATGATTGTTGGGAATGAGGGGGATTATAGGGATAGGGTTAGGGAGGTGTATGGGGAGTAGCGGATGGGGGAATAGGGCTGGTTTTAAGAAAAAGACTGGGGTCTTACTTTTTTGGAAAAAAGTAAGCAAGAAATTTTTGGGTGCGCTTATGGCGCGGATTGGCGGGGGTATGGGTTGTGGGGGGTAATCGTCAGGGTGGGTATTCTCAGATTATGCTAAATCCGCCCGATAAACTTGGGGCGGTTATCGGCGGCGCACGGCATAGGCGGTTGCTGTGTTTGGGTGTAGCATATGCGCCGGGTGTATTTGGCGCTGCTGATTGCGGGGGCAGATTTCGCGGCGTGGCGTGAGATTTCTCGAAGAGCGGTAGAGCATAATCACAGCGCGGCCGATGGCGTTTATGATATTATCATAGATGCTGGGCGTGTGGGCATAGCGGCCGCGAAGGAGTAAGGGCGGGAGTTTGATGAGCCGCCGCCAACGCTTGACGACTTGCGTGGGGAAGGGTAGCGGCTGGGGGCGCGGTTAATTCGGGAAGGCAATAACATCAGAGAAAGGCAGGGGTTTTAAGATGGAGGCATTTACTAGGCATAATGGCGTGGTTGCGCCGGTTAATCGGGTGAATGTGGATACGGATCAGATTATCCCTAAGCAGTTCCTGAAGCGGATCGAGCGGACGGGGTTCGGGCAGTTTCTGTTCAACGACTGGCGGTTCAATGAGGACGGGTCGCCGAATTCGGATTTCGTGCTGAATAAGCCGGGCTACGAAGGCGCGTCTATCCTGGTGGCGGGGCGCAATTTCGGGTCGGGGTCTTCACGGGAGCATGCGCCGTGGGCGCTGCAGGATTACGGCTTTCGGTGCATTATCGCGCCGAGTTTCGCGGACATTTTCTTCAGCAACTGCTTTCAGAACGGGGTGCTGCCGGTGATTCTGCCGGAGGATGTGGTGAACCGCATTCTGGAGAAGGCGGAGGCTAATCCGGGCTATGCGCTGAACGTGGATCTGGACGGGCAGCGGGTTTGGGACGGCGACGAAGAGATTTCGGCGTCGTTTGAGATAGAGTCGTTTAGGCGCTATCTGCTGCTGAACGGGCTGGATGACATTGGGCTGACGCTGGCGCAAGAGGATGCGATAGCGGCGTTTGAGGCGAGGCGCGGGCAGTATGGCGGCGCGCTGGCGTCGGTGGGCGAGTAGGGGCAAGGAGCGGCGCGTGGCAGTTCCGGACGAGGATCCCATCGTAGTTGCGCCTATGCCAACGCCGTTTGGGGCGGACGATGCGGTGGATTATGGGGCGATTGAGCGCAATGTAGAGCGCTGGCTTGCGACGCCGCTGTCGGGGTTTGTGCTGACGACGGCAAACGGGGAGGAGCTGGCGCTGAGCGATGATGAGCGCGTTGGGATCGTGCGCGTGGCGGCGGAGGCGCTCGAGGGGCGGCGGTTCATTATCGCGGGGATAGACAATCCGTCCACGTGGGGGACGTTGCGGCTGGCGGATCGGTACGCCAGCGCGGGGGCGGATATGATAAGGGTTCGCGTTCCGCGGGGGCTTTCGGATGCGGCGGTGATGGCGTATTTCAAGGAGGTCACGCGTCAGTCGCCGCGGCCGGTGGTGGTTATTCATCAGACTTTTAGCGGGATGCCTGCGGCGTCGCCCGAAACGCTGGGGGCGATTTGCGAGCTTGACAATATGTTTGGCTATATCACCGACCACGATATTCGGTTTGAGTCGTATGCGCGGGCGTTTGTGCCAAACGATCGGCGCTTTTGGATATGCAACGGCGGGCTGCTGGCATATGGGGCGCTGATGGGGGCTACAGGGGCGTGTATGTGGCTAGGGAATGTGGCGCCCGGGTTGTGCATGGATATTATGACTCTAGGGATGCAGGGGCGGTTTGCCGAAACTAGGCGATTGCAGGCGCGGGCGTCGATGCTTGACCGCGTTATTATCAAGCATGGGGTTGCGGGTGTGAAGGCGGCGCTGGATCTGCTTGGGTATGAAGGGATGTTGCCGCGCGCGCCGATTGAGGCGGTTGGAGAGGCTGGGCGGGCTGAGATATGGGAGGCGCTTGTGGCGGCGGGGGCGGAGGGTCAATCGGGGTTGCGGTTGGATTAGTTCGCTTGGCTTGGGGCTGCAAGGTTAGGATGATGGCGTGGGTTAGTCGGAGTTGTCGGGCGCGTTTTGCGGGGGTTCGGGCTGTTGGGGTTGCGGGTTGCGGCGGGCTATGCGGCGGACGCCGGTGGATACGAAGCCTTGCAGGGCGCTTGCCTCTCGGTTGATGGCGGCGCGGAAGTAGGAGCTGTATTCGCCCATATTGCGGAATTTTTTGTAGCGGTCTTTGAGCAGGGCGCGGGCGGGCTTGGCTTGCAGGTGGGATAGTTCTTGCAGCAGCACGCGCTTGAGCTGGCGGGCTGCCTCGTCGGGGTCGGTGTGAGCGCCGCCGGGGGGTTCTTGGACTAGCAGGTCGACGATGCCGTATTCGCGGCAGTCGTGGGCGGTGAGTTTGAGGGATGCGGCGACTTCGTCGGCGCGGGTTTCGTCTTGGTAGATGAGTTCGGCGGCGGCCTCGGGGGATATGACTGAGTAGATGGCGTTTTCCAGCATAAGGACGCGGTCGGCTACGCCGAAAGCGAGCGCCGCCTCGCTGCCGCCCTCGCCGATTACGGCGGCGATAGAGGGGGTGTCCACTTCGGTTAGGTGGGCGATTGTGTAGGCGATTGCGCTGCCGAGCCCGTGTTCTTCCGCCTCAAGGCTGACGTCGGGGCCGGGCGTGTCTATGAGGGTGACGATGGGCATAGAGAATTTGCGCGCCATATTGAAGGCGCGCTGGGCTTTGCGAAAGCCTTCGGGGGATATGCCTCTGTGGGATGCGGGGTCGGCGCTTGGGCGGCGCTCTTGTCCGACTGCCATAATGGTTTGGCCGCCCATTTGGCCAAAGCCGCAGATTACCGCCTCATCGTCGGCGCTGGCGCGGTCGCCGCGGATTTGGACGAATGTGGTGAAGGCGCGGCTGATGTAGTCGGAGGCGGCGGGACGGTCGGGATGGCGGGCTAGGCGGACTGAGTCCCACGCCTCGCGGCGGTTGGGCTCCAGCTTGGGTTCGCTGCGCTTGCCGCGCGATACTAGGCGGTATTGCTGGCCTAGCAGGTCTAGCGCGAGGGCGAGCGCGTTGCGGAGCTTGGAGCGGTCGACGATGCCGTCCAGCAAGCCGTTTCGCATATGGACTTCGGAGGTTTGGGAGCTGTTGGGGATAGGCTCGTCCATAGTTTCGGTGATGGCGCGGACGGGCGAAAAGCCGATAATCGCCTCCGGCTCGGCGATGATGATGTCGGCTAGGCTGGCGAAGCTGGCGTATGCTTGGCCTGTGGCGGGGTTGGCGAGGACGGCGATAAAGGGCAAGCCTTTGTCGGCGAGCTGCTTGGCGGCGATGGTGGTTTTCGCCATTTGCATAAGGGATAGGACGCCCTCTTGGATGCGCGCGCCGCCGCTGGTGATGACGGCGACAACGGGCAGGTTGCGCTTGGTCGCCTGCTCTAGGGCGAGCGCGATTTTCTCGCCCACTACGCAGCCCATAGTGCCGCCCATAAAGCCGAAGTCCAGGGCTATGAGCATAAGGGGGCTGCCGCCGATAGAGCATCTGCCGGTTACTACGGCCTCGGTTAGGCCTGTGCGGCGCTGGTCGTTGAATATGCGCTGCTTGTAAGAGCCGCGCGAGGAGAATGAGAGCGGGTCAAGGGATGTTACGGTGCGGTTGATTTCGCGGAAGCTGTCGGCGTCGGCGAGCGAGTTGATGCGCTCGCGGGCGGTCATGCTGTAGTGAAAGCGGCAGATGGGGCATACGCGCATAGTGGCGTAGAGGTCGGACAGCGCCATATTTTGGCTGCACACGAGGCAGATTTCGCGGGCGGACGCCTCCGCGTCGCCGTTGCGGGCGCTGATGACGGAGTTGAGGATGTCGGTGATGTTACGCACCATAGGGGATAGGCTCCGTGGGCGTTTGGCGTATGGTTTATCTCGTTGCCGCGCTTTGCCGCTGATGGGCAGGGTAGGGGAGTAGTTGGATGGGTGTAGTTAGGATAGCGCAATGGGGGGCGGTTGTGAAGGGGGGATGGGCGCATAAGAGGCGTATGGGCAAGTGTTGGGGTTGGGGTTTTGGTATAATTTTGTGTTGTGATGAATGTGATGAATGGGTTACGACGGCCGGATGGGTTGACGCTTGTGATAGGCGCGGCGGCGGCGCTGGGGGCGGCGCTTGTGCTGGCGCGGCAGGTTGTCGGCGGGCCCGTGGTGTTTGTGGATTCCATATTTTACATAGCGGTGGCGCGCAACCTGCTTGACGGGGGCGGGTTCGTGGGCTTGGGGGGCGAAGTTTCTATCGTAGAGCCGCCGTTCCAGCAGGTGATGCTGGCGGCGGCAAGCGGGCTGGGGCTGGTTGATCCGTACAGCGTGGCGGGGCCGATGAACGCGGCGATATTCGCGTTCATTATATTCGCGGTGGGGCGATATTTGCAAAGGCGGCTGGCGTCCGGCTATCTGGCGGCGTGGGCGTGCTTTGCGCTGGCGCTGGCGATGCCGATGGTTGAGCAGATGTCCATCGCACTGACGGGGCCGCCGTTCATTCTGCTGGGGACGCTGGCGCTGATACAAGCGGACAACTATCTCGGCGGCGGCAAGATGTCGGCGCTGTTGTGGGCGGCGGCGCTCAGCGCGCTGGCGTGGCTGACGCGGTATGTGGGCATGCTGGTGGTCGGGGTGATAGGGCTGGCGCTGCTGCTGCAGGCGGGCGCGCCGTTGCTTGACAGGCTGCGGCGCTGTGTTGTGTTGGGGTTGATAGCGGGTCTGCCGATGGCGGCGTGGCTGCTGAGGAACTACCTGCTGACGGGCAAGTTCACGGGATATTTGCCGTCGGTGGACTACTCGCTTGCCGAGCTTGCGCTGGAGGCGCGCGGCAGGTTTTGGCATTGGGTATATTTCAATCCGGATTGGGTCCGGGTGGATGGACTGGAGTTTTTGCCCGCGGCGTCGGCGGCGCTGCTGCTCGGCGCGCTGGGGGCAATCGGGGTTGGCTGGCTGCTGGCGTATGGGTTTGGCGGGGCGCGGATGCCGGAGCGGGCGCGCCGGGCGTGTTGGCTGTTCGGCGGGTTCGCGGCGGCGTATGTGGCATTGTTCGTCGTCTCGTATGTGGCGCTGGGACGGCCGCAGCATGGGGTTGAGGCTAGGTATTTGACGCCGCTGTATGCGCCGCTGGTGGTGGTCGCGGTGGTGGTCGCGGATAGGCTGCTGATTTTCTTGCGGGATGGCGGGCTGCGGGATATGCAGGATAGCGGGCTGGGGCGACGTTGGCGGGCGTGGCGGCGATTGGCGGGGGTTGGGCTGCTCGCGGCGCTGACGCTGTGGGCGCTGGCGCAGGTCGTTCCTAACGCGCGGGCGATAGCTTGGTACAACTCGGATGAGTTTCACTATGGATACGGCGGGCGCAACTGGAGCGGTTCGGAGCTGCTCCGCTATGTACGCGAAAATCCTATGGACGGGGAGGTTCACGCCAACTACTCGTTTGGCAGGGTTCTTCTGCATAACAGCGGCAAGGCGCGGCATTTTGGCCTGAATGCGCTCGACTACGAGACGGACGAGGAATTCACGAAGATGGCGGATTGGGCAGCGGATGCGGCGGATGGCGCGTGGCTGGTCTGGTTCAAGGGATATTACGGCACGCCCGCGTTGGACGAGTATCTGCCGCATTTGCGGGCGATGGAGGGCTTGCGGCCTGTCGTGGAATTGCCGGATGGGGCGATATTCCGGGTGGACAGGGATTATATGCCGGATGGTGGCAATCGGTTCGTCGCGGCGTATGAGGGCGTAGCGGCGAGGGATTTGGTTGCGTCGGCGTATGCGGACTTCAATGTGTACTGGGATGGCGGCCGGGTGATTTATTTGCGGGAGGATTGCGATCCGGAGGATATGGACGCGCGGTTTCTGCTGCACATATACCCGGCGGCGGACGCGGCGGTCTTGCGGGATGAGCGCGGGTTCGTGAACGCGGACTTTGATTTCGCGGAGTACGGGGCGCTGTTTGACGGGAAGTGCGTTGCGATAGCGCCGCTGCCGGATTATGGGATAGAGCGCATCGTTACGGGGCAGCACATTGGCGCGCTGAGGCTTGGCGGGTGGATGTGGGGCCGAATTCGGCGAACAGGCTGAGTGTGTACGCGGATGCCTATCGCGCGGCGGATGCGGGGGAGTATGGGACGGCGGCGGCGTATTCGGATTTCGCGGTGTATTGGCAGGACGGCAGGGTGATTTATTTGCGCGAGGACTGCGATCCGCAGGATATAGACGCGCGGTTTCTGCTGCATATCTATCCGTCGGATGCGGCGGTTGCGCGAAATGAGCGCGGGTTTGTGAACGCGGACTTTGATTTCGCGGAGTATGGGGCGCTGTTTGACGGTAAGTGCGTTGCGATAGCGCCGCTGCCGGATTATGGCGTAGAGCGCATCGTTACGGGGCAGCATATCAGCGGCGCTCAGGCTTGGCGGGTGGATGTGGGGCCGGACTCGGCTAGTGCGCTGGGTGAGTACGCGGAGGCGTATCGCGCGGCGGATGCGGGGGAGTATGGCGAGGCGGCGGCGCAGTCGGATTTTGATGTGTATCGCGCGGGAGTGGATGCGCTGGTTTATGTTAAAGAGCCTTGTGAGCAGGCGGATTTGGAGGCGCGGTTCTTTCTGCATATCGTCCCGGCGGATGCGGCGGATCTGCCGGCGGGGCGGGCTGAGAGCGGGTTTGACAACCTGGATTTCCTGTTGGAGGACGGCGTGGAGTATTTGGGCGGCAAGTGCGTTGGGATAGCGCGGCTGCCCGATTATCCGATAGGGCGGATATGGACGGGGCAGCATTTGGGCGCTGAAGGGGCGGTGTGGCGGGTGGAGTTTGGGTGGGAGTAGGGTAGGGGCGCGCGGCGCGGGTTGGCAATGTGAAAAGAGTGGACGCTACTTTTTGTGAAAGTAGGCGGAAATTTTGGATAGGTAGAGGATAGGCAAGTGTTGTGGTTGGCGTTTTTGGTATAATTCTGTGTTGTGATGAATGTGATGAATGGGCTACGACGGCCGGATGGGTTGACGCTGGTGGTGGCCACGGCGGCGCTGCTAGGGGCCGGGCTTGTGCTTGCGCGGCAGGCTACGTATGGGGCGCTGCTGAATTTGGATGCGGTGGCTTATGTGGCGGTGGCGCGGAATTTGCTGGCGGGGGATGGGTTGGTGGGGTATGGGGGGGATGTTTATATTACGTGGCCGCCGCTGTATCCGCTGATGATGGCGGGGGCTAGTTTGGGGGCGGCGGATCCGCTGGCGGTGGCGGGGGCGTTGAACGCGGGGTTGTTTGGGGTAACGATTTTTGTGGCGGGGCGGTATTTGCAGAGGCGGTTGGCGCGCGGCTATCTTGTGGGGTGGGCTTGCTTTGCGGTTGCGGTGGCTGTGCCGCTGGTGGGGTTGGCGGCGGCGGCGTTGTCGGAGACGCTGTTTATTTTGATGGCGCTGTTGGCGTTGGTGAAGGCGGATGATTATCTTGCGGGCGGCAAGATGTCGGCGCTGGTTTGGGCGGCGGCTTTAAGCGCGTTGGCTTGGCAGACGCGGTATATCGGGGTGGTGGTTCCGGCGTTTATTGGGCTGGCTGTGTTGATGCAGGGGAGCGTTGCGCCGGGGGATAGGCTGCGGCGAGGGGGCTTGTTTGGGCTGATAGCGGGGTTGCCTATGGCGGCGTGGCTGGGGCGCAATTATCTGCTGACGGGGGATTTTACGGCGCATGAGACGCCGGTGGATTATTCGCTGTCGGGGATTGTGATGGATTCGCTGGGCAAGATTTGGGGGTGGGTTTATTTTGATCCCGCATGGGCTCGGGGGGAATGGTTGGAGTTTCCGCCGGCGGTAGCGGCGGGGGTGATGATGGGGGCGCTGGCGGCGATTGCGGCGGGTTGCGTTTGGGCGCGAGTGGTTGGGGGCGAGCGAGCGTTGTGGCCGGCGTGGGCAGGGCGGGCTTGTTGGCTGTTCGGCGGGTTCGCGGCGGCGGTTGCGGGGGTGTATCTGTTTTCGCTGTATGTCTTGGGGCGGCCGCCGCATGGGGTTGACGGCAGGTTTTTCGCGCCGATGTACGCGCCGCTGGTTGTGGTTGTTGCGGTTGGGGCGGATAGGCTATTGGCGTTCTTGCGGGATGATGGCGGGCAGCGGGATGGCGGCGGGATGGCGCGGCGGTTGGCGGGGGTTGGGCTGCTGGTGGCGCTGACGATGTGGCCGGTTACGCAGATTGTCCCGAATGTTCGGGCGATAGCGTATGCGAACTCGGACGGGTTTGAGCATGTCTATACGGCGCAGCCTTGGATTAGCTCAGCGACTTTGCGGCACATCCGCGAATATCCTATGGACGGGCTGGTGTTCAGCAATCGGTCGCCGGTGGTGTATCTGCACAATGGCGGGGACGCGCTCTATCGCGCGCCGGATTTGGGGCGCTATGGGCAAGGGCTGGCGGACTGGGCGGCGGATGCGCGGGCGGGGGATTGGGTTGTGTGGTTCAACGAAAATGACAACTTCAGCGTCCGCGACAAGCATTTGCCGCAGATGCGGGCTACGGCGCGGTTGCGGCCGGTCGCCGAATTTTCGGACGGGGCGATATTTCGGGTGGACGACGGGTATGCGCCGGATGTGGGCAATAATCCGTTTATGGCGGCGTATGAAGGGATTGCGGCGGGGGAGTACGCGGCGGCGGCGTATTTGGATTTCGCGGTGTACCGGGACGGGGGGCGATTGTTGTATTTGCGCGAGCCGTGTGGGCCGGGTGATATTGACGCGCGGTTCTTTCTGCATATCTATCCGTCGGACGCGGCGGTCTTGGGGGATGGGGAGCGGGAGCGCGGGTTTGTGAACGCGGATTTTGATTTCGCGGCGCGTGGGGCGCTGTTTGAGGGGAAGTGCGTTGCGATAGCGGCGCTGCCGAGCTACGCGATAGCGCGCATACACACGGGGCAGTATGTGAGCGGCGCGGGCGCGGTTTGGCAGGCGGATGTTGGCGCGGTGGCGGCGGTTGAGCCGGACGAGTACGCGGGCGCGCATCGGGCGGCGATAGCGGGGGATTATGGCGATGCGGCGGCGCAGTCGACGTTTGATGTGTATCGCGCGGGGAATGGCGCGCTGGTTTATGTGAAAGATCCCTGCCGCGCGGCGGATGTGGAGGCGCGGTTCTTTCTGCATATCGTTCCGGCGGATGCGGCGGATCTGCCGGCGGATAGGGCTGAGAGCGGGTTTGTGAATATGGACTTTTGGTTCGCTGACGCCGGGGCGCTGTTTGAGGGGAAGTGCGTTGCGGTTGTGGGGGTGCCGGGGTATGCGATGGCTGAGGTTCGGACGGGGCAGCATGTTAGCGGGGAAGGGACGGTGTGGCGGGTGGTGTTTGATGGAGGAGAGTAGGGTAGGGTAGGGGATAGGCGGGGCGTTGCTGAGTGGGAAAGAAGGGGGACGCTACTTTTTGGGAAAAAGTAGGCAAAAACTTTTGGGTTTGGGTTTTAGGGGGCCGTATGGGTTAGGCTATGACTTCTCTGGATTTGGAGCCGTCGCTGGGGCCGACGATGCCGTTGTCTTCTAGTTCGTCCATAAGGCGGGCGGCGCGCGGGTAGCCTATGCGTAGGCGGCGCTGCATTAGGGATACCGAGAGCTTGCGCTGGGTGCGGGCGAGCTCAACCGCCTTGTCAAACAGGGCGTCGGTGGACGCGGAGTAGCCGTCTTCGTCCTCGTCGTCGCCGTCTTCGGATACGGGGCTGAGGTTGACTTCGGGCATCCAGCCGCGCGGGGAGTTTTGCCAGAAGTTGATGATGCCGTCGATTTCTTCGTCGGATATGAAGACGCCTTGGGCGCGCAAGGGGCGGGCGGCGTCGCGGGGGAGGTAGAGCATATCGCCCTTGCCGAGCAGCTTTTCAGCGCCGTTGACGTCTAGGATGGTGCGGGAGTCGGTGTGGGAGGTTACGCCGAAGCTGATGCGGCTGGGGAAGTTCGCCTTGATGAGGCCGGTTACGACGTCCACGGAGGGGCGCTGCGTGGCTAGGATGAGGTGTATGCCGGTGGCGCGGCCGAGCTGGGCTAGGCGGCAGAGGGATTGCTCCACATCGGCGGCGGCGGTCATCATCAGGTCGGCTAGTTCGTCCACGACGACTAGCAGGAATGGCATAGGCTCGTCGGAGTTGCGCTCGTTGTACGCCTCAATGTTGCGGACGCCGATTTCCTCCATTTGGCGGTAGCGGTTCATCATTTCGTTGATGACGCCTTTGAGCATGCTGACGACTTCGTCCACTTCCACGATGACGGGGTTAAGCAGGTGGGGGACGCCATTGTAGGGGGTGAGTTCCACGCGCTTGGGGTCGATGAGCAGCATGCGGAGTTCGGCGGGGGAGCGTTCCATAAGGAGGCCGGACACGATGGCGTTTAGGGCGACGCTTTTGCCGGCGCCGGTGGCGCCCGCGATGAGCAGGTGGGGCATTTTGGCGAGGTCAAGCGCGATGTTTTCGCCGCCTGTGCCTTTGCCGAGCGCTACGGGCAGGCTGGCGTTGGAGCGGACTTTTTTGTACTCAGGCGTTTCCATAATGGAGCGCAGGGTGACTGGGGCGGGCTGTTCGTTGGGGATTTCGATGCCGACCTGGGCTTTGCCCATAACGGGGGTTTCAAGGCGCAGGTTGGGGGTTCTGAGGGCTAGGGCTAGGTCTTTCTCTTGGCTTAGGATAGCGCTGACTTTGACGCGGGTTTTCTGCTCTTGGCGCGTGCTGATTTGCTTGCCGCGCTCGTCCAGGATGGGGTTGCCCTCTTCGTCTTCTAGGCGGACTTGCTTAAAGCGGCGCGTCCAGCCGGGGATGATGCCGTACATCGTGACGGTGGGGCCGTACTTGATGCTGCCGATTTCCACTTCGACGCCGTGGTCGGCGAGCGTTTGGCGGATGGTTTCGGCGGTTTCGTTGATGTGGTCGGTGGGGACGCCGCGGTCTTCCACGCCCTCCAGCAGTTGGATGGAGGGGGTTGCCCACTTTTCGCGCCGCCTGCCGAGCGTGGGGATTTTGAGGCCGGATAGGCGGGAGTCGGTGCGCTGTTCGGGCGGGTCCAAAGTTAGGGTGGCTGAGTTGGTGTCGGTGATGGTCAACATGTCCTCCCATTCGTCGTCCCATTCGTCGGGCAGTTCGTCTTGCGATTCGTTGGGCAGATCGTCCGCCAACGCCGCGCCGTTTAGGTGGGGCGCGGCGTGATTGCGGTCGTGGTCGTATTCGGGGTAGTCGTAGTCGTATTCGTCAGTAGCGGGTGTGTCGTCGGCTAGGGTTAGGACTTGGTGGGCGGCGTATTTCGCGTGGACGTCTTCGCTCTCGCCTTGTGCGCCATTCATATGGGCGGCAACGGCCGGGGCTGTGTGCGCGACGTCCTCTATTTCGTAGGCGGGATTGGCGTCGTGGGGCTGGCTGCCGTTTGTGGCGGCGGCGGTGGCTGCCATAGTAGCGGCCGAGTAGGCGGCGGCGTAGGCGGGCGCGGCGTTCTCAGGGTCGTCGGCTTGGGGGAGCGGGTCTTTTTTGGGCTTGCGCTTGAAGATGCCGCCGATTGCCTTGGCTATGAATACCAAGCCTATGAAGACGAATAGCAGCAGCCTGCCGAATGTCATGGCGAATATGACAACGAACACGGGGGAGGCGAGCGCGATGGTGAGGGCGGCTAGGCCGCCGAGCTGGGCGATGCGCCGCCAGCCGGCGGGGCCGGCGATGGCGTCGCCGAGCGCGCCGCCTAGCGTGGAGTAGCCTTGCAGGGTGAACCAGGCTAGGGGGCCCTCTACGGGGCGCAGCAGGGACATTGCGCCGAGCGTTAGGGCGAGCAAGGGCAGGGATGCAAGCCAAGGACGCCAGCGGCGGAATAGGCTGGGCCTAAGGGCTAGGGCGGCTATGGCGATTAGCGCCCAGAGGGCTATGGGGATGACGCCTGCGCCCAGTGAAACGGCTATGGTTTCGCGGGCGGCGTTGAATGTGGCGGCGATAGGTTCTCTGAACCAGTACACGGCTATGCCGACCGCCACTACGGGGAGGGCGAGCAGTTCGTACCAGGTGAATTTGGGGATGAGTTTGCCGCGGGATTTTGCGCCGGGTTGCGCGGACGCCGAAATTGTGTCGCTTTTCGCCATAGTAGCCTGACCTCGCTGCGCGAAACGATGCGCGTTTCGTAAGGGAGACTCAGGCGCGCCTGCGGGTAGGCCGGCGGGCGGCTTTGCCCTAGACTCGCTCTATGACGGCTAGGACGGTGGGGCGCTTGCCGGTCTGTTTGTGCAGGAACTTGGTGATAGAATCCCTGACCCTAGCCCTTACCGCGTCTAAGGGTAGGGTGTTGGGGGCGGATTCTTCTAGCATTTCTAAAACCTTTTTTGAGGTTTTTTCAAAAAGTTCTTGCGACTCGTCCAGTTCTATGAACCCGGCGGATGCGATTTCGGGGGGGAGGAGCGCCGCGCCGGTGCGCTTGCTGACGGTTGCGACGACTACCAGCACGCCCTCGCGGGCAAGGCGGCGGCGCTCTATGAACACGCTGCTGTCCATATCCCACATCGTTCTGCCGTCAACGAACACGCTGCCGGCGGTTACTTTGTCCACCACCGCCGCCTCTTCGGGGGTTATGGCTAGGACGTCGCCGTCCTCAAGGACGAATGTATTGTCTTGGGGGATGCCCATAGATTGGGCGATGGCGGCGTGGGCGACTAGGTGGCGGCGCTCGCCGTGGATGGGGACGAAGAAACGGGGGTTGACGATGCTAATCATCGTTTTGAGCTCTTCTTGGCTGGCGTGGCCGTGGACGTGGACGGTGGCGATGCGGCTGTAGATGACATTCGCGCCCTGCCGAAACAGGTTGTCTATGGTTTTGGCGACGACCTTTTCGTTGCCGGGAATGGGCGAGGCGGATATGACGACGGTATCGCCGGGCTCGACTTCAACGTCGCGGTGTTCGCCGTTGGATATGCGGACGAGGGCGGATGTGGGTTCGCCCTGGCTGCCGGTCGCCATAATGATAACGCGGTCGCGGGGGAGCTGGCGCGCCTCGTTCATAGAGACGATTGTGCCGGGCGGCGCGCTCAGGTAGCCCATATTGGTAGCCATCTTGACATTGTTGCTCATGCTGCGGCCAACGACGGTTACCTTGCGGTCGTGGCGGACGGCGGCGTCAATGACTTGCTGGATGCGAGATATTAGGGATGCGAATGTGGCAACCATCACCCTGCCGGGGGATTCGGCGATTACCCGTTCAAGGGATTCGCCAACGACTTGCTCGGATTCGGTGTAGCCCTTGACTTCGGCGTAGGTGGAATCGGAGCAGAGCAGCAGCGCGCCGTCGGGGGCGAGGCGGGCGATGGCGGCGAGATCCATTGACGCGCCGTCGGCGGGGGTGTGGTCTATCTTGAAGTCGCCGGTGTGGATGACGACGCCGATGGGGGTGGTGATGGCAATGCCCATAGCGTCGGGGATGGAGTGGCAGACGCGAAAGAACTCTATGCGAAAGTTTCTGCCGATTGTGAAGGGGATGTGCGGCTCGACGACGTGGAGTTCGGCGGCTTTGAGTTTGCCGCGCTCGCGCAGCTTGACGCTGATGAGGCCGTGCGTGAGGCGGGAGGCATAGACGGGGACGTCTAGTTCGGGCAATACGAATGGGAGCGCGCCGATGTGGTCTTCGTGGCCGTGCGTGATTAGGATGGCGCGGACGCGGCGGCGGTTTTCCACGAGGTAGGATATGTCGGGGACGCCAAGGTTGACGCCGGGCATATCTTCTTCGGGGAATAGCAGTCCGGCGTCTATGACGATGATGTCTTCGCCGAACTCTATCGCCATCATATTTTGGCCGATTTCGCCGAGGCCGCCTAGCGGGATTACTAGCAGGGGGGTGTCGGAGTGTTGCGTGATGATTGTTGCCTGCCTGTTGTGTAGGGATGGTGTGTGATGAATAGATATTATACAGCAAGATGGGGCGTGAATGGGGGGAATTGCGGGATAGGGCGGGTTATAGTGAATAAACGGGGGGACGCTACTTTTTAGAAAAAAGTAGGCAAAAACTTTTGAGAGGGTGGGGGTTAGATGGGTTTAGCGGATGGGGCAGATAGGACTGCCCTGTTTTTGGGGGCTAGGCGGGGGCGTAGATTTGGATGCGGTGGCGGTTGCTTTCGGTGACGTAGAGGTTGCCGTGTGTGTCCAGTTTGACGGAGGTGGGCGCCCAGAAGAGGCGCTCTATGTGGGATGATATTTCGTGCGGGTCGTCGTTGAAGAATTGGATGTCGGGGGCTAGGTTGGCTTTGGCGCGGGCGGCGGCCTCTTCGCGGTTGATGTCCAGGAAGGCGTGCGCCCACTTGGAGTCGGTAGCCTCGCCGCGCATAGTTTGCAGGAAGTTGCCGTTGGCGTCCAGGACTTGCACGCGCTCGTTGCCCCAGTCGGCGACGTAGATGTTGCCGCCGGCGTCAACGGCGACGGCGGCGGGGCGGTGGAACTCGCCATCGGCGCGGCCGGGTTCGCCGTATGCGGCTATGAACTCGCCCTCGGCGGTGAACTTTTGGATGCGGTCGTTGCGCCAGTCGGCGACGTAGATGTCGCCGGCGCCGTCTATGGCAATGCCCCAGGGCAGGTTGAACTCGCCATCGCCATCGC
Organism: Dehalococcoidia bacterium; assembly: GCA_965242555.1. Classification (GTDB taxonomy): domain Bacteria; phylum Chloroflexota; class Dehalococcoidia; order Lucifugimonadales; family JADFKI01; genus Bin90. The sequence continues at coordinate 98,514 of CBDESO010000012.1, forward strand.
CGGGCGAGCCGAATGAGCTTAGGAATTGGCCGTCGGCGGTGAACTTTTGGACGCGGTGGTTTTGGTGGTCGACGACGTATAGGTCGCCGTTGGCGTCAAGGGCTATGCCGGAGGGGCCGTCTAGTTCGCCGGGGGCGCTGCCGTATTTGCCCCAGCCGAGCAATGGGCTGCCGTCGGGGGCGAATCGGACGATGCGGTTTAGGTATTCGCAGGCGACGTAGGTCGCGCCGGAGTCGTCGCGCGCTATGGCGGTGGGCCAGACGAACTGGCCGTCGGCCTCGCCGTATTCGCCGAAAACGCCGTAGTATTCGCTGTCAATGTCGTAGATGGTTACGCGCAAGCCGCGGTTGTCGCCGTCAAGGGAGCGGCTGACGGTGTAGATTTTGCCGTCAGCGCCGAAAGCGGTGTCAACGGGGTAGTAAAAGCCGCGCCCGGCCATTGTGGATAGGCCGATGGAGTGGCTGTATCGCAGGGTTTTGGTTTGGGGGATAGTGGCAGTGGTCATATTGATGCGCCTCCGGGGGTGTCAGGCTAGGCGTGTGTCAGGTGCGCGGGGATGCGCCATCCGCTTGCGCCTGAGTTACGCATAAGCGTTAGCTCAGGCGGGCAAGCGGGGCGCGTTGCGCGTGTTGCGGGCTTGCTATGCCCGCTGGAATTCGTGTGATGCGCCGACCATTTGGAGCATCGCGGCGATGCGGCTCTCGGCGGATTCGGCGATGTCGTCGGGGTCTACGTATAGGGTATCGCCGCCGGCGGCGAATGATTCCAGCGCCTCGCGGGTTTCTTCGGATACGGCTACTACGCCCATGGCGTCTAGGCAGGCGTCCACGAGGCGGGCGGATGAGAGTTCGCCGTCAAGGTCGGATTCTGCCGCCACGCGGGCGATCATCGCTTTGACGCCGGGCTTTGAGGTATCGCCGAGCTGCTGGGTGGCGAAGTTGAGGCGCTCAACTAGGGTGCCGGTGTCTATCCAATCTGCGCCCTGCCGCCAGCCCTCAACGCTTGGCGGGTTGATGAGATGCTGCCCCATATAGGTCATTTGGAGGGCGCGGTCTAGAATTTCGCGGCGGGGGCGGTCGAATTCGCCGGTGAGCCGCAGGGTGCTTGCCACGAGTTCGGCGGGGCTTTTGACGCGGATAAAGCGTATGGATTCGTCGGACTTGAAGAAGTCGGAGGTGAATAGGGTTTGCAGCATAGCGGAGATTTCGTAGCCGCTGTCGAAGTAGGCGTCGGCGAGCGCTTGGATGGCGTCGGGATCGCGCGGGGGAGTGTAGGGCCACTGCGGGACGGGCGGCTCTTCGGCGACGAAGAAGTCGTATAGGTGGCGGGAAATGAAGTGCGCGGTGGCGGGCTGGCGGCAGATGATGTCCACGATGTCGTCGCCGTTTAGGTTGCCGGTTTGTCCTAGGAATGTCTTTTCGCCCTCGTCGTGGTCGTCGGGATTGTATTGGAAGTGCCAGGAAATTCTGCCGTAGGGCCAGATGGAGTCGCGCTCGGCGCGGAGCGCCATGTACTCGGTGTTGCCGAGCGTCCAGCCGGTAAAGGCGCGGGACGCCTCTTTGATGTCGTCTTCGGAGTAGTTGCCTACGCCCATGCTGAAGAGTTCCAGCAGTTCGCGCCCCCAGTTTTCGTTGATGGCGCCCTTGTGGTTGTCGTGGTTGTCCAGCCAGACAATCATCGCGGGATCGCGTGAGAGTTCCAGCAGCAGTTCGCGGAAGTTGCCCATACCGTAGCGGCGGAACATCCGGATTTGGTCGCTGAGGACTTTGCCCTGCGTGATTTTTGGGTAGCCGGTGGCGAAGACGGTGTGCCAGAACAGGCTCATCTTCTCTTGCAGCGGCGCGTTGGTGGAGATCATCTTGTAGAGCCAGTAGGCGGCTGGGTTTTGCTGCCCCATCATGCCGGACTGCTCGTGATGGTAGCGGCGGATGAGGTCGTCGGGCATAGAGGCGTCTGATGTGGGGTTGAGCAGTTCGGCGACGACTGCGTCGTAGCTTTTGCGCTCCAGTTGGTCGAGTTCGTCGCGGGTAGCGCCAAAGGCGGCGCGGCGCATAAGATGGGCTACCTGTTCGACTGCCTGCGTGGTTTTGAGTGTCATGATGCCCTCCTGTGGCGATGTGTGTGAGGCGGTTGTGGCGCGGGGTGTGTTTAGTGGATGTTATCTATCCAATGGCTGTTGGGATGTCCTGTGGCTATTGGGCTATTCAGTGGTTCTTGGCTATCCGGCGGCTTGGTTGTTTGTGGTGTAAGGCAGGCGGGGGGTTTGGGATTGGATTTAGTGGCAGTATAGCATATGGGGGCGGGTTTGGGGCAAGGGTGGGGAGAAATCAGGGGGACGCTACTTTTTTGGGGAAAAGTGGGCAAAGCTTTTGGGTTGGCGCGGAGCGGGATTAGTGGCTTGTTGCGGGTTAGATGTCAAAGTGGGATTGCGGCGGGGTTGGCTAGGGGACGGCGTCCTCTAGCGCGGCTATGCGGTCGGTTAGGGTTTGGATGAGGGATTGCAGGTTTTGTAGGAGCTGTTGGAGGGCGCTGTTTTGCTGCTCAAGTTGGGCGATGCGATTGGCGATTTGGCCGGTTGGGGCGGATGTCCAGTCAAGATCAAGGTCTCGCCCCGGATGATTTGTTAGCCTTGTTGGGTTTGAGCCGTCGGCGTTCACTACGTATATCTCATAATTGCCGTCCCGCAGTGTGCGCCGCGCGCTGAACGCTATGTGCCGCCCGTCCGGCGACCAGACAGGGTTGTACTGATTCCCGGTTTGTGCGGTCAGCCTAGTTTGTTGCGAGCCGTCGGCGTTCATCACATATATTTTGTCAATATGTTCACGCTGCGACAAGTGGTCGCGCCGTGATACGAAGGCAATCCGAAGCCCGTCGGGGGACCAGGCAGGACTATGGTCCGTCTCAGGGTGATTTGTCAGTCTTGTCAGGTTTGAGCCGTCGGCGTTCATCACATACACATCAGATTCCCTGTTTGCCTCTCTGTTAGCGTCGAACGCAATGCGTTTGCCATCCGGAGACCATGCGGGGGATGAGCTAGACCAGATTGCGTCATCCGTAAGCAGGGAAACGCCTGTGCCGTCTGCGTTCATCACGTATATATCAGAGCCGCCCGCTCCTCCGTGTATATCCGATGAGAACGCGATTTTCTTGCCGTCGGGAGACCAGGCGGGAGAGAAGATGTTCCCGGGGCCATCCGTAAGCCGGGAAATGCCTGTGCCATCCGCGTTCATTACATATATCTCATAGACATATATCTCATAGCCAAAGTCATCTTCTGCGTATGAGATGGTTTCTGATGAGAACGCTATTCTTTTGCCGTTTGGAGACCAGGCAGGACCTGACTTATCCAATGTATCATTTGTGAGCCTTGAAATTCCCGTGCCATCCGCGTTCATCACATATAGTTGGTGGTTCTTGAAGTAGTTCACTTCTCTGTCTCTGTCGGATGTGAACACGATTCGGCCGTCGGCGACGATGGGTAGAGGCGTTGGCGTTGGCGTTGGGAAGGCGATGGGCGCGCCGGGTTGGGGGAATCCGGCGGCGCGGTGGGCGGCGAAGTGGCGGTAGAAGGCGGCGGGCGATAGCCCGAAGACGCTTTGGAAGTGGGTTTCAAAGGTTGGGCCGATACGCTCGGCGGTGAAGTAGTCTATCGGCTTGGCTGCGCTTGTCTGCTCAGCGAGGTAGTCAATGGCGAGGAACGCCAGTGCGCGGCCGCCGTCATCATACGGGTATGTCCGGTCGAGTGGCGCGAGCTCTCCAACTTCTGAAAACAGGCGTATTTCGGCAGAGCGGAGATTGGCGTAAGTTGCGGAGTCTTCGTAGTGGTCAAGCCAGAGATTCGCAAAGTATTTTGCGCTGCCCTCAACCATCCATTCGGTTGTCCAAGCAGGCGTTTCGGCTCTGTGCCACGAGTTCCACAATAGGCGAAAATACATTTCCGCGAAGAAAATTGATGTGGAAGCGTGACTGACACGTCCTGACTCGTCTATGCAACCGTCGTTAATGGTCACGCGTTTGTATGCCGTCCATGCGACTACAACGCAAGTCTCATCGGCGTCGACGGTGATTTGGAGGTCGCTAGTGTTTGGGGATGCGCCAAAGCGGTTTTGCGAGAATGCGCGCAATCCGGCGAAGTAGTCGCGGTAGGCGTCTTGCCTGTCTTGGGGCATATCGGGCGGGAATGTGAATGTTGGGCCTAGCGGGGGGGCGTGGGCGCGGGCGGCGCCGGCGTCGGCGAGCAGGGCGAGGGTTGTGAGGGCCGCAAGGGCGGTTAGGGCGAGGGCGGTTGTGGGTTTGGGGGTGTGTAGGGGGTTGAGTTTCATGCCGTTCCAGTCTTGTGAGAGTTGACGGGTTTGGTGGGATTATATCGTAACTCAGCCCAATCTTGCTAATGGCGTGGGTGGGTTAGTCGGATGGGGTTGTGGTTAGGGTTAGGGTGAAGTCGCCGGTGGTGTTGGGATGCCAAGTTGTGGCCTCTATGGTGTAGGCGCCGGGGGATAGGGTTGCGGTTAGGGTGGTTGTGGGCGTGTTGTCGGCGCCGGCCTCGTGGGCTATGTCGCCGGTGGGGCCGGCGCCGGTGAGGAGGTAGAGGTAGGTGGGGTCGGCGGCGGATAGGGTGATGGCGACGTTGGAGGGGGTGGCTAGGGTGAAGGTGTAGAATTTGGCGTAGTAGGTATGAGGGCCGGGAGGGTTGGCGGTGAGGCAGGCGGGCGTCCATGCGCCGGCGGTGGCGCCGGGGAGTATGGGTTGGACGCAGGCGGCGGTGGATGGGCGGGGCGTGGCAGTGGGCGTTGGCGTGGCGGTCGGGGTGGGCGTGGGGCCGCCGTCAAGCGCGTCCATGCGGGTGAGCAGGGCGCTGATGAGCCGCGATAGTATTCCGGTTTGCCGCTCGAGTTCGCTGAGCCTGACGCCGATGGGGATGGGCGTGTGGGTTGGCGTTGGCGTGGCAGATGGCGTCGGCGTGGGCGTGATTGTGGGTGATGGCGTGGGGGTAGGCGTGGCTGTGGGCTGGCGTGGGCGCGGAGTGCGGGTTGCGGTGGGCGATGGCCTTGGCCTGGGTGTGCGCGTTGCGGTGGGCGGCTGCGTGGGGGTTGGCGTGGCTGTTGCCGGGTTGGGCAGATTGGCGAAGCCGTATCCCCAGGTGTTGTTGGGCTTTGCGCCGCGCGCGAGCGCGTTTGTTTTTAGGTAGGACGCGACTTGCGCGGGCGTGTAGGCGGGGAATCTGTCTTTGACCAGGGCGGCAAGCCCCGCCACATGGGGCGAGGATGCGCTGGTTCCCGCGAACCAGCAGCGCTGCCCGGAGGGGCCTCTGAATTGCGGGGTTATTCCCGCTCTGGACGCTCGCGCGCATGCCGCGCCGGTGATGTCGGGCTTAGTCCTGCCGTTCAGCATTGGGCCGCGGCTGCTGTAGCTCGCAATCGCGCGCGTGTTCCAGTAGTGGGCGGCGCCCACCGCAAGCATGCCGTTGTTGACGCTCTCGGCGGGGCTGCCCAGGCTGCGGCCGGTTGTGTAGTGTGCAAAATTCCCGGGAATGACTTGGAGCTGCACCCATGAGGGCTTGCCGCGGCCCAATATCTGACTCACCTTGACTCCGTATGTTCCGGTTGTATTGACATTGACGAAGATGTATTCGAGCGGCCTATGCCAAGGCCAGCCGACTTGGGGAGCGTCGCTTGTGGCGACGTATTCCCATTCCCCCATAGCGTTGCGCCGATACAGCACGAGAGCGAGGCTCTTATTCGCGCCGTTCCAGCTGTCATCCCAGCGCAGTTGGAATAAGGCGTTTCTTGTTCCTCCCGCTATGCGGACGCTGTTGATTTCGGATGAGCCGGAGAAGTTTAGGTCGAAGTTTCCGTTGGGATCATTAAACGAGCCGTACCATGTGCCTCGCGCGTAGTTCCCGGCTGAGTTGACGAATGTTATGCCGCCGCGAACCGCCGCGTCCACGCTTTTGAGCGCGGGGCTGGCAAAACCCGTGCCCGGCGCCGTGCCGTCGCCGGGGCCTTCCCATGCGCGAATTACCGAATGGTTGATAACATCCACGCCTTGGTTGACCATCCAGGTGACTGTGGATGCCAGGTCGGCCAAAGATGTGGGGTTGGATATGTAGAGCGTCGCATCGGGCGCGACGTCCATCAGAGTTTCGGCGACTATCGTTCCGTGATTAGTGCCGTGTTGGCAGTTCGCAAGGGAAGAAGAGATCCTCCCGATGCTTGAGTAGCAGCGCCCGGTTACGCTCGCGGGCAATTCGGTTCCCATCAGCGCGCCGAATCCGGTAAAGCCGGCGTCTATGACGCCGACCTTGACGCCGTCGCCGGTGTAGCCCGCCGCGTGCCAGTCGTCCGCGCCGTGCGCGGCGACGCCTTGGCTGGTGACGTTGCCTTTTGAGGGCGCGCTCATGCTGTCAAGCGCAAGGGGCAGGTCGTAGGCGGGCATGGGCGGCAGGATCGCGGTTGCGCGAATTACGCCGGGGCGCTCGGATGCGCGAACCAGCAGGTCTATGGGGGCGTAGGCCTCTATGTAGCCCGCGCCGATGTTGCGGGGATCGCCGCCGTTGGCGCGCAGGAAATCGGCGAGCGCTTGCGTGTCGCCTTGGGCGTGGAATGTGACGGCAACGGATGCGCCGAGCGAGACGGGCGCGTCCGCGGCGGCGGCGTCCGCGGTGGATATGCCTTGCTCAACGCGCTCGACTAGGCGGGATAGGATGGGGTCTAGGTTGCCGAGCGGAGGGTTGATTTTAGGCGGGGGTAGGATGACGGGAGTGGGCGTTGGCGTGTGGGGTTGTTGCGCCTGGGCGTTGTTGTCGTTGCCATCCAGGCCGGCGGAGAGGGCGAGCGCGGCGGCAAGCGTGAGTAGCAGCAGCGCGGCGCTGGCGCTGGGCCGGATGCGGGCAAGGCGGGCGTGTATGCTCTTCATTATTGCGAGATAAGCCTTTAGTATTTGCTGGAGTTGCCGCCGAATTGCGGCGCGATAGACGTGGTTTGCGCGGCTGACCGGCTATGTTGATAGAACATAGGTATGGGGGGGGGTATTTGGATATTGTGATTATGGCGTTCATAACATTGTCTATATTAGCATAGGTTTAGCGATTTCGGCAGTCCGAAAGTTTTCGTGGCGAGAAATGGGGGAACGCTACTTTTTAGGAAAAAGTAGGCATAACTTTTTGGGTGGGATGAGGATTTAGGGGCAGATTTATCACAGGTTATAGCGGGCGCGTTTTACCTTGAGGCGGTTTGCAAGTATAATCGGGCGCAAGGCAAGACGCAGAGAGTTGGCGCAAGATAGCCGAAAGGAGACGGGGAAATGCAGTTTGGTTTGCTGTATGAGACGCAGCGCCCGTTTAAGGGCACGGAGATCGATTGGAATACGCTGTACAAAGAGACGCTGGAGCAGTGCGAGTTGGCGGATCGGGTGGGGTTTGACGCGCTGTGGTTTGTGGAGCATCACTTCTTGACGGGGTTCTCAGGGTCGCCCTGCCCGGAGGTGCTGTTCGGGGCGCTGAGCCAGATTACCAAGCGCATCCGGATCGGGTTCGGCGTGTCCATTCTGCCGCACGCGCATCCGGTTCGGATTGCTGAGCGGGTGGCGATGGTGGATCAGCTGACGGACGGGCGCGTGGAGTTCGGGACGGGCAGATCCAACGCCTATGAGCAGCTGGGGCTGGGCGTGGATCCGCGCGATACGCGGGATATGTGGAGCGAGTCGCTGTCTATGCTGCCGCGGATATGGCAGTCGGACGAGTTCGAGTGGGAGGGCAAGTTCTGGAATGTGCCGTCGCGCCGCGTGCTGCCGAAGACGTTCCAAAAGCCGCATCCGCGCATGTATCTGGCATGCACATCGGAGGACAGCTTTAGGCTCGCCGCCGAAAAGGGCATCGGCGTGCTGTCGTCGGCGTCTTACGCGGTGGATGTGTTGCGGGATAAGGTTCAGATATACCGCGAGGCGCTGCGAAACACGGAGCCGGTGGGGGCTTTCGCCACCGAGTTTTGGGGGAACAACGTTCATGCGTTTTGCGGCGCGGACAATGGCGAGGCGCGAAAGCTTGCGGCGGATTCCATGAAGACGTTCTTCGGGCCGGACAAGCCGTACATCGCGGGGCGCATCGGGGCTTATGAGCAGCTGCTGGAGGACTGGGGCGGCGTGCCGGATCATCTGCAAGCGGACTTCGGGCGGTGGCTGCGGCAGTCGGACGAGGCGCATAAAGAGCAGGCGGCGCAGGTGGGCATATCGCTGGATTCGGGGCCAGGCGCGGCTAGGGCGGCGATAGCGGAGCTTGACCCGAATACGCTGGCGGATAGGGGGGTTATCATCGCGGGGGATCCGGATAGCTGCCTGCGGGCGATAAAGATGTATGAGGACATCGGGGTGGATCAGGTTCTGATGATTATGCAGACCGAGACTATCCCGCATGACAAGGTGATGAGCTCCATCGAGATGTTCGGGGAGCATGTGATTCCGCGGGCGCGCAGGGGGGATTGGCCGGCGGATGCGCTGGGGAAGGCGGTGGCGGCGGATGATTAGGGGATAGCGCACTAGCGATAGAGGGCGGGCGTCGTTCCCGTGGTTCTGACGCCCGTCTTGGCGATATGAGGGGGGGACGCTACTTTTGAAAAAGTAGGCAAAACTTTTTGGGGGTGGCTGGTGACGCAGTATCAGGTGGGTTGCCGTATAAGACTGCATATCTCTTGCGTAGGCAATGGCGTTGGGGCTACAATTGTGTTTGCGAATGATAAGAAATTGGCGGCTAAATAGCGGCTATTTAGCGGCAAGAAAGCAGGCAATATAGCAATGGAAGCGCATCAGTTTGTGCAACTTGAGGCGAACCCGGCGATCGAAGAGTTTCAGCCGGGGGATACGGTGCGGGTGAATATACGGGTTACGGAGGGGGAGCGCACGCGGACGCAGGCGTTTCAAGGCGTGGTGATACGCAAGCGCGGCGGGGGGCCGGGCGCCTCGTTCACGGTGCGGCGCGTTAGCTACGAAATCGGCGTGGAGCGCACTTTTTTGATGCACTCGCCGAATGTGGAGTCGGTGACGGTAACGCGGCGAGGCAAGGTTCGGCGGGCGCGGCTGTATTATCTGCGCGGGCTGTCGGGCAGGGCGGCGCGGATTAAGGAGCGGCGGTAGTAGCGCGCTAAGCATACAGGCAATTCAAGAAACGGGTCAGGTTGCGTAACGCGCCTGTCCCGTTTGGCGTCGTGGGGGATCCGACGCGTGGGTTCTTGTGAATTCAAGGGGGCGCTTGCGCGGGTAGTATAGAAATAGGGTTTGCTAGAATGTAGGCAAGGTTGCAAGCAGGTTGGGGTATGTATGAAATACGCTGAGGTTGCGGTTGACGCGCCGACGGGGTTGGGGCGGACGTTTAGTTACGCCGTGCCGGACGGGATGGATTTGCGGGCGGGGCATTTGGTAGAGGCGCCGTTTGGGGCAAGGCGGGTGCAGGGGATTGTGTTCGCGCTGGCGGACGCGCCGCAGGTCGCCGAGACGAAAGATGTGGGCGCGGTTGTGTTTGAGGATGCGCCGCTGGATGATACGCGGCTGCGGCTGGCTGAGTGGATAAGCGAGTATTACATATGCTCGCCGTTTGAGGCGGCGGCGGCGATGCTGCCGGCGGGCGGGCGGGCAAGGGCGCGGACGCTGCTGACGCTGGCGGATGATGGCGCGTCGGACGCCGCGGATGACGTAGAAGATGCCGCGAATATAGAGGGGTTGACGCCGTTTCAGCAACGGGTAATGAAGTATATCGCGCGGCGAGGGGCGGCGGGGGCGCAGCAGGATAGGCTGGTGAGGGCGCTGGGGGATGGGGCGCTGGCGTCGGTGAATAGCCTGGTTAGGCGGGGGATTTTGCGGCGGGAGTATTCGCTGAGAGGGCCATCGGTGGGGCATAGGTATCGGGCAAGGGTGAGCATCGCGGCGGATAGGCGGGCGGAGGTGGATGCGTGGCTGGAGGGGGATGGCGGGCGGCGGGCGCATAAGCAGCGGGGGTTGCTGGAGCGGCTGTTGGATGGCGCGGCTATGGATGGGACGGCGGCGCGCAAAGAATACGGCGGGGCGGTTAGGGCGCTGGTGAACAAGGGCTGGCTCGCTGAGGATCGGGTTGCGGTGGAGCGCGATCCGCTGGATGGGCGGGAGTTTTCGCGCAAGCCGCCGCCGCGTCTGACTGAGCGGCAGGCGCAGATAGCGGCGGCGATACGCGAGGGGCTGTCGGATGCGGCGGCGGCGCGGACGTATGTTATTCAGGGCGTAACGGGCAGCGGCAAGACTGAGGTCTATCTGGACGCGGCGCGGCATTGCGTAGCGATGGGCAAGCGGGTTATCGCGCTTGTGCCTGAGATTGCGCTGACATATCAGACGATAGAGCGGTTCGCGGCGCGGTTTGAGGGGCGGGTGGCAGTGCTGCACAGCGGGCTTTCGGACGGGGAGCGGTTTGACCAGTGGTGGAAAATCAGGCGCGGGGATTACGATATTGTGATTGGCTCGCGCAGCGCGATATTCGCGCCGCTGCCGGATGTGGGGCTAATCGTGATAGACGAAGAGCATGAGTGGACATACAAGCAGCATGACGCAGCGCCGCGCTATCACGCGCGGGATGTGGCGCTGCGACTGGCGGATCTGACGGGCGCAGTGGTTGTGTTGGGCAGCGCCTCGCCGGATGTGGGGACGTATTACGGCGGGTTGCGGCGGCGGCATAGCTTGCATCTGCTGGGGGAGCGGTTCGTGGATGACGGCGGCGGCAATGGCGAGGGCGCAAGCAGCGCGGCGAATGGGCGGCGGCGGGAGCTGCCGTCGGTGAGCGTGGTGGATATGCGGGCGGAGCTGCGCGAGGGGAATAGCGATATGTTCAGCCGCGAGCTGGCGTCTGCGCTGGACGAGTGTTTGGCGGCAGGCAACCAGGCTATGCTGTTCTTGAACAGGCGCGGCACGGCGGCATACTTGCAGTGCTTTGGATGCGGGTATAGCCTGCGATGCCGCCGCTGCGATGTGAATGTGACATATCACGCGAAAGAAAAGCGGTTCATATGCCACTATTGCGGCGCGCGGCGGCGGCCGGAGCGGATGTGTCCGCGCTGCCTGAGCTACCGGATGCGCTACTATGGGATTGGCACTGAGGCGGTCGCCGACGAGGTCGCGCGGCGGTATCCGGACGCGGGGGTTCTGCGCTGGGATAGGGACATCGCGGGCAGCCCTAAGGCGCACGAAAGCTTGCTAAGGCGGTTCCGGTCGGGCGAGGCGCGGGTTTTGGTGGGGACGCAGATGATAGCGAAAGGGCTGCATTTTCCGCAGGTTACGCTGGTGGGCGTGGTGTCGGCGGATGTGGGATTGAGCATACCGGACTATCGCGCGGGCGAGCGGGCATTTCAATTGCTGTATCAGGTTGCCGGCAGGGCAGGGCGCGGCAGGGATGAGGGCAGGGCGATTGTGCAGACGTTTCAGCCGGACAACTACGCGATACAGGCGGCGGCGGCGCAGGATTACCAGGCGTTTTACACGCGCGAGATGGCGCATAGGCGCAAGCAGGGCAATCCGCCGCACGCCAGGCTGATACGGCTGCTGCGGGCGCATACGAACCAGGCGCAGTGCGAGGCGGCGGCGCTGGAATTGGCGGCGCTGCTGCGGGAGCGGCAGGCGGAGTGGGGGTTCGCGGACGCGGATGTGGAAGTTTTGGGGCCCGTTCCCGCGTATCCGATGCGGCTGCGGGGGCGGTATCGGTGGCACATAATCTTGCGTGGGCAGACGCCGCGCGCGCTGCTGGACAAGGTTGATGTGCCGCGCGGGTGGGTGGTGGATGTGGATCCGGTGGCGCTGACTTAGCGGAGGATTAGGGGATTAGTGGCAAGAGCGGGTTGGCGGCAGCAAGGGCTTATACTGCCCGGCGTGGTTGAATAGTGTGATGATGCTCGCTGACATCGGCGCAAGGGATTAGCGCAATGGCGCAAGAAAGAGATAGAGCCGCGCGAATATGAATATCGGCTGCCCTATCCCTTGCGTTATCCCCGTATCTATCGCCCTACTGCGTTAGGCGAGTTGTGGGGGGATTTGGGTTTGGACTAGAGGTTGAATTGGGGATCCATGTAGTCCTTTTCCTTGGCGTAGATTTGGAGGCGGCCGCGCGTGCTGTCGGTGATGATGATGCGGTCTTCCTCGTCAACGGCTAGGCCGACGGGGCGCTCAAACAGGCCGAGCGGGCGGGTGTCTTTCACGCGGCGATACGCCTTGACCACGTCGGGGTTGGATTCCACGACCTCTTTCGCCCACTTGGAGAATTCGACCGCGTCGCCCTCTAGGTGGGTTAGGACGGCGCCGTTGCCCTCGTAGATGCGGACGAGTTTGTTGCCCCAGTCGGAGACATAGACATCGCCCTCGCTGTCCACGGCGACGTCGGACGGGTGGTTGAGCGCGCCCGCGTTGCCGCTGGTCTCTTCGCCGTAGGTTACCAAGTGCTTGCCGTCGGGCGTGAACTTTTGGGCGCGGTTGTTGCCCCAGTCGGCGACGTAGATGTTTCCGTCGTTGTCAACGCTGACGCCCCAGGGCTTGTTGAACTGGCCGGGGCCGCTGCCGCCGCTGCCGAAAGCGAGCAGGAATTTGCCGTCGCTGGTGAATTTGAGGGCTTGGTTGGTGGCGGCGTCGGTGACGTAGACGTTGCCGTCGTTGTCGCAGGCTATGCCGGATGGGCTGACAAGTTTGCCCTCGCCGTCCCATTCGCCGGCGCGCTGGCCGTCGGCGTCATAGACTTTGACCTGCTTTTCGAACTCGTCTGTGCAGTAGATATTGCCGTCGTTGTCAACGGCGATGCCCATAGGCCAGACGAGTTCTTCGCGGGCGAAGTCGCCGATAAAGTCTTCGGTGATGGTAACTTTGCCGATGCGCTTGTTGGGGGCTTGGACGCCGCCCGCGCCCTCTTGGCCTCGGCTGAGGACGTAGATGACGCCGCCGGGGGCTACCGCCACGTCGGTGGGCTGGGTAAAGCCGTTGCCGGCGGCGGCGTTGCGGCCTATGGCGTGGCTGAAGTTCCAGGTTCTGCCGGATACGGTGGTTGTGAGCATAAGGTCACCTCTGATTCGCTCAGGGTAATCGCTCCCCGCCGCGCCGCGCGTGATGCAGGCGCGACGGGGATGGTTGGATTCGGATATGCCCGCGTTATGCGGCTTAGTGGCCGTTGGTTTGGACGAAAGCGGGCTTTTCGAATTGGCCGTTGACGATGCTGGGCGCGTCCAGTTTCATCCAGTCGTCGATGATGGTGGAATAGACGCCGCGGAAGTCTTGGTTGGGGACGAGGTCGCCCTGCTGGAGCGCCTCCGGGCGGGTTTCGGGGTATTCGCTGTACATGCCGCCCTTGACGCTGGGGCCGATGGCGAAAGCGACGCCGGCGGCGCCGTGGTCGGTGCCGGAGCCGTTGTCGCGGACGCGGCGGCCGAACTCGGAGAACAGGAACATAACCACGTTCTCGTCGGCGTCGTGTTCGCGCAGGTCGTCCCAGAAGTCGGCGATCGCCTCGGAGACGTCCGTCCAGAGCTGCGCGTGGGTGGTAGCCTGGGCGGCGTGGGTGTCGAAGCTGCCGTGGTCGCAGTAGAACACGCGCGTGCCGACGTCGGCGGTGTGAATCATAGCGATGTCGCGCAGTTTTTGGGCGATGGGGCTTGCGCCGTACTCAACGCCGCTGCTGTACTGCTGGGGCGCGACTTTCAGGATGTCCGCGCCTTTGAGCGCGTCCAGGCCGGTTTGGCCTAGGTATTCCATCACTTGGCCGCTGCCGACCGCGGGGGAGTACATATTGGCGAAGCGCTGCAGGACTTGCTGGCGCTGCTCTTGCTGCTCGATGTTGGTGAGCAAGCCGTAGGTGGATACGTCGGCGACGGAGGCGACGGACACGCCGGGCGCTACGAGGGCGCGGGGGAGCGCCTGGCCGACGTTGACGCCTGTGACCGGATTTTCGGACTTGGGGTCAATCTGGCTGAGGGCGCGGCCTAGCCAGCCCTCAGTGCCGACCTTGTCGGGTTCGCAGGTGTGCCAGATGTCCATGGAGCGGAAGTGCGAGCGGGGGGAGTTTTCGTAGCCGACGCCGTGGATGACCGCCATATCGCCGCTCTCGTAGATGCCCTGCATGGGGCCCATAGCGGGGTGCAAGCCGAGCTCGTCGTCCAGCTTGAGGACGCGGTTTTCGGGGATTTGGAGCGAGCGGCGGCTGTCGTAGTAGTTGGGGTCGTTGAAGGGGACGACGGTGTTGAAGTAGTCGTTCCCCCCGGTGAGTTGCAGCACAACCAGAACCGGCGGTTTCGCAGAGTTTGTTGCCATAGCGTTCTCCTTGTAGGGTTTGGCTTTATGCCTTTTATGCTTAGCAAGGCTTGGCTTTTTATTGGCTTTTTGAGGCGCTTGGGATCGCGCGGATGCGTCCGATACGCATAGAGGCTTACCCGAACTGGTACTCCCTGGTAGCGCCGATGAGGGCGAGCATTTCGCCGGTGCGCCGGGCGGAGTCGTCGTAGGATTCCCGCCAGTCGATCGCGCCCTCGCTCTGGGCTTGGGTGAGCAGCTCTTCGCGGGTGCGGTCGGATACGGGGAGGGGGCCCATCTGGTCGAGGCAGTTTTCCACGAACTCTTCGGGGGTCATCGTGGGGCCGTTGGCTGAGGCGATGCGCTCGACGATGCGCTTGACGCCGGGCAGGTTGGTGTCGCTGATGCGGTCGGCGACGAAGTTGACGCGCTTGACGAGCGAGCCGCTGTTTATCCATTCGTGGCCGGTGTGCCAGCCCTCAACGCTGGGCGGGTCAAGTATGTCTTGCCCCATATAGCCGGGCTCCCTGGCGACCGCCTCTAGGCGCGGGTCGGGGCCCTGCAGGTCGCCGGTGAGCCTGAGCGTGCCGACGACGACTTCGGTGGGGTTCTTGACTTTCTTGTACATCGCGTCCTTGAAGAAGTCGGAGTTGAATAGGGCGCGCAGCACGGGCTTGATGTCGTAGTCGTTTTCCACCAGCGTATCGGCGAGCAGGCGGATGGCGTCGGGGTTTCGCGGCGGCTCGATGTTCCACGCGGGGACTTGCGGCTCGTCCTCTACGAAGAAGTTGTAGAGGTGGCGCGCGATAAAGCGCGGGCATGCGGGCTGCTGCAGGATGATGTTGATGATGTCTTCGCCGTTGAAATTGCCGGTGTAGCCGAGGAAGGACTTGTCGGTTTCGTCGTGGTCTTCGGGGCGATACTCGAAATGCCACGGATGCCTGCCGTAGGGGTAGCGCGGCATTTTGGCGGAGATAGTCCAGCCGGTAAAGGCGCGGGAGCATTCGTAGACGTCCTGCTCGGTGTAGTTGCCCACGCCGAGGCTGAACAGCTCCAGCAGTTCCCTGCCCCAGTTTTCGTTGGGGGCGATTTTGTGGTTTTCGTTGTTGTCCAGCCAGTAGATCATAGCGGGGTTGCTGGCGAGTTTGACGAGCAGGTCGCGGTAGTTTTCCATGCCGACGTCGCGGAACATTTGGATCTGCTCAAGCAGGTGGTTGCAGTTGTCCACTTTGGCGTTGCCGGTGGCGAATACGTGGTGCCAGAACAGCGCCATCTTTTCGTTGAGGGGGCGCTGGGTGTTGACCATAAAGTAGAGCCAGTTGGCTTGGCCGGGCGCGGCGGCGCCGCCGGGGACTTCGGTGATGGGGTGGTAGCGGTAGAGCATGTACTCGTCCACGGGGGGCTGGCTGTCGTAGTCCAGCAGCCGCTCCACGGTGGATTCGTAGCCCTGTTCCGCCATAGACTCCAGCTCGTCGCGGGTAGCGCCAAAGCCGGCGCGCCTCATGAGATGGGCTAGCAGGGCAATGTCTTCTCTGTTGGACATTTAGATCCTCCTTACTTAGGACTTATGGCTTGCATTAGGGGCTTTGTCTATTCGTCCGGTCGCATAGGCTTGATAGTGGTTGCGTGGTTTGAGTGAGTTGAGCAGAACTACGCGAACCCCCTTTCCTGCGCCGCGCGGTTTGGCGCGGCCGCGTTGGCGGGGGATGCGCTGAGGCAGTCGGGGCATGTGCCGTAGTAGTCGGCGCGGAGGCGGGTGATGTGGTAGCCGGTGGCTTGGGATACGCGGGCGAGCGGGTCGGACGGCGCGGGAGCGGCGTCCTGGTCGTCGTCCATATCTTCCACTTTCTCGCATTTCACGCAGATAAGGTGAGGGTGGGACGCCGGAATTCTGCCGTCGTATCGGTTGGCGGAGGCGCTGAACTCTATTTCCAGGACTTGGCCGGTCTCTTTGAGAATGTCCAGGGTATTGTAGATAGTGGCTAGGCTGGTTTCGGGATAGAACGCGCGGACGCCTTGGTGGATTTCGGCGGCTGAGGGATGGCGGTCGCTTGACAGCAGGACTTCCAGCAGCTTGGCGCGCTTGCGGGTGATGGCGACGCCTTTGTGGTGGAGGGCGTCCTGCATCTCGGCCAGGCGCGAGCCGAACCAAGGCTCGCCGGATGGGGGCGGGCTGGAGGTTTGGTTTTGCGGGGGCTTGCGTTCCGCTGTGAGCATATGCGCGGCGATCCTTAGTTAAAGGCAACCGATTTTCGGCAGCCGAGTTATTGTTAGCGCCGCCAAGCGCAGGTATAAGCGCGGGGCTATTTTGGGCAAATTAGAATGATTCTAATCCGATAGATGCAATGTATGGCATACGGGGACGAAAGTCAAGCGTCAAGGGGGAATTTGGGATAAATAGTATTTGGATTGGCAGGGTGTGCAGGGTTAAGGGCGGGCGGGGATCTGCTTTTTGGGGAAATTGGCGAAACTTTTGGGTGGCAAGTTTGGTGGCAAGTTTAGTGGCAAGTTGATGATGTTGGCGTGGGGCGCTATAATTCGGTTATACAAATAAGCGCGCAGGATACTCAGTACGGGATACCTACCTAAGGGGGATTTTGCCGGATGACTACGCAGACGCAGGAACAGATCGCTACGCTGACGCCGTATCAGGTGCAGCGGTATAGCAGGCACATTATTATGCCCCAGGTCGGCAGCGTGGGGCAGCGCAAACTTCTGGCGTCCAAGGTTCTTATCGTGGGCGCGGGCGGGCTAGGGTCGCCTATCGCCATATATCTGACGCTGGCGGGCGTGGGGACTATCGGCATCGTGGATTTCGATACGGTGGACGTGACTAATCTGCAGCGGCAGATATTGCATCAGAATGACGACATCGGCAGGCCGAAGGCGCTGTCGGCGCAAGAGACGCTGAAGGCGTATAATCCGGATGTGAACGTTCGGATTCACGAGGAGCCGATAACCTCGGAAAACGCCTTTGACATCATTCCGCAGTACGACATCATCATAAACGGGGCGGATAATTTTCCGGCGCGGTATCTGGTGAACGACGCGGCGTATCTGAGCGGCAAGCCGCTGATAGACGGCAGCATCCTGCTGTTTGACGGGCAGGCGACGGTGTATCTGCCCGGTCAGGGCTGCTATCGCTGCCTGTTCCCGACGCCGCCGCCGCCGGGCGAGGTGCCGAGCTGCGCGGAGGCGGGCGTGCTGGGGATGCTGCCGGGGCTGGTGGGGAGCATTCAGGCGACCGAGACGGTCAAGCAGATACTTGGCGTGGGGGAGTCGCTGTCGGGCAGGCTGCTGCTGATAGACGCGCTGGATATGGACTTTCGCGCGGTGAAGATACGGCGCAATCCGGATTGCCCGCTGTGCGGGGATGCGCCCACGATAGACGACCTGATTGACTATGAGGCGTTCTGCGGCGTGCCTGTGCTGACTGACGGGTAGGCGGGCAATTTACGCAGTCTAACGCGGCGCGGGCGACGGCTAGGTTGCTCGCGCCGCGATGCGTTTATTCGCGCTGTGATGCGCCTATTGGCGGGCGATGCGTTATTCCCGCCGTTTGCCGTTGTTGACGCGGAGGCGGCGGAATTCTTCTAGCAGGGCGCGCTCGTCGTGGCTGAGGTTGGCGGGCGGTTCGGGCTTTAGGGCGATGTAGAGGTCGCCGTGGCGGTCGGGGGCGCGGCGGAGGGGCATGCCGTGGCCGGCGATGCGGATGCGGCGTCCGGCGGCGCTGTTGGGCGGGATTGTGACCATAATGCCGCCTTTGAGCGAGCGAAACTCCGCCTCGCCGCCTAGGATGGCGTCTTCGAATGGCAGGGCTAGGTCGGCTTGCAGGTTGTCGCCCTCGCGGGTGAAACGGGGATGGGGCAGCGTTTGGACTTTGAAGAAGATGTCGGCGCCGTCGGGGAGGGATATGTGGATGCGGCCGCCGTCGTCCATGCCGCGCGGGATGGTGACTTCGATGCGCTTTTGGGCGCCGGCGTCGGTGGGGATTGTGACTTGGCGGGTTGCGCCGTTGTACGCCTCTTCTAGGGTGACGCTGACGGGGATGTCGGGTTGGCGGGCGCGGCTGTGGCGGGCGCGGGCGCGGCGTCTGCTGGAGGCGAATAGGTCGTGGGGGTCGGTGAGCAGGTCGTCTAGGTCGCTGAGGTCGAAGTCGTAGCGGGCGTAGCCGGTCGCGCCGAAGTCGCCGCCGCCGAATCCGCCGGTGGCGTCGTGGGCGCGGTCGGCATGCTGCCAGTTTTCGCCGTAGCGGTCGTACTTGGCGCGCTTGTCGGCGTCGGACAGCACTTCGTTTGCCTCGTTAATCTCTTTGAACTTGCGCTCGGCGTCCTTGTCGCCGGGGTTGAGGTCGGGATGATACTCGCGCGCGAGCTTTCTGAAGGCGCGCTTGACCTCGTCCTCGCCGGCGCCGCGCGGGATGCCTAGCGTTTGGTAGTAGTCTCTTGCCATCTTATTCGCCCATAGTCTTTGTTTGCTTTGACGCCCGGATTATAGTACGCATTATTGCATCTATGATATACGCTATTTGCGAAAGTTGCAACAAGTCGTAAAATTATAGTTGACACGATGCGTATCAATATTTATACTACTAATATGCAGGTTGAGATGAGTTGCCGAGCGGGATAAGCGAGGCGCTCATCTCAACGCAAAGCGGATAAGCAATACTAATCAATGCAAGGAGGCATCGCAATATGGTTATGCAAAGGCTAGACCCAATCCGCGAGTTTCGCAAGATGGACGCGGCGCTGAATCAGGCGCGGCGCGGGTTCAACGGCGGGCGGTTCGCGTGGCGGGACGGCGGCGAGGGCGGGTTCGAGCAGCGGTGGCGCATCCCGGTGGACGTTCAGCATGCGGGCGACGACATCGTGCTGAGCGCGGGGCTGCCGGGGATCGCGCCGGAGGACATCAGCGTTACCATCGACCAGGGGACGCTGACCATCAGCGCGGAGAGTGGCAAGGCGGCGGCGGGCGAGTCGGAGGACAGGTTCGTGGTTCGGGAGCGGCGGCACGGGAAGTTTCACCGCGCGCTGCAGCTGCCGAAGTGGGTGGACGCGGACGGCGTGGAGACGCAGTACCGGCATGGGCTGCTGACGGTGCGGCTGCCGAGGGCGGAGGGGGTGAAGGCGCGGCGGGTGGAGGTGAAGGGGGGGTAGTGTGGGGAGTGAGGGCGGTTATGCGCTAGGTTAGAGAGGGGGGCCCGACGAATTGGCGTCGGGCCTCTTGATGTGTATGGGGAGTGTGAGGGAGTGATTGGGGCGACGTTACTTTTTGTAAAAGTGGCAAAGACTTTTGGGCGGATTATGGGTTTTTGTTTCTGCGGGGAATAAGGGATTATCAGCCGACGCTTGGAAATCCGATTGCCCTAAACCTGCGCCTATGCTGCTAGAAAGAATTGATTGGACTAAGATATAATCTAGCCAAACGCGCCCTTTGCGCCCGAAAACGGCAAGCCGCATCTGCCAATTCTTCATAGGACAAGCCGATATGAAAACCAGCGCCCGCCACATCATCCCGAAAGCCGCAGTTGCGCTTGTCCTAACCGCGCTGGCGTTTATCATAGCGCTGGCGCTGATTGCCGACGTCCGCGGCGCAAGCGCCTTTGACGCGCCCGCGCAGCCCGCCGCCAACGCGCCCATCGCGCAACATATCATAGAGGACAAGCCCATCATATTCGGCGACCTGAACTGGCCGAGTGCGCTGTTGCAGAACCGCATAGCGCAGTACATTGCGGAGAAAGGCTACGGCTACCCAACCGATGTGAAATTCGGCGCGACGCTGCCCCTGTTCCAGGGCATACGACGCGGGGATACCCACGTGGCGATGGAGATATGGTTGCCAAACCAAAACGATATTTGGAACGAGGCGCGCGCCGCTGGCGAGGTAGTCTCGTTGGGGCTGAGCCTGGGCAGCGACTGGCAATCCGCGTTTGTCATTCCCGCGTATCTGCAAGAGCAGTATCCCGAACTGGACAGCGTGGAAGACTTGAAGAACCCGTTCTACAAATCGCTGTTCGCTACGGCTGAGACGGGCGGCAAGGCGCGGTTGGTGTCTTGCATAATCGGCTGGTCGTGCGAGCTGGTGAACGCGGCGCAGGTTGAGGGCTACGGGCTGTCCGAGCATATTCATATCGTCAATCCCGGCGACGGGGCGGCGCTGAACGCGGATCTGTACGGCGCGTATGAGCGGCGCGAGCCGTGGCTGGGCTATATGTGGGGGACGGCGGATCCGCCGCTGAAGCTTGACCTGGTTCGGCTGGAAGAGCCTGCGTACAGTGATGAGTGCTGGTTCACCACACAGGCCTGCGCGTATCAGGATGCCACTATACTGATTGCGGTTACCCCCGCATTTCTGGCAACCGCGCCCGACTTTGCAGACGTCCTGCGAAAGTGGGACTTCGACGTAGATAGAGTATTCAAGCCCATTGTGGCGTGGCAGGATGAGAACAACACATCGGACGTCAACGCCGCCGCGCTGTGGTGGCTAAACAGCAACTCGCACATATGGCGCGAATGGGTTACTGCGGACGCCGCCGCCGCCATAAACGCCGCTCTTGCCGCCGGCGAAATCGCATGCGGCTGGCCCGATGATGGCGTAGATTGCCAGCCAAGCGTCGCGCCCACGCCCACCGCTACGCCCGTCGCCGGCGATCTTCATAGCAGGGTGAGCGAACTTGAGCGGCAGATGGCGGAACTCATCGCAACATTCCAAATCCTCATCCGAGCGCTCACCGGACAAGCATATTAGGGCCGGCAGACGGCAACCCGCGCAATCGCCGGCGCCCCGCCGTGAATTGCGGCTACTCCCGTCTCATTCCAAACGCCTGGGGCTAGGCGCTGACTGGCATTGCGGGCGCTGTGGTATAATGCGGCTATGGTTATGAAGATATACACCAAGTCGGGGGATGGGGGCGAGACGGGGCTGCTGTTCGGGGGGCGCGTGGCTAAGAATGATCCGCGCTGCGAGGCGTATGGGGAGGCGGATTTCGCTACGTCGGCTATGGGGCTGGCTAGGGCGCTGTCGCAGGATGCGCGGGTGAAAGAGATTCTGCTGCAGGCGCAGCGCGAGATGTTCACGCTGAGCGGCGAGCTTGCCACGGACGCGGATAATTATGAGCGCTACAAGGCGAATTTTCACGCGATAAGCGCGGCGAATGTGGATGCGCTGGAGGCGCTGATTGACGAACTGAGCGCGCAGGTTCAGTTGCCGCCTAAGTTCATCATACCGGGCGCGTCGGCGGCGTCGGGGGCGATTGACCTGGCGCGCGGCGCGGTTCGGGCGGCGGAGCGGCGCATCGTGGGGTTGCAGCGGCAGGGCAGCCTGCCCAATCCCGAGCTGCTGCGCTATGTGAACCGGCTGGCGGATCTGCTGTTTATGCTGGCGCGCTATGAGGACAGGGCGCTGCCGATGCACATCGTTACCGGCACGCGGCTGGACGACGAGGGCGAGGCGATGGCGGAGGTGGGGGCGGAGGGCGAGCGATGAGCGGCGCATCCGACACCGCCCCCACGATAGCGGTTGTTGACTACAAGGCGGGAAATCTTCGCAGCGTGCAGAAGGCGCTGGAGGAGTGCGGGGCTAGGGCGGTGGTTACGGCGGACGCGGGTGAGATTGCGGGCGCGGACGGGGTGGTGTTTCCGGGGCAGGGGGCGTGTGATTCGTCTATGCTGAGCATCCGCGAGAGGGGGTTGGAGGATGTTATTAAGGGGGCTATATCAGGCGGCAAGCCGTATTTGGGGGTGTGCCTGGGGCTGCAGCTGCTGTTGGAAAGCTCGGATGAGGGGGATGAGCCTTGCCTTGGGGCGCTGAAGGGGCGGACTAGGCGGCTGCCTCCCGAAAAGACTGAGCTGGCGGGGCTGAAGATCCCGCATATGGGCTGGAATAGCGTGGATTTTCGGCTGGCGCATCCCGTCTTTGAGGGCGCGCCGCCGGGGTCGTATTTCTATTTTGTGCATAGTTATTACGCCGATCCGGATGATAAGGGCATAGTGGCGGGGGTTACAGAGTACGGCATTGAGTTTTGCAGCGCGGTGGCGTGGGATAACGCGGCGGCGGTGCAGTTTCATCCCGAAAAGAGCGGCGCGGTTGGGCTGCTGATATATCGCAATTTTGTGCGTATGGCGCAGGCGCGCGGCGCGGCGGCGGCGCAAGGGGCGGCGGGCTGATGCAGGTTATTCCGGCGATAGACTTGCGCGGCGGCAAGTGCGTGCGCCTGTATCAGGGGGATTACGCCCGCGAGACGGTGTATTCGGACGACCCGCTTGAGACGGCGCTGCGCTGGGTGGATATGGGCGCGCGGCGGCTGCATATCGTTGACCTTGACGGCGCGAAAGCGGGCAGCCCCGCCAATCTCGCGGCGGTGGAGCGGATAGCGCGGGCGGCAGGCGTTCCGCTGCATCTGGGCGGCGGCATACGGGATCTGGCGACGGCGCGGGCGGCAATCTCGGCGGGCGCGAGCCGCGTGATGCTGGGAACGGCGGCGGTGGAGGATGCCGATCTGATACGGGCGCTGCTTGCCGAACTGGGATCTGAGGGCGTTATCGTGAGCGTGGACGCCAAGGACGGGCGCGTGGCGCTGCGCGGGTGGACTGAGAGCAGCGGGATGCCGGCGACGGAGCTTGTGGATGATATGGCAAGGCTGGGCGTGGTGCGGTTTCTGTACACGGATATATCGCGGGATGGGACTTTGACTGAGCCGAACTTCGCGGCGACGGGGGAACTGGCGGCTCTATCGGGGATACGGGTTTTGGCGGCGGGCGGGATAGCGCGGGTGGAGCATCTGGCGCGGCTGGCGGCGCTTGGCGTGGAGGGGGCGATTGTGGGGCGGGCGATTTATACGGGGGATATTGATTTGCGGAAGGCGATTGCGGCGGTTGGGGGATAGGCGCGATGGGTTTGTGCATAAGTGTATCGGGCGATATGGGCGCGGGTATCTATTTTATAAAACGGCAGTCAAGGGCTTTTGGGTAGGTTTGGGATATGTCCACAGGGCGGTTCACGAATATCAGGGTTAAAGACGGGGATAGCGTTGAGGGCAGCTACAGGGGGGAGTGGGTTAGAGTGCGGCTGTACGCGATAGACGCGCCCGAACTGGGTCAGCCGGGCGGGGCCGAGTGCGCGGATCATCTGTCGCGGATGATAGGCGCGTCGGGGGCGATAACGCTTGAGATCGTGAACGTCGATAAGTACGGGCGCAAGGTTGGGCTGCTGTATCCGGCGGCGTCGCATAGGCGCAACAGCCTGAATGCGCGGATGGTTCGGGAGGGTTTCGCTTACGCATTCACGAACTTTGGCGGGGCGGATCTTGGCGTGAGGGTCGCTGAGATGGATGCGCGGGAAAGCAGGCGGGGGGTGTGTTGGACTGACTCTGTTAGGGGAGGAGTGCGGCCCTGGGTGTATCGGCGGGAGCAGACGGGGCGGCGGCGGGATCGGGGGAGTGAGCGCGGGACGCCTGCGTCGGGGCGCGGCGTTGGAACTATTTTTGTGGTTGTGTTGCTGCTGATAGTTGTCTTGTGGCTGTTGGATAGATTGTTGTAAGTTGTATGGGAAATGTTAGACGATAAGGGCGTGTGTGATGGGCGTGGGGACGTTGCTTTTTAGAAAAAGTAGGCAAAAACTTTTGGGTTTGGATAAAGACGGGGGCTAGATTATGCTGACTAAGCGCGTTATTCCGTGCCTGGATATTGATAGGGGCAGGGTTGTCAAGGGCGTGAGTTTCGTGAATATACGGGATGCGGGCGATCCGGCGGAGCTGGCGCGGTTTTATGACGCGCAAGGGGCGGATGAGCTGGTGTTTCTTGATATTACCGCGAGCTCGGACGCGCGTGATATTATGATTGACGTTGTGCGGCTGGTTTCGGAGCAGGTGTTCATACCGCTGACGGTGGGCGGCGGCTTGCGGACGGTGGCGGATGTGCGGCGCATGCTGGAGGCGGGGGCGGATAAGGGATCGTTGAACACGGCGGCGGTCGCCAATCCGACGTTGGTGGCGGAGGCGTCGGACTTCTTTGGGGCGCAGTGCATCGTGGTGGCGATAGACGCTAAGCGGGTGGTGGCCGGCGATGAGCGGGCGGTGGCGGATGGCGGCGAATGGGCAGGTGATGTTGCCGCTGAGGTCGGGCTGGACGCAGGGTCGGGGTGGCAGGTGTATGTGCATGGCGGGCGGACGGCTACGGGGATAGACGCGGTGAAGTGGGCGCGCAAGGCGGTGGAGCTGGGCGCGGGCGAGCTGCTGGTTACAAGCATGGACACCGACGGGCAGCAGACGGGGTATGACCTGGAGCTGCTGCGGGCTATATCGGAGTCGACGACGGCGCCGCTAATCGCAAGCGGGGGGGCGGGCAGCCCGGCGCATCTGCATGACGCGCTGGCGCTGGGCAAGGCGGACGCGGTGCTGGCGGCAAGCATCTTTCACTACGGCGCGCATCCCATACCCGAAGTCAAGCGCTATCTCGCGGATAGGGGGATGCCGATTAGGATGGCGGGGATTTCGCCGC
Organism: Dehalococcoidia bacterium; assembly: GCA_965242555.1. Lineage (GTDB taxonomy): Bacteria > Chloroflexota > Dehalococcoidia > Lucifugimonadales > JADFKI01 > Bin90. The sequence continues at coordinate 123,281 of CBDESO010000012.1, forward strand.
AAGGGTAGCAATAATCAAATATGTCCAATATCATATAGAGACAGCACGGGACTTATGCGCTGAACTGCAAAGGATAGCGAATGAACACTCTTGAACGACGCGATATAGAGCGAGCGCAAGCGCTATTTAACGAGCTCATCGCGGACTGCTGGATCTACGACAACCGCGGTGGGGAAATTCCTGAGTTGCCTCTTATCGAACTCCCGCTCCCAGTGGAAGGCGAATACCCTGCCGTTTCTTGGATGGAGGCGCGGGCGCTGGCGCTCCTGACCAGTCTCCCCAGCACTCCCAACATTACCCCGCTCTCCGTAAGCCTTTCAGCAGCGGCGGCGCTGAAGCGCGGTGAAGACCTGCTCAGACAAAACGACGCCATCGCCACGATCCCCCCGTCTCGGAAACGGACCCTGATGAACTAGAGATAGCGACCGCAAGAAACGGCATAGATATGTTCAATCTTTGCGACCAGCCTGACGTCGAGACTAGCATATGGCTCTACGCGATGGATTGGGCGCTATTCGCGTTTGAGGAGTGGGGCGTGGAGCAGGGTCTAAAGCATCCCATCGCGCCACTGCTGCGGGCGTGGCTGGACAGCCCTAAGGCAATCGTCCCGTCCACCAATCGCAGAGGAATCATTCCCAACTAGATGCAGGGCGCAAGAGCGCTTGGCTACCTCCCAGGATTCCCGCCCGACGACGAGCCGCAATTGGGATTGCAAGAGATGGCCATGTTGCCGGAGTTTGAAGTTCCCGACAGATTCATAGTTCCAACCGCTATGGTTTTCACCTATCGCGCAGGCGGAGGTCAAGCCCAGACTAGAGGCCGCGGAGCGCCGCTCTCGAAGAGGATTTTCTACGATGTTCTAACGGCGCTTCCGCAAGACGGGCGGCGAGGTCAGGGGAAATGGCAACTAGAGTTCACACGGCGGGACTTGCGCGATTGGCTGTATCCAATCGTCGAGGGCAGACTCACAAGCTTCAAGATGGGGCGTCACATGGAAATAATACGCGCCGCCTTGTGGGAAGTCGGCAATATGCGGATTGAACGGACTCTGCCCCGCAGCGCAGTTCCGTCTCTCTAGTTGCCAATCGCCGTCCGCGCAATGCCCGTCGCGGACTTGGACAGCCCTGTCGTGTTTGATATTGAGCAGCCGCCCGGAAGCTTCGGAGGGGCGCTTATAGACCGTCAATCTATGCGCCGCTACGGACTTGTAAGCGCGCCACAGCGCTCGGCTTCGCCGGGGCTCGCTTACTTCTGGGACAGGTATGGGACATTCAACGGCAGGCGAATATTGGCAACGCGCCCTAGGGTAGCTCGCAATCAAGACGGACTCGCGGTTGACAAAGAAGGCAATGCTATCCTTGACCGGAGAAACGTCCAGCCAATCAGCGGATACACTAACCGCCGTCTAGTGTTTTTGGACGATGATGGGAACATTGTGCATGGGCGTACGCCCAGCGAGCGCATCGCGCGCGCGGCGCGTGAACGAAACCACCCTGGCATCGAGAGATACCCGATCCTGACAGATACAGACCTGCTACTTCTCTGTTACACAGAGGACGGCGCCACCTTGACAAATGGGCTGCGCCGCGAAAGGCTCTTTCGAGTGAAGAATACGCCGGAGGAGATGGCCAAAGACAACTATTGCGTGATAGAAGAATGCACAGACAAGTTCGGTCGCAAGGGCTGGCGCATTCTACCCGTGCATCCCATAGGCGCTGATGGCATCCTTGGGTGAACCGACTGCGGATAAAGGCTGTTCGCTAACGACGGATTAGGCGATGTCACGCATGTCTAGGCGACGAAACGGATCATTCCGCAATGCCTTTGCTAGCGGCATCGTCCTGAATTCAAAGTCAATGCATGCGTAAATGGCAATTGAAATCAACAAGTACCGCGCGGTTCAAGGTGTTTTGGCGTAACGGGTAGCGTTTCCATTCAGGTGGTTCAAGCCAAAACGCCCCGCAGCTGCAGCAACACTAACAAGTTGTGAACCGTCCACGCCGTACCCATCCGCTCGCGCGCCCGTATCTCACGATTGAACCGCTCCAGCAGCGATGTCGTCCGGTATCTCGACTCGCCCGTCGCAGATGCGTCAGCCCTTTTCGCAACGCTTTGACGCTCCAACGCAGCGCCTTCCCTCGCATCAACGCCATTATCCGACCGGCATGCTCCCACGCATGCTCCATATCGTCCGAACCAAGCAGCGCAGCGCCTTCGCCTCTGATAACCCTACTATCCCTATGTTGCGCGCGCACTCGCGCAGCAGGTGAAATTGACACAACTGATGCGGAGTATCCCTGCCATACGCCATATCTATCGCGCTCTCTATCGCCCTGTCGCCGTCGCTGACGATATGCCTAGGCGCGTCAGCGCCCAGATCGCGCGCCGCCGTCAGCGCGTCTTTCCCAACTTCCCGTCGATGCCACCGCAACGCCGCGCTCATCACGCGATACATTCAACTCCATATTCCCGCCCGCGACCCGCGTCCATATCCCGTCTAATTCCAGCGCTTCGCCCGACAGCTTTGGAATCTTGTATTCTTCCCGCTTTAACCACTTGCACAGCGTGCTTTTGGCGAACCCCAGCATATTGCCCACGCGCTCATAGCTGATTCCCTGCGCCGCCAGCCGCATCGACTCATCGCGTATTTTTTGGAATAGCGCTTTCGCGCCTGCTCTTTGCCTATGACATCCATGCCGCTAGCCATCGCGCCGCAGTCGCCGCAGCGAAACACGGGGATATCCAGCCGCATCTCGCCGCACGTGGCGATTAGGGTTCGCTCGTATGAGTGATGGCTTGCCATCGCCACATCGCACTCTTCACACATCGGCTTGTAGCCTGACAGCGCGTCCGCGATAGTCTGTCGAATCCGTTCAACGATGAGCTCGTCTGCTTGAGTTTCCAGTTCGTAGAGAAGTTCCATTTGCGAGCCTCCTTTGATGATGGGCGTACATTACTAATAAACCACCTAAATGGAAACGCTACCGAATATATTGGTATTCCCACCCTGCAGTGTCAATATGATATGCTTGCCCTAAATCGTTGAAAGACGGGTGAACTTATGGCGAAACCGAGAGTGTACAGACACGATGCGCTATGCCCAAAGTGCGGCTCGAATTGGGTCAAGAAAGATGGTCATTCGCGCGGCAAGCAGATATACAAGTGCAACCAGTGCGGCAAAAAGCACCAAGAGGGCGCAAAGCATCGGTTCACTGATGAGCAAAAAGAGCAAGCGGTGAAGATGTGCGTGGAGGGAATGAGCCTATCGGCGACCGCGCGCGTAGCGGGCGCGAGCGTAACCACAGTAAGCAAGTGGGTCAAAAAAAGGGGGCGTTGGCGAGAGAGCGTCTGACGCGCTTTCTGGAGTGGCGCGCAAGCGGTCGGCGGGATAGCGTCCGCGCGTCTATTGTGGCGTTTGATGAGATGTGGACATACTTGGATATAAGGCGTGGCGCACGGCGTCAAGACCTGTGGATATGGACTGCGGTAGTGGAGGAACGGGACGGCGTCCGTTGGCGGATGTATGAAGTGGGCGGCAGGGACTTGTCTGCGTTCTCGCGCTTGTTGGGTAGGCTGCCGGGCGCTGATAGGTACGAGACCGACGCCTATCCGGTGTACGAGTGGCTGCCGCGCGACAGGCATGTGATAGGCAAGGGCGGAGCGGTGAACTGGAATGAGGGGCTGCACTCCAAGTTGAGGAGCAAGCTGAACAGGCTTGTGAGGAGTACAAAGGGCTACACAAAGAGCGTGGAGATGCTGAAACATCTGCTGGCGATAGTGTTCGCTGAGTGCCTAAATCAGTCCCTCAAACACATTAACACTGCAGGATGAGAATACCAATATATTTTGCTTGTTGAAATATCTGATAGCGCGTTATAAAATCGCGTGGCTATGGAACAGGATAGTGGTGAACACACCAATAAGGGTTGGCTGAGGCAGGTTGTCGGCGACGTGCTTGCTACGCTCTATTTGCGTAGCGAGGTTGCGACGCGAAGGCTGATTCAGCGCAGGCGACGTTCTGCGCCTAAGGAATCGCGAACTTCTAGCGATCGGGGTTATCCGGTACCGGATGTGGAATTGGCGGGTGGTTCGGAGGGAAATGGGAAAACGTTGATTCAGGATCGAGGAGATGTTCCTGGCGACAAGTTAGAGGGTGATGGGAAGGTTGGGGAAGGCGTTGATGGGGACGTTGTGAAGATCGCTGATGGGTACGCAGTTGATCTTTTTGGGGATGTGGTTCCATTTACGTCTGAAGTGGGCGATGGTGAGGCTGAGGTGGTAGAGGAAATTATTTCGCCCGACCAGAGTTCCCTATTTGATGATACAGGCGGATTGCCGGATGCTGATGGGCGTGATAGTGATTTCGCGCCAGAGAGCGGCGGCGATAGCGATGCTTCGGTGGATACGGAATCGGTTGCGCATTCGGGCGGAGATGACGTTGAATGGGATGTCAGGGCTAGCGCGGATTTGGCGTCTGATGATATGGAACCGGCTGGCGGTTCTGATCAATCTGTTGAAGACGAATGGGCAGGTGTATCCGAGGAGCAAGCGCCTCGCATAGTGACTCATAGAGGTTCTATGGGGCAATTAGTTAGGGACGACGATAAACCCCCGCAGCAACCAGGCAGGCGTATTCGCACTCACGAATACTATCCGCGGGATAAGCCGATTGAGCGTCGGGTTAAGTTGGAGTGCCAGATGGCAGGCAATCGCTGGTCGCTGTATTTGGCTATTCCTGAAGGGCGCAAGGTTTCGCGAGTAGTTCAGGATGATGCTGAACTTCCAGTGAAATCCGGGAGTGTCACTCTTAAATCCTTTATGGGTTTAGTTGTCGTCAACTATGAGGATGGCGATGCCGAGATTATCCCTACTTTTGACGCGGTGGAAGAAAGCGATGGGATAGTCTTTAAGACGGGAAGGGAGTGGGAGAGTGGCTGGCGTCATGTTCGTCGTCCCGGCAATGGATACGCTATTGTTTTCGCTTTGCGGGATCGCGATAGCGCTTGGGGCAGTGGGATTGTGGAGCATGGCAGGGAAGAATGCGTGGATGAGCGGTTTCAGGCATATTTCCTGGAATTGACTGGCGTTGGCAGTCCGAATAATACGGATAGGATCATACTTGACGGGCGGACGATATATGATGGCGCCGATGTGGACCATTATGGGAAGTTGTATGTTGGCGGGACGCCGGAGATGATCGTTGGCGATGACGTCACTGTGGCGCGCGTGGTGCGCGAGACTGGCGATATGGACCTGAATAAGAGGAGTTTCAGGAAGGATTTTTATCCTCATATCGCATCGTTGTCCTCCGTTTTGGATGGTAGAGAGGGGTGGTTTGGCATTCGCGTATACGTGGACGGCGTATTGGGAGACAGTCCTCCGTTTCGGCTTTGCGGGCGATTGGCGCGCATACTTATGGATGGGCAGGAATATGCCGAGGGCGTGAGCCTGTTTATGGCTGGCGAAGACGTCCCGTTGCGTTTTGAGAGCGAAGACGGCGATGCCTTGATTCCTGATATATCGCCCGTTCAGTTTGATTCTGACGGGATCGCCAAATTGGGCGTGGATATGGATGATGAGTCTTTGGAATTCCGGTTTAGGAACACGCCGGTATTCATAGAGGTTCCCCGGCTGCGTTGGCGGTTCGTGGATGAGGAAGGGCATGCGGGTGAATGGGGCAATGACATTTTGCGCTTTGATGCGGGCGCGTTTAGGGATTTGATTGATGCGCGGATTGAGATAAGCGCGCCGGGCTTTGTTGATGAAGTCAAGGTGGGGTTTTCGTTTGACGACGTGAGTTACGCGAGCGGCGGAGCTGCTGGACGATGGTCGGTCAGCTTGCCGCACTTTAGCGATTATAGAGCCGTCGCCGATATGGGCGGCGAGGATTTGTCGCTGATGATTTTTGCTAAGGGGCAGAGTGCGGCTATTGCGCGGATTGTCGCAGAGCGGGGTGAAGTTAGCGGAGTTGCGGATGCGGCTGTTGACGACGTGGGTCATGTTGAAGATTCAAGGGTTGCGGAGATGCATGATAAGCCCGAATGGCGGGATCTAATCCGCTTCCATATTTTTTGTCAGAATCAGCGGGCATTTGATGGAGCTGTTGACAAAGGCAAAGGGCGGCTTTATTATTCGCGGGAAGAGCGGATTTATCGGATCGGTCGAAGGGAAGATTGATGATGTTCCGCGGAATGCGATCTCAGGAAGAACAATATCGCTTTTGGACCGAATTCATTGGCGAGAGCTATCGCAGTTATCTGCGGACGTCGTTCTATTTCCGGGATAAGTCTCTCAGACAGTCTTTTGAAAAGGCGTTGCTAGAACAAGGAACGCTGACTAAGGGCCCGTATCCTGAGAGCGCCTATGATTTCGCCAAGGGCGGACGGGCGATAGATATTGCCGCTGAATTTTTCGCTGATACAGCGCAGCCGCTTGCGCCGGCGCTCTTGGATGGTGAGTTGTACTCGCATCAAGAGAGGGCGATCAAGTCTATCTTTGGAGATAGCAAAAATGTCGTGGTCGCTACAGGGACGGCAAGCGGCAAGACCGAGTGCTTTCTCTATCCGATTCTTTTCGACCTATATCGGCAGCATCTAAATGGCCAGATCGCGGAGCCTGGCGTTCGCGCCATGATCATCTATCCGATGAACGCGCTTGCGAATGACCAGAGATCCCGGCTTGGCGAGATTTGTCGCGATCTGGCAGATAGCGGCTCGGACTTCAGATTCACGTTTGGTCAGTATACGGGACAGACGCCTTATAACTTGCGTGATACCAGACGCAACCCTTATGACAAGGACGAAGAGAAACTGCCTGGGGAGATAGTCTTTCGCGATGATATGCGGCGGACTCCGCCTCATATCTTGCTTACGAACTATTCCATGCTGGAATATCTTCTGCTGCGTCCTGACGACAGTCCGCTGTTTGAGCGTGGACGGCATTGGCGTTTCATTGTGCTGGATGAGGCTCATCTGCACAGGGGCGCGCGCGGCGCGGAGATGGGGATGCTGATGCGAAGGCTTAAGCGGCGTCTTAAAGAGGGCGGGCGCGCGGACGATTTTAGCTGCGTCGCGACTAGCGCGACTATAACTTCGCATGAAGATGACAAGGGCAGGGCTGATGTCGCTAAATTCGCGTGGGATCTATTCGGCGAGAAATTCGAACGGGACTCGGTGATATTTGGCGATCATGGCGAGGCGGATGACGCCTTGGGCGCTCGGCGATATCATGTTTTCGCGCGTGCGCTTGAAGGCGCGTTTATGGTTCACGACAAGGGCGAAGATAAAATATCGCTGAATAGGAAGACCGACGCGAAAGACGGCGACGGGAATGCCGCTGCGCTGATAGAGATTGCGCTTTGCCGCCAATGCGGGCAAAATTACTACGTAGGCAAAGAAGAGAATGGCTTTCTCAGGGAGGCGCGGCGGGATTTCAGCGATGATGAGTTTGGGGTTACTTATTTTATCTCATCGGAATATGTCGAGGACGAGCCTTCGCATATTCTTTGTCGAGCTTGCTCCGCTCTTCGCGGACCGGCTGATTCTCCGAGTTGCGACTGCAACGCGGACTTGGCGGTCAAGATATGCGAATCTCATAAAACGCATGCTGATCAAATAAGGGCTTGCGTGGTATGTGGATACACGGGATTTGGAGATCCCGTTAGAGAGATTGTTCACGGCGCTGACGCTCCGGGCGCTGTGTTCGCTACCGCGTTGCATAGGCTGTTGCCTGAAGGCAAGCGCAGGGTTCTTTCCTTTGCTGACAACCGGCAGGAGGCGGCGTATTTTGCCGTCTTCGCAGAGAATACGTATCGTGACATTGTGGATCGCGGTAGCGTGATGAGGGCGTTGGATAGCTCCGTGATTGAAAAGGGTGGGATAAGTTTTGACGATCTATATCGGCGGCTCTTGGCGGTATGGGAAAGGAATGGGATAAGAGGGCGAGGCACGAACGAATCGTTGCAGAGACGCGCCGCCAGCGCTATATGGCGCGAGGCGGTGGGCGAGAATCGCCGTTTGTCTCTCGCGGGAGTTGGACTTGTTAAATGGTCGGTCGAGATCCCGGACGACTTGGACATTCCGGAGTCTATGTTTGTGGCGCCTTGGAATTTCAACCGCGACGAAGCTGTAGGCGTCATTCGGCATCTGCTGGAGCGAATGTTGTCTAATGCAGCGGTTATTCTGCCTGACTATGTGCCGGGGCTTAGCTGGAGCGATGTGCTTGGGCGCAGCGCTCAAGCGAGTTACGCTATTGATCCTGGTCCTCGGCAGAGGTCGGTGGATAATTGGGCTGGGCCTGGCACGGGCGCCGCTAAGTTTCTGATGGATATTTCGCCGGGCGCCGCTGTGACGGATGCCACTCGTCTATTGAAAGAGATATGGCGAGCGATCAGGAATCGCGATAGGGGCGTGGATGAGCGTGACCAGATCCTCTGGCAGCTGCGAAACAAAGCCAATGGATGCTTCGCTCTTAACTATGAGCGTGTGCGAGTGGAAACGCCTTTGGCGCGTGAGACATGGACATGCGACTATTGCGGCGGGGTTAATTTCGCGAATATGCGAAATGTGTGTCCGCGTTGGCGCTGCGGCGGCCGACTTGGTTTGGCCAATATCGATGAGCTGAGAGAGAATCACTACAGGCGACTATACGAAAGTGAGGATTTGCCGTTCTCGTATGTTACTGAGGAGCATACCGCCCAGATAGAATTGGGCGAGGCGGAGCGGCGGCAAAGAAGATTTAAGAGCGGCGATGTCAATCTGCTTAGCTCGTCCACCACTTTTGAAGTGGGGGTCGATCTTGGCGAGCTGGATGCCGTATTTCTTAGAAACGTTCCGCCGGAGGCGTTCAATTATATTCAGCGCGTCGGACGCGCCGGACGGCGTGTGGGCGCGCCGGGATTCGCGTTGACATATTGCCGGCGCAATTCGCATGATTTGCATTATTTCGGCGATCCGGTAGAGCGGCTCATTAAGGGCGAATCGCGCTCTCCGTTGACGCATATTGACAATGTGAAGATAGCCACGCGGCATATGGCTGCGGTGGCGCTTGGCGCGTTCTTTAAGAGCGTTAATGCTGAACGCTTTAAGACAGTGGGCGGCTTGATTCATAGTGAGAGCGGCGCGTCTCTGCCTATTGAATTGCGTCTGTTTTGCGAGGCTCGCGCCGATTTGCGTGAGGCTTTGATGGACATTATGCCGCGCGAGATCCACGGGGGAGTGGGTCTGCTAGACGGGACGTGGGTTGAGAAGATAGCCGGTTCTCAAAGTACGCTGGATCAGTCTATCTTGGCGCATATGCAAGACTTGGACGAGTTGCAGGATGCTAAGGTACGGAAGATTGAAGAGGAGGATTATAGGGGCGCGGATGCGATCAAGAAAAGAGTTGATACTATTTTAGGCGAGTCTGTGGTGGACTTTCTGTCTCGCAAGGCGGTCTTGCCTAAATATGGGTTCCCCGTCGATGTGGTGGAGCTTGATGTGCTTGGTAGCGGGGGAGGTGGTGATGGGAGCAAAGTTGTGCTGCAGCGGGACTTGTCGCTGGCGATTGCTGAGTACGCGCCCGGATCTGGAGTGGTGGCGAACAAGAAATTGTGGAAATCTGCCGGCATGCGGATTATGGCGGGCAAAGAGCCGAAGGTGGTGAAATACGATAAGGGCGAAGACGGGGGATTTCGGCAATGGAATGAATCGGAGGCTGACGCTCCGAAAAATGCGCCTAGATACATTGTGCCGGAATGGGGCTTTGTGACGGACGTCGGGATAGGGCCGACAAAGCCGCAGCGAAAGCCGGAGCGTCTTTATACCGCAAGGGCGTTCTTTAAGCAGTTTGATGAAGGAGAGCCGCTGCAAGAGAGGTTTGGGGCGGTTGATATTACGGCGGCCGCGCCTGGCACTATGGTGGTTTTAAGCGAGGGCAAAGAGGGCAAGCTCTTTTATATCTGCCGGAGTTGCGGTCGGCACGAAGTCGGGCGTAAGGCTTCGCATAAGACTCCGTTTGGACGAGATTGCAATGAGCAGATGAGCAAGCTCGCTTACGGGTATGAACTGCGAACTGATGTTACACGGCTAATTTTTCCGGGAGTTGGGAGTGGTTCTGACGGCTATTCGTTGGGATACGCCTTGATATTGGGCGCGGCAGACATTCTAGGCGCGCCGGATAGCGATCTCAATATGGCGCTTGCGCGCGATCCTGAGACGATGCGGTTGGCGATAGCGTTGTACGACGATGTGCCTGGTGGCGCGGGACTGGTGCGGCGACTGGCCGGCGATTCTCGCCTCTTTGCCGGCGCTGTAGGAAGGGCTAAGGCGCGGATGGAGGGTGGCTGTGATTGCGATTCTAGCTGCTACGGATGCCTGCGTAGTTATCGGAACTTGTTCATACATCACGAGTTGGACAGGAATGTCGCGCTGGGGCTTCTTCGGGGTGCGGATGGGTAGATTCTGAGTGGATGGATGAATAAGAAGAGTAATGTTCGGGGATGTTCCATATAATTTGGATGGGATAATTTGTGTTATTAAGGCTTTCGTGTATAATCCCGCGAAAGACATAATACAGGGATGTATAGTGAGGAGCGTAGCCTTGGCGCAAGATGCGGATCAGAAATCATTGGGTGGAGCTGAACCGGCTTTGCCTCGTTCTGATGGCGCAATATCAGAGCGGCGCAAGATGTTGCCTTGGCCTGAAGACCGGGAATTTCGGATACTCTCGATTGATGGAGGCGGCATACGCGGGATTTTTCCCGCCGCGATTCTTGCCGGTTTGGAGCAACGTTTTCTTGGGGGATCATCCGTTGCGGACTATTTTGATCTCATCACGGGAGCGTCAACCGGCGGCATTATTGCGATTGGGCTCGGAGCGGGGTTGACTGCAGGGCAATTGCGGGACATGTACGTTGAGCGTGGTTCGGAATTATTCGATCCGCGTCGGCGTGTTTGGAATAAGGCATTTAGAGTCTTGGCTGCGCCATACAAAACGGAGGTGTTGGCCGGGATTATGGAAGATATATTGGGGAATAGATTGTTTGGCGAATCGCGAGTGCGGCTATGTGTGCCTGCCTTTGAGGGTGAATATGGGGAAGTATTCGTTTTCAAGACGCCGCATCATCCGGATTTTAAGGAAGATTGGCGGACGAAGATGACTAAGGTGGCATTGGCGACGTCTGCGGCGCCGACCTATTTGCGTCCTCTTCAGGATGGGGGATATGCGTTTGTTGATGGGGGCGTCTGGGCGAATAATCCGATTATGGTGGGATTGGTGGATGCTCTGTCTTGTTTCGCTATTCGGCGGGAGCAGGTTCGCATTCTGAGTTTGGGTTGCGGTTCGGAATATTACCGAGTGGGGCCTAATCGACGGCGTCTGGGGGGTATCGCGCCATGGGGCAAAATTATTTTTGCGGCTATGCATCTTCAATCTCAAAGCGCGTTGGGTCAGACCGAATTGCTGATAGGGAAGGATCGGGTAACGCGGCTTGACGTGTCCGAAGCTCATATGCCGATGGCTCTTGATGATTGGAAAAGAGCCGTTACGGAGTTGCCGGGGGATGCGCGTGAGCGATTGGATGAGTGTGGATTGAAGATTCGAGATGTTTTCTTGAGCGAACCTTGTGTTCCATATACGCCATATTATTTTGGCTGTTAATGCCAATCTCAGTGGATTGCGTGGGATTATTTGGAGAGCGCAATGTGGGCATCGACGTATTTTTTTCGGCAACAGCGTTTGAATTTCAAGCCGCTGCCGCATACGCATTTACTATTGCGATTTGTGGTTCTGAGGATGTCCTCATAATATGCTTTCTTGCCTTTATCGCCATGAGGATATTCGCCCCAGAGATTTTGATTCGCATCTTGGAGTCCATATTTATCGATATAGGCAATGCGATAGAAGAAGGGTAGCACGAGATCATTTAGGAAGGGAATGAGTTCTTGCGGGGGAGGGCTTATGTCATCTATCGCTAGACAGCAATAATTGTCAGTTTTATTGATGTGCATATCTTCGATGTCGGTGATGCCATGTTTTTGCATGATGCCTTCGATCTGTTGATTGTCAGCGAGCACCTTAGGCCACGGATTGTCCGTGATTGGGATATAGGTTAAGAGTATTTTGATGTTGAAATGCGCGTTTATGTCTTCTTTGCGTTTAGGATCGATTGGGCCTGCGAAGAATGTTATGTCGCCATATCTTCGGAATGTTGCATAGACGGCGAGTTTGCCGTCTATGATATTTTGTTTTGGATCGTAGGTTAATTGTGGTTGTGTTTTTTGGAGCGTTTCAATCTCGGCATTTGAAACGGACAGGGATATTTGATCGGGGGGTTTCAGCCATGGTTGCGTGTCGGCATTTTTGTTGGACCACGGCTTGCGTAGTTTTCGTGTCGGCATGCTTGCGATTATAGCAGGGTTGGTATTGCCCAACTGATCGTTATTTGGCTTATTGGGATGGTCGGAGTTGTTGCCTCCGCCTCCAGTTGAATTTTTGCCGAAATCGTCCCCGAATAGTTTGCGCCATTCTTTTATGCTGGCGTCTTTATTCGGGTTGGATTTAGCGTCTTTCGCTATTTGGGCGTAGGAGTGTATCTTTGTCCGGAAATTTTGGTATTGGGCTTCTGTCCAGTGTCGGTTGAATGTCTCTCTGGGCAGGGCGGGATTTCTTATTTTGGGCATGGATGAATGGCTTTGCAGGTAGGTGTCCATGCGATCGAGGACGGTTACGAGGGTATCTGCGATTGTGGAGACCCGTTCCATTTTCTCGTCGCCATCTTTTATGGCTTTGCCGGCTAGCGTCGTGAATAGTATGCTTTTGGTGGTGAAATTGCCTTTGTGTTTCCGTAGATATTTGAGTAGGCGGACTACGCGCTTTAGGTTGCCATTTGTGATTCGGGTTCTCTCGTTGAACCAATCGCGATAGCCGACTCCATCTGTGGGTTCGAATGCGTTGTCTTTATAGTTACAGATGTAGTGTTTTGTTGTGCTCTTGCTTGTTTTGTCTATTCGGGGAACGACGTCGATGCTGAATTCGCCTTTGTAATCAATTTTTACGCAACGTGTGCGGGGATGTATTTTGTCTTTATAGGTTGGGCTCGCTTTAAGGGCGTCTCGGACTGCAGTGATGTAATCTTTTGGATCCCATTCGGCGTTGCGAGTCATTAGGACTTGTACGTCTGCGTCGTATGTGTCGTTGTCGTCGACGGGCTTTATGATGGTGCGTAGCGCGTAGGAGCCCTGGTGCTCGATTGCTTGAAGTGGTGCCAGATTGCTTTCGAGGCAATCGGTAACGCCTCGGACTCCGCGCTTTAGCCTTTCAAGTCTGGTGTCGTTGAGGTTCACATGGTATCGGAGGAATGTTTGGAATTCGTGATTGGCTTTTGTCATGGTGTGGGTACCTTCGATGTCTAATTGCATTTGGAATTCTTCTAGGATGTAGGATAGCATAGGTTTGGTGATAGTTCTAGTTTCTATTTAAGAGGTAGCGTTTCCATTTAGGTGGTTTGCTAGTAATATGAACCCATCATCATCAAGGAGGCTTGCGAATGGAACTTCTCTACGAATTAGAAAGCCAAGCCGACGAGATCATCGTTGAGCGGATGCGCCAGACTATCGCGGACGCGCTGTCGCAATACAAGCCGATGCGCGAAGAGTACGATGTGGCGATGGCGCACATCACTCCTACGAGCGAACTCTAATCACCGAGTACGGCGAGATGAGGCTGGCCGTCCCCGTATTTCGCTGCGGCGACTGCAGCGCGATGACCAGCGGGATGGATGTGATAGGCAAAGGGCAGGCGCGAAAGCGCTATTCCAAAAAAATACGCGATGAGGCGATGAAACTGGCGGCGCAGGGAGTGAGCTACAAGCGCGTGGACAAGATGCTGGGGTTCGCCAAAAGTACGCTGTGCAAGTGGCTGAAACAGGAGAAATACGAGCGTCCAAAGCTGTCGGGCGAAGTGTTGGAGCTAGACGGGGCGTGGACACGGGTCGAGGGCGGGAATGTGGAATTAAAGGTGGCGCGGGATGAGCGTTGCGTTGCGTTGGTATCGGCGGGAAGTTGGAAAGACGCGCTGAAGGCGGCGCACGATCTGGGCGCGGTGACGCCTAAGCATATCGTCAGCGATGGGGACAGGGCGATAAAGAGCGCGATAGATATGGCGTATGACAGGGGCGCTCCGCATCAGTTACGCCAGTTTCACCTGCTGCGCGAGTACAAGCGCAACATAGGGATAGTGGGGTTTTCGGATGCGAAGGCACTACTCGATGCGGAAGACATAGAGCAAACGAAGGAGTATGCCGGTCGGATAGTGGCACTGACGGGCGGCAAGGCGCTGCGCCGATGCGTCAAGGCATTGTGAAAGGGTCTGACGCATCTTCGGGCGAGACTAGATACCGCGCAACATCGCTGTTGGAGCGTTTCAACCGTGAGATACGGGCGCGCGAGCGGATGGGTTACGGTGTGGACGATTCACAACCTGCTAGTTCTGCTGCAGCTGCGGGGCGTTTTAGCCTGAACCACCTGAATGGGAACGCTACCTTTGCGACTTGCCAAATTCCCCCCAAACCATCGCGCCGCATCCTTGCGCTACGATGCGGCGCTTGCTAATCTGAATATACGGCATATAGCGCGTCGCGCGGTCGCCGGCGTCTAGGAGGGCGCGGTTCGCGGCGCGGACATGAGGATAGGCGATGGCTTGGCGCATTCGGATAAAGTGGCATCCGGCGTTCTGGGGATGGTTGCGTTTGGCGTTCTCGCAGGGCGTGGCTAGAGGCGGCTCACGCGGAGGCGACGGGGGCGAGGGAATCGCTGGTCAGGGCTGGATAGCGCGGTAGGGGAGGCTTTGATCGATGACGCTTTTCGGCGTGTCTGCGGGCAAGGACGGTTGATTGATTGCGATATGGCGGGTTGGGAATAGGTTGAGGCGGGCGTGGAATGGCAAAGCGCTGCGCGGTCAAGGGCGATAGGATGCTGGGAACGGCGAGTCTGATGCGCTTTAAGCGATCGCGAGAGCGGCATTTGGCGCGCCAATGTTAGGGGCGAGGACGGCTTGGCGCTCTGGGGCGGATCATTTATTGAGCGCCACGACGCGATTGACGCTGCCGACTTGATGGCGGCGGGCGACGCGCTGTAGCGATTGGAGGGTGCGCGATGGGACTTTTGGGTTGGATGAGATCATTAGCGTCCGTTTTGGGCGATGATGGCGCGATATACGATATTGGGGATGGGCGGGATCTGACGGCGGGCGAATTTCGGGCTGCCGCCTTCGCTAGAATTGCAGCGCATATTCGGGATATTCCGGTTTGCGCGGCGGGCTTTGAGAGGCGCAGACGCCAGACGTTGATGATGGCGTCGCCGTTTGCGGGCGGAGAGGACGATGTTGACGCGGTGATTGACGAACTCATTCTAACGTCTAGGTGTGGCTGCGGGCTGAAATCGGGCTTTGCGCTTGTCAGCGATGAGCGAGGCAGGCGCGTTCTGCGGCGCGTTGGGATTGACGGGTAGCGCGGCGTATCGGCGTGATGACGCGAGGGATTGTTGACGCGCTGGCGTGATGGCGTGAGAGCGGCGTCTATGATTGGGCGCGGTCTTGTTTGCCGCTATTGGGATGTTGGATTGGCTATAATTTTGGTCGGTTTTGAATCAAGATGGATAACGGGATGAGGTTGGATAGCGTCTCTTTTTAGATGGTTTTGAGAGTTTTGAAAATTGCGCTACAACTGATAAAGCAAGCGGCTGCGGCAAAGCCATTCAACCATCCGCAACGATAGACATGCTCGATCATCTGAATGGAAACGCTACTAACATGGACAAAGGGCGATTACATTTACAACCCTATCCTGTTATGATAATGCAGATTGAGCGCTTGAGCTCTATGAGGCGCTTGCAAACGCGAATCGTCATCGCAAACCCGCAAATTCCGCCGAGCCTGAGGCATAGCCTCCATAGACAAATGCCATATGGTAAGCATCAACTTTAACGACATCCGCGATGGCGCTGTTGGCTTTGAGGATCTCTGCGCGCAATTGGCGCGGGCGGAAACAGACAGCGGCGAGTTTGTGCGAACAGGAAACCCCGACGCGGGCGTTGAATGCTACCAGGTACTAGCAACCGGCGAGCATGGCTGGCAAGCGAAGTACTTTTTGACGACGCCCAATGCCTCGCAGTGGCGGCAAATCGACAAGTCGGTCTATGCGGCGCTAGACGGCCACCCTAATCTCGTCCGCTACGTAGTGTGCGTCCCTGTGGACTTGCCGGACGGCAGGCCGCCCAAAGGCAAATCGGCTAGGGACAGATGGAATGACCGTGTCCAAAAATGGCAAGCAAAAGCTCAAGCTCGCGGGATGAACGTCGAGTTCGAGTGGTGGGGCAAAAGCGAACTAACCGCCCGGCTAGTCCAACCGGAAAACGCGGGACTCGTGCGCTACCGATTTGATAAATCCATTTTCGACAGAGACTGGTTCAACGCCCGAATCGACGAAGCAATAGAAACGGCAGGGCCGCGATACAGCCCTGAATTGCATGTTTCAGGCAATTCCCGTGCTGCTGAAGACTTGGAAACCTTCGCCCGCAGCGAATCCGTGACCACCGATGTCAAGGCGCTCGCTATCGAACTGCGCCAAGCCAGGCTGCGCCCCACGGAGTATAAACCGCTTATCCCTGATGCGGATCTGGGCAAGCAATTCGCCGATATTGACGTAGCCATAGAGGCCGTTCTGCGAAAGTTGTCCGAACTGAAATACGATCCAAGCTCCGATAATCCCTTCGCGGACATTGGCAAAGCACTGGACGTGGCAGTCTCAATCGCCGATAAAATCGCCGGCGCGCTGTCGCCGCCCTCCCACAACAAGAAAGAGCAACGCGAGCCTCTCGCTGACGCCGAAAGAGAATACGACGCCGCATACCTTCGTTTTATCTCTTTCCGGCAGCGGCTGGCAACCATAAGCGGGCAACTTACCCGCGTCGTGAGGCTGACTAGCAACAACTTGCTCATATTGACCGGGAACGCCGGAGTGGGCAAAACGCACCTGCTGTGCGATTTCGCCGCGCGTCACCACAAAAGCGGCGCTCCGGTCATCCTTCTGATGGGGCAAAGGTTCACTTCAACCGATGACCCGATGCGGCAAATGTTGACGCACCTAGGCTACCCCACAAGCGACTTCCATGAATTCATCGGCGCGTTGGAATCCGCCGCGCAAGCAGCCAATCGCAGGGCGCTAATCATCATTGACGCCATCAATGAAGGCCAAGGGCTTACCATTTGGGAACCTCACCTGGCTGCCCTTCGGAAGCGCGTCAGCCGATCCAAATGGATTGGCATAGCGCTGTCAATACGCAGCGACTATGTGAATGAAATCATACCGGAAGCTATCCGCAACCAAGTTGCAATCACAACGCACCGCGGCTTTGAAGGCATTGAATTCGACGCGGTCAAGTCGTTCTGCGAGTACTATGATCTGCAATTGCCCTCAATGCCGATACTTCAACCGGAATTCAGCAACCCGCTGTGGCTGAAAATCGTATGCGACGGGTTATGCAATTCCGGGGAAAAACATCTTCCAAGCGGAGTGAGCGGCATTACCGAACCTCTCAACCAGTTTATCGAATCGGTCAACACCCGTCTCGCTAAACGGGACGCCCTCGATTTCCGTCGGGGCAATAACCTGGTCAAACGCGCCGTTGACATATTGGCGGAGCGCATGGCTGCGGATAACGCGATGTGGTTAGACAGCCAAGACGCTCAGGATCTAGTGGATCCACTCCTGCCCAGAAGCAGATTCTCCGAAACCCTTTATCACGGAATGCTCACGGAGGGGGTTCTTACCGAGACGCAGATCGAGGCGCAACCCGAGGAGCAGACCAAAGTTCATTTCACCTACGAGAGAATAGGTGAGCATTTGGTTGTAAGGCATCTCTTGGGCAAATACGACGCCGAACAGCTGCCTGCCGCGCTGCAACCGGGCGGCGAGCTCAGTCGCCATGGGTACATCGCTGCCCTATCAATCCAAGTTCCGGAGTTGTTCGGCAAAGAGTTGTTGGACATTGCCCCGGATTGGGACGATTTGCCTAATCTGGTTGAGGCATTTAGCGAAAGTCTATTATGGCGCGATCCATCCGCCGTAACTGACAGGACCAAGAGCATAGTCAGACATTATGCAACTTGGCCCCGATCATATTGGCAAAACGAAACCATGGACGCATTGCTGTCCATCGCGCTTGTAGAGCGCCACCCGCTCAACGCGCATTACTTGGACAGCTTGCTGCGAGAAGCCGATATGCCTAGCCGCGATGCGTGGTGGAGTACGCATCTGCACAACAGCTGGGGCGCCGGCGGCCCGCTAGACAAACTGATAGCTTGGGCATTGTCCGCCGCCCCTGACGACTTCATCGCTGAAGATGCGCTGAATATGGCGACAATCACGCTGGCATGGACGCTGACATCCTCAAATCGCTTCGCGCGCGACAAAGCCACCAAAGGGCTGGTGAATTTGTTGCGCGGTCGTCCGGCGTCCGCTGAGGATCTAATTAACCGATTCGCCGACGTTGACGATCCCTATGTCTTGGAGCGCATCTACGCGGTCGCATATGGAGTAGCGATGCTCAGCCGCGACCGGGATGGCGTTGGCGGGTTGGCTTCTAATGTCTATCGCCGCGTGTTTGCGAATGGCGAGCCGCCGGCCCACATACTTCTCCGAGATTACGCTCGCGGCGTCGTAGAACGCGCCGTACACTTGGGCGCGGACCTCGGCGTTGACCTAACGCTGGCGCGTCCTCCTTATCAAAGCGAATGGCCGGACATCCCAACCGAAGACGCAATCGCAAGCTTGGCCACCAAGATGGCACCAGCGCAGACGAGCAATGACGCCGATAATCGCGCTTGGGAGGCGCTCCGCTTTTCCGTCGAATATGGGGATTTTGCCAACTACGTTATAGGCGCTAATAGTGGCTACGATTCCTCCGACTGGCTAACCCGCGCTCTGGACGAAGAGCCTTGGCTGTCTTTCCAAGAGCGTAAAGAAACTTTCTTGTCAAGCCTCAGCCAAGCGGAGCTTGCGGCCATAAAGTCATACGAAGCCACCCTGCAAGATGCACTGATTGACATTGTGTTCACTGAGGTCGACGATAACTCTGACCTCAGCCAAAGCGCTGATCCGTTTTCTGCAGTTGAAGAAAACGAAGTCATGAAAGCCAGAGACGCTGTTCATGCTACATTGTCCGCGCAACATCTAGCGGAGTGGAAAGCGCTGGACGAATCGCCCGCCCGCCTAGACTTGCGTATTATGCAGCGCTATATCCTAAACCGAGTTGTGAGTTTGGGCTGGACCGCCGAGGCATTCGGAGAGTTCGACGCGGTGCAGAGCATGACCTATACACGCAGCGCACATAAATCAGAAAGACTGGGCAAAAAATACCAGTGGATCGCGTACCACGAAATCATGGCTTGCATTGCCGATCATTACCAGTTCTGCCCGCGCAGGGAAGGTACCCAAAGATATGAAGGCGCCTGGCAGTTGCCGGGCATCCGGGACATAGACCCGTCCGTAACGATCCCTAGGGGAAACCGCAACGCAGCATCTCCGGACGAGCCAGCATCAACGCAGTGGGCTTTGTTGGAATACGACAACTGGCGGCCCCAATTGCCGACCGAATGTTGGATAACCGATCATAGGGACATCCCCGAACTAAGCGAAGGCCTGGTATTTATCGACTCTGAAAATCCGAATGCGCGCTGGCTCAACGTCTACTGCTTTCAAAGCAGACGGCAGCCGCATCCTCCGGACGAGGGCAAGTACGACGGCGTTAGGAGAGACATATGGACCAGAGCGATAGCCTGCTTGATTCCGCAAGGCAAGGAGGCCGCGTTTAGCGAATGGGTTTTGTCCGGGGCGTACAGACAAGACAACTACCACTTTCCAGTCAGGGAAGTACGCCGCGTATTCGTGGGCGAACATGGCTGGGGGCCCGCTCCGGAGCAAGAAGAGGTCGGCTATCGAGAATACACCGAGCAGTGGAGCTACCCGCCCGGCTCCGATCCGGTTGCGGCTTACCCCATAGCCACGACTGTATCAACCGCTATCAGCGATTACGACTGCTCTATGGAACGCGGCGAAACCGGAACATTGTACTTGCCAACCCACGCAATCATCAGGGATTGCCGGCTAACTTGGACTGGAACAGGCGCCCGCTACGTCGACCCTAACGACAACCTCGCCGCCTACAGTCCATCCGAATTTGCGACAGACGCCAGCGCGCTCCTGATACGCGCGGATATACTCGAAGAATACGCAGCCTCGCGCAACCTAGTGTTGTGCTGGGCTGTCATCGGAGAAAAGCGAACCATCGGCGCGTTTGGGCAACCCTACGGCTGGCTCGATATGCATGGCGCGTATACGCTCCGAGATGGCAAACCCATCGGCGAGCAAGCCTGGGCGCATAACCCGCCTTCGCCAGAGCCTCCTCTTGGGCAATAGGAAAACCTCGTGCCGCCAAACGACAGCGCCGAAATATAGATGAGTGCCCCCCGCCTCTTCTAGTCTTGGCTCCCCGTCAACGAGTTCTCCTTGGATTCCACCCGTGAACGGCCGGAGCAGCGCGAAACCGTGCGCTCCACCAGATACACATCCTGCGTACACGCCGCCCCCTGACCATCACCGAGATTCAGCGTCAGTCACTTGCGTCGGGGTTTAACTCTGGACATTAGAGATAATTTACGCGGCGCGGGTTGCGGCATGTGATGCCAACCGGCTCGCCGGCGCGCGCTAGAAGTGTATCTTGAGTTTACTAATGTATTTCGTATTTTGTGACGTAATTCCCAAGCAGATTTGCAATATGCGTGATTGTGGTGCGCGACAATGCGGTTTAGAATCCCGTCGCTCACCCGTAGCGATAAAACAATTAGCGAATAAGCAAGATTGATAAGCTATTGAATAGTATATCTATATGTTGACTTTAACTATACTGCCAGATGTCTTATTATCTTTATTATTAAAATATCTAGATAGTTATCACAACAATCCATTTTGATATGGATGGCGTAGTTGTCCGCTAGCGTAACTGAATAGAAAGGGAGTTATATGTAACCATCCCTAACATTGTGGGAAATGAAAATGGCGGACAACCGATAAAGCGATAATAGCGCAAACACATTCAGGAGGTCGTCCGCCAATGCCAAGGGTATGCGCTATTCTGCCGCAGGTCAGCGCATGCCCGCGCAGCCGGCCAAGCCAATGCCCATACTGCGAATGCGGCAAACTCCACAGACACGGCGAAGTCAGCAAACGCGTTAAGGACATCTATGTGTCATAGTTGTGGTGATGCGCTATCGCTACGTTGGCTGCAAGCGTACATTCGCTCACTATCCGCAGGGCGTTGACCGCAATAGACGCAGCGTCAGGCTAAGGGTGCTGATGTCGCTGATGTGTGCAGTGGGCGTGCGATACGAACAATGTAACGGAGCGAGTGATAAGCAGGCGCAAAATAAGATACAAGACGCTGCAGGGCTACAAAAGTATGGAGGGAATGATGAATGGGCTGTGGCTGCCGTAGCGAATCTGGGGCGAGTCCGGCACGACATGAGCGAGCTGTTGACCGCGTGTAGCCGTTGGATGATGCGCGCTAATCCAAAGCGTGGGCATCTTCAATCAACCATAAACCTGCCCACTAGACGCGGGACGATTACGGCGACTATAAATCTAGGCGACTACTACGTTCTAGAGACAACTTGGGCCGCGGATGCGGATTTCGCAAGTTCAAACTTGACCTATTGGCAGTATCCTGCTACCGGGCATTGCCGGATGCATCTGTCGCGGCGGTTTGAGAGCCTCTGCCGCAAGGTGGCGAGAGATGGCGGCGCACCCATAAAACCCGCTCGCCTCTTAATGCAGGTCGATGCCGTGATAGACGTTTCCCAACTCGATCGGCGCGCCGTTTTGGTTGGGCATGCTTTTGAGCGCGTTGGACAGGTGGACTATGGCTTTGTGTTAGCGGCTGGCGCCCGCATTGTCTTTCCGCAGCGGCAGTTCAGATGAGTTTCGAGTTCGAGCTCATAGGCTTGTTCGGCGATGCTCACGGCGAGATCGGCGTCGTTGACGGCGAGGGTGGTAAGCGGTCGCGCCGAGAGCATGACGGCGCGCTTTTTCTCGCGCTGGCGCATTCTGATGGCTTGCGCCGACTTTGTCCGCATCCTGAGATGATTGAACTGCGCTCTCTTTTACTCTCTGATTAGTAGCTTGTACTGGCTGTGGACATGCGCCGCCGCAATCACGCGCTTCGCCTTGCGCGCTGTAGACTTTGCCGTTGTCGGGATCCAAGATTATGTCGCTGTCGCCCACTTCTAAGGCGTAGCCATAGAACTGATGTCATTTCCGTAGTCATTCCTGCTTTAGGTTATTCTGGAGCGGCGATACAGGATTTCGGCGAGATGCGCGTTTACTCTCTCATGCACTATTTGCAGCGCCTCTTCCATGTTGTCCCGCGCTTGGTTCAGCATTGCGAGTATGTTTTGGGAATCGTACGGGAGCTACGCGGAGGTCTCTGGCACTTATGCTGGATTCGTTGAGGTTCAGTGATTTTATAAGGTCTTCGCGCACCTTGCCGCCGCGCCATCGCTCGAAGTAGTATTTGCTCTGGATGTAGCAGTCTTCGGGAGTTGGCTGCCCGTCGTCGTGACGCTTTGCGGGCGCGCTGGTCATTATGCGCCCTCCGTTGGGCGCTTGCGGGAATTTGCGTTTTGCTGAATATGGTCTAATGGGACATTGGCTTTAATGCAAGTGCGCTATGAATTCGCGGCGCTTGAATATGATTGACAACGAAATGCCCATAAAGGGCATTGGCTATCATTGACGGGGTTTTAGACAAAAACTAAAATATGTCCAACACATATAAATTATTGGACGGGTATTTTCACGCAAGCGCAGCGGGCGTAAATGTAGCGCGCAAAGCATCGCAATCATCGCAATCTAGGCATCATAATTATTACAGGCTAGGCATCGCAACAAGGGCAAGAACAAGGCGCAGGTGAATGATATGGCAGAAGTGAAATTGGACGAAAAGGGGCTTGTTCCCGCAATCGCGCAGGACGCGAATACGGGCGAGGCGCTGATGCTGGGGTATATGAATCCCGGCTCAATCAAGCGCACGCTGGAGGGCGGCGAGGTGTGGTTTTTCAGCCGCAGCCGCTCGGATTTGTGGCACAAGGGCGAGGTTTCGGGCAACTATATGCGCGTCAAGTCGGCGGCGGTGGACTGCGACGGGGATACGATTTTGCTGCAGGTGGAGCCGGATGGGCCTATCTGCCACACGGGAGCGCCCAACTGCTTTTTCACGCCCATCCAAATGGACGAGCTGCCGGAGTTTTATACTGAGGCGAAGGGGCCGGGCGTGCTGGAGGATCTGTTTGCCACGATACAGGACCGCAAGCGCGAAATGCCTGAGGGGAGTTATACGGCGGCGCTGCTGGAGGCGGGGGTTGACCGCATAGCGCAGAAGGTTATCGAGGAGGCGGGGGAGGCGGCAATTGCGGGCGTCAAGGGCGACCGCGCGGCGCTGGCGGAGGAGCTGGCGGATGTGCTGTATCACTCGCTCGCGCTGCTGTGCGCGTCGGGGGGCAGGCCGGAGGATGTGTGGGAGGCGTTGCGGGCGCGGCAGGGGTAGGCGGCGGCTTGCACTAGCGATTAGGCTTGCCGTAGTGCTTGCTTGCCCTAGCGATTAGGCTTGCCCTAGCCCTAGCCTAGTCGTTGCTCCCGCCCGCGATTGTGGCGCGGTCGGCGTCTTGGGCTTGTTGCATGGCGGCTATGGCTATCTCTATTTGGTCGTCGTCGGGCTGGCGCGTGGTGAGGGATTGCAGCGCTAGGCTGGGCGCGGTGATGAGATGCACAAGCGGGTTGTCGGCGTGACGGCCGCTGAATCGGATGACTTCGTAGCTCACGGCGGCGATTAGCGGCACTAGCACGATGCGCGAGGCTATGAGCCACCAGAACGGCTCTCTGCCCACGAATATGAACGCCACTATCGCCACTACCATCACCACCAGCAGGAACGCCGTGCCGCAGCGCGGGTGGGCGGTCGGGTAGCGGCGGATGTAGTCTATGCTGAGCGGGTCGCCGCGCTCTTGGGCGTGGACGGTCATATGCTCCGCGCCGTGATACATAAACACGCGGCGGATGTCGTTCATTCTGCCGATGAGCAGGATGTAGCCTAGGAACAGCGCGAGCCGTATCGCGCCCTCGGCGATGTTGGCGGCGATGCTGGAGCCTAGCAAGCCCTCCAGCCGGTCGCTTGCAAGGACGGGTATGATGAAGAATACGCCTATGGCGATTGTGAGCGAGACCGCCATCATGCCCGCCATAGAGCCTTTGCCGATTTCCTCGCCCTCGGCCTCGGCGGCGACGTTGGCGGAGTAGCTGAGGGCGCGCATGCCGAGCGTGAGGGTTTCGGCCATAGCGATAACGCCGCGAATTAGGGGGATGCGGCGCAGCCTGCCGGTGAATATGGGCGTTAGCGGCTGGCGCTGCACGGCGATAGATCCGTCCGGGCGGCGGCATGCGATGGCGACATTGCGCTGGCCGCGGATCATCACGCCCTCGATGACGGCTTGGCCGCCGTAGGTGTGTGGGCTGTTCGCGCTCATTCGCCGACTTGCCGCATGCGCTTGCGGGCGCTAGCTCAGGTTAAAGCGGCGCTTGAGGCGCTCCACGCGCCCTTCGGTGTCAATGATGCGCTGCTCGCCGGTGAAGAACGGGTGGCACTGGTTGCAGATTTCCACGCGCAGTTCGGGCTTGGTGGAGCCGGTGGTGTAGGTCGCGCCGCAAGAGCATATGGCTACGGCCTCGGGGTAGTATTTGGGGTGTATCGCTGCTTTCAATTTGGGGTTCCTTGTGATGCGGTGATGCGCGCGTGATGCGCGATAGGGTAGGGCGCGGCGTGATGTAGGCGCGCCTGGGTTTTGGGCAGTTTCGTCCAATCGCCGCGCATATCCTGGCGTGATGCGGCGATGCGCCTGGGATTGTGGCCGGCGCGATTGCGCGGGTTCGGGCTTAGCCGACGGGATAGACGCTGGCGCGCTTTTTGTCGCGCGTCTTGTGCTCGAACTTGACTTTGCCGTCCACGAGGGCGAATAGGGTGTGGTCTTTGCCCACGCCCACGTTGCTGCCGGGGTGGATGCGCGTGCCGCGCTGCCGCACGATGATGGAGCCTGCGGTAACGAACTGAGTGTCGTACCGCTTGACGCCCAGCCGCTTAGAATTGCTGTCGCGCCCGTTTCGCGTGCTGCCGCCGCCTTTCTTGTGTGCCATAGCGTTACCTCTTGGGGGTTGTTATTGCTTATTATAGGAGATGTCGGTTACGCGCAGCTCGGTGAAGTTTTGGCGGTGGCCGTTCTTCCTGCGATAGCGCGTTTTCGCCTTGTACTTGAAGACGATAACCTTTTTGCCGCGCCCCTGCGCGAGGACTTCGGCGGTGACTTTCGCGCCCTCAACGGCGGGCGATCCGAGCGTCACATCGCCGCCATCGTCGGAGAGCATCCGCACGTCCTCTAGCTCTACCAGGTCGCCCTCGTCGGCGGGCAGGTATTCCACGCGCAGGGTATCGCCGGGGGCTACCCTGTACTGCTTGCCGCCAGTGTGAACAATCGCATACATTGGGTTTGTCCTGTTGGTCTTGGGGGTTGGGTTTGGGTGTTAGATTGGTGATTGGGTTAGAGTATCAGGGTATTAGGTAGTTATTGTAGATGCGGATGGGGGGTGGGGTCAAGGGAAAGTGAGGGCGTCGGCTTGGAAGCTTGATAGGTTATTGGTGGGGGCTGGCGGTTAGGGGAGCGTGGGGGCATATTTTTGCAAAGGCAGGCAAACTTTTGGGTTGGGGATTTCGGGCGGGCTTATCGGATGTTGCTCGACATTTCTTGGCGTGTAAGAAGATTTCGCCAAAATTGTCTCAAAGCGCTATAATCCCCATAAGTGGGGAATAAACGGCTTTTTGTTACCCTAATTATACTTGACATAGGGAAATCGGATGCTGACAGACGCGCAAATACGGCGCTTGATTGCGATGCCAAAGCGAATTTCTAAGAAAGATCCTGTCAGAGGCTATAAAGATGAGGGCAACCATCGGCGGTGCAATTTAGACTTGGCGGCGATTCAGCCCGACGAGGGTAGCTTTGAGGTCTTTATCAGGCAGCATACCCTCTTCATCGAAAACTACTCAATTGGATTGCTCTACCACACAGATGAGCATCCAAAAGGCAAAATTACGCTGGTTCGCTACAACGGGCCACACGGCGAATTTAGCAGGAGCGCGGACGGGCATTATGCCGTGCCTCACATTCATCGCATCACGCAGGAAGAGTTGGCAAAAGGGAGTATGGAACCGCAGGAGAACCTCCGCGAACCCACAAATAAATATGCCACGTACGAACAAGCTCTCGGCGTGTTCTTCTCCGATATAGGCGTGTCTAACTACGACTCGTACTTTCCATCTCAATTGAAGTGGGAGTTTCCCCAATGAATATAGAATCCGTTAGGGGAGCGCTGGCGAGCCGCTTGGCGGGCGGGTTCGATTTCTATGAGCGACGGCCTGGCAAACATCAACTCATCATTCCCATACTCCACGAAGACAGCGATATGGTGGACATATACTTGACTGACAGCCCCAAGGGCGAGGGCTGGGCGCGCATATGCGATTTTGGGATGGCGCTGATGCGGCTGTCGTACACCTATGATGTAAATACGCCCGCTAGGCAGCGAGTTTTCGACGGCATACTTATCAATAACGGCGTCCAAAACGATGATGGCAATCTCTATTTGGACGCGCGGCTGGATGCGCTCTACGAAGGCGTGTTGCAGTTCGCCGGCTGCGTTCAAAAGGTGTGCAATATGCGCTTTTGGAGCAGAGAAGCCGTGCGTAGCGCCTTCTACGACGACTTGAAAGCCTACATTCTTTCCGATTTGGATCGGTTCTCGCCTGATGAGGACGTCACGCCAATTGAGGATTATCCCGCCGTCAGCGTAGATTGGGCGCTGCATCATAATGACCGCCCGTTCTATGTATTCGGCGTTCTCGGCAATGATAAGGCAAACCGTACCGCCGTTGCGCTGCTTGAATTTAAAAAAGCCAAGCTGCCATTCACCAGCCTCGTTGTTCACGAAGATATGGGCAGCCTTGGCAAAAATGAGATAGCGCGCCTCATAAAGAACGCCGACCATCAGTATCCGGCATTGGGCGATTTTAAGGAGACGGCGTCGGATGACATCGTCAGGCTTGCCGGGGTTGCTTAATTGGCGACGATTGCGCCGGGATGGGTTCGGCGTCTGGCGCTATTGCCCCCACCCCGTAATCCCACACCCCAATACCCACACACCCACATGGAGGAACGCGCTATGACAGACGAGAGCATCACATTCGCGCCGGCGTATGAGCAGGCGGCGCTGATAGCGGGCAAGCGGGTGTCGCCGGTGGAGTTGGCGGCGATGTATTTGGGGCGCATTGAGCGGCTTGACGGGCGGCTGAATTCGTATCTGATGGTGGCGGGCGATGAGGCTATGAGGGCGGCGAGGGCGGCGGAGGATGCGGTGATGCGGGGGGATGAGTTGGGGGCGCTGCATGGGGTTCCTATATCGGTGAAAGATCTTGAGATGACTAGGGGGATACGCACTACGAGCGGCTCGCTGCCGTTTAAGGATCGCGTTCCGGATGAGGATTCCATTGTGGTGGAGCGCGTTAGGGCGGCGGGCGCGGTGATATTGGGCAAGACGAATACGCCGGAGTTCGGGCATCGGGGGACTACGGAGAATTTGCTGGGGCCGCCATGCCGCAATCCGTGGGATGCCGAGCGCACGCCGGGCGGCTCAAGCGGGGGCGCGGCGGCGGCGCTCGCGGCGGGGCTGTGCGCCATATCAACGGGCAGCGACGGGGGCGGCTCCATTCGCATCCCGGCGAGCTTTTGCGGGCTATATGGCATCAAGCCCACGCAGGGCAGAGTGCCGCGATACGGCGGCGGGAACGCGCCGGTTATCGTCAATCAGCTCTCGCAGTCGGGGCCTATCACGCGCAGCGTCCGCGATGCGGCTACCCTGCTGCAGGCGCTGGCGGGCTGGGACGGCAGGGACGCGGGCGCGCTGCGGGACGCTCCCGACGATTATGTCGCCGCGCTGGACAGGGACATAAGCGGGCTGCGGCTGGGCTGGAGCGCTGATTTCGGCTACGCGGCGGTGGATCCGGAGGTGGCGCGAGTGTGCGGCGAGGCGGCGCGCGCGTTTGAGGAGCTGGGCTGCTCTGTGGAGGAAAGCGGGCTGGCGCTGGATGCGCCGCAAGAGGCGTTTCGGGTGATATTCGCGTGCAACACATACGCGTCGTCTGGCTATCTGCTGCGCGAAAACGCGGATGAGCTCACGGGCTATTTTCGCGCGGCGATGGAGTCGGCGACGCGGTTCACGGGCGCGGACTACGCGCGGGCGCTGGGCGAGTTCGCGGCACTGAAGGCGAGGTTCGATGCGCTGTTCGAGCGATACGACCTGCTGCTTTCGCCCACAATGGCGGTTCCCGCGTTCCCAATAGAACAACACCCGACCGAAATCGCGGGGCGCGAGGTTGACCCGTTCTTCGGATACCTGCCATTCACCTATCCGATAAACGCGATAGGGCATCCGGCGGCGAGCGCGCCCTGCGGCTTTTCGGCGGACGGGCTGCCCATCGGACTGCACATCATCGGACGCATGGGCGACGAGGCGACGGTTCTGGCGGCGTCGGCGGCGTTTGAACGGGCGCGGCCTTGGGCTGATAAACGGCCCGCCGTATGCTGACGGCGCGGGTGGCGCGGCGGGGCAATCCGAAAGGCGATTTGGGGATAAAGACGCCGTTGCCGATTGTGCAATGCGCCTAATGCTATTGCGATAGCGCCGATGCAGCCGATAGCGGCGCTGCCATCCATATGCGCCTATCATCACATATATCACATAGCAAACCACTACCTAATAAGGAGTATGCGAAATGGACGAAAGTTTGGCATTCGCGCCCGCTTATGAGCAGGCGAGTTTGATAGCGGGCAAGCGGGTATCGCCCGTGGAGTTGGCGGCGATGTACTTTGAGCGCATAGAGCGGCTTGACGGGCAATTGAACGCCTACTTGACGCTGACGCGGGATGAGGCGATGGCGGCGGCGCGAGCGGCGGAGGATGCGGTGATGCGCGGCGACGAGCTGGGGCCGCTGCACGGCGTTCCCATATCCATCAAGGACTTGCAGATGACCAAGGGCGTCCGCACAACGATGGGATCGCTGGCGTACAAGGATCAGGTGCCGGACGCGGATTCGGCGGTGGTGGAGCGCGTCAAGGCGGCGGGCGCGGTTATGCTGGGCAAGACGAACACGCCGGAGTTCGGGCTGCTGGGCGCGAATGAAAACCGGCTTGGGGAGGAGTGCCGCAACCCTTGGGACACGGCGCGAACATCGGGCGCGTCCAGCGGCGGCGCGGGCGCGGCGGTCTCCGCCGGGCTGTGCGCGCTTGGCACGGGCGGCGACGGGGGCGGCTCTATTCGCATACCCGCCAGTTTCTGCGGCATATACGGCATCAAGCCCACGCAGGGGCGCGTGTCCAGTTTCAGCGGCGTGGCGCCCGCGGCGCCCACGGGCAACCTGCTCAGCCAGCAGGGGCCGATGTCGCGCAATGTGAGGGACTCGGCTATCTTGCTGCAGGCGATGGCGGGATATGACGGCAGGGATGTGTCCTCGCTGCGCGCGCCCGTTCCGGACTTCGTGGGGGCGCTAGACAGGGACATAAGCGGGCTGCGGATCGCTTGGAGCGCGGATTACGGCTACGCGGGCGTTGACCCGGAGGTGATAGAGATAAGCGTGGCGGCGGCGCGGGTGTTTGAGGGGCTGGGCTGCTCGGTGGACGAGAGCGGCTTGGCGCTGGAATCCGCGTTTGAGACCTGGTGGCCGCTCTTCAGCGCGAACATAGCGGCGACGCAGGGGCATCTGCTGGATGATCCGGCGGATCCGCTGACTTGGTACGGGCGGATGGCGATAGAGGACGGCGCGCGGCTGAGCGCGGCGGACTACGCGCGGGCGCTGGGCGGGCGCGACCGGATGATCAACCAGTTCGCGGATGTGTTTGACGACTGCGACCTGTTGCTGTCGCCCACAATGGCGACCACCGCGTTCCCGGTGGGGGAATACCCCGAAGAGGTCGCCGGCAAGCGCAACGCCACGCGCAGGGGCTGGGGTTTTCTGCCGTTCACGCATCCGATAAACACGATAGGCCATCCGGCGGCGAGCGTGCCGTGCGGCTTTTCGGCGGACGGGCTGCCGGTTGGGCTGCACATAGTCGGGCGCAAGGGGGACGAGGCGACGGTTCTGGCGGCGTCGGCGGCGTATGAGCGGGCGGCGCCGTGGGCGGGGAGGAGGCCTTCGGTGTCATAAGACAGGTTTGGGGTGGCAGGTATAAGTTCACGCCACCGAGCGCAGATAGTTGGGCAATAAAATTGGGTATGCCCCTCAAAGTGTGTGGGCATACCCTTTTATTCGCCGCTATGCCTTAGGATTCCAATATCGGATTTGGCGCGTTGCTTGGAGCGTCGGGTTGCGGCGTTCAGCAATGGCGTGTTCTTAATCGCGCGTTTCCTCACCCGCTTGGCGCAAAGACGCAGCAATCGCCTCTAGTTGGGAGGCGGCCTCTTTGAGGTTCACATCCATGCCCTGCTTGATTGATTGAAAGCAGAAATCCTGCCAATCTTGTTGATTGTCCCAGGCTAATTGCGTCATTCTGAACCAGAAATCCACGCTGATTGGCAACAACAGCGGCGGCGGGCTAATTTCTGCGAAACGAACACCAGTTATGGCACTGAGCGCATCCCGCATTGATAGGTTGTTGTTGAGAACATTGTTCACGACATTCTCACATTCGAAAGATCGCAGCCTTTTCTCAACGATTGTGATTGCCAGCAACCACTTGTCCTCTTTGTTGACAACTCTGGAAATCTGGTAGGCTTGTCCGGGGGTGATTATTCCTTCATCCACTTTCCAGCGGATGCCGTGCGGGAGTTGGTATATGCGACGGTGTAGACTTAGAAAATCAAGGCTTACACCAGTTGGTCGAGGAATCTGACTATATCTGCCGTGTTCGTTGTATAGAACATCTACGGCTTCGCCAATTTCGGAGGGCTTTCTGCCTTCGAGATTGTTTAGCATCTGCAGCGCCTCGTGCTTGTCCATTACCGCGACCGCCGAAGTGTTTCTGCGACCATATGCGCTATGATGGCATCTTCGCCTTCCAAGCCGCGCTCTTTGCCCCATTCCAGTAGGCGGCCATGCAGTTCTTGCGGAATTGCGTACCGAACCTCTCGCCCCGCCTCCTCTGTCTTTTCCAGTACATGCTTGTTCAAGTCTGCGATTGACGCGCCGTGTCCCTGTGACCTCAACGCATCAATAGCATGCCCGCGCGCATCTCTGTCAAGCCCAAGCAACCACGACGCCCTTTCGCGCATCTTTTCTTCTGATTGATCAGGCCTGGCGGTGTCGTATGTGTTTCGCACGATTTCGACCGCGTGTCCGTTGGACAATATGCCTTGATCAACGCTCTGCTTTAGGTCTTCGGGCAACGCTACCAAGGTGTAATACCGCATCACGGTATCAATTTTAACACCAAGGAAGTCCGCGGCTTTTTGCATGGCTTCGGTAGCGGTGTATCCGTCCCCGTTGAACTGGTTGTATATCCGCTCCGTCCAGTATGCGCGGTCTGTGTATGTCAGGTCGCCGCGCGCCTCATTTTCAAGCCATGAGCGTTGGATGGCCTGCTCGTCGCTGAGGTCGAACACGAAAGCCGGGATTTCCTGCAGCTCCAATTCCAAGCATGCCTTGAAACGGCATTGCCCGGTGACATGCTCGTACTGGAATGGCGATTTGGAATCAGGATGCGGACGCACCACGATAGGCATATCAGGCCAGTAGCCGTGCGCCTGAATGGACACTTTGACTTTCTCAACGTTGTCTTCAACGCCTTGTCGCCTAACGTTGATTGTGCTGTCAGGGTCAATGTCTTGCAGGCTGATGTTTTGGACTGATGTCATCGCGCATCCTCGCAATATCTTTCTTGGCTGTAAGAATTGTAAGAAAGGGCATAACTCCGATGGTTTGCTCTTCGGGGAAAATGCCCTCTCTTATCTCTCGCTAGTTTAGGCGGCGATACACCGCCCATCGCTTACTTGGACAGGAAGTCGAACTGCTCGTACTGGCCGTTGGTGGCGAGCGCGGGGTCTATGCCGAGCCAGCGCTCCGCTATGGTGGAGTAGGTAGCGCGGAAGTCGTTGCTGAAGTGGAGGTCGCCCTCTAGCTGCCTGTCCTCCGCGAGCGAGGGGAAGTCGCCGTACATGCCGCCGTTGACCTCGCCACCGATGACGAATGCCACGCCGCCGGAGCCGTGGTCGGTGCCGGCGCCGTTGTCCCTGATGCGCCTGCCGAATTCGGAGAACAGCAGCACGACTACGTCGTCTTCTTTGCCGTGTTCGCGCATGTCGTCCATAAAGTCGCTGACCGCGCCGGAGACGTCCTGCCAGAGCTTGGCGTGGCTGGCGAGTTCGGATGCGTGGGTGTCAAAGCTGCCGTGCTGGGTGTAGTACACGCGCGTGCCAAGGTCGGCGGTCATCACCTGCGCGATGGATTTCATATTTTGGGCGATGGGGTTGTCGGCGTATTCCACGCCGGAGGTGTATTTGCGGGGGGCGACGCGCAGGATGTCGGCGCCCTTGAGCGCGTCCGTGCCGGTCTGGGATATGAAGTTGGCTATGATGTCCTTGCCGGAGCCGCCGTACATCTGGGAGAATGCCTCCAGCGCGAGGTTGCGGGTCGCCTCGTCCTTGATGTCGGGGAACAGGCCGTAGGTTTCCAGGTTGCCCACGGACGCCACGGGGACGCCCTTGGCGTAGAGCGCGCGGGGCAGGCCGCGTCCGAAGTTGACGCCGGTGAGGACGTTGTCGCCCTTGGGGTCGAGTTCGCGGATAGCCTTGCCGAGCCAGCCCTCTTCGGCTATCTGCTCGCTCTCGGCGGTGTGCCACACGTCCATTGAGCGGAAGTGCGAGCGGTTGGGGTTGGGGTAGCCCACGCCGTTGATGAGCGCGACTTTGCCCTCGTCCCAGAGCGCCTTGATGGGCGCGAGGCTGGGGTTGAGGCCGAGCTTGTCGTCCAGCCGGAGGACTTCGTCCTGCGGGATGTTGACGAATGGGCGGTTGTCGTAGTAGCGCTCGTCGTTGTAGGGGATGACGGTGTTCAGGGCGTCGTTGCCGCCCGAAAGCTGCAGCACTACTACCGATTTGCCGTTGCCGTTGCCGTTAGTCGCCATGATATTTCTCCTATCTGAGGATTTGACGCCCTATGTTGGTTGCTTGTTTAGCGTATATTCGCTTAATTATCGCGTTTCGTCAAGACTTGGGGGTGGGTTGTTGGTTGGCAAGGCGGGTTTGGGGATGGCGGTTAGAGTTGGGGATTGCGCTCAGGAAAGGCGGGGGTTCGGTGAAGGCTCTGCCGTCTTTCTCGGCTTGCTCTTTGCGGGCGAACCAGTCGGCGAATCTGGCGGCGACGCGGGCATAGCCACGGGCATATCCGCGGGCATATCCGCGGACATAGCCAATGGCAAAGCCGCGTGCGAAGCCGCGCTTTTCACCCATCACTATGTACTTGTTTCTGGCGGGTGTGAATAGCAATCCCATAAATTCCCATCCATGGATGACTAGCCATTTGGCTGAGTCGTATGCCGCTTTCATTAGGGATATAGTTTGTTAGCAGGGTAGGTTCGCTTGGGTAAGGCTGGCTGGCTTGGGGCTGCCGCTTAGCGTTGGGAGTTGTGCTTGTCGTCGGATCCGTTCCCGTTCAAGAAGGGCGGCGGTTCGGTGAAGTCTTTGCCATCTTTCTCGGCTTGCTCTTTGCGGGCGAACCAGTCGGCGAATCGGGCGGCGGCGCGGGATTCGCCAATGGCTATGCCGCGGGCCTCGCCACGCGCCACGCCCCGCGCCTCCCCTCGCTCTTCGCCCAGCACCACGTACTTGTTCCTAGCCGGCGTGAATAGCAGTCCCATAAATTCCCCTCCTCGGATGATTAGCCATTTGGCGGAGTCGTATGCCACTTCCACTAGGGATATGGTTTTGTTAGCTGGGCGGGGTCTGCACTGCGATAGGCTGGCTGGCTTGGGGTTGCCGCTTAGCGCTGGGCGTTGTCTTTGTCGGCGGCGCTGTTTCCGTTCAAGAAGGGCGGCGGTTCGGTGAAGTCTTTGCCCTCTTTCTCGGCCTGCTCTTTGCGGGCCAACCAGTCGGCGAAGCGGGCGACAGTGCGGGCTTCCCCGCGCGCCTCACCACGCTCTTCGCCAATGGCTATGCCGCGCGCCTCACCACGCTCTTCGCCAATGGCTATGCCGCGCGCCTCCCCCCGCGCCTCCCCGCGCTCTTCGCCCAGCACCACGTACTTGTTCCTGGCCGGCGTGAATAGCAGTCCCATAAATTCCCCTCCTCGGATGATTAGCCATTTGGCGGAGTCGTATGCCACTTCCACTAGGAATACGGTTGATATGAAGACGCCCGGCGCTATGAATGACATTGTGACGGCGGTGTTTATGGCGTGCTTTAAGGCGACTTCGCGCGGCGCGTATGCCGCCTCGTAGATGATTACCGCTACGAGCCATCCCAGCGTCTGCGCGAAATATACCCACAAGTACGCCTTGCGCCGCGCGCTTATGATTGTCCAGAGGTTTTCCCTGTTGTCGTCCATCAATCCTCTTTTCATTTTACAGGATTGTTTGCGACCGCGCGCGAGTTGCGCGTTCCCTTTGCGAGCGTATGGTAAGTCTTGATGAGCGCCTGATGATCGTGGCATAAGCGCCGTCCGCCGCAGGCTTATCCCGCGACGCGGTACACCTGGATCCTGTGTCGGTTGCTTTCGGTTACGAATAGCCTGCCTTTGCCGTCAAGCTTGACGGACATCGGCGACCAGAAGTATTTCTCTATGTGAGAAGAGACTTCGTGCGGGTCGTTGGGATCGAAGAACTCTATGTCCGGCTCTAGGTCGGCGCGGGAGCGCGCCGCGCCCTCTTCCCGGTTTATTTGCAGGAAGTTCACCGCCCACTTGGACAGGGTAGCCTCGCCGCGCAGCAGCTGCAGGAAGTTGCCGTCCGCGTCAAACGCCTGTACGCGCTCGTTGCCCCAGTCGGCGACGTACATATTGCCGGCGGCGTCCACCGCCACGCTCGCGGGCTTGGTCAGCTCGCCGGGGGCGCGTCCGCTCTCGCCGTATGACGCCACGAATTCGCCGTCGGGCGCGAACCGCGTGATGCGGTCGTTGCCCCAGTCGGCGACGTACACATCGCCGTTGGGCGCCACCGACACGCCCCAGGGCATCGAGAGCGCGCCCTCGCCGATGACGTCAAGCGCCGCGCCGCGCGAGGTGAACTTCTGTATGCGGTTGTTGTATGTGTCGCTGACATACAAATTGTCGTCGGCGTCAAATGATAGGCCGCAAGGCCCGTCAAGTTCGCCCTCGCCGCAGCCATGCTTTCCCCAAGAGAACAGGTAGCCGCCATCCGCGTCAAAGGCGGTGACGCGATGCAGGTATTCGTCGCTCACGAATATGTTGCCCTCGCCGTCTTCGGCGGCGGCGGTCATCCAGATGAACTGCCCCTCGCCGTCGCCGTATGCGCCGAATGTGCCGTAGTATTCGCTGTCCATATCGCAGACGGTAACGCGCACGCCCCTGTCCACGCCCTCAAGCGAGCGGTTGACGACATACAGGCGGCCGTTGCTTGCGGGGACGCTGTCGCAGGGATAGTAAAAGCCGCGCCCCTCCATCACGGACAGCCCAAGCGTACATTCGTACTCCAGCAGTTGCGTTGCGGTGGTAGTGGTCATTGCTATGCCTCGCGTGTGATTGGGTAAGACGATGCGGCAGGCGCGGATCAGCCATACGGCGCGGCAGGGCAAATCGTCCTCCGGCCGATGGCTGAGCCGCTTATATCCGCCGCTAACTGCGTTGGAATTCGTGGGTGGCGGCCGCCATTCGCAGCATATTGGCTATCTTGTCGGGGCTGCGCTCAGGGGCGCCGCCGGCGGCGAACCGCTCCAAGGCGTCGCGGGTTTCGTCGGAGACGGCTATGACGCCGAGCTGGTCAAGGCAGGCGTCCACAAGGCGCGCGGGGGATGTGGCGTATTCGTCCGCCATAACATTGTCTATCATCCGGCGGACGCCGGGGCGGGCGGCGTCGCCTATCTGCTCGGATGTGAAGTTGATGCGCTCCACAAGCGTGCCGGTGTCCACCCATTCGGTTCCCTGATGCCAGCCCTCTACGCTGGGCGGGTTGTTGAGCTGCTGCCCCATAAAGACCATCTGCTGGGTTCGCTCCATAATTTCGCGGCGGGGGCGATCGAACTCGCCGGTGAGCCGCAGCACGCCCGCCACCAGTTCGGCGGGGCTTTTGACCTTTTCGTAGCGGATGGCCTCGCTCTTGAAGAAGTCGGATGTGAACAGCGCGCGCAGCATCGCGCCGATGTCGTAGCCGCTGTCGAAGTAGGCGTCCACAAGCGTCTGCACGGCGGCGGGATCGCGCGGCGGCGTGTAGGGCCAGGACGGCACGGGCGGCTCGTCCGCCACGAAGAAGTGGCACATATGCCGCGCGATAAAGTGCGCGGTGGCGGGCTGGCGGCAGATGATGTCCACGATGTCCTCGCCGTTGAAGTTGCCGGTTTGCCCTAGGAATGTCTTTTCGCCCTCGTCGTGGTCTTCGGAGCGGTAGTCGAAGTGCCACGAGATCCTGCCGTAGGGCCAATCGGAGTCGCGCTCGGAGCGCAGCACCATGTACTCGGTGTTGCCGATAGTCCAGCCGGTAAAGGCGCGGGACGCCTCTTTGATGTCGTCCTCGCTGTAGCTGCCCACGCCCATGCTGAACAGCTCCAGCAGTTCGCGCCCGTAGTTTTCGTTGATAGCGCCCTTGTGATTGTCGTAGTTGTCCAGCCACACAATCATAGCGGGGTCTTTGGAAAGCTCCACCAGCAGCGTCTTGAAGTTGCCCATCCCGTAGCGGCGGAACATTCGGATCTGGTTCCACAGCGCTTTGCCGTGAATGACTTTCGGGTAGCCGGTGGCGAAGATATTGTGCCAGAACAGGCTCATCTTTTCTTGCAGCGGCGCGGTGGATGTGACCATGCGGTAGAGCCAGTTTTCGCCGGAGGCGCGCGGGCCCATCATCCCCGACTGCTCGTGATGAAAGCGCCTGACCATATAGTCGCCCATCCACTGCGGGTTTTCGGGGTTTAGCAGTTCGTCTAGGGCGGCGTCATAGCCCTTTTCGGCGAGCGCCTCTATTTCGGCGCGATTCGCGCCAAACCCTGCGCGGCGCATCAGGTGCGCGATAAGCTCCAGTTCTTTCTTGTCGGTTGCGACGACCATGGCAACGCCTCCCTTGTTGTGTAGCGCGTTAGCGGTTGCGGTTGATTACGCGATATTTCGTTTGCGAATGTAGTATATCATAGACGGCGGGGGATACGGCTACCGTCAAACGCATAGGCAGGGCAAGCGAAGTCGTCGGTTTTGGAAAGCGGGGGGCGCTACTTTTTGTGGAAAAGCGGCCAAAAACTTTTGGGTGAGGGAATTCAGGGCGGGCTTGTCCTTGGCGGGCATATCAGCGCGATTGCGTTGATGGCATAGCCGTTGCGCCTGTCCTGATTGCCGTTATTCGCTCTTGCTGGGCAGGAACGGGATGAGCTGGCTGGCTAGGGATGCCATGTTGCGGGTCTGGACCCAGACGTGGCCGTTGCCGTTGAACTTCATTACCAAGCCCTCGCCGCCGGCTATGAGGGAGCGGATGCCGCCTACTTTGCCGATGGAGTACTCGACGTCGTCGGAGAATGCGACTAGGTGGCCGGTGTCCACTACGAGCTCTTTGCCGGGCTCTACGGCGAGCTTTTTGATTGCGCCGTAGGCGTTGTAATAGACTACGCCTTGCCCGCGCTCGGTGTAGGCTCTGAGGAAGAAGAGGCTCTCGCCGCTGAAGAATCCCCGGAAGCCCTGGAACCTGGAGTCGGTTTGCACATTCTCGCTGCACGCCAGGAACGAGCCGCTCTGTATGAAGAGGTTTTCGCCGGGCGTCAGGTCGAATGAGAAGATGTCGCCGGGCGTGGACGGGGCTAGGCTTACCCAGCCGCTGCCGCGCTTGGCGGTGAATGTGTTGAGCATAAACGATTCGCCGGAGATCATCCGCGATATGCCGCCGAACAAGCCGCGCCCGCCCATTCCCGTCTGCATCTCAACGCCTTGCTGGGCGAGCATCGCGCCCGCCTCCGCCTTGATGGATTCGCCGTGGTCCAACTCTATGTTTAGGGTGGCGAAACTTGGGGCAAACTCTATTTCGGTTCTCATTGGAAATACGCTCCTTGTGTATGCTATGTACGCTTTACGCGCCTATGGCGGCGCGATTGTGTAAAATGTAACGCGGCGCGCTCTTGTTAGGCATCTCATTAGTAGAGCGCTATCTAGCAGTATATCATTCGCGGCATTATGCGTTAGCGCCGATTTGGGAACGGAGGGCAGCGTTTGTTTGTAGCGCAAGGCAAGGGGAGCGGCGGCGGCGAGCGGCCGCGCTTGTTCTATGGCTGGGTGATTGTGTTTGTGATGGCGACGGCGGGGGCGGTGAGCATGGCGATGGGGTCGCTGAACTTCGGGCTGTTTATCGTGCCTATGGGCAACAGCCTGGGGATAGGGCGGTCGTGGTTCGGGTGGGCGCAGACGGCGCGGCAGTTTTCCAGCTCGGTGACCAGCCCGGCGGTGGGCTGGCTGCTGGATCGCTACGGCTCGCGCGCGATGCTGCCGGTTGCGGCGCTGGTTACGGGCTTGGCGATGATAGCGCTGGCGTTTATGACGGACGCTTGGCATCTGGTGGCGCTGTACGCGGCGATGGGCTTGGTGGGGATGAGCGGGCCGGGCGCGCTGGTGACATCGGTGCCGGCGCTGAAGTGGTTCGTGCGCGAGCGCGGCAGGGCAATCGCGTATATGGGCTTGGGCATCCCAATCGGCGCGATTGTGTTCGTGCCGCTGACGCAGATATTCATAGACGAATGGGGGTGGCAGACGGCGTGGATCGTCTTGGCGTGCATAGGCATTGGCGTTATCGTTCCGCTGGCGGCGATATTCGTGCGGCGGCAGCCGGAGGATATGGGGCTGCTGCCGGACGGGGACGTTGCGCCGGCCGACGAGGGCAACGGCGGCGATATGGGCGGCAAGCCCGCTACGGCCGCCGCGCTTGAGTATTCTTGGACGACGGCGCAGGCGCTGCGATCGCCCACCTTTTGGAGCCTGGTAGCGGTGTTCAGCATGGTATCGCTTGCGGTGGGGACGGTCGCCGTTCATCGCATCGCCGATTTCACTGACAGGGGGTTTGACACGACGCTCATATCTTGGGCTACGGCGTTTGACGCGGTGTGCGCGGGGGCGGCTACATTCGCGTTTGGCAGGCTGGTCAGCCGCGTTGCGGCGCGATTTCTGGGCGCGGTGGGATTTGGTTTGCTGGCAATCGCAAGCGTTATGACGATATACGCGCAGTCGGACGCCACTATGTTCGGCTCGATGGCGATATTCGGGCTTGGCATAGGCGGGATGATGTTTTTGCAGAACTTCATATGGGCGGACTATTTCGGGCGCGAATATGTGGGCAGCATACGGGGGATTTCCATGCCCATCAACCTGATAGTGGGCGGGATAGGCGCGCCGATAGCGGGCTACGCGCACGAGTGGACGGGGACATACACGGCTATGTGGTGGATAGGCGTGGCGCTGATGGCGGCGTCGGCGCTGCTGCTGCTCGCCACCGCCGCGCCAAAGCCGCCAACGGGCGTGCGTCTGCGTTAGGGCGGGATAGGCGCAAGGGCGCATCCGCGGCGGGCGGCTATGCGGGCGCGATTGTGTTGCGGGGATGGCGAAATGTGGCATTGGGCGGCGGCTATTCGGGCATTGGGAATACTAGGATGGTTAGGTCGCTGAACTCGGCGGTCTCTGCGGCTAGGGCGGCTAGGGTGTAGTCGGCTAGGGATTCGTCGGGGAGGGATAGGCGCTGGAGGACGCGCAGGGGGGTTTCGGGGGGGATGCCGTCGGCGCGCAGGCGTGTGGCTATGGCGGCGGGCATAAGGTCAAACGGGCGCGGCAGCACGATTAGGTTGCGGCGCTGGGATTTGAGATTGGCGGTTAGTTCGCGCAAGCCCTCTTCGTGGCCGTCGCGCGCGTGGAGGGTGATGAATATGGACGATTCCATCGTCAAGCCTAGTCGGGCGCAGGCTACTTGCACTGAGCTTATGCCGGGGATTAGGTCGACGTCGGCGCGGCGGCGGACTCTGTCCAGCAGCTCTTTGGCGGAGAAGTTGAGGTCGCCCCAGGCGCATACTACGCAGCGCTTGCCGTCTTGGGCGTGGGCGGCTAGGTTCGCCAGGACGTCCTCTTGGTTGCGGTAGCGCATGGGCAGCGCCTCGCCGGTGATCCAGCGGCGGATGGGGCCTAGCACGGTTTCAAAGCCCGCTACGTAGTCGGCGTCTTGGATGGCGCGCTGGGCTTTGAGGGTGAGCAGGTCGGGGTCGCCTGGGCCTACGCCTACGATGGTTATTTTTGCCATTGGGATGCCTTTCTGATTGGCTTGGTTGGCGGCGGGTCGTTTTGGGTAGCGGCGTCTGCACAGGTTATCACGCCGCCGCCGATTACGCGCCGGTTGTAGATGCGTTGGACGCCGCGCAGTTGTTGGCGGGCGCGGGTTTGGGCGCGGGCGGCGAGTTCGGGGTCGTCGGGCAGCAGGATGCCGAGCATAGCGCCGCTGTGGGCGGCGTTGACGCCTATGCCGCCGACTTCGCGGGCTAGGCGCAGGGCGGCGTCTAGTTGGGGCTTGTGGAGCAGGGGCTGGTTTGTGAGCGCGCTGAGGGTGGCGCCGGCGCCGACGTCGGCTGGGCTGCCGACGCGTATGCCGTGCTTGATGAGGGCGAGCGCCTCCTTGAAAGCGGGCTGGAGGCGCTTGAGGGCGCGGTCGCGGTTGACGCGGTTGAACGCTAGGGTGTCCACGCCGCCGCCGAAGTCTAGGGCTAGGACGCGCATCGGCGGGGGAGCGCCGAGCGAGTGGGCGAGCTTGCCGCGCTTGTGGTCGAAGAGGGCTATGCCGGGCAGCATAATGCCGTCGCTGGGTTCTATCCGCAGAGCGAGTTGGGCTATGAGCGCTGGCGGCATGGGAACGCAGAGCGCGGCGGCTGTGGCGGCGATGGCGGCGGCAATGTCGGCGGTGCTGCTCGCCATGCCCTTGCCGCGCGGGAGGGGGCTTTGCAGGCAAAGGCGGGCGTCTAGGTCGGCGACGCCGAAGTGGGCTAGGGTTAGGGCGACGGCGCGGCGGGCTTTGGGCGCGGATGCGGGCGCGCGGATGTCGCCGTTGCCGGGCGCGAGTTCAACGGACGCCTTGGAGCGCATATCAATGGGGCAGCTGACGAGGAAGTATTCGCCGCGCAGCATGCCTTGGGCTAGTTCGCCGCAGCTGCCGGGGGCGTGTGCGGTGGCGCGGCGCATCATTCGGGATCCGCTCCCAAGTCAGACGCCGAGTTCGGGGGCGAGTCGGGCGTCAGGTCGGGCGGGCGGCGCGCGCCTAGGGCGGTTAGGTCTAGGGCGAGGCCGGCGGTCATGAGATAGACTTTGTCGGCGCGGGCGGCGGCTAGGGCGTTGACTTTGCCTAGGGCGTCGCGGTAGGCGCGGCCTAGGGAGGAGGCGGGGACTACGCCCAAGCCGACTTCGTTGCTGACGAGTATCCAGGCGGCGGCGGAGGTTTCGCAGATGTCAAGCAGTTCGGTTGCAGCGGCTAGGATGGCAGCCTCGGCGGCGGCGGGATCTAGGGCGGTTTCGGCTTTGAGCAGCATGTTGCTGACCCAGAGGGTAAGGCAGTCCAGCAGGACGATGTCGGCGCTGGCGAGCGCGGGGGGGATTGCGGCGGCGAGGTTGAGCGGCTCTTCGATTGTGCGCCAGTGGGCTGGGCGGGCGCGGCGGTGGGCGGCGATGCGGCGCGCCATGTCGTCGTCAAGCGGCTCGGCGGTGGCGACGAAGAGGACGTTATTGGCGGCGCGTGCGAGGCGCTCGGCGAAGGCGCTTTTGCCGGAGCGGGCGCCTCCGAGTATGAGGGTGAGTTGGTTGGGCAATGGCTTGCCTCGCGTCTGAGGTCGGTTTTCACGGGGGGCAATTGTATCATATTAGTATCCTGACATCTCGCGGCGGATTTGGCGGGATCTGTTCTTTGCTCTCTCTTGGGCGGCTATGGCGACTTTTTCGTCTTTCATCCAATTTTCGCGCTTGTTGGCGCGGCGCAAGCCGGGCATAGCGAGTATGTTGCTTTTGCGGCCGTTGCAGGGGCGGCAAAGCAGGATGCGGTTGGTGATGTAGTTTTCGCCGTCGTCGGAGCGGGGAGTGATGTGGTCTAGTTCCATAAAGGCGCTTTCTAGGCTGCGGCCGCAACCGCCGCAGTCTATCAGCTTGCCGTCCGACCATGCGCTGGCTTGCGCCTTTTCAAGCTCGCGGCGCATCTCTTTATGGGTTAGCCTCTGCCAGCGAGGTTTGGGGATTTGCTCGACAAAATCCAGGTGAAAGACGGCTGGGTCGCCGCCGGAGTCGTCGGTTCGGACGGGCGGCTGTTCGGTGTAGATGATTTGAGGGTTTGGGTGGGCGAGTATCTGGCGGTTGTCTTCCATGCGCCGCTTGACCATTTCGTATGCGCCATCCCACAGATCCATGCCGACCCACCGGCGGCCTAGCCGCTCGGCGGCGATAGGCGTGGTGGCGCAGCCGCAGAAGGGGTCAAGAACCATATCGCCCTCTTTGGACGACGCTTTGATGATGCGCTCGTAGAGGGCAAGCGGCTTTTGGGTTGGGTAGCCGGTGTTTTCGGGTTTGGAGCGCACTTGCGGGACGTCAAGCCAGCAGTCGTCCACTTTGACGCCGGCGTCTTTGTCCAAGTATTTTTTGTAGCGAAACGGGGACGTTGGACGCGCTTGCACAAGCAAGCCGGCGTCGTACATTTCTTGCATCGTTTCAGGCTTGAATCGCCAAGCGCGGGTAATGCCGCGAAATTCATACGCTCTGTTGCCGCCGGCGTCGTTGGTGCAGGGGAATGTGGAGTACGCGCCGCGCTCATCTCGATGCTTGTAGTTCTTGCTGATGTAGTCGTCCGAGTAGGGCGTGTATTGGGGCGAGTATTCGGCGGCGGCGGTTTTTACGTAGTATAGGATGACGTCGTGGGCGGAGGGCATGCGCTTTCGGGCGAGGTTGTGGCGCTCGCCTTGTTTTCGCAGCCACATAATCTCGTTGCGAAAGTTCTTGTCGCCGAATATGGCGTCCATAAGGGCTTTGAGGTAGTGAGATGCGGTGGGGTCGCAGTGCAGGTAGATGCTGCCGGTGGGCTTGAGGATGCGGCGCATTTGCAGGACGCGCACGGCCATAAAGGCTATGAACGCCGCCATGTCCTCGCGTCCGCCCCGATTGCGGCGGGTTTTGGGGTCGTTGTCAATGCCGCCAATCACATAGTCAATCAAGGCGTGAACTTGCGGGTGTTCGTCTTTTATTTCGTCCATCCACGGCTCTTGGACGTCGCGAAGCCAGTTCCATCGGTCTTGGAATTTCGCGCCTTGCGCCAGGCTGCCGGGCGTGGCGTTAAAGTCTCTGCTCTTGTTGAATGGCGGGTCGGTGGCAATGAGGTCGACGGTTTCGCCGTTCATTCCGCGCAGAAAGTTTATGTTGTCGCCCTTGAAGAGGGTTCGGTTTGCGAAGTTGCGGTTGGGCATAGCGCTCTCCTGACGCGGTTTGCGGCAACGAATGTTCGCTGACGGGATGATTGTAGCATAACGCAACCTTTGTGTGAATACGCTTTGGCGGCGGCGCGCAAAGTAGGTTTGAGAGGGCGCACGGGGTTTTGCTTTTTTGGAAAAAGCAAGAAATGAATTTTTGGGGGCGGCTATCGCCGCGGTTTTGACGGGCTAAGGGCTACGGGATTTGGGGGGATCGGCGTCCTCAGGGGCGTCTGGGTTTTTGGCGCGCAGCCGGTTTTGGATTATGGCTTGGCGTTTTTGGAAGTTTGCCTCGGCTGTGATGGCGTCGTAGATTTGTTCGTGGGTTAGGTTTTGTTTGGGGATGCCGGCGGTGGCGTGGTGGTTTTCCAAGGCGG
Organism: Dehalococcoidia bacterium; assembly: GCA_965242555.1. Classification (GTDB taxonomy): domain Bacteria; phylum Chloroflexota; class Dehalococcoidia; order Lucifugimonadales; family JADFKI01; genus Bin90. The sequence continues at coordinate 167,441 of CBDESO010000012.1, forward strand.
TGTCTAGGTCGACTTCGGGGTGGCGGGCTAGGGCGTTGGCGACGGCGGTTTCGCCGCGGGTTGTGGGGTCGGTAGGCGGCGCTGTGGTTGCGTTAGGGGGCGCGTCTGTGTTGTCGGCGGTTGCGCCGGTGTCTTTGGCGGGGCTGTCGGCGGTATCGGCGTTGTTGGCGCTGTTGGCGTTGTTGGCGTTGTTGGCGTTGTCAGCGCTGTTGGCGTGGTCGTTGCCGTTGTTGTGGTTGGCGTGGTTGTTGCCGTCTAGGGCGGCGCGTTTGGCGGCGTCGGCTTTCTTGGCGGCTTTCTTTGCTTTTTTGATGGCTTTCTTTGTGGCTTTGCGGTCGGCGTCTTCGGATTGGCGCTCGGTTTCCTCAAGCAGGGCTAGGACGCGCGCCTCTTGTTCGGGGGTGAGCGGGACGGATTCTTTGCGGGCGGCTAGGAGACGTTCGGTCTCAAGGCGCTCTTTGTCGGAGAGGTTGCGGTAGTATTGTTCTATGTCGTCGTGGGTTATGTGATCCCAATCGATGTCGATGCCGCGCCATAGCAGGTGTTTGATGGCGCGGAGGCGGTGGGTTTGGGTGTAGGGGGTGGTTATGATTTCGCCCCAGGCGTTGAACTTGGGGTTGCGTATGACGTGGAGCATGTAGGTGACCAGGTCGATGCCGTCCGCTATTTCGCGGGCGTCTTCGGCGAATTGGGATTGGAGGATCATCTCTTCCCTGGCGGAGGTTCGCGGGTAGTAGGCGTATGGGTTTGGGCTGCCGTAGCCGCGTTTGAGCAGTTCTTCGGCGGCGGCGAATTCGTGGTGGGGCTTGATTTGGGTGGCTTTTTGGTATTTGAGCTCGTCGGGGTTGGCGCTGAGGAAGACTTGGGGCGGGTCGGTCATGTCGTCTAGGCGCTGGAGTAGTTTCCTGCCGTTGTCGGTCGCCTCGCGTATGTATCTGCCCATGTCCCAGTTGACGATTTCTTTGGTGGTTATCTTGGGCTTTTTGGGCTTGGGGGCGCTCTCTTGGCGGACGACGCGGGCGGGCGCGTGGTCGGGGATGTTGCCGGCCATCATGTCTAGGCGCTCGTTTGCCTTGTAGATTAGGTAGGGTTTGGCGTCGGGGTATTCGCCGTTGACGAAGTCTTGGTATTTTTGGGCGATTGTTTCGCCGTCGTTGGTGATTTTGTTGACGAAGCGGGCTAGGTTGTGGCGCACGCGCTCCTGCTCGGATAGCATCTCTGAACGGGTTATGTGGTCGTGGGTTGCGGTTGTCATGTTGTCGCCTCCAAGCCTCACTACTGCCGGGACCCTACTTTTTTAGAAAAAAGTAGCAAAAAACTTTTGGGTGGGTGTGTCGGTATGTTTGTTCGTATTAAGAATAATGGGTGGATGGGCGGGTGTCAAGGGTGATTTTGAAATTGGGGGCTTGTTGCGCTTGAGGGGGGCTTGTGTGCATAATAGGCGGCGCAATAGACGCAGGGTTAAGGGCGCGGTTGCGCGCCGGGGCGTTAGTACGCGATTAGGGTTGGTTATGAGTTCGCAGAATGGGGCGCCGGTGATTAGGGTGAATCGGTATGTGTGGCTGCTGCTGGCGGTGGTGGTGGTGGCGCTGCTGCTGTATCAGATTAGGGGGGCGCTGATTCCGTTTGTGGTTGGGGGGGCGCTGGCGTATGCGCTTGAGCCGATGGTGTCGTGGATGGAGCGGCGGGCGCCGTGGATGGGGGATAAGCCTGAACTTAGGCGCATTATTCTGATATTCATCGTGTTCGTGGTGAGCGCGCTTGTGGTGACGGGGGTTTTGTTTTTGGTGATACCGCCGATTGTGGCGGAGTTTGGGGTGTTTATAGAGGCGCTGCCGGATTTGATACGGCAGGCGCGCAGCACGCTGGAGGGGTGGAACGCGCGGATTTCGGAGAATGTCCCGGAGGAGATGCGGGCTTTCGCGCAGAACGCGATGGATAGTTTCGGGGCGATGATGGTGGACGGGGCGCGGACTTTCGCGGCGCGGACTTTGGGGGTGGTTTCGCGGACGCTGACGGTGATACTGGGGCTTGCCGCCGCGCCGCTGTTTATTTTCTACGCGCTGAAGGATCGCGAGAAGCTGGCTGACGGGATTATCAGCCTGTTCCCGCCGAATCCGAGGCCGCATGCGCGCAATATCTTGTTTATTTTGAACGGGGTGTTCAGCTCGTATGTGAGGGCGCAGCTGCTGCTGGGCGTGGTGGTGGGCGTGATGGTGTTCGTGTGCCTGAGCATTCTGAGGGTGCCATTCGCGCCGATATTGGGGCTGGTGGCGGGGATATTCGAGCTTGTGCCGATTATTGGGCCCTGGCTGGGGGCGATACCGGGGATCATCGTGGTGCTGGCGACGGCGCCGGATAAGCTTGTGTGGGTGGCGCTGGTGTATTTGGGGGTGCAGATGCTGGAGAATTCGCTGCTGGTGCCGCGCATACAGAGCCGGGCGCTGAATGTGCATCCGATAATGATAATGGTGGCGCTGATTGTGGGCAGCGAGGTGGCTGGGCTTTGGGGGGTGATACTGGGGCCTCCGCTGACGGCGGCGAGCAAGGAGGTGTTTATGTATTTCTTGCGGGAGTGGCGGGAGGATCTGCGGCCTGAAGTGGCGGCGGCGCAAGAGGGTGAGATTGCCGACGCCGCGGGTGATGAGGCGGTATCGGAGGAGGAGGCGTAGGGGACTCTACTTTTTTAGAAAAAAGTAGCAAAAAACTTTTGAGTGGGGGAATATGAGGGTTAGGGTTGTACATAGAAGTATAGGTAGCCGAATGGGATTTGTTGTTTTCTTAATGTCTGGTATTGCTTTGATTTATGCAAAGGTGTAAAATCGGGGGCATAGGCAATCAACCGATTTAGCGTTGCGAATAGGCGGCGCTAGGACGCAAAGCGCAAAGAAAGGACATTTCCCTTGGCAACTTGGACACCTGACCCGACGTTTTATCCGTCTCCGAAGATGGCGATGCAAGCGCCGCAGGAGGAGCTGGCGTATGTGGCGATAGTGAGTCCGCCGGATTCGGGCAAGCCGGACGCGGTGGGGGTTATGGATGTGAATCCAGATTCGAGCAGCTACGGCTCGCTGGTGGGGCGGCTGGATTTGCCGAATGTGGGCGATGAGCTGCATCATTTCGGGTGGAACGCCTGCAGCGCGTCTCTCTGCCCGAATATGCCGCATCCGCATGTGGAGCGGCGGTATCTGCTGTTCTGCGGGCTGCGGTCGTCGCGGATATATGTGGTGGATACTAAGCCGGATCCGCGCAATCCGGTGGTGGCGAAGGTGATCGAGCCGGATGAGCTGGCGGCGAAGACGGGGTATAGCCGGCCGCATACGGTTCATTGCGGGCCGGACGCCATCTACATCAACGGGCTTGGCGCGCCGGACGGCGGAGGGCCGGGGGGCGTGTTCACGCTGGACCACGATACGTTTGACCTGAAGGGCGCTTGGGAGGCGGATCGCGGGGAGCAGGTGCTGTCGTATGACTTCGGGTGGCATTTCAACCACGATACGATGATAACGAGCGAGTGGGGGACGCCGGATATGGTGGAGTCGGGCGTGGTGCCTGAGTTGCTGCTGGGCAAGCAGTATGGGCATCAGATTCACATCTGGGACTACCCGGCGCGCAAGATAAAGCAGACGATAGACATCGGCGACGAGAACCAGATGGTTCTGGAGCTGAGGCCGGCGCGCGATCCGCGCAAGGCGTATGGGTTCGCGGGGGTGGTTACGAATGTGAGCGACCTGTCCGGCTCTATATGGCTGTGGCACAAGGATGACGCGGACAACTGGGATGCCACTAGGGTGATCCAGATACCGGCGGAGCCGGCGGACGCGGAGGATCTGCCGCCGCTGCTGCAGGGGTTCGGGGCGGTGCCGCCTATCATCACGGACATCAACTTGTCGCTGGACGATAGGTTCCTGTATGTGTCGTGCTGGGGGACGGGCGAGTTCCGGCAGTACGATGTGTCGGATCCGTTCAATCCGAAGCTGACGGCGACGGTGAACTTGGGGGGGATAATCCGCAAGGCGGGGCATCCGAAGAGCGGCGAGCTGAACGGGGGGCCTCAGATGGTTGAGGTTAGCCGGGATGGCGAGCGCATCTATGTGACGAATTCGCTGTATGTGGCGTGGGACAACCAGTTCTATCCGGAGGGCGTGCAGGGCTGGGCGGCGAAGATAAACGCCTCGCCGGAGGGGGGGATGACGCTTGACGAGGACTTCTTTATGGAGTTCGGGGATGAGCGGGTTCACCAGATCCGGCTGCAGGGCGGGGATGCCTCGTCGGATACGTTCTGCTACTCGGACTAGCGGCGGGCGTCTTGGCGGCAAGGCGTGTCTCAGGGGCGGGCTGACGGCTGATGTGGCTTGCTGACTTCGCGCCGTGGCTGGCGCTTGTCGGGCTGGGGGCATATCACGGCGTCAACCCGTCAATGGGGTGGCTGTTCGCGGTGGCGCTTGGGCTGCAGGAGCGGCGGCGGGCGGCGGTGTATCGGGCATTCGCGCCAATCGCGCTGGGGCATACGGCGTCGGTCGCGGCGGTGGTGGCGCTTGTGTTGGTGGCGAATGTGATACTGCCGCTCGCGTGGCTGAAGTATGCGTGCGCGGCGGTGGTAATCGGGTTCGGGATTTTCAAGCTGCTGCGGCCGCTGTCGCATCCGCGCTGGGTTACGATGCGGGTGGGGTTCCGGTCGCTGACGGCGTGGTCGTTTCTGATGGCGTCGGCGCACGGGGCGGGGCTGATGCTGTTTCCGATACTGCTAAACCTGCCGTTGCTGGGCGATGCGGCGGCGGGGCTGGACTTGCGCACGCTGCCGCATGCGGAGTATATGAGCCTGGGGGCGCCGCCTACGCTGGCTACGCTGGCGGCGCAGTTGACGGCGGTGGCGATACATACTTTGGCTATGTTCTCGGTGATGGGCGTTACGGCGGTGGTGGTGTATGAGAAGGTGGGGTTGGCGATATTGCGGCGGGCGTGGTTTAATTTGGATAGGGTTTGGGCGGTGACGCTGATTGCGTCGGGGGGATTGACGGCGGTTTTGTAAGGTGTGTGGCGCTTAAGGGCAAGCGGGGGTTTAGCGGGCGGGGATTTCGGTTTCGCTGGTGGCTAGGGTTTTGCGGGTTTGGCGGTTTGTTCCGCAACTGATAGAGCGGGTATTTGCGGCAATGCCGTTGCCGTCCATTCATATGCGGCGGTAGATATGCCCGCGCGCTTGATTGGAAACGCCGCCAATAACGAATTCCTAACGAATTCCCACTAGACAACCGCGCCATCCCCCGCTAATATCCCCTTAACAATAACATCCGACGGCGCAGAAACGCTCTCTTATACTCTGCCAACCCCAATACGAAAGCCAGCCACGGTGCCGATATGCCAGCATCCCCAAATCACCCGCCCATATCCGACTACGGCATCATCAGCGATATGCACTCATGCGCGCTGGTTTCCACCGCGGGATCGGTGGACTGGTGCTGCTTTCCACGCTTTGACAGCGACGCCATTTTCGGCAGGATCCTGGACTGGGACAAGGGCGGCTATTTCAAGATAGCGCCGCGCGGCGAGTACTCGTCCACCCGCCAATACCTGCCCGGCTCCAATGTGCTGCAAACCACTTTTGACACCGGCACCGGCGTCTTGCGCCTTACCGACTTTATGCCCGTCCATCACGACGACAGCGCGCCCATTGAGCCGTACAAGATCGGCGAATCCCACCAAATTATGCGTATCGCCGAGTGCGTCAGCGGCAGCGTGGAAGTCGGCGTTGAGTGCTATCCGCGCTTTGAATACGGCTCAATCATTCCCCACGCCGTCATAGAGCCGTCCGGCAAGATAGGGTTCGCGCACGGCGGCTCCGCGGCGATAACGCTGTACTGCTCGCTAGGGCTGCAAACGCAGTCCGATGGCGGCTTTTCTAGCAATCACACGCTCAGGGCGGGCGATAGACTCTACGTCGTGGTGACCTACGAATCCCGCTTTTCGCATGACGCCGACCTGCTCAACGGCGCTGAGATAGAGGCGAGCCTGCGCGAGGCTACCGCGTACTGGCAGGATTGGAGCGCCCAGTGCAGCTACGGCGGGGCGTACAGCGATTATGTGCTGCGTAGCGCGCTGACGCTCAAGGCGCTCATCTACGCGCCGTCCGGCGGCATGGTCGCCGCCGCCACCACATCGCTGCCCGAAGAGATCGGCGGAACGCGCAACTGGGATTACCGCTACACTTGGATACGCGACGCCTCATTCGCCATCTACGGGCTGTCCATTCTTGACTATCGCCAGGAGGCTATCGCGTTCAGAAACTGGATTGAGTGGGCAACCGTGGGCCGCGCCCGCGACCTGAACATTATGTACGGGCTTGGCGGCGAGCGGCGGCTGACCGAAGTGGAACTCCCGCATCTGAACGGCTACCGCGAATCCCGCCCCGTCCGCATCGGCAACGGCGCGTACTCGCAGTATCAGCTGGACGCCTATGGCGAGCTCATGGACTCCGCCCACCTCTACCGCAAGTCCATAGGGCCTATAGATGAGGAGTACTGGTCATACCTGCTGCGCGTGGTCGACTTTGTGCTGGATCACTGGCACGAGCCGGACGAGGGCGTTTGGGAGGCGCGCGCGGCGCGGCAGCACAATGTCTTTTCCAAGGCGTGGTGCTGGGTAGCGCTCGACCGCGCCATCAAGATGGTTCGCGCGCTGGACTTGCCGGGCGATGTGGATCGCTGGCGCAAAGTGCGCTCCGAAATCAGGCGGCAGATCCTAACGCAAGGCTTTGACGAGCGGCGCGGCGTGTTCGTGCAGGCATACGGCAGCGACTACCTGGACGCCGCCAATCTGATGCTGCCCCTAATCGGGTTCATCAAGGCGAGCGACCCGCGGATGCTGGCAACCATACGCGCCACGCAGCGCGAACTCACATCGCCGCAGGGGTTTGTCTATCGCTATCGCGGCTTTGACGACGGCATATCCGGCGACGAGGGCACATTCAACATCTGCTCGTTCTGGCTATGCGACAACCTAATAATGCTCGGCGAAATAGACGAGGCAACCGCCTTGTTTGATCGCCTGCTCGCCCACACCAACGACGTCGGCTTGATGAGCGAAGAGATCGACCCACACACCGGCGAGCAGCTCGGCAACTACCCGCAGGCATTCTCTCACCTGGCAATCATCAACACCGCCGTCCAACTAGAACGCGCCCGCGCCCGGCAGCAGGCCGCCGCGCAATGATTGCCGCCCGGCTAACATCCGCCCATTAACCGCTACTCAGCCCAATTGCGCTTGAATTTCAAGGCGTCATCCTATCGCGGCGGCGTTTTCATTGGGGGATTTTGGGGATTGTGGCAACGGGATTAGGCGTATTTTTGGAAGTTGAATTGGCTCCAGTAGTCGTTCATCACTTCGGCCTCGCTTTGGGCCAGGGTACGCCAGGGGAAGTTGGCGGCTTGGGCGCTTGGGGGTTGGCGGGCGAATGTGGGGTCGCGGAGGGCGTCGCAGTGGAATGTGAGCCAGTGGCGGTTTAGAAAGCGGGGGAGCAGGCGCATCCAGATGGGGGCGAGCCGGTTGTGGCGGTTGTAGCCGTCTAGGAACGGGGGCATGAAGTAGTCTAGGAAGGCGTGGGCGGTCATGGGTTTGCCTTGCGTCCAGTGGTCGTATTCGCGGCGGTGGTAGTGATGTTGTTGGCAGGTTACGGCGTTGATTATGACGGTGGTGAAGTCGGATAGGAACCAGTCGTAGTGGGCGTTGTCGAAGTCAAATGGGTGGATGACGCCGTCGTGGCGGAAGAAGTTCCATTGGTGGAGGTCGGAGTGGATTAAGCCGAAAGCGTCTGTGTCGGCGGGTAGGGTTAGCAGCCATTCTTTGGTGGCGCGGGCTTTTTGTTGGAATGCGGGGCGGTTTAGGTAGATGGGGTCGTTGAGGTTCCAGTCGCCGTCTTGATGCCAGTAGCGGCGGCGGGTTGATTCGGAGGAGGGGCGGTAGTTTTTGGTGATGGCGTGCATTTTGCCGATTAGGGCGCCCCATTGCTCGAAGATGGCGGGCGTCCAGTCGCGCCAGTCCACTAGGGCGCCGGGGGCTTTTTCGTAGGCGGCGGCGATGAAGTGGCCGGCGTCTTTGGGGTTGGCGGGGATTGTTTCTACCAGGCTGCCGTTGATGGATGGCAGCGCGCGGGGGGCGCTTATGCCGTGGTCGGATAGGTAGTTGATGAATTCAAGCTCGCCTAGGATGTCGGACGGGTTGCGGTGGATGGAGTGGGTGATTTTTAGGATGCAGCGGTTGGGGGGGCGCTGGCACTCGTAGACGTAGCTATGGCTGGCGTCGGGGAGGGTTTCGGGGGATATGGGGGTTAGGGCGAAGCGGTGGAGCGCCTCGTGGTAGATGCGGTCGGTGTAGAGGTGTTGGAAATGTTTGAGCATAGTGGGTTGTGGCTTTGCGGGTTGGGGGTTGGTTAGGGAAAGCGCGGGGACCCTACTTTTTTAGAAAAAAGTAGCAAAAAACTTTTGAGTGGGGTGGCAAGACAGGATTATCGGATGGTTTCAGGTTAGGAATTCAAATTGGGATTGGGCTTGCCGCCGTCGGGTTTTATTCGCCTTGGGCTATGAAGTCGGCGATGCGCTCGCCTATCATCATTGTGGTTACGTTGGTGTTGGCGCGGGGGCAGTCGGGCATTATGGAGGCGTCAGCGATACGCAAGCCGGTTATGCCGTGGACGCGGCCATGCTGGTCAACTACCGCCATTGGATCGGATGACGCGCCCATCTTGGCGGTGCAAGAGATGTGGTGCATTGTGGATACGCCGCGCCGAATCCAGGCGTCAAGCGCGTCGTCGGAGGCGAGCTGCGCGGGGCTTGGGGCATGGAGTTCGTCTATGATCTGTTCAAATTGGGGATGCTCGGCGAGGGATAGGCAGAGGCGGACGCCGTTTCGGAGGCGCTCTGTGTCAAATGGGTGGCTGAGATAGTTGTAGTCTAGCGTGGGCTGGATGTCGGGGTCGGGGGATGTTATGCGGAGTTCGCCGGCGGATAGGGCTAGGTAGATGCCTACGCTCATAATGAGCAGGCGCTCATCGGAGTTGAACCGCATTACTTTTATCATGTCGTTTCGGAGGGGGGAACCCTCGGCGGTGTAGCGGAGGGCGACTTTTTGCGCGCCGACGCCGTCGGGGGGGACGGGGAAGTCGGGCTTGCAGCGCCACTGCACATGGACAGCGGGGTGGTCGCGGAGGTTTTTGCCGACGCCGGGCATATCGCGGCGGAGGGGGATGCCGGCGCGGCGGAGGTCGTCGGGGGGGCCTATGCCGGAGAGCATGAGCAGGTGGGGCGAGCCTATGGCGCCGGCGCTGAGGACGATTTCGTTTGCCTCCACGCGAAAGATTTCGCCGCCGCTTTCCACTTCTACGCCGATGGCGCGCAAGGGGGGATCTTCGGCGAATAGGATGCGGCGGACGCTGCAGTTGGGCTTGATGGTGAGGTTGAGGCGGTGGCGCGCGGGGTTGATGTAGCCGAGCGCGGAGCTCCAGCGGATGCCGTTGGGGTTGTTGAGCGCGTAGGGGCCGACGCCGGTGGCGTCGGGGTGATTGTGGTCGGGGTTGGCGGGAAAGCCGGCGTCTATGCAGGCGTTGTAGAACGCCAACTGGTCGGTGAGCAGGTCGTCTATCTTGTGGCGCTTTGCGAGGATGGGGCCGTCGCCGCCGTGAAAGTCGTCTTGGAAGTCCAGGTCGGTTTCCAGCTTGCGGTAGTAGGGGAGGGCGTCCTCAAAGCGCCATTCGTGGTTGCCCATAGCGACCCAGCGGTCGAAGTCGTCGGGTATGGCGCGCAGGAAGACTTGGCCGTTGATGGCGCTAGTGCCGCCCATAACTTTGCCGCGGGGGACGTCCATTGGGAGCGCGTCGGCGGTGGCTTTGCCGCTGAATCGCCAGTTGTGGCGGTCGTCTATGTTGAAGAAGTCGGCGCCGGTGCCGAGGCCGAGCTTGATGTCGTCGGGCATTGCGGCGAAGTCGGGATAGTCGGCGCCGGCCTCTAGCAGCAGGATGGCGCGGTTGGGGTCTTCGGAGAGGCGGGCGGCGATTACGGCGCCGGCGGATCCGCCGCCTATTACGATGGTGTCGTATCGCATGTGCGCCTCCTGTGGGTGTATGCGCGGGTGTTATGCGCGGGTGTGTGTGGTGGGGGAATGATACAGGGAAAGGGGGTTGGGGCGCTAGTGTGGGATAAGCGGGATGGTGCGTGCGCGGGGGTAATGGGGTTTCGCGGGTGTGGCAAGCGAGAGTAGCCCCGGCGCGGCGTTTCGGCCGGGGCTTTGGGTTGGGGTTGCGGGATAGGTTGGGGTTAGGGTTGGGCTATGTTTAGAGTGAGGGTGAAGGCACCAGTGTCTTCGTCGTCCCAGGTTGTAGCCTCTATGGTGTATGAGCCGGGCTGCAGGGTGGCGGTTATGGCGGCTGAGGATGCGCCGGAGCCGGTTTCTTGGTTGACTGCGCCGCCGGTTCCCGCGCCGTTGAGCAGGTAGAGGTAGGGGGCGGCGTCGGCGGATGACAGGGTGATGGTTACGCGCGCGGCGGCGGATAGGGTGAATATGTAGAATCGCGCGTAGTAGTCGTTTTCGGCGCCGGGCGGCGGGTTGGCGGTGACGCAGCCGGCCAGCCAGTTGCCGTAAGCGCTGCCGCCGCTCGCAAGCCGCTCTATGCAAGAGTAGTCGGTTGCCACCGCGACGCTTGTGGGCGTTGGCGAGGGGGTTGCGGTAGGCGCGGGCGTGGCGGTAGCGGTGGGCGTGGCGGTAGGCGCGGATGTAGCGGTGGGCGTGGGCGACGCCGCTATCGCGGTTGCGGTATGCGTGGGCGTTGGCGTGGCAACGGGGGTTTCGCCCGGCACGGATGTAGCGGTATGCGTGGGCGTTGCGGTAGGCGCGCTGGGGCCGGAGCCGGCCTCAAGCTCGGCTATTCTTGCCGCCATTGCAGCGATGAGGTCGGCCATTGCGGCTACGAGGTTGGCTATTTCGGCAACCTGCCTGCTGAGGCCGGGGTTGCCTGCGACTTGCTGTCCGAGCGCATCCAGTCTGTCCATAACATCGCCGGACCCCGACGAAGTCGAGGCGGGCGTAGGCGTGGGCGTAGCGGTTGCGCCCGGCGCGGATGTGGGCGCAGGCGTGGGCGATGTTTCTATGACGCTTGCGGGGGTTTCGGTGGGCGTGGGCGTTGCGTCTATCGCGCTTGCGGGGGTTCCGGTGGGCGTGGGGGATGTTTCAATGACGCTTGCGGGGGTTTCGGTGGGCGTGGGCGTTGCGTCAATCGCGCTTGCGGGCGTTTCGGTGGGCGTGGGGGATGTTTCAATGACGCTTGCGGGGGTAGCGGTGGGCGTGGGCGTAGGCGTTGCGGTGGGTATGGGCGTTGCGGTTGTGGTGGGCGTCGCGGTTGCCGCGGATGTGGGGGTTGCGGTTGGCGCGGCGCAAATTGGCAGTGCAAGCAGCCGTATCTCATCGCTGCCCAAAGCCGCGCGCAGGGATGCGGGAATACAACCATGGATGCTATTGTGGGGGATGCTGAGATCTGGGGCGCTGCCCATGAGCGCCAAGTACCTGAGATTGGGAATGTCGCCCAACTCCTCGGGTATCTCGCTACGCAGCCAATTCCATCTGAGATCCAAAGTTTCGAGATTGGAAAGGTTGCCCAACTGCGCGGGTATGCTGCCCGTCAGTTCATTGAGGTAGAGATGCAGATGCTCGAGCTTGGCGAGGTTGCCCAACTGAGAGGGTATGCTGCCGGTAAGGTTCAGGCCAATCAGCTCCAATGATGTCACGCGGTTGTTTCTTACGGTTACGTCGATCCAGCGGTTAATGGGAACATTCGCCGCCCAGTCCAGGTTGCCGTCATCGTCTCCGAGCGTATCCTTTGCGGCGAGCAGCGTGGCGCAGTCGGCGACCAGGCCGGGGTTGCTCGCGGGGTTCGGCACGGCTGTGCCGTTGGAGCAGGCCGCGGTGTACTGGTTGGGGATGTAGTTAAATTCTACCCCCCCCCCGAAAACGCGGTTGCGCCGCTCGCGCCGGCCATCAGCAGGGACGCCGCGACCACGGACATTACCGCGACCAGCGTTAGGGAGGTTGCGATTCTGATTGGGTGTTTGGGCATATATTTCTTGATGATCATTCGTTTAGCCTCCCGCGTGTGGTTGTTTTTGTTGGCTTGTTGGATGCGTTTATATTATCACAATCTCGGTATCGCGCAAGGTCTCGGGGCGTTGGAATGAGTGGGTTGTTGCGCTGGCGGGGGCGATTGGGTTTCGCGGGTGGGGAAAGAGCGGGGATGCGGCATCCTGCGCCCGTTGCGGCGGCTACCGACTGCCGTTGACATTCCCGTCCTCGTCATCCACCAGTGGTGGCGGCTCATCGAACGGTTCGCCCTTACGCAGCGCATTCTGCTGACGCGCATACCACGCCCTATTTGCCGCGCACAGCTTTGCCCGCTCTTCTCTCCTATGCTTCGCCTCCAAGTCCGGAAAGAATAGTGTCATCAGGCTCCCCCTTTAATATGCACCGCCCCTATGGCACCCGTTGCGGCGGCTACCGCCTGCCGTTGACATTTCCGTCCTCATCATCCATCAGCGGCGGCGGCTCATCAAACGGTTCACCCCGACGCAACGCATTCTGCTGACGCGCATACCACTCCATAATTGCCACGCGCTGTTCAGCCTGCGCTTCCGCGCGCCCCTCCCTCCTGTACTTCGCCTCCAAGTCCGGAAAGAATAGTGTCATCAGGTACCTCCCTGCATCTACTGCGCCAATCGCGGTTACCAGCGATATAAAGGCGAGCGGCGCAAGCGCCGTGCCTACGGCTATAGTATAACTTACCGGGCCGGCGTGTTGGCCGCTTGCGGCCTCGTTCCACGCCACTAGCGCGAGCCACGCCAGCATCTGCCCAAAATATACCACAGAATAGGCGGGACGGTTCCTACGCAGTATCGTTAGCAAATTTTCGCGCTCGTTGTCCATGCAAAGCCCTTTCTGTTATCACTTAGCCCGCGACGCGCCGTCAGACGCCGCGTCGCGCGCGCTTGCCCTAGCCCGCCGCGCCACCCATCCTACCCCAACGCCGAACTTGTAGCCAAGCCGTTCTTTGGCGGCGGCGAGGGCGGGCGAGGGAGGGTTTGGGCGAATGTTGCTTGTTGGAAAGGGAATTGCTGTATAATGGGTGTCTTACTTGAATGGGGCGTTGTTCGCGGGGCGCAAGCGGCTGCGGGCGATGCCGATATGATGGCCGGCTATGGGGAGGGTAGGTGATTGGATGCGCGAGTTGGGGCGCTGGGGGCGCATTTGCTGTTGGAGCTGAATGATTGCGATCCCGCGCTGCTGGATGATATGGATGCGGTGCGGGAGGCGCTGCAGGGCGCGGCGGACGCCGCGGGGGCGACGGTTGTGGGCGAGGTGTTTCACAAGTTCTCGCCGCTGGGGGTTACGGGCATCCTGTCTATCGCGGAGTCGCATATCAGCATACATACATGGCCGGAGTACGCTTACGCGGCGGCGGATATTTTTACATGCGGGAGCGAGTTTAAGCCGCATTCCGCAGCAGCGCTGATTGTGCGGGGGTTGGGCTGTCGGCGGCATCATATCACTGAGATTGAGCGGGGCGTGGCAGTAGAGGCGGGTAGGGAGTTGTCGGTTGTTAGTCGGGAATAGGCGTCGGACGTCAAATCCGCTGGGTAGCGGGGACGAATAGCGCCGCGTTGCCGGTTGCGTCTGTCAAGCATATCGTCAAGTCTATCAGCGCATACGCACATATTTGGAAGGGTAGAGCATATGGATACGCCGCCTAAGGGGAATTGGCATTACGAGGTTATTACGCCGGATTTGTGGCAGGCGGAGCGCATACGCGGGGTGGTGTATGAGGGCAGGTCGGCGTATCAGCATATCCGCATACATGACGCGGCTTGCTTTGGCAGAAGTCTGGTTTTGGACGATAAGACGCAGTCCACGGAGTTGGACGAGTTTGTGTATCACGAGGCGCTGGTTCAGCCGGTTATGGTGGCGCATCCGAATCCGCGCGCGGTATTCATCGCGGGCGGCGGCGAGGGGGCGACGGCGCGGGAGGCGCTGCGGCACAGGTCGGTTGAGCGCGTGGTGATGGTGGATTTGGATGAGCTGGTGGTGCGGCTGTGCAGGGAGCATCTGCCGAATCATCATCAGGGCGCGTTTGACGATCCGCGGCTGACGCTGGCGCATGATGACGCGATGGCGTATCTTGAGCGGACGGGGGAGCGGTTTGATGTGGCTATCATTGATGTGCCGGATCCGCTGGAGGCGGGGCCGGCGTACAAGATATTCACGCGGGAGTTTTACGGGCTGATGCGGGGGCGGCTGAACGCGGGCGGGCTGATGGCGGCGCAGTCGGGGCCTACGGGGCCGGCGTTTTATGAGCAGTGCTTTTCGGCGGTGGCGAATACGGTGGGGGCTGTGTTCCCGGCGGCGCTGCTGAGCGAGGCGTTTGTGCCGTCGTTTGGGGCTACGTGGGGGTTTGTGATAGGGGCGGAGTCGGCGGACGCGCTGACGCTTTCGCGCGGGGAGATAGACCGGCGCATCGGGGAGCGGGTAGTCGGCGAGCTGCGCTATTATGACGGGGAGACGCATGCGGGGATGTTCGCGCTGCCGAAGTATTTGCGGGAGGCGGTGGCGGCTGAGCGGCGGGTGATACGGGTGGGGGCGCCGTTGTTTGTGGAGTAGATGGGGATTTAGTATAGAAACTCTTCCCACTCTGGATTATCGCCTACCCGATGCTTCTCATAGACATCCAGCAACTCGCTGCAAAACGCTACCAACTTGCGGTCTAGCGTCCAAATGGCTGGGGTGTCTATATCGTGCTTTTCATAGACGCTGATGACGTCTTCGCAGAAAGCAATCAGCCTCTCGTCCTCCTTATGCAATTTGGCAGCCCTAAGACCAGTTTTGTAGTGGTTGACTGTGGGAACGATAGGGTCTATGAGACACCTGGGTCTAGGTATCACGGGTTCGTAGTCGTCGTGGGTTTTGTGGTTTAGCATTAGCGCCCCCTTTTTTCCTGAAAAGTAAGATAGCGTTTCTTTTCAGGTGGTTTTGAGAGTTTGGCAACTTACGCTCCAACTTATAAAGCAGGTGGTTATGCCAAAGCCATCCAACCAGCTGCAACGGTAGATATACCCAACCACCTAAGTGGAAACGCTACCAAAAGTAACTTTTCTTTGCATTTCAGATTATCTAATGATAATATAGTAATTGATGATTAGTCTAGCCGGGCCGAGGTTGGTTCTTTAAGGAAGTCCAGGATGAAATCAGAACAAGCACCTTTCAAGAGTCTTGTGGAAGGCGCCTATACTGGCAAGCTCAGACTTCCTGAGTTCCAGCGAGACTGGAAGTGGAAACGGACGCAGGTAATTCGCCTTTATGACTCCGTGCGAAAAAACTATCCCATAGGCGGATTCCTTACTCTGGAAGCGTCGGACGTTCTTGATCTATCCCCTCGTCTGTTTGAAGGGGTGGATGCAGCGCAAACAGACATCGGCGTATATGTCTTGGACGGTCAGCAACGGATTACGGCCGGGCTGACGCTTTATTACGGCACAGGTGGATCTCATTACTTTTTGGATCTCAAAGAGTTGTGGGATTCGGCTGTTCGTGAAAAGCTAGACTTTGACGACAGAGAGCGCCTGAGGGAATTTGCCTACGAACTCGACGACGAAGACAAATACATTAAAGGCCGCAAACGTTCTGCCGCGCCTGAGAACCTCCTAGAAACGGATCTCTTGTGGACTCCGATTCTGACGGACGATTTTGAATTCTCGCGCGCTAAAGAGCGCTACCTAAGGCGCTATCCCGACAGGCTCAAGTTCATTGAAAGACTGGTCTGGCCATACTTCAAGATCGGTTCAGACCCAATAGTTTCTGTGACAGAGTTGGATGCTGGCATGCCCGTCGAGGCAATTACCAGAGTATTCGAAACACTAAATACATCGGGACAGCGGCTGACACCAATTGAAATTGTGGTGGCAGTCCTGTTTGCGAGAGGTATCCATTTGCGGCAGGAACTCGAAGACTTTCGAGCATCCAGCAAATACTACGGGAATATGGATGCCACAGGCGAAGTGTTCTTGCAGACAATCGCCTTGCTTGCTGGCGAGAATCCCAAAAAGAACACACTCCCGAAGACAATCAAGCCAGAAATCTACAAAGAGCATAGGCAAGACGCGATAGACCATTTGGAACTTGCAGGCAAGTTCCTTTCCGATAATTTCGGCATGGGACTAGATGTGTCCAATCGGCTGGTTCCATACGACTCAATGTTGGCTCCGCTAGGTATTGCCCTTGCCAAGATTGAGGAACTCTATCCACAACCAAGTCCAGACAAAGCTCAGTGGACCAGAAAATTACAGCGTTGGTTTGTGGGCTCAGTGCTCGCTCAACGATACATAGAGTCCCAACCAGCGACACAACGAAGTGATGCCGGCGCACTCTTGCGGTGGATTGAAGAAGGGGATAAATCTGCGCCAGATTGGTTGCCAAGTGTCCGCGTACGTTCCCTTGAGAAGATCATACCGTCTAGTGCCATTGGCAAATTTATTGCCTGCTTGGTTAGCCGACGGCAACTAAAAGATCCTCTAAATGGAGAGATAGTTGGCGGAACGAGCATAGCCATCACCTCCACGCAGTCCCATCACATCTTCCCGAAATCGTTCTGTGAAGATCATATTCCCGGTTGGGATGGAAGGGTGGATAACTACGATCTAGCGTTAAATGTTATGCCCATCACCAAGGAAACAAACAGACGCTGGACTAAAATGGATCCCGCAAATCAGATTGATGATGTTAGATCCAACAAAGGGGGAGAGGCGGAGTTGCATCAATCATATGCGCCCTTCTTTATTGATGAGCGGTGCTTAGAAATTCTGGCTACTCCTCAAAAGACAAGGTATGACTTCCTATCGTTCATTAAAGAACGGGGGAATCTCATCCAACAGCACATCGCCCAAGAATGGGGATTCGAGATAGACAGCCAAACTGAGTTGGAAGATGAAGAAGAAGTATAAGAAACTTCCTCATTCATAACTAACAACTCAATACTGGGCGATCGTAACTACACGTTCAATCCCGTCAATACGAAGGCAGCCTTTGCGGCTATGTAGCGCGACATCCTGAAATGGTGGGACGCGCATGGCATCCTTGCCGCTAAGTGTATGGCGCACAACGCAGGCGCGGCTAATACATATTCGTTCATTGACGGGGTTGTCACCGCCAATAATCCTATGGGCGTTCACCACGTCTTAAGGACACTCGCATGGAGACCACAACTATGTTCAATCCCGTTAATACGAAGGCCGATTTTGTGGCTATGGAGCGCGAGGTGCTGGGGTGGTGGGAGGAGCGCGGGATACCGGGGAAGTATATGGCGCGCAATAGGGGGCGGATAGGACTTATTCGTTTATTGACGGGCCGATTACCGCCAATAATCCTATGGGGGTGCATCACGCCTGGGGGCGGTCGTATAAGGATATGTTCCTGCGCTTTCGGGCGATGCAGGGGTACGACCAGCGCTTTCAGAATGGGTTCGACGGGCAGGGGCTGTGGATCGAGGTGGAGGTGGAAAAGGAGCTGGGGTTTCAGTCCAAGCGCGACATCGAGGCGTTTGGGGTGGGCAAGTTCGTGGATCTGTGCAAGCGGCGCGTTGACAAGTTCGCGGACGTTATCACGCAGCAGTCCATCCGGCTGGGGTATTGGATGGACTGGAGCGATTCGTATCATACGAAGTCGGATGAGAATAACTATACCATCTGGCATTTTCTCAAAGCCTGCCACAAGAAGGGCTGGCTGTATGAGGGCAGGGATGTGATGCCGTGGTGTCCGCGCTGCGGGACGGGGCTTTCGGAGCATGAGATTGTTACCGAGGGCTACCGCGAGATTACGCATCCGGGACTGTTTCTGAAGTTCCCGCTGGTGGATAGGGCGGGCGATATGCCCGAATCGCTGCTGGTGTGGACGACTACGCCGTGGACGCTGACGGCGAATGCGGCGGCGGCGGTTCATCCGGATAAGACTTATATCAAGGCGGCGCAGGATGGCGAGGCGCTGTATCTCATCAAGGAGCGGGCGGATGTGTTGCGCGGGGATTATGAGTTGCTGGGCGAGGTTGCGGCGAGCGAGCTTATCGGGATGCGCTATAAAGCGCCTTTCGCGGAGCTGCCGGCGCAGGATGGGGTTGTTCACCGGGTCGTGGGGTGGGATGAGGTGAGCGAGGGCGAGGGGACGGGCGTTGTGCATATCGCGCCGGGCGCGGGCAGCGAGGACTTCGCGCTGGGGCAAGAGAACGACATCCCCGCCATAGCGCCGCTGGACGAATTCGGCGATTTCGTTGCCGGGTTCGACTGGCTCACGGGGCAGAATGTCTATGAGGTCAACGACGCCATCTACGACAGCCTTAAAGCGAAAGGCGTCTTCTATCGGGTGGAGGCGTATCCGCATCGGTACCCAGTGTGCTGGCGCTGCGATTCGGAGCTGGTGTTCCGGCTGGTGGACGAGTGGTTCATCAGCATGGGGCAAAAGCATGACAAGCCGCGCGATGAGGTTTCGGCTGACGAAAAGGCGGCAAGCCTGCGCTACCAAATAATGGATGTGGTGGACACTATCAGTTGGAAGCCGGAGTTCGGGTACGCGCGGGAGTTGGACTGGCTCCGCAATATGGACGATTGGATGATTTCCAAGAAGCGCTACTACGGGCTGGCGCTGCCGATATACAAGTGCGGCGATTGCGGCTGGTTCGATGTGATAGGCAGCGAGACCGAGCTGCAAGAGCGCGCGGTTGAGGGCTGGGATGAGTTCGCGGGCAATTCGCCGCATAGGCCCTGGGTGGACGCGGTGAAGATAAGCTGCGGCGAGTGCGGCGTCAAGGTGGCGCGGATAGCGGATGTGGGCAACGCCTGGCTTGACGCGGGGATCGTGTCTTTCTCCACGCTGGAGTATCGGCATGACGAGGATTACTGGCGCAAGTGGTTTCCGGCGGACTGGATTTCGGAGAGCTTTCCGGGGCAGTTCCGCAACTGGTTCTACTCGCTGCTGACGATGTCCACGGTGCTGCGGAATGCCGCGCCGTTCAGGTCGGTGTTTCAGCTACGCGCTGATGCGGGACGAGCATGGCGAGGAGATGCACAAGAGCAAGGGGAACGCGATCTGGTTTGAGGATGCGGCGGAGCAGATGGGCGTTGACGCAATGCGGTGGGTGTTTTTGCGGGTGAATCCGGCGCACAACATCAACTTCGGCTTTCGCGCGGCGGACGAGGTGCGGCGGCAGTTCATCATCCCGCTGTGGAATATGTACTCGTTCTTCGTGACGTACGCGAACATAGACCGCTACGACCCTGCCACGCCGGCGCCGCCGGCGGCTGAGCGGGCGGAGCTGGATCGGTGGATCCTGTCTGAGCTGAACCAGGTGGTGGCGGAGTTCACGGACGCGATGGAGCGGTTTGAGCCGGATAGGGCGGCGCGCAGCGTGGAGGGGCTGATTGAGTATATGTCCAACTGGTATGTGCGGCGCAGCAGGCGGCGGTTCTGGAAGGCGGGCATACTGGCGGGCGGCGGCGGCGATGCCGATAAGCTAGGCGCGTATGCTACGCTGCACGAGTGCCTGGTTACGCTGGCGAAACTGGTGGCGCCGGTGATGCCGTTTATCAGCGAGCAGATGTATCAGAACCTGGCGGGGCGCGGCAACAACGGGTTGGTTAACGGGATCGGCGGCGGCGGGCGCGAGAGCGTGCATCTGGAGGACTATCCGGTAGCCGACGAGTCGCTGATAGACGAGAGGCTGTCGCGGGATACGCGGATGATAATGCGGCTGTCCAGCATGGGGCGGGCGGTTCGGAGCAGGGCGGGCATCAAGGTGCGTCAGCCGCTGCGGACGCTGCGGGCGCTTGTGGGCAGCGAGTCGGAGCGCGCGGCGGTGGCGGCGCTGTCGGATCAGCTCAGGGATGAGCTTAATGTGAAAGAGGTGGTGGTTGTGGACGCAAGCGCTGACGGGGGCATGGGCGAGATAGATTTCTGGGATTGGAAGGTGTCGCCGAATATGCCGGTGCTGGGGCCTAAGTACGGGCGGCGCATGCGCGAAATCAGCGCGGGGCTGGCGGCAATGGACGCGCGCGAGGTTGTGGCGGCGATGCGAGCCGGGCGCAAGGTGGTTATTCCGGCGGCGGACGGGGAGCTGCCGCCGATAGAGTTGGGGGCGGACGCCGCGGATATGGCGCGGCTGCGGGAAGGCGCGCACCTGGGGGCTACGCAGACGGCGGCGGCGTATCTCGCGGCGGACGCAGAGGGCGCGGCGGCGGCGGGCGCGCTGGACATCCTGGAAGAGCGCGCGGCGCCTGAGGGCTTTGCAGCCGAAGAGGGGCAGTTCTATTCGGTGGCGCTGTCCACTGAGATAAGCCAAGAATTGCGGCTGGAGGGGCAGGCGCGGGAGGTTGTGCATCACATCCAAAATATGCGCCGCTCGGCGGACTTTGACATATCGGATTACATCGTTGCCTACTACCAGGACGGCGGCGGGCTTGGCGAGGTAATCGCGGCGCACGGGGAGTATATCAAGCAGGAAACGCTGTCGCAGGAGCTGGTGGCGCAGGCGCCGGCGGACGGGGCGTATGCCGAAACGCTGAATTCGGACGGCATCCGCGCTACTATCGGCGTACGTCGGGTTGCCGACGGCTAGGCGGGCGTAGGCGAAAGCGGGCGTAGGCGAAAGGGCGCGGCGATGGATCTGTATGTGCTGAGACACGGCATCGCGGCTGAGCGGGATGGGCGGCGCTATCCGGACGACGGGTTGCGGCCGTTGACGCCTAAGGGCGTCGCCAGGATGCGGCGCGAGGCGGCGGGGATGCGGGCGCTGGGGCTGCGGCCGGACGCGATAGTGAGCAGCCCGCTGGTTCGGGCTATGCAGACGGCTGAGATAGCAGGGGATGCGTTGGGGGCGGCGCTGTCGGTTTCGGAGGCGCTTGTTCCCGGGGCGCATCCGGCGCTGCTGCTGGCTGAGTTGGCGGCAAAGTACGGTGATGGCGCGGCGGTGATGGTGGTGGGGCATGAGCCGCATCTGAGCAGGCTTGTGGCGTTTGCGCTGACGGGCGGCGCTGAGGATGGGCTTGTGCGGCTGAAGAAGGGCGGGCTTTGCCGGTTGCGGCTGGATGGCGACGGGGGCGGGCAGCTGCTGTGGGCGCTGACGCCGGGGCAGGTTAGGGCGCTGGGGGCGCGTTCACACGCTTAGCCGCATTTTGCTATGATAGATGCGATGCGGCAACGCGAACTTGCGCGCATCCCGAAAGCGGGCGCATCCGAAACAAGCCTATGCCGATAAACAATCGCCCGAAACAAGCCTGTTCCTATGACGGGTCAACAAGCGCGGGCTAACAAGCGCGGGGAGGGATTGCCGTTATGACGACAGAACTGCAGCTTGCGTACAAGGTGCGCGGGTATAGCGCGGGAACGCGCGGGCGGGCGATATGCAACGCGCGAAATCATCACTGGGTAGCGGACGACAGCGGGGGCGATGAGATCGGCGCGGGGGAACTCTTTCTGGGGGGCATATCGGCTTGCGCGGTGAATATGATTGAGCGGCTGGCGGCGGAGGGCGAAATCGCGCTGGATTGGATGGATGTGAGCGTGGAGGCGTATCGCGCGGCGGAGGCGGATCCGGACGCAGATCGGACGCTGTACGAAGACATCCGCATCCACTTTCAGATGTGGGGCGTTGATACGGCGGACGGGGAATCGCTGGTGGATACATGGAAACGGCGCTGACCGCTGTACGGCACGGTTGCGGTCGCAACCCCGAATACGAGCGTTACGGCGGAGTTCACGCAAGAGCGGTTTCGCGGGTAGGGCGCGGGTGGGCGCAAGTTCGCGCCGAGCGCCGCGTTAATCGGAGGGCTGGCAGTTCGCGCTGATGGGCTAACCCTGACACGCTAACGCCTAATATCAAATATCAAATACCTAACACGCTAACACGGAGGACGAGATTTATGGCTGATTACACGAACTCGGATGTCAAGGCGATGGTGCGGGAGCGGTATGCTGAGGTGGCGCGGGTTGCCACCGATAGCGGGGATGGCTGCGGCTGCGCCGAGGATAGCTGTTGCGCGCCCAGCACAAAGACGCCGCTCTATGATGTGGAGCAGCTTGTTGGGCTGCCGGGCGAGGCTCTGTCGGCGTCGGCGGGCTGCGGCAATCCCACGGCGATTGGCGATCTGAACGCGGGCGAGACGGTGGTGGATTTCGGCAGCGGCGGGGGGATAGACTGCTTTATCGCCGCCAAAGCGGTGGGCGAGGGCGGCCGGGTCATCGGCATCGATATGACGCCGGATATGATAAACCTGGCGCGCGCCAACGCCGCCAATCTGCGCGTGGACAATGTGGAGTTTCACCTAGCCGAAATGGAAAGCACGCCGATTGAGGACGGGTCGGTGGATGTGATTATATCCAACTGCGTGATTAACCTCGCGCCGGACAAGGACGCGGTGTTCCGGGAGGCGGCGCGCATTCTCAAGCCGGGCGGCAGGATGTTCATATCGGATATGCTGCTGACAGCGCCGCTGCCCGCGCATGCCTTGGACAACCCGGACAACTGGGTGGCATGCCTGTCGGGGGCGGAGCCGCAAGATGTGTACATCGGCAGGATGCGGGATGCCGGGCTTGCGGACATCCAAATTGTAGATAACAAGCCGTGGGAGGGCAAGGAGGAGTGGGCGTCGCGGGTTCATAGCATGAACATCAAGGCGTACAAGCCGGCGTAGGGGCGGGGTATTAGCGCATAGCCTTGCCTCCTAGCGCATCGCATCTCTCTGACGAACAAAGCAGCAAGACCAAAACGCAAGACAAGCGAAAGACGGGCAGGTTGCTGAGCGTATGGGGCGTATTGCCCTAATCTCAGATCTGCCCGTCCCGCTATGCGCGCGTCAGGATGTTGGCGGCGTTTGCGTTACTGGGCGACGGCTACGCCGTTGACGCCGTTTGCGCTGACGCCATTGACGCCGTTGACGCTGAGGCCGTTCTTGCCGTGCTGCTTGTTGCTCTCTTCGATTTCGGCGTTGAGCGCGTCTAGGCCGTTTCGCACTTGGCCTAGCACGTCGGCGAGCTGCTCTTCTAGGTTGAACAGCACTTCGCGGGCGTAGCTATCGGCGCCGTCGCGGCGGGCTACGGCGGTGGTTTCGGCCTCCTGCATAATGCGATAGGCTTTGCGCTGGGCGTCCTGGAGGATCTGCTGGGATTCGTAGCCCGCCTCTTCCTTGAGCTCCTGGGCAATCTCTTCGGCGCGGCGGATGATTTCGGATTCGCCTACCTTGTCGTGGTAGTCGGTCTGCGCCTTTTCGGTAACGCTCTTGGCCTCCTCTTCGGCGGAGGCGCGGACGCGCTTGGCTTCGAGGTAGGCTTGGCTGAGGATGCTCTCTTTCATCTTGATGACTTCGGACGCCTCGCGGAGCTCGTCGGGCGAGTCCACGCGGCCGAGCGCCTCGCTGAGCGCCATGAGGCTGTCGATCTCAACCATGACCTTGCGGCCAAAGCCCGGCACTCGCATGCCGTCGGTAGCCAAAGATTTCAGTTCGTTTGCTATCTGGGTAGTCTGCATATGTCCTCTCCCCCATTCTGATTTGATTGCGGCTTGTTGCGTTTAATCGCTATGTGATTGCTGGGATGGCGGGCGGTTGCGATTGTGCGGGGCTAGAGCTAGGGTTCGGGCGGGGGCGCGTCCAACTTTTCGGAGAGCGCGGCGTACACGGGGGCGGGAATGAGGTTGTCCACGCGCCCGCCGAGCTGCATCACCTCTTTGATGCGGCTGGAATAGACGAACTGGAACTCTAGGGCGCTCATCAGGCATACGACGTCAATGTCGGGGGCGATGTTGCGCCACATCAGCGCCATTTCGAACTCCATCTCGAAGTCTAGGCCGGCGCGCAGGCCTCTGACGATAAACGCCGCGCCCTCTTGCCGCGCCGCCATAGGCGCAAGCCCCACGAAGGGCGTGACCTTGACATTGTTCAGGTGCGGTATGGACTGCTTGAACAGGTCGACGCGCTCGCGGGTGGTGAACATCAGGTTTTTGGGCGGCGTGTCATAGACGCCGATGACGAGCTCGTCGAAGAGCGCGGATGCCCTAGTCGCAATGTCCACATGCCCGTTGTGGACGGGGTCGAAACTGCCGGGGTAGAACGCCCTAATCATCTATTCGCTCCGCTCCGCGTTTGCCGCGCGGCTCAGTTTGTATATTGAGATTGCCGTATCGCCGTATCGCCGCCTTGTTTGCAAGGCTAATGAGCCGTATTCGTCCGCCAATTCCGTCTCTCGCCGGTGTTCGGCGACTACCATTGCGTCTTCGGTTAGCAGTCCGCCGCGGTTCAGGCGTCGCATAAGCGGCTGCCAGTCGGTTTGCGCGTAGGGCGGATCGGCGAAGACCAGCCCGTATTTCCCGGCGAGCGCGTCCAGGATGCGCTCAACCCTGCCGTTGCGGACGCTGGCTTGCTCGGTTAGCGCCAGCGCCGCGAGCGCCTCGCGGATGGAGCGGCAACGGCGGGCGTCCGCCTCAATGAAGAGCGCATACGCCGCGCCTCTGCTCAGCGCCTCCAGCCCCAGCGCGCCGCTGCCCGCGTACAGGTCAAGAACCTGCGCCTGCCGCAGGGCTTGCGCGCCTAGAATTGAGAAGACGGCGGAGCGAACCCTATCGGCGGTAGGCCTGAGTTCGGCGCTGCGCGGCATCCGCAATCTGCGTCCGCGGTGAACGCCGCCGGTAATCCTAAGCGTCAACTTGCGGCTCGTCCTCGCCATTGCCGCCTTGCGCCTGAGGCGCCGGGCGGGTTGCCTTCTCAACTATGGCAAGAGATTAGCATGTAGGGAATTGGGGCATAAAGCGATTTTTAGTCTTTTTTAAGAAAAGATTTAGCGTTTGTTAGGGGTTGGCGGGCAGTCGCAAGTTGGCTGAGAGGCTATTGTGATGTTCGTAATATGCGCGTGTGATATAGTTTTTGTTGTGATGAATGCGATAAATAGGTTGCGCGGCTTGGCTTGGGGGCGCGCACGGCCGGACGGCTTGACGTTGCTGATAGCGCTTGCGGCGCTGTTGGGGGCCGGGCTTGTGGCGGCTCGGCTGGCGGCGCCGTATGCGCCGGGCCTCGCCATAGATTCGCTGCGATTCATAGCGGCGGCGCGGACGCTGCAGGCGGGCGAGGGGATTACCGACGCCGGGGGAACGCATTACATCGGTTCGCCTCCGCTCTACCCGGTTGCGCTGGCGGTCGCCGGGCTAGGATGGGCGGATCCGCGGGATGTGGCGGGGCCGCTGAACGCGGCGGCGTTTGCGCTTATGATATTCGCGGTGGGGCGGTATTTGCGGCGGCGGCTTGCGTCCGGCTTTTTGGTCGTGTGGGCGTGTCTGATGATTGCCTGCTCCGCCGGGCTGGCGGGGTGGGCGGCGTGGGCAATGTCCGATATTTTGTTTATTTTGCTGACCACGCTGGCGCTTATAAGCGCGGATGATTATCTGCACAAGCGCAAGACGGCCGCGCTGGTAGGGGCGGCGGTTTTCGGGGCGCTGGCATGGCAGACGCATTTTATCGGCGCAGCGGTTCCCGCGGCGATAGGCTTGGCGCTGATGTTGCAACGGGATGCGCCGCTGAGGGGGCGCGTGGGGCGCGCGGCGGCGGTGGGGCTGACGGCGGCGCTGCCTATGGGGGCGTGGCTGATTCGCAACCAGATAGTAGCGGGAGAGGCGCGCGTGCGCGTAGAGCCTTTCGGCGCGCTCGCATCAAATCCCTTTATGGACGCGCTCTCGGCAATGCGGGATTGGGCGTATATTAACTTGGAGGGGCTTGGCGCGAGATGGCAGTTTCTTGATGCGCCGCCGCTTAATTGGGCGGCGGCGTTGCTGTTGGCGGCGGCGCTCGCTTTTGTGATAGCGGCGCTTGCGGTCGCAGGACGGCGGTTTTGGCGCGGCGCGGCGAGCGGCTGTGTGCCGCGTCCCGCGTGCGGATGGCGTCCGTGTTGGCTGTTCGGCGGCTTTGCGCTGATATGCTTGTGTGTCACTATCGCGGGCGTGGTGGCGGGGTACACGCCGCGCGTGGCCGCTAGGCATATAGAATCGCTGTACATCCCGTTGCTGGTGTGCGTTGTTGTGGCGCTGGACGGGTTGTTGGGGTGGGCGCGTAGCCGGTCGGCGGCGTCCATGCGGAGGGGGATAGCGCGGGGGCGGCTTTCGGTTGCGCTGCGGGTTGGGCTGGCGGTTGCGGCGCTGGTTTGGCTGGGGCAGACGGCGGCGCTCAATGGGGTTGAGCTTGCTCGCGCAAACGGGGGGGATGTGTTTCTGCAATACGCTTTGCCGCGCTGGACAGAGTCGGATACGCTGATATATATCCGCGAAAACCCGGACGGGCTTGACCTGGGCGGGGAGGTTTGGAGCAATGAGGCGGCGTTTCTGCATCTTCATCTGGGTAATCGCGCAGGCGGCGGCGATAAGCCTGACACTTATTTTCGCCGCATACCGCCGCGCAAGGTGGAGGCGATAAGCGGGGGGGAAAAGCTGGGGGATCTGATGGCGGCGGCGCCTGAGGGGACTTATATCGTCTGGATCAGGAGCGTCAACCGCAACTGGCGCTACGGCTATGGGGATGCTACGCTGCGGGCGACGCCGGGCTTTCAGCCGATAGCCGAGCTGTCGGATGGCGCGGTGTTTCGGATGAATCGCGGGTATGCGCCGCGCGGCAATCCCTACCGCGAGGCCTATGAGCGCATCGGGGCGGGCGAGTACGGGGAGCCGGCGGCGCACGGCGAGTTCACGATGTACGCGGGCGATGGCGAGTTGGTTTATCTCAAAGAACCTTGCGTTGCCGCGGATGTGGAGTCTAGGACTAAGTTCTTTCTGCACATCTTCCCGGAGGACGCCGCGGATTTGACTCGCGCGGGCAAGGCGCACGGGTTTAACAACGCTGACTTCGTTTTCGGGGACTACGGCTTGGATTTGGGCGGCAGGTGCGTTGCGATAGCGCCGTTGCCCGCGTATGGCATAGAGTATATCCGCACGGGGGTGGCTGACGTCTTATCGCTGCAGGCGTGGTGGAGCGCTGAGCTGAATCCGAACCGCGATAGGTATAGGGCGGCATATCGCGCGGCGGTTGCGGGGGAGTATGGCGAGGCGGCGGCGCGGTCGGATTTCGCGGTGTATCGCGCGGGGGATGCGCTGGTTTATGTCAAAGAGCGCTGCGTTGGCGCGGATGCTGAGGCGCGGTTTATGCTGCATATCTACCCTGTGGATGGCGCGGATCTGCCGGAGGGACGGGCGGAGTTGGGGTTTGCAAACGCGGATTTCCGGTTCGTGGAGCGCGGCGCGGTGGTTGACGGGAAGTGCGTTGCGGTGGCGCCGCTGCCGGGCTATGGGATAGAGCGCATCCGCACGGGGCAGTTCGTTAGCGGCGCGGGGGAGTTGTGGCGGGTGGAGTTTGGGGGGCGATAGCGGGATTGCCTGGGTGAACGGGTGGACGCTGCTTTTTGTAAAAAAGTAGGCAAACCTTTGGGGTGGGTTGGGGATTTAGAAGGGTATTCTCAGCGCGCAGCGCTAATGGATTTGAGGGACTGATTTAGGCACTCCTCAAGCGTTATCGCCAGCAGATGTTTCAGCATCTCCACGCTCTTTGTGTAGCCCTTTGCAATTCTCACAAGCCTGTTCTCAGCTTACTCCTCTACTTGGAGCGCAGCCCTTTGTTCCAGTTCACCGCTCCGCCTTTGCCTATCGCATGCCGGTCGCGCGGCAGCCACTCATACACCGGATAAGCGTCGGTTTCGTACATGTCAGCGCCCGGCAGCCGATCCAACAAGCGCGAGAACGCAGACTCGTCCTTGCCGCCCACTTCATACATCCGCCAGCGAATGCTGTCCCGCTTTTACACCACCGCCGTCCATATCCACAGGTCTTGGCGCCGCTCGCCGCGCCTTACCTCCAAGTATGTCCACATCAGTTTGAAACACTCGCGGTTGTCGGACAGATACTATTACCGAGAGTCCGGCAAAAACAATCGCATTCAGCGCACAATCCCAACGCAACAAATATGAACTGCAACCGAAACTAACACGCCAAACTAAATTCCCTGTTGAAATAGTGTAGCATACTAATGTAGTATCCCCCGCAACCGACTTAAAGGAGGGTACATAGATGAGGGGAATTCCAAAGCTAACAATCTCAAAAGAAATAGAAGAATCCAAAAACTTCGATCCTAACAAAATTTATACATTCCGCTACCGCCGCAAGCGCGACAATGACCTGCCGCACGTCGTGAAATTCTCCGGCGGACGCTCAAGCGGAATGCTTTTGTTCACATTGCTTGAGAACGGCTTTCTGCGATCAGAGCGCGGCGACGTAGTGGTGTTCAATAACACTTCTTGCGAGCATCCTGAAACATACAAGTTCGCCGCCGAATGCAAACGCCGCGTTGAAAAGGCGGGGGTGCCGTTCTTTTTCGTCCAATATCAAACCTACGAAGACGCGCGGCAAGGCGACTGGACCCGAATGTCATCATACCGGCTCGTCAACGAATGCCCGGCGTCAGACGACAACCCGGACGGATTCCAATGGCAGGGAGAGGTGTTTGAGGAAATGCTCTCTCACAAAGCGTATGTGCCGAACCAGTTCACCCGCGTTTGCACTCAGTCGCTAAAATTGGAATCAACGCGCCAGTTCCTCAGAGACTGGTTCGCAAGCAAGCCGTCCATCCCGGAGCTTGGACATGGACTTGAAGATTCCCAAATAAACACATCCCAACTCTACAAACGCCACGTTCGCAATGGAGGCGGCATCCCTGAAGACATCCTGCTGAAGAAGAAAAGGTTCGTCCTAAACCGACCAACCACTCGCCCGGCGCAAATGTACAAAGACTTTTCTCGTCCCGCCGACCTGTTCGAAAACCCCGCAATCAACGACAAAGTTTTCGGACGCAAAGCGTGGTTCGGCAAAGACGGCATGGAATATGTCGCCTTTATCGGGTTGCGCGGCGATGAGCATCTGCGCGTGGCAAGAGTCGAGAGCCGGTCATCAAGCCCGCACGCCAACGCCGGCTACGAAGGCGAGCAAGTCTATATGCCATTGGCATCGATGAATATAGGCAAGGATGATGTGAACGCATTTTGGGATAGCCAAAACTGGGACTTGCGGCTGCCCCGGAATGGCGCTCTTTCAAACTGCGCCTACTGCTTCCTAAAAGGCGTGGGCGCGCTACAACAAGTTCACGCAGAGATGGAGCTGCAGAAAGCCAGCCCAATAGCGGGTTTCGGTTCAATCACCGAAACGCCCTGCGACATCAATTGGTGGATCCAAAAAGAAAAGCAGTACGGCCGCGACCTAGACGCTGAAAACCGGCAGCGTTCCAATATGGATGCGAACTCGCTAATCGGATTCTTCGGGGCGTCCAGCGACTTTTCATACGAAAAGCTCCATTCAGCCGCCAAAGACGGCGCAAGCCTAGAGCGATACGCCGACAGCGTTCTGCCTTGCGACTGCACAGAGTAGCCCCAATGCCTCCCATCTATCTTGACTACCAGGCAACCACGCCAACCGACCCGCTGGTCGTGGCTGAAATGCAGCCGTACTGGACCCAGCGTTTCGGCAATCCCCACTCGGAAGGCCACGCTTTTGGATGGGCGGCTCGCCATGCGGTAGAGTGCGCCCGCGCTCAAGTAGCCGATTTTATCGGCGCGGACAATGAAGAGATAGTTTTCACATCAGGCGCCACCGAATCGTGCAACATCGCCATAAGAGGCGCGGCGGCGGCATCCAATTCCAAGCGCCGCCAAATTATTGCGGC
Organism: Dehalococcoidia bacterium; assembly: GCA_965242555.1. Taxonomy (GTDB): domain Bacteria; phylum Chloroflexota; class Dehalococcoidia; order Lucifugimonadales; family JADFKI01; genus Bin90. The sequence goes on from CBDESO010000012.1 coordinate 197,239, forward strand.
ATCCACCGAACACGCCGCGGTATTAGAAACAATCAATGCGCTAGGGCGCCAGGGGTATGACGCAATCGCGCTGCCCGTCAAATCCAACGGCCTGCTGGATTTGCGCGAACTAGAATCCGCTATCTGCGCTCAGACGCTACTCGTATCCGTAATGCTGGCAAACAACGAAATCGGCGTTATCCAGCCGCTCGCGGAAATATCAAAGCTCTGCCGCGCCGCAGGCGCCATCCTGCACACAGACGCCACGCAAGCCGCTGGCCGAGTTAAAATCGATGTAGATGAGTTGGGCGTTGACCTGCTCAGCCTATCGGCGCACAAGGTTTATGGGCCTAAAGGCATCGGCGCGCTGTACATCCGCGACAGGCCGGGACTGAGCATAGATCCCCCGTTCACGGGCGGACATCAAGAGAAAGGCATACGACCAGGCACAACCCCCGCGCCATTAGCGGTAGGAATGGGCAAAGCTTGCGCCATAGCCGCGGAGCGGTTGCATGAAGACGCAGCCCGAATGGCCGAACTCGGACAACGGCTGCTAAGCGAGCTTATGGCGGACTTTCCCCAACTGCGGACATTCGGGCATTCGCGCCGCCGCGTCCCCGGCAATCTAAACTTCGGCTATCCCGGCATTCCCGGCGAGGCGCTAGTTGATGCGGTGTCGGCGGAGCTTGCCATATCCACCGGCGCGGCTTGCGCCACAGGCTCACCGGAGCCGTCTCATGTGCTGGCTGCCCTGGGGCTTGAAAAAGAAACGGCGGCGACCGCCGTCCGCGTCAGCTTGGGGCGATTCACCACCGAGCAAGAAATTGATGCAGCCAGCCGCATACTGCGCGCGGCGCTCAAAAGCCTAACCGGGAGAATATAACTAATGCCAGTCCTGCATTTTCGCCCCGCGTCATCCGACGACGGCTTTACCCCCTATATCACCTCATCGTTCAGCGATAGGCAACCGGCCTATATCGTCCGCGAACTAATTCAAAATTCACTAGACGCCGCGGTGGAAGCGGAAGAGCCGACCGCCAAAATGCGTTTTGAAATCAGCGCAATCAAACGCAAAGACATTCCCGGCATCAACGAATACGCCAATGCCTTCAGAAAAGCGAGAACGCATCACAGAAAGAATAACGGCGGCAAGCTCCCGGACGCCGCCGAGGAAGTCGCTCGCCGCATAGATAAAGCGATAAAAGATCTCGGACAAGGCAAGAGTCGCCTGCTTTCCGTTACGGACAATGGCATAGGCCTAAACGCTAAGCGAATAAATTCGCTTTTAGCCGACGGCTCCAGCGCCAAGTCAACCGACGCCTCCGGTTCATACGGCGTGGGACACCTAGCGCCCATATCGCTTTCAGATCTCAGGTACATTCTGTACGCAGGGCTAACCAAAAATAAAAAGCGCATTGTCAGCGGCAAGACTATCCTCGCGTCCCATCCGGACAAAAAGACAATAATGGACGCCAAAGGCTACCTGATCAAAGATTTCACTAATTCAGCCGGCGGCAATCTCTACGCCTATCTCAGCGAAGACGACCACCCGCGAATAGCAACCACCGCGCTGGATGAAATCCAAAGCGAATTCGGGCACGGCAGCGCCATACTCATCCCAGCCTTCAACCATTTCGGAGATACGAAAGTGAAGTTGTGGGAGATCGTTTCCAAAGTCGCCGCGTACAACTTCGCGCCGGCGATCCAGTACGGCAAGCTAGACATAGAGGTCATTGAAAACGGATCCACAGAGCGGTTGGATGCCAAAACGCTTGCGAAAGTCTTGAGTGCCGACAAAGACCTCACAAGAGCCAAAAGGTCGGATTCGTTCTTCGCCAGCCTCAAGCCCTCCGGCCGAAACGCCTATTCCATACTGCAAACTATCACAAAAGATAAGGGCGCAGACGTACACATCGGCAAAGACGTCGTCAAAATCAGCCTGCTTGAGCCCTCGCTCACCGGCGTCACTCGCATCGACCTATTCCGAAACGGCATGCGAATTACGGATGAGTTGCGAAAACTACGCCGCTCCGACTTCGCCGACCAGCAGCCCTTCCACGCAGTCATCCAAATTGACGCCAAACCCGGAGGCGAGATCCACAGACTGGTTCGCAAAGCCGAAGGGCCTTTGCACGACAAGATAGACCTATCGCTTTTGTCCCCAAAGGAAAGCGATGGGCTTACCCAAGCGCTTGACGCCATAGCCAAGTGGATAAGAACCCATGCGCCGGCAAGAACCGAAGACGAGTACACAATGCCGGATTATCTCCCAATAAACGTCGACGACCCGTCAGGGAATGGAGGCTCCGCTTTCTCTTTCTGGGGATCGCCCACCCCAATATCCCGCCGCGTCACCGCTAACATAAGGGTGGAAAACTCTCCTCCTCCTAACCCCATCCCGCCTCCTAATCCTGACCCTGATCCGCCCCCGTTCCCTGACCCTCCGCCACCACCGCCGCCACACCGCAGAACAGGCCGTCCCATCCCATTCAGGCAAACAATTATCCTTGAAGAGCATGGGAAAATGCTTGCCGCGATTAAATCCGCCCAAAATATGCCGGAGCTATGGCTTGCGCTCCGCATGGACGAAAACGCCGACGCAACCTGCGACCGGATATGGCAGGACGAAGACGTGATGATAAGATCGTTGCGAATTGCGGCCGGCGACGGCAAACCCTACGTCCAATGCGAGGTCATAGAAGACGGCCGTTTCGCGCGAATCAAGGACATATCCGCAAACACTCAGTACGAGTTCAAGATAGACTACGAAACGCCGCAGGCGATAGAAAACATAATCGACGCCCCCGCATTCCGCCTGGAATTGCACCGCCCTACCAAGCAAACCGAACAGCAGCCCAATCAAGCGGAGTAAGGGCAAAGCAAAGATGCCTATCAACACGCTCATCGTCAGATCTTCCGATCCCGGCATTGTCGGGCGAGCGTTTCCCTGGCCTGTGCTAGAGGCAGGAAACGAAAGCTTTCCCAACGGGAGCTACACTATCTCGTGCGAGGATAAAGATCTGGGCAAATCGTTTATCCTGCGGCACGAGGTTCAGGGCGCGCCGCTGATAGAACGCTGGATGCGCGAGGGCAAACTGCTTTTCATCTGCTCCGTAGCCGCTCCCGCATCAATGTACAGAGACATCCACAAATCGGATGAGCCTGATCATCTAATAGAATGGCGACCGGAAGACCTCGGCGAATATCCGATGTTCACGCCAATGATTGTGGCGCAAGAAGAAATTCAGCACACAGCCGACGCCGCCCGGGATGGGCTAAACAAAATATGGGATAGCAGAACGCTGTCAATACCCAAAGGCGCCAGGATAGCGATAGGCAGCGTTTTCAACTTCAAAACTGGCATCGCCAGCATTCTGGAGTTCACTCTAGGCGCCGACCTATCGCCGGGCGCTTTCTGGGTACAGCCAAGCACGCAGGACGGATTCAAGTTCAAGGTCCATCTTGCAAAAGATCTCTTCGACCACCTGAAATACAATCGGCGCGACATCGCCAGCGAAAACATTATGCCGCATATCGTATCCAGCGCGCTAAGCATCCTACAAAGAGAATACAGCGAAGAAGAAAGCGAGTGGCGCTCATATCCAAACCTCGAAAGCCTCGCATACTGGCTCGAAGAGCGAAAAATCGGACACTGGGCTGACGACGATTTTCGCCCTAGCGAAGCCACAACCAAGATATACCCCCACAAAATCCAAAAAGCAGAGAACGAGTAGCGATGACAACCAATCTAGACAGCATGGGTTACCGGGAGCTCGACCCGGACGAATACTCGGCGTTCCAAAAGAGAATGCTTCGCAGCAAGGGCGGCGAGGAGCAGCGCGCATTCCTCGCGGCGCTCTACAACAACGACACTTTCGTGAAATTCATTGAGGACAAGGTAAAAACGAATGACGGACGCGCCCTTCCCACCTTTAACGGCGCGCCGATACGCAGCGATTCCACTTTCAAAGAACTCACTCCGGATCAAGAAGCGAGCGTGTACGCTCTTTGGCAAGACATCCCGCCCAGAACGGCTTGCAGGTTCTCATTTTGGGCAAGCGTCACCCTTGAGCATATCCGCAGCGGCGCGGTGTGCGAAGCCACATATCTCGCCGCCAACGGCGGCATCACGGAAAGTGGCGAGGAGCGAATCGACATAGCCCTAAGAAAACACGGCGGGGATGAGGGAAATAAAGCGATTGACGCCTGCGTAAGAACGGCACTCCGCAGAATGAGCGGCTTGCGCGAAGCCCGAGGCGCCCGCAGCGTGTTCGTTAATCCAACTTTCGGCCGTGCATGGTGGCGCGAAAGAATTGTCGCCAACGTGTCCAAACTCCAAGGCGCGCAAGACGTAGACGCGCTGCGTGGCGTTGTCCGCTATAACCAGCAATACTGGGAAAACCTCGTCACCATGATGGTGTCGCGCGGCGCAGTCTATGGCTCCGCCAATGTCCAAGCCGCTCTAATCAACGAACTAGCCAAGCATCTCCGCGAACACCCGGACACTCCCCTTCGCGCCGCGTCCACGCTAAGAGTCGCGCTAAGACGAATAAGCAACTCGGCGGCAACCATAGAGTTAGGAGTATTGTCATTCGCCGAGATTGGAGCAATCATCAGCGACATACTAGACCGAGTTCGAGATTCTCACAACAACAGAAAACCTGCGTCTTAGCCAATTCCCTGCAATAAATAAACATATACGTTGCCGCAACGCAACGGCCTGTTCCTCGTGTCGGACTGTTGCAACGCGGGCTTGCGTCGATACGATGCCCAAGCCTCGCATGCGCTCGAAGTGGCGGCGGTTGGTGGTGAGCAGCCGGTCACATTGTTCGTATCGCATATCCCGCGCATGCGTTTGCGGCATAACAGTCTGCGCCACTTCACGCATATATCCACCGACAGCCGCCGGCGGCGCAGGCTTAGCCTTGACCTCGCGCTCCATCAGCATCAACCACTTGCAGCCAACGCAGCGAGCGTGGATAGTCGCCACCGTTGCCTCATAGATACCCTTGACCGACCCTTTGACTTCGCCGCGTCTTCTGTGCAGTATGCCGCATTTGCGGTATGGGCATTGGCATGGGCGGGCGCGCGGGTAGGCGCTGACCTGCGGCCAGGATAGCGATTGCTCTTTGCATTGGCGGGCGGCGTCCTGAATGCGCTAGTTGACGTTAGCGCTTTATCAGGGTTGTCCGCCGTTTTCATTTCCCGCAATCCTAAGGACGATTACCGCCGGGCCTGTGGGGATATGCCTTTTCATAAAAAAGTATTGAAAACTTTTATGTATATGATAAGGTGTTCGCATAGACAACGCACATGCAAAGAGATAGACAAATGGGTATTTTCAAGGAGGCTTGTGGTATGGGCACATCGGAGGCGGACAGCAAGGTTTATACGCGGCGGCATTGGGCTAAGTGGGCAAAGTCTGACGGGGATACGCCGGGGCGCATACATTTGCTGGAGCATCACTTGGCGGATGTGGGCGCGTGCTTTGAGGCACTGTTGGAGTTGCCGTCCATTCGGCGGCGGCTGGCATGCGCGGCAGATTTGGCGGAGCTGGACGACGCTACGGCGGCGCGGCTTGCCGTGTTCGCGGCGCTGCATGACATCGGGAAGGTGAACGCGGGGTTTCAGACTAAGGTTTGGCCGGCGGAGGATTTGCGGGGCAAGGGCAGGCGTTGGAGGGGAACGACGCATGATTCGGACATCGTGCCAGTGATAACGAATGAGGATAAGGCAACGGCGGACTGGTTCTTCAATGCGCTACCATGGTGGGACGATATGATCCTGTGGGATAACAAGGGCGGCGCGGTCGTGTGCGGGTTGTTCGTGGCGACTCTGTCGCATCACGGGCGACCTCTGCAGCTGCAAGGCGGGCGCAGCCGAAACCCCGACGCATGGCTGCCGGTCGGCGAGCTCAGCCCGGAGGAATGCGCGCGGCGCATCGGGCGGCTGGTTCGGGAGTGGTTCCCGAAAGCGTTTGCGGCGGACGCGCCGCCGCTGCCGTCCTCGCCGCGGTTTCAGCATCTATTCCTGGGGCTGTGCAACTGGGCGGACTGGCTGGGGTCAAATGAAGAATGGTTTGGCTATGTTGACACGCCCCATCCCGATTACATCGACCACGCCCGTGACGCTGCAAAGCGCGCCATCCGCGCCGTCGGACTGGATATTGCAGCGCAGCGCAAAGCCGTCAAATCAGCCAATATCCCCGCCTTTGCAAAGTTGTTCGGCATAGACGACGGCGCGCCCAACGCGATACAGCGGGCGGCGCGGGATACGCCGCTGACGCATCCGCTCGCCATCATCGAATCCGAAACGGGTTCGGGCAAGACGGAGGCGGCGCTGTGGCGGTTCGCGCGGATGTATGAGCAACGGCTTGTTGACGGGCTGTATTTCGCGCTGCCAACGCGGGCGGCGGCGGCGCAGATACACGGGCGCGTTCAGCGGTTCATAGACGCGCTGCTGCCTGAGGAGCATAGGCCGCCCGTAGTCCTCGCCGTGCCGGGCTATCATCCGGGCAGCGGCGCAGGCGGCGTGGCGATGCAAGACTACGATGCGATGGCGGCGGGGCATAGCGACGCGGATAGCAAGCCCGCCGACAAGCCCTGGGCCGCCGAGAATCCCAAGCGCTACCTTGCGGCGCAGATTGCGGTGGGAACGGTGGATCAGGCGATGCTGGGCGCGCTGCAGGTGCGAAACGCGCATATGCGGGCGGCGTGTCTGGCGCGCAATTTGCTGGTGGTGGACGAGGTTCACGCCTCCGACACCTATATGAGCGAGGTGTTGGATGCCTTGCTGACGGCGCATCTTGGCGCGGGCGGCTACGCGCTGCTGATGAGCGCCACGCTGGGTTCGGCGGCGCGGGACAAGTGGCTGGAGCGCGAGCGGGGCAATGCGCGCGTGACGCCGTTGGGCGACGCGATAGATGCGCCGTATCCGGCGGTCAGTTCGTATGATGGGGATGGGCGCTCCGAGATAAAGGCGGCGGGCGAAAACGATAGGCCTAAGCAGGTCGGTATCACGGCCGAGCCGCGCATGGGCGAATTCGGGTATGTGGCGCGGGTGGCGCTGGAGGCGGCGCGGGCGGGCGCGAAAGTCTTGGTTATTCGCAACACCGTCGGGCATGCGATAGATACGCAGCGGGCATTGGAAGAGCTGGCGGGCGCGGATGACGACGCTCCGCTATTCAGCGTGAACGGCGTCCGGACGCTGCATCACGGGCGGTTCGCGGCGGGCGATAGGGCGCTGCTGGACGCGCGGGTAGAGGCGCTGTTCGGCAAGAAGAGGGAAAGCGGCGGGCGCGTGGTAGTGGGGACGCAGACTTTGGAGCAGTCGCTGGATATAGACGCCGATTTGCTGATAACCGACCTGTGTCCGGTGGATGTGCTGCTGCAGCGCATCGGGCGGCTGCATCGCCACGGGCGGGGTGATAGGCCGGTGGGGTATGAGGAGGCGCGGTGCGTGGTTCTGACGCCGCCGGGGGGCGATTTGTCGCCGCTGCTGAGTAGCGGGAGCGCGGCAAATGGGCTGGGGCCGCATGGTTATGTGTACAGGGATTTGCGGGTTTTGGAGGCTACGCGGCGGCTGATTGAGGAGTATGGGGAGTGGGATATACCGGCTATGAACCGGCTGCTGGTGGAGAATGCTACGCATCCCGAAAGGCTGGGGGCGATTACGCGCGAGATGGGGGATGATTGGGCGGCAAACAGCATCGGCGTTGAGGGCGAAAAGATAGCGGACGCGCAACTTGCGCGGCTGCACACAATCAGGTGGGATAAGGCGTTCTATGCGGACAACCGCGATGTGCTGTTTGTGAGCGACGACGAGAATATACGCACGCGGCTGGGGGATGATCGCGTGGAGGTGGGGTTTGAGGGGCCGCAGGTAAGCCCGTTCGATGGGGAGGCGAGCATAGACGCGCTGGCGCTGGCGCTGCGGTGGCTGGGGGGCGCAGAAGTGGGAGAGGCGGTGAAGGCGACGCGGCGCGGGGGCGAGCGGCAGGACGGGTTTGGGTTTGCGGTGGGCGAGCGGCGGTTTGTGTATGACAGGCTGGGGCTGCGGCGGGGGTAGAGGGGCGCGGCACCGGCGGTTGGGGATGCCCCGCTTGTGCGGGGGAATTTGGGGTGTCGGCAGGTTGCCTACGCCTGCCGACGGTCTATCCCCGCATGCGCGGGGAAACCTGCGGTTATGCTTATTCCTATTGTTCCACCCCGGTCTATCCCCGCATACGCGGGGTATCATATATTAGGCTTACGCAGATAGGACTATTCCCGCGTATGCGGGATTTATCGAAAAGCCTTAAGAGGGTTGACATGACCCCAAAACTCCAGTTATTGTTAATATAACATCTGAATAAGACTAATATATCAAATAATTCACTGGGGAGGTATGTAAATGAATTCGCCATCTGAACTTGCTCTCGTCATCAAGGAATTTGAGCGCTGGCTGGCGCAAGCGAACCGGCAACATCAGCATGACATTGAACAGGCGCGCTGGGAGTATAACACAGTCCAGAACGCGCTTTACATAGTGCGCCGCGACCGCGAGAAGTAATTAGCCGTAATCATCCCGACTAATGTGGGAAAATGAATTCAGACCAAAGGTTTGACAAAAACAAAACATACCCTTATAGTAGTGTATGTGTTCGGCGCATAAAGGAGGTACTTGTATGTACAACATCCTGACAGAGCCGCTAATTCGGGCGGACATAGGCGGCGGCGCGGTGGCGCGCATGTCGCTACCAGAGGTGTATGCCGCGCTGATTGCCGACGATGTGAACGCCTTCCCCGCGCTGCGCCCGCATCAGCGGCATGCGTGGCATGCGTTTCTCGCGCAGCTCGGCGCGATGGCTATGCACAAGCGCGGCGTGAGCGAGCCGCCGGCGGACGCCGATGCGTGGCGCGATCTGTTGCGCGGGCTGACGATAGGGGGCTGGCCGGACGACGAGCCTTGGCGTCTCGTCGTGGACGACATCACAGCGCCCGCGTTTATGCAGCCGCCGGCGTCTTCGGCGGATAGGGCGAAAGACTACAAGCCCGATGCGACTACGCCGGATAAGCTGGATATGCTGGTTACATCCAAGAATCACGATTTGAAGATGGCGATAGGCTTGGACGCCGACGCGGACGATTGGATATTCGCGCTGGTCAGCCTGCAGACGATGGCGGGGTATGATGGCGCGGGCAATCATGGCATAGCCCGGATGAATGGGGGGCTTGGCAACCGCCCCGGTTTCAGCCTCGCGCCCTCTCAGCGCATCGGCGCGCACATCAGGCGGGACATAACGGCGCTTGCAAACGGCATTATTCCCAAAGGCGCGCCGTCGGACGTCGCATCTACGCTGCTGTGGACGCGCGCATGGGATGGCGCTAAGGCGGAGGTGCTGACGCTTGAACGGCTGAACCCGCTGTGCATAGAGATATGCCGCCGCATAAGGCTGCGCCGCTCCGACGAGGGCGAGGGATTGCGCGCGATTAGGGCTACATCCAAGGGCGCGCGCATAGAGGCAAAGGCGCAGAAAGGCGTAACTGGGGATCCGTGGACGCCTGTCGATCGCAAGAATAGCAAGGCGCTGACGCTGGGCGCGGGCGGATTCACATACAAGCGCGTTGTGCAGTATCTCAAGCACGGCGATTGGGAATTGCCCGCGCTGTGCAAAGCCACCGATTCGGAGCGGAACTCGTCGGACACGATGCGGCTTGTGGCGCGAGCAATGGTGCGCGGGCAGGGGAAGACAGAGGGCTATTATGAGCGCGTTATTCCGGTCAGAAAGAAGATGCAGACGGCTATGACGCGCGGCGGGGGCGATAGGGATGCGCTGGGCGAGATAGCGGATAAGCGAATTGACGAGGTCGGCAAGGTTCAGCGCATACTTAGCCACGCCATACAGGTGTTCGCGGCGGGCGGGGACGCCGACGGGCTGAGCGCTGAGCATAGGCGGCTTGCTCAACCCTGGCTGAACAGGCTTGACGAAATCGTGGACGCATCGTTCTTTGACGCCCTGCAAGACGAACTTGAGGCTGATGATGCCGAAAGGCAAGCGATACACAACGATTGGCTGATGAACGGCAAAGACGGCGTGATAGACCACGCGCGCGATACACTGCGCGACGCACAAGACGCCTTGCCCTGCGCCGCCATACGGCGATACAAGGCGCAGGTGCGATCCGACGGGATGTTTGAGGGGCGCATTAGGGGCGCGGCGGCCGGGCTGCCGTTCCTGTTCGCGCAAGAGAGGGGCGATAATGACGACGACAACGACTAATCCGCAGGCAGCCGAAAGCGCGGACGCGCCGGAGCGCCAGATCGCATGGGGGGAGCATGCGGCGCATTTCGCGGGCGTTATGGCGGGATATGCCGAATACGGGTCGGGGCGCGGCGACTTGGCGGCGCTGCGGCGGATGGATCCGGATGATCCCGACGTCGCCGCGTTCTGGCGCTTGCTTGCCAGCCGCGATCTGCTGGAACGCTCCAGCCGCGAAACGGAGCGCAAGTGGGCGCTGATACTGCACGGCATCGCGCTGATGACGCGAAACGCGGGCGATAACGCGATGGCGCGCTCGGCGCACGACCGCAATGCGTCGGTGGGGCGCGCGCTGTTCACGGGCGGCGATCCCCTGCGCGGCGGCAGCGGCTATTACAGCGAAATCCGCTTTAACCGGCTGCTGAACGCGCGCGGCGAAATGCTGCGCTACCTGCTGGCGCGCGCCTTTCGGATGCTCGCGGCGGACGGCGCGAAACTCAACTGGTATGAAATGGCGCAGTTCATCCGCCACCAAGACTACGACGAAGAGCGCGCCGAAAACGCCCGCCGCCATATCGCAAGCGCATACTATCGCGCCGAGCGCCGGGCGGCGGCAACATCCGAAACAAGCGATTAGCCACACCAACGCATCAGGCTAACACCTTATTAAAGAAACGCTAGGGAGACAAACAATGATTACCACCCCACGCTTTTTGCAGATACACACGCTGCACTCATATCCGGCGGCGCTGCTGAACCGCGACGACAGCGGCCTCGCTAAGCGCATGCCTTTCGGCGGCGCCGTCCGCACGCGCATATCCTCGCAATGCCTCAAGCGGCATTGGCGCACGGCAGATGAGGACGCCTTCGCCATCCATAATATCCCTGGCGCGGAGAAGGCGATAAGGTCGCGCGATGTGATAGGACGTAAGGTAATGCAGCCATTGCGGGATTCAGGGGATGCGTCCAAAGATGTTCTTGATGCGGTTGAGGTGAAGTTTGTCAAAGGGGTATATGGGCCCCGCGCCGTGCCTGGTGAAGAGCCTGCTCAGCAAAATACACGGCAGCCGCTACTGCTAGGACTACCTGAAGTGGAGTATTTGCGGCAAAAAGCGGCAGAAATATGCGCTACGCACCCCGAAGATAAGAAAGCCGCCGAGGCTGCCGCCGATGATCTGTTCAAGAAGCAAGGGGGTAATTTTAAGGCGTTCCGCGATAGCGCGAAGTTGCCGGGCGGCTTGGAGGGGGCGCTGTTCGGGCGGATGGTGACGTCGGATCCGGGCGCGAATATCGATGCCGCGGTGCATGTGGCGCACGCTTTCACGGTGCATCGGGAAGAGAGCGAGAGCGATTATTTCTCGGTGGTGGACGATTTGCAGCGCGATGACGAGGACGCGGGCGCGGCGCATATCGGCGATATGGAACTCACCGCCGGGCTGTTCTACGGCTATGTGGTGGTGGATGTTCCCGCGCTGGTGTCTAATCTGACAAGTTACGACGCCGCCGACTGGCAGGACGCCGACCGAGAGCTGGCGGGCAAGGTGGTGGAGCATCTGGCGCATCTTATCGCCACGGTGTCGCCGGGCGCGAAACTGGGATCCACAGCGCCGTATGCCTGCGCCGACCTGATGCTCATAGAGGCGGGCAAGCGGCAGCCACGCAGTCTCGCCAATGCCTACCGCAACGCCGTCAGGGCGCAGGTGAGCGCCGCGAGCGATGCGCTGTCCGAATATCTCGGCAAGATCGACGCCGCATACGGCGCGAATGAGGCGCGGCGGTTTATGGCGATAGAGGACTGCGATATGCCCGCCGCCGAGCGCGTCTGCCTGGACGACCTGGCGGCGTGGGCGGCGGACGCCATTCGCGGCGGCAAGGCAGAGGCATAGCGATGCGCCATCTGATATTGAACTTGGAATCGCCGCTGATGTCTTTCGGCGGCGAGGCGATAGACAACTACGGCGTAACGCGGCGCTTTCCGGCGGCGTCCATGCTGACGGGCTTGTTCGCCAACGCGATGGGCTGGCGGCGCACAGAGCGCGCGCGCCACCAGCGCCTGCAAGAGCGGCTGGTGTTCGCGGCGCGCATAGAGCGCGAACCGGCGGGCGGGCTGAGCATGCGGGATTTTCAAACGGCGCAACTAGGCGCAAACGATAAGGGCTGGACTACTCTGGGCGTTCCCGAAGATCGCGCGGGCGGCGCTAGCACATACAAATCGCCTGCGTTGCGCTACCGCGATTACTACGCTGACGCGCGCGTGGTGGTCGCGTTGCATCTGCGGGATCCGGACGAACATCCCACGCTCGCCGACCTCGCCGCGGCGCTCAACGAACCCGCGCGGCCGCTGTTCATCGGGCGCAAATCCTGCTTGCCGTCGGCGCCGCTCATCGGGCGCAAACTCTGCTGGTCATCAAAGCCGCCCTACGAAAGGCTTAAGGAATTTGAGGAGGGCGACACCGCGCTCGCCGCATTGCGCGCTACTCCGCTTGTAGAGCCGGACGCCGCCCCGCCGCTCATACCACTGCTGTGGCCGGAGGGCGAGGACGCAGACGGCGTTGACAGCAGCAACTTTCATATGCTCACCGACCAGCGCAACTGGGCATCCGGGCTGCACGGCGGCGGACGCTGGGTTCACGAGGGATCTCTGCCCGCGTCAGCGTTTGCGCCCGCCAAGCGCGCCGGTTCGGACGGGGAGGATTAGCCCATGACAACCGCAATCGCGGCGCCGCCGCTCTATATGATACGCGCCGAGCTTGACCTCAACGCCTTTCACCGCTGGGCGGGCGACAGGCGCATCTTCGGCGGCAATGTCTTTGACGAGGGGTTCGCTATGCACAAGCTCCTGCGCGAAAGTTTCGGCGATAGCGCGCCCCAGCCGTTCAGAATAATCGCGCCGCGCGGCTACTCTCGCGGCAGCCTGTACGGGTATTCGGCGGCGGACGCGGACGAATTGCGGGATGCGTCGGAAACATTCGCATGCCCGCTCCAAGCGGCGATACTGCCCCCGGCGCGCATAGACGCCAAGCGCATGCCCGCCGAATGGATCGCCGGGCGGCGGCTCGGCTTTGAGATACTCACGCGCCCTGTGACTAGGGGAGCTCGGGTTCCCGGCGGCAAAATCCAGGAACACGACGCCTTGCTCGCCGCGCTGCCGCAATGCAAGGATGAGCGGACGGATATATCGCGGGAGGCGGTGTACGCGGATTGGCTTGCGGCGCGGCTGGAGCGCGGCGGCGCGCGCATGGAGGAGGCGCGGCTGGCGTCATTCCGGCGCACTCGCGCCGTGCGGCGCATTGGCAGAAACGCATCCGAAGGCCCCCACGCGGTTATGCGCGGGATACTGACGATTTGCGACGCCGACTTGTTCGGCAAGACGCTCGCGGGCGGCATCGGGCGGCACAAGGCATACGGCTACGGGATGTTGCTGCTGCGGCCGGCTCGCTGACGGGCGGCGGCGATTGGGCGGGTTCGCGGCGGCTCATAGGCGGTTCATTTCAATGCACCTTAACAATTGAATATGAGCCGATACGAATAGGGGAAATAGTTATTGGACTGCCGCGGGGGCGGGCGCGGCAGCATATCGTAGGGGATTTAAGAATATGCGTAGTATGGATTGGGGATGCCCTGCGTAGGCGGGGATAGCCTTTGCTGCCCTATCGCCTCGCCCCTCTGCGCCCAGGATGCCCTGCGTAGGTGGGGATAGCCTCATCTCGTTTTCAAAAGCGGTTCTCCCTAGTATGGATGCCCCGCATGGGCGGGGATAGACCGCGCCACAGCAACCCCCTGCTAACCGGCCCCCAGGATCCCCCGCACATGCGGGGATAGACCGCGCTCTATGCAGGTTGTAAAGAACAGGTCATCGGATGCCCCGCATAGGCGGGGATGTACTATACACACTGGAGGAAGTGATGCAACCTTGCAAACACTGGCGCTGCGACAACTTGGACTTGCGCTCGCGGCACAACTGCTGCTGCTGTCGGCAAGGCGGCTACGGCGCGTGGACTTGCCGCGCGTGCGGCCGTAGCGAGTGCCGGTGCTGTGGCAGAGCGATCTACCGGCGCGAGAATTTGGATATGGTTGACAGCCCAATTCTGGCGTACTGCCCGACGCCGGACAAGCCGAACCACGCGAAAGGGGGATATTGCGCGGCCCAATAGGATCCCCGCATAGGCGGGGATAGACCGCTAGACGAATACACGCCGCGCGAGCTGATGATGGATCCCCCGCATAGGCGGGGATAGACCTCGCCATATAAGGGCGCAAAGAGAGGCGGCAAGGGATCCCCCGCATAGGCGGGGATAGACCCTTTACTGCACACACCTTTGACCCGCATACTCAGCATCCCCCGCGCACGCGGGGACAGACACACCTAACGCATTTCTACGAACACAAGGAGCGGCAAGCGCTATGATGCGAGGCAGGCTTGGATTGGAGACGGCGCGGATACCGCACGCCGACCGGCATGGGCTGCTGTGGCTCAGTCGCGGCGCGCTGACGGTGCGGGACGGCACGCTGCGCTTTGAACGGCAGGCGGCCGCCTCATCGGACAGCCCGCTAGACGCGGGGGAATACGGCATACCCTTTCAGACGCTCTCAATGATACTGCTAGGCCCGGGATCCACGGTGAGCCATGACGCGCTGCGGCTGATGGCGCGGCACGGCACGGCGCTTGTGGCGGTGGGCGAGGACGGCGTGCGCTGCTACACCGCGCCGCCGCTTGGGCCGGACGCCTCCGATACCGCGCGGCGGCAGATGCGCGCGTGGGGCGATCCGGACGGCAGCCGCATAACCGTCGCCCGCCGGATGTACGCCATGCGGCTGGGCGAAGTCCTGCCGCATCAGAGCATCGAAGTCCTGCGCGGCATAGAGGGCTCGCGGATGCGCCGCACATACCAAAACCTCGCGCAACGATACGGCATCGACTGGCGCGGGCGGCGATACGACCGCGCGAATCCGCTCGCGGCGGACATCCCCAACCAGGCGATAAACCACGCCTCCGTGGCGGTAACATCCGCCGCCGTGATAGCCGTAACCGCGATAGGCGCGATACCGCAGCTCGGATTCATCCACGAACACAGCGGCGAAGCATTCGCCTTGGACATAGCCGACCTGTTTCGGGACACGATTTTGCTGCCCGCCGCGTTCAAATCGGCGCGCGCCGCGATGGACAACCCGTCCATCAACATAGAGCGTCACGCGCGGCGCACAACCGGCCAAACCCTGCGCGACGAGCGCGTCATCCCCGCGATGATAGACCGCATAAAAACGCTCTTCCAAGATGTAGAGCCGCTCGCGGAGTCGCCGGACGCCGCCGCCGCCGAAGACGCGCTCGCCGAGCTGACGAACATAGAGGGAGCGGTCTGATGACGATAGTCGTAACGGTCAATGTAGAGGCGCGCTATCGCGGATTCTTGGCGTCCGCGATGCTGGAAATCGCCCCCGGCGTGTACACCGCGCCGATGATGACAAGCGGCATACGCCGGCGCGTCTGGGATGTGCTAACCCGCTGGCACTCCTACAGCGGCCAGGGCGCGATAGTAATGACCTGGCGCGACCCATCGGCGGTGGGCGAGCAGCGCATCCTAACGCTAGGCGAATCCCCCAAACAAATAGTGGACGCCGATGGCGTCCACCTGGTTAAATACGCTTAGCGGCGCCGCGGCGGCGGTTGCGGCGCGGCGTTTGGCTGGGCATAATTGCCCTATGAACATCCAATTCTGAGATAGAGGCAGCGCCAAAATATCAAACGATGTAGGGGGATCCCCCGCGTAGGCGGGGATAGACCCTACCTAGAGGGCTGGGGGTTTAAGCGGCGATAGGATCCCCCGCGTAGGCGGGGATAGACCGCCACTTCTGGTTTGATACCGATAGGGTGGTGTGGATCCCCCGCGTAGGCGGGGATAGACCGGCGATATATGGCAGTTGGGGGCGCACTTGCTAGGATCCCCCGCGTAGGCGGGGATAGACCCCCCCTTGCCGTTTGCATATCATCATATCAATCGGATCCCCCGCGTAGGCGGGGATAGACCGGGTAGTCTAATGGCTTGGATAGATGCGGCGGCGGATCCCCCGCGTAGGCGGGGATAGACCCAAATCAACTTGACGACTACACGGAGTCAAGGCGGATCCCCCGCGTAGGCGGGGATAGACCTAGCCCATCGGGGCTGTTTAGGTGAACTATCTGGGATCCCCCGCGTAGGCGGGGATAGACCCGCGATTGCCCTTGCGTTGCCCGCCGCTAAAATGGATCCCCCGCGTAGGCGGGGATAGACCCCGTGCGCGCGCCGTCAAGCCGCCTACTCCAGTGGATCCCCCGCGTAGGCGGGGATAGACCGATAAAAATTGACGGGCTTAACCTGTTGCGGCTGGATCCCCCGCGTAGGCGGGGATAGACCGGCAAACGATATGGCATTGACATTGACAACGGCGGATCCCCCGCGTAGGCGGGGATAGACCGTGATAGCGGCGCGCAAGGCGCTATCGGAAGCCGGATCCCCCGCGTAGGCGGGGATAGACCCGGCGTCCAGCTGTATCACGGCGATTGCGCGGCGGATCCCCCGCGTAGGCGGGGATAGACCCGACCAGCCCTTGAACGCCTTGTCAAGGCTAGTGGATCCCCCGCGTAGGCGGGGATAGACCCACCCTTGCTGGGGCTTGAAACGGGCTAGAAACGGATCCCCCGCGTAGGCGGGGATAGACCGAAAGACCAGCAAGGCTACTCTATGCGCGGCGCGGATCCCCCGCGTAGGCGGGGATAGACCGGCTATACAGATATACCGGCGGGCATATATGAGGGATCCCCCGCGTAGGCGGGGATAGACCGGGCAACGGGTATTCCCCGCGCACTGGAGCGGCGGATCCCCCGCGTAGGCGGGGATAGACCTCAGATAGCGGACGAGTATCTGCGCGTGGATGTGGATCCCCCGCGTAGGCGGGGATAGACCCGAACACGGGGCAGCAGCATTCGTTGCAGGACGGGATCCCCCGCGTAGGCGGGGATAGACCCATTGGCAGATCGCCGGTCAGCGCGACCCGAACGGATCCCCCGCGTAGGCGGGGATAGACCGATTGACGCCGGTCGCTTTATCGCGGGGGACTCGGATCCCCCGCGTAGGCGGGGATAGACCGCCGCCGCCGACTACGCTCTGGCCGCCGCGCCGGGATCCCCCGCGTAGGCGGGGATAGACCCCTTGCGGGGGCGTCCGTGTTTCTGCTTGCCGCGGATCCCCCGCGTAGGCGGGGATAGACCGCCCTGATACGGCTAGTGGATGGCTGGGTGAACGGATCCCCCGCGTAGGCGGGGATAGACCGATCTTGCCCGAGATAAGACGCGCCTATGGCTGGGATCCCCCGCGTAGGCGGGGATAGACCCCGCCCGCAATCGCTTGCGAAACGCCACTAGGCGGATCCCCCGCGTAGGCGGGGATAGACCCTGGGGGGTGGGCATACTCATCACCCCTATCGAGGATCCCCCGCGTAGGCGGGGATAGACCCGTGGCAGCCTACCAGATACGCCAGCTAGAGGGGGATCCCCCGCGTAGGCGGGGATAGACCCGGATCGCCCCTATTCGCCGAGAGCGGCAGCGCGGATCCCCCGCGTAGGCGGGGATAGACCCTCGCGGTCAGCCTCGCCGCAGTCCTCGCATCGGGATCCCCCGCGTAGGCGGGGATAGACCTTGCACGTCCGTCCATTCGGCGGCGAGATAGACGGATCCCCCGCGTAGGCGGGGATAGACCCTATCATCTCTACCAACTGGGGGGTGGGCATACGGATCCCCCGCGTAGGCGGGGATAGACCGCCGTCATAATAGATCCTGCGGCGGCCCCTTTGGGATCCCCCGCGTAGGCGGGGATAGACCGTAGCACGGTTACGCCTTTCGGTTGTCAAGTTGGGATCCCCCGCGTAGGCGGGGATAGACCCCTCGAGTAGTATCCCCACGCCGCGCTCGGTGTGGATCCCCCGCGTAGGCGGGGATAGACCCCAGGGCGGCTACATATGCACTATGCGCGTAGAGGATCCCCCGCGTAGGCGGGGATAGACCCCGCTCGCCGGCGTCAATCGCCATAAGCGAGGTGGATCCCCCGCGTAGGCGGGGATAGACCTTATCGCGCATCGGGACATACTAGAGCGTTGGCGGATCCCCCGCGTAGGCGGGGATAGACCTAGTATATTCGTCGCCGAAATAGGTGTGGACGAGGATCCCCCGCGTAGGCGGGGATAGACCCCGGGCAACGCGCCGAGCGTCTAGCCAAGAGTTGGATCCCCCGCGTAGGCGGGGATAGACCCGCGCGGGCGGACTTGCGGACGCGCGTGAGCTCGGATCCCCCGCGTAGGCGGGGATAGACCCATCACGCGCCGGCATATGACGGCGGGACAGCGGGATCCCCCGCGTAGGCGGGGATAGACCTTAAAGCCCGCTACGGGCTTTGTGAGCGGGCTAGGATCCCCCGCGTAGGCGGGGATAGACCCGGCCCAATCCCTGTTCAACAAGACTTCGGCGGGGATCCCCCGCGTAGGCGGGGATAGACCGAATAGGGCAATCGCCGTCAGCATACCGGCTAGGGATCCCCCGCGTAGGCGGGGATAGACCTTTCGGCTATTTCTATCGCCGCCCAACAAAGCCGGATCCCCCGCGTAGGCGGGGATAGACCTGAAACTATTTGCCCGAATAGTTTCATTTCGCGGGATCCCCCGCGTAGGCGGGGATAGACCCTCGTCCCCGCTTACGCTGATATGGCGCTTGCCGGATCCCCCGCGTAGGCGGGGATAGACCCGAAAGCCCTGATATGCCCACAGCCTATACGGAGGATCCCCCGCGTAGGCGGGGATAGACCCGCTGGATAGGTCCGCTGGGGCGGCGCTCGCCAGGATCCCCCGCGTAGGCGGGGATAGACCCAAAGCCCAAAACGCGGCGGGCTCGGTATTATCGGATCCCCCGCGTAGGCGGGGATAGACCGTATCAGGTGGGCGGGCGATAGTGGGTTTCAGCGGATCCCCCGCGTAGGCGGGGATAGACCGTAATAGACTAACGGGAAGTAGCGAAAGCGAGGGGATCCCCCGCGTAGGCGGGGATAGACCTTGATTAGTGGCATTATTCCCCCTCGCTTATCCGGATCCCCCGCGTAGGCGGGGATAGACCCGATGGCAGTATATCGGCGCAATCGCCGTGATAGGATCCCCCGCGTAGGCGGGGATAGACCGTTCTTTTGATTCCCATCTACCACTAGCCCCCAGGATCCCCCGCGTAGGCGGGGATAGACCCCGCTATCAGCGCAGTTATCAGCGCCCCCACTGGGATCCCCCGCGTAGGCGGGGATAGACCGTCAGTTCGCCATTAGTTCCGCAATGTACGCAAGGATCCCCCGCGTAGGCGGGGATAGACCCAAGACAACGGGTTTCGCCCTCGCCAAAGCAGTGGATCCCCCGCGTAGGCGGGGATAGACCGTATGCCATCAGCGTCCGGCGCCCCCAACCTTTGGATCCCCCGCGTAGGCGGGGATAGACCGTCAGTTCGCCATTAGTTCCGCAATGTACGCAAGGATCCCCCGCGTAGGCGGGGATAGACCTAGACAAGATAAGCCACACGGAGTACGGGACGGGGATCCCCCGCGTAGGCGGGGATAGACCCCAAGGACGCGCCCGCGTCCATATCCTAGCCACGGATCCCCCGCGTAGGCGGGGATAGACCCATCGCCGCACGACAGCCACTTGCGCCGGTACTGGATCCCCCGCGTAGGCGGGGATAGACCCCTCGCCGGACGATGTGCGCGAACTGCCGGAGCGGATCCCCCGCGTAGGCGGGGATAGACCGACTATCGCTGACGACGCGGTTACCGCGCTAGAGGATCCCCCGCGTAGGCGGGGATAGACCGGTGGTAGCCTTGCCGTCCAGCCTGCCGAGGCGGGATCCCCCGCGTAGGCGGGGATAGACCCATATAGGTTTATCCCCGTGCTGATAACAATCGGGATCCCCCGCGTAGGCGGGGATAGACCTAGTTCTAGCCGACCAGCCCGCTGGACTCTATAGGATCCCCCGCGTAGGCGGGGATAGACCGCGCGGGTAGCCCGCCGCCATATAACTCCAGCGGGATCCCCCGCGTAGGCGGGGATAGACCCATCTTGCCCAATGCGCCTGGCACTGCCGCGTAGGATCCCCCGCGTAGGCGGGGATAGACCTCATTGACGAGGACTTGGAACGGCTATCGGGCTGGATCCCCCGCGTAGGCGGGGATAGACCGATGCCGCCAACTGGGGCAAGCGGTAATCACTAGGATCCCCCGCGTAGGCGGGGATAGACCCCTTGCCTATCTCGCCTCCGGCTCGGTAGCCTTGGATCCCCCGCGTAGGCGGGGATAGACCGCGTGGACGTGGGCAACCTGGGGGTTACCAGCAGGATCCCCCGCGTAGGCGGGGATAGACCACCCCCTTATCGCTTTGTGAGCGCCCTGTATGGGGATCCCCCGCGTAGGCGGGGATAGACCCAAGTGGCTATCGCGCTTGCCCAAACCGGCGCCGGATCCCCCGCGTAGGCGGGGATAGACCACTTGCTGGCAGGGTTATATCAATATAGCCGCCGGGATCCCCCGCGTAGGCGGGGATAGACCCGCTAGTAGCCGCGCGAACACTTGGGCGCAGGGGGATCCCCCGCGTAGGCGGGGATAGACCCCCATCCTCGCGGTGAACTCCAGCCGCCTATGCGGATCCCCCGCGTAGGCGGGGATAGACCCCAGCATTAGTTGGCTTAGCCGCGTTACCATCTGGATCCCCCGCGTAGGCGGGGATAGACCCTAGCGTTTCGGCGCGCGCAGCGCCCAGCAAGCGGATCCCCCGCGTAGGCGGGGATAGACCTGAAAAGCGCGTTGGGCAAAGGGCTGGTTTGCGGGATCCCCCGCGTAGGCGGGGATAGACCGACATCTACGACGAGGTTGGGCGGCTGATAGACGGATCCCCCGCGTAGGCGGGGATAGACCGGCAAGGGGGTTGGCGCAAGCCAGCCTCCGCAAGGATCCCCCGCGTAGGCGGGGATAGACCGCCTCCAGATTAGCCGTAGGCGGTTTTTACAGCGGATCCCCCGCGTAGGCGGGGATAGACCGTGCGCTACGCTAAATCGCCAACCTCGCCCAACGGATCCCCCGCGTAGGCGGGGATAGACCCGCCTATGTTCACTGCCGCGCGAACTATCGCAAGGATCCCCCGCGTAGGCGGGGATAGACCCCAGATTTCGCCGCGCTTTGAATACTGCGGGGTGGATCCCCCGCGTAGGCGGGGATAGACCTCTGATTGCTGGCGCAGAGTATAGTTTCACAATGGATCCCCCGCGTAGGCGGGGATAGACCCTACTTATGTTCAGCGTTGCGCCGCTGGTTGCGGGATCCCCCGCGTAGGCGGGGATAGACCCGGATATGGACATTGAAAGGCGAGCTGGAGGGGGGATCCCCCGCGTAGGCGGGGATAGACCCGGCATATATCGCGCCATTCTTTGGATCGTACTGGATCCCCCGCGTAGGCGGGGATAGACCCCCACATAGTAACGCGCGGGTTAATGCCCAGCCGGATCCCCCGCGTAGGCGGGGATAGACCTGTAACCCGCAGGTAATCGGGCTTTGGGCTACCGGATCCCCCGCGTAGGCGGGGATAGACCCGCACTGCTAATCGGTAGCGGCGCGCTTTGGCTGGATCCCCCGCGTAGGCGGGGATAGACCTGCCGTTGTCTTGACGCATCTTTTGTTCGGTTTGGATCCCCCGCGTAGGCGGGGATAGACCCGCTATCGCCCAACGGATATGGACATTGAAAGGGGATCCCCCGCGTAGGCGGGGATAGACCCGAGCCGCTTGACGATGGCGGCGGCGATAGCGAGGATCCCCCGCGTAGGCGGGGATAGACCCGCCAACGCCAACCCTACGGGCAACCGTGCTGAGGATCCCCCGCGTAGGCGGGGATAGACCGCGTATAGGCAACATTGCCGCGCCCATTTATGGCGGATCCCCCGCGTAGGCGGGGATAGACCCCTGCCGGTGTCAACGGGCGCAACGGCGGCGGCGGATCCCCCGCGTAGGCGGGGATAGACCGTCAAGGTTTTAGCGCGGCGGGCGCGGCGAGGGGGATCCCCCGCGTAGGCGGGGATAGACCGACGACAACCCATGCGGGCTGGTCGGACACCGCGGATCCCCCGCGTAGGCGGGGATAGACCGTCAAGGTTTTAGCGCGGCGGGCGCGGCGAGGGGGATCCCCCGCGTAGGCGGGGATAGACCTTCGGGTTTCGTTGGCTTGTGAGCGGGGACATTGGATCCCCCGCGTAGGCGGGGATAGACCGGTATAGGGCGAGTGAGGGCGGCGGCGGGCGCTGGATCCCCCGCGTAGGCGGGGATAGACCTTCGGTTCACGCTGACAAGGGCAAGTATGAGCGGGATCCCCCGCGTAGGCGGGGATAGACCCTCCAGCGCCGCTACCTTGACGCCAGCAAAGGCGGATCCCCCGCGTAGGCGGGGATAGACCCGCTATCCTGATACCGAAAAGGCGGGGGAAGGTGGATCCCCCGCGTAGGCGGGGATAGACCGATCCCCGCGCGAGCACGGCCGGCTGCATGCGCGGATCCCCCGCGTAGGCGGGGATAGACCCCTGTGCGCCGCCCAAAAGATGTAGCGCGCATCGGATCCCCCGCGTAGGCGGGGATAGACCCCTGTGCGCCGCCCAAAAGATGTAGCGCGCATCGGATCCCCCGCGTAGGCGGGGATAGACCCCTGCTATCATTGGCGCGCGCCGTCGGGGGGTTGGATCCCCCGCGTAGGCGGGGATAGACCCCTTTGAATGCTATTTCAATAGCGGCAACGACGGGATCCCCCGCGTAGGCGGGGATAGACCCCTGCGCGTCCCAGAACGCGGCGACTTCGAGATGGATCCCCCGCGTAGGCGGGGATAGACCCGACCTTTATATGCAGGTTGTTAGGAGGATGGTGGATCCCCCGCGTAGGCGGGGATAGACCTGCTGCTACAGCCTGGCAAGACATACTACAACCGGATCCCCCGCGTAGGCGGGGATAGACCCCGCCCGCCAAATGCGCGCCCTCGCCCAAGACCGGATCCCCCGCGTAGGCGGGGATAGACCCCTAGCAGGTTGTCTAGCGAGTGAGTGAGTGAGGGATCCCCCGCGTAGGCGGGGATAGACCCCGCGTGGGGGGGATAGAGCAAGCGGCGCAAGGGGATCCCCCGCGTAGGCGGGGATAGACCGCCGAATAGCGTGATATAGGCATATGCCGCAGGGGATCCCCCGCGTAGGCGGGGATAGACCGTCAGTTGGCTAGAACGCGCGGGATGCTTAACCGGATCCCCCGCGTAGGCGGGGATAGACCTTCAATCGGCACACTCGGTTCGCTGAGGGAATGGGATCCCCCGCGTAGGCGGGGATAGACCCGCAGACTACCGGCAAGCCCTGATTGACACGCTGGATCCCCCGCGTAGGCGGGGATAGACCATCAGCCTCATATAGTATCGCGCTCTGGAACTCGGATCCCCCGCGTAGGCGGGGATAGACCTCTATGTATTTTCTATCAGCGCGGCAAGGCGTGGGATCCCCCGCGTAGGCGGGGATAGACCGCCGCGCTATGCACGATTTGATGTCAGCCAAATGGATCCCCCGCGTAGGCGGGGATAGACCGCGTTGGGCGAACAAGGTTGAATGGGCGGATCCGGATCCCCCGCGTAGGCGGGGATAGACCGTCGTCTTTGACATTGCCGCATTGGGCGCAAGTGGATCCCCCGCGTAGGCGGGGATAGACCGTCAAGACGCCTACCGACCTTACTCTTGAGCGGGGATCCCCCGCGTAGGCGGGGATAGACCCATCACGATAGAGGGCGACGACCATCCCACTATGGATCCCCCGCGTAGGCGGGGATAGACCTCATTGTGGTGTTCGTGATGCACGTGCGTTGTCGGATCCCCCGCGTAGGCGGGGATAGACCTGCCCGTGCAGGTTGGCGCGGGCGGCGCGGGCTGGATCCCCCGCGTAGGCGGGGATAGACCTGTGGTTGAAATAGCCCAACCGATTAGTAGCGCGGATCCCCCGCGTAGGCGGGGATAGACCTCAATGGCGTTTGTGATGATGCCGCTATCATCAGGATCCCCCGCGTAGGCGGGGATAGACCCTATGCGGGGGAGTGGCTGTGGCAAGGCGATTTGGATCCCCCGCGTAGGCGGGGATAGACCCACGGAAGACAAGCTGGATGAACTCCGCAACCTGGATCCCCCGCGTAGGCGGGGATAGACCCACCACCCCCGCGGTAATCGGCGCGTTGACGTGGGATCCCCCGCGTAGGCGGGGATAGACCTGATAGGTCCGTCTTCGTGCGCCCAGCCCCAGCGGATCCCCCGCGTAGGCGGGGATAGACCGCATTGACACACCCGCCGTTTCAGCGAGTATGTGGATCCCCCGCGTAGGCGGGGATAGACCGCCGTCAGTTTGGCTGACGGGCGGCGCAATTCAGGATCCCCCGCGTAGGCGGGGATAGACCTGATAGCAACGGCGGCGGCAAGCGAAAGCAGGGGGATCCCCCGCGTAGGCGGGGATAGACCCCAGAGCGCTCACAATTGCGCTTTGGGCTGTGGGGATCCCCCGCGTAGGCGGGGATAGACCGCTGCGGCATGCCGAGCGACGTCTTCCAGTGGAGGATCCCCCGCGTAGGCGGGGATAGACCGGCGGCGTGGGAGGCTTGCCGTGGGATACCGAAGGATCCCCCGCGTAGGCGGGGATAGACCGCCGCCGTAGATGAGTTCGCCCTGCACGGCGAAGGATCCCCCGCGTAGGCGGGGATAGACCCCCTCGTCCACCAGCCGCGCCGACAGCGCCGCTGGATCCCCCGCGTAGGCGGGGATAGACCCCTCCACGTTCGTTGCGCCGTTCTGCGCGATATGGATCCCCCGCGTAGGCGGGGATAGACCGTGATGCTTGGGCGATTGCCCGATTACGGCTTGGGATCCCCCGCGTAGGCGGGGATAGACCCTCCAGCCGCTACGAATACGCGAACCGCCAAACGGATCTCCCGCGTAGGCGGGGATAGACCACCATCGGGCCGGCTCCCGCCGCGCCTGCCTCAGGATCCCCCGCGTATGCAGGGATAGCGCGGGCGTGCGCCGCCTCGCAAGCCATCAAATCGAGGATCCCCCGCGTATGCGGGGATAGCCTTAGCTAACTACCAAATCAACGCCGGATTAAGGGCAAAGCCATGCTTATGGAATTCGCGGCGGACGCGGAGAGCGGCAGGCATAGACGCTGGTATATCGCGACAGCAATGGTTCGCTGACCGGCTAAATATATATGTGGAGCGGTTGAGAGCGGCCGCCGTATGCGCTTGTGGCGCAATCCGTTACGCCACAAGCGTATGCGCCGGCGCACGATACGGACAACGCAACGGAGCGAGTGATAGGCAGGAGCAAGACAATGCACAAGCCGCTACGGGACTACATATGCGTAGGGAATGATGAACGGGCTGTGGCTGACGCAGCGAGTCTAGGACGAGTCCGGCCTGGATATAGGCGATCTATTGACTTCGTATTGGTTGGATGATGCGCGTTAATCCGAAGCCCTAGCATCCTCAACGCATCCCAAATTCGCTCACTAGAGGCCTTGGGACGATTGCCCCGCCCCATCCCCCTCCCCCTTGCAACTTCCCCCCCACTGCCATACACTAACCCCAAGACACCCCAAATCCAACACACAATTAGCGAGGCGAACAATGCCAAAAGGATCAGTCCCTAAGCGCGAGGCGAAAAAGCCCAAAAAAGCCACGCAGAAAAAACCCGTCCTAACCGAACCCATAGCCACCTCCGAGGGCGTAGAAGTCGTAGGCAAGCGCCGCCGCCGCAAAGCCGACGCCGACTTCTAGCGGGTGCTCCCACGCAGACGCCGTGCGCCCTCCGCGAACACACGCCCGCCATCAAGCGCCGCAAACGCCCACCGCGCGCAATAAGCGCTATCGTGGACGGCGTGGGTTTGCGCCCGTGCGCCATTGGCAAGCGAATGAGATTGCCCTATAATAATGTGGTTGCCTTAATACGGGTGAATTGCAAGCGAACAGGGAGATACATGTCCAAGCGCATAATCAAAATACCGGCTGCCCTAGCGATGATGGCGGTGATTTCGCTGTTGGTAGCGTGTTCGCCCACACCCGCGCCCATCGCCACGCCTGCGCCCATCGCTACGCCCGCGCCCATCGCTACGCCCGCGCCCATCGCTACGCCCGCGCCCATCGCTACGCCTGCGCCCATCGCCACGCCTGCGCCTGTTACCATGCCCGCGCCTACATCCACCCCGCGCCTACGCCAACCACCGCACAGCGGCTCACCGAGCAAATGCTCCAACGGCATTGCGGTGCCAAACCCCGCGGACAACCCCGACCTTGTGTCCGATTGCGCCACCCTGCTAGCCGCAAAGGATACACTTGAAGGCACAAGCGGCAACCTAAACTGGTCAGCAGATGTTCGCATTAGCGATTGGGATGGCATACCCCAGGGACAAAACAACAATCGCGTGACAGAACTACGTTTGTCCAAATATCGCTTGAATGGCGCAATACCGCCAGAACTAGGCAATCTTGCCAATCTCGAGTGGTTGGATCTTTCAGACAATCAACTGACGGGCGCTATACCACCTGAATTGGGCAACCTTGCCAATATTGAGATATTGTGGCTCGGCGGCAATCAACTGACGGGTGAGATACCCCCGGAACTGGGTGCCCTTGCCAATCTCTCGAATTTGAATCTCGCCTACAATCAACTGACGGGCGCAATACCACCTGAGCTGGGCAGGGTAGCCTTGGCATTCGGGGGGTCCGTTCTCGGGGATTTGAATCTCGCCGGCAATCAACTAACGGGCGAAATACCGCCGGAATTGGGCAACCTTATCTATCTCCGGTCATTACATCTCCACGACAACCACCTGACGGGATGTATTCCCACATCCCTTAGACAGAGGTCTTTGGAGGAAATACAGCAGACTGGGTTGCCGTTCTGCAATGCGCCAACCGTCGCGCTAAGGTCAACCACCACGCCCATACCTACGCCTGCCGCCACGCTAGCGCAATATCCACTGGCGACGCCGTCGCCTATCGAGCAATGCCACACGGGCACCGCTGTGCCGAACCCTTTTCATAACCACGGCCTGGTGTCCGACTGCACCACACTGCTCAGAGAAAAGGATACGCTTGAAGGAACTACCGGCAACCTAAACTGGTCAGCGGATGTTCGCATCAGCGATTGGGATGGCGTAACTATAGTCAGCAATCGCGTGACATCGTTGGAACTGGGAGAATATCGCTTGAATGGCGCGATACCGCCAGAACTAGGCAATCTTCCCAATCTCGAATTGTTGACGCTCTGGGACAATCAACTGACGGGCGAGATACCGCCGGAGTTGGGCAACCTTGCCAATCTCGAAACGTTGGGGCTCTGGGACAATCAACTGACGGGCGAGATACCGCCGGAGTTGGGCAACCTTGCCAATCTCAGGCTTTTGAGCCTCGCCAGCAATCAATTAACGGGCGAGATACCGCCGGAGTTGGGCAATCTTGCCAATCTCAAAACGTTGGGGCTCTATGACAATCAACTGACAGGTGAGATACCCGCAGAATTGGGCAACCTTCCCAATCTCGAATGGTTGTATCTCTCCGGCAATCATCTGACGGGCGCGATACCCTCCTGGTTGGGCGACCTCACCAACCTCAGCGTATTGGGGCTTTCCTACAATCAACTGACGGGCAAAATACCCGCGGAGTTGGGCAATCTTCCCAATCTCGAGAGTTTGTATCTTTCAGACAATCAATTGACGAGATGTATTCCTGCATCCCTGCACGCGCCTTTGGGCGACGATGAGATAGAGAAGATCGGGTTGCCGTTCTGCAACGACACAACCGCCGCGCCCACGCCCATCGCAGATTGGCATACCGGACAATGCTCCAACGGCGTCGCCGTGCCGAACCCCGCGAACAACCCCGGCCTGGTGTCCGACTGCGCCATCCTGCTTGCCGCAAAGGATACGCTTGAAGGCACGAGCGGCAACCTAGAATGGTCAGCGGATGTTCGCATCAGCGATTGGTATGGCATAGTCATAAACAACAATCGCGTGTCAGAATTGCAGCTGGAAGAATATCGCTTGAATGGCGCGATACCGCCGGAATTGGGCGACCTTGCCAATCTTGAGGTATTGGCGCTCCACGGCAACCAACTGACGGGCGAGATACCGTCAGAACTAGGCAACCTTGCCAATCTCAGTTTGTTGGTTCTCATGGGCAATCAACTAACGGGTGAGATACCCTCATGGCTGGGAGACCTTGCCAATCTTTATGGCTTGTGGCTCGACTTTAATCGATTGACGGGCGAGATACCACCAGAACTAGGCAACCTTGCCAATCTCAGATCATTGGGGCTTTCCGACAATCTATTGACGGGCGAGATACCCTCAGAGTTGAGCAACCTTCCCAATCTTAATTGGGCGCGTCTCAGCCGCAACCGGCTTACTGGATGTATCCCTGCATCCCTGCGCGCGCCTTTGGGCAGGGATGAGATAGCGAATATAGGGCTACCGCTCTGCGGTTAGCCAATCGCCGCCCCCCAGCCCCTCCAGCGCCCCCGGCAGCTCCGCCAGCCCCTCTATGCGCGGATGCTCCCGGTAGCCCTTGTGATTGCCGTCCCTGTCCAGCAGCACCGGCTTGACGCCCGCGTTCACCGCGCCCGCCACATCCGTCAGCAGCTGATCCCCCACATGCGCCGCCTGCTCCGCCCGCGCGCCCGCCCGCGCCAGCGCATAGCCGAATATGCGCGGATCCGGCTTCTCAGCCCCCACATCATGCGAAGTCACCGTGAAATCCAAATGCGGCAGCAGCCCAAGACTCGCCGCCAGCTCGTCGCCGCCCTGATTCAGATTGCTCACCAGCCCCACGACCAGCCCTCGCTTGCGGCAGGCTTGCAGCGCGGGAACGGCGTCGTCATACGCCGCCAGCCCGTACTCCACGCGCCGCACGCGCCGCCAGATAGCGCCCGCCCGCTCGCTTGACACCTCCACGCCCGCGCCGAGCAGCACGCGCCGCTCATACTCCGCGAAAAACGCGTCCCGCTCCTCGCGCCCAAGCCGCCGAACCGGGCGCGTGGCATTCTGCTCCGACATAAACGCGTCCGCCAGATGATACCCGCGCAAAATCCCCTCCGGCGTAACGCTAATCCCAAAATCCGCCAGCGCCTCCGACTGAATCTCATAGCGCGACGGCCTAAACCCCGCCAGCGTGTTGTACAAGTCAAAAAAAACCGCCGTAATCATAGCCGCCCCAATCCAATCGCTAATCCCGCCGCCAATCCCGCCAACCGCCGCCGCCTATACTACCACAACCGCCCCAACCTTATCCCGCAAACGCCCATCTATGTGCTACAATGCCCCTTGTACAATCCCCTTTGTACTCAGGAGGTATCCCCAATGACCACCCAAACCCCAACCCAAACCGCAACCGCCATCATCTACCCGGAATCGGACGGTCAGCCCATGCCCGACGGAGAATACCAATTCCCCATACACTCAAGCGCATACTCCACGCTCCGCGTCCACTTCCGACATTCCCTAGACGTCCGCGTCAACGGCAACACCTTCCTCTACTATGTAGAGGGCAACCCTCATATATCCGTATCCCCCGACTGCTATGTGGCTACGGGCTTGTCCCCGGAGCAGCAGGAAAACATCAACCGTAACAACACCTATCGCTTGTGGGAAGTGGGCAAGCCGCCCGACTTCGTGATGGAGGTAGCGTCCTACAGCACAAAAAACGCCGACCTTGTGGGCAAGCGCGAGTTATACGCGAGCTTGGGCATAAGCGAATACTGGCGCTACGACCACAGCGGCGGCGACCACTACGGCGATCCGCTTGTCGGCGAGCGCTTGGTTGACGGCGAGTATCAGCCCTTGCAGATGCGCGAAGACGAAGACGGCCGCATATGGGCGCACAGCGATGCGCTGAACTTAGACCTGTACTGGGACAACGGCGCTCTGCGCTTTTGGGATCCCGTCGCCGAAAAGTGGCTACGCAACCACGAAGAGGATCACGACGGGCGACTAGCAGCCGAAGACCGCGCCAACCAAGAGCAAGCCGCCCGCGTAGCGGAACAGACCGCGCGTGAGATAGCCGAATCACGCGCCGAGCAAGAGCAAGCCGGCCGCTTGGCAGAGCAAGCCGCGCGTGAAGTCGCCGAAGACCGCGCCCAAGCCGCCGAATCCCGCGTCGCCGCTCTCGAAGCCCAACTTCGCAAACTCCGCGGCAACGACAACCCCTCGCCCTAGGAGCCACATCAATGCTCGCTCACACTCCCCACAAGATCCTTGCGAAACCCAAACCCACCATCTACTACCCGGACACCGACCATCAGCCGGTACCCGACGGGGAATACCAATTCCCCCTGCTCGCAACAGTATTCACCACGCTAAACACCCACTTCAGCAAAATCCCCGGCGCACGCGTCAACGGCAACGTATTCCTATACTATGAGGAGGGAAATCCCCGAAAAACGATAGCCCCCGACTGCTACGTCGCCTTCGATTTCACACCTGAGGCGTTCCAATCCCTGCGGCGTCACAACACCTACCTAATCTGGGAAGTCGGCAAGCCCCCCGAATTCGTCTTGGAAATCGGCTCGCCCAGCACAAAGCGATCCGACCTCACCACCAAACGCGCCATTTACGCCAGCATAGGCGTATCCGAATACTGGCGCTACGACCAGACCGGCGGCAAGTTCTACGGCGAGCCGCTTGTGGGCGAGCGCCTAGTCAACGGCGAGTATCAGCGCCTTCCCCTAATCCAAGACGAGGACGGCGTATGGGCATACAGCCCCGCGCTGAACCTACTCCTGTACTGGGATAATGGCGAACTGCGCTACTGGGATCCCGTCTCCAAAGAACGGCTACTCAACCACAAAGAGGAACACGCCGCGCGCTTAGCTGCAGAAGACCGCATTGCCAAAGCCTGCGCCGCCCGCATTGCCGCCGAAACCCGCGTCCAAGCCGCCCGCTGACCCCGCATATGCTCCCCGGCAAACTCC
The DNA here is from genome assembly GCA_965242555.1 of Dehalococcoidia bacterium. Classification (GTDB taxonomy): domain Bacteria; phylum Chloroflexota; class Dehalococcoidia; order Lucifugimonadales; family JADFKI01; genus Bin90. Next base: position 228,524 of record CBDESO010000012.1, read on the forward strand.
CCCCAGACCTCCTCGCCCGCATGCTCAGCGGCATCCCCGCCCGCGACCCGCGCGTCATCCTAGGCGCAAGCCCCGGCGAAGACGCCGCAATCATAGACATCGGCGACCGATACCTAGTCGCCAAAACCGACCCCGTCACATTCGCAACCGACCTAATCGGCTGGTATATGGTGCAAGTCAACGCCAACGACCTCGCCGCTATGGGCGCAACCCCCCGCTGGCTCTTGGCGACCCTGCTGCTGCCGGAGCGCGCATCCCCCGACCAAGCCCAAGCCATCTTCGCCCAAATACTGGACGCCTGCGCCGAGCTGGACATTACCCTAATCGGCGGCCACACCGAAATCACATACGACCTGCCGCGCCCCATCGCCGTGGGCGCTATGCTCGGCGAGGCGGCGAAAGACCGCGTTGTCCTCACATCCGGCGCTGCGCCCGGCGACGCCATCATCCTCACGCAGGGCATCGCCATTGAGGGCTCATCCATACTCGCCCGCGAGGCCGCGGACGCGCTCACAACCGCAGGCATATCCCCCGACCTCATCCGCCGCGCCCAAGATATGCTATTCACCCCAGGCATCAGCGTAGCCAAAGCCGCCGCCATCGCCTGCGACATCGGCGTCAACTCTATGCACGACCCCACCGAGGGCGGCCTAGCCACCGCCCTCCGCGAACTGGCGACCGCCGCCAACATAGGCGTCGCCATCCGCGCCGAAAGCATACCCGTCCTGCCCGAATGTCGCGCCATATGCCAAGCCCTAGCCCTAGATCCGCTGGGACTAATCGCATCCGGCGCCCTGCTCGCAACCCTGCCGCAGGACAGCGCCGCCAATCTCATATCAGCCCTGCGACAAGCCGGCATCCCCGCCGCCCAAATCGGCAGCGCAACACATCCCGCCGACGGCCTAACCCTCACACGCGGCAACGCCCGCCATCCCCTCCCCGAATTCGCACGCGACGAACTAGCCCGCTACTTCGCCTAACCCTGCCTTACTGCTAACCCCCGCCTTGCCGCTAACCTTTCGCGCCAACCCGCGTTGTATGACGCATAGCCATCCAACCCAAATATCTATCGCGCCGAACCCATTGTATCCCACACGACTATCGCAACACAGCCATCACGCACAGCCATCACGCAACCCCGTTGCCGCCCGCATATGTGTTATCCTTAACGCAACCACTTTGCCTGCCCCCAACATCAGGAGCCAAAAATCCCATGCGCCTCAAATCCCGCCGCGCCCTTAGCCCCGCCATCCTGCCAACTCTGATAAGCCTGATTGCAATCGCCGCCCTACTAATCGCCTGCTCCGGCAATGCGCCCGCCGCCGCGCCCACAGCCCAATCTGCCGCGCCTGCAACTGCGCCCCAAACATCCGCGCCCACACAATCGCCGCCTGTTGCTCCGCCTACCGCCGCCCCCGCGCAACCCGCTCCCACCGCCGCGCCCGCCCCTACCCAACCGCCGCCTACACCCGCGCCCACAACCGCGCCCGCCGCTCAGCCTGCTCAGCCCGCGCCTACGCAAGCGTCGACTGCCGCTGCCACTGCCGCGCCCGCTACTCAGCCCGCTCCCACCCAACCGCCGCCGTCTGCGCCCGCCACATCCCCTAGCGGCGCAGTCACATTCACGCTCGGCGAAGGAACCATAGCCCGCTACAAAGTAGAAGAAGTTCTAGCCCGCACCGGCTCATGGACTGCCACCGGCGAAACCACAGAGGTAGCCGGCCAGCTCGCCTTTGACGCCGACGGCGCGCTAATCCCCGCCGAAAGCCGCGTCATCGTGCAGGCGGCTACCCTAGCAACCGACAGCGATAGGCGCGATAGATATGTGCGCGAGCGAACCCTCAACGCATCGCAATACCCCGAAATCGTATTCAGCCCAACCGCCACAGACGGCTTGCCCGCGCCCCTAACCGCCGCGCAGGGCAACATCAACTTCACCATAACCGGCGACCTAACCATCCGCGACCAAACCCGCCCCACCACTTGGAGCGCCACCGCCGACTTCGCCGCCGCCACAATCAGCGGCGTCGCAAGCGTGGAATTCACCTTCGCCGACTTCGCTATGGACAAGCCCAGCGTCCCCATCGTCCTCAGCGTAGAAGACACAATCCGCCTTGAAATAGACTTCACCGGCAGCCTATCCCAGCCCTCAGCGGACGCCACACAGCCAGCCAACGCCGATGACACCGCAAACGCCGCCGCATTCGTCAACACGCTCGGCGACGAAAACGCGCCCGTAACCATCATAGAATTCTCCGACTTCCAATGAATCCACTGCCGCAACTTCGCCCTCGGGCCAGGGCGACAAATCATTGACGACTATGTCCACACCGGCAAAGCGCGATTCGTCTATCGCCACTTCATCGTAGTGGGCGAAGAATCCATAATCGCCGCAATGGGCGCGGAATGCGCCGCCGAGCAGGGCAACTTCTGGCAATTCCACGACGCCCTATTCGAAAACTGGCAAGGCGCGAACCAGGGCCACTTCAGATTCGCCGCCCTGCAAGGCTTCGCCGACGATCTCGGAATGGACGCCGCCCAATTCGAATCTTGCATGATAAGCGGTCGCGCATTCGAGCGCGTCCGCGCCGAACACCTAGACGCCGAAAGCCGCGGCGTCAACGGCACGCCCACCGTCCTAATCAACGGCGAGCGCGTAGGCGGCCCCTACGAGGCATACCAACAAGCCATAGACGCCGCCCTAGCCGCCGCCCAATAACCCGCCGCCGCATCCGCGCCAAATTTCCATTGACATAACGCCCATACTTTGGTAGCGTTATATTGGGCGGTTAAGACGTGCCGCTGTCTTAACCGCCCTCCCTTACCCCGTTGCCCTACGTCGCGCCCAGCCGATCAGCGGCCCTGCTGTCTATTCGCGCCCTGCCCGCGATAAGCGACGTAGCGGTTTGCATCAAAGCAACCTAAAAGCAGGAGGCGTCTTATGCCATACGGATAGTCGCGCAACCCAATACCAAAGCGTCAACCCATACAAGCGCAAAACCCAAAACACGCGCATCAATCAAGGAGCGAAAATTGAACACGCAAATGTCATCGCGCAACCCAAACTCAGGCGAGAACGAAATGATAACAGCGCGCGCCCGGCTCACCAAACACGCGGCGCAACGCTACCAGCAGCGCGGCAACATCCCGACCGAAGTGATCGGCCTATATTTACGATACGCAAGCCGGACATACTCCAACGGCGCGAAATCATACTCTTTTGACAAGAAATCGCGCCGCCGCCTCAAAGCCGTCCTCAGCCGCCGCGACTACTGCCGCTGCGAAAAATGGCTTGACCGCTACATCGTGGTATCCGAAGATGGCGCGATAATCACAATCGCCCACCGCGCAAAGCGCTACCGCAACTAACCCAATCCACCACAGGGCGGCGGCTTTCATACCCGCCAAACCGCCGCCCTCATATCCCCCAAACCCCCGCCATCCTCCCCTAGCCCTTGCAACCCGCAAGCCCCCGTCTTATACTCTATCTATGCTGCACGAACCGCCAAACACCCGCGAACTGCCCATCTTCCCGCTCAACACGGTGCTATTCCCCGGCGCCGCGCTGCCGCTCCAGATATTCGAAGAGCGCTACAAGCAAATGCTGGAAGACTGCATGGAAGACGACGAGCGCTTCGGCATAGCGCTCATCAAATCCGGCAAAGAAACCGGCGCGCCCGCCATCCCCTACACAATCGGCACCGTGGCGCGCATAACCCAAGTCAACGAAGTGCGCGGCGGCCGCTTCTTCATCGCCATAGAGGGCGAGCGCCGCTTCCAAATCAACCGCATCACAAGCTACCGCCCCTATATGATAGGCGACGTCCGCCTAATGCCCGACCCGCCCGGCGAAGACGCGCCCGACCAAATCCAAGCCGTCAAGCGCGCCCTCAACCGCTACATCAGCCTAGTCAACGGCTTGCAGGGCGGCTGGTCGCGCGAAGTCCGCGCATCCTCAGACCCCGTGGATCTCTCATACTACATAGCCGAAGTCCTGCGCCTAGACCTCACCGAAAAGCAAACCCTCCTAGAGGCATCCACCGTCGCCGAGCGCCTAATCGCCGAGCGCGAGCTCCTAGAACGCGACCTAGACATCCTCCGCCAGCGCGTCCAAGAAGAACTCCGCGGCAAATTCAGCCGGCAGTAGCGGCCGCTTGCGCCCACCAAGCCCTAGCCCGCAAGACCGAGCGGGGGTTGCTGTAGGCGTCGGATTTTCGGCTTGCAGTGAGATAGGCAAGATTTCCTTTGCGCGAGCCAAGCAAGCGCTATCTGCCAAACAAATCGCGCCGAACCTGTCCGCTAGTAATCCCATTGTGCGCCGCCACATATGCCAAAATCTTGCTCAATGCGCCGACGCTCACACTGCTATGGCGCGGTATCACTACTCTGCGCCGCGCGCCTTGAATAGCCACAGCCATCGTTACATGGCTGCCGCGCTGACGAACAAAGCGGTAGCCGTAATGACGGCGTAGCAACGCTATCAATTCGTCGCCCGATACGTCGCGCGGCAGACTCATATGGCGGCGACCTCTTCCTTGACCAGATTCAGCCGTATGGTTTCGGGCTTCTCTTCGTCATCATCGAAATAGCACAGCGCGGCCTCCCACGCCATCTCTTCCAGATCCGCCCAATCATCCCCCTGCGTGAATATCCCGTATCCGACCGCCGCGGCACTATAGCCGCCATCTTCCTCCTCCATAACCTCAAACACTATCTCCATAATAATTACCCTCCCTGTATTTGTATTTGCTTTTCTATTATATGCGCTACGCCCCCCTTGTCAACCCGCCCACAACCCCCTCCTCGCCCCTAACGCTTGACAATCCCCGCTCTGCTACATTACCATTCGCTACAATTATCACAATCGGGTGATAGTGCCGCGCGTTAGGCAGACATATTCGCCTTGCCTGCGCCTATGCGTTATCCGAAACACGGCGCGCAATCGCGCCCAAATCAGCGAGAGAGGTTGGTGAAATGAAAAGGTCAGCGTTGCTACTCGCAGCGGTGTTCGCGCTCGCCGCAATCTTTGCGGCAGCCTGCGGCTCTCAGCCCGCCGCCGAACCTGAAGTCATCACCGTCGTCGAGACGGTCGTGGTGACCGAAGAAGTGGTCAAAGAAGTCGAAGTCGAAAAAGTGGTGGAGAAAGAAGTGGAAGTGGAGGTGGTGAAAGAGGTAGAGGTGGAGGTGGAGAAAGAAGTCGTCAAGGTGGAGCGCATCGAGGTTCCCGTTGACAGGGTGGTCGAGGTGGAGAAGATCGTTGAGAAAGAGGTGGTCATCACCAACTTCAACGAATCCCCCGACCTGGCGGCCGAAGTCGCCGCCGGCAACCTGCCGCCCGTCTATGAGCGCCTGCCCTCGCAGCCGATGATAATCCCGCCCATTGGCGACATCGGCCAGTACGGCGGCGAAGTGCGCCGGTTCTATCTAGGCCCAGCGGACGGCTGCAACTTCTTCCGCCTGTCCCGCGCCTCCCTAGTGCGCTTTTCCCAGAACGGCCTATCGTTCATTCCCTCCGTCGCCAGGGGCTGGGAGGTATCCGACGACGGGATGGAGTGGACATTCTTCCTGCGCGAGGGCATGAAGTGGTCGGACGGCGACGATTTCAACGCCGACGACTTTATCTGGCAGTACGAAAATGTCATCCTCAACGAAGACCTCAACCCCAACCCGCCTTTCTTCTTGAAGATAGGCGCTGAGGTCGGCTCAATATCCAAGGTGGACGACACCACCGTCAGGTTCAGTTTCCCCGTGCCGAACTTCCTGTTCCTAGAGATAGTGGCGCAGGCGGACGAGGCATGCTACGGCTCTACCCGCAATGTGCCTTACGCGCCCTCCCACTACATGCAGCAGTTCCACCCGGACTTCAACCCGGACGTGGTCGCTGAGGCTGAGGCTGAGGGTTTCCCCAGCTGGACGGCGTACTACGACGCGCAGACGCAGTACAACCTGAACCCCGACAAGCCCACCCTAGCGCCGTGGCGGTTCACAAACCCGCTCGGCGACCAGGTTGTCAACACCGAGCGCAACCCGTATTTCTGGGCGGTTGACCCGGCGGGCAACCAGCTCCCCTACCTGGACGGCATCCAGTTGACGCTGGTTGAGAACACCGAGCTCGGCTCCATTCGCGCCATCCAAGGCGAGATTGATATGCAGGGCAGGCACATCCAGCTCGACCAGTTCACCACGCTCAAGGACGGCGAGGGCGCGGGCGGCTACACCGTCAAGACTTGGCCCACATTCGCCGGCTCCGACATAGCGTTCTTCTTCAATATGAGCCTGCCGGGTCCCACCGGCGGCGCGATACGCACCAAAGAGTTCCGCCAGGCGCTCTCGCTGGCGATTGACCGCCCGTCCATACAGCAGAGCCAGTTCCTGGGGCTTGGGCAGATACGCCAGGGCGTCCCCTCGCCCGCGCATCCGCACTATCCGGGCGACGACATCGCCCAGTTGCGGACCGAGTACGATCCCGACGCGGCAAGGGCGATGCTTGACGCGCTGCCCGCGCCTTTCGGCATGGACGACTCCAGCGACTGCGACGGCGGCCCCTGCCGCACATACGACGGCGAGCGCATTGACATGACCATCACGGTCACCGACGCATTCGGCACATGGCCGGACGCCGCGCTAGTGGTCGGGCGCGCGTGGGACGCGGTTGGCGTCAAGGCTACCGTCAACCAGACATCACGCACGGTTCACTTCAACCGCTGGCAGACCAACGAGTGGGCGGTTATGGTCTGGAACGAAGACACCGCCGGCTTTACATTCAGCTCCATCAGCAAGCGCGCGCCTGAGGGCATCGGCACATTCCACGGGCCCGGCTGCGCCGCGTGGCTGATAGACGAGGAAAACCCGATAGCCTTCGAATGCCCGCAGGAATCCCTGGACCTGCTTGAAATGCACAAGCGCGGGCCTGGCTTGCCTGAGGCTGAGCGCAATGCGCTGGGCAAGGAAATCTACAAGACAATCGTGGAAAACCAGTACAACATCGGCATCGTCGGCCTATCCCCGATGGTTCAGGGCGTCATAGTGGTCAACAACGACCTGAAGAACGTCCCCGACTCCGCCGGCAACGACTGGCCGCTCCGCACGCCCAACACCGGGTTCCCGGAGCAGTGGTACTACGCCAGGTAATACGCTAATCGGTCAGCCCGCGCCATATCTAGGCGCATCCTAGCGGCGGCGGGCTGACCGCATCTACATCTACCCTTAACGCAACTATCCGAACACGCGAATAGGGCAGGCGGCGGGAAACGGCAATGTTGCCATAATCCTAGCCTGCCCTTGCCAACATCCAAAACCCCTAAGAACACAAGGGTTCCCGGTGAGCGCATATGCTCCAGTTCATAGTCAGACGGCTGCTCATATTCATCCCGATGATGGCGCTTATGTCGGTGGTGGCGTTTGCCATCATCCAGGCGCCGCCGGGCGACTTCCTGTCCGACCTGATAGCGCAGCTGCAGGCTACCGGCGAACTCGCCGACGAGAGCGAAGTGGAGGCGCTGCGTACTCAGTACGGCCTTGACCAGCCCGTCTATGTGCAATACCTGAAATGGGTGTGGGGCGTCGTCCGCTGGGATTTGGGCATTTCGCTTGAATGGCGAAGGCCCGTCGTGGATCTTGTCAACGAGCGGTTAGCGATGACCGTGGTGTTAGGCTTGTCCACAATCATATTCACATGGACGCTCGCCGTCCCCATAGGCATCCTGTCCGCCGTCAAGAAGTACAGCGCGATAGACTACTTCTTCACATTCCTGTCATATCTAGGCGTGGGAACGCCCAACTTTATGATAGCCCTTGTGGTGATGTGGTTCGCGTTCACCTGGTTTGACATCAGGGTAACCGGGCTGTTCTCCGAAGAGTATATCGCCGCGCCATGGAGCGGCGGCAAGATAGTGGATATGCTGTCCAATCTATGGGTGCCGATGCTGATACTCGGCTTGGACGGCACGGCGCGCTTTACGCGCATAGTGCGCGCCAACCTGCTGGACGAAATGAGCAAGCCCTATGTGGAAACCGCGCGCGCCAAAGGCTTGCCCGAATGGAAAGTCGTGCTGAAATACCCCGTCCGCATCGCGCTAAACCCATTCGTCAGCACGGCGGGCTTGGAACTCCCCCGCCTCATATCCGGCCAGCTCATAGTGGCGACCGTTATGAGCCTGCCCACGATAGGGCCGCTGCTGCTGCGCGCGCTGCTGTCCCAAGATATGTTTATGGCGGGATCCATCGTGCTTATCCTAACCACGCTCACGCTAATCGGCGTGCTAATATCGGACATCATCCTAGCGATGATGGATCCGCGCATCCGGATTGGAGCGTAGCCAATGGCTACAAGAACCGAATCGCTGCCCATACAGCGCCCGTCCGAAGACGAGCAGATATACATCGCCTCGCAGTGGAAACTGATATGGTGGCGCTTTATCCGCCACCGCGTCGCCGTCGTATCCGCCATTGTGGTGCTGTGCTTTTATGTCATAGCGCTGTTCCCCGAATTCTTCGCCATACACGACCCGCGCGCCGAATTCGCCCAGCGCACATTCATACCCCCGCAGCGCGTCCACTTCTTCGACGGCTTTGCGCCGCAACTGCCCTATGTCCATGGGCTAAAAGGCGAGCGCAATCCCGTCAACCTAGGGATGGAATGGCAAACCGACGAAGAGACGCGCCACACCATCCAATACTTTGTGCGCGGCCACGAATACGAACTATTCGGGCTGATACGCACTGATTGGCATCTGCTGGGCTTGGATGTTGACACCAGCGCCGCGCCGCAGCCGTTCTACCCGCTCGGCACGGACAGGATGGGCAGGGATATGTTCTCGCGCCTGATGTACGCAACGCGCGTGTCTATGTCCATAGGCTTGGTGGGCGTGGCGCTGAACATATTCTTGGGCTCGATGCTCGGCGGATTGTCCGGGCTGCGCGGCGGCGCCACCGACGCGGTGATACAGCGCATCATAGAGTTCGTGCGCGCCATTCCCACGATACCGCTGTGGCTGGCGCTGTCCGCCGCCGTGCCGCGCGACTGGTCTATCCTGCGCGTCTATTTCGCCATAACCATCATCATCTCGCTGATAGAATGGACGCGCCTGGCGCGCGAGGTGCGCGGGCGCTTTCTGGCTATGCGCGAAGAAGACTTCGTACTGGCGGCGCGGCTCTACGGCACAAACGAAATACGCATCGTATTCCGCCATATGCTGCCCTCGTTCCTAAGCCACATAATCGCCGCCACTACGCTCGCCATCCCCGGCATCATCATCGCCGAAACATCGCTCAGTTTCCTGGGGCTTGGCTTGCGCGAACCCGCGATAAGCTGGGGCGTGCTGCTCTTTGAGGCGCAAACGCTGCAAGCGGTGGCGGAGGCGTCCTGGCTGCTAATCCCCGGCGTATTCGTGCTGATAGCCGTTATGGCGTTCAACTTCATGGGCGACGGCCTCCGCGACGCCGCCGACCCCTACGCCGTCAGGACTTAGCCGGCATAACCTAGACAAACGCAAGCGCGGCGCGGCAATCGGCAAACAACCGAAACGCGCCGCCAATCTGCAAACAACCGAATACCCGCCGCCAAAAACTACCCAACAAACCTATAAGGTGAACCCCTTGCAGGCGAACAACTCAACGCTGCTGGACATAAAGAACCTGAAAACCTACTTCTACCTGGACGAGGGCGAAGTGCGGGCGGTGGACGATGTGAACCTGCGTATTGAGCGCGGCAAAGTGCTTGGCGTAGTGGGCGAGAGCGGCTGCGGCAAGAGCGTCCTGGCGCGCTCCATTATGCGTATCGTGCGCCCGCCCGGCCGAACCGTGGACGGCGAACTCATCTACCACCGCCAAGCCCCCGACGGCGGCGAATGGGAAACGCTAGACCTGCAGTCGCTGCCGCAGGACGGCGCCGAAATGCGGCGCATCCGCGGCTCGGACATCACTATGGTGTTCCAAGAGCCTATGGTTTCGTTCAGCCCCGTCCACACAATCGGCGACCAGATAGTAGAGGGCATCCTGCTGCATCAAGACGTGGACAGGGACGGCGCGCGCGCGATAGCCGCCGATATGCTGGGCAAAGTGGGCATACCCGACCCGGACACGCGCGTGGACGCCTACCCGTTCAACCTCAGCGGCGGCATGCGCCAGCGCGCTATGATTGCTATGGCGCTGTCCTGCAATCCCACCCTGCTCATAGCCGACGAGCCCACCACAGCGCTGGACGTCACCACCCAGGCGCAGATCCTGGAGCTTATGGCGCAGCTGCAGCGCGAACTCGGCATGGCGATGATGCTCATCACCCACAACCTCGGCGTGGTGGCGCAGATGGCTGAAGAGATAATCGTGATGTATCTCGGCAAAATCGTAGAGCGCGCCGATACCGCCAAGCTTTTCAGCGAACCCAAGCATCCCTATACGCAAGAATTGCTCAAGTCCATACCGCAGTTGCGCCGCCGCCGCCAAACCGAGCGCCTAACCGCCATCAGCGGCACCGTGCCGCCCCCGTTCATCCGGCCGCCCGGTTGCCCGTTCCACCCGCGCTGCCCCCAAGCTATGCCCGGCGTCTGCGACGTGATCGAGCCGCCCCAAATCAACATAGACGGCGAACACACCGTCCGCTGCCTGCTCTACGACGACGAAACCGTCAACGCCGCGCGGCAGCAAGCCCAAGCCCAGCCATCCGCCGCGGCGAGCGACTAGCCGCCCGATGCGCCCTATACCCAATCCCTATTCACCCGCGTAATCTTACCCGCATACTCAACGGGGTTTCACGATGCAAGCAAACGGCAGCGAAAAGATACTGGATGTGGACGGGCTGAAAGTCTATTTCCCGATCTATTCGGGAATGTGGCGGCGCGCGTCCGGCTTTGTCAAGGCGGTTGACGACATAAGCTTTGAGCTCTCCGCCGGCGAGACGTTCGGGCTTGTGGGCGAGAGCGGCTGCGGCAAGACCACGACCGGCCGCGCCGTATTGCGCGCCATAGAACCCACCGGCGGCAACGTAGCCTTTCGGATGAGCAACGGCGAGCAGGTTGACATAGCCGCCGCCGACCGCGAAACGCTGCGCCTGTTGCGCCAAGAGATGCAGCTCATATTCCAAGACCCATTCGCCTCGCTAAACCCGCGCATGACCGTGTTCGACGTGGTAGCCGACCCGCTGCGCGTCAACCGCATCGCCAGGGGCCAGGAGCTGGAAGACCGCGTAGCCCAGATGCTGATGCGCGTGGGCTTGTCGGTGGACTACGCGCGCCGCTACCCGCACGCATTCAGCGGCGGCCAGCGCCAGCGCATCGGCATCGCGCGCGCGCTAGTCGTCAACCCCCGCCTGGTCATCGCAGACGAACCCGTTTCGGCGCTGGACGTCTCAGTACAGGCGCAGATCCTCAACCTGATGCAGGACTTGCAGGAAGAGCTGCGCCTCACCTACCTGTTCATCAGCCACGACCTCAGCGTTGTGCAGTACATCTGCCACCGCGTTGCCGTGATGTATGTGGGCAAGATAGTGGAAGTGGCGTCAACCGAAGACCTATTCACGCAGCCGCGCCACCCGTACACGCAGGCGCTGCTGTCGTCAGTCCCCGTCCCCAACCCCGAGATCCAATCGCGCGGGATGGTATTGGAGGGCGAGGTCGCCGACCCCGCCAACCCGCCGCCCGGCTGCTACTTCCACCCGCGCTGCCCATTCGCCAAAGACATCTGCCGCGAACAAGAGCCGCCCCTGGTAGAAGTCTCCCCCGGCCGCTACGCCAGCTGCCACTTCGCGGACGAGATAGAACTGCCTGGGGTGCCGGGGTAGGCTACCCTAAGCGCGCCAGTTCCCCGCCGCCGCTTTATCGCCGTATCAATCAGCGATACACCCCCGCTATGCGCCGCATACGCGCTAACCCCGCACGGACGCCCGTCGTGTTCACTGCCGCATTCCGCTTGGGGGATTTTAGGGTTGGGCTGTCAGGTTGGCGGGAGTTGAAAATGGGAATGGGATTGTCCTGAGAGGGCGGCAGCCTTGAGCGAAAGCGGCGTATTCGCTACCATACTGGCACAATATCACAATAATAAGGCGGCGATAGAAATAAGGAGGGAATAGAATGGCGACGGTAGCGTTTCATACTGACACAAGCCGGATGATGATGGAGCAGGCGGCGCCTGAGCTTGCCAAAGGGGATAGCCTGCAGGCGTCTGAGAAAGGATGGGGCGCGGCGTCGCATGCGGTTAAGGCGATTGCCGAGGGGCGCGGTTGGCGGCACAATACCCATCGCGATCTGTTCGACGTCGCGCGCCGGTTGGCAAATGAAACGGGGCAGCCGGAGATACTGGATCTCTTCATAATGGCAAGCGGGCTGCATATCAACTTCTATGAGGGTTGGCTGTCCGATGAGGTGATAGCGGATAGCTTGGTGAGCGTCCGCAGGCTGCTGGCTATGCTGGATGAGACGCCGCGCTAGGGTTGGCGCGACTATGCTGACGCGGCAATAAAAGGGGCTAAAATGGCGACAGTATCCTTTCAGGCGGACACAAGCCGGCGGTTGATACGCCAAGCGGCGGCCTATCTTGCCAAAGGGGACGGCTTGCAAGCGTCTGACAAGGGCTGGAACGCGGCGGCTCACGCTATCAAGGCAATCGCCGAGGCGCGCGGTTGGCGGCATGCGGACATCGCCGACCTATTTAAGGTTGCGAGCAGATTGGCAGACGAAACGGAGCGGCCTGAAATACTTACGCTCTTTATGGTGGCAAGCGGGCTGCATACCAACTTCTATGAGGACTGGTTCGACGATGCGGTAATAGCGCAGAACTTGGCGAGCGTCCGCAGGCTGCTTGATATGCTGGATGATGTGCCGCGCTAATGCCGCCATCCCGCTAATGCCCTGCCAAACCACGCTAATCCCCACCTCCCGCCGCCGCGCCACCCGCCGCGGGCCTCGCATCCTCCGGCAGCGTCGCCTCCCAGTCGTCTATTATCACCCGCGAGGTCGGCTCCAGCATCATCGTTACCACCGCGCCGCCCACGCTCATCGCTACCGATAGCGCTATTACCGGATTGTACGAACCCGTCAGATCCACCATCCAGCCCGCTACCCAGCTCACGAATGCGTGGCCCAGCAGCGCCCCGGACATCTGCCAGCCGTACACGCCGCCCATAGGCCCATTGCCAAAATACTGCCGGTTGATGACCAGATACCCCGTCCATTCGCCGCCGAACCCGATGCCGAACAGTGCCGCGAACAGGTAAAACTCCCACGCGCTCTGCGCGAAAAACAGGTATATGACCGTCAACCCCTGTATCATCAGGCAGGTCGCCATTATCGTCTTTGTGCCGTAGCGCTCCGCCAGTATCGGCGTCAGAAAGCGGCTTGGGATGCTCACAAGCGATATGATGGTGAGTATCCACGCGCCGTTCACCAGCGTCATGCCCTGGTTGACCGCGATTGACACCACGAACACAAGCACAATGCCATGCCCCGCGCAGCCAAGCCCGTGTATCGCGGGCAGATTCCAGAACGCCTTTGTGCGCCGCACATGCTTGTTGAACACTTTCGTCCGCAACTTCGCCATATCAACCGACGCGGCGCTCCGCGATTCCCCGCGCCGCGCGCCGTAGGGCAGTATCCCCATATCCGCGGGCGCGCTGCGGAAGAATATGGCGAGCAGCAATATGAACACGCCCGCTATCGCGCCAATGCCCATAAAAGTGGCTTGCCAGCCGATGTCCTGCACAAGGCTACCCAGCAGCGGCGACATCACGCCCGGCCCAATGCCCGACGCCGCCCAAAGTATGCCCGTCCCAAGCCCAAGCCTGCGCCTGAACCAGGTGGACACCGCCGCCATAAGCGGCACCATAAAGATAGCCTGCACCATCCCGCGCAATATGCCGAATGACACGAACAGATGCCAAGGCGCGCTGATGAACGCCACCAGTATCAGCACGCAGCCGTAAGACACCGCGCCCAGCAGCATCATATTGCGCGCGCCGTATCTATCGCCCAGCCAGCCCGCCACCGGCGCGAACAGCGCGGCGACCAGATAGTACAGCCCCAGCGAGCCGCCGATGTCCGCGAAACTAAACCCGAACTCCCCCTCGCCGTCCGCCAGCGGCTCCACCAGCACGCCGCCCGCGAAATTGATTGACAGCGCCACCATCTGAACCAGCGCCAATATCCCCACTATCACCCAGGCATAGTGAAACCCCGCGTTGTTCAGCATCCGCGAGGGCGCGTTGACAATGTTCAACATATCGGCAATCAAACCCCCGTGCGTGGCTATGGATGGCTATGGCTTTGCGTTATCTATTCGGCGATTAGCGCCGCGAAATAGGATAACACATTCGCGCCGCCCGTTCTCAGTTGCAAGCCCTAAGTTCTTGGATTGACTATCCCGCATCTACATTGCCGCCGTATCCATCTATCCCCCGCGCTGCGCCCTAAGCTTGCGCCGGCGCCCGCGAACTAGCCATCAATCCCACTTGGAATTAGCGGTTGCGCCCGCGTATCATAAGCCTACAATCTGAGCAAAGCGCGGGGTGAAATCGGTATGGCGACAACTTTTCAAGAAATAAAAGTGGCATATCAACAACCTTTCAAGAAGTGGCGCAAATGCGATTAGACGCCGATGACCAAGACATCCAACAGCCGCCCCTCGCCGAATCCCCCGCCTACCTAACCCGCCAGCTCATCACCTACATCGGCAACAAGCGCCGCCTGCTGCCGCACATAGGCAAGGCAATCGCCCACGCCAAGCGCCGCCTAGCCAAACCCCGCTTGCGAACCCTAGACGCTTTCAGCGGCTCCGGCGTAGTATCCCGCTACCTCAAAGCCCACTCATCCCTAGTCGTCAGCAACGACTTCGAAGACTACGCCGCCGTCATAGCCCGCTGCTTTCTAACCAACCGCAGCGAGATAGACGCCGCCGCCCTATCCGACATCGTCGCCGACCTCAACCGCCGCGCCCCAATCGCCGACCTGCCCACCGGCTTTATCCAAGACCTCTACGCGCCCGCCGACGAAAATAACATCGCCCCAACCGACCGCGTCTTCTACACCAAGCGCAACGCCCGCCTGCTAGACAACTACCGCCGCCTCATAGACGACTGCCCGCCCCAATTCCGCGACCTGCTGCTCGGCCCCCTGCTCAGCGAGGCGTCCGTCCACTCCAACACCGCCGGCGTCTTCAAGGGCTTTTACAAGAACCGCGATACCGGCATCGGCCAATTCGGCGGCACGGGCAAAGACGCGCTAACCCGCATCACCGGCGAAATCCGCCTAGCCTCGCCCGTCCTAAGCCGCTTTGAATGTGACTATCGCGTACTCCAGCGCGACGCCAACCACCTGCCGCGCATTGCGCGAAACATAGACTTCGCCTACATTGACCCGCCCTATAACCAGCACCCCTACGGCTCAAACTACTTCATGCTAAACCTGCTTGCGAACTACCGCCGCCCGCGCCGCGTCAGCCGCGTATCCGGCATCCCCCCCAACTGGCGGCGCTCCGGCTACAATGTCAAAGCCAAATCCCTCTCCCTGCTGCTAGACCTGCTAGAACGATTGGACGCGCCTTTCGCGCTACTATCATTCAACAGCGAGGGCTTTATCCGGCGCGCCGAGTTGGAGGCGGCGTTGTCGCGGCTAGGCGCAGTGCAGTCATACGCGATACCCTACAACGCATTTCGCGGCTCGCGGAACTTGCGCGGGCGCGATATTCATGTAGCGGAGCATATGTTTCTGCTAGAAAAGAGATAGCGTAGATGCCAGGGTAGCGTTTCTTTTTAGATGGTTCTGATAGTTTGGCAAGTTGTTCCCTAACTGATAAAGCAGGTGTCTATGGCAATACCGTCCAATCGGCTGCGGTGATAAACATATTCGACCACCTGAATGGAAACGCTACCCGCCCTCAACCGCGCTATACACGCCGCTCCCAAACCGCTATACTTGCAACCAAAACCCGCCGCTGAGAACCGACGAAGAGGTTCGCTATGGTCAACCAATCCCTCACGATCGCAAAGCCAAAGCCCCAAACCGACACCGACGAACCCACGCAATTCCCCGACTTTCCGCCGAGAGAGGATATGCAGAACTGGCAATTTCTCTACAGACGTTCCCTCCTAGGCGCTATCGCCACGCACCTCGGCAGCCGCGACGACACGCTTGTGGGCAGCGAAATCCCGGTTGGCCCCAACGTCAGAAACCGCGGCGACGTTCGCATCCCCGACCTCGTCGTGGCGTTCAACTGCGACGTTGAGCGCGTCCTAGCCGCCAGAGGCTATTCGATTGACGCGCATGGCAAGCCGCCAGCCTTTGCGCTGGAAGTGGCGTCCGAAAGCACCGGCGATGTGGACTACACCGTCAAGCGCGTGATCTACGCCCGCTACGGCGTGCGCGAGTACTGGCGATTCGACGAGACCGGCGGCGACTACCACGACGTCGCGCTTGCCGGCGACGTTCTTGTGAACGGCGAGTACAAGCCAATCCCAATAGAGTGGGTGGACGACGAGATAGCTCGCGGATACAGCGAAATCTTGGGCTTGTACATCTGCTGGGAGTACGGGGACTTGCGCTTTTACGACCCTGAGAGAGAGGTCTACCTGATCACCTACGAAGAAAACGCCGCCGCCCGCCGCCAATCCGACGCTCGCGCTGAGGCCGAGGCAGATGCCCGCCGCCAATCTGACGCCCGCGCCGAAGCTGAGGCTGAGGCTCGTCGCCAAGCACAAGCGCGTACTGAGGAAGAGGCTGCCCGCGCTGAGGCTGAGGCTGAGGCCCGACGCCAAGCACAAGCCCGCGCCGAGGAAGAAGCAGAGGCCCGACGCCAAGCCGACGCCCGCGCTGAGGAAGAGGCCGAAGCACGCCGCCAAATCGCCGCCGAAAACCGCCGCCTCATGCAACTCATACGCGAACTACGCGGCGAAGAATAACCCGCCCTTGCCGATAACCTGCCTACCGCCAATCCCGCATCACCCCGCAACGGTGCGCGAACCACACGCGGGGCATCGCGCACGCCTACTCCGGCGCCGCCGGCTCCACCACCTCCACCACCCGATTCACCCCCACATCCGCGATTACCTGCCGTATCCCGCTCGGCCAGAATATCGTTACCTCGTCCGCGACCGCCGCGTCGCCAAGCCCGAAATGCAGATCAGGGCTGCTCATAGACAGAAAGCTGGAGCTGCCCAGCGCCTCGCCTATCTGCGTCCGCCGCTCGCCGCCTATGCGCGCCGTCACGAATACCCGCGCGCCTATCGCGTCCGCGTTGCTGCCCGTGCCGTCCACCGCCATGCGCCCGCGCAGCCGCAGCGTCAGCCAGTTGTTCGCGCCGCCGCCGCTTAGCCACACGAACGTCGGCCCCTCCTCATATCCAAGCTCGTCGCCCGCCCCTACGAACACGCTGCCCGCGCTGTTCGTGGCTATCAGATCCACATAGCCGTCCCCGTTCAGATCGCCCTTTGCCAAGCCCTTGCCGTTTTCGTGATACGCGGTGTCTATGCGCTGCGCCGCGCGGTCAAAGGCGGCGGCGGCGGGGTCTAGCAGCCCGTAATCAACCCCCTTGATGTTCAGCAGCCGCGCCTCCACGGTGATGTCCTGAAACTCCCCCTGCCCGTTGCCGCGCAGCATCCGCCCAGCGGCGGGAAATATCATCCCGTCCGGCGATTCCCCGCGCCCAAGCGCCGATCCCGTCCAGTACAAGTCGACATCGCCGTCGTTCTCATAATCAAAGAACGCCGCGCCAAAACCGAAATCGTATGCCGCCAGCCCCGTGGGAACGCGCCAGTCAAGCGTAATCTTCGCCGGATCTATGGAATCGGGCGGCATCACGCGGCTAGGCTCTACCGGCAGCGCCGCCGCCACATCCGGGAAAAAGCCCACCTCGCCGAAACTGGACACCCACCTCGTCCCGCCGTTGCTCAGCAAGTAATGGGCGCAGGTTGACAGCTCAAACCGCTGCTCCACGCTGCAATCCCCGCTCGCGCCGCTCAGCGCCAGCGGGCGCGTCTTGGGGTGATAGCCAATGTTCGTTACGAACACATCCAAGTCCACATCCCCGTCATAATCCCCCAGCGCGAAACCCATCCAGTTGCCGCGCGTCTCCAGCCCCATCGCCCGCTCCACCGCCGTAAAGCGCGCCGCGCCGTCCGCCGTATCGCCGGTATCGTTGCGATACACCCGCACCGGCCCCCCGTCGTCCGCCGTCCACAAGTCCGGATCCCCGTCGTCGTCGTAGTCAAAGAACATCGTCGCCCAGGTCACCACCTGCTCCCCGCGAACTCCCGCCTCAGCGCCGATTTCGCTGAATGTCAAGTCCCCGTTGTTGCGATACAAGACATTCAGATTGCCGAAAGTGGGCGCGCCCGGATGCACATTGTCCAAATCCGAGCGGTTGCCTACGAATATGTCTATCCACCCATCCCTGTCTATGTCCGCGCAGGCGGGGCTTGTGCCGGTGCGCGTGTTCGCGGCGTCACCGAAAGCCGCCGCCGTGATGTCCGTGAAACCGCCGTCCGCGTTGTTCAGCAGCAGCCTATCGGTGATAGCCGCCCGCAGCTCGGCGTCCTCAACCGCCGCTTGGAAGTCCTTGCCGTCCCCCACAATCCCCTGCGCGCTCACATACAAATCCTGGTAGCCGTCGTTGTTCACATCGCAGGCTACAACGCCCGTGCTGTTGCTCGCGGTGGCGTCCGCGCCCGCCTGTACGCCAACCTCGCTGAACGCGGGCGCATCGCCGCCGCCCTCATTGCCCTCATTGCGAAACAGCAGGTTCGGGTTGCCCATAGATTGCGTGATATAGAAATCCATATCCCCGTCGCGGTCGTAGTCAAAGACAACCACGCCCGGCAGATCGTTGGCGACCGACGCCTCATCCCCCAGCGCCCGCTCCGCGATATTCCTGAACGGAACGACATCCCCCACGCCCGCGAAACCCGCCCGCCGATACCGCCGCGTATCCACGCCCGCCCTGCCCGAAGACGCCTGTCCCGCCGCGCCCTGTTGCGCCGCCGAAACCTGCCCCTGCTTGCTCGCCTGCCCTTGCCCTTGCCCGCCGCCTGCCGGCTCCTCATCGCCCTTAGCGCCCTCCACCACAGCGCCGCGCTGCGCCGCTACCGGCTGCGGCATCTGCGCCAGCGTAGGCGTAGCGGTGGGAATGATAACCGACGCCGACTCCACCTGCCTTGCGCCGCCCTGTCCCGCGCCGCCTTGCCCATCCCCCGTATCCCCGCACGCAATCGCGCCAAGCGAAACAAAGACGGCAACCAGCGCCGCGACAAGCCCGCGCAACGGCAGCGCAAGACGCGGCTTGCAAGAAATCGGCGTGAGGGCGCGCGGCGTATATCTCACCCTAGCCCAGCCTGAACCTTGACAGAAACTCTATCGGCCCAACCAGCGCGAAAACGAACACAGCGCCGCCAACCCCGACCGCGATAATCCAAGGCGCAACCGCCGACAGCCAAGACGCCGACGCCACAACCCGCCGCTTGACGACCGGCAGCCAATCCCCAAGCGCCTCAACCCACGGATCCGGCTGCTGATAGGGATACGCCATCCGGTTGAACATATCTATCGCCCAGCCGCCCACGCCGTAGATTACCCCCACCACAAACGCCGAATACAGCGCCAAAACGCCGTACTGAAACGCGCTCAGCGGCGCGCGAAACAGCGAATCTATCAGGTCGTCTATCAGCGTCCCAAGCGAATTGAAACCCGCCATATTGATGCTTATCGCCGCGCTCATAGGCAGTATCGCGCCCGTCAGAAACGCCGTCCCAATCCCGAAAGCCAGCCCGAAAAACAGCCACAAAACCAGGATGCGCGACTCCTCGGCGCGACTGCCGATCCAATGCGTCAGCGGCCGCATCACCAGCGCCGTGGACACGCCCGCGCCGAGTATCTGAAACAGCGCCGCGCTGCCCGACAGCCGCTGCGGATCCTGATCTATCCCCGGCGAATAGATGCTACTCACCACCGCCGCGCCCGCCGCCAGCAGCGCCGCGAACAGCGTCAAACTCCACGAAAAGCGCTTTTGCATAACCCGCATCAGCGTCCTGCGCTCTTCAATGGACGCCATTGATGTAGCCGATGCGCTCATACCCAATTCCCTTGGCTCAATCGCTATCGCCATCTCTATCGCCGCCAACCAATGCCCCCGCATCCCCCGCAAAGCAAACAACGCTTGCGCCGATTGCCCCTATCAAGTGTAGCGATTGCGCCCCCTAGTATCAAGATTAAAGGCGGCAAAATCAAACCGCGCGGCAAACGCAAGCGCGGGAACAGGCTACGGGTTAGCCGCGCCCATTCCCGCTTGCGCCGCCCGCGCGTCATTGGCGTTAGCGGCGCTACTTGTGATGACCGGATATGCGCTACCCAATCTCTTCAACTGACTCGTACAAGTCGGACAACTTGTTCCGCCTCAGCCGGAATTTCGTGCCGTGATTGTGGCCGGTTCGGGCGTCAAAGTCTATCAGGATGTCGCCGGTGGCTATTGCGCGTATGAAATTATCAAGCTGCAGTCCTTGCAGCATATAGAATTTCGAGTAGTGAAAGTACTCGGTTTCGTTTTCGCGTTTCCTGTCCGCGAGCGCGAAAAAGGCGTTGTGCAGTTTCGTTCCCGCTTTGTGAAACAGGTCGTCAAATCCCCAGTAAGGGCGCGGCGCAATGTCCGAAAGCCCGGCGCGCGAGTTCACGCTTTCCAGCCAATCGGCGTGTCTGGGGTCAACTGCCTGAGCGTCAAAAGAGACTTCAATTTTTCGCTCATCGGAGTTGACATAGACCATAAACCCGCGGTCGCTGCGCGATTGCCCGTGTATGGTTTGGCGAAAGCTCATCTCGCCGTCCGGGTATCTGTCGCCCGCCTTGGCGTGGCGCCAGCCGTATTTCGGCAACAAGATTTGCGATACGATTTTGAGCGCGCGCGGCGAGGGTTCCATGTGGAACAGCGTCTGCAACGAAGTTGTGTCTGCCCTCTGGCATTTGAGTTCCCATTCGGCAGCGTTTGGCAGCGGCAGGTTGTTCTCCGGTATGCCGAGCAGGTCTTCAAGCGTGTTGCCCACGCCGCCGTCGTTGCCGGGGCGATTGTTTGTCACCCAGCCTCGATCCCGTATTTCAAGCAGCGCTTGTTTGAGCGAATCTTTTGTATAGACTTGCATTATCTCTATGTCCAAGCCGCTCGCGCGCTATTGGGGCGGACGCCAGAAGTCCAATAGATACTCAAAGGTTGTCCCCATAGTGATGTAGTTGCTGGGCCAACCGAAAATCCCGATGCGGTTGACGATGTTCGTGCGATCCCAGATTATCGTGTTTCGCAGCTCATATCCGCGCCGGCGCAGCTCTTCTATTAGGGCGACATGAATTGTGATTCGCCGGTTTTCCCACCACATATCCGGCACATTGATGACGCAATGCCCTTTGGGTTTCAAGAGCGGCAGCAGCGAGCCGAAAATCTCGCCCATAGCCTCCGTGTAGGCGTCAAGCGGCATAGTCCCCAAGTCGCGCGCGTCTTGCGAATACTGCTCTACCTTGCCGAGTTGGTCGTTCTTTCTGTCGCGCCTAGACTTGTTCTTGCGCTTTCGGTTGAGCAGATTTGAGTAGGGCGGGGAAGTCCATATCAGGCTCACCGAGTCTTCGGCGAGGTAGCGGGGGATGTTTCGCGCGTCGTCTTGCACGGCGACCTGCTCCGTGTTCTGGAATATGCTTTTCTGGAGTAGCCTGTCCTCGCACACGCCGATGTAATCGCTTGACAAGTCAAAGCCGACCGCGTTCCGGTTGGCGTCTTGGGCAGCCAACAGCGTAGTGCCGCTGCCGACAAACGGGTCAAGCGCCAACTCGCCCTCATGCGTGAAAAGCTCTATGACTTTCCTGGACAACGACAGAGGGAATGTCGCCGGGTGAACTTTCTTGTCCCGTATATCCCTGCTTTCGTAGTTAAACTGCCAAACGCCCAATTGGCTTTTGAGCCATTCCTTGGCGGTCAGGCAGTTGATATGCGTAGCTTTGCAATCGCAGACGCGCTCATTCCCGATAGACAAGCGCGTCCTGTACAGGCTTGAGGACTCAGAGATTGACTTCGGCAGCCTATCCGATTCCTCTATTGCCGGGGCAGCCTCGCGCTGCGCGACTGAATAAGCCATCGTTCTTCCCGCAAACTTTCGCTTGTCTAGCCGATTTCGGATAGTATAGGCAAAATGCCCCGGATTTGCTACTCATACGACTTTTTGCCGCCGAGTGCCGCAGCCCGCAAACGCCTATCCCCCCATCAAAATATCTCTATCCGCTTAAACGCCTCCGCGTACGTCGCCCCTATCTTCTTCCCCACCTCCGCGTATCGCGTCCGCGCCCGCACCTCGCGCAGCTCCCAGCCCTGCCCCACCTGGCTGCGATGCCGGCTCAGCGCCTCCAGCTTGGCGTCGAACGTATCCGTCACATCCAAGAACGTATCCGGATCCAGCGAACCCCACAGGTATATTTCCCGAACCTTGTGCGGCTGCAGCCCCTCCGCGATATGCTCCGGAAACGCCAGCCTGTCCCGCGAGTACGGGAACACGCAGTTTATCGTAACCCGCCCGCAGACATAGTGATCCTCGTGGCGGATGTACGGCCGGTTCGGGTCTATCGTCAGCACGGTTTCCGGCGTATGGATGCGTATCTGCCGCGAAATCTGCTCGCGCAGCGCATAGGTGTCCGCCAAATTCTGGTCAGGGTGGCGCAGAAACACCACCTCCGCCACGCCCAGCGCCTCCGCCGCGTCCAGCTGCTCCGCCTCCCGTATCGCCGCCAGCTTGGGGGATGTCATATCCGGATCCGAGCTGCCCTTATCCCCGTTTGTGCAGACCACCAGCACAATCTTGCGCCCCTGCGCCGCCCACTTCACTATCGTCGCCCCCGCGCCCGACTCCGCGTCGTCCGGATGCGGCGTAACCACCAAAACCGGCGACAGGCTGCGCGATGTGGCGTCCGCCTCGTCCGGATTGGGATACGCCTGAGCCGCCGTCTGCGCCCCGCGCGCCGCGTATGAACTGGATCGGGATTGCGTCATAGAAACCTTGCACCTCACTCACATTCGCGCCCGCGCGCCCGCGCTTATCGTTGCCGGCCGCCGGCTTGTTTCGCTTATCGCCCTTATCGCCCTTATCGCCCCGTGAACACCGGCGTCCGCTTTTCCTGAAACGCCTTGATGCCCTCAATCGCGTCATCCGTCCGCTGCAGCCGCCGGTTCACAATCCCCGCCAGCCGAACCCTATCCTCCAGCCGCATATTCTGCCCGCGCACCGCCACCTCTTTGATAGCCCGCATCGGCAGCGGCGCATTCCGCAGCAACTTCTGCACGATTTCGTCAGTCTTCGCCATAAGCTCGTCATGCGGCACGACCATATTCACGATGCCCAGCTCCGCCGCCCGCTCCGCGCTGATCATATCCCCCGTGAACAGAAACTCCAGCGCGAAATTCAGCGGCACCCGCTGCGCCAGCATGCACGGCCCGCTCACCGACCCTATCCCGCGCTTAGCCTGCGGCCACCCGAACTGCGCCTTATCGGACGCGATGCGTATGTCCGACGCCAGCGCGATGCCGCCGCCCTGCGCCAGGCAGAACCCGTTCACCGCCGCGATAATCGGCTTGAAAATCTCCGACTGGTACACATACAGATCCTCGGTGGAAATCTCAGGATCATACAGCGCGTCGCTCCTGCCCGACATAGACACCAGGTCATGCCCCACCGAAAACGCGCGCCCGTTCCCCGTAATCACCGCCAGCCAAATATCCGGATCATCATTGACCTCATGCAGCCTCCGCCACAGCTCATCCCGCATCTCCACATCAATCGCATTCAGCTTATCCGGCCTATTCAGCCTAATATAAGCCGCCCGCTCCCTAACCTCAAACTCCACGACCGCCATATGCCTCTCCCTCCTAAGCTTGCGTAACCACGCTCTCGCCTAACCGATTGAAACGCGGCAACCCACGCGCCGCGCCCCCGAAAATATAGCATAGCCCCGTTTGGATTTACAATTTTAACCCCTGCCGCTTGCCGTCCGAATGGAAATGCCCAAGCAACGCATCGCCGCCGCGAGGCGAAACGAAAAGCCCCCGGCATTCGCCGGAGGCTTTAATCGGTTTTGGATAGGATGGCTATAGCGACATCAATCCAAGCCGCGCCGCGAGAATCGTAAGCCCGACCGTGGCGCCGGAGCCAATCAGCGCCGCCAAAAGCAACAACCACCAGCCCTTGCGAATATCCGCGCGATCGCGCTCCTCTTTGTACGCCGCGATGACATCGCCTTTGATGCCAATGCGAACCTCCATCAATTTATTTGACAGAGATTCAATCGCTTTCGCATTCGCGGCGATCGCAATTTGATTGCCTTTCACAACCTCTGAAAGCACCGCTATCGCCGCTCGATTAGCCGCAATGCCGTTGGCATTCTCGCCAATCATCTCAGACAGCCTCGTCTCCATGCGACCAATCCTATCGTTAGTAAGCCTATTGGCCTCGCGAAAATCAATCCGCAAGCTCTCAATCTGCTGAGCGATAATCCATCGCTCGCCAATAGGGAGCGTCTCGCCGCCAAGCTCCTCCGGACTCATCGCCCGCATGCGCTCCGCCACGCTAACGCTCTCTTCACGCCGTTCAGCCTCAGTAGTCACATTCCAATCCTTTCTTCATTATCAGCATTATGAACCTTTTCCCTACGCCTGTAAAGCGCGCGCCGGCTGCTAAAAGAACCGCATCGCCCTTGCCACAACCCGCGACATCCGCGGATATACTCAGCCGCCCAAACCAAACCGCCCCCCACAATCCCGCGAATACTGACACGCAACCCCCCCATATGATAGCCTTGAACAACAACACCACACGCGCGCCACACCCGCGCCACACCACGAAAGGCGGCATCACCCATGACAATGGACAAATTCCAAACAGGCAACCGATTCCAACAAGAAATACAAGTCGCGATGGAACACACCACCAACCGAATGGGCAAGCCCGGCGCCGACGTCCTCTCAACCCCCGCCCTGCTCGGCCTAATGGAGGGCGCCTGCATCCAGCAATCCCAGCCCTTTATGCCCGACGCCCACACCACCGTCGGATACGCCGTTGACGGCTTGCGACACCTGGCTCCCACGCCAATCGGCAACAAAATCACCATCAGCGTTGAGCTCACCGAAATCGACCGCAACCGCCTCACCTACGCGATAGAGGCGCACGAGGGCGACAAGCGCGTAGCCGTAGCCACCCACAAGCGCGCCGTCATACCCGTACAATAGCCCGCCGACAACCCTATCGCGCGCACGCACGCCGCGCTTGCGAAATGCCGCTACTATCGCGCAGCCGCCAATGCGCGCGGGCGCGAAAATGATATTTCAATTGATACATCATCCTTGACGCCCGCCCTATACGCCGCCCGCAACACACCCGCCGGAGTACGCCTTTGGACGCCGAACTAATCTGGAAATGGCTGGTCAGATCTCTGCTCGCGCTACTGCTGCTGCTCGCCAACGCGCTGCTTGTCATCGCCATCCTGAACGCGCCCCGAATGTTCAGCGCCGCCGACGAGCTGCGCCAAACCGCCCGCTCGCTCCAGTACAACGCCAACGCGCTCGGCGACGCCGCCGACAGCGTCAGCAGCCAAGTCGGCCACGCCCGCATCACCTTAGACCAAGCCGGCGAAGACTTCACCCGCGCATCCCGCGCCCTTGAACGCGCCGGCGCCGACATCAAGCGCTTCGCCGACGGCATCGAAACCATCTCAAGCGCCGTCGGCAGATGACCATCCAAACCAAGCGCCCGCTCCGCGGAGGCATATCAACCGAATGAACCACAACCCCAACGCAGCCTTTCTTGACGGGCTAAAAGTCCTAGACCTCACCCGCTATGTCGCCGGCCCCTACGCCACCCGCCTTATGGCCACGCAGGGCGCGCAGGTCATCAAGATTGAGCGCCCCGCGCTAGGCGATCCCGCCCGCCGCATCGGCCCATTCCCTCACGACGAGCCGCATCCCGAAAAGAGCGCCCTATTCCTATACCTCAACGCATCCAAGAAATCCGTTACGCTTAATCTGAAACATGCCGCCGCCAAGCCCATCCTGCGCCGCCTTGTCCAGTGGGCGGATGTGCTGATAGAAAACTTCAGCCCCCGCGTTATGCCCGCGCTAGGGCTTGACTACGCCAGCCTAGCCGCCGTCAACCCCGGCTTGGTGATGACCTCCATATCCAACTTCGGGCAAACCGGCCCCTACCGCGACTACCGCGCGCGCGAAATCAACCTGTACGCGCTTGGCGGCTTGATGTACATCACCGGCGACCCCGACCGCGAACCCCTCGCTATGGCAGCCCGCCTAGCCCAGTACGGCGCGGGCCAAAACGCATTCGTGGGCAGCCTAGCAGCGCTATGGCACAGAGATTCCACCGGCGAAGGCCAGCATGTGGACGTCGCCATATCCGAATACCTCGCCACCATCCTGGAAAACGCGCTCAGCCAATTTAGCTACACCGGCAGCAACTTCCGGCGCACCGGCAATCGCGGCTACGGACGCGCCGCGTGGGGCCCCTATCCCTGCGCTGACGGCTACGTCGGCGTCATCGCCGGCCCAGACCACAAATGGCCCGCAATGGCTGAGCTAATGGACATCCCCGAACTCGCCCACCCGCGATTCGCCGACCGCGCCGGCCGCGCCGCCAACGCCGACGAGCTTGACGCGCTGATGCTCCCCTGGCTAATGAAACACGGCCGCCACGAAATCTTCGAGCGCGCCCAGCGACTAGGCCTAGCATTCGCCTACGTCGCAACCCCCCAAGACATACTATCCTGGCGCCACCTCCAAGACCGCGACTTCTTCACCCAGATGAATCACCCCGTCGCGGGCAATCTCACATACCCAACCGGCCCCTACATCCCCAACAACGCCGCATGGACGCTAACGCCCGCCCCCCTCCTCGGCGAACACAACGCCGCCATCTACACCGACCTGCTAGGCTACTCCAAATCCGACCTCGCGCGCCTGCGCCAATTGGGGGCTATTTGATGGGAGATAGATGCTACCCAGCCGCGCTATCTTGCTATCTTATAGAGAGGCAACCCGCCCGCCTTTGCGTCAACGAAACAATGCAACCCGCCCGACTTGCCCTGCGCTATCGCAACGACGCGCAAGCCACGCCATCCCCATCCCCGTCCAACCGATGCCGATCCTTGTCCGGCCCGCCCGCCGCCTCAAAGAACGCCTGCGCCTCCGCCTGCGTCTCAAAATCCCCGCAATCGCGGTCAGGCCCCCGCGGATCATACCGCAACCCATCCGCCGCCGCCGTCCCGCTATTGCCCGCGCCCGACGGCGTCTGCCCGTCAGTCCCTGCAGACGTCTGCGTTGGCGCAACCGGCGGCGGCGCCCCCTCCGCCTGCATCACCTCCAGCGTGATAGGCGCATCGCACCCCGCCAGCATCTCGCGCAGCGCCTCCGCCTCTCGCGCCGTAACCGTCAGCCCCCACCGCTGCTTAATATCAACCCAATCGGCGGCGTATTGGCAATGATATTCCTGACGCGGCGGCAGCCAATCCTCCGGCCCCTTATCGCTCTTGGCGCGATTAGCCGCCGCCTTGACCGCAATCAGATGATTGCCGCGCGCCAGATAATTCGCGTACTCCCGCCTGCGCTCATCATCCCACTGCCACGCGCCCGACCTGTGCGCGTTGGCGAGCGGAACCATATGGTCAACATCCAAATCCCCCGGATCGCTGAACCGCTCGCCCGTATAAGCCCCCACCCAATCCCCGCTCGCCACGCGGCACTCATCCGCCCGCTCATACCGCACCGCCCCCACCGCCTCCGCGATAAGCGTTTCCTGCCGCGCATCCTGACAATCGCCATCATCATCAACCCAATGCCGCCAATCCCCTCTATCATACTTAGGCAAGTTCGGTGGGATTGCCGCAACGCGAACAGCGAGCGCATTAGCGTCGCCGGCCGCAACCGACGTCGTCGTATGCGCCGCCAACGGCAATGGCGAGACCGGCAGCGGCGGATCCGTCGCCGCGCAAGCCACTGCGCCAAGCCCGCCCAAGCCAATCACGCACGCCGCCACGACCGCAAGCGCGTTCACCCGCAATCGCCCCGCGCCGCTTGCCCTACCGAAAAGAGCGGATATGATAGGCATCGCCAAACCGCCGCCGCCCTAAAACATACTCATCTGCTCAGCCCGCGTTTCGTCCGCGGCTTGAGCAGGCGCATCACCCGACCCACCATCCGCATCCGCCAAGGCGATCACCTCCTCCACCATCACAGGCAGATTGCGAAAATCGCTCTCCAGCGCGGGCCGCAGGCGCGGGTTATGCAACGTCGCCGCCGGATGATACATCGGATATATCATCCGCCCGTTCCACATTCGCGGCTTGCCCCGCTCGCGGCTAATCGACCGCCCAGGAAAGAACTTGCCGAAAGAAAACCTGCCCAGCGTAACGATAACCTTGGGGTCAATAAGCGCGATCTGCTCATCCAGATAATCCGCGCAGGCGCTCATCTCGGCGGGCTGCGGGTCGCGATTGCTGGGCGGGCGGCACTTCACCATATTCGTGATATACACATCCTCGCGCCGCAGCCCGATGCCCGCCAGCAGATCCGTCAGCACGCCGCCCGCCGCGCCCACAAACGGCAAGCCCTGCTTGTCCTCGTTATACCCCGGCGCCTCTCCGATGATCATAATATCCGCGTCCGCCGCCCCGCTGCCCGGCACCGTCCGCCCCCGCTGCTCCGCCAACTCGCACCGATTGCAGCCCGCAACCCGCTCCACAATCGCCTCTAATCCTGCCATCTATCGCGCCCCCTACGAATATCGCCTATGCCTATGGCAATCAGCATAACTATCCCCAACCCGCGCAAGCAAGGCGGATAAAGTTGTCAGTTCCAAGTTTTCATTGCCCGCGACCATCCGCCAAACCCGCTTGAACCCGCGCGCTCTTATCTCGTAACTGACAACCGCGCCGCGCGTTGTTATACTTGTATAAGCATTAGTCAATAACAAACGCTAATCACGGGAAAGACGCAGGGAAGAAGAGGTGAGATATGACACGACTGGCAGGCATATTCGGCTACCCGCTGGCGCATTCGCTATCGCCCGCGTTCCAGCAGGCGGCATTCAACCACTACGGCATGGACGCGCGCTACCTCGCGTGGGAAACGCCCCCCGACGCGCTTGAGGCGGAGGTCGCCAAGCTGCGCGGCGGCGATTTCATAGGCGCGAACGTCACCATCCCCCACAAGCGCCGCGTAATGGATTTCCTAGACGAAATCGACCCGCTGGCGCAGGCAATCGGCGCTGTCAACACAATCGTCAAGAGCGAGGGCAAGCTCATAGGCCGCAACACAGACGCGCAGGGCTTTCTGCGCCCGCTGAAAGAAGACGCCGGCTTTGACCCTGAGGGCAAGCGGGCACTGCTGTTGGGCGCGGGCGGCGCGGCGCGAGCGGCGGCATTCGCGCTCTGCCAAGAGCGCGTTGCCACGCTCGCCATAGCCAACCGAACCCCCCAGCGCGCCGAGGCGCTCGCCGCCGAACTGCGCGGCAACGCCGCCACCACCCTATCCGCCCTTGCCCTAGCCGACCCCACCCTGGAAGACATCGCCCTCCAATCCGACCTAATCGTCAACTCCACCTCAGTCGGCATGAGACACGGCGACAGCGAGGGCCAAACCCCCCTCTCCGGCGGCGCCATCCCCCACGACGCCGTAGTAATGGACATGGTCTACAACCCGCAGCACACCCCCCTGCTCGCCGCCGCCCGCAGCGCCGGCGCCCGCGCGATAGGCGGCATGCCCATGCTCATCTACCAAGGCGCCGCCGCCTTCGAGATGTGGACCGCCAAGCCAGCACCCGTGGACGCGATGTTCGCCGCGGGCAACGTGGCGCTGATGCGGATGGGGTGAGGCGCGATGACATACCCGCTGCCCGAAACCGTCGCGGCGTTCATAGATTGGCCCAACATTGACCGCAGCATCCGCAGCCACTTCCGCGGCCTCAGCCACCAAGACGTAGCGCGCATCGTCATATACGCGATTGAAGTTGTAGCCGAAAGAATTGGCGCGCTTCAATCCGCGTCCGCCTACGCCGACTGGCGCACGGCTTACTCCGAGTCGGTTCCCGTTCTGGCTGAGAACTACAAGTTCAACCACATCCTAGTGCCGCGCAAAGCCAGCGGCGGCGACCGCTGCGATACCACGATAGTGGCAGACATCGTGGACTTCACGCACGAGCATAATACCCCGCCCAAGCCCGCAATCCTCTTGTGCGCCGGCGACGCCGACTACGCCGTTGCCGCCCGCCGCGCATTAGAGCGCGGATTCGAAGTGCATGTCACTTCGGTATCGAGTTCGCTTGCCCCCGAACTGAGAAGCCTGACAACCGCGGTGTATCCTCTTGAAAGATACTTCCCCGACGCCGCAAGACATTCGGGTATTCAACTGATACCCAACATCAGAGCCGAGGACTTGCCGTCCCTGGAAGAAGTTCGCAGGTGGGCGGGGCTGATCCGCCTGTTAGACAAGCTAATGCAGCGTTTGAGCTATGTAACGTTCCTTTACTTCGCGCGACATCTGTCTGAAACGAGCTCAAGATACGGCGCTAATACGCAGGAAACTCGCAATACCATTGAGGAAGCCATCAACCTGGGTATAGCGAGATACGCCGGAAGGATCCGGAACCCCAAAAATCCCAGATATTCGGTTCAGACGATTGAGCTATCCAGCGACAGCATACTTGTGCGGTGTGTTCTGGAAAACATCAAGGTGCCGAGTGATAAATCACCCGACACCCCTCTGTCGTAGAGTACTCTTCTCTCTGCCATCAAAATAACATCTAAATTACCTAGGTGTCAATACTTTTTGCCTAGAAGTCAATACTTTTCACATTTTTCACCTAGGTATCAACATTTTTAACCACCCTCTGCCCCGCTCACCGCGTCAATGAGCATCTGCTCAAGCTCATCCGAGTATTCGTCAACCATAGAATTGACCTCGCTTGCAACGAACAATCCCAGGTACACGGACAACACCAGATCGGCGTCTTTCCGCGACAACATGCCTTGCTTGAGCATATCAACAACCTGCTTCACATCCCCGTCGAACTCTTCTTGTGCATAGCCCCCGCTATGCTTGTTCGCCGCCGCATTGGTTGAGCGTGGATCTTTTCTGTTAGTCAGCATATCCTAATCCCCGCCTTTGGTTCTTTGCATCTTATCCGAGATTATAACCGTCTATATTCAGTATAGCAAATCCTACCCAATCCCCTTTCGCGCCCTTTCCCGATATTCACGCCCGCCCCCTATGCGGTATGATATGCGATATGATACCACCTGCAACCCCAACCCCCAGCGAGGCCCCCCAATGAAACCCAACATCTTCCTCACCGGCTTCTCAGGCGCAGGCAAAACCACCGTCGGCATCGAGGCCGCACGCCTGCTCGGATGGCGGTTCGTCGACCTGGACGAGCGCATAGAGGCCGCCGCCAGTATGCCCATTGACGCCATCTTCGCCCAATATGGCGAGCCGCGCTTTCGGGCTATGGAAACGCAAGCGCTGCTCGCCGCATGCGAGGGCGAGCGGCAGGTCGTGTCCACGGGCGGCGGCATTATCACGGCGGACGCCAACCGCGAGGCTATGGCGGCAAACGGCGCGATAGTTTGCCTTGAGGCGTCGCCCGAAACGATATATGAGCGCGTGCGGGCGCAGAGCGAGGGCGATGAGGCGCTCGTCCGCCCTATGCTCGCCCACGCCGACCCTATGCGGCGCATCCGCGTGTTGAAAGCCCAGCGCCAATTCCACTATACTCTTGCCCACTGGACGGTTCACACCGACCGCCTATCCCCCGCGCAGGCGGCGCATGAAGTCGTCCGCGCCTTTGACATACTCAACGATGATAGCGACGACGACGAGATATGCTACCGCGCGTATCCCAAGCGGATGGAGGCGAGAGCGCAAGAAATGGCTAATTCCAACGGCAACACGGCTACCAACGCCGCGCCGCAACAACCCGATCACGACCGGCCCTACGCCGCCGACCTCGCCGCGACCGTCCGCACATCCCAGGGCGACTATCCCGTCTGGGTCGGATGGGGCATCCTGGACGAGTTGGGCGAGCGCGTCAAGTCACTGCTTGACACATCAGTGGCGTACATCGTCACCGACGAGGGCGTCCAATCCCAAGCCCGCCGCGCGCAGTTCGCGCTGGAATCCGCCGGCATCGCCGCCCATATGTTCATTATGCCCGCCGGCGAAACCCATAAGACGCTGGAAACCGCCCAGTTCATCTACCGCTGGCTGGCGGAGCGCAAGGCGGAGCGCGGCCACCTCGTCGTAGCCGTCGGCGGCGGCGTTGTGGGCGACCTAGCGGGCTTTGCCGCCGCCACCTATCTGCGCGGCATGCCCCTTGCCCAAATCCCCACCAGCCTGCTCGCTATGATGGACGCCTCCATCGGCGGCAAAGTCGCCGTGGATCTGCCGCAGGGCAAGAACCTAGTCGGCGCTTTCTACCAGCCCAAATTCGTATTGGCGGACGTCAGCGCGCTCCAAACGCTGCCGCCGCGCGAGCTCACATCCGGCTGGGCGGAGGCTATCAAGCACGGCCTAATCATGGACGCCGACCTGCTCGCCGACTTCGAGCGCCGCAGCCAGCCCATACTCGCGCTGGAGCGGGACATCGCCACGAACATCATCCGCCGCAGCGTGGCGGTCAAGGCGAACGTGGTATCCCAAGACGAGCGCGAAACGCTCGGCATACGCATCCTGCTGAACTATGGCCACACAATCGGCCACGCCATAGAATCGTCCACCGGCTACTCGCGCCTGCTGCACGGCGAGGCGGTCAGCATCGGCATGATGGGCGCGGCGTACATCGGCGAATCGCTCGGCATGCTATCCCCCGCCGAAGTGGATCGCCAGCGCGGATTGCTCGCCGAATACGGCTTGCCCCTGTCGTTCCCCGATATGGACATTCCCGCCGTCAACGACGCTATGCTGTCCGACAAAAAAACCGCCGGCCGATCCATCCGCTGGGTGATGCTTGACGGCATTAGCAACGCCGTAACCCGCAGCGATATTCCCACCAACCTTGTGCAGGACGCGCTAAACCGACTGGCGGCGGAATAGATGCCGGGCGCGGACTGGCTGCCCGAAAGCGCGCTGTCGGCCCTGGACTGGGCGCAGATACTAGAGTGGCTGACATTCGCCCTTATGGGCTTATGCACGGGCGTGTTCGGCGTGCTGGTCGGCGCGGGCGGCGGCTTTATCCTAGTCCCCGTCCTGCGGATATTCTTTGACAAAGATCCCATCATCGTGGCGGGAACCGTGCTGGCGCTAGTCGCCGTCAACAGCATATCGGGCGCATTCGCCTATCGCTGGATGCGCGTGGTGGATCGGCGCAGCGCCTACCTATTCGCCGCCGCCGCCATACCCGGCTCGGTGATAGCGCCCTTTGCCCTGAAAGAGATCCTCGCCGGCCTGCCCGGCATATTCGACGCGCTGTTCGGCTTGCTGCTGCTCGCGCTCGCCGCCCGCATAGCCGCGCAGCCGTTTGAGCGCCGCCGCGCCTCGTCGGTAGCCCGCGCCCGCCACCTGCACTTCGTTACCCCGCGCTGGCTGCATCGCCGCCGCATCACAACCGAGAGCGGCGAAACCCACCGCTACCGCTTTCACGAGGCTTACGCCGTCGCCGTCAACTTCGTGCTTGGATTCATATCCAGTTTCTTCGGCGTGGGCGGCGGCTTTCTGCGAACCCCCATACTCGTCTATGTATTCGGCTTTCCCGTCCAAGTAGCGGTGGCGACATCCATATTCGCGCTGTCCTTTTACACAACCGCCGGCGCCGCCGCGCACTTCTATCTCGGCAATATAGAATGGTTCCCCACATTCGTATTCACCGGCATAGGGCTAGTCGTGGGCGGGCAAATCGGCGCGCGCCTATCCGCCAAAGTCCGCAGCGTCTGGATAATCCGCCTGCTTATGCTGCTCATCCTAGCGATGGGCGTCCAACTAATCCTGCAAGGCATCCGCGGCTAACCCCCGCATAAACCCATCCGCGTAACCGCATTTTGATTTTCTGACAAGCAACAATCCAATAAACCCGCTTAAACTCCCCCACTCAAAAGTTTTTTGGCTACTTTTTCCAAAAAAGTAGCATCCCCGTCTTATCTTAATATGCGATACGCTATACCAACACGACGGCAACATCCCAACCAGAGCGCCACAATGACAGCAAACCAAAACTTGACAGACGCCAACCCATTCTTCACATTGCAAGCAACCGACGGCGCCGCCCGCGCCGCCACGCTCAGCACGCCCCACGGCAGCGCCCCCACGCCCGCCTTTATGCCCGTAGCCACGCAGGGCAGCGTCAAAGCCGTTGACTCCGCCGACCTGCGCGCAGCCGGCGCCCGCGTCCTGCTATCCAACACCTACCACCTCTACCTGCGCCCCGGCGCCCAAGCCGTCCAAGCGCTTGGCGGCCTCCACCGCTTTATGCGCTGGCAAGGCCCAACGCTCACCGACAGCGGCGGCTTTCAGGGGTTCAGCCTAGAAAGCCTGCGCCGCGTTACCGATGACGCCATCATCTTCAAATCCCACCTAGACGGCAGCGTTCACGCATTCACCCCTGAGGCGGCGATTAGCCACCAAGAGGCGATAGGCGCGGACATCATTATGCCCCTGGACATCTGCGTCCCGTCCGACAGCGAGCGCCCCGCCGTGAACGCCGCGGTGGACAAGACCAACCGCTGGCTACTGCGCTGCCGCGAGGCGCAATCCCGCCCGGATCAGCGGTTGTTCGGCATTGTGCAGGGCGGCTTATTCCCCGACCTGCGCCGCAAATCCGCCGAATTCATCACCGCGCTAGACCTGCCCGGCTACGCCATAGGCGGCCTCAGCGTCGGCGAATCCAAGCGGCAGATGTACGACGCGGTGGGCATAACCGCCCCAATGCTGCCGCCGGACGCCCCGCGCTACCTTATGGGCGTGGGCGCGCCCGAAGACCTGGTGGAATGCGTGGCGCGCGGCATTGATATGTTCGACTGCGTCCTGCCCACGCGCATCGCCCGCAACGGCTCGCTCTACACCCTAGCGGGGCGGCTCAACATCGCCGCCGCCCGCTACAAAACCCAAGACGCGCCCATAGAGCCGGGCTGCGACTGCTACGCCTGCCGCGAATACTCCGCCGCCTACATCCACCACCTGTTTCGCGCGAAAGAACTGCTCGCCTATCGCCTAGCCACCATCCACAACCTGCGCTTTATCCTGCGCCTAATGGAAGAGATGCGCGCCGCCATCCTGCGCGGCGAATTCGCCCAATACCGCGCCGACTTCCACCGCCAATTCACGCCCCCCGACGAGAACGTCCGCCGCGCCCAAAGACAGAAATGGCTGCAATCCCAAGCCGGGCGCAACCGCTAAGCTCCGCTTGAAGACGCTGAGGAAACGCCAAGCATACGCGCCTAGACGACGCAAGAAAACGCCGCGATTACGCACTGATACCGCGCTAATCCCAACGCGCCCTTGCCGCTAACCGCCGCTTGCCAATCGCCGCCTGAAGACGCGGCAATGCCGAACCCTGCTTGCGACCGATTCGCCGCTTGCCGCCTACTTGCCGCCCGCAACCGCCGGCACTATGCTAACCTCATCCCCGCTCTTCGTCGCAGTGCCAAGCCCCTGCAGAAACCGCACATCCTCCCCGTTCACATACACATTCACGAAGTTTCGCAGTTCCCCATCCTCATCGCACAGCCGCCCCTTGATGCCGGGATGCTGGCTCTCCAGCGAATCAATTATCTGGGCAAGCGTATCCCCCTCCGCCGCTACCCTATCCGCGCCGTTGGTCACCCGCCTAAGGGGCGTCGGTATCCGCACCGATATGCTCATCGCGTCTCATCCTCCGAGGTTAGTAAGAGATTGTGATTTAGTAACAAGCGGCAAATCCGAAATCCGCCGCGAACCCGTTGCGTTTGTTAGATAATAATTCGCAAGCCGAAACAAGCGTCAGGCATCCGAACTCCCCGCATATCCCGCAAGCCGCCCGGCCTTGCTTGCCCCCGCGCCAACCCTTGCCGCCCGCGCTACCCCTCTATCAGATCCCCCGTTATCGGGTCAACGCGCACGCCCGAACCGCGCATCCACTCCAAGCCGCGCGCTATCTCATCCTCATCGCCCTCCAACTCCAATAGCACCCAGCCCATATTATCCCGCACATCCGCCCGCCGTATGTTCGTTACAATCTCAAACTTGCGCCCCAGATTGTATATCAGCGGCTCGGTTATCAGCGACTGCGGAAATGTGAACCGTACCCGTCGTTTTGCCATTATCCTTGCCATTTCTTTCTCGCGCCGCGGCGTTGCCCCTATATGATATGCCCTATATGATATGACTATGATATGACGCGCCCGCCCGTTAGCCGCCCGTTAGCCGCGCTTGCCGTTGCGCTCTTCCCGCGTGGCGAGACTGCTCATAAAATCATCGTAATCCGGCGTCGTGAACACCGGATCCACCACCGACTCCACCACCTCTTGCGTCTTCAGCCCGTTGCCCGTGATGTACGCCACCGTCAGGTCGTCCGGCTTAATCTTGCCCTGCCGCGCCAGCGCCCGCAGCCCCGAAATCACCACGCCGCCCGCCGTCTCGGTGAAAATCCCCTCGGTCTCCGCCAGCAGCCGTATCCCCTCCACAATCTCATCCTCCGGCGCCGCCACCGCGCTGCCGCCCGACGCCTCTATCGTCTTGATGGAATAAAACCCGTCCGCCGGATTGCCGATGGCGAGCGACTTGGCGATAGTGTCCGGCGTAACCGGCCGCACATGCGGCGTATCCTCGTCATACGCGGACACGATGGGCGAGCAGCCCTCCGCCTGCGCGATGTGCATCTTGGTATGCGCCGAATCTATCAGCCCCAAATCCGACAGCTCGTTCAAGCCCTTCCATATCTTAGTGAACAGCGAACCCGACGCGCCCGGCACGACGCACACGTCCGGCGCGCGCCAGCCCAGCTGCTCCGCCACCTCATACGCCAGCGTCTTGCTGCCCTCCGAATAGAACGGCCGCATATTGATGTTCACGAAAGCCCAGCGGTGATTATCCGCCAGCTCGCTGCACAGCCGGTTCACCTGGTCGTAAGTGCCGTCCACCGCCACCAGCGTCGCCCCGTATATCCCCGCGCCCAGGATCTTCCCCCGCTCCAGATCCGACGGGAAAAACACCATCGTCTTCATCCCCGCCTTAGCCCCGTGCGCCGAAACCGATCCTGCTAGGTTCCCCGTAGAGGCGCACGCCAGCGTATCGAACTCAAACTCCAGAGCCTTAGCCGACGCCACGGACACCACCCGATCCTTGAACGAAAACGTCGGATTAACGCTGTCATTCTTGATATACAGCCTATTCAGCCCCAGCAGCCTGCCCAGATTCTTGGCGCGCACGAGGGGGGTAAAGCCGGTATTCATATCCAGCGCGGTATCGGCGTCCACCGGCAGCAAATCGTGATAGCGCCACATCGTCAGGGGCCCCTTGGCGATGCGCTCGCGGCTAATGCTGCGCGCTATGCCGTCGTAATCGTAGCTAACCTCGAGCGGCCCAAAGCAGAAATCGCACACATAAAGCGGCTCCACCGCATACTCGCTGCCGCACTCGCGGCAACTCAGGCATTTCACATAAGACAAGGCTAAACAATCCCCCTGCGAATAGTGGCGCATGCCCCCGGCCCTTGCTACATAGGCGCTTGACGCAACGCAGTTCCAATAGTAGCAACGCATAAGCGGGATTGTCAATTAAAGCCCCGCCCCGCAAGCAACCCATACGGTTATCGGCTGCGCGTCAATTGTCATATTGTCATAGAAAAATAAAACGCAACAATTTGAAAACTATGTTCAAATAACCTTGCGCCTAACCGCTGATTTCATTATGATATGCAAAACACATTCTAGGGAGGAATCATTATGGCTGACTTTTCTCGCTCGGCGGTAGAAATTAAGCAAGGGAACCTTACCCTCTACCTAACTTATGTTACGCCCAGAGATCTGTTCGGCGGCAACTTCTACGCCGTTGAGAAACTTGACTCCGATACGCAAGAGGGCTACCAGCGCATCTTGAACGAAACCCGCGCGCGTCGGCTTTCAAGGCATTTGACCGAGGCCAATGGCGACGGCTACGCGCATCTGCCAACTACCGTGTTTCTAGCGACAGACAAATCCGTGGACTTCGACGAAGACACCCAAACGCTTAAATTCGACAAGGACTTGGTCTGTCCGTTCAGCGTGGTTGACGGCCAGCATAGGATAGAGGGGCTGCGCCTCGCGGTTGACAGGGAACCGGAACTGCTTGATTTCAAGCTCCCGGTCACCCTCGCCACAGAACTTGATGATACGCACCAAATGTACCACTTCTTCATCGTCAACACCACGCAAGTCCCCGTGGATTCTGCGTTGCGCCAGCAGATTACGCGCCGTTTCACCGATATGCAAGGCGTTGAAGAACTGCCATACACCCCGCACTGGATCAAAAGCTCCATCGCGCGAGGACGAGACGCCAAAGCCCTAAGGATAACGGAGTTCCTCAACGAGCATTCCGAATCCCCATTCCTCGGCCGGATTCAGATGGCGAATGACCTAGACGGCAGGAACAAAATCAAGCAAGCGGCTATCGTGAACATGCTAAAGTCCGAAGTTCTCACCGCGTCAAATCCCCTGTCAGTGCAGGAAACGGATATTGATAGAGCGGCGAGGATTATGCTCAACTACTTCAGGGCGATCGACGACCTATTCGTGAACGGCAGAGACAGGAACGCGACCGTCGTGTACAAGAGCAACGGGATATTCTTCTTCCTTGGAGTATCCAAGTGGATATTCAATGTCCTCTACTCTTCCACAAACGACTTCACTACCAAATCCATATCCTCAGTCATTGAGGCGTCCCTAGACGAAATAGATGACACATACAGAAGTGTCATCTCCCCCGACTGGTGGATGCCTGGCCCGCATGGAGCCAGCAACTTGAACCGAGCCGCCGTGCGCGGATACATTGACGCATTCCAGCAGGCGCTTAGTCGCGCGCCCACCCAAAGGCCGGAGATACGCCTATGAAGATTGGCGCGCTAAAACCGTCGATAAGCAACCGAGCGCCATTTCGGTTGTCTGAGAGCCTGCGCGTTCCCCAGAAATCGGGCTGCTACATATTGGCGAGCATCAACGACGATGTGATATACATCGGCCAAAGCGTCAACCTGTGCCAGCGCATGCGGCAGCACCTAGACAACCCGCGCATGACCGCCCAAACCGCGCTAGGCGTAGCCAGCTGGTTCTACTTCGGCCTATGGCCTGAGCGCGAAATAGACATTGTTGAAAGGCAACTGCTCTTAAACTTCAAAGCAACCGAGGGCAGCCTGCCGCCGCTAAACCGGATGGGGCCATAGCCTCTGCCATCTGTTGCCGCGCCGGCGTTCATACTAAATCAAAGTTCCCCGACTCGTCCGCGTACAAATAAGTTCGCATCCGGCTAATCATCATCCCGCGGAAAATCCATCCCAATATGCCCCGACCGCTCCAACTCCGCGTACTCATCCGCGCTCACCCCCAACACCTGCTTGTACACATACTCGTTGTCCGCGCCCAGGCGCACGGGGGCGCTGCGGATGCGGATGGGCGTTTCGGACATCTTGTAGGGCGCGCCTACGTAGAGGTGAGAGCCGCCTACGTCTTCGTGGTGGACTTGTTCGAATATGCCGCGCGATTGCAGGTGGGGGTCGGCGAATGCGTCGCGCTGGTCTAGGACGGGGGCGGCGGTGACGCCGGCGGATTGCAGCAGGCGCATTATGGCGTAGCGGTCAAGGGGGCGCGTCCAGGCGGATATGTGGGCGTCTAGCGCGTCGTGATGCCGGCGGCGCGAGGCGTGGTCGGCAAAGCGCGCGTCGGACGTCCATTCAGGGTTGCCTAGCGCGGCGCGAAACGCATCCCAGTCGGCGTTGTCGTAGAGGGTGATGTTTATCCAGCGGTCGTCGCCGGCGCAAGGGTAGCAGCCCTGCAAGGCGGTCGTGTGGCGGTTGCCGATTGTGCCGCTTGTTCGCTCGTTCATCGCGTAGTCCATAAAGAAACGGCCGGTGTAGGCTATCATATTCTCCGCCTGCGCCAGTTCTATGAGCTGCCCCTCGCCCGTGCGCTTGCGATAGTGCAGCGCCGCCAGCATTGCGAAAGCGCCCTGCGCGCCGCCCGCCGCGTCCGCCGCGAATACATTCGTGTTTGAGGACGGATCCATATCCGCGTAGCCGCGCAGTATCGTATGCCCAATCACGCCCTCCATATGCACGCCGAGCGAGCGGTAGTTGCGATACGCGCCGCCGTTGCCGTAGGCGGGCATCCGCAGCGTCACGATGCGCGGGTTGATTTCGCGCATCATCTCGTAGGATATGCCGAGCTTGTCCATCGTTTCGGTGACATTGTTTTCCACGAATGCGTCGCTGACGGCGACTAGGCGCTTGAATATGTCAATGCCGCTAGGCTGCAGCAGATCCACGGTCATGCCCAGCTTGTTGCGCCCGTGCGCGTTGAAGAGCGGGTATCGGTTCCACGGGCGCTTGCCCGGCTCCCTGCCCGGCATTCCCGCCACGAAAGCGGGCAGCCCCTCAATCACCTCCTTGGGCGGATAGGGCATATAGCCGCGCGTGATGGGCGGCAGCCGCCGGATGGACTCCAGCCGTATCACCTCCGCGCCCATATCCGCGAGCAGCGTGGCGCAGTATGTCCCCGCCCAAACCACCGTCATATCCAGGATGCGTATGCCCTCAAGCGGCAGCTTTGCCATATGCCCGCCTCTCTTAATTCGGCTGTGCGATTGCGGTTGTGTGGTTGCCCTTACGATGCGATTTATGGATGCGATTGCGGCGCGCGCGTTGCGCTATCCAAGCATAGCCCCAAGCGTGTTATGTGATGCGGGCGATTGCCCCGCCCGCGCTGCGCCATCTCTATATTAGAGCGGCAATCTCGCCGCCGCCACAAAGAAGATTGCGAAAAGCGCCACCGTCATTGACGCCCCAACAAACGGCGCTATCCGATAGCGGCGAGTAAGTTCGCTAGGCTCCAGCGCGCGCTTGTCCGCCGAAAACCCGCCGTTTGCCTTGAAATATATCAGCGCTATCGCCCACATGCCCCAGCAAATCAGTTGCAGGGCGGTGAGAGCGTCGGAGACATTTGCGTCTATGCCCCAGTCGCCGCCAAACCAATAGTAAAAGCCAAACGCGCCAGCCAGAAATATAGCCCAGCAGATGTGCAGAATCGTATGCCATATATTGGTGAACTCGTTCAGCATCGCCTCGCCGTTCATCCTGTCTATCAGATACAGATATGGCATAACAAAGCAAGCCGCGCACATTGCGCCCAATAGCCCGTAGCGCATGGCGGGCAGACCGACGCGGCGGGCTTTCATAGCGCACTCTATCGCCATAATAGGCATTATAGCCAAAAGCGCCGCTTGCGCCAAAGCGCAGGCGATAGCGAAAAGAGCGCATATCAATAGGGAAATGACAAACGCGCCAATCAGAATGAGTTCCATCGCGTCCCCCTAGCGCCGCTTATCCCGCGCTTATCCCAAGCATAGATTTTAGCCGCGCCGCGCATATGCCATCCGCGGGATTAGGGCGCTCATTTAGTTATGCGGGTTATGGCGCGGTTGTATGCGGTTGCGCGTATGGTTACGCCTATGGTTATGCGCGGGTTACGCGAACTAGCCGATTACGCGAATTATGGGATACGCGCCGTCAAACCACCCCCTCCCGCCTAAGCCGCGCCACATCCGCGCTCGCGTAGCCCAGCTCTGCCAGGATCTCTTGCGTATGCTCGCCGAGCATCGGCGCGGGGCGGCGGATTTGCCACGGCGATTGGCTCATAATGAACGGGCGGCCGGGGTAGAGCAGGCTGCCCGCCTCAGGATGCGCGATTTCGGCGAAAGCGCCGCGCTGTTGGAACGTCTCATCCGCCACAAGGTCGGCGGTGGTGTTGATGGGCGCG
Organism: Dehalococcoidia bacterium; assembly: GCA_965242555.1. GTDB lineage: Bacteria > Chloroflexota > Dehalococcoidia > Lucifugimonadales > JADFKI01 > Bin90. The sequence goes on from CBDESO010000012.1 coordinate 270,481, forward strand.
CTCAGCACATGCGCTTGCTGCGCCAGATGCCAAACCTCCTGCTTGGTTCGCTCAAGACACCAAGGGATAAAGTATGCGTTGAACTCGTCCTCAAGATACGGGTCGTACTGCGCCTCAGGCGTGTACCAGCGATCCTCCAGCAGCTCCGGCGGCGCGCCCATCATCGCCACCACGCGCTCGAAGTAGTTGCGCCCGCCCGCGATCTGCACATAGCCGTCCTTGCAGATATAGACGCCGTTGGGATAGCCGCCCGCTGTGGCGTCGGCGCTGCGCTTGGATATTTCGCCGTTGTACTGATAGGCGAGCAGCATGCTCATCCGGCGGTCAATTGAGCCGATTTGCGTTTCAAGCAGCGAGACGTCGATGTGCTGACCGACGTCGCCGAACAGCGCGCCCAGCGCGGCGGTGGCGGCGATTGCGCCCGCCTGATACAGCATCAGGTTCTCGCCCATCTTCAGCGGCTCGCGCCCGTCAAGCCCGGTGGAATACATCTCGCCGCCCATGCCGTATATGATGAGGTCGGAGATATTGTAATCGCGGTAAGGGCCAGTCTGCCCGAAATTGGATATGGACAGCATAACCACATCGGGATTGACGGCGCGCAGGGCGGGATAGCCCAGCCCAAAGCGCGCCATTTGGCCGGGGCGAAAGCTCTCGGCGACGAGATCGGCGTTCCGCGCCAGCCGCAACGCTATGCCGCGCCCCTGCCGCGTCTTGAGGTCAAGCGTAATGCTGCGCTTGTTCGTGTTGAGATGCAGGAACATCCCGCTCTTTTCGGGATGCGGCTCGTCGTTGGGGAACGGCGGCATCCGGCGGGCGGGATCGCCCCCGTCCGGGCGCTCCACCTTGACGACATCCGCGCCGTAATCCGCCAGCAATTTAGTGGCGTAAGCGCCGGCGATGTAGTGCGTGAAGTCAAGAACGCGAATGTGCGATAGCGGCATAGCGGGCATAATGCGATAGGCGTAGGGCTGTTAGGGTGTAGGTTTGGCTTGGCGGGTGTTGCGCGTAGTTTATCGCAAAAGTGGGATTAAGGGAAATCGCGCTTTGGATAGCGAAACGGGGGGAGTGGGCGAAAGGGATGATACGGGATGCGATTGGCGGCGGCTTGCAACGGGCGATTGCGGGATGCGGGCGGCAATGGCGGGCGATTGCTTGACTGCTAATGCGGTTGGGCGCATAATTTAGCGCAGTTTGGGATTTGCTCAGATAATCGTAAATAAAACGCGATCTATCCCCGCCATTCGCGGCTAAGGCAGGCTTGCGCCTATCATATGGCAACCCGCGCGTTGCAATCGCCTCAGTCGCAAACACTAAGGATTTCCAATGAAAAAAACTCCCGACAATCAGCGCCGCTTTGCGCGATTTAGGCTTAGCGCGGGGATGGCGCTGGCGCTGTTCGCATTGGCGGCGGCGCTTGCGCTTGCGGCGCTCATCCAAAGCGGCGGCGGCAACGCCCAAGCACAGCAACCCATAGAAACGCGCACACCCACGCCCACGCCTAAGCCCGCATCCGCGCCCGAAATCGCGCCCTCGCCCGAAACCTCGCCCAATTTCCCTGCGAACTTCCCGCGCGATTTCCCGCTATCTGAGCGCAAACAACCCCCGCTTGGCAACCTAGACTCAATGCTATCGCAGCTAGTTTCGCGCGTAGAGCAGGGCATATCCACCGCGAACAGCGCCGCGGCGTCCGCCCCCATTTCGCGCGGCGATTCGGTAGCGGTCACATTCTACACGCAAGCCGACGCCGCCTCGCTCGCCGACTTTCTGCGCGCCAACGGCGGCGATCCGCGCAACATCGGCGCGGGCTATGTAGAGGCATACGCGCCTATAAGCCTGCTCGCGCGGGCATCGGAGCAGCCGGGCGTGGTTCGCGTAGATGCGATTATGCCGCCTATGCCCGCCCACGACGCGCCGCTGACGATTGAGGGCGAGCGCGCGCCGCCGGGCAGGGGCAATGTCACAAGCCAGGGCGTAGCGCTGCACGGCGCGGACGCATGGCACGACGCGGGATTCACCGGCGCGGGCGTCAGGGTGGGCGTGATAGACGCGGGCTTTGCGGGCGTCAGCGCGCTGATGGGCAGCGAACTGCCCGCCAACATAATCGCGCGCTGCTACACCGAAATCGGCGCGTCCACATCCAACCTCGCCGACTGCGAGGCGGGGCAAAGCAATCACGGCGTATCCGTCGCCGAAACCCTGCTGGACATCGCGCCGGGCGTGGATCTGTTCATATCCAACCCGCAGTCCTGGGGCGACCTGAAGACCGCCGTTGACTGGATGGTAAGCGAAGAAGTGGATGTGATCAATCACTCAATATCGTGGCTTTGGAGCGGGCCGCCCGACGGGACGTCGCCAAACGCCAACAGCCCGCTCAGGAGCGTTGACGCGGCGGTAAGCGGCGGCGCGGCGTGGACGGGATCCGCGGGCAACGAGGCGCTCTCCACCTGGCTTGGCGCTTTTGAAAACCCCGACTCCGATAAATGGCTAAACTTCACCGGCGGCGCTGCGGACAACCCCGCCGCTTTGGATGCGAATGAACTCAACCCCGTATCCTTGGACGCGGGCGAGACGCTCACGGTCGCGCTGCGCTGGCAAGGCCCTTGGGCTAACGCGCCCACTGACCTTGACCTATATCTGTTTGACAGCGCCGGCGCAGCCGTGACGGGCGGCACGGCGTTCCAGGACGGGGCGCCGGGACATCGCTCGTTTGAATGGTTCAGACACGCTCCCTCCGCAGGCGGCGAGTACTACCTGGCGGTGGAGCTTTTTGGGGGAACCGCGCCCGACTGGATTCAACTGATGGCGTTCACATCGCAAGAGCTGGGCTACTACACCGCGGGCGGCAGCATTACCAGCCCTGCCGAGAGTCCCAACGCGGGCTTGCTCGCGGCGGGCGCGGCGCACTGGTGGGATGTGAATACGCTTGCGCGCTACAGCGGCCGAGGCCCTACGCCGGACGGCAGAACCAAGCCGGACATCGTGGGCGTACACTGCGCCGCCACCGCCAGCAACGAGCGGGTAACGCTCGCCAACGGGTTCAGCGCCTGGTTCTGCGGCACGAGCCAATCCTCGCCGCACATAGCGGGCTTGGCGGCGCTCGTCAAGCAAGGTTTTCCCGACTACGCGCCCCACCAGATTGCCGACTACCTAAAAACAAACGCCACCCCGCGCGGCGCCGCCAACCCCAACAACGACTGGGGCTACGGCTTTGCCATGCTGCCCGCGCCGTCCGGCCCTCCGCCTCCCGCGCCCACCCCGACCGCCACGCCAACCTCCGTCGCAACTAGCACAGCAACGCCCGCGAGCGGCGCGGTTGAAAGCAGGCTAGGCGAGCTAGAGCGGCAGATGAGCGCCGTGCAGCGGCTAATGGAAAGCATGCAATCGCTCATCCAAGCGCTAACGGCCAGGGTAGCCGCGCTGGAGCAGGGCGGGAGCGGCCCGGTTGCCACGCCAACCGCAACGCCGACGCCCACGCCATCACCCACTCCCACAAGCGTATCTGACCCCGACCCTGTACCCACCACGATTGCCGACGCCTGCATCCAACCAATACAACCCGGCGCGATTAGCGGCGCATGGACGCCCGCCTGCCTCTCCGCAAACCCGCCCGGCGCCCAAACCTACTACGCCAAATTCTACACATTCACCCTAGACGCCAGCGCGGATGTAACCATCACGCTATCCGCCGCCGAGTCCACATACATCTACCTGCTGGCTGGCGCGGGAATGGACGGGGACATAGAGGCGGAGGCGGGCGGCGACAATACGCCCACGACTACGCTGAGCAGGACGCTGGAGGCGGGTAGCTACACGATTGAGGCTACAACCTACGCCTATGAGGTTACGGGGGACTTTACGCTTGAGCTGGCGGTGGCGCGGTAGGGGATGGGGGTCGCCGCAGATGATATTGACTGCCGCTCGCGGGCTAAGTGGTGAGCGCGGCGGGGCGTGGGAGTTCGCGGGGGCGTGGCCGGATGCTTTTTAGGCAAAGGCAGGTGATATAGCGCGGCGTCCAAACGTGCGTAAGTCAGGCGGTTGCGTATAACGCCGCCAAAGCGGGGTTAGCGGCGGTTGTTGCCGAACATGGGCGGCGGTTCGTTGAAGTCTTCGCCCTTTTCGCGCACTGCGTCCATCCGCTCGAAATAGGCATCTAGTTGCTTGTTGGCGTCTTCGTATGCCTCGGCGCGGCCTTCAGCGCGGCCCTCGGCAAGTCCATGAGCGTAGCCAACAGGGTAACTCTCGGCGTAGCCCTGAGCATAGCCCTTTTCGCGCGCTTTGTCTAACAGGTACGATGCGATAACCATGATGCGGTTGCCTCGTTAGCGGCCGTTGCGGTTGAACATAGGCGGCGGCTCGTCGAAGTCCTCGCCCGCATCCAGCGCCTCGCGCATCCGCTTATAGTAGGCTTCGTTCTGCCTGGCGGCGTCGTCATATGCCTCGTCGCGGCCTTCGGTTCTGCCTTTGTCCTGCCCTATGGCAATCCCCTCGGCTAGCCCCTCTTGGCGGCCCTTTTCTATGCCCCGCTGTACTATATGATGTGCGATAACCACGATGTACGCGCCTCCCTCTATCACGCCTGCCAAGCCGGTTGACACGACCACCACCGCTTGTCCCTTGATTATGATAGCGATAATCGTCGCCAATGGCGTGTCGCTGGTAACTTCCGCGATTTCATACCACGCCACTAGCGCCATTCCCAGCGCGAATGACACTGAGAACACGGCTACCGATATGATTCGCACCCAGTTGGTAGTGAATGGCGTCAACTTAATTCCTATGGTTAATTATTGTCTAGGATTGCGCGGTTGTCAACTACGGGTCAGCGGCGGCGATATGCCACAAGTATCAGTGTAGAGTATGCGGCGGGCGAGTCGGCAAGGCGTCATGGGTAGCCGTATGGAGCAATCCCTTATCATTTCGCGCCGGCGCGTTTGCGATTTCGCGCCCGCCATAATATACTTGCGGCTATGAGATTGGCGGGCAAAGTCGCCGTGATAACCGGCGCGGGCAGAGGCATCGGCAGGGCAATCGCCATCGGGTTCGCGGGCGAGGGCGCGGCGGTGTGTTGCGCGGCGCGCAATGTGGACGAGATCCAAGCGGCGGCGCGGCAGATCGAGGGCGCGGGCGGCAGGGCAATCGCCATCCAAACTGACGTGACCCGTCTGTCCGACGTGGAGGCGATGCACAAGGCGGCGGCCGACGAGTTCGGCGGCATAGACATCGTGGTCGTGAACGCGGGCGGCAATCTCGCGCCCGGCGTCATCGCGGACGGCGATCCCGACGCTTGGGTTGCCACGATTGACCTTAATCTCAAAGGCGCGTACTACACCGTCAAGAACGCGCTGCCCTATCTCAAGGCGCGCGGCGGCGGCAAGATTATCACCATAGGCTCCGGCATCGGGCGCAGAGGGCATTCCGGCTCGTCCGCCTACGCCTGCGCCAAAGCCGGCGCTTGGATGCTCACCCGCGTCCTCGCGCAAGAGGTGTGGCAGGACAACATCAGCGTCAATGAGCTTGTGCCGGGGCCGGTCTCGACGCCCGGCGCCATCGCGTCATGGGCGGCGCAGCCGGAGGGCGCGGTCAACGCCATCAGCAGCGAATGGGTCAAGGATGCGGAGGATGTGCTGCCGCTGGCGATGTTCCTAGCCACCCAGCCGGACAAGGGGCCTACGGCGCAGAGCTTTAGTCTTACTCGGCGCGACGTCTAGTCCGGCGATACATCAGCATCAGCCGCGTCGCACAGCGCATCCCGCTCCACGAACTCCAGCCGCATGCCGAACTCCGCGCCAAAGGCGTCCGCCACCGCGCTCATAGCATCCGCAACGCTCACCACGCGCCCCAGTTCGCGCGAGATGGATGTTGCGCGGGCGTCGGGCATCCCGCACGGGACGATGTGGTCGAAGTGAGACAGGTCGGGGCAGACATTCAGGGCAAAGCCGTGCGTGGTTACGCCGCGGCTGACGCGGATGCCTATCGCCGCTATCTTGGCGTCCGCGACCCAAACGCCTATCGGCTTGCCCTCATACTCCGCGCGTATGCCGAAATCCGCCAGCGCGCGCGTCAGAGTTCGCTGCAAGCGCCGCACATAGCCGCGCACGCCGCCATCCCGCCCGCGCAATCCGATGATGGGATAGCCCACAAGCTGCCCGGGCCCATGATAGGTAGCCTCGCCGCCGCGATCGGTGGGAATCACCCGCGCCCCAATCGCCGCCAGCTCGCGCGGCGATGCGAGGATGTCCGCCTGCTTGCCCCTGCGCCCAAGCGTATAGACGACCGGATGCTCCATCAGCAGCAGCAGGTCGGGCAGCGTCCCGTCTGCCACGCGCTCGCGCAGTCGCCGCTGCAAGCGATATGCGGCGAGGTAGTCTATGACGCCGAGGCGGATGGCGAGGCAGGTGGTCATGTGGGGATGTTATGGGAAAGGATGATTAGCGCGGTATTACATAAAGCCCTTGTTGATTAGAAAAATCGCTGTCAAATGTGAATGTTTGGGCGTCCAAGCGTCTTGAAACCGGCGCCACAAGTCCAATCCACTAGGCTCAAGCCCGCGCCCCGATTTGCGGTCGAGAGATCCCTCGCACGGGTATTCTCAGCCTGCAGCGCTAATGAAACTTTCGCTAATTATGAGCTGGACTTCACACCCTTGTTTATCGCATTCAGCGGGAATATGATATTGGCTTGATTCAAAATAGCCTTGCAGGATAAGGATACCTATCGGAGTCTGCCATTGAAATCCCCTTATCTGCTAACTTGCTTTGCGCGCGCTTTCGTATGCGCCCGCGTTTGCGTCAAGTCGCATTGCGGCGTAAGGACTACGCCAAGAGCTTGGACATGCTGAAACATCTGCCAGAGATAGCGATTGAGGAGCGCCCAAATCAGTCCATCAAATCCATTAGCGCTACGGGATAAGAACGCCGCGCCACCGAACCGCGCCTTGCCCAAACAAAGAGCGGGCAGCCTAAAAACTGCCCGCCTTGCGCTGCGCCCGCCGCCGCCCGCTACGTCCTGCGCTTGCCTTACTTCTCGCCGTACAATCGGCGCGACATCGTGGGCCGCCCGTACTTCGTGCGCCTCTTACGCATCTCCGCTACCGCATCCAGAGCCGCGTTGCGCGACTTGTTAATATCCACGCCCGTGCGTGACAGCCTTCCGGCTATCTTCTTTCGCGGCTTACTCTTTATTTGCATCATCGTCGCCCTTATCGTCAGAGCCATCGTTTGCGTCGACTTGCTTATCGTTCTCTGCTGGGATCCCCAGACCAACGAATAGGTCGAATTCGTAATCCCCGTCTAACAACTCATAGTGCTGCTCCACTGTCCTATCTTCGCATATTTTGACCAACACCCCTTCGTAGAATTCGGAGAAGTCTTCCTCCATATCGTCTACGTTCAGCCCTATCTCTTTGGCTTCACTCAAATCTATGAGGAAGTCGTGCGACGGGTATTCCCAGACCAGCCTATGCGCTATGTCTTGTGCTTTGTCCTCTCCATAGTTGGCGCGATGCAGGAGTCGACGCGCATACTGCTCGCCCACGGACAAGCGCCTGCTATCTTTGCCAAGTTCGTCTGGATCGAACTTTTGGTATAGATTTGACACTATTGAGGCCAGTAACTCATTCGCATAGTGTTCCTCAAGAGGAGAACCATGGAGATTCGCTTGACTGGCGCTAGTAGGCGGATCGCCTATGATTTTCTGGAATGCCAAGATTGTGTGGTTAAGCATTTGCTCAGATGCCTTAAATGAGTCAAGCGTAGATCGACGATGCTTATGCCCCTGCTCGTCCTTCCACACAAGTTGCATATCAAGCGGGCCCAGTTCGCCCATGCTTCCCATAAAGACTTTATTTGCGCCGAGACAGAAAAGCGTAGCGGCGCTTTTCGCTTCTTGAGGCACCAGCACTTCAATGTCGTCCATATGCAACCTTAGGATCGACATCATCCTATACGTCTCTTTTGGATCGCCTCCAAGTGAATGAATGAGAACGGATAGTTCATCATACTTCTTATGCCATGAGTATCGCGACAAGTATTCCGACAACTCCTTCGTGACTATTTGATTCAAATAACTGACGATAAATAGCGTAGGACGTCCTCGCCATGTAGCGATAATGTCCAAGTCGCGTTGCAACTCTGGTGAGACGTGAGGCCGGAAAGGTTGTTGGGATGTCACTGCCATTCCTCAGTATTTCAATCTGACAATACATCTGCCTTTCCCGTTATATTACCACTATGATTGGCAATGTCAATAGCAGACGCATACAATAAAGAGCGAACAACAAACCAATGAACAAAATGAATTCATCGGAGGCCCCCCTTGACCCCAACCCCCACAACCACCGGCAGCCACCTCATCGCCCGAGCCCTCGCCCTCGAAGGCGTCCATAACATATTCACAATCGCCGGCGACCACATCCTGCCCGCGCTGGACACTATGGCGGATATGAACTTTCGCTTTGTGGACACGCGCCACGAGCAGGCGGCGGCGCATATGGCGGACGCTTGGGCGCGCATCACCGGCGAACCCGGCGTGGCTATGTACACTACCCCAGGCTTCGCCAACGCCATACCCGGCATAGCCAACGCCTTCCACTCCGAAAGCCCGCTGCTATCCATCAGCGGCAGCGCCGAACTCGCCGAACTCGGCAGAGGCGCTATGCAGGAAATCGACCAAGTCGGCATGGCGCGCCCCATCACCAAAGGCGCGTGGATGGTCACCGACCCGCGCCGCATACCCGATATGATCGCCCACGCGCTCCGCGTGGCGTACAGCGGCAGGCGCGGCCCCGTCCACCTAACCATCCCCGTTGACATCCAGCAGCAGCGCGTCCGCGAAGACGAGGTCACTTTCTACGCCCCCAACGAATACCGCGGCATCAGCCCAACCCAAGCATCCGCAGAGAAGATAACCCAAGCCATAGACATCCTGCGCCGCGCCGAGCGCCCCCTCATCATCGCCGGCAGCGCCGCCGCATACTCCCGCTCCGGCGACGCGCTGCGCCAATTCATTGAAACCGCGCGCATCCCCCTGCTCACCGAGGGCGACGCGCGCGGCCTAGTATCCGACGAACACCCATACTGCCTCGGATTCTTCGACCAGGGCCTAAGCCAAGCCGCCCGCAAAGTGCGCGAGGCGGACGCCGTAGTCCTGCTCGGCCGCAAGCAAGACCTGATTGCCGGATACGCTATGCCGCCCACAATCGCCGCCTCTGCATCCATAATCCAAGTCGACCCATCCGAGGCGGAGATAGGCCGCAATCGCGGCGTCGCAGTCGGCATCGCCGGCGATGTAGAGGCGGCCCTGCGCCAGCTCGCCGATGAGGCGGCGCGCCACAAGTGGAACGACCTGGCTTGGATAGACGAACTTCGCGCCGAGCGCAACCAGTGGCGCGAGCATCTGGAATCGCTTGCAATCCCCGAAACCCCGATGCACGCCATGTTCGTCCACCGCGCCGTGACGCAAAACATCGCCCCAGACGACTACCTAGTCTTTGACGGCGGCGACTACTGCCACTTCGGCCGCGCCTACCTGCCCGCGCGAATGCCCAAAAGCTGGCTCTACGTCTCGCCCTCAGGGATGCTCGGCCACACCCTGCCCACCGCGCTCGCCGCCAAACTCGCGCATCCTGAACGGCGCGTATTGGCGTTCAGCGGCGACGGCGCATTCGGATTCAACGGCATGGAATTCGACACCGCCGTGCGCCACCACCTGCCCGTAGTCTGCTTGCTCGGCAACGACTCCGCGTGGGGCATAGACCGCCAGATCCAGCTCGGCGTGTACGGCAAGCCCGTAGCCACCGACCTGCTGCCCACGCGCTACGACCAGGTAGTTCGCGGCCTCGGCTGCCACGGCGAGCTAGTGGAAAACCCCGAAGAACTCCAGCCCGCCCTAGAGCGCTGCCTAAAACTAGAGCGCCCCGCCCTCATAAACATCCAAGTCCAACGCGCCGTAAGCCCCCGCGGCCAAGCCGCCATAAACCGCTGGAAATCGCATACGCTGGAGGCGTTTTAGCCGAAACACGGCCTTGCCAATCATTGCTCTATTCATACGTATATGATACTCTATTCGTATGATAAACGAACAACCCTAAATGCGCGGGCTAATTCGGCGCAAGGCGGCAAACTCTATGAGCTGGGTATTCAACGAACCCAATGGACTGATAAATCTGCTGCTATTCTTGATGCCCGGATTCGTAGCGGCGCAGTTCTTCTATCTCATATCATCGTATCCGAAACCCGGCCATTTCGGGCAAGTCATTCACGCATTGTCTTTCACTGTCGTGGGGCAAGGCGGCGGCTGGTTTATGGGGCAGACGGGCATATTCGGCGCGCTGAGCGAAGATTGGCTTGCGGGGGCGGAGTTCATAGCCACACTGCTGTTCGCGCTGTTGCTTGCGCCGATACTTGTGCTTGCATTGAACAACAACATTTTCTACAATATCGCTAGGGGCGTCCCTTTCTTAAAGATGCGCGAAACCTCATACCCGTCGGAATGGTATGCGGCGTTCGAAGAAAGAATAGACTACTGCTGGGTTGTGTTGCATCTGAGCGGGAATAGAAGGCTGTTCGGCTGGCCGTTCGAAGCCCCAAAAACGTCAGATTCTGGGCATTTCAGGATTACGCGCGCCGTATGGTTGTCGGATTCCGATGATAAGAATAAATCTGTGGCTTTGAACGAGCCGATGTTGGAGATACTTATTCCTGTCGAAGATGTGGAAATGGTTGAATTCATAGGGAGGGATATATCATGACCAGAGTGCCCAACCTACCACCTGATAAGAAATCCGAGAAAGAGCGGATTCGCTTGGGGATGACAGACCCTGAGAGTTGGCGGCGGCCGGATCCGCCGCCGCCGCCGCCGCCGCGCAAATGGCCAAAGAACGCGCGGTAGCCCCTCATAGCATCCAACTGCCAGACCCAACTGAGAGCCGCCGCAAATGGATCCCCAACTATTCCGCGACGACTGCACAAATTTCTTGGCATCCCCCGCCCAAGAAACGCCCCTCCTCGACTTCACATTCCTTGACCCCCCATTCAACCAGGGCAAGGAATATCGTGAACACGACGACCGCTTGGCCGACAGCGAGTACTGGGATTGGATGCGCCAAATCTGCCAACTAACGCATGAGCGCTCATCGCAAGGCGCCGCCATATACTTTATGCAGCGCGAAAAGAACGCCGAAAATGTGTTGCGCGTCCTGCGCGAATCCGGCTGGCATTTCCAAAACCTGATTGTCTGGCGCAAAAAAACATCCCCCGTCCCCAGCGTAGCCCGCTACGGCAAGGCATACCAGATAATCGCCTTTGCCACCAAAGGCAAGCGCGCTAGGGTATTCAACCGCTTGCGAATAGACCCGCCCTTGCCCAACGGCTACAAGCCGCGCGAAAACGGCGTATTCGTCACAGACGTCTGGGACGACATCCGCGAGCTCACATCCGGCTACTACGCCGGCGACGAGGCGCTGCGCCGCGAGGACGGCGAGCGCATCCACAAGCAGCAATCCCCCCTCGCCCTGCTCCTGCGCCTAATCCTATCCTCCACCAACCCCGGCGACTGCGTATTCGACCCATTCGCCGGCACCGGCACCACCCTAGTCGCGGCATCCCAACTAGCCCGCCAAGCCGTCGGCGTCGAGAAAGACGACATAAACTACCGCTGCATCCAATCCCGTCTCCAATCCCCTCGCCCTGCCGACTCCATAGCCCAATACCGCGCCGCCTACACCCACACTCCCGCGCTAAACGAAATCTGGCCGCCAAACGCCATATGGCCATCCCCGCCCGACCGCTTGCCCACATCCGGCCGCCAGCCCGACGCCCACGCCGCCGCGCCCCTGCCGCTCATCTAACGCCTATGCCCACATCATCCGCCTACCACTTCTTCGCCCGCCTTATGCAGCGCCGCGGCTACTTCGCGCAAGATAACAAGCTTGAGGACTTCGCCTTCCCAGACGATATGATAGCCGCGCGATCCCGCTCCGGATTCCCCGATTTCGTGCTGAAAACCAATCCCGACGGCCCGCTGCCCGGCGGCGAGTTCATTGAACTCAAAGACGCGAAAGCCTATCAAATCGCCTCTTTCAACTCCACGATCCCAAGCGCGTCAAAGCCCATTTCGTCTTTGGCGCAAAACATACGCAGCCGCCTGCTACAATCCGGCGAAGACCTAGACGCCGTCCCCCAAAGAGATGTTCACTACCTCATCCGCGGCATCAAGCGAACCCCCACGTCGCCGCTGTCAAAGACGCTGCTTGTAAGCGGCTCATTCTTTGAAACAATCCCCGCCAACCAAGTCCTAGCCAACGCCTTTGAGCAGGTAGCCGCCGCGTCCGCCCCCGCCGATGCGGATATGTCCGACCTCGCCCGCCGCCTAGACATCCGCCAATCCCACTTCGCCGAAACCCGCCGCGTAGAGGGCGCGTCAATCTCACTGCGCTTTCGCGTAATGGCGCAAGTAGATCCCCGCGCCAACCTCTTATCCGACGCCCGCTACCCGATGATCCAACCCAACACCCTCACAATGCTAACCCACGCCCCCGACTTGCCCGCCCCGTCATCAGACGCCCATCAAGCCTATGCCTGGCATCAAGCCCCTACGCCCATCCAACAATGCCGCCCCTACGCCCACCTAAACCAAGCCTTTGACGACATAGACGCTACCCTGAAAGCCGTAACCCGCGTATCAATCCTGCAGCACCCCCTAAACGGCCAATTCTTCATGGCGCAAGCCCCCATACATCCCTAAAAGTGAGCAACCCTATGCCCCCCACAATCACCCTCAGCGTCGTTGACCAATCCCCCGTCCGCAAGGGCGGCTCAGCCCGCGACGCGCTCCGCGAAACCATCGCGCTCGCCCTCGCCGCCGAGAGGCTCGGCTACCGCCGCTTTTGGGTCGCCGAACACCACAACATCCCCAACTTCGCCGGCGCCAGCCCCGAAATCCTCATCGGCCAAATCGCCGCCCAAACCAACTCCATCCGCGTGGGCAGCGGCGGCGTTATGCTGCCACACTACAGCGCCTTCAAAGTCGCCGAAGTCTTTCGCATGCTGGAAACCCTATTCCCCGGCAGAATCGACCTCGGCATCGGCCGCGCCCCCGGCAGCGACCAGATAACCGCCGCCGCGCTCTCATACCCGCGCCCGCAGCTCGACGTCCGCCACTACCCCAAAATCGTCAGCGACCTGCTCGGCTTTCTGCACGACAGCCTCCCCGACGACCACCCCTTCGCATCCCTCAGCGCCGGCCCCGCCAAAGACGCCGCCCCCGACGTCTGGCTGCTAGGCTCGCGCGCCGACAGCGCCTCTATGGCGGCAGAAATGGGCTTGCCCTTCAGCTTCGCCCACTTCTTCGGCCTAGCCTCCGAACACGGCCCAGCCATAGCCGAAATGTATCGCCAAAACTTCAAGCCCTCCGAATACCTTGCCCAGCCCAAAGTCAACGTCGCCCTCCAAGTCCTCTGCGCCGATACCGAAGACGAGGCGCTCCGCCTTGCCGCCAGCCGAAACCTATCCCGCGTCCGCTCCGTGCAAGGCATGAGCGAGGGCATACCCCCCGTTGACGAGGCGCTCGCCTACGAATACAACCCCGCCGAGTGGGCGTACCTGTCCAAAATGAAACAAAGCTACATCGACGGCGACCCCGCCCAAGTCAAAGCGCGCATAGAAGAACTCGCCCACGCCTACCAAACCCCCGACATAGGCATCGTAACCATCTGCTACGACTTCAACGCCCGCGTCCGCTCATACGAACTCGTAGCGCAAGCCTTCGGCCTAACGCCGCCCAATCCCTTGCCCTAACTCAGCCCCCGTGCGCCCCAAGCCCGTTTCGCGTATAATCGCCCCCAACGGCATCATCCGGCATCATCAAGCCACGCCATCCCGCATTTGCGCGGCTATTCACGCGATACGCAACAGGCAATACATAATACAAGGAGGCTACTCATATGCGCTGGGCAAGATACCAAACCGACGCCGGCATATCTTTCGGCATCGTCAGCGGCGACCACATAGAAGAAGTGGACGGCTCCCCATTCGGCGATTACGCCAAAACCGGCATCCGCCATCCGCTCGCCGACGTCCGCCTGCTAATCCCCTTTGAGCCCAAAACATTCTACGCCGCCGGCGTCAACTACGAAGAGCATGTGCGCGAGGCCGCCGCCCTGCTAGGCCGCGAACCCGACATCCCCCAAAAGCCCGACATAGGCTACCGCGCCAACAACGCGCTCATCGCCCACAACGAACCCATCGTCAAGCCCGCCGACTCCACCGACCGCCTCCAATACGAGGGCGAACTCGTCGTAGTAATCGGCAAGCGCGCCAAAAACCTATCCGAGCAAGACGCGCTATCCTGCGTCCTCGGCTACACCATCGGCAACGACGTCAGCGAGCGCACATGGCAGGCGTCCGACCGCACCCTCTGGCGCGCCAAAAACGCCGACACATTCAAGCCTATGGGCCCCTGGATCGAAACCGACGTCGACCTAGACGCCCTCCAAACCCGCGTCCGGCTCAACGGCGAAATCGTATCCGACTTCCCCACCAACAACATGGTCTTCGGCGTAGAAACCTACATCGCCGCCATGACCCGCTACCTCACCCTCCACCCCGGCGATATGATATGGATGGGAACCGACGGCGCAACCCAAAATATGAAACCCGGCGACGCCTGCGACGTAGAGATAACCGGCATCGGAACCCTCAGCAATCCCATAGTGGCGGAATAGCCGCCCGGCTATCTAGCCAAGGCAGTCGCAAGACATACCACCAGTCAGCAACCACAAAACATAGCCGCTAACCAACGCCGCAACCGCGCGGCTAACGCCAAAGCGCCGCGATACACGCGCGAAACGCCGCGAACCACGGAGGCATCACTATGGCGAAAATCAACTCAGTGCTAGGCGAAATCGACGCCGCCGACCTCGGATTCACCCTATCCCACGAGCATGTGCTGGTAGCGTCCGCCGGCATCCAGCAGATATACCCCGAATTCATAGACCGCGCCGCCACCATCCAACGCGGCATTGCCGACCTAACCGCCGCCCGCAATGAGGGCTTGCGCTCCATCATAGACGTCACCACCATTGACCTAGGCCGCGACATCCGCCTGCTGGAAGAAGTCTCGCGCGCATCCGGCGTCCATATCATCTGCGCCACCGGCACTTGGCGCGACATCCCCCGCGTATTCTGGACAGCCACCCCCGACGACATCGCCCCCCTCTACATCCGCGAAATCCAAGACGGCATAGAGGGAACCGGCATCAAAGCCGGCATCATCAAAGTAGCCAACGACATGGGCGGCGTAACCGCCGAGGGCGAAATCATCCTGCGCGCCGCCGCCCGCGCCCACAAAGCCACCGGCGCACCCATATCAACCCACACCTGGGCGCCTGAGCGCGTCGGCGAACAGCAAGTCGCCATATTCCAAGACGAAGGCATTGACCTAAACCGCGTCTATATCGGCCACAGCAACGACACCGACGACATCGGCTACCTAACCGGCTTGCTTGAAAAAGGCGTCTGGATAGGCCTAGACCGCTACCCTGGCCGCCCCGAAGTCCTCGACTGGGAGGCGCGAACCCAAACCGCCTACAAACTCATCCAGGCGGGCTGGGCGCACCGCATAATGCTCGGCCACGACTGGTCGGTAGCCCTCCTCATAGCCAACCGCGAGGCGCGCCGCGAGAGAGACATCGCCAACCCCGACGGCTACCTATTCATCACCCGCCGCGTACTGCCGCGCCTGTCCGAACTGGGCGCATCCCAAGACGACATCCACAAAATAATGACCGACAACCCCCGCCGATTCTTCGAGGGCAAACAATAACCGCGAAGAGCGCAAAATAAGAGAGGGGACTTGCCCGCCAAGCGGAAAGCCCCCTCCCTACATTAGAGATGCTCCAAGGAACACCTACTCGGAGCACCCCCTGATACTACTAGCCAATGCAGCAACCTCCTTTCTAGAGACCCGCCTCTTTAGACTATCAACCGCCCATCAAAGTCTCCTGCCGCCATTATACACCCGCCGCCGCCAAAATGGAAACGAGTTTTCACCCCCAAATCCCCGGCTCAAGCGATTCAAGGAGAAACCCCAATGATAAACGGCATAGCCGGCGTAGTCATATGGACGGACAACCTGCCCGCCATGACCGCCTTCTACCGCGACACCCTCGGATTCCCCGTCCACTCCGAGCGCCCCTACTTCGTCGCCTTTGAATGGGGCGCAATGCGATTCAGCATAGGCTTGCACTCCGAAATAAGCGGCCCCGCCCTTGACCCGCGCCGCGTAATGATAAACCTATCCACCCCCGACATCCACGCCCTCCACGCCCGCCTAACCGCCGCCGGCATCCCCTTCATACGCCCCCCTGAACGCGAGCTCTGGGGCGGCTGGGTAGCCACCTTCCCCGACCCCGACGGCAACACCCTCCAGCTCCTCCAGCAGCCCGCCGCGAGCTGAGCAGCGCCGCATTGCGCCCGCGCCCGTGTTGGGCTTATACTGCCATTGCGGGCGGCTTGCGTAGGGCGTAGCGCCGCCAAGCAATTGGATGAACAGACGGGCAAGCATATTTGCCAAGCAGACAGGGCAGGAGGTTCGCTATGGAACTGGGGTATTTTACGATGCCGCTGCATCCGCCGGGGAGGGCGGTGGCGGAGACGCTGGAGGATGATTTGGGGCAGCTGGTGGCGCTGGATGCGATGGGGTATTCGGAGGCTTGGATCGGGGAGCATTTTACGTCGGCGTGGGAGAATATTCCGGCGCCGGATCTGTTTATCGCGGCGGCGCTGAGCAGGACGCGGCAGATACGGCTGGGGACGGGCGTTACGTGCATGCCGAATCACGATCCGTTTATGATAGCGCATCGGATCGCGCAGCTGGATCAGATGGCGCAGGGGCGCTTTATGTGGGGCGTGGGCTCCGGCGGGTTCGTGGGCGATTTCACGGTGTTCGGCTTTGACCCGGAGTCGGGCGAGCATCGCTCTATGGCGCGCGACGCCGTGGAGGTCATCCTGGACATCTGGAACGATCCCAAGCCGGGCGTGTATGAGCATAAGTTTTGGCGGTTCACGATACCGGAGCCGGTGGAGGAGTTCGGGCTGGCGTTTCATATGAAACCCTATCAGCTGCCGCATCCGCCCATCGGCGTGGCGGGCGTTTCGCCGAAGTCCGAGACGCTGTTCCTGGCGGGCGAGCGCGGCTGGATTCCGATGAGCATCAATCTTGTGCCTGTGCATCAGCTGGCGACGCATTGGGATTCGGTGGCGGAGGGCGCGCGGCGCAGCGGGCGCGAGCCGGATAGGGCGCAGTGGCGCATTGCGCGGGAAGTGTATGTCGCCGAAACGACCGAGCAGGCGCGCGCCGATATGCTGGGCGGCGTGTTCGCGCGGGATTTCGAGCGCTATTTCAAGCCGCTGCTGTCGCATATGGGGCAGCTGGGGCTGGTCAAGCAATCCGCCGAAATGCCGGACGACGAGGTCACCGCCGAGTATATGCTGGACAATATCTGGATGGTGGGCGGCGCGGAGGATGTGGCGGCCAAGATACGGGCTATGCACGAGCAAGTGGGCGGCTTTGGGACGCTGCTGGCGATGGGGCATGAGTGGCAGCCGCGCGATAAGTGGCTGCGGTCGATGCGGCTGCTGAAAGAGGATGTGCTGCCGCGTCTGGCGGACTTGGATTAGCGGGCGGCGCGAGCGGGCGCGGCGCATATTAGACGGGCGCAAGCCGATGAACGGATACGGGCAGAAAGGCTGATACGAGGGATGCGGATGCAATCGGGCGAGTTGGTGGCGGCGCGGATGAGCGGCGGCGTGGCTATCGTGCGGGTGGTTGCGGTGGAGGATGCGCGGGTTCGGGTGGCGCTGCGGCGCAAGCGCGAGGCTAGGCTGCCGGCGGATCGCGTTATTCTGGCTACGCAAATCGTTGCGGAGGGCGATGAGGCGCTGGCGGCGTTCCGCGAGCAGAGCGAGGCGCTGGCGGACGATTTGGCGCTTGTGGATCTGTGGGAGGTCGTGCGGGATGAGGGCGAGGCGCTGGCGTTTGACGACTTGGCGGAGCTGTACTGGGGCGCGGCGGCGAGCGCGGCTGAGCGGGTGGCGCTGCTGCTGAGTCTTGACCGCGATGATTTGTATTTTGATAGCGGCAAGACGGGATACACGCCACGCTCGGCTGACGCCGTGGAAGAGACGTTGGCGCGGCGGCGGCGGCGAGCTCAGAACGCGGCGGACGCCGAGGCGCTGGCGGCGGCGCTGAGCGCGGGGGAATTGCCGGCGGATCTCTCGGCGCATCAGCGGTCGTTGATGGGCGATATGCGCGAGTACGCGGTGTTCGGGGATGACTACGCGCGCGGCGCGGCGGTCAAGGCGCTGCTGGGCAAGATGCAGGGCAAGGGCGCGGCGGGCGGCAATCCGCAGCGCTTGGCGTTTGAGACGCTGGTCGCTATCGGCGAGATGGCGGCGGACGCGCCGCTGGAGTTGGCGCGCGAGGGCATAGACGCGGCGTTCAGCGCTGAGGCGCTGGCGGAGGCTGACGCGGTTAGCGACGCCGAACCGCTGGCTGACGCGCGGCGGGTGGATCTGACGGCGCTGCCCGTCTTCACGATAGACGACGCGGATACGGCTGACAAGGACGACGCGCTGTCTTTGGAACTGCTTGACGAAAGGCGTAACGGCGTTGCGGTGTATCGTTTGGGGGCGCATATCACGGACGCGGGGGCGCTGATAGCGCCGGGCGGCGCGCTTGACGCGGAGGCTAACCGGCGAATGGCGACGCTGTACATCCCGGAGGGCGCCGTGCCGATGCTGCCGGCGGCGGTATCGCAGGCGAAGGGCAGCCTTGAAAGCGGCGAGTCGCGGGCGGCGCTGAGCCTGCTGGCGCGGGTGAGCGCGGACGGGGATCTGATGGGATATGAGGTCAAGCCCTCGGTGATACGCAGTCGGGCGGCGCTGTCGTATGAGGAGGCGGATGCCGCGATACTGGGCGTCAATGACGGCTTGGACGGCGGCGCAAAGGGCTTGGACGGCGCGGGCAAGGCGGGGGAGTACGCCGAAACGCTGGCGGCTTTGCATGCGCTGGCGGGAGCGCTGAAGGGGCGGCGCGAATTGGCGGGCGCGGTGAACATAGACAAGCCTGAGATGCAGATACGGGTCGCGGCGCCGGAGGACATTCGCGTGCGGGTGATAGAGCGTGATACGCCTGCGCGGGCGATGGTGGCGGAGTGCATGGTGTTGTGCAATTCGCTGCTGGCGGCGTTTTGCCGCGACAACGGGATAGCGGCGGCGTATCGGACACAGGCGGCGCCGGATTTGTCGGACATCGGCGCTGGCCTGCCGCCGGGGGTTGCGTTGGAAGATGGGCCGCTGCGCTGGTATCTGATGATGCGCCGGTTCGCGCCGGCGGACATCGGGACTGCGCCGGGCGCGCATAACGGCTTGGGCGTGGCGGCGTACATACAGGCGACCTCGCCGCTGCGCCGCTATCCGGATATGGTGATGCAGCGTCAGATAAGCCATTTTTTGAGCGCGGGCGAGCCGCTGTATTCGGCGGATGAGGTAGCCTCCGTTGCGGCGCGGGCGGATGTGCAGCTGCGCGCGCTGGGCAAGCTGGAGGCGCAGCGGCGGACGTACTGGTTTATGAAGTATCTGAAGCTGCGGGCGGCGAATGCTAAGGATGATGACGGCCTCCTCTATGACGCCATCGTTTTGGAAAACCGGCCGCGCAGGTCGGGGATGCTGGAGTTGGCGGATTACCCGTTCCGGGCGCGGGCGCAGCTGCCGGGCGCGGTGTTGCCGGGCGAGCGGGTGGGGCTGCGGTTCGGGGGGGCGGATTTGTGGGAGCGGCGGGTTAGTTTTACGCATGTGGTGGGGTAGGGGCGTTGGGGGTTAGCTTGTGAGGCGCGGCGATTGCCCGCGCACCCGCGTTTTGCGCTATAATCACGGCTGAAACACAAAGATGCGCGGGTGCAAGGTTGCCGCCGCGCAAGTTGGGCAAATAGTCGACGCAAGAGGTGATGCCGATATGGTTACTGCGACGAGGCGGAGCGTTCCTAGCAAGGCGGAGGTGATGGGGTATCTGAGCGAGCGGCGCAATTGGGGGCGATGGGGGGATAAGGGGTCGGCGGGGGCGATGAATTTGGTTGACGAGGCGAAGCGGCTGGAGGCGGTGAGGCTGGTGGAAAAGGGCAGGATGGTGTCTATGAGCAGGCCGTTTCCGGTGACGCCGACGGCGGAGAATCCTCGGCCGGCGCACCATTACATGCAGGTGTGGGATAGGCCGGGGAATTCGGGCGCGGCGGTGGATTACTACGGGCTGATCTATCACGGCACGGCGGCTACGCATATCGACGCGCTGTGCCATGTGTGGGACGAGAATGGGATGTGGGACGGGCGCAAGCCGTCCGAGACGCTGACTTTCGCGGGGGCGAATTACGGCAGCGTGGACGCCTGGAGCGAGGGCATTCTGACGCGCGGCGTGCTGCTGGATGTTACCAAGCATCGCGGCAAGCCGTATGTGACCGTGGACGAGCCGGTTCACGGCTGGGAGCTGGAGGACATCGCGCGGGCGCAAGGCGTGAATATTCGCGCGGGCGACGCGGTGATGGTGTACAGCGGGCGCGAGGCGTATGCCGCGAAACACGACATCTGGGCGAATTCGGTGTCGGGGGAGCCGCGTCCGGGGTTGCACGCCTCCTGCCTGCCGTTTGTGCGCGATTGCGATATGGCGCTGCTGGGGTGGGATATGATGGACGCATCGCCCAACGAGTACGGGATTGGCTGGAGCGTTCACGGCGTCATATTCGCCTACGGCGTGGCGCTGCTGGACAACGCGCTGCTGGAGCCGCTGGCGGCGGCGTGCGCCGAAGAGGGGCGGTATGAGTTTATGGTGAGCATAAACCCGCTGAATGTGATAGGGGGAACGGGGTCGCCGGTGAACCCGATAGCGGTGTTTTAGCGGCGGCGGCGTAAGAAAGCGGCGAGGGAAAGCGCGGGGGCTTGCTTTCGCAAAAAAACGGGCAAGGGTTTTGGATGCGGCTTGCGTCGCGGATTGGGGCGCAAGCCGCGTCAGCAGCGTTTCTTTTTAGCCGGTTTTGAGGGTTCGGCAAGTTGCGCTCTGACCATTCGCAGTGATAGACATACTCGCCCGACTGAATTGAAACGTTGCCCGCCATTGCGCCCGCCTTGCTATAATTCCCCCGCAATGCCTACGCTATCCCAACTATCCCCACTCCCCCGCCTAGCCCCGCTACGCCGCATACCCTTTTGGGCGCAGGCGCTTGCCCTATGTGCGCTGTTCGCGGTCGTGGGCGTCGCCATCCTAGACGACTACGGCGTGACCGGCGATGAGGCTACCCAGCGCCAAATCGCCCGCGCCAACGCCGACTATATCGCCGCCGGCGCAACCGACGCGCTGCATTACAGAGATTATCGCTACTACGGCATAGCCTTTGAGATGCCGCTGCTATTGGCTGAGCGCGCGCTTGGATTGCAAGACACCCGCCCCATCTACCTAATGCGCCATTTGCTAACCCATCTATTCTTTATCGCGGGCGGCTTTGCTTGCGCGATGCTCGCCTATCGGATGACGGGCAGCCGCTGGATAGCGCTGTTCGCTATGCTGATGTTTCTGCTGCATCCGCGTTTGTACGCGCACTCTTTCGTCAACAGCAAAGACATCCCATTCGCGGTTATGATGATAATCGCGCTCTGCCTCGCCCACCGCGCCTTTCGCAAAGACACGCTTGGCGCGTTTCTGATATGCGGCGTCGGCGTGGGCTTGGCGGTAAATCTGCGCCCTTTCGCATTGATGCTATTGCCGATGATCCTTGCTATGCGTGGGCTAGATTTGTGGCGGGCGGGCAGCGTCAATCGCAAGCGCGTCCCGCTCACCGGCGCGGCGTTCTTGGCGGCGGCGCTGGCGACCGTGTACATCATTCACCCGCATTATTGGGAAAACCCGCTGCGGTTCGTTGAGGGCATCCGCTTTGCGTCCCAGCATCCCACCATACTCAGAAACCTGTTTATGGGCGAGCTTTACAGATCCGACGCCATCCCTTGGAACTACATCCCCGTCTGGTTCGCCATCACCGCGCCGCCAATCGCGCTGCTGACGGGCGCTGTCGGATGCGCGGCGGTGTGTTGGCGGGCAATCGCGCGCGCCATAGCCGCCCTCCGCGACCGCGAAACCCGCTTTGGCGCGCTGCCGCTCGGCTGCTTTGCGCTGCCCGTAGCGGTGATTATCGCGCTGCAATCCAACATATACGACGGCTGGCGGCAGATGTACTTCCTGTGGGCGCCGTTCTGCCTGCTTGCGGCGATTGGGCTGCGCGCAATTACGAACATATTTACGGGGGGGGGTATTTGGAAATTGGCGCGCGGCATCCCCGCCCAATTCGCGGCGGCAACCGCTTGCATACAACCTGGCGGGCGCTGGCATACGGCGCAGCGGGCTTTGGACTGCTAACCACCGCAACCGCTATGGCGGCGCTGCATCCGCATCAACAGGTCTATTTCAACGCGCTTGCGGACACGCGGACGCCCGGCGCGCTCGCCAATCGCTACGATATGGACTACTGGGTTTTGGCGCAGCGGCAATCGCTTGAATACCTGCTCGCGCGCTACCCTGACGCCGCGCTGAGCGTCTTTCCCACAAGCCACAGCGCGCTAATCCTGTCCCGAAACGATAGGGAGCGCATCACATTCGCGCCGCCGCACGAGGCGGACTTTCATCTCAAGCAGCGCCTTAACCGCCGGAACGCGGGCGAGCCGCCGGCGTTTCACGCCATACGCGCATACGGCAGCGGCATCGCGTACATCATCGATCCCGCCGCCGCCGATTACCGCGATTATCACCGCGCCGCCTACGACGAGGTCGCGGCGAACGGGACACTACTAGCAATCTCCGACTTCGACATCTATATCTACGACGGCGCAATCTACTATCTCAACGAAAACTGCTCGCCGCCCACGCCAAAGACATCCGACTTGTGGATGTTCCTGCACATATTCTCCGCCGACCCTGACAACCCGCCCCAGCGCAAGCGCACGCGCGGCTTTGTGAACCACGGATTCCCGTTTGGAACGGACGCCGCCTTCTTTGACGGCAAGTGCATCGCCGGAAGTCTCTTGCCCGACGACTACCCAATCGCCCGAATCAGAACCGGCCAGGACGCCACCGAGAGCGGCGTCAAAGCGTGGCGCGCGGACATAGGCTTAGCCGCCCGCGCCGCCGCGCAAGCCGCGTACAAGCGCATCGCCGCCGGCGACTACGGCAAGCCCGCCGCGCAATCCCGCTTTGACCTATACCTGCGCGGCGATACCCTGATATACCTCAAAGAACCCTGCGCCGCGGGCGACTTCGACGAGCGTTTCTTCCTGCACATCATCCCCGCCGACCCCGCGGATCTGCCCGCCGACCGCCGCGAGGCCGGCTACGCCAACCTGGACTTCCGGTTCGTCGATCACGGCGCCGACATCGGCGGCAAATGCGTGGGATTGCGCGAGCTGCCCGCCTACGCGATAGAGCGCATCCGCACGGGGCAGTTCGTCAGCGGCGAGGGCGCTATCTGGCGCGCGGAGTTCGCGGCGGATCCATAGCGCCCGCTGACGCCCAACGCGCGCGTTTGCCATAATTTCCCTAGGAATGCCTATGCTATCCCAATCATCTCCGATTAGCCGCCTATCCCCATTGCGCCGCGTCCGGTTCCGGGCGCAAGCGCTTGCGGTTTGCGCCGCCGCTATCGCAGCCATTGCCGTCCTCATAGCCGCCTGGCATTCCCAGCCCACGCCCGTCCCCGACGACACCGGCGCAACCATACAAGCCCACGCCCAACAAATACTCCGCATCCTATCCGACCGCCACGCCAACAACTGGCATCGCTACTGGCAAGCCCGCTACGCCTGCGACGTCTCGCCCGCCATCCAAGACGCCACCCCCGCCATCCCGCCGCGCTCCCGCGCCCTGCTCGCCCTGACCGCATCCTTGTGCGCCCAACTTGACGCGCTCCTAGGCGTCAACCCCGCCGCATACGAGCCGCGCGGCGAGGAGCGCAGCGTGGGCTTGCTGCTCAACGAACCGGGCGCGGCGCTGGGCTATACCCTGTTCACCGGCTCGCGGAACGGCGATGTTTTCCTGCTGGATCCGCTGGGCAGAGTAGCGCATATCTGGCATATAGACACGGTTCTCAGCCACGCGAAACTGCTGGATAACGGCAATCTGTTAGCCAATGTGTGGAACACGGTGCTGGAATTCGACCCGGACGCCAACATACTTTGGCAATATGTGGGCATCCGCCTGCATCACGACTTCCTCCAAATGCCCAACGGCAATGTACTGCTACTAGGCAAAAAGCACAAAACCCGCGAGCAAGTCATCGCGGCGGGCGCGAACCCCGAATTCGTCAGCGAACACGGGCTTGAATACGACTATCTGGTAGAAGTTCGCCCCGCCGGCGTGAGCGGCGGCGAGGTCGTGTGGGAATGGTCAACGTGGGATCATCTAGTCCAAGATTTCGACCCTGCCAAGCCCAACTACGGCGCGATAGCCGAGCGTCCTGAGCTCATAGACCTAAACTTCCTGCTGGAATCCATAAGCGAGCATCGCCCACGATCTCGCGCGGACTGGCTGCACACAAACTCGGTTGACTACAATCCCGCGCTAGACCAAATTATGCTGTCGCCGCGCCACTTCAGCGAACTATGGATAATTGACCACAGCGCCACTACCGAAGAGGCGCGCGGCCATACCGGCGGCAACGCCGGCATGGGCGGCGATCTGCTGTACAGGTGGGGCAACCCTCGCGCATACGGACACGGCGACGCCTACGACCAGCGCCTATTCTGGCAGCATCAAACGCACTGGATACCGCCGGGCTTGCCGGGCGCAGGCAACATTCTTGTGTTCAACAACGGCTGGGAGTTCCCCGGCTACGAGCGATTCTACTCGTCCATAGACGAACTCGCGCCGCCCGTTGACGGCTACCGCTACCGCCGCGCCTTGAACTTCCCGTATCCGCCCGCCGCGCTTGAATGGACATACGCCGCCGAACCGCGCTCGGACTTCTACGCGCCGATCATATCCGGCGTCCAGCGTCTGCCCAACGGCAGCGCGCTGGTTGTGGACGGCACGGCGGGGACTATATTCCAAGCGGCGCCGGACGGCAGGATCGCGTGGAAATACGTCGCCCCTCTCAATGAGCGCCATCACCTGCGGCAGGGCGAGTTGCCATCGGTGGCAACGCGAACATTCCCAACCCCATACGGCGAGCCCGTCCCGATGCTCACAAACAGGGTGTATCGGGCATACTGGTATCCGCCCGATTATCCGGGATTGCGGGCGTTGGATCTGACGCCCGGCGCTTACATCGAAGACATGCCCGACGTGTACGACAGATCATACGCAATCGTAGCCGCCGCCTCTGACGGCGATTACGGCGATCCGATAGCCAATTCGGACTTTGACATCTACCTTGACGAAGACAAGCGCCGCCTCATCTACATCAAGCGGCCTTGCGCGGCGGCGGACGCGCAGAGGCGATTCTTCCTGCACATCATCCCCGCCGATGCGCGCGACCTTTCCGACCGCAAGCGCGAGCGCGGCTTTGACAACTTCGACTTCAACTTTGACGGCAGCGAAGTCCAAGCGCGGGACGACTGGTGCGTTGCGCTGCGCCGCCTGCCCGGCTACCCGATACGGCGCGTCAAGACTGGGCAGTTCACAGATGAGGGCGCGGCGTGGCGGGCTGAGATAAACCTCAACGAAAACTGACGCTCAAAGCGGGCGGATGCGGCAAACCCGTCCAACCACATGCAGCGGTAGATACACTCGGCCATCTGAATGGAAACGCTGCCAAAGGCGTTGACGATTGGGGGCTTGTGGTATAGTATGCGCCAACATTGGGCGGCATTGCCGCTCTTAGGCCGGGCTCAGGCTCGGCGCGAATTTTAGGAGGCTGCTATGACTTCAGATAACCCGTATTCGCCGGACGTATGGGGCGACGATCCCGATAGCCCGCGCCCGTATCCGTTGGACATACGCGGCGATTATCCCGAAGGCGATCTCAGCCGCGGGCTGTGGCTGGTCAAGTGGCTGCTCGCCATTCCGCACATATTCATCCTGGCGTTCCTGCTCATCGCGGTCGCGGTGGTGTGGGTAGTGGCGTTCTTCGCGGTGCTGATAACGGCGCGCTATCCGCGCGGGCTGTTTGACTTCACCGTGGGCGTGATGCGCTGGGGCTGGCGCGTGGGGTTTTACGCATTCAGTCCGGTGGCTACCGACCGCTATCCGCCGTTCAGCCTGCAGCCGGACGACGAGTATCCGGCGGATCTGCATGTGGAGTATCCGGAGCGGCTTTCGCGCGCCAAGGTTCTGTTCAAGTGGTGGCTGCTCGCCATCCCGCACTACTTGATTATCGGGATCTTCGTGGGGTCGGGATCCGTGTTGCAAGGCAGCGTAACGAATATCGTCGCGGGCGCGGAGGTGTTGGAGTATGGGCAGCAGTTCGCGGACGAGGCGGCGATAGGGCTGGGCTGGCAGCTCATCGGCACGGGCTTGTCCGTCATTCCGTCCGCGGTTGGCTCAACGCTTGGGCTGATGGGCGCGCTGGTGATTATCGCGCTGGTTACGCTGCTGTTTCGGGGGCGGTATCCGCGCGATATGTTCGATTTCGTGCTGGGGATAAACCGCTGGGTGAACCGCGTGTACGGCTACGCCTTGCTACTGTACGATGATTATCCGCCGTTCCGCCTGAGTTCGTGAGCGGCGCTGCGCGGGCGCGCGCGTTTGAGATAGCGCCCGTTCCGCCGTATGACTTCGGGTTGACGGCGGAGTGCATGACCTACTTTCAGAGCCGCCACGCGGCGGATGTGTATGAGGGCGGGACGCTGCGGCGCGCGCTGTGGGTGAACGGCAAGGGGGCGCTGGCGCGGATCCGGGACGCGGGCGGCGGCGTTGATGCGCCGCGTCTAGCGGTGGAAGTGGTGGGCGAGGATCTGGCGGACGCGGATTTCGCGGAGGTCGAGCGGGTAGTTCGGCGGATGCTGTGCGCGGATGTGGACATTGCGCCGTTCTACGAAATGGCGCGGGCGGATGAGCATCTGGCGACGCTGGCGTCTAATCTGTACGGGCTGCGGCTGACGCTGGCGCCGACGGCGTATGAGGCGCTGGTTTTGGCGATACTGGGGCAGCAGATTAGCAATCATGTGGCGCGGATGCTGCGGGAGTTGCTGATAGAGACATACGGCGGGCGGATGACGATAGCGGGGGAGGAGTATCGCGCGTTTCCGCAGCCGGACGCCGTGGCGGCGGCGGGCGTGGACGGGCTGCGGGCGATAAAGTTCAGCGGGCGCAAGGCGGAGTACATCTGCGACATATCGCGGCTGGTAGCGTCGGGGGAGCTGGATTTGGACGGGCTGGCGGGCTTGCCGTCGGACGAGGCGGCGGCACGGCTGACGGCTTTGCGCGGCGTGGGCGCGTGGACGGCGCAGTGGACGCTGATGCGGGCGCTGGGGCATACGGACGGGTTTCCCTACGGGGACTTGGCGCTGCAGCGGATGATGGGGGCGCTGGTGGGCGACGGGGGGCGGATGTCGGGCGAGGCGGCGCTGGCGTGGTCGGAAGCGTGGCGGCCGTGGCGTAGTTATGCGACGACGTATATGTTTGGGGCAGCGCGCGCGGGGCGGTTTGGGGAGTGGGCGGGGGTTGGGTGAGAG
Organism: Dehalococcoidia bacterium; assembly: GCA_965242555.1. Taxonomy (GTDB): domain Bacteria; phylum Chloroflexota; class Dehalococcoidia; order Lucifugimonadales; family JADFKI01; genus Bin90. The sequence goes on from CBDESO010000012.1 coordinate 298,182, forward strand.
GGGCGTGGGATTAATTCATTTGTACGTATATTTCCGTTGAAACTAAGACTATGTACGCCTATAAACGCCTTTACTTTATTGAGATAATGTGAAAATACGCCTGCCTATGCGCTATAGGCGGAGTAAGTCATCTCAATTTAGGAGGGTTATATGGATCCGAAAATTCGCTACTCAAGCAGAGCCAGGGAGGTTATGCGACAGATAAGGGAACTGAGTGAAGAGGACTTTCACTCTTTGATGGGCTTGATTATTTTGTTGTCCACAGATCCTTTGCCGGACAGCGGGGAGGATGAGCTGGAGTACTTTGGCAGCGAAATCTGGTTGCCCGTCTATGAAGACGAGGACTGGAAAATTGCGTACCGCCCAGAGGATGGTGGAGAGGCTTTGCGTATAATCGCTGTGCGGAAAATATCCTGACCGCCGTGCGCCAGGCTTTAATCGTCAGCGAGTTCGGCCATCAGGTCTTCATGCGACACCCAGCGGCCCGCCTCGAAATCGGCAAGCCCTTGTTTTACATCCTTTACGAATTCGTGGTATTGGGGGTGCGCTCTGAACGCCTTTTGCCGTTCTATGGCGTACTCGCTTTTCTTGAATTGGATGCGCTCGCTTGGGCGGGCGTTCTTGTAGGCGGACGTGTGCGCGGACAGGGCGGCGAGTTCGGATGCGGCGGAGATCCTGCCGTACTGCCAGGCGATGCCTATCAGTATCTGCTCCGGCCCCATCCCCACAGCCGCCTTGACCTCTTGCCATACGGCGCTTGGCTCTTCTACCCAGTAGTGGTGGGAGACGCCGTCGCGCTTGAATGGGTCGGGCGCTTTGCATACAAGGCCGGCATCTACAAGGCAGTTCAGCTGGGTGGTGATGATGTCGGCCTCGGCGGTGGGGCCGTGTTTGGCGCGGATGTATTGGATGCCGGTGATGGATTTGCCGGTGTTTAGGTAGTATCTGTTGTCGGCGAGGTAGATGAGCTCGGCTAGGTTTTCGCGGCGGACGCGCTTTTTTAGGAGGGCGAGCATGCCGCGTATGGCTAGTCTTGTTTTGGTTATGTGGTCTTGGGTTGGCATTTTCTCACCGCCACAAGTGTTGTGGATCTATAATATATGATAGCATTGCGTCCATCACATATTATAGATGTACGGGCAACTTAGGCGGCTAGGTTATCACAGATATGTATTTTTTGCGAAATCGCTACCCGCGCGCAATCGCCCCAAACCTAGTGGGCAGGTTTAGGATGGGATGATGATGCCCACAATTCAGACTAGCGCACATCATCCAACCGCTACGCAGCCAACGGCGCACCCATACCCAGGACTGACTCGCCCCAGACTAGCTGCGCGAACCGCAGCCGGCTCATCCCCACAACACTCAAAAGTTTTGGCTACCTTTACAAAAAAGCACATCACTCGTCGCCCCTTCCCAACGCATCACCCCCACGCTACCCCCTTTCCCCCTCATCACTCACTTCGCCGCCCATATTTGTCCCATTGTCGTCCTCTTCCAGAAATTCACCCTCATACCCCTCCACAACCGGATTCGCGTAAAAACTCCGCAGCATCCACAGCGCGATAGTCGCTATCGTCAGCGTCACCGCCGCGCCCAGCACAAACCGCATCGCCCCCGCCTCCAGCGCGTCCCACAGCGCCAAAACCGCCAGGCTGAACCCCACCAGCCCCAGCGCCGCGTACACAATCAGCCCGACAACCCGCGAGCGCTCCTGCTTGTGCGAAACCTCATGCACAACCAGTCCGATAACCCCAAACGTCGCCGCCGCGCCCGCCGCCAGCGCCACCCACCCGAACCGCGCGCCCGTATCGTCGCTGGACAGATACGCCACCGTCCATATCGCATCCAGCGTCTCCACCCCCACCAGAAAAGTCAGCCCGTACATCGCGTATCGTAGCGCCGCGTACACCGGATTCGGCTCAATCCGAACAAGCGAGATTAACCCCGCGTAAGTCCCGCAGCCGCCCACGCATATCAGCGAATACATTATCTTCAGCACAAAATTCGGCCCCGCCTTGTAATCCGTCCAAATCTGCACAATCAGTATCGCCATCCCCACGCTCATAAGCGCCGCCCAGACCGCCGGCAGATACCGCAGCCGCCTTGGCCCGCCGACATCTCTGTCCTCATACTCCCGCATCACATAAGTATTCACGAACACCGCCGCCATAATCCCGAAAATCAGCAACTGGCTCCACAGCAAATCAATCAGCGTGGGCAGCGACCCGATATCGAACCGCAGCGAAACCAGCCCGATCGCCACCCACATCACGCACGCCGCCGCGATAGCCGCCACAAACACCCGCGCCGCGTTCACCGCGAAACTAGCCCCCGGAACAAGCACCTTAATCGCCATCGCAATCACCTTCCTTGCGCCCCGATTATACCCTACTCGCCGCACTTATGCACCCTCGCTACCCTATTTGCCCCTGCAACTGCTCGCTATTGCGCCCCACATCCAAAAAATTTGCCTACATTCTACCCAAAAAGTAGCGTCCTCCGCTCCCGTTGCCCTCCTCGAAAAAAGAACGAACCGGCCCGCCCACTATCGGCGCAACCGGCCCGTCCTACCATTACCTATTATTCGTTTCTGCCCACTGGCGCAAAGGCCTACCCGCTTCATACCCTAGGGCACCCAGCCCCCTGAGGCGATACGGCACAACAAAGCGGACTCTACCCCCCACCCAACGCCGGCAAAAAATGCACCTCGCTATCCTCACCAACCCGCTCAAGCATACCCAGCGGCGTCACCTCCCCGTCAACCGCCACCGAGATGTTCGGCTTTACGCGGTCATCCTCCACCAGCCGCGCCCTCACCCCCGGATACTCGCGCTCCAGATTGTTGATTATCTGGCGCACCGTCGCCCCTTCAACGCGCACCTGACTCTTCCCGTCCGTCAGGCTCTGCATCAGCGAGGGTATAAACACTATCGCCATCGGCAGCCTACTTTTGCTTACAGGTATCTTATCGCCGCCGAACTCATCGGCAGTCTATCCGGTCGCGGCCCCCGCCGCATAGCGCGTTGGCGATAGCCTGCATAGGCGGCGCGATATTCGCATCACCCACGCCGCGCGGCATGAACATTTCGCAACCCAGCCGCGCATCGCGCTGGCTACCGCCGGCATGGGCAACGCGATATTCGCATCGCCCACGCCGCGCGGTCTGCCGCCATTCGGCGACGCTACTTCCGCTTCCAGGTCTCTTCCATTATCGCCACCGGACTCATCGGCAGCCTGTCCATTCGCAGCCCCACCGCGTCGTGGATCGCGTTGGCGATAGCCGGCGTCGGAGGCACGATATTCGCCTCGCCCACGCCGCGCACGCCAAACGGGTGGTCGCTCGCAACCTCCACGATTACCGTGTCTATCATCGGCAGGTCGAGGCTCGTGGGCATTCGGTAATCCAGCAGCGTGGAATTCGCCATGCCCCCGTCTTCGTTCATGTAGTACTCTTCGTTCAGCGCCCAGCCTATCCCCTGCACGCTGCCCCCCTGCATCTGCCCCTCCACGTAGCTCGGATGTATCGCCTTGCCCGCGTCCTGAACCACCGTGAACCGCAGAACCGTGGTCTTGCCCGTCTCGGGATCCACCTCAACGTCCACAATATTCCCCGCGAAAGAGCCGCCGCCCACGCCAAGCCCGCCCGCGTTGCGGCTTGCCCGGCCAAGAACGGGCCCGCCCGTTCCCCCCAGCTGACCCGCCAGCTCAGCGAAACTCATGCTCAGCTCGCCGTCCGCCGTGCGGAACTCGCCGTCCGCCAGATCTATCGTATCAGCGTCCACATCCCATATCGTCGCCGCCCGCGCTATCATCTGCGACTTGACGTCCAGCGCCGCGTCATACGCCGCCCAGCCGGTGGCGTAAGTCGTCCGGCTGCCGCCCGTTACCGCCGTGAACCCGACCGAATCGGTGTCCACCACCGACGGCCTCACGCTCTCGGCCGGTATCCCCAGCACCTCAGCCGCCTGCATCGAGATAGACGCGCGGCTGCCGCCAATGTCCGTGGAGCCTTCCACGAGGGTAATCGTCCCGTCCGCGTTCACCGCGATGTTGACGCTGGACTCAAACCCCACATTGAACCAGTAGCCGATAGCCACGCCGCGCCCTTGGTTCTCGCCCAGCGGCGCGCTGTAATGCGGGTGATTCTTCATCGCCTCCAGCACTTCCACGCAGCCGATGCGCGGGAACACCATCCCGTCCGGGCGGCGCGTGCCTTCCTTGGCGGCGTTCTTCAGCCGCAAATCAATCCCGTCTATGCCCAGCTCGCGCGCCAGCTCGTCCACCACCTGCTCCGCCGCAAACGCCGCGTTGGGAGCGCCCGGCGCCCGGTAAGCCGCCGTCTTCGGCTTGTTCACCACCACATCGTAGCCGTCTATCACCGCGTTCTCGACATCATACGCCGCGAACACGCACATAGCCCCGGCGCCCACCGGCGAGCCCTTGAACGCGCCCGCCTCATACGCCAAATACGCCTGCATCGCCGTGATTGTGCCGTCCCGCTTCGCACCCACCTTCATCCGCATATTAGACCCGCAGGTCGGCCCTGACGCCTCAAACACATCCGCGCGGCTCATCACCAACTTCACCGGCCTGCCGCTCTTCTTGGACAGCATCGCCGCCACCGGCTCCAGATACACCGGAATCTTGCCGCCGAAACCGCCGCCTATCTCCATCGGCGTAACCCGAACCTGCGACACCGGCAGCCGCAGCGCCTCCGCCGTGGCATCCCGCGCGGGGAACGCGCCCTGAGTGCTGCACCAGATATGCAGCCGCCCATCGTTGTTCCACAGCGCCGTAGCCGCATGCGGCTCAATGTAGCCCTGATGCACCGTAACCGTGTTGAACTCGCGCTCAACAACCACGTCGGCGTCCGCGAACCCCTTGTCAAGGTCGCCCTTGACATGCTGGAAATGGTCGGCGACATTCGTCTGCTTGTCGGCGACAACCGTCCCCAGCTCGCTCGTCCGCAGGCTCTCATGCAGTATCGGCGCGTCCGCCGCCATGCCCTCAGGCGCCGTCATCACCGGCGGCAGAACCTCATAGTCCACCTGGATTAGCCGCGCCGCCTGCTCCGCGATGTGCGGATTGGACGCCGCCACCGCCGCGACCGCATGCCCCTTGTACAGCGCCTTGTGCCGCGCCAGTATGTTGGACTGCAAGTCATGCAGCGTCGTAACTTCCTCGCCCAAATCCAGCGTGGCGTCGTCCACGGTTGGGAAATCCGCGAAAGTCACCACCGCGAACACGCCCTCCAGCGCCTCCGCCGCGCTCGCGTCTATCCCCCGGATATGCGCGTGAGCATGCGGGCTACGCAGCACAAACCCGTGCAGCAGCCCAGCCGTGTCAAAGTCGGCGCCGTACAGCGCCCGCCCCGTAACCTTGTCCGCGCCGTCATGTCGGATGGGGCGCGTCCCCACCACATTGTACTCAACGCTGGACAAGATCACATTGCGCTCATAGTCGGTAGTTGTCGTCATGCCCCTGCCTCCTGCATCCGCGCTGCCGCGTCCTGAACCGCCCGCACTATCTTGTCATAGCCCGTGCAGCGGCACAGATTATTCGCCAGCCAAAAGCGTATCTCATACTCGCTCGGATCCGGGTTGTGATCCAGCAGCGCCTTAGTCGCCACGATGAACCCGGGCGTGCATATCCCGCACTGCAGCGCCGCATTCTCCAAGAACGCCTGCTGTACCGGATGCAGCGCGCTCCCCTCGGCGATGCCCTCTATCGTGATGATGTCCCGCCCCTCGGCCTCTACGCCAAGCACCAGGCAGGAAGTCACGATGCGCCCGTCCATCTCCACCGTGCATGCGCCGCAATTCCCGTCGTTGCAGCCCTCCTTCGTCCCCGTCAGCCCCACCACATCCCGCAGGCACTCCAGCAAACTCTGGCGCGGCTCCGCCAGAAAGTCCACGCTCTCCCCGTTCAGCCTCGTCTGAATGTATGTCTTTGCCGGCATCTCTTACGCACTCTCCTTCGCTCGCTCAATTGCGATGGCAAGCGACCGCCTAGTCAGCACATCGCACAAATGCTTCCTGTACTCCACCGTGCCGCGCATATCCGTTATCGGACTCGCCGCATCCTTAGCGATCTGCCCAGCCTCAGCCAGCGTATCGTCATTGGCGGGCTTGCCCGCGATGGCATCCCCAATCGCCGTAACGAACAGCGGCGTAGGCGCGACCGCCGCCAGCGCGACCCGCGCCGACGCGATATTCCCATCGCCATCCAGCGACACCGAAGTCCCGGCGCCCGCAACCGCTATGTCCATCTCATTGCGCGGGATGAACCGCATATAATTCGCCCCGAAACCGCCCGAAGGCGCCGGGAAACTTATGGACACCAGCATCTCGCCCCTGCCCAGCACATTACGGCCGGGCCCAGTGCAGAAATCCTCCACCGCCACTTGGCGGCTGCCGTCCGGCCCCGCCACATTCGCCACCGCGCTGTGCGCTATCATCGCCGGTATGGAATCCGCGCTCGGCGTGGAATTGCACAAATTCCCCCCAAACGACGCGCGCCCCTGTATCTGCGTCCCGCCTATCAGCGACGCCGAATCTATCAGCCCCGGATACGCGCGCGAAATCGCCTGATTGCCGTATATCCGGTAGCACGCCACCGCCGCTCCCAGCGTCAGCCCGCCCTCCGGATCATAAGTGATCTCATTCAGCTCCGGGATATTCTTCCCGTCCACCACGAGATCCACATCATCGAACCTGCCGCCGCGCAGCTGCACCAGCAAATCCGTCCCGCCCGCCAAAATCCGCGCGCCGCCGTCAGCCTCATTCAGCAGGTCAACCGCCTCTCGTACCGAGTGGGGACTGGCATAATCAATCCAGTGCAATTGCCCACCTCCTTTCTCATATCGCTTTCGCTCCAAAAATTTGCGTCTCTAATACACGCATCCGGCTTGCGCTCCCATTGCCTTAGCTTTCGCAAGCCGCCGATAAGTATATCAGACAACTATTATATTTCAACAATACCCCCAAAGACAAACCCAACTTGCCGCAACCCTAACCCACCCAGTCAAATCGCATTTTGAATTTTAACGAATACCCCCACACTGAACCCGTCTTACTCCACCCACTCAAAAGTTTTTTGCTTACTTTTTTCTAAAAAAGTAAGACCCCCGCCCCTGCGTCAATCCCGACTGCTATCCCATCACCGGCTCCCGCCCACTCACCCCCTCAACCTCCAACCCCGCAATCTCGCCCTCACTCATCCCCAGCAACTCCCCAAACACCACCTCATTATGCTCCCCCAACCTCGGCGCATGCCACCTAACGCTCCCCGGCGTCGCCGACATCTTCCAAGCAACCCCCGGCATAAAATACAACCCGCAAGACGGATGATCCACCAACTCCAACAACCCCCGCGCCTGATAATGCGGATCCCCAAAAATCCCCTCCCCCGTCATAACCGCCGTCGCGCTAACCCCAACCGCCTGCAACTCCCGCATCACATCCCCGGCAGCGCGTTCCCTAGTCCACCCCGCAATCACCCCATCCAACCCATCCTGATTGCGCCGCCTAGCCAGCGCATCCCTATACCGCGCATCATCCGCCAACTCCCCCATCCCCATCCCCTCGCACAACCGCCCCCACTCCGCGTCATCCGCCACCGCAATCGCCACCCACTCATCCACCCCCCTGCACCGATACGCCCCATGCGGCGCATAAACCGGATGCCTATTCCCCCGATTTTCGGCTTGCCGCCCATTCATCTGATACCCCAGCAAATGCTCCCCCACCGTCATAACCGACGACTCCAACTGCGACACATCGATAAACGCGCCCTCCCCCGTGCGCCTTCGCCTAGTCAGCGCCGCCAAAATCGCCCCTGCCGCATGCGCCCCGCTAATCGGATCCCCAAAATTCACCCCCGACTTCACCGGCGCACCCTCCCCCCGATACCCATTCATAGCCGAAATCCCCCCCAACTGCTCCTGCCCGATCCCATACTGAATAAACTCCCGCCACGGCCCGCTGCCCCCAAACGCCGGCATAGACACCACCACCAAATCCGGCCTAATCTGCCTTAGCCGCTCATACCCCAACCCCCTCCGCTCCATCAACCCCGCCCGAAAATTCTCAACCACCACATCGCTAACGCTAACCAACTCCTCCACCACCCTCTTCCCCATCGGATGCCGCACCTCCGCCGTAACGCCGTATTTACTCATATGCAACGTATTAAACCACCCGCTCCGATTCCAAGGATCAACCCCCTGCTCCCCATCCGGCAAATTCCCCGACCCCACAATCAACCTATGCGGATCCCAAGCCTTCACAGACTCCACCTTAATCACCTCTGCCCCCATATCCGCCAGCAGCTTAGTAGCATGCGGCCCCGCCCAAATCCGCGAAAAATCCACCACCCGCACCCCCACCAGCGCCCCCGCCGAATTCCCGTCAGCCATACCAAACCCTCCGCTATCTGAATTATCCAAATTACCCCGCCTATTGTATCCCGAAACGCCCTATCTTTGAAAATTCCCATTGACACGCGCTTATGCCCTGGCTATTTTTACCCCGAACAAAATATCCAACGCACCTACACAAAAGTTTTGCTACTTTTTTCTGAAACCTGCTAGTTTTGCCGCAGTTGAGCGGTGTCCAGACCTGAATCCCCGGAATGGAAACGCTACCGCGCAGGATCAGGGCAAGCGTAGCGGACGCTACTTTTTGTAAAAAAGTAGGCAAAGCTTTTGGGTGGATGATTTCAGAGTAGGTTTGTTCATTGTTGCTAGTCAGAGGGAATAGCAGGGGCATACAAAAGTATGTATGCCCCCGGATTAGGTGTATGCCGGCGGGTCGCCGGACTACGGCGCGATTGTTAGCTCAATGGTGAAGTCGCCGGTGGTTTCGGGATTGTAGGTTGTTGCCTCTATGGTGTAGCTGCCCGGCAACAGCGTTGCGGTTAGGGTCGTTGTGGGCGACGGGGGATCGCCCGCCTCTTGCTCTACGCCGCCGCCCGTTCCCGCGCCGGTGAGCAGGTAGAGGTAGGTGGGGGTTGTGCCGAATAGGGTGATTGTGACTTCGGCGCGGGCGGCTAGGGTGAATGTGTAGAATTTGGCGTAGTATGTGTTGCCGTCAGGGGGGTTGGCAGTGAGGCAGGTCGTCGTCCAAGCGCCGGCGGTCGCGCCGGGGGTTATGGGTTGGATGCAGGCGTCGCCGGTTACGGGCGTGGGCGGGGGATCCGCGCCGGGGACGCTTGTGGGCGTGGGGGATGGCGTGGCGGTGGGGGTTGCGGTCGCCGTGGGCGTGGGTATGGGGGCAGCGCCGCCCTCAAGCGCGGTTATGCGGTTGGTTAGGGATTGGATTAGGGATTGCAGGTTTTGCAGCAGCCGCAGGATCATATCGTTTTGGCGCTCAAGCGCGGTTATCCGGTCGGCTATGGGCGGCGCGGGCAGCATGGCGAACCCGTGTCCCCAGGCGTTGTTGGGCTTTGCGCCGCGCGGCTGGGCGTTTGTTGTTAGGTATGTTGCGATTTGCGCGGGCGCGTAGTTCGGGAAGCGCTGCTTGACTAGCGCCGCCAAGCCCGCCACATGCGCGGACGCCTGGCCTGTGCCTGAGAACCAGCATTGGCGGCCGTTGGACAGGTTCGTCGCCTGGATGGCGGCTACTTGGGCGCAGTCGGCGGCTGTGATGTCGGGCTTGGTTCTGCCGTCGGGAGTGGGGCCGCGCCCGCTGGATGCGGCGATTGCGGTCGCATCCCAGTAGCGCGCCGCGCCGACTGCGAGCATGCCGGGGTTGGCGCTCTCGGCGGGATTGCCGATAGAGCCGCCCTCGCTGGGGAATGTCAGGGTTTGGCGCGTAAAGGCTTGCAGCTGCGCCCATTGCGGCGGCGCATCGCCCTCGTCGATGTTCACCGCGATGTTGTAGATGCCGTCGGCGGGCGCGACGAATGAGAACGCCTCTATGGGGACATGCGCCGCCTCGCCCGTCTGAGGGGCTGCGCCGGTCGCGGCGATAGCGCCGTCGGGGTTATAGAGGGTTAGGTTGAGGTCGGTGGCGGCACCGCCCCATCTGTCCTGCCAGCGGAGGAAGACGATTAGGCGCTCGTTGGCGTCTAGGAATACGCCGTTGAGTTCATCGGGAGCGGGCGCCTCGGTGTTCGCGTTAGTTCCGAAATTCAGGACGCGATCGGCGTCGGGGTCTGACCATGCGCCTAGCCATGTGGAGCCTTGGAAGTCGCCGGCGGCGGTTACGAATATCACGCCTCCGTCGACCGCGGCGTCCACGGCTTGGAGCGGGCTGTCGCGGAATGGGGATGCGCCGTCGCCGGGGCCGTCCCAGCTCCAGCCGCCAGGGAAGTTTATGACGGCAACGCCTTGCCCGACCATCCAGTCCACCGCCTCGCGGAATGCGGCGAGGGATTGCGGGTTGGAAATGTAAAGCGCGGCGTCCGGCGCTATGTCAAGCAGAGATTCAGCGGAGATTGTGCCTTGGATGTGGTTTGTTTGGCAATCGGCGAGGTTGGATGTGAAGTCGCCGATGCCGGTGTAGCAGCGGGCGGCTATGGCGTTGGCGGCGGGCAGTTCGCTGCCTATTAGCGTCGTTGCGCCTGCGAATCCGGCGGCTATGACGCCCACCTTGACGCCCGCGCCGGTATAGCCGGCGGCGTGCCATGCGTCCGCGCCGTGCAGCGCTACGGCTTGGCTCACGACATTGCCCTTGCCGGCGGGCGCGCTGATGTCTTCGGGCGAGAGCGGCGCGGCGGCGGCCTGCGGCGGCACAATCGCTTGCGCGCGAATGACGCCGGGCCGCTCGGACGCGGCGACTAGCAGGGTTATGGGGACATACGCCTCAAGATAGCCTGCGCCGCCGCCGCGCGGATCGCCGCCGTTGGCGCGCAGAAACGCGGCGAGCGCGGCGGGATCGCCCTGCGTGTAGAATGTGACCGCTACCGAATCGCCGCGCGAAACGGGCGCGTCCGCGGCGGCGCTGTCGGCGGCGGATACGCCTTGCTCAACGCGCTCCACTAGGCGGGATAGGATGGAGTCTAGGTTGCCGAGCGCGGGCGCGGCGTCCGGCGGTGGGAAGGCGTCGCCGGCGTCGGGCGCGGGCGTAGCGGTAGCGGTGGCGCCGGGCTGCTGGGCGTGGACAGCGGGGCCGTCGCCCCGGATGAGCGCCGCCGCCGCGATGATGATTGCCAGCGCGAGCAGCAGCGGCGGCGCGGCTATGGCGTTGATATTGAGTTTGGCAATGCGCTTGTGTGAGTTTCCCCTCATTGACCTCATAGCGTTGTCAGTCCTTATCGTTTGCAGATGCGTTGCCTACGATTGGACACTCAAAGCCCGTCTGGGCCGAGGATAAGGCAGCCGCCTGCGCGCGATAGGCGCTCGGCGCGCGGGGGGCGGCAGGCCTTTTTTGATGTGGTATTAGTGTTGCATATTGCGCGGGCGTGGGCAAGCTGGGGGAGCGTGGGGCGGCGTAGGGCGAGTGGGGAGGAGTGATAGGGAGCGATGGGATCTACTTTTTAGAAAAAGTAGGGCGCACCCTTGCCTCGCCCCCCACTTGGCCCTCGCACGGCCTCATAATTGCTTGCCATCTCATAACCTATATCAATACCATTACACCATGCCAAACACACCCGCCCACCCCAACCACCCTGCCGCCCTCGCCAAAGCGCTCCTCCAAAGCGCCCGCCCTCTGCAGGCGTACAAAAACCTCGTCATCTACACCGCCTTCTTCTTCACCCTAAACGAGGCGTGGGCGCTCGGCGACCTGCCCGCCGCCGCAACCCTGCTCGCCCGCCTAACCCTAGCCTTCATCCTATTCCAGATCCTCGCCGCCGCCGTCTATCTGCTCAACGACATCATAGACGCCCCAAGCGACCGCCTCCACCCCCACAAGCGCCACCGCCCCGTCGCATCCGGACGCCTCCCCCTGCCCCTCGCCTGGACAGCCGCCGCCCTCTCATTCACGATTGCCCTCGCCGGCGCATACCTACTCAGCCCCATATTCGCCGCCGTAGCCGCCACATACGCCCTCATCAACATCGCCTACACCCTGCTCCTCAAACGCATCGTCCTAGTGGACATATTCGTCATCAGCAGCGGCATGGTCTTGCGCGTCATCGCCGGCGCCGCCCTGATGCAAGTCCCCATATCCCCTTGGCTCTACCTATGCACCGCCCTGTTCGCCCTAATGCTCGCGCTAGTCAAGCGGCGCAGCCAGCTCGCCGCCAACGGCGACCTCGCCATCCAACAGCGCGCCACGCTCGGCGGCTACACCCTCGCATCCCTGAACCAGCTCATAGACATCGCCGCCGCCACCGCGCTAATCGCCTACTCCCTCTACACCTTCACCGCGCCCAACCTGCCCCCCAACAACGCCATGATGATAACCATCCCTTTCGTCGCATTCGGCATCTTCCGCTACATCCTGCTGGCGTCCACCTCCGACAAAGGCGAAGACCCCGAAAGACTCCTCCTCAGCGACCGCCCCCTCATAGCCGCCCTCCTCCTCTGGATAGCCGCCGCCTTCGCCATCCTCCTCCTATTCCGCCCCTAGCGCCACCGCCCTCGATCCCTCGCCAAGCGCCGAGCGTATAAGATAAGACTACCCCCCGCAAGAAATCCAAAGCAATTTCCCCGCTTTTGCCGTTTCACGCTTGCACAATTACGAATGTGGTGATATTATCCCCTCTGAAATCGCTTTACGCCTCAGTCGGGAGAAGAGTTTATGAGGAAGTTCACCGCGCTAATCAACCCCAATACCCAAAATACCCCCCCCCGTCGTATGTTCTAATAAAGACACCCACATCCGCCCCTCATCCATTCGCGGCGACAGCCCCGTTGCCTCTTCCCTCCTCCGCCGGCTCACATCCCGCCTAACCCCCTCCTCGCTCCCCAAACTCCCCGGACCCAAACCCACAGCCGCCCTCGCCCTAATCGCCCTAGCGTCTCTCATAGCCCTCGCCCTCCTCGCCGACGCCCGCAGCGCCAGCGCTCACACGCCGCCTACACCCACCCCAGACGCTGGCGCAATCCAGCCCGATGTTACGCCCGTTGACGGCAAAGGCACGTTCCATGACATCAACCAACACACTGAAAACATCCGCCCTCCAGCGCCGCAAAGCGACGTTAGCAACCTCAACAATCAGCAGGACTCAGGCCCAACATTCACATTCCCAGCCGCATTTCCCCAAGACCTACGGGACGCCTATCGCGCTGTCTTCGCTGATATACACGCATTTTCGCAAAAACGATACGGTGTCTCCGTGGACACCAGCAATCTCCGAATCACCATCGTGCTCCGAAAAGAAGATATTAGGGTTGCGGGTGCATGCGGCCTTTACACCCATAGGTCAATTCCTGTTCTTGGAAGCCGCCGTGAGATAACTATTACCTACGACTCACGATGCAGAGACGATTCAGGAGTTGATCGCGCCGCATTCGCGCATGAGTATTTCCACGCGCTGCAAACCCAGACCAGTACCCTACACCCTATTGGAATGCCTCTATGGTTCTTGGAGGGTAGCGCACAATACTTTATGTACATCTGGCTGAGCCACAAAGGTATTGACCCTGGTCACAAAAGGGCTTCCGATCGGAATGCTGTAGCAAACATTGTTTCAGTTGCCTGTCAAGGGACACTCAGAGCGGATACTGATTTTTTCACCGTCTATTATCTGGGCTTTCTTGCCATTGACTACTTGGCAGAACAAAGGGGCGACGCAAAGATAGTTGACTTCTTCATTGTCCCAAGTCGACTGGACCGGTTGCAAGGATTTGAAAAAGTCTTCGAAAGCTTCTTCGGAATATCTCTCGACGACTTCTACGACGATTTCGCGGCGCATCGCGCGGCGGGATTTCCAGACCCGGGCGCGTCCTTCGGTGCGCCAAACCCTGCTCCCACCGCCGCCAACGGCCGCATCGTGTTCTCATCCAACAGAGACGGGAATTCTGAGATCTATGTGATGAACGTGGACGGCTCAAACCAAACGCGGCTAACAAATCATCCTGGGTATGATGGCAATCCCGTCTGGTCCCCGAACGGCCAACGCATCGCGTTCACATCCGGCAGAGGCGGAAATGCTGAGATCTATGTGATGAACGCGGACGGCACAGGCGTTTCACGGCTTACAGATGCGACTGACGTCTGGAACGAACCTTCGCTCTCTCCGTTTACCGGCGATCCCGCCTGGTCTCCGGACGGCCAACGCATCGCATTCGCATCGAACAGAGAAAGCGTCTCGGGCAGTGAAGTATATGTAATGAACGCAGACGGCACAAACGTTTCGCGGCTTGCCCCCAACTATGTTAGTCATTGGAGTTCCAATCCAACTTGGTCTCCGGACGGCCAACGCATCGCGTTCGCATCAAATACAGGTGATGGGGGGGCGGAAATCTATGTGATGAATTCGGACGGTTCAAACCTGACAAGACTGACACATCACCACCCTTGGATTAGCTTGGCTCCGGCCTGGTCTCCCGACGGAAGTCGGATTGCCTTCATCAGTTCATTGCATGGCCGGGATTACGGAATATATGTGATGGACACGGCTGCTTTACTGCACGTCGGTCGGGCTCTGCATAGAGATCATAAACACGACAACCCTGCTTGGTCTCCAGACAGCCAACGCATTGCGTTCTCATCGAACAGAGGCGGGAACAGCGACATCTACATAATGGACGCGTGCGGCTCAAACCAAACACGGCTAACAAACCATCCCGGTGGTGACTTTAACCCCGACTGGACATCCACTGCCGGCGGGACGGTAACGCCCCCCGGCGGCGGCAATATCGCCGACCGCGTCGCCCAACTTGAGCGCCAAGTATCCGCGCTGCAAAGCGAGGCAAACGCCCAGCAGACGCGAATCGACGCGCTGGATCGACTCCTAACCACCCTGCAAGCCTTCATAGACACGCTCGCCGCCAGGGTAGCCGCGCTAGAAAGCGGCACGCCTCAGCCGCCGCCCTTCGTGCCTACGCCATCGCCCACGCCTACCCCAACGCCCGCGGCGACAACCAACAACGCCTGCATCCAAAACATAGAACTCGCCTCGCTGATAGCGGGAACTACCATCACGGGAACTTGGACAACGGACTGCCGCGCCGCAAACCCTCCGTCTAGCGGCAGGCGCTACGCCAAATTCTACACATTCACGCTAGGCAACATTGAGGAGTTGGAATTCCGAATAACCTCCGATGCCAGACACTACTACTCCTTGCTGTCGGGCGCTGGAACGGACGGAAGAGCTCTGCATTCCGGCGAAGTCCCGCCAGGAGAACAAATGCAACTTGTACTGCAGCCGGGCAGTTACACCCTTGAGGTCACCACAATGAACTCCGAAACCACCGGCGACTTCGATCTTTGGCTGGGCTTGCGACGATAACAGCCCCGCAACACGCGCGTTTCGCGCACCCGCGCCCAAACAATGAACCCACACAACTCAAAGGAGCGTCAGCATGAAACTCGGCATACTCCGCAACCCCAAATCCATAGCCGCCCTCGCCTTAATCGCGCTGGCGTCCCTCATCGCCGCCGCCCTGCTCGCCGACGCCGCTCCCGCCGGCGCCCAGCCCTCCCTGCAATCCGCCTCCGGGCGCATCGCCTTCTCATCCAACCGAGACGGCAACTACGAGATATACGTGATGAATGCGGACGGCACGGGCGTCACCCGCCTCACTGACGCCGCAGGGACGGATTATCAACCCGCATGGTCGCCGAATGGCAGGCGCATCGCTTTCGCCTCAAACAGAAGCGGCAACTATGAAATATATGTGATGAACGCGGACGGCACGGGCGTCTCTCGGCTCACAAACATCTCCGGGCGGGACGACACGCCCGAATGGTCTCCCGACGGCAGGCGCATCGCTTTCACCTCAAACGCAGGCGGAAACCGCGATGTGTATGTGATGAACGCAAACGGCTCAAATCTGACGCGGATAACTAACGATCCACAAGAGGACGGGGATCCGTCCTGGTCGCCCGATGGCAGTCGCATTATGTTCGAATCCCATAGGCCAGGAACTTGGGACATCCATGTGATGGACGCGGACGGCTCAAACGTGACGCGGCTGACAGAGCACCTTGAGACTAACGGGTCCCCCGCCTGGTCGCCCAACGGACGTCGAGTTGCCTTCAAGTCATGGCGTAACGCGGATGACGAAGTATATGTTATGAACGCAGACGGATCAAGCCAAACCAGGCTGACAAGGTCAAGCGGAGATGACAGCTGGCCTACGTGGTCGCCCAACGGACGGCATATCGCATTCCATTCTGCGCGTGATGGAAACCGTAACATCTATGTAATGAACGCGGATGGCTCAAACCAAACAAGGCTGACAAATCATTCTGCGAATGACTGGTTCCCCGACTGGACATCCGGCAGCGTGTCGGTGACTGAGCCCACATCAACCCACACGCCTACCCATACGTCCGTTGCCACATCAACCCATACCCCCACTGCCACGCCAACCGATGGCGGGCAGGGGCATGTGACGCCCCATCCAAGCGACACTCCCGTTGCCACGCCCACTGATGGCGAGGTGACGCCCACGCCGACTTACACGCCCGTTGCCACGCCCCCAGGCGGCCCCCCGATAACGCCCACGCCAACCTACACCCCCGTTCCCAGACCGACCCTCCATCCCAGCGTCACGCCCGTCCGCAACGGCCAGATTGACAACCGCGTCAGCCGACTAGAGGGGCAAGTGTCCTCGCTGCAAAACCGGATAAGCAGCCAGCGGACGCAAATCGGAACGATGGAAAGCCTTGCCGCCACCCTGCAAAACCTCATCAACAGGCTCACCGGCAGGATAGACGAGCTAGAGGGCGCCACTCCTCAGCCGCCGACCATCACGCCCACTCCCACGCATACGCCGCTGCCCGAGGCTACCTCAACATACACCCCAACCCCCACGCCTACGGCTACCCCCACGCCCGCGCCTATAACCAGCAGCGCCTGCGTCACGCCGATAGAGGTCGGTTCCATCGTCCACAGCTCTTGGACGGACGACTGCGTCAGCGAGAACTCCCCCAGCAACGGAACCTACTACGCGAAATTCTACACATTCACGCTGGACGCCGCGACGGATGTAAGGGTCAGAATAGAATACGACGAGCGGCCGCACGTCTTCATGATACCGGGCGAAGGAACGGACTACGACTTTACGGAAACCAAGATCTCCAGAAGTCCCGTGCGCGTGGCGACAATTCCCTTTGAATTGGCGCCGGGTAGCTACACCCTGGAAATCACCACCTGGTACCCCAAAGCCACCGGCAACTTCACGCTTGAACTGAGATTGATCCAATAGCCTTTCCTCCCAAGCAAACCACCCTGCCGTTCCGCACCCCGCGGAGCGGCAGCCACTTACGCCCCCCCGTTTGGCTTGCCCCGAACCGCTGTGATAAACTCCCCCTTGCCGCTTTCGCGCGCAACCCGCGCCTGCGCCAATACGCGCCCGCGCCTTTGGAGTCGCCAATGGTTCCCCCTGACAGCCTGTTCGGAGCAATCCCCACTTGGGTAGGCGTCTATGCCCTGTCCATAGCCGCCTTTGCCGCCGCCGCCTACTTCCTATACCAACGCGTCTTCCGGCTTGTGCTGCTGGGCAAGCCCGCCGACCGCTTTGACCAACCGCTACGCAGGCTCTTCGGCGCGCTGCCGTTCATATTCGGCCAGCGCAAGGTATTGCAGCGCGTCAGCATCCGCCGCGACCGCGCGGGCTTGGCGCACTTCTTTATCTTTTGGGGATTCCTGTCATTCTCCCTCAGCTACATCCTATTCATCTTCGGCGACTCCATCTGGCATCCGCTGTCATCCCGCATCCTCACCGACGCCGGCGTCCGCGCATTCACCGCCTACCTGGACATACTCGCCGTGATATTCCTAGCCGTCCTCGCGTGGGCGGCGCTGCGCCGCTGGGCGCTCACCCCCAACCGCCTCTCATACGATCTCACCCAAAAGAAAGAATCCGCCATCATACTCGCGCTGATAGCGCTGCTGATGATATGCACATTGCTCACGGAGGCGTTCTATGTGGCGGCGGGCGGCTCCGGCGTTCACGCATCCGCGCCCGTTGGCGGCGCGATAGGCAGGCTGCTCGCCGGCGCTATCAGCCCGGACGCCGCCAACGCGCTGCAAGGCGTGTTCTGGTGGGCGCATCTGCTCATCATACTAGGCTTCGCCATCTACATCCCGCTATCCAAGCATATGCACCTAGTCGGCGCGCCCATCAACTTCTTCACGCGCTCGCTTGAGGCGCGCGGAACGCTGTCCACGCCCGCCGACCTTGAGACCGCCGAGGTATTCGGCGCGTATCGCGTGCAGGACTTCACCCAGCGGCAATTGCTGGACGGCTACGCCTGCGCCGTGTGCGGGCGCTGCACGGACAACTGCCCCGCCAACATCAGCGGCAAAATCCTATCCCCGATGCACATCGTTGAGAACCTCAAAGAACACACGCTTGAAACCGGCCCCGGCATAATCGCCGGCGACGACCCTCAGGACGAAAAGCCCCTCATAGGCCGCTGGATTCAGGAAGAGGCGCTCTGGGACTGCCTCACCTGCGGCGCATGTGTTGAGGAGTGTCCGGTCGGCGTGGAACACATCAGCAGCATCGTGGATATGCGCCGCTACCTAGTGATGGAAAAGGCGGAGATGCCCGAAACCGCGATGAACGCGCTGCTCAGTATGGAACAGCGCGGCCACCCATGGCGCGGCACGACCTACACGCGAACCGATTGGGCGGACGGGCTTGGCGTCAAGACGCTTTCCGAGCATCCCGGCGCCGAAATCCTGTTTTGGGTAGGCTGCACCGCCGCCCTGGAGCAGCGCAGCCAGAGCGTCGCCCGCGCTATGGCGTCCGTGCTGACGCGCGCCGGCGTGGACTTCGCCATACTCGGCAGCGAAGAAAACTGCACCGGCGACCCCGCGCGGCGCATGGGCAACGAATACCTCTACCAAATTATGGCGGAGCAGAACATCCAAACCCTAAACGGCTACAATGTCAAGAAAATCGTAACCATCTGCCCCCACTGCTTCAACGCCATCAAAAACGAATACCCCCACCTCGGCGGCGAATACCAAGTGCTGCACTACAGCGAATTCGTAGCTGAGCTAATCGCCGACGGCCGCATCAAGCCGCTCGTAGAGATAAACACAACGCTCGCCTACCACGACTCCTGCTACTTGGGGCGTCACAACGGCATCTACGACCAGCCCCGCAGCATCGCCGCCGCGATCCCCGGCTTGAAACTGGTAGAAATGGAACGCTGCCGCGAGCGTGGATTCTGCTGCGGCGCGGGCGGCGGCCACATGTGGATAGAAGAAAGCCGCGGCCCCCGCGTCAACCACGTCCGCACCGACCAGTACCTAGAAACCGGCGCCGACGCCGTAGGCGTATCCTGCCCCTTCTGCCTCCAAATGTTCGAAGAGGGCATCGGCGCCAAAGAGCGCCAGGATAGCCGGCAAGCGAAAGACCTGCTGGAGCTCCTGGACGAGAGCCTGGGCGGGAGCGGCGAGCGGCAGACCGACTAATCCCCACCCGTCCGCTTTACCCCTCTTATCGCTTGCCGATGTATGCTATA
Source organism: Dehalococcoidia bacterium (assembly GCA_965242555.1). GTDB lineage: Bacteria > Chloroflexota > Dehalococcoidia > Lucifugimonadales > JADFKI01 > Bin90. The sequence continues at coordinate 317,723 of CBDESO010000012.1, forward strand.
ATGCAAAAGCGCAACCCAACAGCGGAGAAACCCTAATGCCCTCAATAAACTCTACCGAAGACCTGCTCAACCTGCTTGAGAGCAACGAAGAATTCCGCATCGCCGTCAGGCGCTGGGTTCTGACAGACGAGATTCTGGCAGTTCCTAAGACTCTTCACGCGATACAAGAGTCTCAGCAAGAGACGGCCGCCTTGTTAAAGCAAGTTGCGGCGCGGCTTGATGCGTCAGAGGCGCGGCAGGCGCAGTATGAGGCGCGGCAAGAGCAGTATGAGACACTGCTTGCGTCCATAAAAGATACCCAGCGCCGAATGGCCGACTTGCTGGAGCAAGTTGTGGCTAAACAGAACCAAGCAGACGAGCGGTTCGACAACATCGAGGCGTGGCAAGAACGCACTGAGGAATGGCAAAAACGCTCTGACGAGCGGCAGGACAGAACTGAGGCGTGGCAAGAACGCGCTGACGAGCGGTTTGACAATATCCATGCGTGGCAGAAACGCGCTGACGAGCGGTTTGACAATATCCATGCGTGGCAGAAACGCGCTGACGAGCGGTTTGACGATATTGATGCGTGGCAAAAGCGCACTGAAGAGTGGCAAGAACGCACTGAGGCGTGGCAGAAACGCGCTGACGAGCGGCAAGAACGCGCTGAGGCGCGGCTTGACAGAACTGAGGCGTGGCAGGATAAAACCGACGCGCGCCTTGACCGCATGGACACGCGCATGGACAACATGGAGACTTCCCTGCGCGATGTCAAAAGGCACTCCGACAGCATGTGGGGCGAGTGGGTTGAGCGCAAGGCCGCCGACAAGCTTGTCCCATACATAGGCCACATTTACAGGGCTAACAGGGTTTATCCCTTTTGGGGCGAGCATGGCGCCGCCAAAGACTACAGGCGGGATGCGTTTGAGGATGCGATAAGCGATGCCGAAGATGACGGATCCATACATCACGAAGAGGCGTTTAGGCTCAGAGAAACGGATCTTGTCATTCGCGCTCGCCGCAAGTCGGACGGGGCGACTTTGTGGTTCGTCGTAGAGGCGTCAGGCACGCTTGACGACAACGATATTGAACGCGTCGAAAGATCCGCCGCCGCGCTCCGCAAAGTCTATCCGCACGAGGAAGTGGCGCCGATGCTTTTCGGCTACCGCATATCCAGCCGCTACAAGCAAGCCGCCGATGACGGCAATATCCAAGTTGTGCTGACCGATGGCTGACGCCCGACCTGCCAACAACTAACAACCGCCCAAACAAATCATTACCCGCCTAGCCCTTCCTACATACCGCCCATACATCTGCCACATACACGCCCACGCGCAACAAACCCGCCGGCCACCACAACCGACGGGTTCGCTATCCCCCTTCACTGCGCCTAAGCATCTCACGCATCCGCCTGCATCACCCGCGCCGCATCACGCCGTCAACCTCGGCGGCATCCCCCTACTTGCTCACCGACGCCGTCATCCCCATCCGCAAGCGCGGATCGCTCCCGCTCAGCCGTATCTCAGCCGTATAGGTAACCGCCCCCTGCCGCGCCTCGCCGAATGCGCTGATGCGCTCTACGCTGCCCGCCATGTTCAGGTCGGGCAGCGCGTCAAAGCGCACTTGCACTATGTCGCCCTCCGACAGGTTCACCACGCTGAGCTCGTCCAAGTCCTCGGTGTGCAGCTCCCACGCGGATACATCGGCAAGCCCGACTACCACCTGGCGCGGCGCTACCTCTTCGCCCGCGTCTATGTTGACCGCCACGATAAGCCCCGCGAATGGCGCGAGCAGCTCGGTGTCCTCCAGCGCCATCAGCGCCGTTTCCACATTCGCCTCCGCGAGCGCAACGCGATAAGCCGCCGCCTCAAGCCGCGACTCCCGCCGCTCTTCGTCAAGCGGATCCCTGCCGCGCTCCAGCTTTTCCACCTCAAGTTCGGCGCTCTCCAAACGCTGCTCCGCAAGCGCGATCTCGTCGGCGTCCGGCAGCAGCGCCTCCAGCGCCGCGTTTGCCGCGTCAAGCTTAGCCTCAGCCTGCGCCACCTTGACGGCGTCGGGGAAGTCCAGCAGCTCCGCGAGCGCGGCGGTGGCGGCGTCTATGTCCGACTCGACGCGCGCCGCGTCCACTTCTTGCCGTCCGTCCGGCACAAGCTCAAGCGCGCGCTCGGCGTCCCGCAGCGCCTGCTCCGCGCCTATCACGCCGTTCCTGGCGGCGGCAATCACGTTGGCGGTCTTCAGCTCATGCGACATCATATCTTCCCGCGCCGCCGTAACCGCCGACCACGCGTCGTCAAATTCGCGCTGCATGCAGCCTATCGCTTTGGGCAGATCAACGCCCTCGCAGGTAGCCATAATCGCGCTTGGGCCCGCGTGCAACCGCAGCCACGCGAACAACTTCAGCTCATCCCAGCGCGTAGCCGGGTCGTCAGCGAACTGCGCGGTCATCAGCGGCTGGCTACGCGGGTCAAACAGCGCCTCCAAGTCCACGCCCCAGATGTTGAACAGCGTGTCCGGGTCTATGAGCAACTCATCGTCGGTCAGCGTAATGCCAAGATAGCGGCTGTGAACCATCCGCCAATCCAACAGCGCCTCGTCATAGGCGTCTTGGATTAGCCTGCCGTCCTCTTCGGCTTGCAGATTCACGGCGTCCACCTGCCGCTCGGCGCTCATCAGCAGCGCGTTGGCGACCTCTACGCGCTCTTCGGCGTCGCGGCGCATATCCGCCTCATCCTCGGCGTCTTCCAAGGCGGATTCCATATCAAATATGGATAGCCTCAGCGCGGCGATCTTGGCGTCCCGCGCGGCGACATTGGCGGCGCTCGCCGCGGTCTGCGGGATGTCCTCAGTGCCCGCCACGCCCATAGCGGCGAGCAGCGCCTCTTCGGCGTCCCGAACCGCGAGTTCCGCGTCCGCGATGGCGGCGATGAACTCCGCCTCCATCATCGCGCCATTCGCGCTTGGCTCTTCCCTGCCGCTGCGATACGCGCCCGAAAGATGCAAGTAGCGCTCATCCGCCTCTTGCAAGGCGAACCGCGCCTGTTCAAGCCTCAGCGGGCGGGAATCGTCGTCAAGCTCGCGCTCTTTCGCTATCGCCGCCTCAAGCGAATCCAGGTCTGCCACTGCCGCCGCGAGCGCCGTCTCAGCCTTTTCCACCCCGACCAGCGCCGCCTCGTTGTCCAGGCGCGCCAGCGTCTGCCCCGCCGCTACGCTGTCGTTTGCCGACACCAGCACTTCGCTCACAACCCCCGCCTTGGGCATGCTCAGCCTTACGCCCTGCGCGGGCATAACCACCGCGTCCGCCCTCACCAACGGCGCGGCGCTTATGGGAACCACCGCGCGCGCGCCGTCATCATCGTCATCGCGCAGAATGAAAAACAGCGCAACCCCGATAGCGATAGCGGCGACCGCCACCACAGCCACAATCCCCGCAACTACTCTGTTCAAGCCTAACTCCTTTCCGCTTGCGCGGGGCAGCGCCGCTTAAAGAAGTAGCCTGCCAACTAGCGCGGCGCGCTCAATGCCCGTGCTGCTTGCCCAAACATCAAGCGCTACCTTTCAATCTTACGACCGCAAGCATCCAAAGGCAACACAAAATACGAACTTAGAACGCTGAATTGTTTCTCAACCGGAATGTTAGGCGGATTTTGATAATGCGCCCAATGACCGCGCGGCGGGGCGAGTTGGCGATTGTGAGATAGCGTTTGCGCGGGATGCGATTGCGGGGATGCGGCGGGGCAAGAGATGCGGCGGTTATGCGGATGCAACGGCGCAAGTTAGACAGCGGTTATGCGGATGGCGATGGCTATGCGAACAGCGTCTTTCCCATATACGCGCTGCCAATAGATGCGCCGCGCGGCGTACTAGCCGGCAAAGCGATTGCCAACACACAAGCAAGCGATTGCGCCAAGCCGTCGTCGCCATAAGACGATGCAACGCCAAAGCCGCCGCCGCCATACGTCGGCAACTACAAACGCATCCCGCCGGGCAACGCCGCCCGCCCAATCTACTCTAACCGAACCTTGACTGCCTATCCCCCGACGCCCACGCCCGCCTCTTCGCCGGCCTTGCCCACGTCCGCCCCCGCCCTCGCCAGCCAATACTCCAGGCTGTCCGCCAGCGCCAGCCAGCTCGCCTCTATGATGTTCTCGGACGAACCCACCGTGCGCCATACGCCGCGCCCGTCGGTGGACTCTATCAGCACGCGCACTACCGAGCCGGTTCCCCTGCCCTGATCCACCACGCGAACCTTGTAGTCCATCAAGCGCACTTCGCGCAGGTTGGGGTAGAACTGCTCCAGCGCCTTTCGCAAGGCGTGGTCAAGCGCGTTCACCGGCCCATTGCCCTCAGCCGCCGTGTGCATCACATCGCCGCCCACCCGCACTTTCAGCATCACCTGCGAGGATATGTCGTCGGAATCCACATCCGCCGCGCCGCCGGTGAAATGCCCGTTATCCCCGCTATGCCCGTTGCGCCCATTATGCCCGCTATGCCCCTTAGGATAATGCGAGTTGGAATGAGCGTGAGAATGAGAGCGCTTTTCAACCATAGACACGAAGTCCACAAGCTCAAACGGCGGCTCATAGCCGTCCTGCATCCGCCGCACAAGCAGCTCAAACGACGCCTCCGCGCCCTCATACTGGAACCCGCGGCTTTCCAGCAGCTTTATGCGCTCCAGCAGCTGCCGCGCCTGCGCTTTCGTCAGCTCGGCGTCCGGACACATCTCGCGCGCCTTCCACAGGATATTGCCCCTGCCCGACAAGTCCGAAACCAGCACGCGGTTGCCGTTGCCGATGTTCTGCGGCGGGATGTGCTGGTAGCTGCGCTCCACCTTGGACACCGCCGCCGCGTGCAGCCCGCCCTTGTGCGCGAATGCGCTGCCGCCCACATACGGCTGCGAAGACGCCTGCGGCATATTGGCGACTTCGGCGACATAGCGGCTCGCCTCTGTCAGCGCCGCCAATTGCGCGTCCGATACGCAGTCCACGCCCAATTTCAGCTTGAGATTGGCGATGAGCGAAACCATATTGGCGTTGCCGCAGCGCTCGCCGTAGCCGTTCATTGTGCCTTGAACCTGCTCGCAGCCCGCCTGCACCGCGGCGATAGCGCTCGCCACCGCCATATCCGCGTCGTTGTGCGTATGTATGCCCAGCGGCGCGTCGGTATGCTGTCTTGTTTCCGCCACAATCGCCGCGATTTCGTGCGGCAGCGCGCCGCCATTGGTATCGCACAGCACGACGCACTCCGCGCCCGCCAGCGCCGCCGCGCGAACCGCCTGCAGCGCGTACTCCGCGTTTGCCTTGTAGCCGTCAAAATAGTGTTCCGCGTCAAAGAACACCCGCCTGCCGCGCTCCGCCAGAAACGCCACCGAATCCGAAATCATAGCCAGGTTTTCTTCGAGCGATGTCTCCAGCACGCGCTCCACATGCAGATCCCAGCACTTGCCCACCAGCGTCGCCACATCGGTTTCGGCGGCGAGCAGCGCGGCGAGATTGGCGTCGTCCGCCGCGCTGATATTGGCGTGGCGCGTGCTGCCGAAAGCCGTCAGCGTAGCGTGGCGCAGCCGCAGCGACTTAGCCCGCTCAAAAAACTCCGCGTCGCGCGGATTGGATCCGGGCCAGCCCCCCTCTATGAAATGCACCCCCAGCTCATCCAGCTTGCGGCAGATAGCCAGCTTATCCTCCACCGACAGCGATATGCCCTCCCCCTGCGCGCCATCCCGCAGCGTAGTGTCATACAGATACACATTAGATACATTAGGCATCCTGATATACGCTCCTCTTGTATATGCTTTTGTACGATATAGCGGCATCCCCCGCCGCTTGGAACGGGTGTCATTAACGCGCCCAACGAGACGCGTCCGTGACGCGAAACGCCCGCCCCCAACCGATGTAGGGACGGGCGTTGGCTAATGCGCTAACGATCCGCGGTACCACCCTTAATTCCCCGGCATTGCGCCATTGCGCGCATAGCCGGAGCGCTCACTGGGATGCGTGTTCACACCCCCGCCCTCCTAACGCCGGGCGACTGCGTCGCAGCCTACTCAAATCCGCCGCCAGCGTAACCCGCAACCCAAAATCGCGCCTAACCTGCCGCGATTTGCCGGGCTTGTCACATAGACACTTATACGCTTGGACGCTTGGACAGAATTTTTCGATGCGCGGCTCAGGAGGGATATTCCGCAGGGCATCCTAGGCGTCCGCTCTCACCATATCCGGACTCGCTGTGCCGGATGCGACCTAGTACTCGTCTCCGTCGTAGCCTTTGACCATATCCGAATGTTTTGTTATGAATAAGGTTAGCCAATATGTTAGCGCAATGTCAACAATTTCGCGGGGCGCACTGCCCCGCAAGCGCATTGCCCGCGTTATCGGCGCTGGATAATGGCGGCAATGCGGTTACGCGGCGCTTGCGCTACTCTTGCCCTTGCCGCTGCTGCCGCTCCAGCTCCGCGATGCGCGCCTCCAGCGCAAGACGTTCCCGTTGCCACCGCATATATTCAAAGACGCGCCGCTTGCGCCATAATCACGCGCCGCGCATCCTCAGGGTCAAGATAATCGTAGCCCGCAGCCGGATCGTATATCCCAAGCCGCCGCCGCTGCGCCTCAATCACGCGCCGCGCATCCTCAGGGTCAAGATAATCGTAGCCCGCAACCGGATCGTATATCCCAAACCGCCGCAACTCGCCATCCCAATACAAGTCCAGCCCCAGCGCCTCGCTGCGCCCCCAAACCCGCCCGGCCGCATCCTGACGCAACCCATACCGCCTATACTCCCCATCCGCCAGATACTCCCCCACAAGCGGCTCCCCGTACAAGTCGCCGCCCGTCTCATCCAACCGCCAATACTCGCCTATCCCCAACTCCTCATACAGCGCCCGCTTGTAATGCAAGTCTATGTCCTTAGTAATCGGCGTCGCAATCTCCATCACAACATCCGGCGGCTTGCCCACTTCCCATATCAGATACCCGCCCCTCTTGCGTATCGCGGCGGCGTCCACCCCGAAAGCCGCCATGCAGTCCGGCGCTTGCATCGCGCTCGCATCCGCGCGGTCGTAGCAGATATACCCTCGCCCGCCCGACACAAGCGCGTCCGGACGATTCTTGTAGCGCGACATCAAGATATGAACAATGCGGAACATCGTCCGCTCTTGCCGCATAAAATCCTCAACGGGTTCGGGTTCGGGAATGAAACTCCAATCGGGATATTCCCCCGCCGCAACCCCGTTAAGCCGCCGCGCCGATGCGAATGTTTTGACAGCAACCATAGTTAGCTCCGATGCGCCTATGTATCGCTTGGTAGCGTTTCTACCTAATTAGATGGTTTTGAGAGTTTAGCAAGTTGCCATCAAACTGACAAAGCAAATGGCTACGGCAAAGCCGTCCAACCAACTACCGCCGTAGATACACTTGACCGCCCGAATGGAAACGCTACCCCCTACACCCCGCGCTTTGCCTTATCACATTCCCCTACCCCGCCATTATGCCATCTATCCCCCCACCTCCTTCACCAAATACACGCACACCTCCCCCCACCGCCGCACCTCCCCGCGCCTATTCTGATACGTCCCCCCTATCTCAAACGCCCCAAACCCCGCGTCCGCATACCCGCCCCGCTCATACAGCGCCCGCGCGCGCGGATTGTCTATCCCCACCGCGAGCCCTATGCGCCCAAACCCGCGCTCCCGCGCCAAACGCTCGGCGCGCGCCAGGATACGCGATCCCACGCCCCGCGAGCGATAGCGCGGCGTCACGAACAAGTCCTCTATATGCGCGCAGCCCGTCAGTCGCGAGGCGACCGGCTCATCCCGCGTCCCCGTCCAGCGCGCCATCCCGTGACCAATCGGCAGCCCGCAACGCCACGCTACCAGATATGTCAACTCCCCCCGCCGCTGCTGCGCCAGCCGATCCGCGTGCCTGCCCGCCAGCCGCTCCGGATCCAGATGCGCGTCCAGTAGCGGCAGCTCAGCCGCAACCGCCGCCCTAATCTCTACCGCAAACCCCGTTTCGCTCACGCCTTACCCCCGCCCTACTTAATCAACCGCCGCCGCATAAAATACGACGCCAGCCACAGCGATGCCACCAGAAACCCAACCAGCTCCGCCGTCCACGCCAGCATCCACGGCGTCAGCTCGCCCGCCGCCAACCCGCGCACAAGCGCCGCCGCCGGCGTCAGCGGCAGAACCCACGACAAGTTCTGCACTATCCCCGGCAGCCGCTCCAACGGAAAGAACACGCCGCTCACCCAGAACATCGGCAGGATGAACAGCGTGAAGTAGTTGTTCATCGCGCCTATCGTCTTTATCGTGGATGTCGCCACCATCGCATTCGCCGCGAATGTCAGCCCTATCAGATACGCCACCGGCAGCGTCAGCAGCGCCCAAGGCGAGCTTATCAGCCCAAACCCCATCGCCACCGCCAACACCGCCGTCGCCGACATCAGCGCCCGCGTCGCCCCCCACAATACCTCGCCCATCACTATGTCCTCAGGCCCCAGCGGCGTGAATAATATGGACTCGTATATGTGATGCGACTCCATTCGCATATACGCGCCGTATGTGCTGTCAAATGTGGCGTGAAACATTGCGAAAGACGCTATCACCCCCGGCGCCAAGAAGTGCGGATAACTCACGCCCTCGCCCAAGTTGGATATGTACGCGCCCAGCCCGAACCCGACCGCGATTAGCATCACGAAAGGCTCTACGATAAGCCCGCCTATCTCCAAATGCCACCCGCGCAAAAAAGCGTCCCGGTTGCGCTGCCACACCCGAAACCCGCCCCATATCGGGGTTCGCTGAACATACGGAATCGCCGATAGCGCCATTCGCATCCCTCTCTAATGTCTTGTTGGCTATGCCCTGCTACATCTTGACTACCCTGACGCGCCGCCCAGGATAAGCCCTATGCCTTGGCTATGCCCTGCTTGCCTTGACGCGCCGGCCCGGGATAATCCGGGATAAGCCGCAATAAGCGCCCGCCCCAAAGCCTACGCCCTATGCCCGCCGCTTGCCTTGATATATCCGATGCGCCGCCGCCGACCGACTGCGCCTAGCCCTAGCCGACCGCTCAATGGCAAGCGGCGATGACGATTGACAACCCTGCCGCCTGCCCGCGCCTTGCCCCCGATCCTACCCCTCCCGCAACCCCCTCCCCGTCAGCCGCAGAAACAGGTCTTCCAAATTGCCCGGCCTATCTATTATCCGATACCCGTTCAGACTGCTGTCATCCCGCAAGCCCGCGCCGTTGTCCCCGTAGAAGTACAGCGAATCCCCGCCATACTCGAACTCCATCCCCCGGCCCTCCAGCCGCTTAACCATCCCCGCCATATGCGCCGGATTGATTCGCAGCTCCACCACATTATCCCCCACATGCTCGCTTATCAGCGCCCCCGGCGCGCCGTCCACCAGGATGTTCCCGTTGTCTATCACCACAAGCCTATCGCACAGATGCTCCGCCTCATCCATGTAATGCGTGGTCAGCAGAATGGTAATGCCCTGCCCCTTCAGCATCACCAGCTTTTCCCACACCAGCAGCCGCGCCTGCGGGTCAAGCCCGGTCGTCGGCTCGTCCAGCACGAGTATGCGCGGATTGTGCAGCATCGCCCGCGCTATCAGCAGCCGCCGCCGCATCCCGCCCGACAGCTCGTCAACCGCGTTATCCGCCTTATCCTCAAGCTGAAACAGCGCCAGCGTCTCGCGCGCCCGCTCCCGTATCAGCGCGCGCGGCATATTGAAATACCGCCCGTATGCGTACAGGTTTTGGAACACGCTCAAATCCGGATCCAGGCTATCCGCCTGCGACACTATCCCCAGCGAAAGCTTTATCGCCCGCTGATCCCGCCGCACATCCATCCCGTCCACCACCAGCTCCCCCCCGCTCGCCGGCGAAACGCACGCCAGCATCTTCATCGTAGAAGTCTTGCCCGCGCCGTTGGGCCCCAGAAACCCAAAGCACTCCCCCTCCCGTATATCGAAGCTTATCCCGTTCACCGCCGTGAAATCGCCGTACTTCTTCACCAGCCTGCGCGCCCGTATCGCCGCCCTCCCGCCAACCCCCGCGCCGTTTCGCGTACCCGCCGAAATTTGCCTATCCGCTGTTGATATAACCAATACAACCCCGTCTCGCTCTTGTCTTGAAATCTCACAACTCCGCGCCCGCCCTCTCGCCGCACCCAAGCCCCGCAAACGCGGCCCTCGGCAAGCGAAATTTCGGCGCGCCGAAAAAGCAATATCCACCCATTGTACACGCGCCCGCCCCCCGATAACAGAGCAATTTCGCGCCCAAACCCCCGCGCCTTTGCTCGAAAAATGCCACAAATCCCGCTAGAACACTAATGCGCTAAATGTGCTATGCTATCCAAAACCAATGCCAACCCGGCTTTGCGCCAAACCTGACACAAGAGAGGCGCCCCCATGACACAGCCCGCTCCGCTAAACGCCGACGCCCTAGACGGCACAATCTTCATCAGCGACAACCTGCCCTTCCTCAAAACCCTGGACACCGAAAGCGTCGACCTAGTCTGCATAGACCCGCCATTCGCCAAAAACGCCACTTTCACCGGCCGACTGCGCCCGCCCTTGAACGACGACGAGCGCCAAATCGAGCGCGAAATGCTGGAGGACTGGGGCGTCTTCGACGCCGAATCCGCCTACAACGTGGGCATAGAATACCCCGACCAGACTGGCAGAACCGCTATGTTCAGGGACATCTTCAGCTTCGACCGCGACGTCCACGAAGACTGGATAGACACAATCGGCGTCCAAAAACCCGGCTTGGCAATGCTCATAGAGGCGATCCGCTACACTAACAAAGACTCCCTCGCCGCCTACATCGCGTTTATGGCGGAACGCATGCTGGAAATACACCGCATCCTAAAGCCCACCGGCAGCGTCTTTGTCCACTGCGACGACTCAGCCAACGCATACCTTATCCAAATGATGGACGCCATCTTTGGGCCAGACAACTATCAGAACCACATAAGCTGGCAACGCACCTACGCCCACAGCGACGCCAAGCGCTGCGGACGCATCACCGACTACATTCTCTTCTACTCCAAAACCGAAAACTACACTTGGAATACCCAGTATGCCAGGTATTCTGAATCGTACATCAGGACCTACTTCCGATATGAGGACGAGCGAGGACGCTTCAGAACGGTTACCCTGACAGGCCCCGGCGAGACCGCGGGCGAATCGTCAATACGCTGGCGCGGATACAGCCCCACCGACAGCCGGCGGCATTGGAGCGTCCCCAGGCGGATCATGGAAATGATCGCCGGCGAAGAGGGCAACAGCCTGCCAATCACCGAGCGGCTAGATATGATGGACGAAGAGGGCTACATCTATTGGCCCCCCGCCGGCAAGGTTCCTCAGTACAAGGAGTATCTGCACGAAGTTGAGGGCGTGGTTTTGCAAGACCATTGGGGTGACATCCGCCCGCTGCATTCCCGCTCCCGCGAGCGCGCCGGCTATCCCACGCAAAAGCCCCAAGCGCTCGCCCAGCGCATCATCCTATCCGCCAGCAACCCCGGCGACCTTGTGCTGGACTGCTTCGCCGGCTGCGCCTACGTCCCCGTCGCCGCCCAGCTCACCGGCCGCCGCTGGATAGCCTGCGATATGTCCCCCCGCGCGTGGACTATCGTCCGCCGCCAATTCCACAAGCATCCCGACCTCGGCATCGTAACCGAGGGCAGAATCGCCGCCAACGGCGACGGCTTGGAAATGGAACCCCAGATCCACACCCTCAACCAGATAATCAAAGTCAGAGGCCCCCACGACCTGCCCACGCCCACCAACATAGAGCCGCCCGCGGCGCAGCCCGTCCCCAGGCTTGCCCGCCCCAAATACCGCGTCCGCCCCCACGAAACCGACCGGCAAATCTGGGACGCATTCGTAGAGCAGTACGGCACAACCTGCTGGTACTGCGGCGCTGAAAAGATGAACGACCGCCGCGAACTCCAGCTAGACCACGTCGAGCCCAACGCCTACGACGGCACAAACGACGACTGCTGGAACCGCGCCCTGGCGTGCGTTGCCTGCAACAGCGACAAGCGCAACACGCGCTCGCCCGCCGAAACCATAAAGGCGGCATTCGCGGCCGGCCGCATCCCAACCCCCGCCCGCATGCGCGAAATCCAAGAAACCTTCGCCGCCCGCCGCCGCTGGGCCCAAGCCCGCTGGCAACAAATCCGCCCCAAACCCAAAGACTAACCCCTTGCCCGCAAAGCCCGCCGCGCCAATCCGCGATTGACAACCGGCATAATTACCATCAATAATTAAGTACGCTCTACGAAACCGATTAAAGGATGCCGCAATGAACCCCACCCAACAAAAACATATCACAGATACGGTTGCGGATGTTCTAAACGAACACTATAACGGCGCGGCTCAATTCGACGCCATACACGCAGTTCCCGACACAGACTTCGTCACCGGAGATAATCTCGTCCAGATAGTCGTCGTGTTCAGCGAAGACAACCCCATGGTAGGGGGTGACGCAAAGACGAAGATAACACTGCGACTCTTGGATTACCTGCACGCCGAAGGCCTGACGCACTTTCCCGTGCCCTACTTCATCCGCAAATCGGATTGGCCCAAATTCGAAAAGTGGCTAAGCTATGCTACACCGTAACCTAATTGGGTTTGCCAGAGACGCAACCGAAAACGCAGTCCCCGACGATCCGAATGATGCCCACTTGCGCCGCGCGACCAGCGCCGCGTACTACGCTATGTTCCACTGCCTAGCCGAAACCTGCGCCAACCTTCTCGCAGGCGAGTACCCCCGCGACGTTAGCCAACGCGCATGGATACAAATCTATCGTGCGCTAGAGCATGGCGTCGTAAGAAACAGAACCGGCAACCAACAAATCTTCGCGCGCTTCTCCCCCGATATAAGAGATTTTGCCGCCATATTCGTTAGACTGCAAGCCAAACGCAACAACGCAGACTATAACCCAATCGACACATTCACCGGCGAGGACGTAAAAGGCGACATAGACGCCGCTGAAACCGCAATCAACAACTTCGAAAAAATCTCAGACCGCGAAAAGCGAAACTTCGCCATATACATCCAAATATCCATAAGAAACATTGCCCCATAGAACGCAATGCGCCAAGCGCCACTTTGGCGCCTGGCGCAGCCATCCCCCGCCGCCCCCGCGCATCATCAGAAGAGCGAGAGCTGAGCGGCTACGGCAATCGCCTTCGCCGCCTGCTTCTTGCGCCACCCCTCATAGAGCGGATGCCGGTTAAGCATATCTGCCGTATTTTCGCTAGGCGTCCCCGCGTACAAGTGGTCGGGATTGACGCAAGGCGGGTTATCGCAGGTGTGGCAGATTATCCTATCCCCAGGATCCTCGCCGTTGGCAATCGCCCACGAAACACGGGTTGCTACATAGTGTTGCGAACCCTTTTCGTATATCCGCTTGTACCGGCGCGTGTAGAACAAGCCGTAGCCGCGCGGCAACCGCTTATCAGTCCATACCAGACAGCCATCGGCATTGGGAACTGTGCGCTCGGTTATGTAGCCACGCCAAAAGGCTGCGTCGATTGTGTACATCGCAACCGGCAACGAATTTATCTTTATCATCTCTGCCTCCTTGCCGTGATATTCCCTATTTAGATGGTAAAGTGTTCGCAACAAAATCACTCGCCGCCAACCTGCCCGGCCACATCTCTACCTGCGGGTTAAGCGGTCAACAAAGAAATCCCCCACCGCCAACCCGCCCGCAAACATCATTGGGCGGTCAAATCAGCGCAACAAAAGCAGCCCCGACCGCCAAACCCCTACTTCCCGCACCTCCCACACCGCCCACCCCCATCCCCCACCAAATCCCGCAGCGCCACAATCTGCACATGCGTCTCCCCGTGATGCCGCGCCCGCAATATCAGATGCTCCGCCTTCACCTCCGCCATCTTCAACCCGTCATGCTCGCAGCGTATCGCCCGCGTCCTATCATCTCGCATCTCTATGCCACTCCCCTCTTGTATTCGCGTATCTTATATTGGCGTATTCGCGCCTTTGCAAAGCGATTGCGCCCGCCCTGTTCGCAAAGCGCCGCGCCCGCCCTGTTCGCAAAGCGCCGCGCCCGCCCCGTATGCAAAGCGCCGCGCCCGCCCTGTTTGCAAAGCGCCGCGCCCGTCTTGCCCGCAAAGAGCGAGGCAAGGCAAGCGCATCCGCATCAATGTTGAAATAGACAATCGCCTATTTCAACTCGCCGGCCGTAAGCCTCTTGCTACCCCCCAACCGGCGGCAAATTCATCTCCCGCCGAACTTCATCCACGCTCATTATCCCCGCCTCCACATACATCCGCCGCCGCTTCGCCTTATTCTCTTCGCTCTCTTTCAGCGCCTCAACGCCGCTCAAGTCAAACTCCACCGACAGCCCCGGCTCCCTGAAATGCGGAACGAGATACTGCGTCAGCGCCTCCTCGTACAGCGCCAATTGCGCCGCTATCGTGTCCTCCCAGAACAGCCGCCGCGCCGTGTTGAAGTTGGAAAAGGTCGTATGCTCAAAATCCCCTATCATCACCTTAGGCACCCCGAACACCCGCGCGATGTCCTCCAGACTCCAGCGCAGGCTTTGGATATACTCCATATCGCGCGGGCTGAAACCCAAATTGGACGCGCGCATCCCCGCGCCCAGCAGCGCCGGCCGCCGCGCCTTCTCGACGCCCTGATACCGGCTCTCCCACCGCCGGTAGAAATCCCCCACCTCGGCGTCGGTCGGATTGCTGGTCGTCTCTATGATAAGTCCCGGCGCGCTGTCGTTCTGCAGCAGCTTTCGGTTCGCCCGCAAGGCGTCCAAGCCCATATCCGCCGACAACCGCAGCGGCGCTATCGGCGACAGCCCCGCGTAGTCGTCAAGCGGATTGAAATACCGCATCCAAACGATGTCCTCCGGGATGTACGGCGCGAGCCGCCCGCGCTCGCCCACATGCACGAACCCGCGCACATACCGCTCGTCATCCGGCACGATGCGAACCCTATCCGGCCGCAGCGGCCATATCTCGGCAACGCCGCCGTCCTCGCCGCGCTCCAGCGCCCAGAACGCCGCGCCCCACAGCGCCAGATGCGTCTCGGTCGCCCGCCACAAATCCCCCCGCGTCCAAAACGGATTCGGCGCATCCAGCAGCCGCTGCAGCGGGTGATCCGCGCCCGCCGGCTCGCCGCCCGCACGCAGCCGCGCCGCATCCCCGCTCCGCCGCAACACCCGCAGCGGCAGCCGCGAGACAGCGTCCTGACGCGCCTTTATCGCCGCATATACCATCGCCGAGCGCGGGTAATACTCCCCATACTCCACCGGCGTCCACTGCCCGGCGCCGCCCAGCGCCCGCTCAAACCCAAGCCCCGGCGCAGCGCCCGACGCCATCCCCTGCGCCGCCATCCCGCCGCCAACGCCGCTTGCCCGCATATCGCGCCCTGCGCCCCCGTTCCCAATCCCCAACGGCAGCAGCCGCGCCAGCCCGCCAATCCTATCCTTGATATTCACCATCGTCCTCCCGTCCCGTCTTAGTTCGTAGCAATCAATCCGAAGTTCGCTCAATCCCGTTTCGTTGCGCTTAGTTCGTAGCAATCATCCCAAAGTTCGCTTTGTTCATTCGCGTATCTTTGTGCCGCCGCCGCGCACAGGCGTTATATGAACGGCTTACGCGGCGAGGCGTCCGGTAGCGTCCATACTTTCCCCCAAGCCTTACGCCGCCATCCGACTACACCCACACCTTGAGCCCCGACCCATCCCCCATCCGCGGCGGCGCCACCACCGCGAATGTCATCGCCAGCGCATCCGCCGCGTCCGGCGAATTCCCCCGCCCGGCGCTCTTCTTGTTCAGCCGCACCCGCCCCTTGCCGTCTATGTGATACTCGCGGCTAGACACCTGCCCAATCAGCTCGTCATCGTTGTCAGTGCTGATGCTGCCCTCCATATACCGCTCGCGCATATGCCACCACACCTCCGCGTTGCGATTGTAGAAATGCGCCTTGTCTTTGGCGTCCATCCCGCCATTGAACGGCACAATCCGCGTATCCCCCAAATCAAACTCCCGCAGCTTATCCACCACGCCCGCGCCCACGCCCACATCATCCACCACCAGCGCGTCCACGCGATTGCGCTCGCAGTGCATCCGCAGAAAATTCGCTGTCTGCGAAGTGTCTATGCCCCGCATGCTGAGCTTGATTTCGGCCTTGCCGCCCTGACGCTTAACCGCCACCGTCCTATCCGACCCAAACCGCGCCACATCGCACGCCAACACCACCTCGCCCTCGCCCGGCAGATCCCGCCTAGCCGCCTCCGTAGCCGCCCGCAGAGGCACAACCACCCCGTCCGGATTGTCCGGAAACTCCGCCAGCACAGACGCGATGTACTTCGCGCTATCCTCCCCCCAATCCCGCTTATGCTCCTCAATATCCTCCCGCGTTATCACGCCCGGAACCACCTCGCGCCCGGCCGCCACATTCGGCGTATCCGCCGCGCTGATTTTCACCGTCTCATACATATGCCGCTTGCCGTGATGCGAATCGTAGAACTCGCCCGCCACCGCGAAAGCGTTCCCCGTCAGCAGCAGCAAATTCGGATGCAGCCGCCGCACCGCGTCCATATAATCCGCCCCAACCCCGTGCGCCTCGGTGATTGCCACCATCAGGTTCGGCGAGTGAAACCCCAGCATGTTGTACGGCGAATTGGACGCGAACCCCAGCGCAAAGGTTTGCGTATCCAGCTCATACCTTGATGTTCTTGCCATGCGCCCCTCCAGCGGCGTAGCCGACCCCGCGTAAGCCGCCCGCATCTCATTCCAAACAATGCGGTCAACCTGCCGCGCCGACGGCCCCGTCACGATAACCTTAGCCGGCGAGCGCGTATGCACCCACCACAAAATAGCCCTAGCCGCCGCCCAATCCTTCCCCGACCCGTTGCAGCCCACCACCGACACCCGCCGCCTATCGCCCTTCGCGGCCCTTCCCACCGCCTCCAGCATCTCCACCTGCTTCCTATGCGGCTCATCCCCCAGCGCCCCCCTCACAAACTCCACCGGCGACATCCCCCCAAACCCGCTGCCCTGCTGCTCCACGCCCATATCTCCCACACCTCCCCGCATCATCATCACCCCTCCGGCGCAAACCCGAGCAAACAACGCCGCCTGCCCCCACGCCGCAATCCAATATAGTACATATGTACGCTAGGTGTCAACAATAAACCGCCTTGCAAAATCCAACCCGCCGCCCTAAACACGCCGCCCGCCGCCAGGTTATCCCTTGCAACCTAACGCCCCCTACCTGTAACCTAACGCCCGACCCCAGATTTAGCGTCAGGCTCTAGATGACAAGATGACAAAAGATCTCGCGTGAGAAGACGATGATCAAAGCCAAAATGCCCAAATCGCCAACGACCGCCAAAGCCCTATTGTGCATCCTCTTCGGGCTGGCGATAGTCGCGCCGCCCGTTTGGATGATCAACCTTCACTACGACCAAATCGGCGCAAGAGACGAGATAATCAACAATCAGATTAAAGCGATTGAAAACCTGAAAGACGCAACCCCGGATTGGGAGTCATTCATCCGCTATACGGATGGCATGTACAGCGACGACAGCTACTATCGCATGGCGGGAGTAAGAGAGCGGCATCGTGACGGAGAGGCGCGCAACCTGATGTTTTCGATGTTCTGGGCGCTGACAGCGGCGGCGGCCGCGGGCTACTATCTAGGGCGAATTCAAAGCAATTCGGGCGGCAAGGACTAACCTATGATTGGATTGCTGCCAACTGTCTTGGCGTTTGTCGTCACTTTCGTCATAGCGGCGCTCTGCCTCGCTTGGACGCCATTCGCCGCCCTAATATGCGCCCGCATCGCCCGGCGCAGAGGCCTAAGCGCAAAGCGCGCCGCCATCCACGGCGCTATCTACTCCGCCCTGCTATTCCTGCCTTGGCGCCACCTAATACGCCAAATGCGCGGCGCTCCAATCACCCGCGCAAGCGTCAACGGCGCATACACCTTCGTATATGTGTACGCGGGGCTAGTGCTGGCTTCCCACATCGCCTTCATATTCACCATCACATACCCATCCTATTCGATCGCCGAATTCGCGGACATAACTGATTTCATTGCCACCTCAATCGCCGGCGCGCTAGCCTTCATCGCCGGCCTCGCAAGCCTATCCCGCGCCAACAAGCGCCTCGCCGAACTCCAAGAGCGCCATGAATCCCCCAACGCCATTGACCTGCCCAACAAATCCTACATAGCCCCATTCGCCTGGGCATGGGCGTCCATGCTAATCAGCTCCGCCACCTGGTATTACAGGTTCATTACCATACTCATATGGACGTCGTTCATAGACAGATAAGCGCCTTCACCCGGCCGCGCCAAGCCCCCGCCCTTGCCCCCGCCACCCCTCCAGCTACCCCTTGCAACCCCAACGCCGCTACCTGTAATCTAACGCCCGCCCCCCAAATTCAGCGCCCGCCGTCCGAAACACAAACCACATCCCAACGAAGACAAGCAAGACACCGCCAACACACTCCCGCAACCGCGCGTGCGTGGCAAACAAGGAATACCCTATGCACCTAGCCGCCGCTTCCTTGGCATTCAGCGTCACTTTCGCCATAACAACGCTCTGCCTCGCCTGGACGCCATTCGCCGCCCTAATATGCGCCCGCACCGCCCGTCGGCGAGGGCTAACCATAAAACGCCCCGCCATCCACGGCGCGATCTACTCAGCCCTGCTATTCCTGCCCTGGCGACATCTAACCCGCCAAATGCGCGGCGATCCAATCACCCGCGCAAACCCCCCTTGCCACGCGCCCAAAACCCCCGCCCACCTACCCCGGTAGCGTTTCTTTTCAGGTGGTTTTGAGAGTTTGGCAACTTACGCTCCACCTTATAAAGCAGGTGGTTATGGCAAAGCCATCCAACCGGCTACAACGATAGAAATGCTCAACCACCTAAATGGAAACGCTACCCCTACCCCCTATCCCTTGCAACCCAAACCCGCTACCTGTAACCTAATACTTTATACTTGTCAAAACTTCACGCTTGATGCCTCACCCTGCGCGCCAATGAAACTATCTGTCATCGGACTCGGCTACGTCGGCTGCGTCGCCGCCAGCGGCCTCGCCGCCGCAGGCCACCACGTCCTCGGCATAGACATCGACCACAACCGCATCCGCGCACTCCAAGACGGCATCGCCCCCGTGTACGAACCCGGCTTGCAACAGCGCATAACCGCCGCCGTCCGCGAGGGCAACCTGCGCTTCGCACACCCCGACCACGTCGCCGAACCCCTCGGCGCGGCCGCCCTCATCGCCACCGGCACCCCCCCCTCCCACGACGGCGGCGCAGACCTAACCCAAGTCCGCGCCGCCATAGACTGGATCAAATCCCAAAACCCCCGCGACCTAGTCGTCGTAATGAAAAGCACCGTCCCCCCCGGCGCCGGCGCCCGCATCCTGCGCGACACCCTCGCCGAAAGCGGCATCCGATACGCCGCCAACCCCGAATTCCTGCGCGCCGGACACGCCCTCGCCGACTGGGACGCGCCCGACCGCATCGTCATCGGCGCCGAACCCGGCGACCGCGCCGCCATCGACGCCGTCAAAAAAATCCACAACGGCATCCAAGCCCCCTATGTCATCACCGACATCACCAGCGCCGAAATGGTCAAATACGCCAGCAACGCATTCCTCTCAACCCGAATATCCTTCATCAACGAAATCGCCGCCCTCTGCGACAGCGTGGGCGCAACCATAGACGCCGTCAGCGAAGGCCTAGCGCTGGACAAACGCACCGGCGTCCGAATACACGCCGGCGTAGGCTACGGCGGCTCCTGCTTCCCCAAAGACGTCCGCGCGCTAGACCGCCTAGCATCCACAAGCGGCCTCAACGCCGAACTCCTGCGCTCCGTCATCAGCGTCAACAACCGCCAGCGCCTGCTCCCCCTCCAAGCACTCCAAGACCGCTTCCACGGCCGCCTAGCCGGCATCCGCGTAGCCGTGCTGGGCTTGGCGTTCAAGCCCGACACCGACGACATCCGAGACGCGCCCGCCCTATCCCTCATACGCGCCCTGCTGGACGAAGGCGCCGCCGTCGCCGCCTACGACCCGCGCGCCAACCGCAACGCCGCCCGCCGACTGCCCGCCGCCGTCCGCATCCAAAACACCCTCCCCCAAGCAATCGCCGGCGCCCAAGCCGCCGCCCTCATGACCGAATGGCCCCAAATCGCCCACGCCGACTGGCGCGCCCTACGCCCCCAAATGCGCCCCCCCCGCCTAATCTTCGACGGCCGAAACGCCCTATCCCCCACCCAAATGCGCGCCCTAGGCTACGAATACCTCGGCGTGGGGAGAGGGGCGCCCGCGGACTAGCGATTCCATACTCCCAAAACTAATCTCATTTGTTATCCGCAGCCACAATCTATAAAATAATTGAACAAGCGCATATAACGCCAATGTAAAACAAAGGACTTACGCAACATGATACCAACTAAAGAAAATAAACGACTCATCATCCTGCTCAGAAAACTCCAAGCCAAAGAAAACAATGACGCCAATGCCGTCGCCAAAACAGAATACCAACTCTATGGAAACAAAAAAGGCACCCTACCTAGTTTTAAGCACGAAGATAGGGATGACATCCAACTTCTAGTCGATAAAGGTATGATTGAACTTGCCACAAAGCCCCCCATCAATCCGATAGCACAAATACTTAACCCCTTCCCAGGAATAGACGAATACCATATCCTACCCAAAGGGCGAGCGTATCTTGCCCAACAAACACAAGACAAATTCATTTCCGGTTCACACACAAGCGGTATGCTTGCATGGAGTATATGGCTTGACGAATCCATCAATCTGGTGTACAGGCCCAAAATCCGCATTCTTCCTAATCTCATACACTCTTGGATCCAAACAAATCTGGTCACTACGACACTCAGTATTGACCCGCCGTCCCACGATGAACCTCTATACAGGATGCGTATTCCCCCATTTAATACTACATATGTAGTAACCCGTCATCATTGGCAATTTGATAAGGGTACCAAGACCTGGTGGAAACGTAGAACGCAAACCACAAAGAAATCCCTTATCGGCGCTGAAGAAGTAGAAACTTTTTCAGAACTAGATGATGCCATGCGCTACGTCGCATACTATTATCCACTTCTCGGCATTAAACGCCTTAACCGAATGTG
Source organism: Dehalococcoidia bacterium (assembly GCA_965242555.1). Classification (GTDB taxonomy): domain Bacteria; phylum Chloroflexota; class Dehalococcoidia; order Lucifugimonadales; family JADFKI01; genus Bin90. The sequence continues at coordinate 338,873 of CBDESO010000012.1, forward strand.
GAAATGGGTGCGCTCATTTCTCCGCATTGTTTGGAAAATCCTTAATTGGTGGATACTCCCCACCATCATATCTTTGTGGGTTTATGACAGATATTTCAGCGGATAACAGATGCCAAAGGCGTCAAACTGCTTTATCAGGGGAATTGGGTGAAAGACATATGACACGCCGCGCACATAGATCGCGTGGGTTCAGGGCGCAAGGTGATGCGAGGGAATTTCAATAACCAAACACCACTAGCAATAATGCCGATTATGCGGTAGTATTGCTTTACATCTGAGCGGAGGACTGGAATGGCAAAGCGCATAAGCATCATCAACTTCAAGGGCGGCGTCGGCAAGACCACGCTTGCGTTCCATCTCGGCGCGGGACTTGCTGCGTTTCATGACAAGAGGGTGTTGCTGGTAGATATGGATCACCAAAGCAGCCTGTCCATAGTTTGCCTGAGGGCGGGCAAATGGAATGAACTTGTTAACGGCAAGCAGACTGTTGACGAGATTTTTAGAACCTTCATCAATCCGTCCCACTCAGTTGGCAATGAGATTATTGTCAAGTCCCCTGTGAACCAACGATTCTGGGGCAGGGATTACAATAGCGATAAGTATCGCTATCTTAGCTACAATAAACTGGACATTGCGCCTGCGAGTCTCAGTCTTGACGATACAGAGATTGAGCTAACCGCATCGCATCAAGGCAATGCGATAAATTCAGAATGGAACAAGCGCACGCTGATATGCCGCTGGATCGAAGAATCAGCAATAGATGATGAGTACGACTACATCATCTTTGACTGCCCGCCTGCGACAAAAATCGTCGCTCAAAATGCCATTGCGGCCAGCCACGGGTACATCATTCCAGTTGTGCCTGAGGCAGTGATGGAACGGGGCGCGCCGCATCTCCACCACATGATGGAGTCAGGCATTGATACTCGGTTAAAGGCTCTCGCCGCGATGGGAGAGCCCCGCCCAATACATGTGCCTGACACCAAACTTGTCGGGTTAGCCATAACTCGCATCCAAGTCGCTGCTTGGGGTTACACAACTGACCATGATGAGCATCTTGGGTCACTACAGCGTCGTTGGGGAACTGAACTACTAAGGCCTTACATAGAGCAGGGCACTGGTGTGTCTTCAGCTTTGTCGGTAGGCCGTCCGGTTTATAGCCGTGAAGGGATACGTAGCTGGGGGCAAAACATAGAGGCGCGCGGGATCAATACTCAGTTCATAGAGCTAACAAACGAAATCAAGCGAAGGGTTGATGCCTTATGAGAGATGGTCAACTCAAACTGAGCGGAAATCCGAAAACCGACGCCCACGAAGACCGGATACTTGTCCGCGATGTTGTCCGCCACTTGTCTGGTATGGCGCGACTTCATGCAGATGAGAAAGTTGGCAATCCCGTCCTAAGCGAAGGCTTGCGCCAAATCGCCAACGCTTTGCGCCCTTACGCCACCTGCCCGGCGGATGAGTTGGACAGCGTTCTCAGGGGAATAAGGACTGCCCAAAAGCGACCGCCTAAAAAAATAAAGGCGACGCTCCCGCCAAACTTGGAATCCATTGACGCGGACGGCATTGAGAAAGTGCTTTCCGACGAAAACTACACAAAATCCCAAATCGCCGAATTGGGATACAAACGATTTGGCATATCCCAATCAACGCTCGCCAGGATCAGCAAAGAAGACGCGCTGATTTCCATACGCGCCGCGCTAGAGAATGAACGGGCCCTTGATGTGATTTCACAAGTGGCGCGCGCAAGTGGCAAAGCGCGGGCGTCCTAAAAAAGCCCTCAAGCGCCGCCCGCCTCAAAGCCGACCTGATAAAGAACACGGGCGCCTGAGCGCGAGCGCAATGTGAACAAGCCAAACCTAGCCGCCCCCTAATCCAAGCCGCGCGCCCCCTTTGCGACACAGCCCCCTACCTAAAACAACCCCTCCCCCTCCATCCCCGCCGCCTGCCGCACCCAGCCCGCCACCAGCTCCTCATCCTCAATCCCATCCTCATAAATATGATAATACCGAACCCCATCCTGCTTAGACGCCACCGGCGGCACAGGGCTAAGCGAACTCCCCCGAAAGAACGTAACCTTGATATACTTAGCAAAGCAGTGGTAGCTCACAAACCAGCCCTTGCCCTCAATCCCGTAAAACGGCGAATTCCACCGCACCGCCTTTCGCGCCGCCGGCGCGTTTCGCATAATCAGCGCATCCAGCCGCCGCCCAACCTCGCTCTTCCACCCCGGCATCGCCGCGATATACGCCTCCACCGGCGCATCCCCATCCGCCTTCGCTATCTGCGGATTCCCCCCCGACAGCAGCCGAACTCCCCCATCGCCCTGCCCTGACGCGGGCTTGGAGCCACTATTAGACGACCTATCAGCCATAGCATCCGCCTAGCCCTGCCTGAACGCTTGTGAGGAAAACGCGCGCAACCTGCGCCGCGTGAAATGGTGGAGCTGAGGGGACTCGAACCCCTGACTTCTTCCTTGCAAAGGAAGCGCTCTCCCGTGCTGAGCTACAGCCCCGCGCAGACATCCCGCCGCGCCAAGCGCGCGTCGCGCCGGGCGCAAAGACACCTTAACCGCTGGATAGTGGAAGGAAAAGTTTAGACTTAAATAACGACAGGTTTTCTCAGGGAGGCGCATTCGGGCTTCTGAGGAGCTCCCTCCGGCTTGCGCCGAAGTCCGGCTCTACTCGTCCGCCTTAGTCGCCCCGCCTGTCGAACGACCTGGGATTAGCCCTTGCGACATCGGCGCATGCGCGCGTCCGCCGCTTGGCTTCTCCCTAGAAAGGAGGTGATCCAGCCGCACCTTCCGGTACAGCTACCTTGTTACGACTTCGTCCCAGTTACCAGTCCCACCCTCGGCGCCTGCCTCCATAAGGTTAGCCCAGCGACTTCAAGTGTTACCGACTTCCATGACGTGACGGGCGGTGTGTACAATCCCCGGGAACGTATTCACCGCAGTGTGCTGACCTGCGATTACTAGCGACTCCGCGTTCATGCAGGCGAGTTTCAGCCTGCAATTCCAACTGAGGCCGGATTTTTGGGATTAGCTCCGGCTCGCGCCCTCGCGACCCTCTGTTCCGACCATTGTAGCGTGTGTGTAGCCCTGAGCGTAAGAGTCATGCCGACTTGACGTCGTCCCCACCTTCCTCTCCCCTTTTAGGAGCAGTCTCGCTAGACAGAGTAACTAACGACGAGGGTTGCGCTCGTTGCGGGACTTAACCCAACACCTCACGGCACGAGCTGACGACAGCCATGCAACATCTGTGCAACCGTCCCGAAGGAAGGCCCGCTTTCGCAGGCTGTCGGTAGCATGTCAAGCCCAGGTAAGGTTCTTCGCTTATCATCGAATTAAACCACACGCTCCGCCGCTTGTGCGGGGACCCGTCAATTCCTTTGAGTTTTAGCCTTGCGGCCGTACTCCCCAGGCGGGATACTTATCGCGTTAACTCCGACACAGGAGGGGTCGATACCCCCTATATCTAGTATCCATCGTTTAGGGCGTGGACTACCCGGGTATCTAATCCGGTTTGCTCCCCACGCTTTCGTGTCTCAGCGTCAGGCACAGCCCAGAAAGCCGCTTTCGCCTCTGGTGTTCCTCCGGGTATCTACGCATTTCACCACTACTCCCGGAATTCCGCTTTCCTCTGCTGCCCTCCAGCTCGGCAGTTTCCCATGACCCCTCCCAGTTGAGCCGGGAGATTTCACATGAGACTTGCCATGCCGCCTACACACCCTTTACGCCCAGTAAATCCGGACAACGCTCGAATCCTACGTATTACCGCGGCTGCTGGCACGTAGTTAGCCGATTCTTATTCATGAGGTACCGTCCATTCTCTTCCCTCATAAAAGGGGTTTACAACCCTGAGGCATTCTTCCCCCACGCGGTGTCGCTGCGTCAGGCTTTCGCCCATTGCGCAAGATTCCCTGCTGCTGCCTCCCGTAGGAGTGGGGGCCGTGTCTCAGTCCCCCTCTGACCGATCATGCTCTCACATCGGCTACCCGTCTTCGGCTTGGTGGGCCATTACCCCTCCAACTACCTGATAGGCCGCAAGCTCCTCCCAGAGCGACCGAAGCCTTTCCTCAGCAAACCTCAATTCGCTGAACGTACGGGGTATTAGGCCGGATTTCTCCGGATTATCCCCCGCTCCGGGGCAGATCACTTACGTGTTACTCAGCCGTCTGCCACTAGCGCCGAGGCCGAAGCCCCTTTGCCCGTTCGACTTGCATGCATTAAGCGCACCGCCAGCGTTCGTCCTGAGCCAGGATCAAACTCTAAACGTGTGTATTTCCTTCCACTATCCAGTTGTTAAGGTGCTAACACCGCTGTTCAAAAGCGGTAACCATCATCTTACACCCCGCCGCGCGCGGGTGTCAAGCGTTTTTCAACGAATTTTGGAAAATATCCAAATTCGCCCCAAATCCCGCATCCCGCGCGCGGCAAAGCGCCCTCTTACGCCTCCAACTCCCCCAATATCCCCCGCACATAGTTCACGCTGCGCCTGTCCTTGTACAGCTGATCCCCCGTGTTCGCGCCCTCTATCGCCAAATACCCGTCATAGCCCGCCTCCACCATCGCGCTTATGGCGAACCGATAGTCAATGTCCCCGTCCGGCAGCGCAGTCCGTATGTAATACGAATGCTCCAGCTCGGGGATATGCACGCGGCTCAGGCTCTTGCAGTGCCAGTACTTCGACCGCGCCGCCAGCGCCGTTACGCACTGCTCCATAGACTCCTCCGGCACATCGTAGTTCCACAGCACATTCCCCAAGTCCGGGTTCGCATGCACAAACGGGCTGTCCGCCAGCTCCAGCAGATGCAGCGTCGCCCAGCTGTTGTCCGCGATGGAATGCTGGTGAACCTCGATCGTGATGTTCACGCCCCTATCGCCCGCCATAGCCCCCGCCTCGCGCAGCGCCTGCGCCGTGCGGATGAAGTCCTCCTCGCTCGCCATCTGGCTGGAGCCGTGCGACTCCGGCGCGCCCGAAGGCCCCGTGTCCAGCATGCGATTGGGCGCGGCGCCGCTCAGCGCGGTATTCACGATGTCCGCCCCCAGCGCGTCCGCCACCTCCACCGCGCGCTCCAGCCGCTTGCGATTATGCGCCGCCGTGCGCGGATAGCACAGCGGCCCGCCCGCCCGTATCGCCACGCACGGCGTCCCCTCGTCCGCCAGCCGCCGCCCCAGCGCCTCCACCTTGCGCTCATCGATATTCAGCTCGCCGTTAGCCGCCGCCGCCCCGTCCGCCGCGAACCCGTCCAGCCCCAGCTCGATCCCGTCAAACCCGATGTCCCGCACCTTGCCCAGGTAATCCCCCAGCGCGCGCTCATCCGGCAGCGCCCAAGCCGCCCCCGCCACAAACGGGTAAAACGTACTCCGCCGAAATGCGTATGCGATCTTCACTGCAACTCCCCTTTCTGATGTGATGTTTGCCTGATTAAGACTTGCCCTTGCCGCCGCCGACTACTCCCCCCGTTCTCGCCGTTCCCGCCGAACCCGCTCCAGCTCCCGCCTCAACTCCGCCGCCTCAGCCTCGGCCGCCTTAACCCGTGCCTCGGCCGCCTCAACCCGCTCCCGCTCACTCCGCAACTCTGCCTCAGCCCTTGACTCCGACTCTTGTGACTGCGCCTCGGCCGCCTCAGCCCTTGCCTCCAACTCCCTTGCCCGTGTCTCGGCCGCCTCAGCCCGCTCTCGCTTACTCCGCAGCGCCGCATCAGATCGCTCCCGAATTTCCCGCGCTCGCTCCTCGGCCAACACCGCCTCAGCCCTAGCCAACACGGCATCCGCCTCCGCCGCCAGCCTCGCCGCATGCTCCGCGCTCAGAAAATACAGCCACTCCCCGCTGCTGCTGTCCCGCATCCAAATCCGGCGGTCGTTGCGCCAGAAGAAGTCTATATCCAAGACCTCGCTATGCGCCCAAACCTCCCCGTCATCGTTCTCATGCAGCGGATACGGCACATACACCCCGTTCACCAGCCGCTCCGCCGCCAGCGGCTGCCCATACCAGTCGCCGCCGGTGGGATCTATGCGCCAGTACTCCAGCGCCCCTATGCGCTCATAGATGTCCCGCTTTCTGTGCAAATCCGCCGACGCAGTACTCGGCGACGCCACCTCCACCACAAAATCCGGCGGCTTGCCCCACTGCCAGACGCGGTAGCTATTGTGCGTCGTCGCCATATCCGGATCCGCCCCGAACGCCACATAGCAATCCGGCGCGATCCGCGCATTCGGATTGTCTATGTCGTACAGGATAAACGTCGGCCCCGAAATCAGCACATCCTCCGGATAGTCGGCATACCGCAGCCGCAGCACGCTAGTTATGTCTTCCATTATCGGGTTCTGCTGCATGCCGTCTCCTGGCCGCTCCGGATCCTCTACAAAATCATACCAATGCGTCGCGGCAACCTGCGTCGCCCCTTGCGTCGCCGCCTGAGTCGCCGCCTGCGCCGCCGCCTGAGTCGCCGCCTGCGCTCCCATTGTCATAGCCAAACCTCCCGCAAGCATCATCCGCCTGCCTGATATTCCTAGCCGCGCCCTACCCGCTCGACGCCGATATTGCTATCGCGCCCACACTCGCCCCTTTGCCTTACGCGCCACTCTTGCTATTGCGCCCGCAGCCCAAACGCCCCCGCCGCCATATCCACGATATACCGGCTTATCGTCAGCGACGAAGTCGCCCCCGGCGACGGCGCGCTCAGCACATGTATCGCGTTCTCGCTCTCGGTTATCGCAAAATCCTGCAGCAAATTGCCCTTCCCGTCCACCGCTTGCGCCCGCACGCCCGCGCCCGGATCGCTCAAGTCGTCCATCTCTATCTCAGGCACAAGCGTCTGCAGCGACCGCAGAAACAGCGACTTTCGCAGCGACCGATGCTGCTCGTCCAGCCCGCTCTTCCAGTGCGTCATAGACATCTTCCAAAAGCCCGGATACGTCAGCGTCCCCAGCGCATCCCCCAGGCTGAAACTCGTCTTATTGTAGCCCTCCCTTGCGAAAGCCAGCACCGCGTTCGGCCCCGCCTCCACGCCGCCCGTAACGCGCTTGGTGAAATGCACCCCCAGAAACGGCAGCTTGGGATTCGGCACCGGATATATCAGGCTGCGAACCAGATGCTGCCGCTCCGGCCGGATGGAAAAATACTCCCCGCGAAACGGGATAATTCGCAGCCCCGGCTCCGCGCCGATCATCCGCGCCACCTGATCCGCCTGCAACCCGGCGCAGTTGATAATATGACGCGCCCTAATCTCGCCGCGCGACGTCTCCAAATAAATCTGCCCATCCCGCCGAGTAGCGCCGCGCACCGCCGTATTCGTCAGCAGATCCCCCCCATTCTCGCCGAACTCCACCGCATACGCCCGCGAAACCCGCTGATAGTCAATAATCCCCGTATTCGGCGAGAAAATAGCCTTCACCCCCGCCGCATGCGGCTCAAGCTCCGCCAGCCGTTCCGGCCCCACCATCTCCAGCCCCTGCGCCCCATTCGCCGTCCCCCGCTCCAGCAGATCATCCAGACGCGGCACCTCCTCCTCATTCGTAGCCACGATAACCTTGCCGCACATCTCATACTCGATCCCGCGCTCATCGCAGAACTGCCTTAGCAGCCTGCCGCCCGTCGAGCAGAAATTCGCCTTCTGCGACCCCGGCGCGTAATATATCCCCGCGTGAATAACCCCGCTATTATGCCCCGTCTGATGCTGAGCGATCTCCCCGTCCTTCTCCAGCGCCGCCACCTTATAGCGCGGATACTCCTGCGCCAGCCGCATCGCCGTCGCCAGCCCAATAATCCCCGCCCCAATCACCGCAATATCGTACCCCTGAAAACTCATGCCTACGCCCTTCCTTGCCTTAGTGGTCTTGATTATGCTTTCGTCGTTTTGATATGAAAACGCCTATGCCTTTGCGCTGATTGTATCACACACCCTATCCCAATCGGATTGCCCGACAGAACGACGGCGACAGAACAGAACGGACGCAGACACCCCCTTGCCCAATCGGCCCCCGCCTATTCATATCGCCCTCGCCAAAGTTGAGCGCCCTTAGCGAACTCAGATATAATTGCGCCCGCCCAACTACTAGACACGGAGTATCCCCAACATTGCTTAATCTCGCCGCCATATCCACGTATGCCGCGCGTTTGTTTGGGGAGAGGCAGAACGAAAGCATCCCAAGCCTCGCCGCCCTCTGCGCCGCCCTTTGCCTAACCCTATTCGCCTGCTCTCAACCGCCCGCGCCCCAACCCCCCCTTGCCCCCACCGCCACCACTCAACCCACGCCTGCCCCCCCGCTGCCCGAACCCACGCCGCAACCCAGCTCTGCCCCCACGCAACCCGTGCCCTTGCCTACAAGCGTCGCCACCCCGTCACCCCCGGCGCAACCCACGCCACCCCCAACGCCCACCACCGCCCCAGCTCCTCCAAGCGTCGCCACGCCAACGCCCACCGCTCAGCCTACTCCTACTCCCACGCCAACCCCGCCGCCAACCCTTCCACCCGCAGACGTCGCCTTCACGCAAATAACCGCCAGTAAAACCTACGCCTGCGGACTGCGCGAAAACGCCGCCGCCCTCTGCTGGGGACGCGACAACAACGACGATGGCATCCTAGCCCCTCCCGCACAAACCGCCTTCAGCCAAATATCCGCCGGGCTGGGCTTCACCTGCGGACTGCGCCAAGACGCCACAATCGCCTGCTGGGGAAGAAATTCGGCGGGGCAAGCCTCCCCGCCGCAAGGCTCATTTAGCGAAATAGCCACAGGCGGCAACCACGCCTGCGCCATTCCCATGCCACAAAGCTCGCCCCCCGGACTTATATGCTGGGGAGCGCCATTCCCAAACGGCGATGAAACCCTGCTGCTGGACGCGCCCATCTCCGATATTAAGGCAGGAGGAAGTTCCACCTGTGGACTGACCCCCCAAGCCGATATGGCTTGCATGCAAATGAATCAGCGCCTGACTGAAATCACTCCCGGACCATTCACCCGCTTAAGCGTGGGCTTGCATCACATCTGCGCGTTGCGCGAAGACGGCAGCGCCTTCTGCCAAGAAGACAATCCCCAGTTCCGCTCAAGCCCGCCCCCCACCAAGTTCGTCCAAATCGCCGCAGGCTGGAATCACAGCTGCGGCATAACCCGCGCGCGCCGGATAGAATGTTGGGGCAGCGGACGCCCGGCGGCCCCAGGCGAGCGCCTCGCCGCCCCCGACGGCGAATTCGTCGCAATCACTATCGCCTGGCGCAACTCCTGCGCCCTCCGCCCCAACGGACGCGCCGTATGCTGGGGAACGCCCGACTACCTCCCCTCCGACTTTGCCCCCGAAATCCCCAACATCTCCGCCGGCGTCTCTCCCGCGTTTGGCGGCGCTGAGTTCAACTTGCCCGTGGACATATTCCCCTGGCCAAGCGGCGGACTTGCCGTAGTGGAACACAAAGGCGTCATCACCGCGCATCGCGACCAACCCGACGCGCCGCCCCCGCAAACCATACTTGACATCAACCACGCAGTCGGCGGCAGCGGCATTCTCAGTGCCGCCCTAGACCCGCGCTTCGAGGACTTCCCCTACCTATACGTCTGGTACACCGCTAACGTCTGGCACAGCGCCGTAGCGGACAACCTATTGGACCAGGGCCCGCCCCGTCTTGTTGGGCGACTGTCCCGCTTTCGCGTGGAGCGCGGCATCGCCATCAGAGGCTCGGAACTAGCCCTCCTAAACGTCCACATTTCCAACGAATCGCACATAGGCGGCGCCATACGGTTCGGCGCGGACGGCATGCTCTACCTCGGCATCGGCGACAACGGAAGTAAAGGCAACCCTCAAAACCTTAACAAGCTTAAAGGCAAAATCATCCGCATAGACGTGCGCGGCGCAACCGAAGAGCGCCCCTACCGCATCCCGCCCGACAACCCTTTCGTGGACAACCCCAACGCCCGCCCCGAAATATGGGCATACGGCATGCGAAACCCCTGGCGCATGGCATTCGACCCCAAAGCCCCCAACAGCCTATTCGTCGCCGACGTAGGCCAAAGCACCCGCGAGGAAGTGTCCATAGCCACCGCCGGCGCCAACCTCGGCTGGCACCTATGCGAGGCGGACATCTGCCAAGAATCGCTCGACCGCGCCACAGCAGCCAGCCTCGCGCCGCCCGCCGTCGCCTACGGCAGAGACACCGGCTGCGCCGTCATCGGCGGCGTAACCGTCCCCTGGCTAGACAACGGCTTCATATTCGGCGACATTTGCTCCCGCCGCGTCTGGCTGCTGGAACGAATCAGCCTGCCCGCCGGCCCGCCGGACAGCCCCCAAAACTGGCGCATGCGCGAAATAGCCAACCTATCGGACTCGGCGCGCAACATAACCGCCTTTGGCGCGGACGCCAACGGCAACATATACGTGCTGCCGGGCAAAGGCCCAATACTGCGCCTCTATCCCGAACCCGCCGAATAGCCCCCCAACGCCTAACCCGCCGCGCCCTGAATTCTGCCGCGCCCCCCGCGCCCCCCGCGCCCCCCGCCAAAAGTTGAGCGCCCCCAACCAACTCAGATACAATCGCCCCCGCGCCACTCTTATATTTAGATATGGAGTAATCCCAGCATTGCCTAACCTCGCCGCCATAGCCGCGCCCGCCGCGCTTTTGTTCAGACAAATGCAGAACGGATACACCCCAAGAACCGCCGCCCTCTGCGCCGCAATCTGCCTCGCCCTACTCGCCTGCTCCCAACCTGTCCCCGCGCCCCAACCCACGCCCTTGGCGACAAGCGTCGCCACCCCCGCGCCGCCTACCCACGTGCCATACACACCGCCATCCGGCTTACCCTCTGCGCCCACGCCGCCATCCGCCGCTATCCCCCCTATCGCGGCGCAACCAACGCCATCCCCCGCGCCCACTGCCACGCCCTTGCCCCCAAGCGTCGCCATCCCAACGCCATCCGCCCAGCCTACCCCCACGCCCACGCCGCCAATCGATCCCCCAGACGTCGCCTTCACGCAAATAACCGCCGGCAAGACCCACGCCTGCGGCTTGCGCGAAAACGGCGCTATCCTCTGCTGGGGACGCGATAACAATCACTATGGCAACCTAAACGCTCCCGCCGAAACTGCCTTCCGCCAAATATCCGCCGGGCTGCACTTCACCTGCGCCCTGCGCCAAGACGCAACTATCGCCTGCTGGGGAAATAACTCCAACGGCCAAGCCAACCCGCCGCAAGGCGCTTTCAGCGAAATAGCCGCAGCCGCCGGATACGCCTGCGCCATCCCCCTGCCGCAAACCGCGCCGCCCGCGCTTATATGCTGGGGAGCGTCATTCCCAAACGGCGCCGAAACACTGCCGATGGACGCCCCCATTTCCAATATTCAGTCAGGAAGTTCTATCTGCGGGCTGACCCCAAAAGGCGATATGGCTTGCTTGCGAATGAAACAGCGCTTGATAGAAATCACCCCTGGCCCCTTCACTCAGATAGCGGCCGGACTTGCCCACACCTGCGCCCTCCGCGAAGACGGCAGCGCTTTCTGCCAAGGCGACAATTATCGCCTCCGAGCGACTCCGCCGCCCACAAAGTTCGCCCAAATCGCCGCGGGCCGGTATCACAGCTGCGGCATAACCCTCGCCCACCGGATAGAGTGCTGGGGCAGCGGAGTCCCCGCCGCCCCCGGCGAGCGCCTTGCCGCCCCCGACGGCGAATTCGTCGCAATCTCCATCGGCTGGCGCAACTCCTGCGCCCTCCGCCCAAACGGACGCGCCGTATGCTGGTCAACGCCCGACTACGCCACATCCTCCTTCCTGAACATAGAAATTCCCAAGGCATTCGGCGGCGCTAAATTCGACGCCCCCGTGGACATCTTCCCTTGGCAAAGCGGCGGCTTGGCAATCGTCCACCGCAGCGGCGTCATCGCCGCCTACCACGACCGGCCCAACGCGCCGCCGCCGCATCCCATACTAGACCTAACCGACGAAGTAGTCTGCTGCCCATACGAAAGCGGCATGTTCAGCGCCGCCCTAGACCCGCAATTCCAAGACTTTCCCTTCTTGTACATCTGGTACAGAGCCATATCGGACAACGTATCAAGCGAGAACGAGCCCGGCTATGTGGGACGCCTATCGCGCTTTCGCGTTAACCGCGGCATCGCCGTTAGAGGCTCCGAGCTAGCCATCCTTGAGGTGGATCTGCCCAAACACGGCCGCCTAGGCGGCGACATCCGTTTCGGCGCGGACGGCATGCTCTACCTCGGCATCGGCGACAACGAAAAATCGGCCGACGCCCAAGCCCTGAACAACCTGCGCGGCAAAATCATCCGCATCGACGTGCGCGGCGCAACCGCAGCCCAACCCTACCGCATCCCGCCCGACAACCCCTTTGTGAGCGCCCCCAACGCGCGCCCCGAAATATGGGCGTATGGCATGAGAAACCCCTGGCGCATGGCATTCGATCCCAAATCCCCCGCCCGCCTATTCGTCGCCGACGTAGGCGAAGGAACCCGCGAAGAAGTATCCATAGCCACCGCCGGCGCCAACCTCGGCTGGCCCCTCTGCGAGGGCGACCTTTGCCAAGAATCCCTAGACGCGGCAACCGCGGCCAACCTCGCCCCGCCCGCCATCGCCTACGGCAGAGACGTCGGCTGCGTCGTCATCGGCGGCGTAACCGTCCCCTGGCTGGACAACGCCTTCATATTCGGCGACCTATGCTCCCGCCGCGTCTGGCTGCTGGAGCGTGATAGCCAACCCGACAGCGCTCCCGCCGGTACGCAAGAGCCTACACAAGACAGCGCCCAGGGATGGCGCATGCGCGAAATAGCCAACCTATCCAAGTCAACCCGCAGCATAATCGCCTTTGGCGCAGCCCCCGACGGCAGCGTCTACGTCCTGCCGAATAATGGCCCCATACTGCGCTTAGATCCAAGCCTAGCAGACCCCCTGCCCGACCCTGTCGCCGAATAAGCTCGCCCGAAATCCTTCATCCAAAAGTTTTTTGCTTACTTTTTTACAAAAAAGTAAGACCCCCACGCTTTCCTCTACCTACCTCCTTTTCGTCTGGTATAATCTAATCCAATCCCATAATCCCAAACAAAGAAAGGCGCATCCCCCATGACAACCCAACAATACCCCAACCCCGACATCCTAGCCCAAACCGACTGGCTCGCCGAGCGCATCAACGACCCCAACATCCGCATCGTGGACTGCGACCCCATAGACGCCTACGCCCGCGCCCACATCCCCGGCGCAGTCGGCATCCCCGTCCACCACTACATCAAGCAAGACGGCTACGACCGCGACCCGCGCGCCAACCCCCTAGTCGCGCCGCCCGCCCAAATGAAAACCCTTATGGAAAGCATGGGCATCGGCGACGACAACCTAGTCATCGCATACGACAGCAACGGCGCGCTATGGTCAACCCGTTTTTGGTGGGTCCTAAACTACTACGGCCACACCAACGTCAAAGTCCTAAACGGCGGCTGGAAAAAATGGCACTCCGAAGGCCGCCCCACATCCATAACCGCGCCCGCGCCCGCGCCCGCAACATTCACCCCCGCCGCCCAAGACAACCTAGTCTGCTCCCTTGACTACGGCGTCGCCAACGTCGGCAACGACGACGTCCTATTCCTAGACGTCCGCTCCGACGGCGAATGGGACGGCAGCAACGCCCGCGGCAACGCCCGCGCCGGACGCATCCCCGGCGCCGTCCACCTAGAATGGCTAAACTTCATCACCGACGACATCCACCAAACCATCAAGCCCGCAACCGAACTGCGCGCCATGCTAGACGCCGTAGGCGCCACCCCCGAAAAAGAAATCATCACCTATTGACAGGGCGGCATCCGTGCGGCGCACGGAGTATTCGTCCTCAACCTGCTCGGCTACGCCCGCGCCCGCAACTACGACGGCTCAATGGGCGAATGGGCAAACCGCCAAGACACCCCCCTAACAACCTAGCCCAATGCCACCCTGACGGCGCGGCAAGCCAACCCGCGCTCCGCGCCGTCCCCAATCCCAACGGCATCTGAAACGCATATGAAACAACTCGCCCGCCTCGCGCGCCGCGCAACCCGCCTGCCCACAACCGCGCCCCTAATCTGCGCCGCCCTATGCCTCGCCCTAACCGCCGCCTGCGCCCAACAACCTCCGCCCGCTCGCCCGCCCGCGCCCTTGCCTACATACTCGCCCCCAATCCACTCGCTCGCGACGGTGCCTATGCCCGCTCAGCCCGCCCAGCCCGCCACGCCCCTCCCTGCGCCCCCGTCGCAGCCCGCGCCGCTCCCCGTGACTGCCACGCCCACGCCATTCCCGCCCTCAACCGATCCCCCCGCCGACGTCGCCTTCACCCAAATAAGCGCCGGCAAAAGCCACGCCTGCGGCCTGCTTGAAAACGGCGCTATCGCCTGCTGGGGGCACGACTACTTCGGACACGACAACCTAGACGCCCCCGCCGGAACCGGCTTCCGCCAAATAGCCGCCGGACGGGACTTCGCCTGCGCCCTGCGCCAAGACGCCACAATCGCCTGCTGGGGAGATAATTCGGAGCGCCAAACCTCCCCCCCGCAAGGCGCCTTCGCCGAAATAGCCGCAGGCACAGCCCACGCCTGCGCCATCCCCGCATCCCAAACCGCGCCGCCCGCGCTCGTATGCTGGGGAAGATCATTCCCAAACGGCGCTACAACCCTGCCGCTGGACGCCCCCCTCTCCAAGATTCAGGCAAGCGCCCAACTCACCTGCGGCCTAACCCCCCAAGCCGACCTGGCTTGCGTATCATTAGAGCGCCGACTGGCTGAAATCACCCCCGGCCCCTTCAGCGGATTCGGCGTAGGCTTGCATCACGTCTGCGCCCTCCGCCAAGACGGCGCCGCCCATTGCCAAGGCCTAAACGACTCCCTCCAAGCCAACCCGCCGCCCACCAAATTCGCCCAAATCGCCGGCGGCTGGTACCACACCTGCGCCCTGACCCTCGCCCGCCGGATAGAATGTTGGGGCAGCGACATCCCCGCAGCTCCCGGCGAGCGCCTAACCGCCCCCGACGGCGAATTCGCCGCAATCTCAATCGGCTGGCGCAACTCATGCGCCCTACGCCCCGACCGCCGCGCCCTCTGCTGGCGCGCGCCCGACCACATCGACTACCAACTGCCCGTCGGAATCACAGAGGCATTCGGCGGCGCAAAATTCCAATCCCCCGTAGAGATATTCCCTTGGCCAAGCGGCGGCTTAGCAATCGCCGACCGCAGCGGCGTCATAACACTCCGCCATGACCGGCCCGACGCGCCGCCGCCCAAAACCATCCTGGACATCTCCGACTCCGTCCTATGCTGCCCCGGCGAAATCGGCTTGTACACCGCCGCGCTAGACCCGCAATTTGACGAATTCCCCTTTCTCTACCTATGGTATGGCGCGATAGCCGACCACGCCTCAGGCGAAGAAACGCCCGGCGTCATAGGCCGCCTATCGCGCTACCGCGTCAACAACGGCGTCGCCCTCAAAGACTCCGCCCTAACCATCCTGGAAGTCATCCAGCCCGGCATAGCCCGGCTGGGCAGCGCCCTCCGTTTCGGCCCCGACGGCATGCTCTACCTCAGCCTAGGCGTCGGCGACGGCAGCGCCTCCGCCAACGCCCAATCCCTCGCCGAGCTGCGCGGCAAAATCATCCGCATAGACATCCGCGGCGCAACCCCCGCCCAACCCTACCGCATCCCCCCAGACAACCCATTCGCGCGCGCACCAGACGCCCGCCCCGAAATATGGGCATACGGCCTCAGAAGCCCTTGGCGAATGGACTTCGACCCCGCAAACCCCAACCGCATATTCGTCGCCGACGTAGGCGAAAGCGCCCGCGAGGAAGTATCCATAGCCACCCCCGGCGCCAACCTAGGCTGGCCCCTCTGCGAGGCAGACCTCTGCCAAGAAACCCTAGCCCCCGCCCTAGCCGCCACCTTAACGCCGCCCGTCGTCGCCTACGGCAGAGACCAAGGCTGCGCCGTCATAGGCGGCATCGCCGTCCCCTGGCTTGACAACCAATTCATCTTCGGCGACTTCTGCTCCCGCCGCCTCTGGCTCCTAGAACAAGACGCCCCTCCCGACGACGAACCCGACAGCCCACCCACCTGGCGCATGCGCCAAATAGCCGACCTATTCGCCCCCGTGCGTTTCCTATACTCATTCGGCTTGGCAACCGACGGCAGCGTCTATGTCCTAGCCCGCGAAAGCCCAATACTCCGCCTACACCCCGCCCTAGTCAAATAGCCGAATATAAGGAAAGCCCAGCACGGATATGCTCGATATGTTGCCCCACGTAGCCGTTGGATGATGCGCGCTAAGCAAAAGCGCGGGCATCCCCATCCCATCCCAAACCCGCCCACTAGACTTGAGACGCTTGCCCCTTCCCCCTACAACCCCTCCACAACCGCCGCCAGCGAATCCCCCAACTCCGCCCGCTGCCACCGCCGCACCCCATCCCCCGCCAGCTCCGACCGCAACTCGCGCGGCCGCAGCGCCAGCCGCTCCAAACTCGCCGCCGGCCACACCAAACCCGCGTGCAGCCCCAACCGCTTAGCGCAACCCAACCGCCAATCCTTCAGCGACTTCAACCGCTCCCTAGCCAAACCGCGCTCCCCGGCCCCAAGCCGCGCCCGCTTAACCTCGCCCGCCGACTCGTCGCCTGTATTGCGCGGCGGCCGCTTAACCGGCGCCCCCGCCAGCCCCTGCCGCACCGCCCTTCGGACGCCCGCGCCCTCTCTGCCGCGCCCATACCGGCCTATCCCCTTCACCCGCGCCACATCCGCGCGCGGATTAGCCGCCAGCGCCAGCATCGCCGCGTCCGAAAACACCTTAAACGGCGGACGATCCCGCCGCAAAGCCTCCCGCTCGCGGAACAAATACAGCGCCCGCAAAACCGCCAACCCCTTCCCATCCAACCCCCGACTGCCCTTCACATCCAAAAACCCCGTCTCAGCGTCCTGCTGTGTATGCCGCGCATTGGCAAGCCGCTCGCACTCCTCCGCAACCCACTCGCGCCTTCCCAACGCCTCCAACCGATCCCGCAAAAGCCCTGCCAATCGCTCCAAATGCGCCACATCCTCCGCCGCATACGCCACCATCGCGCGGCTCAGCGGCCGGATAGTCCAATCCGCCCGCTGCAGCTGCTTAGACTTGCTAACCTCAACGCCGAGATACTCCTTCAGCGCCGCCGCCAGCCCCAGCCGCTCGCTGCCCGCAAACGCCGCCGCTATCCCCGTATCAAACAGCGGCTTGATATGAAACCCCCAATCCCGCCGCAAACTGCGAACATCATAATCCGCCGCGTGAAAAATCTTCAGCACCGACGGCGCCGCCAGCAACTCCCCCAGCGCCCCCACATCCTCCACCGCCAGCGGATCTACCAAAAACACCCCATCCGCCGTCGCCAGCTGCACCAAGCACACCCGCTCCGGATACCGATAAAACCCGTTAGACTCGATATCCACCGCCACCGCCGATTGAGCCAAAGCCGCCGCCGCGACCGCCTCCAACCGGGCTGCCGTCGTAACAATCTCAGGAATGGCGCAATCGCCTCGCGCGGAAACTATGCGTAGCGTCCTTATGGGATAACTGGGGGGATAATCGGGGAATACACCGAGATACGCTTGATATGCGAGCGCCTTGGCTCCGCAGGTAGGATTCGAACCTACGGCCAATCGGTTAACAGCCGATTGCTCTACCACTGAGCTACTGCGGAGCGCCAAAACCGCCCACAACCATAATAGCGCCGCCCGCCCCACAGGTCAACGATATTTCCCCCCGTCCAAAATTCACCCTTGACACCGCCTTAAAACCCACACTATTCTTAACAGAACATATTACTAAACACCCACCCAAAAGTTT
Organism: Dehalococcoidia bacterium; assembly: GCA_965242555.1. Classification (GTDB taxonomy): domain Bacteria; phylum Chloroflexota; class Dehalococcoidia; order Lucifugimonadales; family JADFKI01; genus Bin90. Next base: position 356,693 of record CBDESO010000012.1, read on the forward strand.
TTGCTACTTTTTTCTAAAAAAGTAGAGCGGCCCCCCATTCACAAACGGCATCTAGTCCCCCACCGGCGCCCTCCGACCCCGCGCGCCACCTCTCGCATTCCCCGCCACAAACCCCACCACCCCCGCCAGCGCCCCGATCCCCGTCATCCCGAACACATTCGCCACCCCAAACGGCGTAGCCAGCGGCCCCACCACAAACGACCCCGCGCTGCCCCCGATGTCCCACGCCTGCTGCAGCGTAGCCATCCCCGCGCTCCGCTCCCGCGGCGGCACCCGATCCACCGTGAACGCCTGTATCCCCGGCTGCAGCAGCCCAAACCCTAGCCCCGCGAAAAACCCCGCGCTCAGAAACATCGCCTGAAAAAACGCCCCATTCAGCACAAACATCGCCGTCGCCACCGACAACAGCCCCGGCACTATCACCGTCGGCCGGCCCAGCCTATCCGCTATCGGCCCCGCCGCCGCCATCGCCCCCATCGACGTCAGCGAAAACACCGTGTAAAACAGCCCCGGATTCCCCAAATTCCCCTGCGACGCCAACAGCGGCAAAAATGTATTTATCGGCGCCGTCGTGAATGTATATGTCAAAAACACCAGCGTCGGAAATATCGCCGCCCTAGACACCAGCGGCGGCTTATCCCCAGAACCCGCGCTCGCCGCGGGCCCCGGCTGCGCCGCCTGCTCAAACCCTATCCGCCGCGCCGAAATCCGCGCCGCGAACAACGTCCCCAGCAGCGCCGCCGCCGCCGAAAACACGAATGCGTACGTAAACCCATACGAATTCTCCCCCACATAAGTCAGTATGTAAGACGCCACAAACGGCGAATACAAAAACGACGCGTTTATCGCATTCCCCATATACGCCATCGCCTCCGCCCGCCTATTCGCCGGCGCCAAATTCGCCACTATCGTTGACGTCGCCACCGGCCCCAGCGCCAAGCCTACACCCTGAAACATCCGCATCGGCACCAACCACCACGGCCCCAGCGCGAATATGTACGCCACGCTCCCCAGCGCCACTATCGCCGTCCCAGCCACCGCTACCCGCTTTGGCCCAAATGCGTAGATCCACTGCCCCCCAACAGGCCTTATCAGCAGCCCCACAATCCCAAACGCGCCCACGATAATCCCGATATGCCAAGTCGTCCCATGCAAATGCAGCACATACGGCGGTATCACCGTCAGCATCGCCGTGTAACCCGCGAACATAAAATGCGCCGTCAGCAGATTCAACACAAAATCCGCCGTCCAAAGCCTATTCCCCTGCCCCGTATCTGCCTGTCCAACCTGTCGCGCCATCAAACCGCCGCCTGCCATAATATCCCGCCATTTCGGTTAGCGAACTTTAGCACATTCCACCCCGCAAGGGTTAGCGCCAATTCCCCCTTATTGCCGAGATGCCGCGCTATCCCCCGTTATCCCACAGCCCATTTGCGCCCTAACCCATTTGCGTTTATACTCACGCCATACCGCGCCCGCGCCCTTGCGCTCTCGCGCCCTGCGCCGCGCGCATACACACATTCACACAAACGGGAGGAGGCAGCCCAATGAACCTACTGGTAATCTCAGGCGGCAGACACCCCTACGAAGAATCCACCCCCATCCTAGAGCGGTTCCTATCCGACGCCGGCCACTCAGTCAAAGTCACCGAAGACCCCGCCATCCTAGCCGACCCCGACGCGATGAGCGCCTACCACGCCCTCGTCTTCAACACTATGCGCGCCGGCGACAACGGCATGACCCGCCAACAGCAAGACGGCATGACCCAATACATCCAATCCGGCAAAGGCTTCGTCTGCATCCACATCGCCGGCTGCGCCTCCGAAGACTGGCCCGAATACTACGACATCACCGGCGGCGGCTGGGTCTCAGGCATTAGCTACCACCCCCCCTACGGCAACTTCCAAGTCAACATATCCGACCCCAACAGCCCCGGCGCCGCCGGCATATCCGACTTCGCCACCAACGACGAACTCTATATGGGCATTGAATACCGCGGCGGCAACGACGTATTCCTAACCGGCGACGCCCAAGACGGAACATACATGTGGGGCGGCAAAGAAACCTTCATGCCCGGCGGCACATTCCCACTAGGCTGGACTCGCTCCTACGGCGCGGGCAAAGTCTTCGTTACCCTGCTAGGCCACAACGGCCTCAGCTTCCAAACCCCCGAATTCCAACGCATCGTCCTAAACGGCATCGACTGGACAACCGCCTAAACCCCAATCCCTACATCATCAACCCCTAATTCCCAACCCACAGCGCGCGCACACTCGGAGGTCACGCATATGCGACTGCAAGGCAAAGTAGCCATCATCAGCGGCGGCGCTCGCGGACAGGGCGCCGCCGAGGCAAAAATGTTCGCCCGCGAGGGCGCAAAAGTCGTCTTCGGCGACATCCTAGACGAAGACGGCAAAAAGATAGAGGCCGAAATCAACGAAACCGGCGGCGACGCCCTCTACCTCAACCTAGACGTCGCCAGCGAAACCGCATGGCAAAGCGCCGTGGAAACCGCCGTCGCCCGCTACGGCAAAGTGGACATCCTAGTCAACAACGCCGGCATAGCCGTATGGTCAGCCGGCGACGACGCCACCGTCGAAGACTGGGACCGCCTTATGGACATCAACGCCAAGGGCGTATTCCTCGGCACAAAAGCCGTCATCCCCGAAATGCGTAAAGCCGGCGGCGGCTCAATCATCAACATCTCATCCATATCCGGCATCATCGGCCAAACCACCATCCACCCCGGCTACAACGCATCCAAAGGCGCTGTCCGCATCCTAACCAAATCCACCGCCATCCAATACGCCAAAGAGGGCATCCGCGCCAACTCAGTCCACCCAGGCCCAGTCATGACCGAAATGACCGCCCACGGCTGGCGCAACCCCCAAAACCGCGCCCTCACCGAACAACGCACGCCCCTAGGCAGATACGCCGACCCCGACGAAATCGCCAGCGGCGTCCTATTCCTAGCCTCCGACGAATCCTCCTACATCACCGGCAGCGAACTCGTCATAGACGGCGGCGTAACCGCCCAATAACCAACCACCAGCCAACGGCCACAACGAAAATCGGAAAACCAAAACGGGAGGCGAGCCAACGGCGCTACCGCCGCAAACCCCGCCTCCCGCATCACACGCGAAAAGAATAACCACGAACCAGATGGGATTAGCCCGACTGATGTGGCTAGTTGATACGCCTAATTGATACGCCCACAAGACGCGCCCCAGCGCTCCAAGAAGATGATCGGCCGGATTGATGCGCCCACAAGACGCGCGCCAATAACGCCAAGAAGACGATCGGCTGGATTGATGCGCCCACAAGACGCGCCCAACACGCCAAGAACCCGTCGGCTGCGCCTACGCCGCCGCCAGATCCAAATCATCATCCATAATCAGCGTCGGCTCCCCATCCTGCTCTATCGCCCGCGACAAATCCTCCGCGAACAGCAGCCCCGCCACACGCCCCTCGCCATCCACCACCGGCATATGCCCCACCTCGGCATCCATCATCGCCAGCAGCGCCTCACCCGCGCCCGTATGCAGGCCCGCCGTCTCGCTCAACAGCGTCATATGCCGATACACATGGCACTGCCACGAAATATGCCCGTCTATCAGACACCCCAGCGCCATATCGCGCTCCGTGATAATCCCAACCGGCGCGCCGCCCTCCGTAACCACAAGACACCCCGTATTCCTATCCCGCATCAACGCCGCCGCGTCGGCCACCGTGGTATCTATATCAACCACCGTAACATCATTGCTCATCAAATCCGCCGCGTTCATAATCGCCCCTTTCGCCTTGACCTCGCGCCCTGTCCCGCCTGACCCTGCGCCCCGTCTATACATAACATACCACTACATTGTGAACCCCATCACAATCATTGCCCAATGTTTAGTATTGCCTCCACGAATACTGATGTCCCGCCTATCGCCGCCCTGCGCCCCCTGCCAACGCCCCGCCAACGCAAGATCGGCGGCATACGATTGGCGCGCGATTGCCCCAAACCATTCCCGCAAACGCCCAATGCGCCCAACACAACGCTTGAATTGTGATTGAAATTGTGATTGACTTGCCCCGCCATTATGCGGTAATCTTGTTCGCATACTCCCAACCACGCGGTAGCCCCGACCCGCCGCGTCAGCCGGCCCAAATAGTGTGACCCCATGACCAAGTTCGTTTTCGTAACCGGCGGCGTCGTCAGCTCCGTCGGCAAAGGCATTACCGTCGCCTCGCTAGGACGCGTCCTCAAAAGCAGAGGCGTCTCAGTCTCAGTCCTAAAACTCGACCCCTACCTAAACGTCGACCCCGGCACAATGTCCCCCTACCAGCACGGCGAAGTATTCGTCACCCGCGACGGCAGCGAAACCGACCTTGACCTCGGCCACTACGAGCGCTTCATCGACGTAGAACTCACCCGCGCATCCAACCTCACCGCCGGCCAAATCTACCGCGACATCATCTCCCGCGAGCGCCAGGGCGACTTCCTAGGCGGCACAATCCAAACCGTCCCCCACGTCACAGACGCCATCAAGCGCCACATGCTCAGCCTAGCCGAAACCAGCCGCGCCGCCGTCATCATCACCGAAGTCGGCGGCACCGTCGGCGACATCGAAGGACTGCCCTTCCTAGAGGCAATCCGCCAAATGCGAAACGAAGTCGGCAGAGACAACGTCTGCTACATCCACCTCACATTCCTACCCTTCATCACCGCCACCGGCGAACTCAAAACCAAACCCACCCAGCACAGCGTCCGCGAACTCCGCAGCATCGGCATCCAGCCCGACGCCATCCTCTGCCGCTCCGACCAAGAAGTCCACGACGACATCAAACGCAAAATCAGCGTCCACTGCGACGTCCCCCTGCAAGGCGTCATCACCCTCCCCACCGTCGAAACCGTGTACGAAGTCCCCCTAATCCTAGAAGAGCAAGGCCTCGGCGACCTAATCATCAGCGCCCTCCGAATGAAAGGCGCCCCCCGCGACCTATCCGACTGGCGCAGCCTAGTCCACGCCATCAAAGCCCCCAAGCAAACACTCCCCATAGCCGTCGTCGGCAAATACGTCGACCTCCAAGACTCCTACATATCCGTCAAAGAATCCCTTATGCACGCCGGTATGGCGCGCGACATAGACATAGACGTCCGCTGGATCCGCTCCGAAGACATAGAGCGCGAGGGCGCGGATAACCTGCTAAACGACGCGCGCGGCATCGTCGTCCCCGGCGGCTTCGGCAACCGCGGCGTAGAGGGAATGATCCAAACCGCCAACTACGCCCGCGCCCAAAAAATACCCTACCTAGGACTATGCCTAGGCCTCCAAGTTATGGTCATCGAAATCGCCCGCAACGCCCTCGGCGAACCCGACGCCAACTCCACCGAATTCGCCCCCGAAACCTCATCCCCCGTCATTGACATTATGCCCGAACAGCGCGCCATAACCCAATTGGGCGGCACAATGCGGCTAGGCGAATACCCCTGCGACCTAATCCCTGATAGCAAAGCCCGCGCCGCTTACGGCGTCCCCTCAGTCGACGAGCGCCACCGCCACCGCTTCGAATTCAACAACGCCTACCGCGAGCGATTCCAAGACGCCGGCCTCTGGCCCACCGGCATATCCCCCAACGGCAAACTCGTAGAAATTATGGAACTCCAACCCGACCGACACCCATTCATGCTCGGCGTCCAATTCCACCCCGAATTCCGCTCCCGCCCCAACAGACCGCACCCGCTCTTCAAAGACTTCATCACAGCCGCCGCCGCCACCCTCCGCGAAGGCGGCCAACACACCCTACTACCCATAACCCCCGCCGCCGCCACAAACCAACCCGTCAACGGCAACAACCCCCTGCCCTAATCCCCGAACCTATGATATGCTAACACCCACAACCCGAAACCCTGCCCCAATACGATTGCCGCTTGACACATATGATACAATGGCGAAGAGGTGATTAAACCATGGCAACTGATATGCAAGAAGATACGCCAGGACGCGTAGAGACATCTGCCACTACCCATGGAGGAACAGATATAGATGGACTTATGCAGATTTTGTTCCAACAGCAGTTGGAGCAAGGTCGCCAGGCAAGAGAAGATTGGCGCGCTATAAGAGAAAATTGGTGCGCTATAAGAGAAGAGCGGCGCACTATGAACGCGCAAATGGATCAACTTATTAAACGGCTTGATAGGCTTTTCTACCTAGTGGTAGGATTCGGCAGCGCCTCGCTAGCAGGCTTGATTGCCATTCTCATCAAGCTCTTCCTTGATGGCTAACGGCCTGGCTAGGATTGCGGCATGACTGAGATCATTGAGATTAAGGCAAATCGCCCCCAAAACCCACCCCAACATTTCCCTACCTCACCCGCATATGCTATAATCACTCTTGCGCCCCAAGCGCATCTCCCTGCCATCGCACCCGGACCCAACCCCGTCTAAGCTCAGCCCAGCGCTTCAGCCCTCCGGCGAGGACGTACCTTGGACGCTCAAACATCTCCCATCCACCGCCCGCAATAGCGCATCGCAATAGCGCCCCTCGCGCCCGCTTGCGCCGCCAATCCCCAATTCCCAACCCATCAAACCCTACCTAAACGCCTGCGCGCATGGAGCGTACAATGAACCTATCCGAACTCCAAAACCTCAACAACGACGAACTCTTCAAACTCGCCCAAGAACTCGGCGTCCTAGACAACGGCTCTATGCCCCGCCGCCAAGAAATGATGTCCAGAGTCCTCGCCAACATGTCCGACAAAAACGGCAACCTCAAAGCCAGCGGCATACTCAACATCCTAAACGACGGCTACGGCTTCCTCCGCCAAACCGGCGACAGCGTCGGCAGCAACAACGACGTCTACGTCTCACAATCCCAAATCCGCCGCTTCAGCCTCCGCACCGGCGACCACGTCAGCGGCCAAGTCCGCCCCCCCAAAGACGGCGAGCGCTACTTCGGCCTAGTCCGCGTCGAAGAAGTCAACGAAACCATCCCCGACCGCACACGCCGCCGCCGACACTTCGAATCCCTCACCGCCATATTCCCCACCCAGCAAATCGCCCTAGAAACCGCCAAAGGCATCGTATCCACCCGCCTCATAGACATGCTCTCACCCGTCGGCAGAGGCCAGCGCGGCCTAATCGTCGCCCCCCCCAAAGCCGGCAAAACCACCCTCCTCAAACAAATCGCAGACGGCATCACCGCCAACGCCCCCGACATCACCATCATGGTCGCCCTAATCGGCGAGCGCCCCGAAGAAGTCACCGACGTCAACCGCTCCGTCAAAGGCGAAGTCTATAGCTCCACCTTCGACGAACCCGTCGAAGACCACTGCCGCGTAGCCGAAATGGTACTGGAACGCGCCAAACGCCTAGTCGAAAGCGGACGCGACGTCGTCATCCTCCTAGACAGCATCACCCGCCTAACCCGCGCCTACAACCTCGCCGTCCCCAGCAGCGGCCGAACACTCTCCGGCGGCATGGACCCCGTAGCCCTATACCCCCCCAAACGATTCTTCGGCGCCGCCCGCAACACCGAAGAAGGCGGCAGCCTCACCATCCTCGCCGCCTGCCTCATAGACACCGGCAGCCGCCTAGACGACCTAGTCTATGAAGAATTCAAAGGCACCGGCAACATGGAAGTCCACCTAGACCGCCGCCTAGCCGACCGCCGCGTATTCCCCGCCATAGACATAGAACGCAGCGGCACCCGCCGCGAAGAACTCCTCCTAGACGAACCCACCCTCCGCAAAGTCTGGCTAATGCGCCGAATGGTCGGCATGGCAACCACCTCCGGCGACAGCAACCACATCGAAGTAATGGAAAACATCCAAGAACGCGTCCGCCGCACCAAATCCAACCGCGAATTCCTAGCCACCCTAACCCAACAATAACCCCGCCAAGCCCACACTCACCGCCCCACAGCGAACTCCACCCCCCACACCCTACCCTCCCCGCCAACAAACTGCCCCGTCCGGACGCGCTCCACCCCATACCCCGGCAACCCACGCTCAACCACGCATATATCGCCTATGCGCGCCCCGTATTCAGCGAATTCAAAGTCCATATTGACAAACCCGCGCCCGCGCCAGGCCGCCGGCAAGTCGGCGAGATCACTGGGAATTATATGCAGAAAGAACCGCGCGTCCACATCGCCCGCCGCGCAGTTTTCCTTGAGATACGCCAAGCTATCCCCGCGCAGATACACATCGAAGTCAGACTTAGCGACGGGTTGCCCGTAGTCGCCGGCTGTGATACCGGCATACACCGCTTGCGCCGCGACGTGGGCGGCCGGGTCAAATTCAGCGCTCCACACGACGCCCTCCCCACCAACAAACTGCCCCGTATGGACGCGCTCTATCCCATAACCCGGCAACTCGCGCGCCGCCACGCAATCATCGCCCACATACGCGCCGTATTCGGCAAACCCAAAATCCAAGTTCTCAAACCCGCGCTCGCGCCAGACCGCCGGCAGATCGACAGGATCAACGGGAACTATGTGCAAAAAGAACCGCGCGTCCACATCCCCCGCCTCGCAGTCCTCTTTCAGATACGCCAGCGCGCCGCCGCGCATATACACATCAAAGCCCGACCGCGCCACCGGCTGCCCGTACTCCCCTGCCGCGATGCTATCGTACACCGCTTGCGCCGCCGCGCGGGCCGCCAAGTCAATGTCCGCGCTCCACCCATCGCCGCCAAGCTCCGCCGCGCTCTGTCCAGTGCGGATGCGACCTATGGCATATTCTAGCAAGGGCTGTCTGTGGATGCACTTGCCCTCAAAAAAGACGTCGGTATGCGCGTCCAACCGGAAGTCCAAATTCTCAAAGCCATGCTCCCGCCTGTCCGACGGCAAGTTGGCGGGATCTACGGGGACGATGTGCAGGAAGAATCGCATCCTAGATCCGTTTGACGATAGCGGCGCGCAGTCCTCGCCGAGATAGTAGAGCGCGTCGTCATAAAGGTAGACATCGAATGCCGAGCGCGTCAGAAGAGTTCCATTCGCCTCGATATCTTCGTATGCCGCGCGGTAGGCGGCCGCCTTATTTGGCGCAATGATGTACGCGATGGCGTTGCCATAGGCGTTGATGGCGTAAATAGGCGGCTGCTCCAGCATGCTCAAGACGTTTATGCGCGGGTGAAAATAAAACTCGGATCCTCCGATACTTTTCCTGATCTGCTTGTTATGCCTGGCTTCGACAAACAGATAAAAATCCGCCATGTGCGGGCTGGTCAAACTTATGATGCGTTCCCGATCCTCCAAGGGAAGGATTGGCTCGCTTCGCCATACTCGCAACACGCGCAGAGTGTCATCCGGGTAGCGCGCCAGCAGATATTCCAGCAGTTGCCGGTGCGTCATCACCCAGTAGTCCATATCGTACCGCTCGCCAAGCGCGCCGGGCGTCTTGGTATCCACAAGCCCATTGAAATACACCTGCTGGTTCGGATGCAGCGCCGCCATAGCCGTCAGCGTGGTTATCAGCCCAACGCCCGCCGCGCCGTATGCCAACCCCCGCCGCGCCATATGCAAGCGCCCGCAACCGCGAATCCGGCCGGGCAGCCGATCTCCAACTTTCCAAATACCCCCCCCCATACGAATGTTCGTAATTGTATGCAAGCCAACCGCCGCAAGCAAGCAAAACGGCGCCCACAAGAAATACATATGCCGCCAGCCGTTGTGAATGTTGGATTGCAGCGCGATGAGCGCCACGACAGGCAGCGCAAAGCAGCCTAGCAGCATTATCCGAAAGCGGGTTTCGCGGTCGCGGAGGGCGTGTAGAGGGCGCGTGATTGTCTGCCAACTGACTGCAGCCGCGCCTAACGCGCCCAGCGCCAGCGCCATCGGCGGCGCGGTTATCGCAAACCACGCCGGTATGTAATTCCACGGCGCGGCGTCAGATCTGTATAGCTCGCCCATAAACAAATTATCTACAATGTAGGGATGCTGGGACAGTACGCGGATGCCCTCAACGAACCGCAGCGGGTTTTCCCAATAGTACGGGTGAATGATGTACAGCGTCGCCGCCGCCGCCGCCGTGAATATCCCCGCCGACGCTAATATACGCTTGCGCTTCCCCCCGGCCGCCTGCCAAAGATCTATCCCGCGCATACCGAGTATCATCGGCAACAGCATCAGTCCGAAAGGGCGCAGATCTATCGCCAAGCCAACCCCTACGCCGCATATCAAAAACGCGCCGAGCGTATCCCTGCGAAACGCGCGGTGAGCAAGATACAGCGCGATGACCATCAGCGCCGCGAAAGGAATGTCCTTGCTGTTAAAAAACGAATGCGCGTACAAGCGCGGATGCAGCAGAAACATCAACATAGCCAACAACGCCACCCACCTGTTGCCCAGCATCCGATAGGCGAGCATCCCGCAAGCAAAGCCGCCCGCTATAAAGAACAGGTGGGTAAGCAGGTGGCGCGTCAGGTAGATATGGCGGCTGTCTTGCAGTCCGAGCGCGCGCTCAGCCAACAGCAGCGGCATCTCAATCACTAGGCCGTAGTAGCTGATATCGAAGCGGGCCGGCTTTGAGTCGGCGCCCACGTCGTACTCATACAATCCCAGGATGTAGTCGGCGTTGGCGCGGGCGATCCCCCGCTGCTTAGCCTCGTCCACGCCTAGCCCGTAATCGTCCACCACGCCCACGCCCAAAACCGCAAACACCGCGCACGCCACAGCCGCCCACGCCCAAAACGGCGCGCGCCGCAACGCGGCTAGGCGGAATAGCGTGAATTGGGATAGCATAGGCATCACGTGGGGAATTATACCAATCTCAGCGCAACGGCGGGCAACGTTCCAATTCAAGCGGCTTAATACGCCTAATCTCTACAGCCGTTTGGACAGCATTCCCACCCCCACCCTAACCCGCCGGCAACAACCCGCCAACAGCGACAAGCGGCAACCTAACCCACCCTCAACCCCACCACCTGCATATCCCGCGGCAAACTCGTAGCCGTCACACTCAACCGCCCCTGCCCCTCCCCCGCATCCCCAACCCCCAACTCCCGCAACAACCGCGCCAGCGGCAACAACCCGCTACCATCATCAGCCCCCTCCACCGCATACCGCACCGGCACAACAATCCGCGGACCAACCTGATTCACCACCTGCGCCGCCAACTCCACCGCCAACCTATCCCCCCCCGCCTCCACCACCACCACATCCGGCTGCCCAATCTCCTGCGCCTGACGCGGCGTCAGCGCCCCCCCAATCGCCCCCAAATGACACACGCTCACACCCTCAGCCCGCAAAGTGAACGCCGTATTCACCCGCCGCTCCTCGCCATCGCCCGCTCGCCCGGCCGTAGCCGTCCCCACCACATAAAAATCCCCTATCTCATACTCCCCAGGCCCACGCAAAACCCGCGCCCCCTCAGCCACAACCACGCGCCCAACATCCCCCCCGCTCAGCGTCACAATATCCGCCCCCTCATACACGCCCGCGCTCCCTCCGCCATCCGCATCCATCACCACCACCGCATCCCCCGACCGCACCCGCACAGCCGACCCGCCCAGCCAAACTATATCCATATCGCCCCATCCTTTCGCTTGCAACTCGCCGCCAACGCCGCGCCCTTAATAATACAACGCCCCTACCGCCGCAAGTAACCCTAATTGAACCCAAGCAGCCCCTATCGCTGCGAACCACCACGCCCAAAACCACGCCCGCCTTTGACAAATCCCCAATCACGAGTATAATTCGCGCGGGTAAAACCCCATACCAACACCTAGCCGGGAGGGATGTCGCACATGGAACCCATCAACCTATTTGACATGGAGGCCCTCGCAGCCCAGCGCCTGCCACACAACATGTGGACATTCGTTGACGCCGCCTCCAACGACGAAATCACCAAGCGCAGAAACCGCGCCTCATTCGAGCGCATCCTAGTCAACGCCCGATTCCTAACCGACGTCTCCGACCGAGACCTCTCCACCACCGTCCTCGGCGAAAACATCAGCTTCCCCGTAATGATCGCCCCCACCGGCGGCCAGCGCCAAGCGCACCCCGACGGCGAGCGCGCCACCGCCACCGGCGCCGGCAAAGTCGGCACCCTATACACGCTACCCACCAGCAGCGGCTACTCCATCGAAGAAGTCGCCCAAGTCGCCACCGGCCCCCTATGGTTCCAACTCTACCACTTCGACGACGAAGTAACCGAAATCCTAGTCAAACGCGCCAAAACCGCCGGCTACAAAGCCATCTGCCTCACCATAGACACCCCCGTAGGCAGCCCCAAAGAACGCGACCTACGCAACAACTACCAAGCGCTCCCCGGCCTCCACTGGGGCAGCATGCGCGACCGCCCCGACCTAGTCCAGCGCCGCGGCGTCGGCGTCCCCGACCTAACCGACTGGGACCCGCCCGGCTACGTAGGCCTAACCTGGGACAGACTAGACTGGCTGCGAAACCTCACCGGCCTACCCCTCATCGTCAAAGGCGTCCGCACCATCGAAGACGCCCTCCAATGCGCCGAATACGGCGTCGACGGCATCGTCGTATCCAACCACGGCGGCCGCCAACTCGACGGCACCCCATCCAGCATAGAAACCCTAGGCCCCATAGCAAACGCCGTAGGCGACCGCCTAGAAATCTACCTAGACTCCGGCGTCCGCCGCGGCCTAGACGTCCTCAAAGCCCTATGCCTAGGCGCCCGCGCCGTCCTCGTAGGCCGCCCACTCTACTGGGGCCTAGCCTACAACGGCGCCGCCGGCGTCGAACACATGCTCACCATCCTAAAAGTCGAATTCGACCGCGCCCTAGCCTACGTAGGCTGCCGAACCCCCGCCGACCTCCACCGCGGCATCATAGACCTCCCCGACACCAACTGGTGGCCCCGCAACTAACCCCCACGCAAAGCCCCCGCCCGCGCAACCACGCAGGCGGGGGCAACCGCGCATCATCAGCGTCAGCGCGCCACCTCCATCTCAAGCGTGAAATCCCCACCGCTTTCAGCGCTATAAGTTGACGCCTCTATCGTATATGCCCCCGCCTGCAACACAGCGCTTATCGTAACCGAATCTGCGTCAGCAACGCCCTTTTCCCGCCTAACCGCGCCCCCCGTTCCCTCCCCCTCCAGCAAGAATACATAAGGCGTCGCATCGGCGGAGGCCAGCGTGATAGTCACCTCGGACGCCGCGTACAGCGTGAATGTATAAAACCGCGCATAGTAAATCCGATTATCAGGCGAATTCGCAGTAAGGCAACCAGCCGCCCACCTGCCCCTAACGCTGCCGCTACCCCCAAGCCGCTCGATGCAAGCGGTGGATGCCCCCGCCACGCTTGTAGGCGTAGCCGATGGCGTTGCGGTAGGCGTAGGCGTGGGGGTTGCCGAGCTTGCCCCGGAACCACCCTCAATTTGCGCCACCTTTGTGGCTAGAACCGCAACCTGGTTTTTGAGATCCGCCAGCTCCGCAACCTGCCCTTCAAGCGCAATCAGCCTGTCCATAACCTCGTCGGATGCCACCAAAGTCGCAGTTGGCGTTAGCGTGGCAACGGGAGTTACGGACGTGCCCGGCACGGATGTAGCAGTTGGCGTTGCAGTTGCGCCCTGCGTGGATGTAGCGGTGGGCGTTGGCGTTGCAGAAGTTGTCGTGCCGCAAATTGGCAACCCAATCTCTTGTATCTCCTGAGTGCTCAGAGGAACGCGCAGAGATCGGGGAATACAACCCGTCAGTCGATTGTCGCGAAGACGCAACTTTATAAGACGGGGTAGATTGCCCAACTCAGCGGGTATCGCGCCAGTCAGTTGATTGCTGTGAAGATGCACTTCCCTGACATTGGCAAGATTGCCCAACTCCACGGGTATCTCACCAGTCAGTTGATTACCAGGGAGCCACACTTCCCTGATTTTGGCAAGATTGCCCAACTCAGCGGGTATTGCGCCAGTCAGTCGATTGTTGTCGAGACCCAAATCATAGAGATTGGCAAGATTGCCTAACTCAGCAGGTATCGCGCCAGTCAGTCGATTGCCGCCAAGATACAACTGCGCGAGATAGGTAAGGTTGCCCAACTCAGCGGGTATTGCGCCCGTCAATTGATTGTGGAAGAGCCTCAAAGACCATAGATTGGCAAGATTGCCCAACTCAGCGGGTATTGCGCCCGTCAGTTGATTATCGCTGAGATCCAAATCCGTGATATTGGCAAGGTTGCCCAACTCTGAGGGTATCCTGCCATTCAAGAGATGGTTGCTCAACTCCAACTTTGATACGCGATTCTTTGCTATCGTTACGCCGCGCCAACCGCTAATACGAACATCCGCTGACCAGTTTAGATAGCCCTCTGTACCTTCAAGCGTGTTCTTTGCAGCGAGTAGCGCGGCGCAGTCTGATACAAGGCCGACGTTGTTCGCAGGATCATGCACGGCTGTGCCGTTGGAGCATTGGGCGGTGTATTGGGCGGGTATGGTTATGGTGCGCGCGGCGGTGTTAGAACCACCCGCGTTAAATGCGGTTGCCCCGCCCCCACCACTCATCAGCAGCGATACCGCCACCACCGCCATCACCACAACCAGCGCCAGCCCGATCGCAATCCTAATTGCCCGCTTAGACACAGATGGCTTAATGTTCATTCGTTGACTCCCCCGCGCCTGTTTGCTTTATTGGCTTGCCTAACACCCTACACTACCACAATCGCATAGTTTGCCGCAGTTCAAAACAGCCCCGCATAACGGAAACACCCTTTTCCCCGCCCGCTTATTTGCGCGAGCGGGGGCATCTAGCGGCAGATTTCGCTGCATGGTCATCTAGCGGCAGGTGTCGCGGCTGAGACTACGGCTTTCACCCCCCCCTCACAATATCGCCCCCGCCTCCTGAAACCTCCCCACATCTTCCCACCCATATCCCAACTCCTCTATCAACACCGCCTCCGTATCCTCACCCAACTCCGGCGCCCCACGAACCACCCCCGCCGGCGTCTCGCTGAACCTCACCGGAAAATTGCACACCCGAATCGCCCCCAAATCCGGATGCTCAAACCCCGTGATATACTCATTCGCTATCACCTGCGGATCATCCTTCAAATCCTCCACCGCCTGCACCTTCGCGTAAATAAACCCATACTCCCGGAACACCCCATCCCACTCCTCATACGTCCGCTCCGCGAACCTCTCCTCTATCAACCCCAGCAGCTCCGGCACCACCTCAGCCCCCTCCTCTACCCCCTGAAACCGCTCATCATCCAAAACCCACCCAATCCCCAGCGCCTCCGCGAACCGCCGCCAGTACCGCTTCGGCTGCGGATTGGATATTCGCAGCCAACTCCCGTCCTTGCAGCGATATATGTTATACATATAATTGCGGACGCTATCCCGGTTAAGCGCCGGCATATGGCTGCCGATAAGCAAATCCATACCCACCGCCAACCCCTGCAGCCACATCGTGCTGCTCATATGCGACACCTCCACCTTCTGCCCGACCCCCTGACTCTGCCGCGCCAACAGCGCCGACAAAATCCCCAAACACAGCACAATCCCCCCAATCTGATCCGACGGCGCTCCCCGCACCGAAACCGGATGCTTCGCCCAATCCGGCGTCGCCGACATCATCAGCCCCGCCCTAGCCTGCCCGCACGCGTCCAAAGACGGCATCTCAGCGTCCGGCCCCAGCGTCCCGAACCCCGACGCCGACCCATACACCAGCATCGGATTTATCCCCCGCAGCGTCTCATAATCCATCCCAAGGCGCTCCGCCACCCCATTGCGGAAATTCTCAATGAACACATCCGCCCCCGCCACTAGCCTATGCACGATCTCGCGCCCCTCCGCCGTCTTCAGATTCACCGCAATCCCCCGCTTGCTCCGATTGCAAGTCTCAAAATAAGCGTTCCTCCCATTCGGCATCCCCGCCTGCGCCGACTCCATTGACGACACCGCCCGTCCCACATCCCCATCCAGCGCCTCAATCTTAATCACATCCGCCCCCATATCCCCCAGCATAGACGCCGCCACCGGCCCAAACTGCCACATCGTCCAATCCAAAACCCGCACCCCCGCCAAAGCCCCGCGCCCCTGCCTGCCATTCACGCCGTTCATAACTCCCTCCCTTGCTTTCGCTAATGCCTTATTCGCCTGCCGCAAGCATACCGCATCCAACCCCATTGTCAACGCCCCCCAAACGGAAAATCCCCCAATTTCAAATTCCCTCTTGACACCCGCCCATCTACCCATTATTCTTAATACGAACAAATATACCGACATACCCACCCAAAAGTTTTTTGCTACTTTTTTCTAAAAAAGTAGGGTCCCCCGGCGGGGAGGCTTGGAGGCAACAAACATGACAACCGCAACCCGCGAACCCATAACACGCGAACAGGCGCTATCCGAGCAAGAACTCGTGCGCCTCAAAATCGCCCGCCGCGTCAACCAACGCACCAACGACTGCGACGAACTCATAGACTTCATGCTAGACACCGTCCGCGGCGAATACCCCGACGCCAAGCACCACCACCGCCAAAACGCCGCCCGCGACCTAGCCATTATGGGCGGCAGCCTCCCACAAGACACTCCGGGATCAGCCGCCCGCGTCGTCCGCGAAGAAGACATGCCCAAACCCAAAACCCCCAAAGTAACACTCAAGCAAATCATCAACAAGCCCATCGGCGCATACATCCGCGAAAAAACCGACGACTGCGTCGACCTGATAGACGAATACTACAACATCCTATTCCCGCGCCCCGTGTTCGAAAGCGCCAACCCCGACGAAAAAAAATACCAAAAAGCCACCCGAATCCGGTCCCATCACAAAGTAGCCGCGCTCAGAGAAATGATGAAACGCAGCATCGGCAGCCGCAACCCCTACGCCTACCCGCAAACCTCCGCTATGGAAGAAAAAATGCTCAACAGCAAGCTGGGAACCGGAATGCGCCTAGCGATGGACAAAGGCATGGGATACGCGCGCTACATGTTCGAAATCCTGGAAAACGACAAAACCGACCGCTACGGCAACATAATAACCGACCCCTTCACCCAGAGCCACCGCCTCATCGCCCTCAACGAACTCTGCCGCATAGGCGCCGACATCCCCTGGGAACACATAACCCCAGAATCCATAGACGCCTTCTTCCGCGACCTCCACGCCAAAGAGCGCCGCCAGGCGGAACGCCTCCTAGCCCAGCGCCAACAATCCGCCAACGCCGACCTCACCCCAGAGCAAAAAGCCGAAGTCCTAACCGTCTTCGAAGAAATGCAACGCCAAGCCGACGCCAACGACCGCAAAGCCGCCAAAAAAGCCAAGAAAGCCGAAAAGAAAGCCGCCAAAAAAGCCAACGCCAACCCCGTCAACAACGCCGATAAAGACGCCACCAAACCCGACAACACAAACACCGACCGGAATGTCAGCCCCGACACTGACACGCCCACCCCCGTCCCCGACACCCCCACAACCCGCGGCGAAACCGCCGTCGCCAACGCCCTAGCCCGCCACCCAGAAGTCGACCTAGACACCGCCCTGGAAAACCACCACGCCACCGCCGGCATCCCCAAACAAAACCTAACCCACGAACAAATCTACGACGCCATCACAGCCGAGGCGAACTTCCAAAAACGCCAAGCCATAATCCAAAACCGCCTGCGCGCGAAAAACCCAGACGCCCCTGACGACGGCCCCGACCCCAAATCCCGCAGCCCTTAGCTCCGCAAATCCGCGGCGCAAGCCGCCCCCAAAAGTTTTTTGCTACCTTTTTCCAAAAAAGTAGAGCGCCCACACCCCCCGTGCGCCCTCTCGCGCCCACCGATTGCTGACGCCCACCCCGCGAATATGCTATCGTGAATACAACACGCCGGCCACCAACCGGCAACCCCAGCGAGAGAGCCAATGTTTCGCCAACCAAAAGACGAACCCCCGCTCGAATACGATCCATACGCCGACCCCTACAACGGCGAACCTAGCGTCGAGCGGAACAACCCGCCCGCCATACCCCTCCCCGGCATCGGCGGCAAAACCTACATAACCTACGCCCTCCTCGCCGTCAACGCCGCCGTATGGCTGCTAATGCTGCTCAGCGGCGGCTCCTCCGACCCCGACGTCCTCCTCCGGTTCGGCGCGATGTTCGGCCCCCTAGTCGCCGCCGGCGACTACTGGCGCTTGTTCACCGCCATATTCCTGCATGTCCACCTGCTCCACCTGCTTATGAACTGCCTCGGCTTGTGGATATTCGGCAAGCTCGTAGAAGGCGTGTACGGCGTCAACCGCTTTATCGCCCTCTACCTCATCGCCGGCCTATCCGGCAGCGCCCTCAGCTACATATTCAACCGAGACGCCATAGCCGCCGGCGCCAGCGGCGCGATATTCGGCGTCCTAGGCGCGCTCGCCGCCTACTTCCTAGCCCACCGCGACCTGCTAGGCGACTGGGGCAGGCGCAACTTTATGAGCCTAGCCGTCGTCGCCGTCATCAACCTAGCCATCGGCGCGCTCTGGCCCGGCATAGACAACTGGGCGCACCTCGGCGGCCTAATCGGCGGCTTCCTAGCCGGCATCGCCCTAGCCCCCCGCTACCGCTATGAAACCGACCCAACGCCCTTTGGCAATCAGCGCCGCATCACCGGCAAAGCCCCCCTAGGCGTCCGCTGGCTAACAATCCCCGCCTTCGCCGCCGCCATAGCCGCGATGGTCTGGTTCGGCGGCACCCAACTCACCGGCGCCGAGCAAGCCAAACTCCTCGCGATCCAGGCCGAGCGCCTCCACCTAGACGGCGACGCAACCGCCGCCCTAGACCACATCGACCGCGCCCTAGACCTAGCGCCGCGCAGCCCCGACGCCCACTTCGCCCGCGCCAAAATCTACGCCGCCCTAGGCGCAACCGACCTGGCCATAGAGGACATCGCCCTAGCCCTCCAATACGGCCTCGCCGGCGAACAAGGCCGAGAGGCTATATCCCTACTGGTCACGCTCCGATGACCGCCCATAGCGCCACTACCCCCCAAGTGATATGGTATGCGAACACAATGCTGATACGCCGCCCAACCAGATATTCGGATATGAGGACAATCGGATACGAGGTTCAACGCCCATGACCCTGCCGCAGTTCCCCGCAGAGCGCCGCGAAAAGCGCGAATTCCTGCTCGCCGCCGTAGAATCCGTGCGTGATGTAGTAGCCGCCCACGCCGACGAATCCGAGCGCATCGGAACGCTCGCGCAGCCCTCCGTTGACGCCATCCGCCAAGCCGGCCTATTCGCCCTAAAGCTCCCCCAAGCGCTAGGCGGCGCCGAGGCCGACCCCGTAACCCAATTCGAAGTCATAGAGGCGCTATCCTACATTGACGCCTCCGCCGGCTGGTGCCTTATGATTGGCGCAACCGCCGTAGGCCAGCCCGGCGCCTACGCCGGCGACGCCGCCATAGCCGAGATGTTCCCCAACGGCTACATCCCGCTCGGCGCTACCTCAACCGCCCCTATGGGCAGCGCCAAGCGCGTGGACGGCGGCTACCTGCTCACCGGCAGATGGCCCTTCGCCAGCGGCGTCCGCCACGCCGAGTGGATGTCCGCCGGCGCCGCCATACCCGCTCCCAACCCTAACGATCCCCCGATTTCGCTCGCCCTAGCCTACCCCACCGCCAAAGCGCAAATCCACGACAACTGGCATGTCTTCGGCTTGCAAGGCACCGGCAGCAACGACATATCGGTAGAGAACATATTCGTCCCCGACGCCTTCACCTGGGACTCCCTCGCCTTCAAGCCCAAGCGCGGCGGCGGCCTCTACCGCATGGGCAGGCCCGGCTTCGTAGCAAACGAACACCCCGCATTCGCCCTCGGCGTAGCCCATCGCGCCCTAGACGAAGTCCTAGCGAGCGCCCCCGCCAAACGCCGAGGCCGCCCGCCCACCTCCGTCGCCGACCGCGGCGCATTCCGCCTAGCCATAGGCGAATGCGACCTCCGCCTGCGCGCCGCCCGCCTGCTATCCCACCAAATCTTCGAGCGCGCCTACGCCGTCGCCTGCGCCGGCCGCATCCCCCCCGCATCAATGCAAGCCGAAATGCGCGCCGCATCCGCCTTCGCCACCCAAGTCGGCGTGGACATAGTCACAACCGCCTTCCGCTACTCCGGCGGCGAGGCGCTCTACCACCCCCACATCCTCCAGCGCTGCCTAAAAAACATCAACGCCGCCGCCCAGCACCTAATGGCCGGCGACATCGGCATAGAACACCACGGCGCCGCCCTCCTAACCGACGGCGACGTCAACCCAATGGGCTAGGAGGCTGCCCCTTGCGATATATCGTTATCCCAAAAGCGTCTATATGCCGTTTCAGCGGCGGATGCTTGACGCCTTCATATGCCTGCAAATCGCACATCTGCGGTATCGGCAAATCCTCAAGATCAAGCGCCAGCAACCCCAAGCGCCGGGAATCCGCGATCCCCAGCGTAACCAAATCAATATCCGACCGCTTGGTTGCCCTGCCGGTGGCCCGCGACCCGAACAGCCTGACCTCAGTCAGTTCGGGATACCCCGCGAACACATCCCTGAGCATCCGCAGCGTTGCGTCAGACAAGAAAGGAGCGGGCATTGTCATTGCGCCATAACCTCCGGCAAGTAGCCGCTGATAAAGCGCGTCCAATATCGCCAGATAGCGGGAGTGGATACTGCGTATGATCACATCAAACCGCTCAAAATCATATGCGCGCGCCATCAGATTGCGGTCGGCAAACATCGCCATCCAAGCCTCGCCGTCATCAATAAGCCTGGCGCTGAATGCTTGGCGTATAACCCCGCGCGGCGTTATCGTTGCGAGTATA
Organism: Dehalococcoidia bacterium; assembly: GCA_965242555.1. Lineage (GTDB taxonomy): Bacteria > Chloroflexota > Dehalococcoidia > Lucifugimonadales > JADFKI01 > Bin90. Next base: position 377,403 of record CBDESO010000012.1, read on the forward strand.
GCCCCGTCGTACTCCAGCCTATCGTTCAGCAGGTTGCTCGCTACATCAAAGGCGAACCTGAATCGCCGCATAACGCCCTCGCGCTCCAGTTGGTTCAGCGGTTCAACGCCGTCCTCCAGCGCATCACGCAGCAGCGAATACGCGCGGCTGAAGTTCGCAAAGCGATACCGCCATCGTATCTCTTCGCTCATATGCCTAATCCCCCTGCCTAATCCTTGCCGCCGGGCCGCCGCATCCCGCCCTAATCCCGATACCGCAGCCCCACCTCCGCCTGCTCCAGCAGCCGCCCGTCGCGGATCTCTTTCACCTCGTCCGCCATTGAGAGCAGCGTGGAATCGTGCGTTGCGGAGACTACGCTGATGCCCTGCTTGACCACCATCTCCTTGAACAGCCCGAATATGGCGTGCGCGTTGTTGGAATCCAGCTCGCCGGTGGGTTCGTCCGCCAGGATGAGCGAGGGGCGTATGACGATGGCGCGCGCTATGGCTACGCGCTGCTGCTCGCCGCCCGATAGTTCGTATGGGCGATGGCGCGAGCGCGTCCACAAGCCCACGATGTCCAGCGCCTCCCGCGTGCGCTCCGCCCTATCCCGCGCGCCCACCCCGCTGATTCGCAGCGGCAATTCCACATTCTCAAACGCCGACAGCAGCGGCAGCAGTCCGAAAGACTGGAATATGAACCCAATCCGGTGGCGGCGCAGCTCGGTGAGTTCCTGCTCGCTCATCCGCGCCAAATCCTGCTCTTCAAACAGCACCTGCCCGCCGCTCGGCTTGTCCAAGCCCGCCATTATGTTCAGCAGCGACGTCTTGCCCGATCCCGACCTGCCCACCACCGCGATGAACTGCCCCGGGAACACATTCAGGTTCACCCCCCGCAGCGCGTTGACCTCCTCCGAACCGAGGTTGTATGTGCGGAAGACGTCCACCGCGGCGAGAAGTCTCTGGATTCTGCTCAATTGGATTGCACCTCCGGCATACGGGGCAGTTGGCGATAGGCGATTAAGCCTGCGCGTATTCTGTGAAAGCGTTGCGGCTACGGGTTGCGTATGGCTATCTGATACGGCTAAACGACTACAAACTATCGTCCGGCGTCAGGGTAACCCTGCCGTCTTCGGCGTCTATGCGGGCGCGAGCGCCTATTTTGAGGCGATCTATGATGTCGCGGGGTATCTGCACTCTGCCGCTGCCGTCCACCAGGATGAACTCTTCCAAAGGCTGGTCGGTTTCGGCGGCGCCCGACAGCCGCTGATAGGTAACCCGCCGCCGCACTTCGGTAGCCATCTTGCCATCCCGTATCATCACCACGCGCCCCACCTTGTAGGCTATGTCCGGGTCGTGCGTGACGATGAGTATGGTCGTGTTCAACTCGCGGTTGATTGTGCCGAACAGATCCAGGATTTCGGCGGCGGTGGCGTCGTCCAGCTCGCCGGTGGGTTCGTCCGCCAGCAGCAGCGGCGGATGGTTGGCGAGCGCCACCGCTATGGCGACGCGCTGCTGCTCGCCGCCGCTGAGCTTGTCCGGCGTATGATCCATGCGATGGCTAAGCCCCACGAGTTCCAGCAGATCCTCGGCGCGGCGGCGGCGGGCGGCGGGCGATGTGAATGTCAGCATCATCGGCAGCGCCACATTCTCCACGGCGGTCAAATACGGGAACATATTGCGGCTCGTCTGCTGCCAGATAAATCCCACTTCGTCGCGGCGATAGAGTTCCACGTCGTTGGGCGTCATCCGCAGCAGATCCTTATCGCCCACGGTTACGCGCCCGGCGGAGGGCGAATCGTAGCCCGCGAGTATGTTCAGCAATGTGCTTTTGCCGCTGCCGCTCGCGCCCACTATCGCCACCACCTCGCTGCGCCGCACATCCAGGTCAAGCCCGCGCAGCGCCACCACCTCAAGGTCGGCTATCTTGTATATCTTAAACAGATCCTCGCAGACGATATACGCCTCTGTGTCCGTGTATGTCAATTAACGCTCCCCGGCGTTAGCCTATTTCCCGGTGATAGCCTATTCCCCGCCGTTAGCCTTAGCCCAGCCGCGCGGCGGCGCTTTGCTCGCTTAGAGTTCGCCCAGCCGCAGGATGCGCTGCAGCGATATGCGGCGTATGAACCATATCATCCCCAGTATAATCAGGGTGAACACCAACACCATAAAGCCGTAGGTTATGGCGAGCGTTCCCCAGTCTATTTCCAGCACAAACGGCGGCAGGACTTGCGCACCGCGGTCGTTGTGGCTCAGAAACGGCATAATTATCGCGCCCAGCCGCCTGCCCATTTCGGCGCCCAGCGCCATCCCCGCCGCGATAACCAGCGCCTGCTCCAGCCACACCAGCGTCACCAGCTGCCGCATAGAAAAGCCCACGGTTCGCATCAGCCCGAACTGCATCTCGCGCTCCCTGAAAGACACATAAGAGTGTACCAGAAAGCCCAGGCAGCTCAGTATCAGCACAGCGCCGAATGCCATAAACAGCAGCGCGCGCCAGCCCGCATGCACAAGCGGGTCAACCGAGGCGTCCTGCAGCTCCTCCACGCGGTCGTGAATCCGGCGGCTTGCGAATGGCAAGGCGTCCTCGCGCATCCCGCTCACGAACTCTTCCCGCTCGCCGCCGTTGGCGTTGGCGCTCAGCCATATCTCGTTGGGCTTTACCTCAGCGGATGTGGACTCCAGGTTGGTGTAGCGGATGACGGAGTCGATGTCCGAAATCAGGTATGGCTTGGTAACCGTGTCAAGCGTGGGGAAGTATTCAAAAGTGTCTATGATGCGGATGGGGACGCGATGGCCCGCCACCGAAACCATAAACTCTTCGCCGACGCTGTGGCCGGTGTGGCTGAGAAACAGGCTGCTCGCAAGCACGGGCAGCGGGTTGGCGGCGGGCCCATGATATATGCCGCGCCCGGTGAGCGGCGGGCCCTCCGACCAGATGAACTGCGCGACGTCCTCAGTTGCGTTTGCCGCCGCATCGCCGCCGTTGACGGGCTGCAGGATGTCGGTTATGGACTCGCGCGCGCCGCGCAGAACGCTCCAAGCCTCCACCGAACCGAAGTCTTCGATGGTCGTCTTTGTGTTGGATGCGTCTCTCACCCATATCTCGTCAATGGCGATATTGCCCGCGCGCAGCCTGCCGCGCGAGTTGGTGTCGTGAATGGACAGCGAAACCAGCGTCAGCGGTTTCGCCGGCTGCAGCGGCGCGAAACGCCGCCTGAAACTGCTGCCCCGCGCCAAGCCGCGCTCAAGCGTAATCCAATCCCCGTCGCCGCCAAGCCTGCCTACCACATAGGTGTAGTATCGGTTGTTGGCGTCTTTGATACGCATAGTTACCGCGATGCTCTCGCGCGGGCGGTCGGGCTTGACGCGCATCCCGATGGCGAAAGCGTTATCGGGCAGCTCAATGCCCAGCGGCGGCGCGGGATGCTCCAGCCGCGTCAGCAGATCCGCCATAGGCTTATCCGAAAAGTCCCCCCGAAACCAGCCGATGCGCCGCATGCTCTCGCCGTCAACGCCGACCATCGTGTAGCTTTCGCCCAGCAGCTTAGACAAGTCCGTGCCAAACGCCTTGATTACGGGCGACGCCTCATCTACAACCGGCAGCGCCTCGTATGTATCCACAAGCGGCACGCTGCGCCCGCGATTGTTGAGCGCAAGCCCCTCTACCCGAATGTCCGCGCCCGTGGAGTAGCGCGCCTGCTCTTGAAAGCTGCGCTCCAGCGTGCCGCCGAAACTCGCCGCGAATATGCCCAAGCCCGCCATAAGTATCAGCAGCAAAGACATCCGCGCGTAGTGCGTGGGATTGCGCGCCATCTGCCACATTCCCATAGCGAAACCAACCGGCGCCCTGCGCGCAAACGCGCCGAACCCCAAGAACGCCAACCCCAGCGGCAGGGGCAAGAACACGCTCGCATCCGCGGATACGCTGAGTACAAGAACGCCCCCGATAATCCCCGGCGCTACGGCAATGTCCCCGCTGCGAAACGCCAGGAACTCCAGGATGGGCGCGTTGAACGGGCTTATCACAAGCGCGGCTACTATCGCCGTCTGCGCCGCCAATCCCGCAAATCGCAGACGGCCATCGCCCGCGCGCTCAGTTGCCCAGTACAGCGCCGCAAGGCCGGCTATCGCCGCCACCGCCGCCAAGCGCAACTGCCAGCCCGCGTCATCCGCGCCGCCGAACAAGACGCTCGCCGCCTGCGCGCCCGCCGCAACGCCCACTATCAGGTGCATCAGGTTGGGCGAATCGCCGCTTATGAACCGGATGGACAGCGGGAACAGCCGCAGCAGCGCCACCGCGAAAGCCACCAGTATCAGCGCCGGAACGGCGAGCAGCGCCTGGTTCACCGCAACGCCCCCGAACAATCCGGTAGCCACCACGGACCCTTGATCATAGAGCTGCCGAAACAGGAATATGCTGACGACCAGCAGCATCACATCAAGGTAGAATCGTTGAAAGAACGGCTGCCCGGTCGGGCGCGCCGACTGCTGTCTATGGCGCGTAACGCCGATGCGGGACGCGCGCACCGCCGGTATGAGCAGCGCGGCGAAACTGCACAGCCCGCCCAGCGCGCTCATCATATACGCGCCGCCCGTGATGAACACGCGCAGCGGCTCCCCGCCGCTCAGCCCGCTGAACGCGGGCGTGTATCCCAACAAACTGATGATGGCGGAGGCGAGCAGCGGCGCGGCTAACGCGGCTATCAGCGATATGGTCGCGCCCTCTATTATGAACACCGCGAGGATCTGCCCCGAACTCGCGCCCCGGCTGCGTAGCAGCGCAAGCTCGCCGCGCTGCTGCTCTACCAGCAAGGAGGACAGCGTTATCACATAGTACAGGATGACAACCGCTATCAGAACCATCACCACGAACATCGGTATCTTGCTGAAGAACAGCCGCCTATCGTACTCCGCGAGCGTGGAATCAAGATCGGTAATCTGCCGGTAGCCGTAGAGATTTGATGCAAGCCGCGAGCGCATCGTGCGGATTTGCAGGTAGGTTATCGTGGTATTGCCCGCGTTCAGCCGCTCGCGGTCGACGTCCAAGTGCCATGCGTATGAGGCGTCCATATCGGTGAACGCCGCGCCCAGTATGTTGAAAAACATCTGCTCCGACACATAGAACGGCAATGTGCGAAACGATCCTGATGTGACCGTGCGAAACAGCGCATCGTCCTGATACCAGAACTCGGCGTCAGGATCGTTCTTGACGAACAGCCCGCTGATAACCACGCTCGCGTAAGGGATGCGGTCGCGCCAGTATGGAACGGCGGACAGCCTATCGCCCACGCCCACGCCGAACAGCTCGGCGGCGTCCGCGGGAACGATCGCCTCCAGCGCCAGCGGAGCGCCGCCGTCCGCAAGCGCCCGCTCGTTGGGAAAGCGGCCGCCCTCAAGCAGCGTGATATGATCCGCAATGCGCGGGTTGAACGAAAAGAATGAGCGCGCGTCGCCATCGCTTGCGAACTCTTCCTCGCCCGGATACGCCAGGTAGAATGTGGCGGATTTGGCGCTGCGCTGCACATCCTTGAACAGCCAGCCAAGCCGCCCCTCATATTCGGTTCGCGTAGCGTTGGCGACCTTGCGATACTCGTCCACGGTGGTAGGCCCCCGCTCGGCTTTGAGCAGGATGTCCAGGTCGAGGTCGTCCACGCCGGCGAGCGTGTTTTTGAGCGCAAGCTCGCGCAGCGAGTCGAAGTATATGACCGTCCCCGCCATAACCGTGGACGAAAGCAGAACGCCGATGATGACCGTGGACAGCAGCCGCCAATGAGACAGGCTGCGCTTTGCCACCATAGGCCACGCCGCTATTAGCGCTGATATTGCTTGACGCATTGCGAATTACTCAGGTTGCTCAGGCTGTTCGGTTAGTTCATTGGCTTGTTTAACGGGGTTAGGGTTAGACGGGTTAGGGTTGGCAGGGTTGGCCGCATCGGTTTGGCGGCGGCGGGCGCTTGGCTACTCCAGCCGCGATATGGCGTGAAAGTCCAGGCGGCGCATCCCGCGCGTGAGCCGGTATATCGCCAGCGCGAATACGCTTATCAGAACCGCGTAGAGCGGCAGCAGAAAGCGCAGGTCGGTTTCCAGTATGAACGGCGGTATGACCTCCCTGCCGTTTTCGGTTACCGCAACCGATGATACCATAAGGTCGCTCATAACCCACCCCGCGCCCGTGCCAAGCCCCACGCCTATCGCCACGATGATCATATGCTCCAGCGCGAGAAGTCCCGCCATTTGGCGCGGCGACAGCCCGACCGACTGCAAAAAGCCCATTTCGCTGCGGCTGCGGTTGGCGAAAGCAAGCAGGTATGTCAGGTAGCCAAGCCCCGCCGTGAACACGATGAGCGCCATCGCAAGCAGCGACATCGCTTGCCAGCCGGCGGTTATGAGCGGATCCAGGCGCACCTGCTCCAGCCGCGCCTCGCGGTCTATCACAAGATCCCTGCCCACCATCCGCGTTACCACCTGCCGCACCGAATCGCCCGCGCCGGGCGCTTTCTGTATGAACATCTCGTTTGGCGTGGCGACCACCGCCGGGCTCAGTATGTTGATGTGGCGGATGAGCGTTTCCAAGTCGGCTAGGATAAAGCCCGCGCCGCGCGGGTCAAGCGTGGGGAACAAGTCCACCGAATCGCGCACTACGATTGGCACAAATCGCCCCATCAGTTCCACAATCAGCGAATCGCCCACGCGCGCCCCCGACGCCGCCAGGAAAGAACCGCTCGCCACCACCGGCACGGGCCCCCCGCTTGGACTTCTGTATATCCCCCTAAGCCCGTTATCGGTGTCTTTGCCGAATGTGAACAGCCCGGCGGTTTCCCCGCGTATCGCGTCTTCCCGCGTGAGCGCCAGCGAATCCGACGATAGCGTGGATGTGGCAAGCGGCAGCCACTGAGAGCGCGTGTCCTCAAAGTCTTCCAGGGCGCTGACTGACCCGTCCGCGCTGATGGCGTGTATCTCGTCCAGCAGGATGCCGCCGGCGGTTCCCGCGGGCCCAAAGACGGGTTCGTATATCTGTATGGACGCCAGCTGCAGCGGCCTTTTGAGCCATTGCGGCAACTCCAGCGTCTGCCGATGCCACTCAGGCGGCCCCATGCTGCCCAGCGAAATCGTTTCAAGCACGCCGTCCGCGTCCTGCAAGACTACCCACATGAACATATTAGGATAATTATCGGCGGGCTTTACCCATACGCCGAGATGCGTGGCGTCCTCCGGCAAAGACAGCGGTTCGCTCACGCTTAGCGGGTTTAGCGCGCGCATCACTTCGGGCAGCGAGTTGCGCGAAAAGTCGTCCCGATACCACGAGTGGTAGTGAAAATCGTCCGCCTCGACCGCGAGCGCCTCGAATTGGCGGCCGCTGTAGTTCGCGCCCAGCGATCCGCTTTCGCGGAACGACAGCGTCACCGACGTTACGCCCGGCAGGGTAGAGTAGCGCTCTTTCAGCCCGCCCACGCTGCGCGAAACAAAGCCGGGGATGTTGGACACGCGCATATCGGTGGCAACGTCGTACAGGATGCGCTCTTCGTAGCTGCGGTTTAGCGTGCCGCCCACGGTGGTGGCAAGCACGGCGAGCCCGGTGACCATCACCAGCAGCAGCACAAGCCAACTGTACTGCAGCGGGTTGCGCGCCATATGCCACAGACTTAGCGATACCCACACGGGCGCCACCCGCGAGAGCAGCGCAAAGCCCACATACAGCGCCTGCATCGCAATCAGCAGCGCGAAGGCGATAGTGGGCAGGAACGCCAATGTTCCCGACGTGGGCGTGTGAGTCAGCAGCAGCGCGCCAATCAGCGCTGATTGCGCGGCGAATGCGTAGAACTTGGAGCGCCGCCGCTCAGCGCGCTGAGTAGCCCAGTACGCCAGCCCGGCGCCCAGCGTTAGCGCGAGCGGCGGCAGAATGCCCATAATATCGCCGAGCCTAAGCCCGTCCATCAGCAGCGTCAGCGCGAGCGCGCCGCCCGTAGCCCAGGCGTACAGGTGGATGAGCGCGGGCGATTCGCCGCTGATAAAGCGCACGAACAGCGGGAAGAACCGCATAAACACCAGCGCCACCAGCGTCAGCAGCAGCACGGGCGCGAACAGCAGCGCCTCGTTTATCTCTATGCCGCTGAACAGCCCGCCCGATACTATCTGCCCCCGCGCGTTCAATTCCCAGAACACCAGCGCCCCGATTGCCAGAACCATCATATCAAGATAGTAGCGCTGGAAGAACGGCACTATGGGCGGGCGCGACGAGCGGAGTTTGTGTATGACTAGGCTTGTTCGCGCGCCAATCACGCCCGGCGCTACGAACATCGCAAGCCCAAGCGCGCCCACTCCCGCGGACACCATAAACGGCGTCCAGCGCCAGTTGACGGGCAGAAATTCCCCGCCGGTTATCTCGGTGAAATAGGGCAGCATCCCCGACGCCGCGATGACGCCCATAGCCAGCAGCGGCGCGATTATCGCCGCGACCGCCGCGAGTATCAGCCCCTCTATCGCGTACAGCCGCACAAGCTGCGCCATGCTCACGCCCCGGCTGCGTAGCAGCGCCACATCGTCTTCGCGGCTTTGCACAAGGTAGGACACCATCATCGCCAGGTAGTACAGCACGGTGATGACCATAATCGTGAGCAGCAGCAGCAGCGGTATGCTGGTGAAAAAGCTGCGCCGCTCAAAGCGGTCAAGCAGCGATTGGATGCCCGTGAACACCGCGGATCCCTGCATCAGCGCCGCCAAGCCGTTTTCCATATTGTCTATGCGTTGGCTGAGTTCCTCAGGCCGAATTCGCTTTAGCGGCTCTTTGTCAACAAATACGAACCACGACGACGAAACTAGGCTGCCCGGATACGCCTTGCCCACGCTGTCCAACAGCGCTTGCTTGGTAACGAAAAGCGCGATTGGCGGCTCTTCCGGATCCACCTCTATGCCCACATCCGGGATTTCGTCAAGCGGCGCGGGCTCTAAGAACACATTGGCGTTCTGCTGCCAATAGAGTTCGTCCGGATCCGTCGGGTCCATTATGCCAACGATTTCGGCGGTAACCGAAACCGCCGAACCCAGCGATGGCTTAAGCTCAAGCAGCTCGCCCACTTCCAGGCTAAACACATTCGCGGTTGACGCGCCCACCACCGCCTCTACATACGGACCTTCGGGCGTCTGCGTAACCGTATCCGACGCCATCCGCCCGGCCACAAAGTCAACATGATGTTCCACATTGGACAGATACTGAAAGTAGCCGCGCGAAACCAGCTCAGTGCTTGCGTTGGCGAGCGGCCGCCACTCTGTCCCTACAAGCATCGTAGAGCCTTTGAGGTATCGCTCGCGCCCCACATAGAAATCGGAGATGTTGTCGTCTATGAGGCGGTCGATCTGCGCGTCGGTGGTTATGAGGGTTTCTTCTTGCAGCGGCACATTGGGCGCGAATGCGAAGATGTTTAGGAAGAGGATGGACGAGCGGTCTATGGATGTGTTCAGCGTCAGGCGCGCCAGCGAGTTCAGATAGACGGGCGCGCCCGCCACAAGCGTGGACGCTATCAGGATGCCCGCGAATATGCTCAGGAGCAACTTCCAATCGGAAGTCAGCCGCCTGAATATAAAGCCCAATGTGGAGAATGAACGCATAGATTCGCGCGCCGGCGCTGCGCCGGACTAGCCCCCGTGCAAAGTATAGCGCCGCTGCCGCCCGCGCCTGACGATTAGCGCATAGCGGCGGCGCGTCAGGACGCCGGCGGATTGGCGTTGCCGCCATAGTAGCACATTATCGCAAAGCGCGTATCGCGCCCGGCAAAATGCGCCGGACGCGATGCGATATTTAAGCGATGTCAAGCGGCGTTGCGCTTACAGCCCGATGCCGTCCGCCACGGTTTCCAGATGGTAATCGGTATCGCCGAAAGCGAGCTCGGCGGCTTTGGCGCGGCGCGAGTAGAGCTGCATGTTATGCTCTTTGGTAAAGCCGATGGCGCCGTGGCACTGATGTCCAAGCGCGCAGATGCGGCGATAGGCGTCGCTCACCCACGCCTTAGCCATTGCCACTTCTTGCGCCGCCGCCTCGCCCTCGGACAGCAGCCACGCCGCCTGATAGGTGATGTAGCGCGAGCCCTCGACGTCGGTAGCCATATTCGCGCAGTGATGCTGTATCGCCTGAAAAGAGCCGATGGGCCTGCCGAACTGCGTGCGCTGCTTGGCGTACTCCACGGTCATATCCAGCACCTGCTCCGCGCCGCCGACCATTTCGGCGCACTTGCCCACCGCGCCCCACGCCAGCGCTTTCTCTATCGTGTCCCAGCCCTTGTTCACATCGCCAAGCGCGGCGGACGCGGGCAGGGATACGTTGTCCAGGACAACCTCCGACTGCCTATCGGACGCGATGGTCTTGAGCAGCGTTTGACTCACGCCCGCGGCGTCGCTGGGAACCAGGAACAGCGTGATGTCGCGCTCGCCCTCGCCGGTTCGCGCCGCGACCACATAGGTATCGGCGACATGCGCGTTGGGGACGAAAAGCTTTGTGCCGTTGAGCGTCCAGCCCTCGCCGCTTTGCGTTGCGGTGGTTTCCACGCCCGCCGCGTCCCAGCGCGCGCTCGGCTCGGTCAGCGCCAGCGTAACGATGAGCTGCCCCTCGCCTATCTGCGGCAGCAGTTCCTGTTTCTGCGCCTCGGAGCCGGCGTCCATAATCGCCATCCCGCCCATCACAATCGTGGAAAACAGAGGGCCCGGCAGCAGCGCGCGCCCGGTCTCTTCCAGCAGCACGGACAGATCCAGGAAACTAAGCCCCACGCCGCCATACTGCTCCGGGAAAATCAGCCCCAGCCAGCCCTGCTCGGCGATCTTCTGCCACATCTCAGTCGTGTAGCCGCGCTCATCCTCTTCCATAGCGCGCACATAGGTATCCGGGCATTCCGCCTGCAAAAATTCGCGGGCGGAGTTTTTGAGCATCTGCTGCGTTTCGTTCAGTCCAAGGTCCATTGCGTTGTTCCTCCGATTTGTGTTGTGTGCGTAATTTGGCGTAGGCTGTCTTTGTTATAATATCTTACGAAACCATTTCTGATTTCTATCCCACGACGAGAGTCAAAAGTTATGGCTAAGCCTACAATTCATTATCAAGCCAACCAATACCTTGCCGGGGAATTGTCTCACGAAAACCTACACAACTGGGTTTTTGATAGGCTGGGCTATTACTTTCGCCCCGACCTAGACGGGACGCCTGATTCTGACCTGGCTAGTTTGTTGGTCGGGCTATTCTGCGATTGCGACCTCCAGATTGATATGCTGGGAGAGTATGATGAGGAAGAATTTCGGCAATCCCTAACCGAGTTCATTGCTAAGGCAGAACCGCAACTGTCTCACGCGATAGGATAAGCGGCGCAACAAAGATTCACTCCATAATGTACATAAGGGTTAACATCAATGTCCGAACCCACACTCCGCGAACAAGCCCACAGGTATATTGACGGCAACTTGTCATATTCGGAACTTCATCGGTGGGTATATGACAGGATTGACTACTACTTTGCGGACGAACTCGACGGCTACGCGGATGGCGAACTCGCCTCCCAACTTGTTGGCTTAATGGCCGAGTATGACCTTGACGCCGATATTTTCGGCAACGCCGCCAAAGCCGAGGCCGTCTTTCGCCAAGCGGTCACAGAGTACCTGTACGCTCGCCAACTATCGTGAACAAACTCCTTACTTAAGCGTCGTTTCTGACGTCCTAAATTTCGTAGCGTCTAGGTAAAGACGCAGCCTTCTCATTCGCAGCTCGCAGGCGGGTTAGCGCGGCAGCCCCAGCCCGCGCGTGGCAATGACATTGCGCTGTATCTCGGACGTTCCCGCCGCCACCGTGCCGCCGTGCGAGCGCATCCACCCGTTCTCGATGCGCCCCCGCAGCGGCGCCCACTTGGACTCCGGCTCCAGCTGCCCGTACAGCCCCATCACCTGCATCCCAAGGCTGTACAGGCGTATCATCATCTCAGTGCCGTATGCCTTTGTGATGGACGCCTCGCGGTTGGGGATCATATCCTGGCTTTGCATCCACGCCACGTTGTAGCACATCAGGCGGCAGGACTCGATTTGCACTGCCATATCCGCCAGCCGGCGGCGTATGGTGACGTCCTCCGCCAGCGGCTTGCTGTTGCGGTCGTTCTGCTTGCAGAAGTCGGCTATGTCTTCCAGCAGGCGCTTTGCCCGCGCCGGCCGGTCGACGCCGGAGCGCTCGAAATCCAGCAGCGCCGCGCCCACATACCAGCCGCGGTTCAGCTCGCCCACAAGGTTCTTTTTGGGAACGCGCACATCCTCAAAGGTAACCAGCGCGCGGTTCGCGTTCCACATCATCGGTATCTTTTCCACGGTGACGCCGTCCTGCTTCAGTTCGGACAGCAGGAAACTGATGCCGCGATGCTTGGGCGCGTCCGGCTCGGTTCGCGCCAGCATAAACATCCAGTCGGCGCCTGAGTGCGCGCCGTTCCATATCTTAGATCCGTTGATGACGAAATCGTCGCCGTCCTCCACCGCCCGTGTGTTCAGCGACGCCAGATCCGAGCCTGAGTCGGGTTCGGAGTAGCCCTGCGCCCAGTCTATATCCGCCTGCGCGATGCGCGGCAGAAAGTACTGCTTTTGCTCCTCAGTGCCGTACAGCATCAGGATAGGCCCCACCATACGCACGCCCGAATCGCCCGCGGGAACGCCCCTGTACGCCATCTCTTCGTTGAAAATCATCTGTTGGATGTGCGGCGCCGCCTTGCCGCCGTACTCTTCGGGCCACGCCATAGTCAGCCAGCCGTTGGTGGCGAGTTTCTTCTTGAACTCGCGCACCAGCCCGGCATCCTCCGGCTCTTCGGCGTCCACCGCGCGCTCGCGCCAGTCCCAGGGCAGTTCGCTCTCAACGAACTCGCCCACCTCCCTGCGGAATGCGTTGTCCTGTTGGCTGAAGCGGAAGTCCATTTGTTTCACCTCAGGTTGGCTTGCTGTTGTTTGGCGCAGGCATGCGATTAAACGCTTGCTTGCGGTTCTTGTATCGCTATGGGTATGCCCAATGCCGCGCAGTCAAGGCGCAGTTCCAGCGCCTCTTCACATACACTTCAGAGGGCAGCCCTCCCGTCATATTCGGCGCTATGCCCCCGAAAGATTTAAGCGGGGGAATATCCTCTTGGCGCGGCAGCAGTTGCATGCTCCAGCCCCACACCCGCTTGGATCCGCCGTCCGCCGACGTCAGTTTTCTGCCGAACACGCTCACATTTCGCCCAAGCGCGTCTAGCGCTTGACGCGCCAAATCGCCCTCTAGGTGGCACTGCGCCTCGATCCCGCTCCAATCCTCAGTGACGATGAACTCGCCCTCGCCGCCGCAGGGCGCAAGACTGAGAGCGCCCGCGATAGAACCCACGGACTCGCGCCAACCCCCGCTCTCGCGGGCGGCAAGGCTATCTTTGCGCCCAAAGTCCGTGTCCATTCGTTTCACCTTAATACTGATTGTTCGGCATACGGGTTGGCGATTTTCGGCTCCTTGTTGTTTTGTTTTGTCAGGATAGCCGCTGTGGCCCGTTTGGCACAGCGGCTATCCCCAACCTCCTACCTCGGCAAGCCCAGCCCGCGCGTGGCGATGATGTTGCGCTGGATCTCGGATGTCCCCGCCGCGATTGTGGCGGATACCGACGTCATGTAGCTCTGCTCTATGCGCCCCTGCAGCGGCGCGTACTTGGATCCCGGCTCCAGCTGCCCGTACAGCCCCAGGATTTCCATCCCCGCGCCCGCTACCGCCTGCTGCAACTCAGTGCCGAATGCCTTGCCCATAGACGATTCCTTGTTGGGAACAAGCCCCGCGCTCTGCATCCACGCTATCTGGTATGAGATGAGGCGGCTTATCTCGGTTCGCACGGTCAGGTCGGCGAGCTTGCGGCTGATTTTGGGGTCGTCTATGAGACGCCCTCCGTTGCGCTTGGTGTCTTTGCAGAACTGCACAAGCTCTTCCAGCGTGCGCTTTGTGCCGGCGGAGTACTCCACCCCGGAGCGCTCGAAGTCCAGCAGCGTCGCGCCCACATACCAACCGCGGTTCAGCTCGCCCACTAGGTTGCGCTTGGGAACGCGCACATTGTCAAAGATGACCATATTGAAGCTGTGCTTGTTCGCCATATTGATGATGGGGCGAACCTCAACGCCGGGCTGCCGCATATCCGCCAGCAAGAAGCTGATGCCGCGATGCTTGGGCGCGTCCGGATCCGTGCGCGTCAACACCATCACATGGTCGGCGTGGTGCGCGTTGGACGTCCATATCTTAGTGCCGTTGATGACGAAATCGTCGCCGTCCTCAACCGCGCGCGTCTGCAGCGAGGCGAGGTCGGAGCCGGACTCGGGCTCGGAGTAGCCCTGACACCACTGCACTTCGCCGCGCGCTATGGGCGGCAGGTATTCGCGCTTTTGGTCTTCTGTGCCGTGTATCATCAGCGTGGGCGCGAGCATCTTTGTGCCGAACTGGTCCCTGCCCGGCGCGCGCTGATACGCCATCTCCTCGGCGAATATCAGCTGCATCATATGGGACGCGCCGTTGCCGCCGTACTCCTCGGGCCACGCCATCGTCAGCCAGCCCTTGTCCGCCAACTTCTTACGCATCTCCAGCGTGAAATCCCAGTCTTCGTCGTCCTCCTCAGAGCCGCCCGTCCAGCCGTCAGGCAGTTCCTTTTGCAGAAACTCTCGCAACTCGGCGCGGAAGTTCTCTTCTTCGGATGTGAACTTGAACTGCATTTGGCTTTCCTCCCGTCTTGTCTATTGCTTTGTCTTTGCGCTTAGGCGGCGAAAACGCCGCCTTGTGATTGTTGGGATTGCCGTTGCGTTTGCATATCGCAAGCGCAACGGGCGGTTCGCGGGCGCTACACGCTGCCGACCGACAGGCAGGTCACCGTGCGAACAATGCCGTTGATGATGTGGATCTGGCTGGTGACTAGGTCGCCAACGGAGTTTAGGTCGGGCGCAGCCACCACCGCGATTATGTCGTATGGCCCCGTTACGGCGTCAACCGATTCGATGCCGTTAAGTGAACGCAACGCGTCGGCAACATCCCTTGACTTGCCGACCGAAGTTTCAATCAGAATGTACGCCTTGGTGGACATCGTTTCCTAAGCCTCCCCGTGATGTTCGTAGATGTTCGTAATAAGCATCGGCATAGCGGCGTTTCCGGCGCGCAAGCGGGTTGCCCGCGAAAGCCGCTAGGCGCAATCCGCAACGCATCCAACGCGCCGCATTGCCGCGCAGTCTGTAATCCTCTGTATTCTATAAGGGCGCAAGAATATGTGTCAAACTAAACGCCGCCGTATGTAGCCAACCGCGCTTGCCGCGTTGCGACGCAAGGCTAATCGCTAATCACACTAATTATTAGGGGGCGATAGCGCAAAGCCAATCGCCTTTGCCGCCTACGCAAGCGCGAAATCGCCAACAAGCGCGGCGCAAACGCTGTTTCAAGCCGCCAACCGCAATTGACACTACGATTTATAGACTGCTATACTTACTGCTAAGATATGTTGAAAACAAGGCGGGCGCGGCTCGCGCTCGCGACAGCGCTGTCAGGCGCTCTCCACGAGCCTGCAATGCAAGCGACACAGCGACATCACAGACGCGCAAGCGCCGCATCATCATCGCATCCCCTAGCGCAGACGCGCCGCATCAGCGGCCGCGTTGGCGCCTGGGGCTTTTTGGCGTTCCAACCGCGTTGGCGAACTACCGGCGGCGCGCGCCACTAACAAGCGAACAAAGCCCAGGAGGGGAAATGCAAAAGACTGATTTTGTGGTTAGGTTTGCGGGCGAAGGCGGGCAGGGCATGGTTACCTCGTCCGAGGGGTTGGCGCAGGCGGCAAGCAATGAGGGCTACCATGTGCAAACCTTCGTTACCTTTCCCTCCCAAATTATGGGCGGCCCCACTATGGCGCAAACGCGCCTATCCACCAAGCACATCCTAAGCGCGGGCGACGACCTGGACGTGCTGGTGTGCTTTAACGAAGAGGCGTATCAGAACCACCGCGCCGAAGTGCGCGAGGGCGGCGTCATCATCTACAACTCCGGCGACTTCGAGCCGGACGACGTAGCCAACAGCTTCGGCATGCCGTTCTCAGACCTCGCCAAGTCCACCGGCAACGCGCGCGCCGAGAATATGATTGTGCTGGGCGCGCTGGCGCATCTGGTCAGCATGCCGCAAGAGATACTGGAAAACTTCGTGCGCGAGCGGTTCACGCGCGGACGCGCCAACGACGAGCAGATCATCTCGTCCAACATAGAGGCGCTCTCGCTAGGCCGCCAAGAATCCGAAAAGAGCGGGTTCAGCCTCGGCGAACTCGCGCCGTCAATCACGCCGGAGGGCGACCAGATCCTCATAAACGGCAACGAGGCGATTTCGCTGGGCGCTTGCGCCGCGGGCATCAACTTCTATATCGGCTACCCCATATCGCCCGCCACATCCATCCTGCTTTGGATGGAGCGCAACCTCACCGGCAGCGGCAAGTTCGTGCATCAGGCAAGCTCAGAGATAGAGGCTATCAACGCTATCGTGGGCGCGGGCTTTGGCGGTTCAAAGTCTATGACCGCAACCGCCGGCCCCGGGCTTTCGCTTATGGGCGAGGGGCTTGGGCTGGCGTGGATGGCGGAAGTGCCGCTGGTTGTCGTGGACGTGCAGCGCGGCGGCCCATCCACCGGCTTGCCCACCAAGACCGAGCAGTCCGACCTGCTCGCCGCCCTTAATCCGGGACACGGCGATGTGAGCATGCCCATCATCGCGCCCGGCAGCGTGGAAGAGTGTTTCTACGCCTCCGTTATGGCGTTCAACTGGGCGGAGCGCTACCAAGGCCCCGTCATCCTGATGAGCGAGCATATGCTCTCTGAGCGCAAGCAGAACATCCGCAAGCCCAACCTGCGAACCCTAGAAGTGGAAGAGCGGGCAACCTATACCGGCAGCAACGGCTACAACCGCTACGACGGCTGGGAGCTTTCGCCGATGCCGCTGCCCGGCGGCCCCGGCAGCTACATCGCCAACGGCAGCGAACACGACGGCATGGGCGACACCACCCACCTGCCGGAGCGCCACATCCAAATGACCGAGCGCCGTTTCAGCAAGCTAAAGCTGCTTGAGAACGAAGAATACGAAGTCCGCGTCCCCGACGCGCCCGTAGTGCTAATGCCTTGGGGCGGATCCAAGGGGCCGGCGCAGGCGGCGTATGAGGAACTCACCGCCGACGGCGAAGAGCTGGGCTGGTACTACACTATGTATCTCAACCCGCTGCCCAAAGACCTGGTGGAAGAGCTGCGCGAGAAAGATCTGGTGCTGGTTCCCGAACTCAACTACCTTGGGCAGTTCGCCAGCGTGCTGCGCTCGCAGGGCGTCAACGCGGAGGCTATCACCCAATACACGGGACTGCCGTTCAAAGTGAGAGACCTAGTCGGCCGGATAAGAGAGCGGCTTGAACATGAACAGAAAGTGAGCGTAATAGCATGAGCGACAAGAACCCCGAATACGACTTCAAGTGGTGCCCCGGCTGCGGCGATTTCGGCGTGCGCCGCTCGCTTGAGGCCGCCATCGAACAGCGCCGCGTGGAAACCGAACTGCCCGTGGAAAACAACGTCATCGTGGCGGGCATCGGCTGCTCCGGCAATATGGTTCATCTGCTTGAGGGCCAGCAGCCCTACGGCGTACACGGCATACACGGCAGGTCGCTGCCCATCGCGCTCGGCGTCAAGATGGGACGCCCCGACCTCAACGTCATCGTGGTCGCGGGGGACGGCGATTTCCTCAGCATCGGCAACGAGCATATCGCGCCCCAAGCCGCCCGCAACCTGGACATCACCGCCGTCATTATGGACAACGGCGTGTACGGCTTGACAAAAGGCCAAAGCTCGCCCACCACCAAGCTGGAAGAGGTCACCAGCTCAACCCCATTCGGCAAGCCCGAAGACGCGCTGAACCCGCTCGCGCTCTACATGACGCTCGGCGTTTCGTACATCGCCTCCCATGTATCCACAAAAGTCAAGGATCTCGGCGCGGTCATCCACGACGCGATGAACCACGAGGGGTTCTCTATCGTGCATGTGCAATCCCCCTGCACAACCTACAACAACACCTACCAGGAACTAAAGGGCAACGCGCGGCAGGGCATCCCGCCCCTCGCGTGGGACATCCCTGAGCATCACGACCCCAGCGACCCTGAGGCGGCGACTGAGCTAATCAACCAGGGCGGCGTCCCCGTGGGCGTCATCTACAAAGACAGCGACCGCCCGTCGTTCCAACAGCGCATCGACGTCATCAACGAAAAGTCATTCTCCCGCGATGTGGAGCGGATGATAGACTCATACGCCATCTAAACCGCGCTTAGCGCAAGCAACTGCGCTTGGCGCGAGACGCGCGCGAAACAAGCGGGCGCTATCGGCATCATTCATCATTCGCATTATCAAGGGGCGAAACACCATTCGCCCCTTTTCGTTTGCGCCGCGCGTCCGCCCGCCGCGCCAATAGTGGACGCGCCAAGGCAAGGTAGATATACTCTATAATGCCTTTGGCGGCGCAATGCAACGCCCGGATGCGGTATAGCCGCGTGAACATTAGACAGACAAGCCGCGCCGCCGCCAATCGCAAGCCGCGCGGCGGCCGAACCCGACGAATCCGCCCGCGAACACAGCCCACATAGCCATAGCCCTATAACCCATAGCGAGGATGATAGTTTGCCTCAGTCAAAAGAGTATCTGGAGTTCATAGCCAAATATCCGCCGCTGCTGGCAATCGGCAACACGCCTATGGTCAGGCTGGAATTGTCGGACATTGGCGCAGCCCAAATCAGCGTCAAGTGCGAGCATCTTAACCCCGGCGGCTCCATCAAGGATAGGCCCGTGCTGCGTATGCTGGGCGAGGCGGTTCTGGCGGGCGAGCTGACGCCGGACAAGTCGGTTATAGACGCCACATCCGGCAACGCGGGCATAGCCTACGCCATGATAGGCGCGGTGTTGGGGCATCGCGTTACGCTGGTTATGCCTGATAACGCCAGCGAAGAGCGCAAAAAGCGGCTCGCGGCGCACGGCGCGAACATCATCTTCACCGACCCGATGCTGGGCTACGACGAGGCGCTCTACGAAGTCCGCCGCCGCTATGAGGCAACGCCCGACGAGTACTACTACTGCGACCAGTACAGCAACCCCAACAACCCGCAGGCGCACTACGACACCACCGCCGAAGAGATACTCGCCCAAGCGCCCGACATCACGCACTTCGTCGGTGGCGTCGGCACGGGCGGCACGATTTCGGGCGTGGGCAAGCGCCTAAAAGAACACAACCCCGCCATCCGGGTCATCAGCATCAACCCGCCTGAGTGGCCCGGCGTAGAAGGCCTCAAGCCGCTGGGCGAGGGGCATATCATCCCCGACACCTTTGACGAGTCGGTTGTGGACGAGATGCTGGAAATCAGCGTGGACGCCTCGTATGAGATGTCGCGCAAGCTGGCGGCGGTCGGGCTGTTCGCGGGGCAGTCGTCGGGCGCGTATGTGCAGGGCGCGTATGAAATCGCGCAGCGCGAGCGCGACGGGCGCATCGTCAGCATATTCAACGACATCGGCGAGCGCTACTTCAGCACCGGCATGTGGGGCTAGACGCCGCGCCGCCGCACTGAACGCCGGCCGATGCTTGCGCCAAGCCTACGGCTCCTCATACCGCCCCGTTGGCGTTATCACGCCGTCGCGGATTTGCCATATCTCTATGGCGTTTATCACATCGCCATGCTCGTCGAAGTTCTGCGAACCCGTAACGCCCTCATAATCAATATCTTCGCCGTTGCGGATAAGCTCCAGCGCGCGCGGGATGTCGCCGGGGCCGACTATGACGCCCGGCGGGTTGGTGACGCTGCGGAGCGCATCCCGCACCGCCGCGCCCTCATACACGCCCGCCTTTTCCACCGCCAGCGCCGCTATCGTGAAAGCGTCAAACGCCTCGCCATTCAGCGGGATGTCCACGCTCTCGCCGTACTCCGCCTCATACAGCGCCAAGAACGTGCGCGTGGCGTCGGTTTCGGGCGTGCCGGGCGATGTGCCATACGCGCCCTCCAAAAGCTCGCCGCCAACCGCGTCCACCATTGATTGCGACCTGACCGCCGACACGAACAGGAATGTGTCTATGTAATCGCCCTCCAGCGCCTCGCGCAGAAAGACTTCCGTGCTTTCGGGATAGGTAACCGCCACCAGCACATCGGGCGATTGTTCGGTGGCTACCGACAGCTCGGCGACATAAGAGGGCTGCCCCGATTCCTGCGGCACAAGCGCGGTTACTTCGCCGCCCTCCTGCTCAAAGCTTTCCTTGAACAGGGTGGCTAGTCCCTCGCCGTAGGCGTTGTTGATATAGATGGCGGCGGCGGTATCGTAGCCCAGTTCGCGGGCTAGGCGCGCCAGGATAACGCTCTGGATGCTGTCGGACACGCGCACGCGGAACACGAAATCGTTGTCTTCCAGGATGGTCATAGCGGGCGAGGTAGCGGCGGGCGATATGTGCAGCGTATTGTTGGGAATGGTCACCGCGTTGGCAACCGCGAGCGTAGAGCCGCTCGCCACGGGCCCTATGATAACCTCCGCCCCCTCCACATTCACCAGCGCCCTTGCCGCGTCCGTTGACGCCTGCGGATTGGTAGCGCCATCGCGATGAACCACGCTAACGGGATTGCCCAGCAGCCCGCCCGCGTCGTTGATAATGCGCGCCGACATATTTATGGCGGAGCGCATATCCGGCCCAAAATCGGACAGGTCGCCGGTGAAATCCAGCACTGTGCCTATGGTAACGGCCTCGCCTGACTGCGCGGGAGCGGCGGCGGGCTGCGACGCGGCGGCGCTCTCGGCTTGCGGGGCGCTCCCGCCGGCGGGATCGGCGGGCTGGGCGCAAGCGGCGATTGCCAGCGCCGCCGCCATAAGCGCCGCGATAGTTAGCCCGCGGATGTTTAGTATGCCGTAAGACATTATGCTCCCCCTAGCCAATACCAATGCCGCTTTCGTTGCCGCACGGTTTCGGATAGCGCGGTTGCGCCGATTGCGCGTTTAGTCTAGCGCGTCCCCAACCATTATGGCGGATTGGGCGAGTGGTTGCCATATATTTTGTGGCAACGAAACGCAACCCGCCTAACTCAGATAGGTTGCGCGAGCCGGGGGTTGCGCTTGCGCGTCTGGCCTGAATGCAATCACGGCCCCGGCTGCGCGAATCGCTCGTTGGGAGGCGTTGTTTGCCCATTATAGTTGTCTCCCCAACATACGACTTCGCCGTTTTCGCGCAATCCGCAGGTGTGGCTACCTCCAGCGCTTATGTCGGTGAAACGTCCGCCGGGGGGCGATGATTGGCCATCATCGTTGTGTCCCCAGCATGCGACTTCACCATTTTCACGCAATCCGCAGGCATGAAATCCCCCCACTCTTATGGTGTTGAATCGTCTGCTGGGGGGCGATGCCCGACCATCATCGTTATTTCCCCAGCACACGGATTCGCCGTTTTCACGCAACCCGCAGGCATGTCTATACCCCGCGCCTATCGCAGTGAATCGTCCGCCAGGAGGCGATGCCTGATCCCAGTCGTTGTTTCCCCAACATACGGCTTCGCCACTTTCGCGCAACGCGCAGGTGTGCCAAAGCCCGGAGCTTATCGCGGCGAATCGCCCGTAGGCGGGCGATGCCCGACCACCATCATTGTTTCCCCAGCATATGGCCTCGCCGTTTTCGCGCAGCGCACAGATATGATTACTCCCCGCGTTTAAGGCAGTGAATCGTCCGCCGGGGGGCGATGTCCGACCATCATCGTCGTTTCCCCAGCATACGGCTTCGCCGTTTTCGCGCAACGCACAGGTATGGCCAGACCCCGCGCTTATAGCGGCAAACCGTCCGCTGGGAGGCGACGCTTGTCCATGCTGATTGCCTCCCCAGCATACAGCCTCGCCATTTTCTCGCAAAGTGCAGGTGTGGTTCCCTCCCGCGCTCATAGTATCGCCGCCCACTATGGGAACATCGACTTTCACCGCTTGGATAACATCCAATCGATCAGGCTCAGGGTTAGGAGATACGGAGTCACTTTCCCCCACAAGAGCCACTAGCGCAATCAGCGCTAATATCATCGGTAGCATCTTTCACCTTTTGCCATACAAACCCACTACGCGCCGCAATGTTACCGCGCATTGGGCAGGCAAGGCAAGCCTGATGCGTCAGCAGCATTGCGCTATGTGCGGGTTGCGCTTGCGCGTCTAGTCTGCGGGCAATCACCGGCCCGGCTGCGCGAAACGCCCGCTGGGGGGCGACGCTTGGCCGGAGCTGTTGAGGCCCCAACATTCGGCTTCGCCGTTTTCGCGCAGACCGCAGGAGTGTTCCCATCCCGCGCTTATGGTGGTGAATTGGCCGACTAGGGGAGTTGCTTGTCCCTCATCGTTATTTCCCCAGCATACGACTTCGCCGTCTTCGCGCAGGGCGCAGGTGTAATCATTGCCCGCGTCTATGCTTGTGAATGTTTCGTCAGTGGAAAGGTCGGTATTGCCCCAGCATAGGACTTCGCTGTTTATTTCGCTCAGCGCGCAGGTGTGATTTTCGCCCGCGCTTATAGCGGTGAATCGTCCGCCGGGGGGCGACGCTTTTCCATTTTGGTCGTTTCCCCAGCATACGGCTTCGTGGTTTTCGCGCAAGCCGCAGGCGTGATAGTTCCCCGCGCTTATGGCGGTGAATTGCACGCCGGGGGGCGAGGCTCGTCCATACTCGTTTAATCCCCAGCACACGGCTTCGCCATTTTCGCGCAGCGCGCAGGTGTAGTAAAGCGCCGCGCTTATGGCGGTGAATCGCCCGCCGGGGGACTCGGTTTCATGCCTGTAATTCCGGCCCCAGCACACCGCTTCGCCGCTTTCGCGCAACGCGCAGGTGTGTTCGTTACCCGCGCTTATGGCGGCGAAACGTCCGTCGGGAGGCGAGGCTCTGCCATGCCCGTCGTTTCCCCAGCATACGGCTTCGCCGCTCTCGCGCAACGCGCAGGTGTGAAACGTCCCCGCGCTCAGGGTATTGTTTATCGGCTTAACCGGCGCGGCGGCCGGCGTTGGCGGCGGCGTAGCGGTTGGACGCGGCGTGGCGGTCACCACTTTCTCAACAGGAACCTCAACCCTCACTTCTTTGATTACCTCTACGGGAACCTCCACCACTTTCTCAATCACAACCTCTTTGACGACCTCAACCGGAACTTCCACTACCTTTTCAACCACGACTTCCTTAACAACCTCCACCGTCGCCTCAACCTCTTTGATAACCTCCACCTCTTTAACGACCTCTACGGGAACCTCGACTTTCACCTCTCTGATAACCTCGACGACCTCAGGCTCCGGGGCAGAGGATCCGCAGCCAAGCGCCACTCCCGCGAGAGCCGCCATCGCAACCAGTGTCCATATTATCGGCAACTTCGCCTTGGAAATCAGCATCATTCGCCCTTTGCCATCCAAACCCGTTACGGCGGCAATGTTATCGCGCATTGGCGGGCAAGGCAAGCCTGATGCGGCAACAGGATTGCGCTATGCGCGGGTTGGCATATTTGCGCTGGCAAAACGCTTATCGGCATTTGCGCTTTTAGCGATACCCGAACTGAGTAGAGCGCAAGTCGATGCACATGGGAATTGCCGATTAGATGATACTACCCGACGCTATGCAACCAAGCACCTATACCCACATACGCGCTACCCGCCCCTACACATCCAAATTCTGCACCTCCAGCGCATGCGCCTGAATAAAGTTGCGGCGCGGCTCCACCACATTGCCCATTAGCGTGGTGAACATGTCGTCGGCGTCGGCGGCGTCGGCTATGGATACCTGGAGCAGGGTGCGCTTTTCGGGGTCCATTGTGGTTTCCCAGAGCTGCTCGGCGTTCATCTCGCCCAAGCCCTTGTAGCGCTGCAGGCTGATGTTGCGCCTGCCGTCAAGCTGCGTCATTATGCCCTCGCGCTCGCCCTCGCTGTAGGCGTAGTGCGATGTGCGGCCGGCGCTTATCTTGTAGAGCGGCGGCTGCGCGATGTAGAGGTGGCCGTGTTCTATCAGCGGTTTCATGTGGCGGAAGAAGAATGTGAGCATCAGCGTGCGGATGTGCGAGCCGTCCACGTCGGCGTCGGTCATGATGATGACGCGGTGGTAGCGCAGCTTGCTGAGGTCTATGTCGTCGTCCAAGCCGGCGCCGATTGCGGTTATCATAGAGCGGATGGCGTCGTGCGCCAGCATCTTGTCGGCGCGCGCCTTTTCCACATTCAGGATTTTGCCCCAAAGCGGCAGGATAGCCTGCGTCCTGCGGTCGCGCCCCATCTTCGCCGTGCCGCCCGCGGAGTCGCCCTCTACCAGGTATATTTCGCAGAATTCGGGGTTCTTTTCGGAGCAGTCGGCTAGTTTGCCGGGCAGTCCGCCGCCGTCCATAGCGTTTTTGCGGATGATTAGGTCGCGCGCTTTGCGGGCGGCGTCGCGGGCGCGCTGCGCGGTGAGGCACTTGTCTATCACCCGCTTGGCGTCCTGCGGGTTGTCTTCCAAGTAGTATTGCAGCGCCTCGGATACCACGCTTTCCACCTGCGTCCGCACTTCGGGGTTGCCCAGCCGCGTCTTGGTCTGCCCCTCAAACTGCGGCTCGGTGAGCTTGACGCTGATGACCGCCGCCAAGCCCTCGCGCACATCCTCGCCCGCGAGGTTCGGGTCGGCCTCCTTGATGAGGTTCTGCTTGCGCCCGTAGTCGTTGATGATGCGCGTCAGCGCGCTGCGAAAGCCGGTGATGTGCGAGCCGCCGTCAATCGTGTTGATGCAGTTTGCGAATGAGTGGACGAATTCGGTGAAGCTGTCGTTGTACTGCATCGCCACTTCAACGATTGTGTTGTCCACCTGCTTTTCAACATAGATGGGATCTTTGTGAACGACCGCGCGCTTGCGGTTGAGGCTGCGGACGAAGCTGGATATGCCGCCGTCGAAGTAGTAGGTGGCGGCGTTGTGGGGCCATAGATGATTGTGCTTGTCCCAGTCGCTGCGGAACGAGATTTCCAAGCCTTTGTTGAGATACGCCATCTCTTTGAATCGCTGCGCCAGCATGCCGAAGTCGTAGGCGAAGTCCTCGAATATCTCGTCGTCGGGCATAAAGATGACCGCCGTGCCGGTTTGGCGGCGGCTGCCCCTGGGTAGCGGCTCGGACGCCAGCTCGGACAGGCCGCGCCCGCGCGAAAACGACTGCCGGTAGAGCAGGCCGTCGCGACTGACTTCCACGTCAAGGCTTTCGGACAGCGCGTTGACGACCGACGCGCCGACGCCGTGCAGTCCGCCGGAGACGGTGTACGCCTTGCCGCCGAACTTGCCGCCCGCGTGCAGCGTGGTCATCACGGTCTCTACGGCGGTCATGCCGGTGGTCGGGTGGACGTCCACGGGTATGCCGCGCCCGTCGTCTTCAACGCGCACGGCGCCGTCGGGCAGGATGCGGATCGCCACGCGCGAGGCGAATCCCGCCATAAACTCGTCCACGCTGTTGTCCACGATTTCGTAGATGAGGTGATGCAAGCCGCGCTGGTCGGTGCTGCCGATGTACATGCCGGGGCGCTTGCGGACGGCCTCCATGCCCTCAAGCACCTGAATATCGCCGGCGGTGTACATATCAACTTCTTTAACCGTCGCCATAGTTACTCCTAACGCTAGGTTTAGCGCCACACTCAAAGCGCCCGTCAATCCGCCGCCGCCCGCATCCGGCTTGCCCCGAACCCCGGCGCGCGCCATCCGCGATAGCGCCGTTCAACAAAACCCCGTCGGATAAGGGAACGCTTGCGACCGCCTGTGAAAAGGCGTTGTTCGCGCGGCAAAAGCCCACTTAGAAGTGGACAATATACGCGGATTTTGAGCAAGGTTTTCTTAGACACATTTTAGCATTTTAACAAGAACTCATCAAGGTAATTTGGCGCAAATGTTCATTCGGATGGCAAGCGATTGCTTGCGGGCAAGCGCGGCGCAATAGCGCAAGATGGCAGGTTGGCAAGCCGCGCCATCCGCCCTATATCTATCTCTAATGCGCCTATATCGCGCCTATATCACTGCAAGCCCGCCATTTCGTACACCATCCGCATATCCAGGCTGCGCCGCACAAGGTCGGCGAGCTTGTCATACTCGGCGTCCAGGTCAACTATCGCGCCGTCGGGGAGCGCCACGCCCTTGCGCTCCGCCAGTTGCGTGAGCATTGCGCGGCGCAAGGCGTGGTTGTGGAACAAGCCGTGAATGTATGTGCCGAGCGTCAGCCCGTCGGGATCTATCGCGCCGTCCGGGGAGTCGGCGGTGGCGCCGGAGCGCTCGGTTACGCGAAACGCCGCCGCGCCCGCGCCGCTTGTGCGCCCCATATGTATCTCATAGCCCACGATGTCCGCGTCCGCGCAGCCCGCGAGCAGCCCTGTCCCTATATCTGCATCTGCCGCCGCCGCCGCTTTCGCGCGAACCTGATGGGTTGCCTTGTCCGCCGCGAACAGCGTGGTAGCCGGCAGCAGCCCCAAGCCGCGCGTTTCGGGCTTGTCAGATTCTACGCCGTCTGGGTCTAGGATGCGCTCGCCTAGCATCTGATAGCCGCCGCATATGCCGATGACGGGCGTTCCCGCGCGGCGTTGCGCGATGATGGCGGCGTCAAGGCGGGCGCGGCGCAGCCAGGCGAGGTCTGCCACGGTCGTCTTGGAGCCGGGCAAGACAATCAGGTCGGGATCGCCGAGTTCGGCGGTGCTTGCGACGTAGCGGACGCGGGCGCAGGGCTCTCTACGCAGCGGATCGAAGTCGTCGAAATTGGCTATGCGCGGCAGCCGGATGACGGCTATGTCCAATAGCGCGTCTTGCGCGTCGGCTTGGGTTTGCGGCGTATCCAGCCCAAGCGAGTCTTCCTCAGGGATGTGGATGTCGGTGAAATAGGGGATGACGCCCGCGAAAGGGACGCCTGTGCGCTCGCGCAGCATATCCAAGCCGGGATCCAGCAGCGAGGGATCGCCGCGAAACTTGTTGATGACGAAAGCCTTTACCAGCGCCCTCTCTTGCGGCTCAAGCAGCGCCATAGTGCCGAACAGCGAGGCGAACACGCCGCCGCGATCGATGTCCCCGACCAGCAGCACGGGCGCGTTGGCGTAGCGCGCCACCCGCATATTGACGATTTCCTGCTCTTTGAGATTGATTTCGGCGGGGCTGCCCGCGCCCTCTATCACCACGATGTCGTACTGAGAGCGCAACGTGTCCAGCGCCTGCGCGACGATGGGCCAGAGCGCGGGTTTCATCGCGTAGTATTCGCGCGCCGAGGCGACGCGCATGGGCTTGCCCATAACCACGACTTGGGAGCGCCGCCCGCCTTCGGGTTTAAGCAGGATTGGGTTCATTTCCACTGAGGGCGCTACTCTCGCGGCGTCGGCTTGCACGGCTTGCGCCCTGCCGAATTCGCCGCCGTCGGGCGTGACGAATGAGTTGAGCGACATGTTCTGCGCCTTGAAGGGCGCCACGCGCAACCCGTCCCGCGCGAATATGCGGCACAGCGCGGTAGCCGTCAGCGACTTGCCCGCGTGGGAGGCGGTGCCTTGAACCATCAAGACTTTGCCCGGCTTGTCAGTCTTGTTCATTGGTCCCCGTCTTGTTTCGCAAACACATCCTCCCAATGGGTGGTATCGTTTAGCAGGTCAAGCGTTGCTCTGCCGTCGTCCATTACGCTCACGACCGATATGCCGCAGTTGCCGATACGCAAGCGCCACATGTACTCGGTTGGCATACCCATTAGGCACACTATCAGCGCGCGCAGCGAGCCGCCGTGCGCCACCACAAGGATGTCATCTCCGGTGTTGGCGTGGCGGGCGAGCAGCTCGTCCGCGACCGCTTTCACGCGATTATGAACCTGCAGATCGCTTTCGCCGCCGTCGGGCGCGAAGTGAATGTTTTCCTGAAAGATTTTCTCGTACAGTGCGGAGTCGCGCCGTCTTATCTCTTCAAATGTCATGCCCTCCAGCTTGCCGAAACTCTTTTCGCGCAGCCCCTCCATCTTGTTTAGCGGGATGTCTCTGCCCTGCATAATTTGCTCGGCTGTGGCAACCACGCGGCTCAGGTCGCTGCAGTAGGCGGCGGCGAATGTGATGGGCTCAAGCCGCCCGCCTACCAGCGCCGCCTGCGCCAGCCCTTTCGCGTTCAAGGGCGTGTCCATATGCCCTTGCGCGCGATACTCTTTGTTCCAGTCCGTCTCGCCGTGCCTGACGAGATACCACTTGCTATATGTCATAGTGAGTTATTACCTCTCGCATTGCGGCAATCAGCCGCTCGCAGTCTTCTGTTTTGCGTATGCCCACCCGCATATATTCGGGCAGCCCGAATGAGGCGCAGTCGCGGACGCTTATGCGATGCCGCGTCAGCAGCCGTTGGCGCATGGCGGCGGCATCGCCCACTTTCACCAGGATGAAGTTGGCGTCGGAGGGCAGACATTCCAAGCCCAGCGCCGCAAGCCCGTCGGAGAGCAATCGCTTGGCGCGGCATACAACCTCCCTGCCCTTGCGGATGTGCGCCTCGTCCTCAAGCGCGGCTATGCCCGCCGCCTGCGCCAGCGCGTTCACGCTCCAGCTGTGCTGCCGCCGCCCGACGCGCTCTACAATCGCGGGCGGCGCGAGCATATAGCCCAGCCGCAGTGCCGTGAGCGCATAGTCTTTGGTCATAGATCGCAGCAGCGCCACATTGCCCATATCCAACAGCGGCAGGCTGTCCCATTGCCGCCCAACGAAAGGCAGATACGCCTCGTCCAACAGCAGCAGCCCGTCCGCGCCCACCGCCTCGGCGATGCGGCGCACGTCGTCTTCAGCCAGATACCGCCCGCTAGGGTTGTTCGGATTGCACAGGAACACTACCGCCGGCCGCCGCTTGGCGATAAGCGCGGCGGCGGCGGGGATGTCCCATCCAAACGCCGCTGATTCGTCCGCCGCTATGCCGATTGCCTGCGCGTCCTGGGCGCGGCAAGCCGCCTCATACTCGCCGAATGTGGGCGTGAAGATTATCGCCCGTTTGCGCCGCGCAAGGCAAGCCATTGCGGTCAGGTGAATGAGCTCGGTAGAGCCGTTGCCCACAAGGATTTGTCCGGTGGAAACGCCGTGCCGCCGCGCGAGCGCTTCGCGCAGCTCAGTGCAGGCGGGATCGGGATACGCGGCGAGGTTCACGCCCAGCATAGCCGCGCGCGCGCCGGGGGGAGCGCCGAGCGGGTTGACGCTGGCGCTGAAGTCCAGGACATCGTCCGGCCGCAAGCCAAGCGCCCGCAGCTCGGCTATATTAGCGCCGCCGTGAACCGGCCGTGTCATAGCGCCTCCGCAGCGTAGCATGCCGCCTAGAATATCTCGTCTACCACAAGCGCGAACCCCGGCAAGACGGGCGAGCTCAGCGTCTCGCCGCTGCCATATACCGCCGCGACCTCATAATCGCCATTGCCCAGCGACAGCACGGTTACTCGCCGCTCATCGATGTTCACCTGCCAGTACTCTTTGACGCCATGCTTGGCGTAGAGCCTGCGCTTGAATGTCAAGTCGCGCTGAGCGGTGGACGGGGACAGTATCTCGACCACCAAGTCGGGCGCGCCGCGTATGGCGTCGTGGGCGATTATGCTCGCGCGCTCATGCGAAACGAATAGCAGATCCGGCTGAACCACATCAGTATCGGACAGAATAACGTCTGTAGGCGCGAAGAACACCTCGCCCAGATAGTGCCGCTTTACGAACCCAATCACTTGGAACGCCAACTCCCTTTCGGCTCTCTGATGCGGAATGCTTGGCGAGGATACCATAATCAGTTCTCCATCCAGCAGTTCGTAGCGCTTGTCCTCAGGCGTGTTCAGGTAGTCTTCGTATGTGAACCTGACGCGCGTTGTTGTTGCTGTAACCATTGTTCGCGCTCCCTCTTGCTCATATCGCCGTCTTGCGGTTTGCGTCTAGCGCTATCTTATCAAATTTCGCGCCGCCGCTTAGAATATCTCGTCTATGGCGAGCGCGAAACCGGGCAACACCGGCGAGATCAGCGTCTGACCGCTGCCATAGACCGCTACGCCCTCATAATCGCCATCGCCCAGCGATAGCACGGTTACCCGCCGCTCGTCGGTGTCCACTTGCCAGTACTCTTTGATTCCGCGAATAGAGTAGAGCGCTCGCTTGAATGTCAGATCGCGCTGGGTGGTGGACGGGGACAGGATTTCGACCACCAAATCGGGCGCGCCTTGTATGTTGTCGTAGGTAATTATGCTCATGCGCTCGCGCGAAATGAATATCATATCGGGCTGTGCAACATCATGGTTGGACAGCACTACGTCCATAGGCGCGAACACCATCTCGCCCAAGTTGCGCCGCTCTATGAATTCGCCTACGCGAATTCCCAAATTTAGTAAGGCTCTCTGGTGTGGAAAGGTTTCTCCGGGTTTCATAATTATTTCGCCATCCAGCAGTTCGGAGTGGCTGTCCGGGGGCGTATTGTTTAGGTAATCCTGATATGTGAGTTTGACGCGCGCTTTTGTTGTAACCATTGTTCGCGCTCCCTCTTGCTCATATCGCCATCTTGCGATTTGCGTCTAGCGGCTATCTTATCAAACCTCGCCGCCATTACCCTAGAATATCTCGTCTATGACGAGGGCGAACCCCGGCAGTACGGGCGATGCCAGCGTATCGCCGCTGCCATAGACCGCCGCCACCTCATAATCGCCATTGCCCAGCGACAGCACGGTTACGCTCCGGTCGTCTATGTTCACCTGCCAGTACTCTTTGACGCCGTGCTTGGCGTACAGCCTGCGCTTGAATGTCAGATCGCGCCGCGCTGTGGACGGGGACAGGATCTCGACCACCAAGTCAGGCGCGCCGTATATGGCATTACTGGCGATTATGTGCGCCCGCTCGCGTGAAACGAATAGCAGATCCGGCTGAACCACATCAGTATCGGACAGGATAACGTCCGTAGGCGCGAAGAACACCTCGCCCAAATCGTGCCGCTTTACGAACCCAATCACTTGGAACGCCAACTCCCTTTCGGCTCTCTGATGCTGAATGTTTGGGCTGGATACCATAATCAGTTCTCCGTCCAGTAGTTCGTAGCGCTTGTCCTCAGGCGTGTTCAGGTAGTCTTCGTATGTGAACCTGACGCGCGTTGTCGTTGCTGTAACCATTGTTCGCGCTCCCTCTTACTAATGCGTTCATATCGCCCTAATGCGATTTGCGCCCTATGCCTTGCGCCCAACCCTATCTTACCAAATCTCACGCCGCCGCGACGCCCCACAGCGCCATCATGCCCACGACGAGCGGCGCCCCCAAGCCCGCCACAACGTACGCCAGCCGCGCCGCCGCGCCGATGTCCGCGGGGCGGGGCTGGCGAAAGCCGCCGCCGATGAGGTAGTGGCGGCGCTTTTCCAGGGCGACGCCCAGCAAGCCCGCCATTGCGCCGATAGTCCAGCCGGCGTTGGGGCTGGCGGTTAGGCGGCGTGATAGCCAAGCCGTCCGCCAGGCGCGCGCGGGGGGCATGCCGCATAGCGCGCCGGCGGCGAGCAGCAGCAGGGCGCTCACGCGGGCGGGCAGCAGATTGGCGACGTCGTCCAGACGCGCCGACGCCTTGCCTAGGTATTCGTAGCGGCCGCGATAGCCTATCATGCTGTCCAGCGTGTTCAGTGCGCGATAGGCGAATGCGCCCGGCAGCCCGAACAGCGCAAACGCTATCCAAGGCGCTATGTAACTATCGGTCGTGTTTTCGGCCACCGACTCTATCGCCGCGGCGGACGCCTGCGACGGGGTGAGAACCGCGGCGTCGCGGCTGACCAGGCTATGCAGTTCGCAACGCGCCCGCGCTATATCGCCGCCCTCAAGCAGATGGCGCGTATGGTTTGCGGCGCGCGCCAGCCCGCGAACCGAGAATGTGGTTTTGAGCAAGATAGCGCCGCCCAGTAGCGCGGGCAGCGCGCCAAGCTCGCGCAGTCCAATCATAGCAAGCCACGCCGCCGCGCCGAATATCGCGGGAACCGCTATCGCCATTGCCGCGCCTATCAGGAATGCGGCGGCGTTGCCGCGCCCGTCCGCCAGCCGCTCCAGCGCGGCGATTGCCTTGCCCATCCACGCTACGGGATGCAGCGCGTTGGGCGGCTCCGGCAACGCCAAGTCTATCAACAGCGCAAGCAGCAGCATGCCCGCGTCAAGCCGCCAATCGCCGCTCCAAGGATGCCAAGCCATCGCGCGCTCAACCCGCCGGCTGCCACAGCGCCCAGAACAAGGGCGGCTGCAGCGCGAATGGGCCGCCGAATGTTAGCGCGGCAAGCATTATCAGCAACAGCGCCGTTTCTGTTAGTTCGTTCACCGCGCCGTAGATGTCGCCGGTCGCGCCGCCAAGCAGCCGCGCCGCCCATGCGCCGATGCCCCACGCAAGCGCGCTCGCCGCCGCAAGCAGCACGACGCCGTACGTCCCGCCGAGCGCGAGGCTTGCGAACAGCGCCACCGCGAACCCAAGCGCGAGCTGCCACCTGCCGCGCGATTGCATAAACGCCGTTCCAAGCCCACGCTCGCGGGCATACGGGAATAGTTCCATTGTCAGCAGCATTGCCCAGCGGGACAAGCAAGGGAATAGTAGCAGCGCGGACAACTTGCCCAGTGGCGGCATTTCGGCGATGAGGATGACCTTGAGCAGCATCACGCTGATCAGCGCTATCACCGCGAAAGCGCCCACATTGGGATCGCGGAGTATGGCGAGCCGCCGCTCGCGGGCAAAGCCGCCCAAGAGCGCGTCGGCGCTGTCCATCAAGCCGTCAAGATGCAAGCCGCGCGTGAGTGCGGCGAGCGCAATCACGATTAGCGCGCCGGACAGCAGCGGCGGGAACAGCGGGCGCGTGTACACGGCGGTGTCGGACAGGGGCAACAGCAGCGAAACGGGCGTGAACAGCAGCTCAATGCCCAACAGCGCCGCGCCCAACAGCAAGCCCACAAGCGGGAACCAGCCGCGCACCGCCGCCATAGCGGAGGGATCGTTGCGCGGCGCGACGGGCAGGATGGTTAGAAAGGCTATCGCTGAGCGCAAGCCGCGCATCAAGGCTGCCCTTGCGCGGCTGTATCGTCTGCGTCTGCGGGATCATCGCGGTCGGATACGCCCGCCTCGGCGAAAGTGGCCATATCCGATAGGGTTGCCGCCGCCGCCTCTATGATGGGCATTGACAGGACGGCGGCACTGCCCTCGCCAAGCCGCATTTGCAGGTCTAGCAGCGGGCGCAAGCCTAGATGTTCCAAAATGATGATATGCCCGCGCTCGGCGGATCGGTGGGAGGCTATCATATAATCGCGGGCGGCTGGGCAGATCGCGTGGGCTATGAGCGCCGCCGCGCCTGAGATAAAGCCGTCCAGGACGACGCCGCGCCGTTCCATTGCGCCGCCCAGGATTACGCCCGCAAGTACGCCTATCTCAAAGCCGCCTACTTTTGCAAGGACGTCTAAGCCGTCGGTTGCGTCGGGCGCGTTGATTTGCAGGGCGCGGCGGACTACGTCGGTTTTGCGGCGAAGTTCGTCGGGGGTTCTGCCTGTGCCGGCGCCGGTGGTTTGCTCAGGATCCGCGCCCGCGATCGCGGCGGTTATCGCGCTGGAGGAGGTTGTGTTGCCGATGCCCATATCGCCGGTTGCGATGAGGCTCGCGCCCGCGTTGGCGGCGTCTTGCGCTAGGCTGACGCCCGCGAGCAGGCAGCGCTCGGCTTGTTCGCGGGACATTGCGGGCCCGCGCGAAATGTCCGCCGTGCCTTTGCCGATGCGCGCGGCTATCAGGTCGGGATGCGCGGGCATATCGGCGGCTATGCCGGCGTCCACGATGATTTGGCGCGCGCCGACTTGCCGCGCAATGACGCTGACCGCCGCGCCGCCCGCTAGAAAATTGAGCGCCATCTGCGCGGTTACCGCTTGCGGGTAGCCGGTTACGCCCTGCGCCACGACGCCGTGGTCGGCGGCGGCCACGATAACCGCCTTGCCGCCTATGCGCGGGCGCTCGCTACCGAATATGCTGGCGAGCTGCACTGACAGATCTTCCAGGACGCCGAGGCTGCCGGGCGGCTTGGTGAGCGTGAGCTGGCGCTCGCGGGCGCGGCGCATAGCGGCGGCATCCGCGCGTTGGATATTTGCCAATATGTTCGCCAGCGATGTATCGCTCATAAGCCTATCCCGCGCGTGTTGCGCCGCGTATCTCTATGTTCCCCGTAGTATCCCCGTAATGTCCCGTATGCCGCATCCCGCGCGTGTCGTGTATATCGCATCGCGCGGGCGGGGGCAATCAGCCCTGACGCGCTCAGACATTGAACTCAATCTCAAGCTTTGCGCCCTGCCCGCTGGCGGGGGTGAAGATGATGCGGCTTTCGTAAGCGCCCTGCTTTTTCCACAGCCGCCACATTGCGTCGCACGCCATACGCATCTTGACTGAGCGGGATGTCACCACGCGGTCGTGCAGCCGCTTTGAGGTTACGCGGATGCCGGTTTCGCCAGATTGCCGCGCCTCCGCCAGCATATTGACTAGCGCGTCGTCGAACTGCTCGTCGTAGTATTCGTACTCTTCAACCATTGGATTAGAACTCCAAGCCGGGCTGCGCCTTGATGCCTTGTTCGCGGTAGGGATGCTTGATTTCGCGCATTTCGGTTACCAGGTCGGCGAAGTCCACCAGCTCCTGCGGCGCGTAGCGGCCGGTGATGACGATGTGCAGCATATGCGGCTTGCGCTTGAGCGCGTCTAGCACATCATCCACCGGAATCCAGCCGTAGTGCAGCGGGTAGGTGAACTCGTCCATTATGATGACGTCGTATTCGTCGGATAGGATGGCTTGCTTGCAGTTTTCCCACTGATGGCGCGCGAGGTCTTGTGTGTGCTGCATATTCTTTGTGCGCCAGGTAAAGCCGTCGCCCATAGCGGTCATGGTTATGCCGAGCTTATCGGCGGCGCGGCTTTCGCCAAAGCGGGAGCCGGTGTGCTTGAGGAACTGGAACATCCGCACGCGCATATCCCGCCCCCACGCGCGAAACAGCACGCCCAGCGCCGCGGTGGTCTTGCCCTTGCCGTTGCCCGTGTTGACGACTACTAGGCCCTTTTTGATGCGCGGCCCCTTGACGGGCTGATGCTCGCGTTGGTCAGAAGTTTCGGTTGCCATACGCGCCTCCGGCTGCTCTTTCTATCATCTAACAAAACTTATTGATATGGCCGGCGCACGGGATAGCGCCGCCGGAATGCTCTAACTTAACGGCGCAAGCACTCAGTCATGCCCTTTCCCCAGGCGCGCCGGCTTTCAATTTACAGGCATAATCATCGCTAGTCAATGCCGGCTTGCCGCCCGCTCTCCCGCCGCCTTAGCAGCCACGCGAACCCCGCGGCGGTCAGCGCCCACAGCAGCAGGTGACCGACTAGCGTCAGCGCGCTGAATTGCAGCAGCAGGCCCGCGGGGACGGGAACGGGGTCGGGGTTGCCGGGGATGAGCAGCAACGCGAGCAGGATGTATGCGGCGTATGCGGCGCTTGCTAGGGCGTACAGCAATCGCCTATTGCTTTCGGGATGGAAGATTTTGGCAGGGAACGCTGAGTAGTCAGCGAAGAACTATGTAAAGATAATACGGCGGCCCTGCTTCTGGCACTCTGCCACCACCGCCACTGCGAGCGTTGTCACAACGTTCCCCATAATACTCTATCAATTCAGACTCTAAATCCGCCACGTGGTGTAGTGTAGATGATTCGTAAATCACTATCATTTCATCGTAATGCGACGGCGCGTCGTGGTCGTACTGCGCAGCCCTACGGCCCGGATTTGTTGTAATCCCTATCTTGAATCGGCGACAGCGCACACGGCCAGCCACACTACTTATTATTGTGTGAATAACCTGCCTACGCCATCCTGTATGAATTTTATAATCGACCTTCATTTATGCCCCTTTCTGTCTGCAAGTAGGTTAACATCCATATTACAGACACATTCATTGCTAGTCAATGAGGGTTTTTGCCGCCCGCCGCCTTAGCAGCCATGCGAACCCCGCGGCGGTCAGCACTCACGGCGGCAGAGACGGAGACAGGGTATCAGCAACAGCGTAAGCAGTATGAACGCCGTGTATGCCGCGTCTGCGAGCGCGTAGAGTCGCCTCCTGGCGCTTTCGGCAGGGAAAGACTTGGCCGGGAACGCTAAGTGGTTAGCGAACTATGTAAAGATAGTACGGGCCAACCCCAACCCTACCACCACCGCCACCGATGGAGTTGTCGCAATCATCCCCGTAATGGGCTATCAAGTTAGACTCTAGCCCCCTCACATGGTTTATTGAGGATGTCTCGTAAATCACTAGCATCTGAGTATAGCCTAGCCTATTGTAGTCGTACTCATCTGCCCTACGCTGAGGGGCGTTTGTAATCCCTATCTTGAATGGGATACCACGTGTGTAGCCAGACACACGGCGCCTCATTGTGGAACCAACTTGGTTAGGCCATCCACCTTGGATGTCATAGATAATTTCCATTTCATACTCCTTACTACATTCCCAGGTTAACATTCATATTATAGACGTAATCACTGCTTGTCAATGCCGGCTTGCCGCTTGCTCCCGCCTGCGTAGCAGCCACGCGAACCCCGCGGCGGTGAGCGCCCATAGCAGCAGGTGGCCGACTAGCGTCAGCGCGCTGAATTGCAGCAGCAGGCCGGCGGGGACGGGAACTGGGTCGGGGTTGCCGGGGATGAGCAGCAACGCAAGCAGGATGAACGCCGCGTATGCCGCGCCCGCGAGCGCGTACAGCAACCGCCTTGCGCTTTCGGCGAGCGCGGATGAGCGGATTTCGTTCAGCGCCATCAGCAGCGCGGCGACGCCTAGCCCGGATAGGGCGAACATCAGCAGTTGAAAGCCCTGCCGAAATATGAGCGTGTCGCCCTCGCCCACGCCGGGCGGCACGGGGGGGAATTTTATGAATGGCAGGAACGCCATTGCCCAGAACCCCAAGCCGCCCGCGATGATAGCCGCCAGCGCCGGACGCGCGCCGGGGAATGTCCAACGCAATAGCCCGTAAAAGCAGGCGAATAGCAACCCCACGAACAGCGCGCCCCATATGCCCATGCCGAGCAGAGCGCCAACGCGCTGCATCCCAAGCGATACCAGGGGCGGCTCGTCGTCGGGCTGCGCGCCGGGCGGCAACGCGGCGGCGGCGCGCTCTTCTTCCAAGACGATGGCGCGCTCTATGACGGGGACTGTGAATATGTTGTGATAGACGCCCACTATCAGGCCGGCGACCAGTCCGACCAGTACGGCGCTGATGATAGTTCGCTGCATAGCGCAAGTCCTAGGGCGGCTGCCGAGCGCCGGTTGCGGGCGGCGTCCGGCAGCCGTCGGCTGGATTAGTGGCACATCAGCCCGACGTGGCGGGCGTGGTGAAAGAACTCGTGCAGGTAGCTCATAACGGGGCCGCCGTCGCCCGCAAAGATGATGGCGTGTGCGCCGCCGTCCACGTAGCCCATCGCGTACAGCGCAATGGTCGCCGCGCCCGTCCAGGGCAGCAGCCCTATCGCCTTGCGCGACAGCGCGCCGGTGTCTCTCGCCAATGTCGTCATCGTTTGACCTCCCAATCTCGCGTGTATCGGTGTCCGGTTGTAGCGCTGAGTTGTGTTTGCGGATATGCGTTGAATTAGTTAGATTCGCGTCAGTATAACGATTGCCAGCGCGCCAATGGCAAGCGTATGGGCAATAACGCTTGCCGTCAGGATATTGATGCGGCGGTTCATAGTATCTAGCCGCTTGTGCATAGCGTCTATCTGCTTGCTGATGCCTGCAAGTTGGCGCTCTATCCCAGCCACTCGCACACCCAAAGAATGTGCATCTGTGGCAGCGATTGTAGCCATTTATTCACACCTCATTTCGTTACCCTAACTCTACGCGCGGCTTGATTATATTGCTTGATGCGCGGCATACTATCACGCCTCCGCGCTCTGCGCTTGGCGCACGGCGGCGCGGATGGCGTCGGCGCGCAGTTCGTCTAGGGGGATGCGGTCGCCGCCGAGCGCGGTTGCGATTTTCTGCGTCAGCCCAAAGCGGTTTGAGCGCGGCGCGGGGTCTAGCACGATAGCCTGAGCGCCCTCTTCGCGGAGGGCGGCGCAGAGGCCGAGCGCCTCGTCAAAGGGATCGCCGCCGGCTATGCCCACATTGGCGCGGCAGTCGGATACGAGGGCTATCAGCGCGGGGGTGTCAGGATCGCGGCGCTTGTGCTGGATTATCAGCCTGCGCGCGTCTGACAGCGCCTGCGCCATAGGCGTCCTGCCGCCGGTGGGCAGGCTTTCCAAGCGCTCTTGGGCGAGCTTTGGGCTGCCGGTGGGCGGCAGAACCACTTCGGATTTCGCGCCGCGAAAGGCTATCATCGCCACCTTATCGCGGCGCTGGTAGGCGTCCATAAGCAAGGATAGGATAGCGCCCTTAGTGGCGGACATTCTTTGCTGCGCGCCCATAGATCCGCTGGCGTCCACTACGAACAGCACTAGGTTGCCCACGCGCGATTCGCGCACTTTTTGGCGCAGATCCCACGCCTCCACCTGCAGCGCGAGGTTGCCGTTGGCGTATGCGGCGCGGCGGCGCTGGTATGGCGCGGCGGCGCGGATGGTGGCGTCCACCGCCAGGTCTGTGAGCTTGCCGTCGGGCGGCTTGGCGTCCACATAGCGGCCGCGGCGGTCGCTGACAAGGCTGGTTGTGCGCCTGCCTCGTCCGATGCGCTGCCGCCTGTCAATGGCGCTCATATTCAGCGGGCGCACGCTGAACGATTCGGCGGCGGCGAATGTGTTTTCGGCGGCGGCATCGCCGGGGGCGTCGGGTGGCGGCGTATCGGGCGGGATTGCGTCGGATGCGTCGGGCGGCGGCGGCATATCGGGCGGCGCGTGGTCAAGCGGCGGGTCGTCGTAGAGATCTTGCGCCATTTGCTCAAGGCGCTCTCGGTTGAGTTCGGGTTCGTCAAAGGGCTGGCGGCGCATGCGGTGTAGCAGCGCCATTTCGGCGACGGCGAGGACGTCTTCGAACGCCACGCTCGCCCGCCCATTGTAGGCGGCTAGGGTTTGCGCCGCCTTGTATATCACGATGTCGGCGCGCAAGCCGTCAACGTCGTGTTCGGCGCAGAGGCGGGCTATGAATGTGAGTATGGCGTCATCCACCTTGACGGCGGGCAGCATCCTGACGGCGTTGGCGATGCGCTCGCGCTCTTGGGATTCGGGCTGGCGCCATCGGTCGGCGAATGCTTGGGGATCCGATTCAAAGGCGATGCGGCGGCGGACGATTTCGGCGCGGCGGTCGGGTTCGCGGATGTGGTCAATCTCTATGGCAAGCCCAAAGCGGTCAATGAACTGCGGGCGCAGATCGCCCTCTTCGGGGTTCATTGTGCCGATTAGGATAAAGCGCGCGGGATGGCTGAAAGACACGCCCTCGCGCTCAACGAAATTGCGCCCCATAGCGGCGGAGTCCAGCAGGACGTCGACCACGTGGTCGTTGAGCAGGTTCACTTCGTCTATGTACAGGATGCCGCGGTGGGCGGACGCCAGCAAGCCCGGTTCAAAGCGGCGGTGGCCCTCTCGGATAGCCGCCTCGATGTCCAGCGCGCCCACGACCGCCTCTTCGGTGGCGCTGACAGGGAGTTCCACCAGGCGCACTTGGCGGCGGGCCGGCCGGGAGGATCGGCCGTCGCAGAAGTGGCATGCGGGGAACGGCGCGCCGGGGGAGCAGGAGTAGGGGCAGCCGGCGGCCACGTCCAGGGCGGGCAGCAGCGCGGCGAGCGAGCGGGCGGCGGTGGACTTGGCTGCGCCCTTTTCGCCGCGTATCAGCACGCCGCCGATGGCGGGATTGATGGCGTTAAGCACAAGCGCGAGTTTCATCCGCTCCTGCCCGACAATGGCGGTGAAGGGGAAGTTGGCGTCTTGGGTTATGTCCTGCGCGTTATCGGTTTGTTGCGTCATTGTGATTCGCTGTTGGGATTTCATTATTGGGCTTGCTATTGGGCTTGCGCCCCCGCCTCTTGCCGCTCCTCCAATATCGCCTCTGCGCGGAGATAGACGCGGCGGAGTTCGGTTAGGGTGTCCTCAGGCGCTTGCCACATTTCGCGGTCGGCGGCCTCCATTAGGCGCTCGGCTATGGAGCGCAGCGCCCAAGGGTTGCTTTGCTCAAAGAATTGCTGCATAGCGGGGTCAAGCGCGTATTTTTCGGTTACCTCTTGATACATCCAGTCGTCTATTATCTGGGCGGTGGCGTCATAGCCGAATATGTAGTCCACGGTGGCGGCAAGCTCAAACGCGCCCTTGTAGCCGTGCCGTTTCATAGAGTCCATCCACTTGGGATTGACCACGCGCGAGCGAAATACGCGGCGCGCCTCTTCTTTGAGATCGCGGGTTTGCAGCAGCGACGGGTCGGACGAGTCGCCGAAGAATTGGCGCGGGTTGTCGCCGGCGAGGGCGCGCACGGTGGCTATCATGCCGCCGTGGAACTGCATATAGTCGTCGGAGTCGAAGATGTCGTGTTCGCGGTTGTCCTGGTTTTTGGTGGCGATGTCAATGGCGGCGAACCGCGCGCGAAATTCGCGGACGGCGCTGACGCCGTGCTGCTCGCGGCCGTAGGCGTAGGATCCCCAGGCGGTATAGACATCGGCTAGGTCTTGGTCGGACTGCCAGCCGCCGTCGTCAATGGCTTGCAGTATGCCCGCGCCGTAGCTGCCGGGCTTGCTGCCGAATATGCGGTAGAGGGTTTCGGCTTGGGCGGATTCGGCGGCGGCGCCGCGCGCGATTTTGGCGGCGAGTTCGGCTCGGTAGTGCTTGAGGACGAAGTTGCGCTCTTCAGGTTCGTCAAGCGCGGCGACGCGGCGAAAGGCGTCGTCCATCATCACGATTAGGTTTTGGAATGCGTCGCGGAAAAAGCCGCTGATGCGGACGGTGACGTCTATGCGCGGGCGGCCCAGTTCATCCAGGGGGATAACTTCCAGGGCGGATACGCGGCGGCTTTCTTCTTGCCAAACGGGGCGGACGCCGACTAGCGCTAGGATTTGGGC
This sequence comes from Dehalococcoidia bacterium, assembly GCA_965242555.1. Classification (GTDB taxonomy): domain Bacteria; phylum Chloroflexota; class Dehalococcoidia; order Lucifugimonadales; family JADFKI01; genus Bin90. The sequence continues at coordinate 418,369 of CBDESO010000012.1, forward strand.
TATGTCATCGCCGTGTGTTCGCATAGCGGAGGTTCCCCAAACGCTGATGCCGACCGATTCGGGATATTCGCCCTCATCGCGCAGGTAGCGCTCTACAAGGGAATCGGCGAGCTGCCTGCCGATTTGCCAAGATGTTTCGGATGGGATGCTGCGCGGGTCCATAGAGTAGAAGTTTCGGCCGGTGGGCAGGACGCCCGCCATCCCGCGCGTGGGGGCGCCGGCCGGCCCGGGCGATATGAATCCGCCGTCAAAGCCGCGCAGCAGAGCGTCTATCTCGTCGGTCGTGCGGGCGAGCGCGGGGTAGATGCGCTCGCAGACGTAGCGCAGCACATCCGGCGCGCGGGAATGGGCAATATCGCCGTTATGCGCGGGAACGGACGCCAGGGCGGCGTCAATGGCGGCGGGATCAAAGCCGCTTTCGGCGAGCCGCCGGTAGAGATCGCGCGATAGGGTTTCTAGGCGCTCTATGAGATCGCCGGCGGTTCGGACGGGCGCGTCGTTGTGGTTTAGGGCGGCGGGCAGCGCGCCATCTGGGACGGGCGCGGCGCGGTTTCGGAGCAGGGCGGGGTAGTCCAAGCCGAGCGCGGCGGCTAGGGCGGCGCGTATGCCGGGGATGTCGCCGTTGTCCAGGCGGGTTAGGGCGAGCAGCAAGCCTATGAGCAAATCGCCCTGCGGCGGCTCGCCGAGCGTGTGCAAGCCGTCGCGGATTTGGGCGTCTTTGAGTTCGCAGATATAGCCGTCTATGTGCAGGATGAAGTCGTCGAAATCGTCGGGGATTTCGTCCACGCCCAGATCTTCATTAAGGCGGGCTTGCTGCACGACTTCCCAAATTTGCTGGCGCAGCATAGGCAGTTTCTGGGGATCCATTCCTTGCGCGCGGGCGTACTCGTCCATAAGTTGTTCGCAGCGGGTTATGTCGCCGTAACTGTCGGCGGTGGTCATGGCGGGGACAAGGTGGTCTATGATGACGGCGTGGGAGCGGCGCTTTGCTTGGGTTCCTTCGCCGGGGTTGTTGATGATGAACGGGTAGAAGTGCGGCAGGTCGGGCAGGCATACTTCGGGGATGCAGGATCGGGATAGGCCTACGCCTTTGCCGGGCGTCCATTCCAATGTGCCGTGCTTGCCTAGGTGAACGATGGCGTGCGCGCCGAAATCATCGCGCAGCCAGCGGTAGAACGCGATGTAGTGGTGGGTTGGCGCGAGGTCGGGGCTGTGATAGACGGCGATGGGATTTTCGCCGAACCCGCGCGGGGGCTGTATGCCGATAAAGGCGTTGCCAAGCCGCAATCCCGCCATAAAGAGATTGCCGTCGTGGGCATAGACGCCGCCGGGCGGATCGCCCCAAGCCTCGCGAACGTCGTCTTGGACGTCGGCGGGCAGGGCAGCGAACTGCGATTGGTATGCTTGGGCGCTGACGCTGCCCTCGGCTTGGCGCATCTGTTGGGGGGTTAGGAATTCGGCGTCGTATGCGCCGCGGTCGATGAGGCGGCGCATAAGCTCATCGCCGTCGGGGGGGATGTCGTCAATGCGGTAGCCGGCGGCTTGCATAGCGTTGAGCAGGTTGACGGCGGAGGCGGGGGTATCCAAGCCGACCGCGTTGCCCAAGCGCGCGGCTTTGGTGGGGTAGTTGCTGAGCACGATGGCGATTTTGCGCTCGGCGGCGGGCGTATGGCGCAGGCGGGCGTAGCGGGCGGCTAGGGACGCCAGGGCGTCGGTCTGCTCCGCGTCAGGGATGTAGCGGCGCAGTTCGGGGGACGCGGCGTCCTGGGCGATTGCCTCCTTGAACGAGACGGGGACGGTGATGACGCGGCCGTCCAGTTCGGGTAGGGCGACGTTCATCGCAATGTCCAGGGGGCTGAGGCCTATGTCGCGCGCCATCCAAGCGGCGTGCGGTTCGGTGGATATGATCGCCTGCAAGATGGGGACATCCAATTGTTCTAGGATGCGGTTTGCTAGGAAGTCGTCCTGGGTGGCGGCAGTGGCGGCGGGCTGAGCGCCGGGCTGGTGGCTCATAGCGAAACTTTGGGTGCAGATCACCGCGTCCACGCGGGATTTGCCGTTGGCGTCAAGCAGGTATTTGCGAAAGGCGGCGCCGTCGTCTTCGCGCAGGCTGGCGCAGAATACGGGCAGCGCGTTGCAGCCATGCCGTTCCAGGGCGGCGATGATGGCGTCAACGAACTCTAGGTTGCGGCTGACCCAGTGGGCGCGGTAGAAGAGCAGCGCGGCGGTGGGCTTGTCGGGATCGCAGTGGCGGGCTAGGTAGTCGTCTAGCGGGATGGCTTGGGGATTGCCGGGGCGATAGACGCCGTCTTGGGGCAAGGGCATTGGCGGTTGGTAGCCGTGTTGCGTTCCGAGCGTTTCGTCGCTGAGGAATCGGAGCAGGTTTTGGATGTTGGGGACGCCGCCGTAGTTTAGGTATTCGAAGGCGGTTTGGGCTATGACGGGCGGCGTAGTGGAGCGGCGCTCGAAGACGGCGTCGCGGGCGGGTTCGCCGGAGCAGGCGACTAGGGGGATTGCGCGGCGGCGACATTCGGATTCCAGCAATCCGAATTTGTCGCCGAGCGCTTTGTCGCCGCCGAGCAGCCGGGTTAGCAGCAGGCTGGCGCGGGGAAGCGTATCGGCGACGAAAGCGTCGAATGCGGCGGCGTCTTGGGCTAGGGCGAATGGGTTCAGGGCGCGGGCGCTCGCCAGGTCGGGGGGCAAGCCGGCGAGGGCGGCGTCTAGGGCGAGTATGTCGGTGTCGGATGTGGTGAGCAGGATAATCATATGTCAGCGGTTGGGCGGCTGCGGGTTGGCGTTGGCGGGCGGCGGGTTTGCGGCGCAAGAAAAGACGCTCCGCCGGGGGATGCGCGGAGCGTCTTGAATGTTGCCTATGCCGCCTGCCTGTTTTGGGGCAAGCGCGGGCTGACGCGGAAGCGTTTCTACCGGCGAGAGACTACTTCCAACGCGGCGGGCAGGTATCCTGACTTGCGGTTCGTGGCGCTTGCGACGCCTTCCCGGCATGATGCGGCGCATCGATGCTAGTGGCGTGATGTCGGGCGCTCCCCGCTTACAGTGGCGCGGCCGTGAGGGAGTTTCACCCTCTTCCCTGCGAACTCGCGCGTTAGATTTATATGCTGTTTAAGGTGCTAGGGTAAATCTAACACCGGATAGGCGTGGTGTCAAGCGGGAGTGGGTGGGATTGGGAATGATATTAAGTTGTTAAGGTTGTTAAGAGGGTTAGCGGCGGTTGCCGCGGCGGCTGGAGTCGGAGTCGTGGCCGGGGCGGTCGGCGCGGGATTTGTCGGCGCGGTAGGCGCGGCGGGTGAAGTCGCCTTGGGCTATGAGTTTGATTTGGCTGGAGGCGTCGGGGGCGATGTATTGGATGACGTAGGTGGTGTCGGTTGTGGTTAGGTCGGATAGGGCGGGGGCGTCGGCGTCGGCGATTTTTATGGCGGTGTCGGCGCTGGCGGTGAATGATAGGGTTTCGGATGCGTCGGCGAGCAGCAGGGTGAAGGCGCCGGTGGCGGGGTCGGCGGATTGGATTGTGCCGGCTAGTTTGCGGATGGCGTGGGTTTCGCCGTCGGATAGGTAGCGGGTTTCGGATAGGATTAGGGTTTTGTCGCGGTCGCCGAAGCCGAAGCGGTCGGAGTGGCCGGGGAGGATGGCGTGGGGGCCGGGGGCGCGGATGGTTGCCTCGCTGACGCCGCTGAGGGCTATCGCGCCGAGGGCTAGGATTAGCGCGGCGGCGAGCGCGGAGGGGAGGAGTATTTTCCAGCTTAGAAGTTTTTTCATGTGGCTGCCTTTCGTGGTGATTGCCGTAGTGTTCCGACGGGGGCGGGACGCGTTTGCGCGCGGGCTACCCATCCGATACAACGGCATTTGGCGGGAATGGTTAGCATGCGGGCGGGTTGGGCTCGCCGATGGTATAGGGCTGTTTTTGTCTGTCGCCGTTGGGATGGATGTGATAGGCGCGGATGTCGGGGTTGGTTTTGTCTTCTAGGGATATAAGTATGTAGTAGATGGAATCTCCTATCCAGCCGCTTTGCTGCGCCATGCGGACGTCGGTGTCCGAAGGGTAGGCGCGGCTGTGGGTGTGGGAGTGGTAGAAGGCGATGGGGTCCCAGCCGTTGCGGCCGGCGTCATCCATGGCGTTGAGCATCTCTTGGGGATCCATAAGGTAGCGGTAGGGGCTGGGGGTGGTGTTTGTGATGCGGTAGAGTTTGAGGGCGGCGTCTTTGGGGCCGGCGAGTATTCCGCAGCATTCGTTGGGGTCTTCTTGGAGGGCGTGGGCTTTCATTTCGTCTATGGATTGTTGGTTGATGGTTAGCATATTAGGGGGATTGCCTCCGGGGTTGGGGGTGATGTGTGTGGTAGGGATTATAGCAGGATGAAGGACGCGCGGGGATTGACGGGCGCACGGGGGCCGAGCGGGGGTACGGGGGCATGGGGCTGTCGTACTTTTGAGGGAAAAGTAGCAAAGAATTTTTGGGGGGCGGCTTGCGCCGTGGTTTTGCCGAGCTAAGGGCTGCGGGATTTGGGATCTGTTTCGTCGGCAGGGACGTCAGGGTTTTCCGGATGGAGCCGGCGTTGGATTATGGCTTGGCGTTTTTGGAAGTTTGCCTCGGCGATGATGGCGTCGTAGATTTGGGCGTGGGTTAGGTTTTGTTTGGGGATGCCGGCGGTGGAGTGGTGGTTTTCAAGGGCGGTGTCTAGGTCGACGTTGGGGTGGCGGGCTAGGGCGTTGGCGACGGCGGTTTCGCCGCGGGTTGTGGGGGTGTTGGGGACGTTGGTGGGCGTGTCAGTATCGGGGCTGACATTCCGGGCGGTGTCTGTGTTGTCGGATTTGGTGGCGTCTTTGGCGGCGCTGTCGCTGTTGCCGTTGCCGGTGTTTTTGTTGGCGGCGTCTAGGGTGGCGTTCTTGGCGGCGTCGGCTTTTTTGGCTTTCTTGGCTTTCTTGGCGGCTTTGCGGTCGTTGGCGTCGGCTGCGCGCTGCATTTCTTCGAAGACGGTTAGGACTTCGGCTTTTTGCTCTGGGGTGAGCTCGGTGTTGGCGGATTCTTGGCGCTGGGCTAGGAGGCGTTCCGCATCGCGGCGCTCTTTGGCGTGGAGGTCGCGGAAGAATGTGTCTATCGCCTCAGGGGTTATGTGTTCCCAGGGGATGTCGGCGCCCATGCGGCAGAGTTCGTTGAGCGCCCAGATGCGGTGGGTTTGGGTGAATGGGTCGGTTATGATGTTGCCCCAGCGGTCGGTTTTGTCGTTTTCTAGGATTTCGAACATGTAGCGCGCGTAGCCCATGCCCTTGTCCATTGACAGGCGCATTTCGGTTGCCAGCTTGCTGTTGAGCATTTTTTCTTCCATCGCGGAGGTTTCCGCGTAGGCGTAGGGATTGCGGCTGCCGATGCTGCGTTTCATCATTTCTTTGAGCGCGGCTACTTGGTGGTGCGGTCGGATTCGGGTGGCTTTTTGGTATTTGAGCTCGTCGGGGTTGGCGCTTTCGAAGACGGGGCGCGGGAATAGGATGTTGTAGTATTCGGTTGCGAGGTCGCGGCAGTCGTCGGTTTTCTCGCGGATGTATGCGCCTATTGGTTTGTTGATGATTTGCTTTAGGGTTACTTTGGGGGTTTTGGGTTTGGGCATGTCTTCTTCGCGGATGACGCGAGCGGGGGATCCGGGGGTGTCTTGCGGGAGGTTGCCGCTCATAATGGCGAGGTCGCGGGCGGCGTTTTGGCGGTGGTGGTGCTTGGCGTCGGGGTATTCGCCGCGGACGGTGTCTAGCATGAAGTCTATGAGTTCGTCGCCGTCGTGGGTGAGTTGGTTGACGCGGCGGGCGATTTTGTGGCGGACGCGGTCTTGTTCGGATGCGATGCGCTCTTCGGTTATGGGTTCGCGGATTGCGGTTGTCATTTGTTGCCTCCAAGCCTCCCCGCCGGGGACTCTACTTTTTTAGAAAAAAGTAGCAAAAACTTTTGGGTGGGTGATTGATAATTTGTTCTTATAAGAATAGCGGGGGAGTAGGGTGGGTGTCAAGGGTTAATTTTGGTGTTATAATCGGCGGCGGCGTTTATTGGACGATATGTGAGCTGAGAGGGAGGCAGATATATGGTAGCGGGGGTTAATGGCGGCAAGACTGGGGCGTTGGGGGCGGTGCGGGTGTGCGATTTTTCGGGGCAGCTGGCGGGGGCGGGGGCTACGCGGGTTTTTGCGGCGTTTGGGGCGCAGGTGGTGCGGATTGAGGATCGGCTGACGCAGGGCGGGTGGGATATTTTTAGGGGGAACGGGCCGTATAAGGATGAGCGGCGGGGGACTAATCTGGGGGGGATGTTTAATAATCATAATGTGGAGAAGCTGGGGATTACGCTGAATGCTAAGAGCGAGCGGGGGAAGGACGTGTTGCGGGATATTATCGCTATTAGCGATGTGGTGACCGAAAACTTTAGCGCGGGCGTGATGGAGCGGTGGGGGTTTCCGTATGAGGAGATGGTTCGGATTAAGCCGGATATTATCTATGTGTCCAATTGCGGGTTTGGACACGAGGGGCCGTATCGCCATTTTAAGACGTGGGGGCCCGTGGTGCAGGCGGTTTCGGGGCTGACTTTTCAGTCGGGGCTGCCGGGGATGCCGCCGGCGGGGTGGGGGTTTTCGCATATGGATCATACGGGGGGGTATTTTATGGCGATCGCGATTTTGGCGGCGCTGTATCATCGCAATAAGACGGGCGAGGGGCAGTATGTGGATCTGTCCTGCACTGACGCGGCGCTGACGCTTAACGGGCCGGCGCTTTTGGATTATACGATAAACGGGCGTCCTATGCGGCGCGAGGGGATGCCGCATAGCAATCGGAGCGAGTATCCGCCGATGGCGCCGCATGGGATTTATCGCAGCGAGGGGGAGGATCGGTGGGTGGCTATCGCGGCGCGGGATGACGGCGATTGGCGGGCGTTGTGCGAGGTTATGGGGAATGACGGGCTGGCGGATGACGCGCGGTTCGCCACTACTGAGAGTCGGATGGCGCGTCAGGATGAGTTGGATGCGGTGATGGAGCGGTGGACGTGTACTCGGTCGGCGCGGGAGGCTATGGACGCTTTGCAGGCTAGGGGGGTTCCGGCGGCGGTTGTGCAGCGTCCTGAGGAGCGGCTGGATGAGGACGCCAATACGCTGGCGTGGGGGACGTTTCCGGAGGTGGAGCATGGCGAGATGGGGCGCGTGAGGGTTGAGGGGATGCCGATGCGGATGTCGGCTACTCCCGCCGTGATAGAGCGGGGCGCGCCGTTGCTGGGGGAGCATAACGATTTCTTTTATGACAATGTGCTGGCGCTGTCAAGGGCGGAGCAGCGCGAGTTGCACGATGCGGGGGTGATATAGATATGGCAGGGGCTTTGGACGGCGTTAGGGCGCTGGAGGTTGGGGGCGAGCTTGGGGCTTGGTGCGGCAAGCTGCTGGCGGATATGGGGGCGGAGGTGATTAAGGTCGAGCCGCCGGAGGGGGATGTTACGCGGGGGTATCCGCCGTTTTACCGCGATGAGCCGCATCCGGAGCGCAGCCTGTATTTTTGGCATTACAATACGAATAAGCGGAGCGTTGCGCTTGACTTGGACACGCAATCCGGGCGGGATGCCTTTTTGCGTTTGGCGGCTACGGCGGATGTGGTGATAGACGGCAGCCCGCCTAGGCGGTTGGATGCGCTGGGGGTAGGGTATGAGGCGGTGGCGAAGGCGGCGCCGGGGGTTGTGATGGCGGCGATAAGTCCGTTTGGGCAATCCGCGCCGTACTCGGATTACGCATCTACGGATTTGACGGCGCTGGCGTTTGGGGGGCCGGCTTGGAGTTGCGGGTATGACGATCATACGCTGCCGCCGGTTCGCGGCGGGGGGAATCAGGCGCAGCATACGGCTTGCCATTTCGCGGCGATTGGGATTTTGACGGCGCTGGTTCACCGGCAGTTCACGGGTGAGGGGCAGTTTATTGATGTGAATATGCACGCGGCGCAGAATGTTACCACTGAGGGCGGCGCGTATAACTGGCTGGTGGCGGGCGAGACGGTTCAGCGGCAGACGGGGCGGCATGCGTCTGTGACGCCGACGCCGGATGTGCAGATGCTGTGCGGCGATGGGCGGTATGTGAATATCGGGTTTCCGGCGCGGACGGAGGAGCAGTGGTTTCATTTGCTGGCGTGGCTGGATGAGCATGGGCTGGTGGGGGATTTGTCGGGGTATCTGAGTCCGCCGAGCAGGGAGGCTTTGGCGCGGCGGGAGCCGGTGGCGGTGCGGCAGATGGGTGAGGTGATGGATGCGGTGAGCCGGCTGTGCATGCGGAATACGGCGCATGAGATATTCAAGCGGGCGCAGGATTTGGGGTTTCAGTGGGGGATAGTGTACGCCCCTGAGGAGGCGCTGGAGGATGAGCATTTCCGGGCGCGCGGGATGCGGGTGGAGGTGGAGCATGCGGAGTTGGGGGAGCGGTTTGTGTATCCGGGTGCGCCGTATCGGTTTGGGAGGACGCCGTGGGGGATACGGCGGCGGGCGCCGGGGTTGGGGGAGGATGGGGGGGAGTTGTTGGGGTAGCCGACGGGAATGGATGTCGGCAACGCGAGGGGATAGAGGGATGGCGCAGAATGAGATGGCGCGGCCGGCGGGAATGGATGGCGGCAAAGTGGGGGGCGCAGTTACTCGTTTAGGATTATTTCGGCGCGCCATTGCTGGCCGGCGGAGGTGAATTGGCCGGTGCGGATGCGGTCTATGGGGTAGCGCGGCAGGTTACGTATCGCAATGCACGAGTCGTCGTTCAAGACGTGGACGTCGGCGCCGTTAAAGTTGAAGTCTCTGTTGTCAAAGCCGTGTTCATGTCTGTGGGCGGGAAGGTCGTGAGCGCGGGCGGGGATGATGTGCAGAAAGAATTGGGATTGCGCGTCTTGGGCGGCGCAGGGGCGCTTGAAGTAGATTAGCGCGCTGTTGTAGAGATAGATGTGGTAGTGGGAGCGGGCGAGCGGCTGCCCGAAGTCGCCAGACGCAAGGGCGGCGCGCGCCCAATCAAGCAGGGCGGGATCACCTTGAATGTACGCGCCGGGGGCTAGGTCTAGCGCTTGCAGTCCCGGATAGTTGGGGGGATACCAGTATGCGCGATATACTTCGCTTTGGACAACGGGCGAGGGCTTATCCGGCGTTTCATATGCGAGCCGCGCGGGATGTTCATCGTCTTGCGATTGCGAGATGTGACGGCGCGGGGGGGCTATGTATTTCCATACCGCTTTGCCGTCGGGCGTTACTTGGAATATGGTTCTCGCTTTGCTGTCAGTAATCAGTGTGTTGCCGTTGGGGAGGCGATGCGCTCCCGATCTGTAAGGCGCGTAGAAGTCGGCGTCGGCGTATGTCCACGTGGGTTTGTCGGGGGGATAAGCCTCGCCCTCATTGCGGCGGTAGCGGTAGCCGTCGACGGGGGGCGTGATTTCGTCCACCGAGGAGTAGCCGCGCACTTGGTCGGCGAATTCTTTGCCGTTGCTGAAGGCTAGGATGTTTCCCGCGCCAGGCAGTCCGGGCGGTATCCAATGGGTGTGGTGCTGCCAGAATAGGCGCTGGTCAGCGGCTGTTCCATGCCCGTAAGCGCGGGGGTTGCCCCAGCGGTAGAGTAGGTCGCCGCCCATGCCGCTGTTGCCGCCGGCGTGTCCGCGCGCCTCTTCGGTGGTGGCGCTGTGGTCAATGATCCATAGTTCGCTGTAATGGCGGAGGGATAGCATAACTTGGTCTAGCGCGGGGTTGTAGTCAATGGCGTTGGCGTGCATCCAGTTGCTTGGGGCTTGTTGGCGATGCAGGCTTATGGTTTCCAGCAGGAAGTTCAGGTCTATGAGTTCGGGGTGGTCGGCTATCGCGCCGTAGTTTGGCTTGGTTGGGTCGAAGTCTTGGATTAGGTGATCCCAGGGCGACCATTGCCATACGATTTCGCCGCCGCTCGCGCCGTCTGTGGGGCGAACTTCCACGATATAGTCGTAGTGTAGGCCGGTTTCGTGTACGAATTGGGGATTGGCGCCCGCTGCGATGGCTTGCTCGCGGGTTTTGATAGCCTGAGCTATCAGCAGGACATTGCCGTTGGGCATTTTGAGGAAGTCGTGATGGACGTCGAGGAGGTTGTATTGCCATACGATATTGCCGCGCGGGTCGATTTCCAGTATCTCGCCCGCTGTTCTGAGCAGGATTATGAGCAGGTTGCCGTTGTCAAGCAGCTTGGCGTGCAGGATGCCTCTGCCGGACAGGGTTTCGTCAAGACGCCACTTATGCGCCAGCCTGCCAAGCGGGTCTATGAGATAGACTTTTTGGTTGCCGTCGTCGACCGGAGTGAACAGGGTGTAGCCTACGGCGGCGGCGGGTTCGTTGAGTAGCAAGCCGCCTTGCTCGTCGCCGCGCGGCGGGTGGTCGGCGGGGTTGACGCCGAGGAGGGCGTGTAGGCGGGCGCATATGGAGGCGGTTAGGGCGAGCAGGGCGCGGGAACGCGGCGCGGCGGCGGCGATTTGGGCGGCGGCGTGATCGGCGGCGGGCGAGGCGTCGCAGGCGTGGCGGGCTTGCCAGTAGCGGGCCCAGTTGTTGGAGTCGCGGTCGATTAGGGCGCGGAGTATTTGGAGGGATTGGGCGCGTATGGTTGCGTCGCTGTCGTCGGGGGCAGACGTTTGGCTGCGGGCGGGTGGAGAGCCGCCGTCGGCGTGGGCGATAGGGGGATGCCAGGCGGCGGCTATGAGGATGGCAAGCGCCGCCAGAGCCGCGCCGATGGGCGCAAGTCTATGGAGATTTCCATTCTGCCCTTCCCCAGAACAAAAGTGTGGCAGGCGTGGCGGATTAGTTGCGAGGTCAATCAATTCCGCTCTTTTCGTTGTTGGAAGTGTTTGTGGTTGTGGGATTATATCTGAGTTTGTTGGGGGCGCTCAACTTTTGGGGGGAGCGCGCGAGGGGTTATGTGGCGTCGAAGATGTCGGATATGGGGCAGGTAAAGCCGGGGAGGATGTCGCCGCCGGTTAGGGTGTCGCCGTCGGTTAGGGATTGGACGGCGCCGTCGGGGGTGTGGATGTCGAGGCGGCGTTGGTCGGGGTGGAGGGTCCAGGCTAGGCGCGCGCCGTAGCGCAGCCACATTAGGGCTTTGTCGTTGATGGCGGCGGCGCTGTCGGTGGGGGATGCGATTTCTACGGCGAGGTCGGGGGGGACTTGGTAGTAGCCGCGTATTCGGACGCCGGGGGGGATTTTGTCGGCTGAGAAGAAGGCTATGTCGGGTTCGCGGACGGTGTCGGGGGAGCGTTCTAGGAGGATGCCGGAGTCGGAGCCGGTTATTCTGCCCAAGCGTCGGGGTTTTATGAAGGTTTGGAGCGCCCATCCTAAGTACACTACGATTTCGCCGTGTTCGCCGGTTGCGGGTGTGGTTTCGCTGATGATTCCTCGGATTAGTTCGCCGCGGATTCCGTTTGAGTAGAGGGCTAATAGGTCGGCGGCGGTGAGTAGTTTGGGTTTGGATTTGGTTGGGATGGCGAGTGCGGTTGCCGTTGCCATAAGAGGTTGACTCCCGTGATTGGATCTTATGGGTGTTTAGGGGATTATAGCAGGTTTGGAAGGGTTTTAGCGGGTAGAAAGTGGGACGTGGTCTTACTTTTTTGTAAAAAAGTAAGCAAAAAACTTTTGGGGGCGGCTGCGCCGCGTAGGGGTTATGACGCGGTTGGGGCTGCCGAAATTGACCGAAGGGTTGGATAGCGCCTATAATAGGCGGGCGCGGCTGGCGTTTGGGCTTGCCGCGGGTTGAGAAGCGAGAGCAAAGAGGAGCTAAGTATGGTTCAGCAGCAGCCGCAGATACTGAGGCCGGAGACTCTGGTGGAGGAGTTTCGGAAGAATGGCGTTACGCATGTGGTGACGATTCCGGATAGCGAGACGAATTACCTGTATGAGCTTATGCTGGAGCAGGATTGGCTGGATGTGGTGCCGGTGTCGCGGGAGGGGGAGACGATGGGCGTGGCGCTGGGGCTGAATGTGGCGGGCAAGACGCCGGTTTGCCTGATTCAGAATACGGGGATGATGGAGTCGGGGGATTCCATACGGGGGATGGCGCTGGACGCCGGGTTTCCGCTGGTGATGGTGGTGGGGTATCGCGGGTGGACGCGGCGGGGGAAGACGCCGGATACGGCTGCGACGTATACTGAGCCGTTTCTGAATGCGTTCCGCATCAATTACTATCTGGTGGAGCATGACGCGGACGGGGATCGGATTTCGGAGGCGTTTGTCGAGGCGCGGGATACCCGGCGGCCGGTGGTGGTGCTGGTGGGGGATGAGTATCACGGGTTCAATCGGTAGCGTCAAGGCGGGTAGGGGCGATGCGCTTGTTGCCATCCGGTTATCGCTCGCGCGATAGATCCTAGATGGCGGGTCAAGCGGGCGCGGGCTTAGTGGGCTTAGTTCATCTGCCCGCGCGTGAGTATCCGAAAACAATCAATCCGCCGCGATTTCACAATCAATTCCGCGATTTGGCAATCGCGGCGCAATGCAACGCAATTAAGGAGAGATAAGCAATATGCTAGACGCAGTTGAGGTGTTTAGGGCGTTTGGTTCGCATCGGGGGGATGCGATAGTTACTACGGCGGGGACAGCTGGGCGGCATTGGCCGGATGTGAGCGATAAGCCTAGCCGGGACATTGCGCTGGGCGGCGCTATGGGGCATACGACTTCGGCGGCGCTTGGGCTGGCGCTGGGGCTGCCGGATGAGAAGGTGGTTCTGTTTGACGCGGAGGGTTCGCTGCTGATGAACTTGGGGGTTCTGGCGAGCGTGGCGGGCAAGCGGCCGGGGAATTTCTACCACTTCGTTTTGGATAACGAGTGCTACGCCACGACGGGGGGGCAGCCGGTGCCTAATTCGGCGGATATAGATTACGCCACGATGGCTAAGGGGGCGGGGTATGCCTCTACGCATCATTTCGATGATCTGGAGGAGTTCGCCACTCAGATCGAGGATATTATGCGGGAGGAGGGGCCGGTGTTCGTGTCGGTGAAGATCGCGCCTGAGATACAGAATTTGCCGATAGGCTTGCGGGAGCGGCGGGTTACGCGCAGCCGGGCGCAGACGATAAGCGATCTGCGGGCGGAGTTGGGGTTGGAGTAGGGCAGGCGGCAAAGGCAAGCAAGGTGATAAGGGCGCGTTGCCGTCCGGTGGGCGGCGGCGCGCCTTTGTGGGTGGCTGCGGCGGCGTTGCTGGCGGGATTGATGGCGGCGGCGTGTGGGGGTGATGGGGCGAATTCTCGGCAGGATGCTGGCGTGGTTGCTACGGCGGAGGTTGTTGCGCGGGGCGACGAGTTGTCTCAAGATGTTAGGGCTGTTGCGGCGGCGGATGTTGTTGCGACGGGGGATGAGTTGCCGTCGTATATTCGCAGGGGCTGGCGGACGGATTTTAGCAGGCTGACGGTGCCGGCGGGTGAGATTGTGGCTGCGGGCAAGCCGCGCGATGGGATTGCGGCGATTGATGCGCCGAGGTTTGTGGGGACGGCGGATGCAAGGCATATTTTGGATGACGAGCCTGTGGTCGTGGTTGAGATGGCGGGGGATGCTAGGGCGTATCCGCTGGGGGTTATGATGCGGCGCGAGGTTGTGAATGACGTTGTGGGGGGTATAGCCGTGGCGGTTACGTATTGTCCTTTGTGCAATAGCGCGGTGGCGTTTAGGCGGGAGGTGGATGGCAGGACGTTGGATTTTGGGGTTACGGGGAATTTGCGGTTTAGCGATTTGGTGATGTGGGATAGGCAGACGGAGTCGTGGTGGCAGCAGATAGGCGGCGAGGCGATTGCGGGGGAGTTGGCGGGCAGGCGTTTGGAGGTGGTTCCGGCGGCTGTGGTGGCTTGGAGGGATTTTAGGCGGGCGCATCCGAATGGGAAGGCGCTGGTGGGGGATGCTGATAGCGGGATATATCAGGGCGCGGCGGCGTATGCGGGGTATGACGGGGATTGGGGGTATCCGCATATGCTAGGACAAGCGCCGGATTTGCGGTTGGCGTCTATGGAGCGGGTTTTGGGGCTGGATGTGAATGGGCGGGCGGTTGCGTATCCGTTTGGTCGGCTTGCTGAGGCGCGGGTGGTGAATGATGTGGTGGGGGGCGAGAGCGTGGTTGTGTTTTATGAGCCGGGGGCGTTGTCGGCGTTTGCGGGAGCGGATGGCGGGGCGCGGCGGGTTGTGGGGGCGGCGACGGCGTATTATGCAAGCGTTGGTGGGATGGCGCTGACGTTTGAGTTGCGTGATGATGGGCGGGTTGTGGATGCTCAGACGGGGTCGGAGTGGGGTGTGATGGGGCGGGCGGTTTCGGGGGAGTTGGCGGGGGAGTCGTTGCGGATGGTGGCGCATGGGACTTATTTTTGGTTTGCTTGGGCGGCGTTTTATCCGGGGACTGAGATATGGGGGACGGCGATAGAGTAGGACGCGGGGGTCTTACTTTTTTAGAAAAAAGTAAGCAAAAAACTTTTGGGTGGGTGTGGATAGGCGGGTTTGTGGGATGGGTAAGCGGGAGTAGGGCAAGGTGGGGAGTTATTCGGTTGGAGTATCGGGGGCGGGTTCGGCTAGGGGCCTAGGGCGGTAGTAGATGCCCCAGCGCTGCATGGCGGCGGTGATGCGGGGGTCGTCTAGGTCGGTGAGTTCGCGCAGGAAGCCGGCTAGGGCGTGGGCGTGGAGCAGGTCTTCGGAGCATACCCAGCTGGATTCGGCGCGGACTACGTAGACTAGGCCGTTTTGGTGTTCGCATTGGAGTTCGATGCGCTTGGAGTCAGCGCCGTGTTTGACGGTTAAGCCGAAGTTTGGCATATGCAGAAACCTTTGTGAATATAGGGCGCGCAGGGATGGCGGGTATGGGTATTGATGCGGGTTTGGATAGGTTATTCGGCTGAGATTTGGGCGTAGAGGGCGTCGGTTTTGGATGCCATTATGAAGTCGTTGCGGTGGAGCGCGCCGATTTTGTGGGTCCACCATTCCACGCCGACGTGGCCCCATTCCACTAGCAGGCGCGGGTGGTGCATCTCGCCGTCGGATATGCTGCCGAGTCTGACTGAGAATTGGATCGCGCCGTTGAAGTCGCGGAAGCGAAAGGTTTTCCAGAGGCGGGGGATGTCGTCGTCGCCGCCGCCGCCGGGGATTATCCGCCAGTCGGGGGTTTGGCACATCAGGGAGGCTATCTCGTGGTCAGGTGCGGGGGGCGTGTCGGTGGTAGTATCGGCGCATTGTTCGGTTGCAAGGGAGTTCATATGACGTTTCCTTTCAGGTGATTATGTGCAGTATAGCGTATTGTTTGGGATGCGGAGTAGGCATTATCGTAGGTATCATCGTAGGTGTCAAGAAGGCTTTGGGGGTTGTCGCGGCGGGGGGTTTGGCGGGTGAAGGCGATGCCCCAGACGGATAGCGCGCCGCCATCTTTGAGCGCGTTGGCGCAGGCGGACATTGTGCCGCAGGTGGTGGCGACGTCGTCTATGAGCAGGTAGCGCAGGCCGGGCGGGTTGGATGCCGCCGGGCGAAAGGCGTCGGCGATGTTGCGCTTGCGGGCGGCGATGGAGCGCATGTTGACTTGCGGGGGCGTGTTGCGGACGCGGCGGAGCGCTTTGGGGTGAAAGGGCAGTCCGATGAGCGGGCTGAGTTGGCGGGCGAGCAGGGCTGATTGGTTGTAGCCGCGCTTGCGTCGTCGGCGCGGGTGCAGCGGCACGGCGGCGATTGCGTCTGCGGGATAGGGGTTGCGGGCGAGGTAGTCGGCGAGCAGGCGCGCCATATGGGGGGCGGCGGCGCGGACGCCGCGGTATTTGAGGTCGGAGACCATCGCGCGGGCGGCGGCGCGGTGTTCGTAGGGGGCGCGGACGGCGTCGAAGGCGGGGGCGGCTTGGGCGCAGTTTTCGCAGAGCTGGGGCGCGCCGTATGCCGCGCACACGAGGCAGTATGGGCGGCGCAAGCGGGTCAGGCGATGCCTGCAATCATCGCATAGGTACGCGCCCTCGATGCCGCAGCCGGCGCAGCGCGGGGGCATAATGGAGTTTATGAGCGCATTGCCGGCTCGCCTGAGGGTAGCGCCCGCTTGCATTGGATCGCCTTGCTTGCCTTGATGTGATTACGCGGCGCGGTTTCGCGCGCTTATGCGCGGGCGTACTTGGATACGCGGTTGCCCTGCCCGATTTCGGTTACATAGACGCTGCCCTGCGAGTCCACGCAGATGCCGTGTCCGCCGATGACGCCGGGCGCGCCCGCGTCGTCTCTGCCGCGCCAGCGGGTGATTAGGTCGCCGTCAAGCGTCCAAACGCTGACGCCGGTGCCGGGGCCTTGCTCTACGACGTAGACGATGTTGTCGCGGATCCATAGGTCGCCGGGGCTTTCCATATCCGTCCATTCTTCGATGAAATTGCCGCTGTCGTCGAAGAGTTGGATGCGGTGGTTTTCGCGGTCGCAGATAAAGACTCTGCCGCGCTCGTCCACCCAGATGTTGTGCAGCAGGGCGAATTCGCCGGGGCCTGTGCCTTGCTTGCCCCATGATAGGAGCAGTTCGCCGTCCGCGCTGAATTTGTGGACGCGGTGGCCGCCGTAGCCGTCTGACACGAACATATTGCCGTCGGGGGCGATGGCGAGTCCGGAGGGCATATTGAAGGGGGCGCCCTGGAATGAGGGCGAGGGGGCGAGTTTTTCGCCGAGCGTCCTCAGGGTTTCGCCGCCGGGGGTGTATTCGGTGGCGATATGGAAATCGCGGTCGACGAGCCAAACGTTGTCGTTGGGGGCGATGTAGATGCCGTGAGGGTTGGCGGAGAACGTGCCTTCGCCCCAGGATGAGATGAAATTGCCGTCGGTATCCCAGATGGTAAGCGGGTGGTCGCCTCTGCTGAAGATATAGACTTCGTCTTGGGAGTTGACGGCGCCGTCGGACGCCGCGCCGAAAGCCCAGTATTTGGGCATATTGGGCCATTCGGGAACTCGCTCGTATCGGTAGTCGCCTGAGCCTACGGTTGCCATGTTGCGCCTCCATGGGGGTGTCAAGGGTGTGTCAAGGGGTTTTGGGGTTTGTGTTTTGTGGTTTTGGTTGGGTTGTGGGGGTATTGTATGCTTGATGGAGGGGGATAGTCAAATTGGGCATACTGAGTCTTACTTTTTTACAAAAAGTAAGCAAAAACTCGTGAAGGGCGGCTTGCGGCGCGAGTTTTGGAGGGAATGGCGGGCAAAGAACTTTTGGATGGGGCGGGCGTTACTCGTTTAGAGTGATGTCGGCGCGCCACACTTGGCCGGCGTCGGTGTACTGGCCGGTGCGTATGCGCTGTATGGGGTAGTCGGGCAGGGGGGCTATGGCGACGCAGATGCCGTCTGACGCTTTGCCTCTGCCGTTGAACTCGAAGTCTCTGTTGTAAAAGCCGTGTTCTTGGCTGGCGGCGGGGAGGTCGCGGGCGTGGGCGGGGAATATGTGGAGGAAGAATTTCGCTTGGGTGTCTTCTTCCGCGCAGCTCTGCTTGAAATATATCAAGGTGTCTCCGTCCTCGCCGTTGTAGCGATAGATGTCGTAGTTCGCGTCCGCAAGGGGCTGCGCGAAATCGCCGGATGCGAGGGCGGCACGGGCCCATTCAAGCAGGTTGGGGGTGTCTTCTAGGGATGCGCCGGGCGCGAGGTCTAGGGTTTGCAATCCAGGATGGTCGGGGGGATACCAGTAGGCGCGGTAGATGGTGTTTTGGATGATGTCCCCTTGGCCGTCTTCGTGCGTTAGGGGGGCGGGCGATTCAGCGTCTTGCGGCGGCGAGATGTAGTAGTGCATGGGGGCTATGTATTTCCACGCGGTTTTGCCGTCGGGGGTTACTTGGAATATGGTTCCCGCGGGGCCGTGGGCAATCAATGTGTTGCCGTTGGGGAGGCGCTGAGCGCCGGAGCGAATGGGCGCGTTGAAGTCGGCGGGAGGGTCGGCGACGTATGTCCAGGCGGGCTTGGCAGGGGGGTAGGCGGCGTTGTCGGGGCGGCGGTAGCGGTAGCCGTTGACAGGGGGGGTGATTTCGTCTATGGATGAGTAGCGCCGCTGGTTGCCGGGGAGTTCGTGGCCGTTGCTGAATAGCAGGATGTTGCCGGCGCCGGGTAGGCCGGGGGGTATCCAGTGGGTTTGGTGTTGCCAGAAGATGCGCTGGTCGGCGGCGTCGCCGTGTTTGTATGCGCGGGGGTTGCCCCAGCGGTAGAGCAGGTCGCCGCCCATGCCGCTGTTGCCGCCGCTGTGTCCGCGCGCCTCTTGGGTGGTGGCGCTGTGGTCAATTATCCAGAGCTCGCTGAAGTGGCGGGGGGACAGCATAATTTGGTCTAGGTCGGGGTTGTAGTCAATGGCGTTGATGTGCGTCCAGTCGCCGGCGTAGTGGCTTTTGTTTAGCGGTTCAAGCGGGAAGTTTATGTCTATGCGCTCAGGATGCTCGGCGACTGCGCCGTAGTTCGGCTTGGCGGGGTCAAAGTCTTGGATTAGATGATCCCAGACCGACCATTGCCAGACTATCTCGCCTCCGGTTTTGCCTGTGGGCCGCACTTCTATCAGATAGTCGTGCAGCAGCCCGATTTCGCTGACGAATTCGGGGTTTGCGCCGGCTGCGATTGCCTCTTCGCGGGTTTTGCGGGCGTCAACTAGCAGCAGGACGTTGCCGTTGGGCATTTTTAGGAAGTCGTGGTGGAGTCCGGGGGAGTTGTATCGCCAGACTATATTGCCGCGCGGGTCTATCTCGGCTATCGTGACTAGCGCGCCGGGGGCGAAGGAGTATGCCATTATCATCAGGTTGCCGTTGTCAAGCAGCTTTGCGTGGTTGGTTATTCTGTCGGGCAGGGCATCTGCAATATGCCAAGTATGCGCCACTCTGCCAAGCGGGTCTATGAGATAGATCTTTTGGGTGACTCTCACTACGAATAGGGTGTAGCCGCGCATAGCGTCGGGTTCGTTGAGCATTAAGCCTGCGCCGCGCTCGTTGCCGCGCGGCGGGTGGGCGGCGGGGTTGACGCCGAGGATGGCGTCGAGTTGGGCGCACAGGGATGCGGTTAGGGCGAGCAGGGCGCGGGCGCGGGGCGGGTTATCGCCGTTCCACTCATAAGCCGCCGCCATGTCGCAGGCGTGGCGGGCTTGCCAGTAGCGATGCCAGTTGTTGGCGTCGCGGTTGGTTAGGATTCGGAGTATTCGGAGGGCGTAGGCTTGTATGGTTGCGGCGCTTTCGTCGGGCGCGGGGGTTGCCGTTTGGTTGCGGGTGGATGCGCCGCCGTCGGCGTGAGTGGGCGAGGGATGCCAGGCGGCGATAGCGAATACGATGGCGGCGATGGCGCAGAGGGTTGCGGCGGGTTTCATTTGGGCTTGCCGGAATGGGTGTGCAGTAGGGGCGTGGTTGCGAGGTTAGGCAATGTTGGGGCGCTCCGTGTATGAGAGTTGGATGGGCGTAATTATAGTCAAGTTGAGTGGGGGCGCTCAACTTTTGGGGGGATGCGAGGGTCTTACTTTTTTGTAAAAAAGTAAGCAAAAAACTTTTGGGGGGCGGCTGACGCCGCAGGGTTAGGGAACGGGGGCTGTAGGGCTGCTGTTGGCTATCTGCTAATCACCTGCTATAATCCCCGCAAGGTTGGCAGGTCGCCTTTGCGTGGATGCGCGAGGGTGGCGCTGACAGGGCGTTGATGTACGATAGGCGAGCGCTATCCGAGGCTGTCCGAAGGTTCGGGGGGCGGTTCGCTATGCTATGGGAGGTATCGTATGGGACAAGTAATCACGGTTGAGGTCAATGGGACGGCGCATACGGGCGAGGTGGAGCCGCGGCTGCTGCTGGCGCAGTATTTGCGGGAGACGCTGAGTATGACGGGGACGCATGTGGGCTGCGACACTAGCAATTGCGGCGCATGCACGGTTATTCTGAACGGCAATGCGGTGAAGTCCTGCACGCTGTTCGCGGTGCAGGCGAATGGCGGCAAGGTGACCACGGTGGAGGGGCTGGCGAAGAATGGGGAGCTGCATCCGGTTCAGGAAGGGTTCTGGGAGGAGCATGGGCTGCAGTGCGGGTTCTGCACGCCGGGGATGATTATGATGTCGGTGGATCTGCTGACGAAGAATCCGAATCCGTCGGATGAGGAGATCCGCGAGGGGCTGGCGGGGAATTTGTGCCGCTGCACGGGGTATCACAATATCGTGAACGCGGTGAAGTACGCGGCGGAGAAGATGGCGTAGGGCGGCGCAATGCCTGCCGCAATGCCACATAAAGTTTGTTGCAACGGCGTGGTATCAATCCGCAACGCGGCGGGCGGGCAGAGGGCAGGCGCAGGGGCGGTTCAGGTCATATTCAAGCAAGGCATATCCAGGGATTTCCGGGCGCATCTAGGGATGACCGGGAATGTTCAAGGCGATTAAGGAGTCCGAAATGATTTCAAGCGCTTTCGCATATCACGCGCCGAGCAGCGTGGCAGAGGCGGCGAGTTTGCTGGCGGAGCATGGGGAAGAGGCGAAGTTGCTGGCGGGTGGGCATAGCCTGATACCGCTGATGAAGTTGCGGCTTGCCGAGCCGTCGGTGTTGATCGATCTCGGCAAGATAGGGGATATGGCGTATATCCGCGAGGCGGACGGCGGCGGGCTGGCTATCGGGGCTATGACGACGTATGCCTCGCTGGTGTCGTCGGAGTTTGTGCGGCAGCGGGCGCCGGCGCTGGCTGACGCGGCGTCGCAGGTGGCGGACGCTCAGGTTCGCAATATGGGGACAATCGGCGGGTCGCTGGCGCACGCGGATCCGGCGGGGGATTTGCCGGCGGTGGCTATCGCGCTGCGGGCGGAGTTGGTTACGAGTTCCACTGGGGGGCATCGCGCGATTGGGGCGGATGATTTCTTTGTGGATCTGTTCACAACGGCGCTGGAGGCGGGCGAGATTCTGAACGAGATCCGGATACCGGCGCTGCCGCCGAATAGCGGGTCGGCATACGCGAAGTTCGGGAATAAGGCGTCTCACTACGCGATAGTGGGCGTTGCGGCGGTGGTTTCGCGCAATGCTGACGGCAGCTGCGCGGGGGCGAGTATCGGCATAACGGGCGCGGGGGCGAATGCTGTGCGGGCGGCGGACGCTGAGGCGGCGCTGGCGGGGAGCGCGCTTGATGACGCGGCGATCAAGGCGGCGGCGGCGGTTGCGGGAAATGGGATTGAGTTCAATGAGGATGTTCACGCCTCGGCGGAGTATCGGGCGCATCTGACGGCGGTGTTCGCGGAGCGGGCGATACGGGCGGCTATCGCGGCGGGGTAGGTGGCAGGGGCGGTTAGTTCGCCGCAACGAAAGATGATAGCGGGATTGGGGATGTTTCTGCGCGCAAGCGTGTGTAGGGGCTTTTCCAATCCCGATTTCGTTTGCGGCAAGGGCAGCGGCGGGGGTTTAGGGGGACGCTACTTTTGGAAAAGTAGGCAAAACTTTAGGGTGGGTGAGCGATTATGGGGTTATGGCGGCGAGTAGCGAATCCATGTCTAGGCGGTCTTGCAGCAGGTTTGTGAATCGCTCTAGTTTGAGGGGGTGGTCGAATCGGCTGGCGTCTATGAGCGCGTTGAGGGCGTCCATAGTGTCTAGGGTGTCGGTTTGGACGATGATGATGGGGGTTTCTTCTTGTTCCGCCTCGTAGCGGACGTATTCGATGGGGGCGATGCCGCCGGTGGCGATGAGGCAGGCGGTGTTGCCGGGTGCGGCGAGCGCGGACATTTGCAGGTCTGGGCGGTCGCCGCGCACGATGGCGGCGCGGTTGTCGCGGGTGGCGAAGTAGGTTTCGCCGGGGTCAAGGCTCATTCCGCCAACCATAAGGTATTCTACCAGGTCGTTGGGATCGTCCTCATCCAGATCTAGGATGAATTCGCCGTGGAGGCGGTCGGCGAGCTGGGCTACGCTGACGCCTAGCAGGCGGCGGTCTTCGGGGATTAGCGCGAGCAAGGGGGCGCCGGATGCTTGGACGCCGGGGATTAGGTTTTCGTTGGCGTGGGTTGTCATGTATTGGGTGAGGTTGTTGACGACGTAGCCTGCGAGCCGGTCGGCGTAGGGGGCGCCTAGCGCTAGGACGGCGTTGGGGGTTAGGTCGGGCGCGAATGTGGCAAGGGCTATGACGCGGGCGTCTAGCGCGGCGGCGATGCGTTGGGACTGGTCGGCTGTGAGGGAGTTTGCCGCCTCTGCGATGACGATGTCGTTTTGGGCGGCAAGGCGGGCGGCCGCGTCTGCGATTTGGGATAGGTCGCCGGCGTCGCAAGGGGCGGGGGCGTCTGCGGCAAGCAGGGTTTGGTAGATGGCGGGGTCGGGGTCGTGGGGGCCGTCGGCTACGGGCTTGAAGGCGGCGGCGCGCATGCCCTGGGCGCGGAGCAGGCGGGCGAGGGCGGCGCAGAGGGCGGTTTTGCCGGCGGCGGGGTGGTCGGAGGTGATGTATAGGGTGGTCATGGGGGTTCCTTTGTGTTGGCGCTGGGGGTGTTTGTGGTGTGGGTGGTAGGAATTATAGCATTGTGGGGTTGGGGTTGCATATAGAGGGCGGAGGCGTAATCGTCGCTTGTTTAGTGGGCAGGATTAGGATGGGTTGAGGATGCCCGCGATTAGGTTTAGGGCGCGTCATCCAACCGCTATGCGGCCAACAACTCGCCCTTGTCCAGACCGGAATCTCCCCATACCATACTCGCTGTGTCAGCCACAGCCTATTCATCATTCCCGCTATACTCTTTTGTGGCCCCGCATTGTCTTGTATCTTACCTTGCTCTTGCCTATCACTCGCTCGGTTCACATTGTTCGTATCGCACACGCCGCGCATGCGTTTGTGGCATAACGGCTGCGCCATTTCGCGCATAAGTCCACCGCCAGCCGCCGCAGTGTAGGCTCATTCCTAACCTCGCGCTCTATATCCATTAACCGCTTGCTCCCATAATCGGGCAATTCGTCAAGCAGATTTCGCAGCCGCGTAGCAGTATGAGTTGCGGTTGTCATGTTGGTTGCCTCCCAGCCGCCGGGACCCTACTTTTTTAGAAAAAAGTAGCAAAAAACTTTTGTGTGGGTGTGTCTGGTAATTTGTTCGTATAGGAATAGCGGGGGCGTATGGCTGTGTCAAGGGTTATTTTTAGGATAGCGGCCTGCGCGGGTTTTTAGGTTGACTTTTGAAATGAATATCTATTAAGGTTTAGCGATATTTAATGCTGGGCAATGTACGGCAAGCAAGACAGCAAGATGGAGGGAATGTATGAAAGCCAGAGGGTTTTGGCTTTTTAGCCTAGTTGCAATCGCAGCTTTGGTTTTGGCGGCGTGCGGGAGCGCGGAGCCGGAGGCTCCGGCGGCGCAGACGGGGAGCGCCCCGGCTCAACCCGCGGCGGCGGCCACCGCGCCGTCGCAGCCGGCGACGTCAGGGCAGGCCGCGGCGCCGGCGACGTCAGGGCAGACGAGCGCGCCCGCGGCGGCGGCCACAACGCCGCCCGCGCCGGCTCCGGCGCCCGCGGCGTCAGGCGAGATGGCCGAGAGCATTACGATTACGGTCGCGTTTGACAATGTGGGGACGCCGCAGTTCCGCAATGTCAAAGGGACGTGGCCGGATGTGCTGTTCCACGGGTTCTTTGGATTCCAAGAGCCGCTGCTGGGCTGGGAGCCTACTTTTGACGACGACGGCAATCCGATTAGGGATACGGGCGAGGCATGCCACGCGCCTTTCGTGGCGGAGCGCTGGGAGTGGGAACTTCCCGCCAAAGCGGGCGGCACTATCACTATGGACGGCAAAGGGCTTGACCGGCTGGATGAGGCGGATCTGACCGATACCGCCAATCAGGGCAAGATAAGGGTGTTCATCCGCGAGGGCATAGACTTCTATCGCGCGGAGGGCGGCGAGCTTATCAGGGTTGGGCCGCTTACCGCCGAGGATGTGGCGTGGTCGTTCAACGACGCGGGTTCGGAGAATACGAACTCGGCGCATTCCAACTCGTCGCAGGCGTATGAGTACTACAAGCCTTGGAGCGCCGAGAGCGAGTATGTGGCGGTAGCCGAAAACCGCGCGTTCCGCTCGGACGGTCTGCAGGACGCGTCGTCTATCTGCCAGGACGCGATTTGGATGCAGTCCAAGCAGCTGTTCGACGAGCTGGGCGACACCTTTGGCGTGCCGCACGGGTCGGGGCCGTTTGTGGTTCACGAGTGGCTGCCGGCGGAGCGCATAGAGGCTGAGGCGCGGGTGGATCACTGGCGCGCCAACGCCGCGTTTGACAACCTGGTGTTCGTGCAGGCGAATGAGGCGCAGCAGCGCTCGGCTATGCTGCAAACCGGCGCGGCGGACATCGCTATGGCGTCCATCCAGGACGTCGGCAGGCTGGAGGACGAAGGGTTCAGGTTCCATGAGGGGCTTGACGCCATCAACGGCAACTTCTTCTACTTCTCCGGCAACCTGTGGGCGTTCAAGTATCCGCCCAACTCCACGCTGGGCGAGGAAGACCTGTCGGGCAATCCGGTTGTTCGCGCGGGCTTTTTGCCCTCGGACAAGTATCCGTGGATCGGCGATCCGCGCCTAGAGTGCGTGGACATAGACCGCTCGGATCCGGCGATACAGGACACCGTGGGCGCGGGCTGCGACGTGGCGAATTTCAGCTACGACTTCGACGGCTTTGACTCGCGGTTCACCGATGATTCGGTGGGCTTTGACTACAACGATACGGACAGGTTCGCATATGATACGCCGCGGATGCTGAGCGCGAAGGCGTTCCGGCAGGCGCTGCTGTTCTCCATTGACCGCGAGCTGATAGCGGCGTCGGTTACGGGCGGCTACGGCGGCGCGGTATATGGCGGCGCGTTCCCCGGCATGACGGTTCACCAGACGCATCCTGAGTACAAGGATCGGTGGAGCTACCAGTTCGATCCCGAGAAGGCGCAGGCGCTGCTGGCGGAGTCGGGCGTGCAGCCGGGCTTTGAGTTCGAGTTCTTCTGCTCGCAGGGCAACGGCACATCGCTTGAGGTGTGCGAGGCGGCCGTGGGGCAGTGGAAAGAAAACCTTGGGCTTGAGCCGTTCATAGACAGCACGCAGTATTCGTCTAGGCGTCCTACGATGCTTGGGCGCGAGATACATGTGCCTTGGATGACGCGCTGGGGCCCGACGAGCAAGCATGGCAGGCTCGGCGAGGGCGGCGGCACGCTGCCGGGCGGCGGCTTGTGGCCGTTGCCGGCGGGCGGCTGGAATCCGGGCATTGAGGACAACCGCTGGTGGTCCAACCGCGAAGAGACGCGCGTGCAGGCTAAGGGTTCGGAAGAGAACTTGGCGTCGCGCGAGCGCATCTTGGACTGGGCTTACGACATGGCGCTTTCGGGCGGCGTGGTGGAAGTGCCGGTTCTAATCGGGTTCAACCCGGACACCGTGGAGAGCTGGGATCTGGCGCCGTATGAGCTGCCGAACTCGTTTGAGACGGTGGTTCCGGCGGCGCGGTAAATGCGCTAACGCTAATCAATAGTTACTCCGCCGCGGGCGCTAGTTCGCGGCGGGGCAAGAAATTGACGAAACAAGCGACGCCCCGGCGCATAGGCGGGGCGTCGCGCAGAAGTTAAGTCCCGCCGGCCGTACTGCGGCCTTTACTATGGCTATTACGGCCGGGGCGGCGAAATCGGATCAGGCAGATTCCCTATGAAGACATTCGTCATACGGCGGCTCCTATTTCTGATAGTGGCGGTATTCGCGGCGACGCTGATAGTGTTTTCGCTATCGCGGCTGCAGGGGGATCCGCGCAATGTGCTGCTGAATGTGGGGTATGTGTCGCCGGAGCAGTGGGAGGCGTGGGGGCAGCAGTTCCATTTGGACAAGCCGCTGATTGTGCAGTACTCCATTTGGATTGGCAAGGGCATCTTTCAGGGGGATTTCGGCGAGTCGCTGAAGACAGGGCAGCCGGTAATGCAAATGGTGATAGGGTTCGCGCCCGCGAGCCTGCAATTGGGGCTGTCAGCGGTGTTGTTCGTGCTGATAACGGGCATCCCGCTGGGGATATTGTCGGCGGTCAAGCGAGGGACTTTTTGGGATGTGATAGGCAGGACATTCGCTCTGTTCGGGCAGGCGCTGCCGCCGTTCTGGCTTGGGATAATGCTGATACTGGTGTTTTCCATAACCTTTGGGTTGCTGCCGTCGGGAACGCGCGGGCATGACGCCACGAACTTCTTTGAGCGGCTGACGTATTACCCGATGCCGGCGGTAACGCTGGGCTGGCTGGCGTCTGCGTCGTTGCTGCGGCTGGTGCGGTCGTCTATGCTGGAAGTGCTGGACTCGGAGTTCGTGAAACTGGCGCGCGCTAAGGGGGTGAACTCCAGCTCGGTGATATGGAAGCATGCGTTCAAGAACGCGCTGATACCGCCGCTGACTTTCGCCGGGCTGATACTGGTGGCGTTCATCGGGGGGACGGTAGTGACCGAGACGGTGTTCGCGTGGCCGGGACTGGGACTTATGACATACAACGCCATCATCAACAACGACTTTCCGCTGATGACGGGGGCTGTGCTGGTGTTCACGCTGCTCTATGTGATAGCGGTGTTCATCATAGACATTCTGTACGCTTTCATAGATCCGCGGATTCGCTATTCGTGATGTTCGTGATGAATGGCGTGACCGGCGAGATGAAGTGAGAGGCGCAAGCAATTGACCACTCCCGCAGGACAGGTAACCCTAGCCGACATTGAGGCGGCGACCAAAGAGTCGAAGCTTGAGCGGTCGCTGTATGTGTTCCGGCGCTGGCCTCTCATTCCGATGTTCATACTGAGCGTGCTGGTGTTGTGCGCGGTGTTCGCGCCATGGCTCGCGCCGTATCCGCCGGAGGAAGATCAGCTAAGGGCTGTGCTTGCGTCGCCGCCATGGTATCCGCCGTGCGAAGAGGGGCAGATTACGAACAAGTTCGAGTCGTGCAACACCAACGGCATACCGCTGGGGCCAAAGCAGGAAGTATATTATTTCGCGCTAGGCGCGGATCAGCTAGGGCGGGATCTGCTGAGCAGGATTATCTACGGGGCGCAGATTTCGCTGAGGCTGGCGGCGATAGCGATAGCGATAGGCACTGTCTTCGGCACGACGGTGGGACTGATAGCGGGCTACTACGGCGGCATTATTGACGAACTGATAATGCGCGTGGTGGATGTGTTCAACGCTATCCCGTACATACTGCTGGCGATTGCGCTTGTGTTCGTGCTAGGGCAAAGTTTCGCGGTGGTGGCGTTTGTGCTGGCGCTGGGCGCGTGGGCGGGGATAGCGAGGCTTGTGCGGGGGCAGACGCTGCAGGTCAGGAACTTCGACTACATCGCGCTGGCGCGGGTGGCGGGCGCGTCCACGCCGCGCATAATGATACGGCATCTGCTGCCGGCGGTGGCGAACACGGTGGTTGTGGCAACCACGCTGCAGGTGGGCAGCACGATACTCGCCGAGAGCATCCTGTCGTTCCTGGGCGCGGGCGTGCCGCCGCCTACGCCGTCTTGGGGCGCGGACATCGCGGTCGGACGGGACTACCTGGGCTCGGCGTGGTGGGTTGCGTTCTTCCCCGGAATGGCGATATTCCTGACGGTGCTGTCGTTCAACTTCATCGGGGACTGGCTGCGCGACAGGTGGGACCCGCGGCTGCGGCAGATATAGGCGGGCGCTAGGGCGCGCGATTGGCGCTTGCCGCGCGGGGATGGTTGGCTTATGAACCTGCTGTGGACTTGGCGCATCCCGCTATTGTGGATAGCCGTGATAGGCGGCGCGGTGTTGCTTGTGCTGGTCGGTTCGGGCGTCCGCGTGCCGGGGATAGATCGGCAGATAGCGGTATCGGACGAGACGCGCGACGCGGCGGCTACGGCGAGAGCGCCGAGCTACTCGCGGCAAGAGGCGATAGAGGTCGTGCGCGGGTTCATCCGGGCGGAGTGCGCGGGGGGCGCGGCTTATCTGCAAACAGATCCGCCGTTTGAGGCGACGTTTATGGCGACGCCGTTCACGAATGACCACCACGAGCGCGGCACAATGGAATGGACGGTTGACGATCCGCTGACGGGGAGCAAGTGGCGCTTTTATGAGCGGACGGGGGAGGTGGTTGCGGTGCTGGGGGAGTGTTAGGGGTTGGTGGTGCGCTTGTTGCGATAAGTCGGTTGGGTTATGGGCTGGGGGTAAGGTGATGTTGCGGCGAGTTTTTGGGGGATATGTTGGCGGGCGGATGCGATATTTCTGTGATTCGCGCTGATGAAAGGCGAGCAGTTGTCCAGTTCCGCAAGCGACGTTGAGGGCGGGGGCAACGGGGGCGGGCTTGCGCGAGCCTTTCGGCGCTGGGGGTTGTTTGCGGCGCTGTTCGTAGTGGGAGCGGTGGTTTTGTGCGCGGCGTTTGCGCCGTGGATTGCGCCGTATCCGCCGGATGAGGATCAGCTAAGGGCTGTGCTGGCGCCGCCGCCGTGGTATCCGCGCTGCGCTGAGGGGCAGATTACGAACAAGTTTGAGCCGTGCAATGTCAACGGCATCCCGCTGGGGCGCGCCGAGAAATCGTATTATTTCGCGCTTGGGGCGGACTGGCTGGGGCGGGATGTGCTGAGCAAGATTATCTACGGGGCGCGGACTTCGCTGATGTTGGCGGCTGTTGCGCTTGCGATAGGGGCGGTTTTCGGCGCGGCGCTGGGGCTGGCGGCGGGCTATCGCGGCGGGGGGGTTGATAAGATCGTTATGCGCGTGGCGAGCGTGTTTGACATCCCTTTGTTTTACATCCTGATAATCTGGTTCATCCTCGCCCCGCTTGCGGTTGGGATTGTGCAGGTATTCGGGCAGAGTTTTGTGGTGATAGCGTTTGCGCTTGCGCCGGGCGCGTGGGCGAGCGTGGCGCGGCAGGTTCGGGGGGCTGTCGACGCGAGCTTTATGACGCGGCGTCTGACGAGGGCGATAGCCAACGCGGTGGTTGTGGGATGCGCGATGCAGGCGGGGCGCGTCATATTTTTCGAAGGCATCCTGGCGTTCATGGGAGCGGGCGTTCCGCCGCCCACGCCATCTTGGGGAATGGACATTTCGTTTGGCAGGGCTTATGTCTTCTCTGCGTGGTGGACTGTGGCTTTTCCCGCGCTGGCGATATTGCTGACGGCGCTGGCGTTCAACTTGGTGGGCGGGCGGCTGCGGGATATACGGGATATGTGGGAACTATTGGAATGGCGGCTGCGGCAGA
Source organism: Dehalococcoidia bacterium (assembly GCA_965242555.1). Lineage (GTDB taxonomy): Bacteria > Chloroflexota > Dehalococcoidia > Lucifugimonadales > JADFKI01 > Bin90. The sequence goes on from CBDESO010000012.1 coordinate 447,454, forward strand.
TATAGGCGGGCGCGGCGTTGAGGGGCGGTTGCGGGCGGCGCGGGAGTTCCATGGGGATTGCCGGGCGGGCGGCGCGTGGTATAATGCGCTTGATGGCATAGCGTTGGCTCTCTATCCAAAGCGAGGTCGGCAATGACTACCGAGGCGATCAGTCTAGTTGAATTGGCGCGGCGGGGCGATCCGTATCCCGACGCGCCGCAGCGTGATGATATGCAGAATTCGATTTACCTATACGAGATCGGAACCACGGCGACGCTGAGAGAGGCATTTCGGCAACCCGGACAGCACGCTGGTGAGGAATGAGGCGCGGCTAGGCCCCAGCCTGAGCGCGCCGGGGGATACCCGCGTTCCCGATCTGATGGTGGCGTTTGACTGCCACGTGGCACGGGTTCAAGAAGAACAACGGCTATTGCCTGGAAAGCCAGCCGCATCCGCCGGAGTTCGTGCTGGAGGTGGCGTCGAAGACTACGGGGATAGTGGACTACACCGAAAAGCGCGCCGACTACGCCCGCTACGGCGTTGCCGAGTACTGGCGCTTTGACCCGACGGGCGGCGAATATCACGATGACGCGCTCGCGGGTGATAGGCTGGTCGGGGGGCGGTATGCGCGGATAGCGATCGAGTGGATTGACGCCGAGCATAGGCGGGGGTATAGCGAGGCGCTGGGGCTGTATGTGTGCTGGGAGCGGGAGGTTCTGCGGTTCTATGATCCGGTGGCGAGGCGGTATCTGCGGACGATGAATGAGAGCGAGGCGCGCGGGGATGCCGAGGCCGAGGGGCGGCGGCTGGAGTCGATACGGGCGGATATGGAGGCTGAGGCGCGGCGGCGAGCTGACGCGCGGGCTGAGGCGGCTGATGCGCGGGCTGATGTTGAGGCCGAAGGGCGGCGTCTGGCTGATGCGCGGGCTGAGGCCGAGGCTGAGAGACGGCGACAGGCTGAGGCGCGGGCGGATGCGGTTGAGGCGCGGATTGCGGAGCTTGAGCGGGAACGGCGAGAGGGCGGCGGGTAACAGGGGCGGCGTGTTGCGCGATAGGCGTGAACGCGCGGCAACGGCGGCGGGGAATGGCCGAGTTAGGCTGACGCCGTGCGCCGCTATGCCTTGTGAACAGCAGCCACTAGCGTCACCCAATCAGAGTCGATGACGGTTCCTGGATAGTCGCCCCTGCGCCCGCCAACGCCTGCTCCACACTGCCCTTGTTGTCTAGCAGGATGCCGGAGGCGATGATGTGGCCGCCGTCGCGGACGCAGCGCGCTAGGTCGGGGGCGATTTCGGAGACGACTTTGGCGGAGATGTTGGCTAGGGCGATGTCGTAACCGTCGGGGAGGGCGTCGGGGTGGGGGAGGCTGCCGCGGGTTACGCGGACGGTGTGCTGGACGCGGTTGTCGCGGATGTTTTGCTTGGCGACGTTGACGGCTACTGAGTCTATTTCCAGGGCGAAGACGTTGTTGGCGCCGAGCTTGGCGGCGGCTATGGATAGGACGCCTGAGCCGCAGCCCACATCCAGCGCGTCAATGCCGGGGCGGACTAGCCGGTCGAGCTGGCGCAGGCAGGCGCGCGTGGTGGGGTGGTGGCCTGTGCCGAATGCCATGCCGGGGTCTAGCGTTACCACGATTTCGCCGGGCGCGGGGGTATGCTGGCGCCAGGTGGGGCAGATGGTTACGCGGCGGCTGACGGGCAGGACGTAGAAGTGTTCTTTCCAGGCGGATTGCCAGTCTTCTTCGGCGACTAGGCGCTCGCGCAGGGGGGATATGGCGGCGACATGGGCGACTAGGCGCACGCCGACGTCTATGCGGCTGCGGCGCTCGGCGGTGGATTCGTTGACGGGCAGGTAGGTCGTTACGATTGCCCACTCCTCGCCGGTGGGGGTTTCGCCCTCGTCGGGTTGAACCCGCCCTCTTGGGCGACGGCGACGCCGCCATGCCCGTAGCGGTAGAATATCTGGGATAGCGGCTCAACGAATTCGGGCGGAGTTCGGACGCTGAGTTCAAGCCAGTCGGTTTTCATAGGCGCTCACGCTGTCGTTTCGTGATGATTGTTGTAGCGGTGGCGATAGGGGCGGCGCGTTTTATTGCAGTAGGGGCGATAGGGGTTGACGCTATTTTTGGAAAAATAGGCAAAGCTTTTTGGGCGGGTGTGGGAAATGTGAATGCGGTTCATAGGTGGCAGGCTTAGCGCAGGGGCGGGTGGGATTGACCGGAGGAATTGCTGCCCCAGCACACGATAATACCATCGGGACGTAGACCGCAGGCGTGGATTCTGCCAGTGCTGATAGCGGTGAAACGCTCGTCTTCTGGGGGTGATGCTGGACTTTGGCTACCTTCCCCTTCCCAATCTTTCCAACATATGGCAACGCCATCCGTGCGTAGTCCACAGGCATAGCTAGAGCCTACGCTTATAGAGGTAAAGCGTTCATCTTCCACTTCTTCTGGTATCAAATGTGGCCAGCAGAAAGCAGAGCCATTTTCGCGCAATCCACATATATTGTCGGACCTCCAGGCCCAGGATCCAACACTTATGGATTTGAGCGTTTCATCGCGCGGCGGCGTGGGCTTATCGTGGCCCCAGCAGACTACCCAGCCATCATCGCGTAGCCCGCAAACGTAGGTTGGACCGCTACTTATGGAAACGAATCGCTCATACTCAGGCGGCTGTCCCACCCTCGCTCCAGTTTCCCAATCTTGACACACAGCAACGCCATCCGCGCGAAGTCCGCAAGTATGCCGCCAACCTGCGCTCATGGAAATATAGTGATCTCGTGAAGTAAATGCGGAACGTCCCCAACAAGTAGATCTTCCACCCTCGTGCAGTCCACAAGCGTGTTCACTCCCGCTAGTTATTGATGTGAATCTCTTGTCTGAGTCCGGCGATTCCAATTCCCCCCGACAGACGACGACGCCATTTGCCCGCAACCCACAAGTATGATTGCCGTCGGCGCTGACTGCAACGAATGGCGGGATGGGCGTGGGCGTGGCAGTGGGGGTTTGGGTTGCGGTTGGCGTGAGAGTAGCGGTAGCGGTAGCGGTTTGCGTAGGCGTTAGGGTTTGCGTCGGGGTAAGCGTGGCAGTAGGAGTTTGGGTTTGCGTGGGCGTATGGGTTATCGTGGGCGTATGTGTGATGGTCGGCGTTGCGGTGGGGGAGCCGGCTAGGGCGATGCGGTTGCCGTCTAGGGAGGTTAGGCGGCGATCCAGTTCGGCGGCTGAGACGGCGAATCCGATGTTGTCCACCGGGCGGCCGCCGTCGGTTTGGTCGATTTTGGCGGTGGTTACGCCGATTACCTCGCCGTTGCGGTTGACTAGAGGCCCGCCGCTGTTGCCGGGGTTGACGGCGGCGTCTGTCTGCAAGAGGGCTACGCCGTCCACGCGGCGGGTGGATGAGATGATGCCGCGCGTTACGGTGAGGTTGCTGCCGATGGTGTCGGCGAGGGGAAAGCCGAGCGCCAGGACTTCGTCGCCCACGCGGGCGGCGGCGGGGTCGCCGAGGGGGATGGCGGCGAGCGATGCGGCGCGGTCGAGTTGGACTAGCGCTAGGTCTGCGGTGGAGTTGCGCTCTTGGACGCTGCCGTTAAAGCGGCGGCCGTCGGTGAGATGGACTTGGACATTGCGGGATCTGCCGACGACGTGTTCGTTGGTTACGACTAGGCCGTCGGGGGATATGAGAAAGCCCGATCCGCTGCCGTCGCCGACGTCTATGCGGACGACGCCGGCTTGGATGCGCTCTATCATTTCGGAGAGGGATGATTTGTTGTCGTCGGATAGGTCGGTTACGCCTAGGAATTGGATGTTGACGACGGGGGCGCTGTCGGGCGCGGATGCCGGAGCGGGCGGGTTTGCCGGGGGAACCGGGGTGAGAGTTGGGAATATGGGCCGGCGGCGGCTGGAGGTTGGGCGCGCGCGTTGCGGGGGAGACGGTCACAAGGTCGGGCGCGCTAGTTTGGGAAGTGTCAGAGCAAGCGGCGGCGATGAGCGCCGTTAGCGCGATTGTTAGCGCGATGATGGCTGTGAATGTGGTGGGTTTCATAGCGTTGGCTTTCGTCATGGCTTTATTGTAGCAGGTTGGGGCGCGCCGTTGCTCTTCGTGAAAGGCAGGCAGAAACTTTTGGGCGCTGATTGGGCGGGCAGTCGGGTTTTGTGGTTGGTGAACTTACCCCGCTTATCTCAGATGCGGGTAGGATTGGCCATATCTATCATCGCCCCAGCACACGATTACGCCGTCGGCGCGCAAGCCGCAGGCGTGGCTGTCGGCGGCGCTTATGGCGGTGAAACGCTCGTCGGCGGGGGGCGATGTTAGCCCGCCGCTGTCGTTTCCCCAGCATATGGCGGCGCCGTCCTCGCGCAGGCCGCAGGCGTATTCCCAGCCGGCGCTTATCGCGGTGAAACGCTCGTCCGCCACTTCTTGCGGCACGAGGTTTGCGCTGTCGCCCTGCCAGCAGATTGCGGAGCCGTCTTCGCGCAATCCGCAAATGTAGCCGCGATAGCCGTCAAGCCAGCCGCCGCCGGCGCTTATGGCTTTGAGGCGCTCATCGGGCGGCGGCGGCGATTGCGCCTCGCCCCAGCACACGGCGCTGTCGTCATCGCGCAACCCGCAAGCGTAGTCGTGTCCGCCGGTTATGGCGGCGAACCTTTCATTCTCAGGCGGCGGCTCCAAATCCCCCCAGCATATTGCGACGCCGTCCGCGCGCAAGCCGCAAATGTGGTCGTGGCCTGAGCTTAGCGAATCAAAGCGCTCATCGCCCGGCTCTTCCCAGGCGTCGCCCCAGCAGGAAATCTTGCCGTTTTCATGCAGTCCGCAAGCGCGGTCGTAGTCGCCGCCTCCGCCGCCGGTTATTGATGCGAATGTGTTGTCCGGCGCGGGCGAGTCCAGCCGCCCCTTGCAAACCACGACGCCATTGGCGCGCAAGCCGCAGGTGTGGTCGCCGCCGGCGCTGACCGCCACGAATGGCGGGATTGCGGGATCGCCGGGCGCGGCGGGATTGGCGGCGCCGCCCGCGCAAGCCGCGACAGCGAGCGCGGCAAGGGCGAGCGCGAGTGTGATGAGGGCGGGTTTCATTGCGTTGGCTCTCTCGCTATGGCTTTGTCAGGGCTTTATTGTAGCAGGTTGGCGGGCTTATTTCGCTTATCGCGCTTATCCCGTGATTATCCCGTGATTATCCCGCGATTATCTTAGCGGCGGGTGTGATTTGCGATATTCGTCGCTGCCCCAGCATACGATAACGCCGTCGGCGCGCAAGCCGCATGCGTGGTGGTCGGCGGCGCTGATTGCGGTGAAACGCTCGTTTGCGGGGGGCGTTGTTTCGCCGTAGTGGTCTATGCCCCAGCAGATTGGGACGCCGTCCGGGCGCAGTCCGCAGTCGTGGGTGTCGGCGGCGCTTATGGATGCGAAACGCTCATCTTCCACTTCTTCGGGGATAATGTGGCCCCAGCAGACGGGCGAGCCGTTTTCACGCAAGCCGCAGGCGTTGCCCCCGCCGGCGCTTATGGATTTGAGTTTCTCATCGCGCGGGGGCAAGGGCAGTCTATCGCCCCAGCAGATTGTCCAGTCGTCATCGCGCAGCCCGCAAGAAAAGCTTAGCCCGCTTGCTATGGCGATGAACCGCTCATAGTCGGGCGGCTGGTGGATTAGATTGCCCCAGCATAGTGCGACGCCGTTTTCGCGCAAGCCGCAAACGTGGTCTGCGCCGGCGCTGATGGCGGTAAAGCGCTCGTCCGGCGGCGGGGGTTTGGCGCCGGCGCCCCAGCAGTGAACGCTGCCGTCCTGCCGCAAGCCGCAGGCGTGGTCGGGATAGCGGTCGTCGGGATAAGGGCTGTCGCCGTAGAGGTAGGCGGATCCGCTGGTGGTTATCGCGGTGAACCTTTCGCCGGGGGCGGGCGAGTCTAGGCCGCCGCGGCAGGTTACGCCGCCGTCGGCGCGCAAGCCGCAGGTGTGGTTGGCGGCGGCGCTGAGCGCGGTGAAAGGCGGTATGGGCGTGGGAGTGGGGATTGGCGCGCTGGTTGCGGTGGGCGTGAGGGTTGCGGTTGCGGTCGGGGTTTGAGTGGGCGTCGCGGTTGCGGTGGACGTGGGCGTGTGAGTAGCGGTCGGGGTTTGCGTGGGAATGGACGTATGGGTAGCGGGCATTGGCGTGGGCGCGGCAAAGGGGTTGTCGCAGGCGGCGAGCGTGGCGGGTTTCATTGGGATAGTTAGTGCCGCCTTTCTTATTTCGGGCTGGGCGCTAATGGATGTATTCGGATAAGAACGGCGGATTTCGGATTAGTCGTCCCCGCTGATGGCGTCTTTGATTTTGCCGAAGAACCCTTTGGTTTCGGGGTCGGCGTCGGATGCGGCGGCGGGCGCGTCGCCGAATGTTTGGGCGAGCTGGCGGAATAGATCCTGCTGCTCTTCTGTGAGCGCGGCGGGGATTTTGACATCCACGGTGACTATCATATCGCCCTTGCGACTGCTGCGGATGTGGGGGACGCCTCTGTTTTTGAGGCTGAACATCGCGCCGCTCTGGGTTCCGGCGGGTATGGCGATTTCGGCGTCTTCGTCTATGGTGGGGATGGTTAGTTTCGCGCCGAGCGTGGCTTGGGCGATGTTGATGGGCAGCGTGTAGAGGATGTCGTAGCCCGCGCGGCGGAATACGGGATGCGGCTTGACGCGGATGGCGACGTAGAGATCGCCGGGCGCGCCGCCCTTGTAGCCCGCCTCGCCCTCGCCGCGCAGCCGGATTTGGGTGCCGTCGTCAATGCCGGCGGGGATGGCGACTTCCAGCGTGCGCGATCGCTGGCGGGCGCCGGCGCCGCGGCAGTCGGGGCAGGGCTGGGCGATGGTTGCGCCCTCGCCGCGGCATACGGAGCAGGGGGCTACCTGCACGAATTGGCCAAAGACGCTGTCGTGCGCGCGGCGCAGTTCGCCGCTGCCGCCGCAGTTGGCGCAGGGGGTTGGCTGAGTGCCGGGCGCGGCGCGGGAGCCGCGGCAGGCGTCGCAGATCTCGGAGCGGCGCACCGAGATCTCTTTCGCCGTGCCGAAAACGGAGTCTTCCAGGTCTATATGGACGCCGTATTTCAGGTCGCCGCCGCGTCTGGGCGCGTTGGCGCGGGCGCGCGTCGAGCCGCCCATGCCGCCAAAGAACGCGTCGAAGATGTCCCCGAACCCGTTGATGTTCTCAAACCCGTCAAACCCGCGCGCGCCGCCGTTGGACGACACGCCCGCGTGGCCATAGCGGTCGTACACCGAGCGCTTTTGCGCGTCCGACAGAACCTGATACGCCTCGTTAATCTCCTTGAACTTTTCGGCCGCGCCCTCGCGCCTATTGCGGTCGGGGTGATACTCCATCGCAAGGCGGCGGAACGCCTTCTTGATGTCCTCATCCGACGCGCCGCGCGGGACGCCGAGCAGGTCGTAGTAGTCTTGTTTGTTGCTAGTTGTCATGTGATTGGTGACCATCCCAAAGGTTGTGTGTGGATTTTATGGGGGTGAGTGGGTTTAAGGCGACGTTTAATAGCGGTTTGGTTTTGTGCGGGGGGTTGTTGGTAATGTTATCTGTTCGTGGTGATTGTGTTCGCAAAATGGGAGGGGCGGATTGCCCACATATAGTTTTAGTATATCACAGAAAGGTATGGTGTCGGCGTGGGAGGGGCCGCTACTTTTTGGAAAAGTAGGCAAAACTTTTGGGGTTTGGATGGATAGGGCGCGGTTATAGATTGAGAGGTTGCCCAGTGGTCTAGTAGGATGAGGATATTCTCACTGTGCAGCGCTGGTTGATATATGGGACTGATTTAGGCATTCCGCAAGCGCTATCGTCAGCAGGTGTTTCAGCATATCCACGCTCTTGGTGTAGCCCTTTGCACTCCTCACCAGCCTGTTCAGCTTGATCCGCAACTTGGAGCGCAGCCCTTTTCATCCGGTTCACCGCTCCGCCCTTGCCTATCACATGGCTGTCTGATGCGGCCAATCGTACACCGGATAAGCGTCCGTCTCATACCTGTCAGATCAGTGTCCGGCAACCTATCCGGCAAGCGCAAGAACGCAGACTCGTCCATGCCGCCCACCTCATACATCCGCCCAGCGGACGCCGTCTTGTTTCTCTACCACCTCAGTCCATATCCACAAGTCTTTCCGACGATCGCCACGCCTGATGCCCAAATATGTTCACTTCTCATCAAACGCCGCAATAGACGCTCGGACGCTATCCCGCCGACCGCTTGTCCGCCACTCCAGAAAGCGCGTCAGACGCTCTGTCGCCAGCACTCCCTTTTTTAACCCACGCGCTTACCGTGGGTATGCTCGCGCCCATCACGCGGGCCGTCGCCGATAGGCTCATCCAAAAGTTTTTGGCTATTTTTTACAAAAAGTAGCACTCCGCGCGCCCGCCTTCCCCAACTATCTGTGAAACTGCCCCTTGCCGCCATTGCCACCAACACTCGCCCATCACTCAACCAACCCCGCCTCCCGCTGCAACCCGCGCACATACACCACAATCGCCGCAACCTCATCCTCCGACACCCCCGCCACCGCCGGCATATCCCCGAAATCCCAGTGATGCGCGAACACCCCATTCTTCACCGCGCTCTGAAACGCCGCGTCCGAATGATGCCCCGGCACATAAAGCCGGTGAACCAGCGGCGGCCCCGCATCCGTCCCATCCGCCCGCCCCCCATGGCACGCCGCACAATTCGCCGCAAACAACTCCGCCCCATCCGGCCCCGACGACCCGCATGCCGCCGCCATCAGCGCCAGCGCCACCAACACAACCGCAAACGCAACCCACCGCGCCCGTCGTCCAAATCCATACCCGCGTTCACCCATTCGTACACCCCGCCTATTTGCCTTAAATCGCGCCGCCCACAAATCCCTAACCCACCCCGCTTGCCTCTACCGCGCTCCCCTTCACCGCTGCCTGCCCCGCCGCCGCATACCTCCGCGCCACAAACTCCACCCCCGCCATCTCAGCCGACTTGAACTCTGCCTTCAGCCGCTCATAAACCGCCCGCTCCAGATAAGACTCGCCGCAATTCGTGCAAACCTGCGCCGGAACGCCCTTAACCACCATCACCACATCCCCGCGCGTCAGCGATGTATTGGTAACCCCCGGCTTCAGCGCGTCATTCTTGCACAGAAAGCAATGCCTTTCCCCACTAACGGGATAATTGCTCACTACGATAGCCTGGCTGCCGACGTCCACGCTACCATTCGGTGGATGCCCGCCCCCACGCTCAGGCTTAGCGGCTGACCCGCCCGCCCGCGTGAATGTCAGCGCCCGCCCGCCCCCGCGCGCAGGCTTACCGTCGTCATACCACCGTATCACCACATCAGCCCCCGCATCTCTAGCGGCGTCGGTCATCTCCTCCAAGCGCTTAACCACCTCCCTGCTATACCAGCCTTCCCCACAGTTGCCGCACACATCCGCAGGCACCCCCTTTACCACCATCGTCAGCGATCTCAACGCGGACGCCGAAGTCACAAAGCCCGGCGCCATATCGCCGACCTTGCAGTAGAGGCATTTCGTCATTATATCCGCTCCCTGAAATTGGATTGCCGCGAGTATCTATCGGGATAGTAAGCCGTTACAACGATGAACTCGTCGGCAGGCTCATTGTAGGCTAATACGATATGCAAAGGCATCTCGCCAACCCAACCCAGTATCAACTCGCTTTGGTATGGCCTGTCATCAGGATAGTTTCTGATAGCCTCGCCCGTGTCAGCAACGAGATACACGTCGTCTTCCGGAATATCTCGCTCATCCATCTGATCCTGCGCGTGCCTCGTATAGATCAGCCGCCGCCCCGCAAGCCTGCCGACGCCCGCGCTATCCCCTACCACTCCCGTATATCAACGAAATGCCCCGCTATCGCCGCCGCCGCCGCCATCTCGGGGCTGACCAGATGCGTCCGGCCGCCCTTGCCTTGCCGCCCCTCGAAGTTGCGGTTGGATGTGGATGCGCAGCGCTCGCCCGGCTGTATGATGTCCGGGTTCATCCCCAGACACATAGAGCATCCGGCAACGCGCCAGTCAAACCCGGCGTCCTTGAATATCGCATCCAGCCCCTCATCCTCCGCCTGCCGCTTGATTGCCGCCGACCCCGGCACGACCATCGCGTACACGCTATCACTCACGCGCCTGCCCTTGGCGACCGCCGCCGCCGCGCGCAAATCCTCTATCCGCGAATTCGTGCATGAGCCTATGAACACCCTGTCCAACCGAATATCCTGTATCGGCGTATCCGGCTCCAGCCCCATATACCGCAGCGCCCGCTCCGCCGACTCCTGCTCCCCCGCGTCCGCAAACGACCCCGGATCCGGCACGCGGCTAGTCACCGGCGCCACCATCCCCGGATTCGTCCCCCATGTCACATGCGGCTCCAGCGCCGCCCCGTCGATCTCCACAAGGCTGTCATACGCCGCGCCCTCGTCGGTCGCAAGCTTGCGCCACTCCTCCACCGCCGCCTCGAAATCATCCCCCTGCGGCGCTTGCGCTCGCCCGCGCACATACTCAAAAGTGGCGTCATCCGGCGCTATCATCCCCGCTCGGCCGCCGCCCTCTATGGACATATTGCACACCGTCATCCGCCCCTCCATAGACAGCGAGCGGATCGCCTCGCCCGTGTACTCTATGACATGCCCGGTCGCGCCCGCCACGCCTATCTTGCCGATAACGCCCAGCGTCACATCCTTGGCGGTAACGCCCGCCGGCAGCTTGCCGTTCACGCGCACCTCCATCGTCTTCGGCTTGAACTGCCGCAGCGTCTGCGTGGCAAGCACATGCTCAACCTCCGATGTGCCGATGCCGATAGCAAACGCGCCAAACGCGCCGTGCGTTGAGGTATGGCTATCCCCGCACACAATCACCTTGCCCGGCTGCGTGTAGCCCTGCTCCGGCCCGATAACATGCACAATCCCCTGCAGCGGGCTGAACCTGTCGTACAGCGTAATGCCGAACTCCTCGCAATTGCGCGTCAGCGCATCCAGCTGCTGCTGCGCGATGGGATCGGTAATAGGCAGCGACAGATCCCACGTCGGCGTATTGTGATCCGCCGTCGCCACCGTCAGATCCGTGCGGCGCACCCTGCGCCCCGCCATACGCAGCCCCTCAAACGCCTGCGGCGACGTAACCTCGTGAACCAGATGCAGATCCACATACAGAATAGACGGCTGCCCCGCCTCCTCGTGAACCACGTGGCTGTCCCATATCTTCTCGAACATTGTCTTGGGCATTTATCTCTCCCTAATTGCGAAATGTAACTGCCGGTTGCGACCACTGATATGTTATAAGATGGCGCGCAATCAAACAACCGGCAAACAACCGACGAGTGTTTCTCAGTGGTTTCTATACACCGAATCAAGCAACCGTCAAACAACTGACGAGTATATCCTTAGGGTTTCCATACACCGAATCAAGCAACCGTCAAACAACTGACGAGCAGATCCGCGTGGTTTCCACACCTGAATCAAACAACCAGCAAACAATCTGCGAGTAGATCCTCATGGTTTCCATACACCGAATCAAGCAACCGTCAAACAACTGACGAGCAGATCCGCGTGGTTTCCACACCTGAATCAAACAACCAGCAAACAATCTGCGAGTAGATCCTCATGGTTTCCATACACCGAATCAAGCAACCGTCAAACAACTGACGAGCAGATCCGCGTGGTTTCCACACCTGAATCAAACAACCAGCAAACAATCTGCGAGTAGATCCTCATGGTTTCCATACACCGAATCAAGCAACCGTCAAACAACTGACGAGCAGATCCGCGTGGTTTCCACACCTGAATCAAACAACCAGCAAACAATCTGCGAGTAGATCCTCATGGTTTCCATACACCGAATCAAGCAACCAGCAAACAACCGACGAGTAGATCCTCATGGTTTCCATACCTGAATCAAACAACCGTCAAACAATCTGAGAGCGGTTCCCCGCCCAATAGGGCAGATATGTCCGGATCCTGGTTCCGGCCGCGGGATCGCGTATGACTATCTGTCCCGCGGCAACAGCTTCCGCGAGAAGTCGAGACGCTCTAGCGGAACTCTTATCAGATATGTCGAACCTCTCACGGATCGACGTGTTGTTCATAGGTTGCGATGTCACATAGCGCAAACAGGCGTGCAAGTAACAGGCGCGCACCCTCTCGCCCTTGTCCATAGCAGCCAAGGATTTCGGCGCGAACATAGTAACCCGCGTGGAACTCCCAGTCGCCTCAAACAACGGCGCGGGAAGTTGATAAATCTCTGCTTGCGCCACAACCCTGTCAATGCCGCTGCCCCGTTCTTCGCAAATGCGGAATCTACGCATCAATGCCGCCAAAGCCTCATTGCGCGACCTCGGCGGGCTATCCACAAATCGGTCGGTATCCACCAGCGGCTCACCGGGATTTGTAATTTCTATGCGGTCGTCAAACAGCTCAACCATTGGACCCGCGCCACGAACAAGAAAGTCCTGGTGAATAAGCGCGTTGGCGACCAACTCACGCACCGCAATATCAGGAAACATCGGCGCAGACCGGCGCAGAGATCGCTCAATTACCTCGCTAGTAGGCACAAGCGCCATAATGCGATCAAAGATGCCGCTAAATCCAACTGCGTAGCCGCTTTGGACTTCCTGCTCCCTAACCGTCTCAAATCGGCTATTGCCCTTGTACTGGACAACCCGCATCGCCTTGCGACTAACGCTTGGGAAATCGCCAAGTTTTCTTGCGAACAGCGCCGCGCCCAAGTTGGTTATGTTCCACCCGCCCGCCTCGCAATCGGCGATGAGGTCGTCGCTCCGCAACGCATCCAGAACGGCGGAATGGCTGCCGGGGATTGGCATTTCAAGCAATTCAAAATATGCGGGATAATCCAGCTTCGCCAAGACGGCGTCGTCGCTCAGCCACTCCGCCGCTATCCCGCTTTCAAATCGCTCGCTATCAAAAACGCGCCATAGAGCGCGCTCTTTCTCAGGAATATCTTTGAGTTTCTTGGTGACGCTGCCTACCCGTATGAACTCTTCCCCACTGAAAGCCACCGGACTCCGCGAGGCGCAGTCAATCTCTAGAACCACCACGCGCCGCCCGTCTATGCCAACATCATGGAATTGAAAGCCAACGCTAGCGTTTAGCAGCCTATTAAGCCAATTCTCTAAGGGTTCATTCCCTACCTTTTTAGCGCTCGCCGAAAAGGTAGTCCCCACAACGGCGTGGCCGGAATCCTCTATGCCCCAAACCATATAGGCTTTCGCCTTGCCCCTCAGCGCCGCGCCATTAGCCAGCGCGGATACGCTCCGCCCAATCATTTCGGGCCTAGCGTTGTTGGCCTTGAACTCCACCCACTCAGTCTCACTCGGCAGCGCGCGCAACCTCCCCACCAAACTGGCTATGTATCCCTTAGAGTGGATCAGTAAAGTCATTGCCCCTACTATCCCCTTTCATCAGCATTACGCCTCCCCGGACCACCCCTCTACGGCGGGCCGGAGAGGCAACACATCATAATCCCCCTACGAAATCGGCACCTCCTCCGTCGCCCGCATATCCTCAGTCGCTATCAGCCGGTTCAGCGCGTTCATATACGCCTTCGCGCTCGCCACGATTATGTCCGTGTCCGAACCGCGCCCAACATAGGCGTGGTCATCTTTCTGTATCCGAATCGTTACATCACCCTGAGCGTCTATCCCCTCCGTCACCGCCTCTACCCGATACTCGGTCAGCGTATTCGGCACCTCCACCAGCCGGTTTATCGCCCGATACACCGCATCCACCGGCCCCGTCCCCGTCGCCGCGTCCGTGGCGCTGCTGCCGTCCGGATTCACCAGCGTAACCGTCGCCGTGGGAACCGCGTGATTGCCGCACTCCACCTGCACATGCTCCAGCCGATAAGTCACCGGCACATCCGCTATCCGCCGCTGGCTGGACATCAGCGCTATCAGATCCCCGTCGGTGACCTCAGGCTTGCGGTCAGCCAGGTTTTTGAACGACTCGAACGCCTCGTCCAGCTCTTCCTGATCCAGGTGATACCCCAGCTCATCCAGCCGCGACCGCAGCCCCGCGCGGCCGCTCAGCTTGCCCAGCACGAGCTCGTTGCTCGGCAGCCCGATGGACTGCGGATCCATAATCTCAAAAGTGGTGCGCTCTTTCAGCACGCCGTCCTGGTGAATCCCTGACGCGTGGCGGAAGGCATTAGCCCCCACAATCGCCTTGTTCGGCTGCACGGGAAAGCCCGTGATGTCGCTCACGAGGCGGCTTGTGCGGTAAATCTGCCGCGTATTGATATTCGTGGACACCCCGTACATATCGCGCCGCGTCTCCAGCGCCATAATCACCTCCTCCAGCGCCGCGTTCCCCGCGCGCTCGCCCAGCCCGTTGATGCAGCCCTCAACCTGCCGCGCGCCCTCAACCACCGCCGCCAGGCTATTGCCGACCGCCTGCCCCAAATCGTTGTGGCAATGCACGCTCAGCGTAGCCTTGTCTATGTTCGGCACATTCTCTTTGATGAGCCGGATGCGATCGCGGAACTCCCACGGCATCACATACCCCACCGTGTCCGGCACGTTTATCGTAGTCGCGCCCGCCGCGATAGCCCCCTCCAGCATCTTGTAGAGGTAATCCATATCCGTGCGCGTGGCGTCCATCGGGGAAAATTCCACATCGTCGCAGTACGACTTGGCGCGCTCCACGGAGGCTATCGCCATATCCATAACCTCTTCCGGGTTCTTGCGGAGCTGGTTCATAATCTGCACATCCGAGCTGGATATGAACACATGGATGCGCGGATTCTCGGCGTCCTTGATAGCCTCCCACGCCGCGTCCACGTCCGGCAGCACGCAGCGCGCCAGCGACGCGATAACCGGCCTTCGCACATCCCGCGCGATAGCCCGAACCGCCTCGAAATCCCCCGGCGAGCTCGCCGCGAACCCCGCCTCGATCACATCCACCCCCAGCCTATCCAGCTGCCTTGCGATCTCCAGCTTCTCCTGCGTAGTCAGCCCGATCCCCGCCGACTGCTCCCCATCCCGCAGCGTGGTGTCGAAAATAATTACCCTGTCTTCTGCCATCTCTCTCTTTACTCCTGTGAATGTTCAGCCCCGCGCCATCTTGTTTGCGTCGTCAAGCGCGGCGATAATGTTTGTGAATGTCCTGCCCCGCGCCGCTACTATCGCGTAGCCAAGCGCGGCGGCAATGCTTGCGTGAATATGCGCTTGCCTATCCAAGCGCAACGCAGTCCGCCCGGCCGAGCCTTGCCAAGACCCGACCCTTGCGGCGAACTGCGTATGACGCCTCCATCATTCCCGTCATTTCGTCTGCTCCCTGCTAAAAGTCTAAGGCGCCTCAGAGCCTCAGAGTTATAGTTATCAGCGTTACCAACAGCCCCACCATAAGGGGCAGAACTACGCCAAGAATTATGCCCAAAAGCCAAAAGAAATGAGCGCGCTCCGATGCGCGGAGATCGCTGACTTCCCTGACTAGCGCATCCTGCGTAGCCTCGATCCTGGCGAGGCGCTCTCGTTCAGTTACCTCATGGATTATCGCCATATCCCACCTGCCTTGCTATTCCCTAGCCTACTCATCCCCCTTCACCCGTATCACCATCTCAGCGTTAGAGAACCCTTTCGCCCTCAGATAATCGCTCACCAGATCCTCAAACTCATCTACCGGAAGTTCCATAACCCACTTATGCCAATTCCCCATAGGCAGAACCCTGAACACGAACTCCGAATTAGGCGCGCGCCTTGACTCCGGCCCCTCATAATCCACCGGCGCCACGCCCGCCTTGCGATGAAACTTACTCCCATCAAGCACTTGGCACACATTATAATGAGCATTCTCCAGCCCCAGCGCCTTATGCACATCGCCCGCCCGAATAGCCACCAGCCGCTCGCCCGCCCCCCGCGCCGGCGCGACATAATGCTCCACCGCATACCGCCTAATCTCATCCGCCTGCTTCATTCTGCCTTCCCCTTGCTGCATCACCGACTAACCCACTCTGCCTAGCCGCGATACTGCCAAGACGCCCCTTGCCTAGCGCGCCCTGCGCCGTCGTTGGCGCTGCTTACCCTCGCCCCCGCGTCCGTATCACTATCTCTACCTCAGCGTTTGAGAAACCCTTGGCTTTCAGGTAGTCGCTGAACAATTCCTGAAACCCCTCTATGGGAAGTTCCAAGACCTGCTTGCGCCAATCATCCGCTTGTTCGTGTCGGGTGGGAAATTCCCTGAGTGGCTCGCGCAAGTCACTCGCTTGCTCGCGTCGGGTGGGAGGTTGCTGGACACGCCTGCGCCAATCACCCCCTTGCTCGCGTCCAGGCTGAGTACCGAACACAAACTCCGCATCTTGTCCGCGCTGGGGCGATATGCCCTTACCTGGGGAATAATCCATTCCCGATAGGCGGTAATGGACGCCCCGCCATCCTTGCCCTTCCCCAAGCCTCTCCACCAATACCAACCCATGTTCATCGTGGAAAGCCTCGGAAACCAGTGCCTGGATTACTGAAGTTTGCTGGCCAGGGTGCAATCCAAGTGCATTACGCACATCTCTCGCAAGAATCTTAACTTCTGCGAGTTGTTCACGACGCGCAGGTTCAATGTAATGCTCAAGCGCGTACTCCCTAATCCTGTCCGCCTGCGTCATTGACTTCCCTCCTATTTTAGCAAGCGCATCCGCCTGCCTTTCTTCGGCCGAAAACGCCCCGCCATCCCGCCAAACTCACAACGTCCGGCCCATCACCGTATATCAAATATGTAATCAGTCCCCAACCCCTGCTTAGGCCCCGACTTGACATCAAGCAACACCCCGTTTTCCCGCCGGAATTTATGCGTTTCCAGAACCCGACAGATGTCAAACGCGACATCCTCGTAGTTCATCCCCAGCGCATCGCGTATATCCCTTACGCTAATGACCACCACCTTCTCGCCGTTAGCGCGGGCGTTTGCCACCAACTGTCCGGCGTACCCGTGAATTTTAGCAGCGTCTCCTCGCGCCATTTCGCTACTCCCTTTCGCCATTCCATAGCCGGCGCAGCCAACCCAAGCCGCGCCCCGTTTCGCCGACAAACCTTTCACCAACCTCGCCGAACCTGCGATACCCTGCCATTACCAAACCTACCCTGACGACGCCCCCCTGCCTAAACCCTATTGCGCCCTCACAATCATTGCCTACCTTTACCCTCCTAATCATCCCGCGTATATTTCGGCAGCTCCCCAAACCTCCCCTTATGCCGAATGCACAGCTCCTCCACCACAGCCGCCGGCCGCTCAGTCGCCGCCCACCGCACAACCACATCCTCGCCCGCGCCAAGATCCTCCCCCGCCGGATCCCCAGCCTTCCCACCCATCAACCCCTGCTTGACACGCATCCGCAAATCCTTTGCCTTCCCAATCGCCAGCCGCTCCTTACGCCCACTAATCTTTGCCTCATACACCCCCGCCTGCTTACTCGGCACGACAGCGCAACCTCCCCGCGCGACATCCCGCCACGAATGCCACTCCGACCACTCAAGCATAATCGGCTCAATATGGACTTCCCTGTCCATACGCGCAAGCATCTTCGCGGCCTCCGCCTTAATTTGCCGTCTCTCTTCAGGAGAAAACGTCTCCTCAATTAGTTCGCTAAACTTGCGGTGTCCGGCCATCAGAGAAAACCTTCCCTTCGCAATTCCTCTATGTATTCGTCGTATAGCCTATCCGCTATGGGAATGTATCGCTGATAAAAGCGATCATCCCCCGTCTTATCCCCGCCTATGAGCAGAATGGCAAACCGCCTTGGATCAAAGGCGTAGAAAACCCTGATTGGATTGCCCCCGCTTTGCGCGCGAAGTTCGCGCATATGGCTATGCCTTGAACCGCGTATGCCCGATGAATGTGGATGCCCAAGACCAGGCCCCCTATCAACGAGCATATCGACTACGCGAGTAACGGTGCGCAGTTGCAACGGCGTAAGTTCATCCAACCACGCCGCGAACTCGTCTGTGCCCTCGACCTCCCACATTCACTAATCCACATCCTGCAAAAACGGCATCATCCCCCGCAACTCCTTCCCCACCTCCTCTATCTCATGCGCCGCATTCTCCTCACGCATCCGATAGAACGTCGGCCGACCCTCGTCATTCTCAGCTATCCACTCCCGCGCGAAACTCCCGTCCTGGATCCGCGCCAGCACCTGCTGCATATTCGCCTTCACGCTCTCGTCCACCACGACCGGCCCCCGCGTGTAATCCCCGAACTCCGCCGTGTCGCTCACCGAGTAGCGCATATAGCCCATGCCGCCCTGATACAGCAGGTCAACGATGAGCTTGAGCTCATGCATGCACTCGAAGTACGCCGACTCCGGCTGATACCCAGCCTCCACCAGCGTCTCATACGCCGCCTTCACCAGCGCCGTTACCCCCCCGCACAGCACCGCCTGCTCCCCGAACAGATCCGTCTCGGTCTCTTCTTTGAACGTGGTGTCCAGCACCCCCGCCCGCGTGCAGCCCACGCCGCGCGCATACGCCAGCCCGACCGCGTGCGCGTTGCCCGTGGCGTCCTGATGCACCGCCAGCAGCCCAGGCACGCCGCTGCCCTTGGTGAACACCTCGCGCATCCGATGCCCAGGCGCCTTGGGCGCCACCATAGACACATCTACCCCCTCAGGCGCGCTGATGGTCTGGTAGTGGATATTGAACCCGTGGGCGAACATCAGCGTCTTGCCCGGCAGCATATGCGGCAGTATCGACTCGCGGTACACCTCCGCCTGCAGATGATCCGGTATCAGCATCATAATAATGTCCGACTGCTCGGCCGTCTCGGCGACCATACCCACCCGCAGCCCGTCCGACTCCGCCTTGGCTATGCTGGCGCTGCCCTCATACAGCCCCACCATCACATCCAGCCCGTTGTCATGCAGATTAAGCGCGTGGGCATGCCCCTGGCTGCCGTAGCCGATTATCCCGAATGTCTTGCCGTCCACCAGCGACATATCGGCGTCCGATTCGTAATACATCTTTGCTGCCATCTAGCGTTTTCCTTTCAATCTGTCTTGTCTTTCTGTATTCGGATTATTCGGCTTACGCGCCCTGCGAGCCGGCCGCCCCACTATCAACGCCCTTTGCTAATTCCAAGTGCAAGCGATGATGCGCGGCAGCCCGCCCTCTTACCATCTTTATCGCCTAAATTCGCGCGGCTATGCGCCCGAACCCTTTTATTACACGCTCCCCGTCTCCATTATCCGCCGCGCCCCCTGGCCGTTCCCGCTCCCATTCCTGCCGTTGCGCCCCCCGTGATGCGAATCCATCCCCCGCGTCATAGCCACGATGCCCGTCCGCATCACTTCCACAACCCCAAACGGGCTTAGCAGATGCTGCAGCGCGTCCACCTTATCCTCGTCCCCCACCACTTCCACTATCACGCTTTCGGGCGCAACGTCTATGATATGCGCCCTAAACAGATCTACTATCTGCATCACCTCGCTGCGGTTGTGCGGGTTGATCTTCACGCGAATAAGCGCCAGTTCCCGCGCCACCGCGTTGTAATCCGACACATCCGACACCCGGATGACATCGATCAGTTTGTGCAGATGCTTGGTAACCTGCTCCACCGTGCGGCTGTCCCCCTCCACCACGAAAGTCATCCGCGACAGATTGGGAATCTCGCTGTTCCCCACCGCGAGGCTCGCTATGTTGTAGCCCCGCCGCCTAAACAGGCTCGCCACCCGGTTCAGCACGCCCGGCTTGTCCTCCACAAGCGCCGTTATCGTGTGGCGATTGTGCGTAGTTTCTGTCATCATCGGCGCGCCTCCTCAAGCGCGGGCATGGCCTCCGGCTCCTCGATCAACTGATCCACCGACTGCCCCGCCGGTATCATCGGATACACATTGTCATCGTCCTGTATCACGAAATCCACGATTACGGGCCCATTGTGCGCCATCGCCCGCTCCACCGCCGCCCGCACGTCGTCTTTGCGCTCAACCCGTATCCCCGGCATCCCAAACGCCTCCGCGATCTTCACGAAGTCCGGGTTGCCGCTGTACATCGTCGCCACATGGTCGTGGTGATAGAAAAAGTCCTGCCACTGCCGAACCATCCCCAGCGAGTTGTTGTTCATTATGGCGAACTTCACCGGAATGTTATTCTCAACGATAGTGGCGAGCTCCACCATCGTCATCTGAAAGCCGCCGTCGCCGCACACCGACCACACCACCCTGTCCATGCGCCCAACCTGCGCGCCCATAGCGCCCGGCACCTCATATCCCATCGCGCCCGATCCGCACGAAGACACCAGCGAGCAGTTCTGCCTGAACGGGTAATACTGCGCCGCCCACATCTGATGCTGCCCCACGCCCGTAACGATAATCGCGTTGCCCTCGGTCGCCTCGGCTATCTCTTTCACCACATAGCGCATCTCAAGCGTGGGCGAATCGTCCGGATGCCGCAGCGGATGCTCGCGCCGCAGCTCGTCTATGCGCCGCAGCCAATCGCCGTGCAGCGCCGGCTCCACCCGCTTGTTCAGCGCCTGCAGCGCCAACTTCAGGTCGCCCACTATCGGAACGTCCACCTCAACGTTCTTGCCTATTTCAGACGGGTCAATGTCAACATGTATCTTCTTTGACCCCTGCGCGAATGTGCGGGTGTCCCCCGTTATCCTATCGTCAAAGCGCATCCCCAGCGCGATAAGCAGATCCGCCTCCTCTATCGCCAGGCTGGCATACGCCATCCCGTGCATCCCCGGCCAGCCCACCGACAGCACATGCCCCGTCGGAAAGCTGCTCACCCCCAGCAGCGTGGTCACCACCGGAATCTGCGCCTTCTCAGCCAGCTCCAGCAGCTCGTCATACGCCCGCGATATGGTAATGCCATGCCCTGCCAGGATCACCGGCCGCTCCGCCTCTTGTATCAGTTGCGCCGCTCGCCGCACCTGCCGCCCGTGCGGCGCCAGCGTGGGCTTATAGCCCGGCAGCTCAATCTCGTCCGGATACTCGAACTCCGCCTCCTCCGTGAACACATCCTTGGGAATATCCACCAGCACCGGCCCCGGCCTGCCGCTATTGGCGATATAAAACGCCTCCTTGATGACGCGCGGTATCTCCGCCGCGTCCATCACCAGATAGTTATGCTTGGTAATGGGCAAAGTAATGCCTGTGGTATCGCACTCCTGAAAAGCGTCCGACCCGATAGCCGCCCTGCCGACCTGCCCTGTGATAACCACCATCGGCACCGAATCCATCTGCGCCGTGGCGATGCCCGTAACCAGATTAGTCGCGCCCGGCCCCGACGTAGCCCATGCTACGCCCGGCCTCCCCGTAACGCGCGCATAGCCGTCCGCCGCGTGCGCCGCCCCCTGCTCGTGCCGCACCAGTATGTGCCGCAGCTCCGGAAACTCCGGCAGCGTCTGATACAGCGGCAAAATCGCGCCGCCCGGCAGCCCGAAAATCACATCCACCCCCTCCCGTATCAGGCTCGCGCAGACCATCTGCCCGCCTGTCATCTTCATGCTATCAATCACCTCCGTGATCCCCTGTCCGTATGTCTTGTAGCCTGTATAAGCCTTGCGTTAATCCCAAAATAAAAAAAACCCGCCCACACAAAGGGACGGGATACAAAAAATCTCGCGGTACCACCCAATTTGCCCCGCCGTATGCCGGGGCCGCTCTCAAGCTTGATAACGGGAGCCACCCCGTCCACCCCTACCGCGCGGCGCATTGCCGTTCCCAACGGCCCATGCCTGCCACACACTCGGAGCGACCGCTCCGGGGCGAGTTCGGGCAAATCCCAGCGTCGACTTCCCACCGCCGCCGACTCTCTGATGCCGGATGCCTACCCTACTACTCCCCATCCCCGCGTCTTGCGATATGCAATTATGCCTAGATTAACTAGCACAATGAGATTAGCAAATATCAACAAAAGTGTCAATAATAAACCGCGCCGCCACAACCTTCCCATTTGAATGGCCGAGCATTCAAGGACACGCTATCGGCGCTTTCTATGAGATAGGATACGACTAGCCTAACACGGCCATCGCCTTATCGCCCATTTCTGCCGAACATAGGCGGCGGCTCATCAAACGGCTCGCCCGCCTCAAGCGCCGCCCAAATCCGCCGATAATAGGCGGCGTTCTGCCTGTTAACGTCTGCATACGCCTTAGCGCGGCCTTCTTTGCCCCCCTTCTCTATCCCCTCTTTGAACCCATCAGCACGAGCCTTCTCTCGTTCCTTTTCGATGATGTGCGCTGCCAAAAGCACGATGTACCCTCACTGCCCGTTTCGGCGGAACCTGGGCCGCGGCTCGTCGAAATCTTCGCCCGCCGCGCGCGCCGCCTCCATCCGCTTGAAATAAGCATCAAGCTGCTCGTCGGCGTCTTTATACGCCTCATCTCTGCCTTTGCCAATCCCCAATTCAATCCCCTCCTCAAGCGCCTTTTCACGGGCCGCGTCGCGCTCTTTCTGAATGATATGCGCTGCCAAAAGCACGATGTACCCTCCTGTTTCCACTATAGCGGCAAACCCTGCCGCCGCGACCGCCACCGCCTGCGCGTTGAATATAATCGCCACCACAATCTCCAACGGCGTCCGCCCCTGCGCCATAGAGAGCTCATGCCAAGTCGTAACCACCATCCCCAACGCGAACATAGCCGAGTACGCGCTCAACGAAATGATCCGCGTCCGATTAAGATTCAGCGGCTCCACTTATACCCCTATTGCCCTCTTTGAAATTGCGGCTAAGCATTGGCGCAAAACTGACGATTGCCAAACACAACGCGCCGCTAGGCAACGTTTCCATTCAGGCAATCGAGCATATCTACCCGCCGAAGAACCCCCGCCCGCGCAACCACACCACCCGCGTCCGCCCACACGCAATCCCCAATTGGTCGGGGCGACTGGACTTGAACCAGCGACCTCCACGTCCCGAACGTGGCGCGCTCCCGACTGCGCTACGCCCCGACACACACCCTATTGTAGCCTCAAACCCTCCGCCCGCGCAAGCCAAACCCACCCTCTTAAAAATTACCCTTGCCAACGTATATAGCCCTAATTACTCCTAATCCGAATAAATCATCCGACACTACACACCCTAAATCTCTTTGCTACTTTTATACAAAAAGTAGGGGCCTTCCATTCGCGGAAAGCCCCTACCCCAATCCCGCTACGGCCCGCGCCCCCGCTACGCGCCCTCCATAGCTCGCAGCAGCGCCTCGCCGTTGCTCTTCCACCAGCCGTACAGGATGCTCAGATCCGTCCCGATGGAAAAATGACGCACGCCCATATCCAAATACCGCCTCGCCTCGTCCGGCGACTGTATCTCGGCGCGCGGCGGCACGCCCATCTTGATTGCCGTCTCGAACGTCTTCTTCTGCGCCGCCGCCACCTCAGGCGCGTCGCGCTGGCCGGGCTTGCCGATGCTCATCGAGAAGTCAGACCCGCCCCACTGAACCATATCCAGCTGCGGAATCTCCAGAATCTCCTCCAGCTCGTCCACCGCGCCCTTCTTCTCGATCATCACCGCCATCACCACATCGTCCAGCGACTCCACATACTCCGCCGAGCCGCCGTAGCCCATATAGGTGTTGCGCCGCGTGGCGACGCCGTACATCCCGTCAATCCCCGGCGTGTCCGGCTTCGCCTGGCGGATGCACTCGCGCACATCCGCCGCGCCGCGGCAATCCGTGAACAGCACGCTGCTGAACCCCGCGCCAATCCCGCGCTGCGCCAGAAACGCCTGGTGACTCTGATCCACCTTGATCATCGTCCCCATGTTGTGCAGCTCCGCCGCGCGGCACAGATTGTCCAGGTCATGCAAGTCAAACGACCCGTACTCCGCCACGAACTCCACATAATCGTAAATCCCCGTATGCCCTATCGCCTCCACCACCGACGGCCACGCCGACAGGATATGCGTACTCAGCGTAGCCTCCCCCGCCTTCAGCTTCGCCCTCAAACTATTCGGTCGCACGATAAACCCTCCTCGGAATGTCTTAGCGGGCAAACCCATGCGGCGACCCTGCCGCAACAACCCGCGCCCGTAATTCTACCACACCGCGCCCATTGCACAAAACGCCGCCGCCTCGCCCGCCCGCTACGCCGTCCCGAAATACCTATCCCCATAATCCCCAAGCCCCGGCGCAATAAACTTGCGCGCATCCAACCCCGGATCCACCGCCGCCAGCGTGATATTCCCGCGCGGCAAAACCTCCGCCAGCCGATCCAGCCCTTCCCGCGCCGCCAAAACCCCGACGAAATGCACAGCCTCAGCCCGCATCCCCTTGCCCGCCAGCAACTCCGCCGCATAGCAAGCCGACCCCGCCGTAGCCAGCATCGGATCCAGGATAACCGCCTTATGAGCCAACCCATCCGGCAGCTTCTCATAATACAATCGCGGCAGCGCCGTCCGCTCATCGCGCTCAACGCCAATCATCCCGACCGCCGCGTTGGGCAGCGCATCCATAAACGCCGGCAGCAGCGCCAATCCCGCCCGCAACACCGGCGCCAGCAACACGCCCCTGCCGCCATCGCCATCACCCCCAATCCGCCCCATCGCCTCCTTGCACAGCAACCTCGCCAACCCATCCGACGCCGCCCTAAACTCCGCCGTCTCCACATCCCTATCCCGCAGTCGCGTCAGCAAATCTTCCCGCGTATATTCCATTCCCACGCTCTCCAATTCTATGCTACTATGTATAGTACAAATGTATTCCAAGCGGGCATCAAGGAGGTTTCACAACAACAAACTGGCAAAGCGATATGGCGCTTATCCCGTCATCCTATACACAAACACATCATCCGCATTAACAACCAAATAGTTTTGCCTACTTTCCCCAAAAGTAGAGGCATCATCAGCCTGCAAAGGGAATGGCGCGGTGAACCGAAACAGGCTTGCGAGGCGGATAAAGGGCAACCCCAAGAGCGTGGATATACCGCAACATATATTGGCGAGATCCCTGAGATGATTGCGACCACGCGAATATGAACCTGCCCGCCGCCTTCACTTAGATGCGTTATGCGACTCTATCAGAAACACAATGTTCGTCGCCGCCAGATGTAGCGCATAGGAAACGATATGTTTCGGAACATCAACGGGCTCAGCGCCTTGACCGTGAGCGCCACCCTCCGTATTGTTTCGCACCGTTGGCAACCCGCCTTCCAACGTCGTCCGCAAGCCCGCGAAATGGCTCTGCATGCTAGACGGGATAAGGCCATTGCGAAACAGAGTGCATATCAGGGACTTTGCCGTTGCATTGCCACTGCCATAATCCCAATCGCGCTTATCGCAGATAGCCTTCATCGTGCTTTCAAAGGCGTTGCCGGCGCTGACTATCGCCTCTTTATTATTGCCTTCGCGGTAATGCTTGTGAGCCTTCATGAACTCGTCCAACGGCCCCTTAAAGCCGGCGTCATGCAAAAGCGATACGGCGGGTTCGAGCGCATCGGCATGGAGATATTGAGAGTCCGTTCTCACGAATTGGAAAGGCAATCCAGTTTCGGGCTTTTCGGACTTCAAGCACTGGTAGCCAACCGAATTTTCTTGAAATCGCTGGTTCAATTCAGAAATCGAACTAGCCAGGATTTGACGGCCAGACACCGGATATTGCCGTCTAATGACCCCATCAACATACCCCAAAGAGATTTCAATGAGGCTAAATACCTGCTCGTGATTCGCCTTAAGGATAAAATTGACGCACTGAGTAAAGTCATCCTCAGACGACTTTCCCAATGTCAACTTGCCCATTTCCTTAGCAACATTTATGTTTATCCACCTCCACTCCGCACGGGTACGCGATTTAGAAATTTCCTTCATCATTTCCAGGTGAATGTGGACAATTTGGGCTCTCAATTTTTCGGGCAAGCCATCATAGACATAAATGACGGGCTTGCCAGCATTCCTAGCCCTCTCCGCTCGCTTTGCAAATGTGTCAAATATGGGCATAACCAATCCCCCTTCAAAGGTTTGTGATAGCGATAGCGCATCTCACTCCCTCAAAGTTAGCGTATCTATTCCTGATATGAAAGGGGTTTTGGAACAATAAATCAGCAAAATTTCATACCCAACTTACCTTGCGCCGCCATCAGCGCCCTAAGCGCACATATCCCCCCGCAACCGCCGCTCCGCCATAGCGCAAAACTCCGCGTTGATGTCATACCCAACCCCGTCGCGCCCCAGCGCCGCCGCCGCCGCAAGCGTCGTGCCGCTGCCCATAAACGGATCCAGCACCGTCTCACCCACAAAGCTGTACGCCCTGATAAGACGCGAGGGCAGCTCCAAGGGAAACGGCGCGGCGTGGCTGCGGTTGTCGCCGCTCTTTTCGGGCTTCATCAGCCATACATCCGAGTTTTTCAGCGACAGCCAGAACTCCTTGTCCAAGCGCGACAGCTCCCGCTGCTCCGCGCTCACATGCGCGTACTTGGGCGCCTGCCGCGCCATCGGCTTTTCAAACTCAAGGATGAACTCGTGCATATGATTGATGAGAATCCCGCCCGGATACGGGTAAGTCCCGAAGTGCGCCCGGACGCCATTCGTCTTGTGCCAAACGATGTCCCGCTTGAACACGAAACCCACGCTCTCGCACAAGTCAACGCTCTTGCCCGCCAAGTTCAGCGTCCGAAACGACTTGTTGGCGCGCACCGGCAGGTTCATTATGTTCAAAAAGAACTTGCGCCCCGGCTGCAGCGCGCGATACACCTCCGCCCACACCTTGCCTATCTCAGAAAGCCACTCGTCCAAATCGTGGACATTGCCCAAATCGTCCGCCGACTCCGAGTACATCTTGGCGTTGAAATAGGGCGGCGATGTGATGGCGATATGAACGCTCTCGTCGTCAATATCGCCCGTCATATCCCGCGCGTCGCCCCGTATGACGATCTGCCGCGTCCCCCGATTGTCCACCGCAACCGGCGCGGCGTCCGACGGATCAGCGCTCGCGGGCATGCGCTCGTCAGCCCGCAGCGGCGCTACATCCGCCAGCCGAAACCGATACTGCCCGCCCGCCGACTTGAACGCCGCCAGCTCGCCCGCCTTGACCCGCCTGTGGATCTCGCGCGCGGACAAGCCCGTATATGCCGCAACCTCCGCCACCGACAGGTAGCTGCGGTTTCTGTAATCCGACGCCGCGTCTCTGACAATCACCATTGCGCTTGCGATTATGCCGCTAAGCCGCTTTCGGTGTCAATCAACTATCGGTTCACCCGCCGCCGGTTCGCCTGTAACCTAGCGCATGCGCCATCCGCCAATCCCGCGCATCCCGCATATTCGGGCAAGCCCTCAGGCCTACCCCAGCCCGACCCTGCCGCCCGGCGCATTTTCCCCAATCAGAAACCGCCTTATGTCCTCGGCGAACTTTACTTCCGAATCGTCCTGCGGCTCATACCCCAGAACTTCCCGCGCGTTGGACAGCGACCAGAACGCGCGCGTGTTGTCGCTGATGCCGTACACCACCTGCCACGGGACACCGTGCTCGTTGTCTATGTCCGGCGTTTCAATCGCCTTTTGGAACAGCTGCGTGATGTCGCGCGGGCTGATGTACGCGCCCAAGTCGCGCTTGTAGTTCGCGGGATCGCCCACGTATGTCGCCAAGTCCAGCTCGCGCGGCGCGCCTATCCGAACCATCACAACGCCCGTCTTGCGTATCAGCGAGCCGCCCCCGCCCGTGTGCGCCTGCCTGCCGCTGCCATCGTCAAACCCCCCAAGCCCGCACGCGAACAGAAAGCCCAAATGCTCATACGTCGCCTTCGCCCACCCGTAGAAGTTGTCCGAAAGCGGCAGCCGATACGGGTCAAGCGACTCCATCTTGCGCGCGTGGATGAGGTTATGCTCATACCAGTCCGCCGCGTGGTTGGAACTAGCGATAGCCAAGCGCGGCACTCCCGCGTCATGCGCCGCCCGCAGCGTATTGTACGCCATCGCCACATTCTCGCTCTCGTCAAAGAAGTGATCCAGCGGATCGCCCGTCCGCCGCTTGTAGCCCAGATGCACAACCGCGTCCACGCCCTCGAACAAGCCCGCGTACTTAGTCCGGTCGGCGTCTATCAGATCCGCGATAACCACCCCCTCCACCTTATCGCCGCGCGGATTCGTATCCTTCACATCCACCAGAACCATCTCGTAGCTCTCGCGGAATGTGGGCAGCAACTGGTTGGCGATATACCCCGTCGCCCCCGTCATCAGAACTTTCTCTACAGCCATATAGCCTTTCCTTTCCCAGTAAGATTTTGGTCTCAGTTTCAGGGCATCCCGCCAATCGGCATACCGGCCGTCATAGCGAACCGCAAGCCCAATCCCGCATCCCGCCGATATGATACACTAGCCCCCTACAATCGGCATAATCGGCATCTACCCAACCGCCAAGCAACGGCGTTTATTCGCCAAGCAAAGCCAAAGCAACTGGAGGCATATCCGATATGACAACCCCGCTCACCGGCGTCGAGCTGGAAACCCTGCGTAAAATAGACACGCCTACTATAGCCAACGCCATAGAACCTTTCAATGTCCGCAGCGACACAGACGGCTTTATGGGCTGGGACATCCGCTGCCTATTCCCCGAAATGGGCGTGATGCTCGGCTACGCGGTAACCGCCACGCTGGACACAACCACGCACGGCAGGCGGCACGACCGCGAAACGCGCTACCAGTTCTTTGAGGCGATAGAGGCATCCCCGCAGCCCGCCGTCCTCGCGCTCAAAGACCTCAGTTCCAAGCCCAAGCACGGCTGCCACTTCGGAGACGGCCTCGCCACGGTGGCGATGCGCTTGGGCGCGATAGGCTTGGTAACCGACGGCGGCGTGCGCGATGTGGACACCGTCCGCGAAATGGGATTTCACTACTTCGCGCCGGGAATGGTTCCCGCGCACGGCAACTTTGGCTTTATGGAGGCGCAAATCCCTGTGAGCGTCAGCGGCGTCCTCATCAACCCCGGCGACCTAATCCACGCCGACGCCAACGGCGCAGTAACCATCCCCCTGGAAATAGCCCGCGACGTCATAGGCGAGGCCCACCGCATCCTAGCCCGCGAAGAGGCGCACCGCGACTGGGTCAACAGCCCCGACTTCTCGCTGGCAAAGCTGAGGGAGGGGTAGCGCCCCGTTTGACATTTCGCGCCCCCCAAGTCAATACTAGGAACAACCCGCGCATCAACGCGCCGCCAACGCGCAAACCCAAGCGCGCAAGCGTATGGAGGTGAATATGTTTGAGAAACAGTTGCGACCGTTGCCGCCGCAGCCCAAGTTCCGCTACTTCTCCGAGCCCATCTTCGTGAACTTCCCATACACCCGGATTGTGAAAGGCCCAGCCCCCTTCTCAGATCCGCCCGCCGAGTGGGCTGTGGAATTCGACGTCGGCGATCCCAAAGAATCCGCATTCGTGCCAAGCTTCTCAGTCAACGAAGACGACTGCACAGTCAGAGCGGCGCTAGTCGGCAAGATGGAAAACAAGGTTCTTGTCCGGCTGGCAATAACCCAACTCGGCAGCGCCACCTTCTGCGTCGACGAAGATCATCTAGTCAAACTCATCCCCGCCCTAGAGGAGTACAAGTAGCCTTGGCGCTCTCAAATCTTGAAATAATGGCGGAGATTTTTGCCAACAGGGTAGTCTTCGATCCGCCAATCCCTACAGACGGGCCTGCAAACCGCATATCAAGTTCATCAGTGGACTTGCTGTTGCACGAAACCCTGATGGTCTTGCCCACCGGCCCCATACCCGGGCTTGTAGTTGACCCATCAGATCCGGATACAGATGTGATGGCAATTTTAACGCAGCAGGCGGAATTCATAACCCTAACCGACCACCAACCCTTCCATATGCCGCGCAACCGCCTAATAATCGGCAAGACTTTGGAATATGTGAAACTGCCGCCCCACATAGCCGCCCGCATAGAGGGCAAAAGCTCGCTCGCGCGGCTTGGGCTATCCGTGCATGTAACCGACCCAACCGTGCATGCCGGCTTTGAGGGCAGGCTCTACCTGGAAATGAACAACATCGGCCCCTTCAACTTGGCGCTCCGCAAAGAGATGCCAATAGCCCAGCTAATCCTAGAACACACCGGCCTGCCCCCGATAGACCCATACGCCGGCCAATACCACCGCCAGACATAGCCCATAGCCCCCACATCCGCGTATAACGCCCGCCCACACATTCACCGCAAGGAGCGCCCATTATGCCTACCGCCGACAACCACCTCATCCCCTCCCTTGACAAAGGCGACGCAGTCCGCCCGCCCACCACGCGGCCCGTCGTGTATGGCTCGCAGGGCGTCATATCAAGCGGCCACTACCTCACATCTATGGCGGGCATGCGTATGCTGCTGGACGGCGGCAACGCCTTTGACGCCGTAGTCGCCGCCTGCTTCGCCGCGGGCGTGACCGAACCGCTCGCCAACTACTCACTGCTCGCCGAGGGCGTCTTTATGCTCTACGACGCCCGCAGCGGCGACCTGCTATCCCTATGCGGGCAGGGCAACGCGCCCGCCAAGGCGACCGTCCCATTCTACAAATCCCGAGGCCACGACGTCATCCCCACCGGCCCAGGCGAGGACGCGCCCCTCTCGTTCACCGTCCCCGGCGTAATCGCCGCGCTCACATCTATGCTGGAGCGCTACGGCACAAAGACGCTCGGCGAAACCCTCGCGCCCGCCATTCACCACGCCGAAAAGGGCTTTCCCAACTACGAGTATATGCTCAATCGCCTGGACAACCCCGGAACCCGCGAGCAGTTCGACCTATTCCCGCCCGGCGGCAGGGACATCTTCTTTGACAACGGCGATGTGCCGCGGCCGGGTTCAATGCTCGTGCAGCCAAACCTAGCCGATATGCTCAAGCGGATGGTCGCCGCCGAAAACGCCGCCGGCGGCAGCCGCGCGGACGGCATACGCGCCGCCAACAACGCCTTCTACAAGGGCGACATCGCCAAAAGCATCGCCGCATTCTCGCGGCAAGTCGGCGGCATACTTGACGAAGACGACCTCGCCGCCTACTCCGCCGAGTACGCGCAGCCGGTCAAGTCAACATTCGCCGGACACGAAATCAGCAGCCACTCCACTTGGACGCAGGGCATCATGACGCTCCAAGTCCTCAGCATCCTGGAAAACTTCGACCTGCGCGAAATGGGGCATAACTCCCCCGCCTACATCCACACCGTCTTGGAGGCGTGCAAGCTGGCATTCGCCGACCGCGAGGCGCACTACGGCGATCCCAACTTCGCCGCCGTCCCAATAGACGGCCTCATATCCAAAGAGTACGCCGCCGAGCGCGCCCGCCAAATCAACCCCGCGCGCGCCTGCCCCGAACTGCCCGCCGCCGGCGATCCGTGGTGCCACTCCCGCGTCCGCAAGCCCGCGGACGCCGCCGCCGAAATGATCGCGGGCGTGGCCGCCGGCGACTCCGGCAACAGCGGCGGCACTACCCATATCGCCTGCATCGACCGCGACGGCAACCTCGTCTGCGCCACCCCCAGCGGCGGCTCTTTCAGCAAGAGCGTATTCTTCCCGGAGCAGGGCGCCGCCATAAGCTCCCGCATCGAGATGTTCAACTTCATAGACAACCACCCCAACCGGCTTGAGCCGCGCAAGCGCCCGCGAACCACGCTCATAAACTACATCGTCTCGCGCGGCGGAACGCCCGTTATGACCATCGGCTGCCCCGGCGGCGACCACCAAGCGCAGGCTAACGCGCAGCTCATCCTAAACACCCTGCTGTTCGGGATGAACCCGCAAGAGGCGGTGGAATCCCCGCGCTTCGCCAGCGAAAGCGTCCCCGATTCGTTCTACCCGCATGTCTATTACCCCAACCGCGTTTCGCTGGAAGACGGCTTCCCCGCGCAGACGTGGGACGCATTGCGCGCGCTCGGACACGGCGAGCTCGTCAGCGCCGCCACCTGCGGCATGGGCGCCACCGTCGCCCGCCGCGACCCGGACACCGGCGTCCTCAGCGCCGGCGCCGACCCCCGCCGCGCCTGCTACGCCATCGCCTGGTAGCCTATCGCCGCCATCATCACCCCTAAGCGCAACTGCCCTCAGCCCGCTTTCTCACCCCCAAGAGAAACGCGGCCTGGGGGACATTCTTTGACACCCGCTCGCGCGCCCGCTATTATTATATGCGAACACATCATCCAAACCTGAAAGGCTATAACAAACAATTGACGGCAACTATCACCGCATCCCGTTGCGCGCCCGCCGCTCAATACTCCCAATCAAAACCCGCCAAGCGATTTTCATTCGGATTAAACCCCACTACTATTATTGATGCACGATAACTCAGTCAGGATAGGTGTGATGGCAGTAATTGGCGATAAGTACAGGCAAATCTCTCTAACCACCCGCATATCCCCCGACGCCGACCCCGCTATCGCCCTGCTCAACAGCAGGTTCAACGAGGACGATTTCCATGTACTCCGCAGCGGCGATACGCTGGAAGTCTGGCTGCGCGAAATCAACCCGGACGAATTGGCTGACGCCGTCAATTGCGCGGCGGAGGAGTATGGCTACAAGGACAACCTATCCGAAATACTGCAAGCGGTAGGCAACATCCGCAGTTTCGGCGTCAACGGCAAGAAACGCCTCTATGTGGGCTACAACAAAGAGCGCAAGGTCGTTGGCCGCAAGCAAAAAGAGCTGCGGCGCGGCAAGCACTACTACGCCAACGACCACGACTTCAGCCGCGAATCCAACCCGCTGCCGCCCGACTTCACCGACCAAATCATCTGCGGCGACAGCGAATCAGTCCTGAAACAGCTGCCCGACAACTGCATCGACCTGGTATTCACCTCGCCGCCCTACAACTTCGGCTTGGACTACCAAGACGACGGCGATGACGCTGCCGACTGGGAATCCTACTTCGCCAAGCTCTTCGCCGTGTTTGACGAGTGCATCCGCGTCCTCAAATACGGCGGGCGCATCACGGTCAATGTGCAGCCGCTCTTCTCCGACTACATCCCCAGCCATCACATCATCTCCAACTACTTTATGCAAAAGCGCCTCATCTGGAAAGGCGAAATCCTGTGGGAAAAGAACAATTACAACTGCAAATACACCGCTTGGGGCAGCTGGAAAAGCCCCTCCAGCCCATACCTCAAATACACTTGGGAGTTCGTTGAGGTATTCTGCAAAGGCGACCTCAAAAAGCGCGGCGCCTCAGCCGACGCCGACATTGACGCAGACTCGTTCAAAGAATGGGTAACCGCCAAGTGGTCAAT
The DNA here is from genome assembly GCA_965242555.1 of Dehalococcoidia bacterium. Classification (GTDB taxonomy): domain Bacteria; phylum Chloroflexota; class Dehalococcoidia; order Lucifugimonadales; family JADFKI01; genus Bin90. Next base: position 480,538 of record CBDESO010000012.1, read on the forward strand.
CGCCCCTGAGCGCCGCATGCGCGAATTCGCCCACCCCGCGATGTTCCCCGAAGAACTCGCCCGCCGCGTAATGCTGCTATTCAGCTTCCGCGGCGACGCCATCCTAGACCCATTCAACGGCGTCGGCACAACCTGCGTAGCCGCCCGCCGCAACAATCGCCCATTTCTTGGCATAGACATAGCCCCCGACTACTGCGCTATCGCAGAAACTAGACTGAATGATGTCCAACTCACCGGCATATAACCAACCCATACCCATACCTAAAGTTTTGCCTACTTTTCCAAAAATCAGGATACCCCCGGCATTGTCAGTTAGTAACATTTCGTTTTAGATGGCTTTGATAGTTTGGCAATTTATTTCGCAACTGATAAAGCGGGCGGCTACGGCAAGGCAACCCAACCATACGCAGGATAGATATACCCATTCCCCAAATGGAAACGCCACCATTGCCAATTTCCCCCTATCCCCATTGCCCCCAATGCCCTATACTAGCCTTATAAACCTTGAGCGCAACAAACCCATCGCCATCCGGCCGCGCTAACCGCAACAACCCCAGCGGAGGAAATCCCCCAATGGACAAGTTCATGCAAGCCGCCATAGAGCAAGCCCGCATCGGCGCGAGCGAGGGCGGCATACCCATCGGCGCGGCGCTCGCGGACGGCGATACCCTCCTCGCCGTTGGGCATAACCGCCGCCTGCAAGACTCATCCCCTATTATGCACGCCGAAATCAACTGCCTGCACAACGCGGGCAAAGACCGCGTGTCCGATTTTCGCGGCATGACCATCTACTCAACCCTAATGCCCTGCCATATGTGCGCCGGCGCCATCGTGCAGTTCGGCATCGCCAAAGTCGTCGCCGGCGAATCCGAAACCTTTGACGAGGGCTTTGAGTTTATGCGGCAGCGCGGCGTTGAGGTCGTCAACCTGGACTTGGACGAACCCAAGCGGCTCTTGCAGGACTTTATGAGAGCCAACCCGCACCATTGGAACGCGGACATCGGCAAATAGCCGCCCCCGCCGCGCTTGGCGGAGCGCGCCTGTGGCTCGCGCTAGTCGCGGCGTCGCTGGGGATGTTGCTGTCCTCCCTAGACATCGCCGTCAACGTCGCCCTCCCCGACATCACCGCCGGATTCGCCGCCGACCAGCTCACAATCCAGTGGATAATCCTGCTCTATATGGGCGGCAGCACAAGCCTGCAGCTCGGCTTGGGCGCGGCGGCCGACCTGTACGGGCTGCGCCGGTTCTACATCTTCGGGCTTGCGGCTTACGGCTTGGCTACCTTTCTGATAGGACTTGCCCCAACCCTGCCGCTAGTGTTCGCGCTGCGCCTGTTCCAAGCGGTGGGCAACGCGCTCATAATGGCGTCCGCGCCCGCGCTTGTGACCGCCATATTCCCCGCCGAGCGGCGCGGCGGCGCGCTAGGCGTAATGGCGGGCATAGCCACGCTTGGGATGATAAGCGCGGCATTGGGCGGCGGCGCGCTTGTGGACGCATTCGGCTGGCGCGCCATATTCCTAGCCCGCGCGCCCATCGTGCTGATAGCGATAGCGCTTGCCCTAGCGCTGCTGCCCGGCGTAGGCGGCGCCCCCGACGCCCGCGAGCGCCGCTTTGACCTGCGCGGCGCGGCGCTGGCATTCGTATGCCTAAGCGCGCTTGCGCTCTTCCTGACGCTTGGCGGGCGCGTCGGCTGGCTATCGCCCCTGGTAGCGGCGCTCGCAGCGATAACCCTAGCGACCCTAACGCTGCTGCTGCGCTGTGAACGCCGCGCCGCGCATCCCGTACTCGATCCCGCGCTGCTGCGCCACCCGCTGCTCGCGCCCGTCCTAGCCGCCTCTTTCTTGATGTTCATGGCGCAGTTCGTCAACCTATTCATCCTGCCCTTTTATGTATCCGATGTGCTGCGCGTCAACGCCAAATCGCTCGGCTTCCTGCTGATGCTGTCCCCCGCGCTCGCCGCCATAGCCGCGCCGGTGGGCGGATGGCTGTCCGACCGGATGCCCGCCGCCTACATAACCACGCTTGCGATGGTCATATCCGCCGCCGCGCTGCTCTGGTTCAGCGCGCTCACCGCCGCGTCCGGCGTCCCCGATGTGGCGCTGCGAATGGCGCTTGTGGGCATAGGCACGGGCTTGTTCCAGGCGTCCAGCGCCACGCTCATAATGGGCGCGATGCCCGCGCGCAGGCTTGGCAGCGGCGGCGCGCTGGTCGCCATATCGCGCAGCCTCGGCACCGTAACCAGCGTAGCCCTAATGAGCGCCCTATTCGCCGCCCGCCAGGACTTCCACGCCGCCGCCCACCCCGAAACGCAAGCCTTCGTGCGCGCCTTCACCGACACCTACCTGATAGCCGCCGCCCTAGGCGCGCTCGCCGCCGCGCTGTCCCTGAGCTACTGGCCCCAAGCGCTGGCCTGGCGCAACCGCCGCCGCGCCCAATGAGCCGCGCCGGCCATCGGGGCAACGAAATCCCAGTCCGCCCACAGAGTCAACCGCGCCCTGCACTATGCTATAATGGATTTATCCGCATCCAACCGATAGACTAAGGAGACATCAAATGCCTAGGCGGAACTACGGGCAATACGACGCATACTTCAAAGAGGGCTACAAGCATAAGAAAGGCGACCCGGTTCACCTTATCCCAAGAGGCCGACCCGCGCCGCCGCGCCCCGAACATCAAGCAAAGCCCGAACAAAATCAGCCGACCGACAAAGACAACTAAACCGCCGCCTCCGGTCGAGTGTCAAATTCCCGTGAATACCTCAATCCAACCAATAAACCAAGGAGACCGAAAATGCCCAGAATGAACAACGGACAATACGACGCATACTTCAAGGAGGGCTACAAGCATAAGAAAGGCACTCCGGTTCACCTTATCCCAAGGGGCCGTCCCGCGCCGCCGCGCCCCGAAAATCAGGCAAAGCCTGAACGCAATCAGCCAACCGACATCGATAACTAAACCGCCGTTGCGATGAGCGTCAAATTCCCGTGAACCTCATATGGGACTTTATCCAAGCGTACACTCCCGTCGCGCCGCTTGTGCTAACGCTTGTGGTCGCGGTATCGCTCTATTACTCTATGCGAACTTTCAGGTTCGTAGTCGCATTGCCAAGCAAGCGGTATCAGATAATGCCCTCCGTAGAAGATGTGCGCTTCGACAGCAATTCGGGCTATATCTATGCTATCTGGCTACTAAAGAACGACTCGAAAATTCCGTTTGACATGAAGACCCTAGAGATTGACGACGCTACCATCTCATCCACGCTAGCTACGTTCGAGAACATAGCGTCATTCCAGGAAGCCCCTGTTGAAGGCAAACTGATAATCAGTTCAGAAGATATGTCAATAATGCCAGGGGAAACCCAAAGGCTATACTTCTCATACGCCGTATATCATCTGGGCGACATCTGGAAAGATGTCCCTTATGTGCTATCATTGCAGTTAACTAGCAGGAAACTGGGACGAAGTTCAGCATCAACATGGCGGAAAATAGCGCCTCTCAAAAACAACAGCGCCGTCGCGTGGGAATGTATCTCATTCCTACCCCACGACATCGTCCTCGCGGTCCAAGCCTACCTGGCAGACCCGCCCACGCCAAACCGCCCCTAGTGCAACCCTCCCTAGCCCAGCCCTCCCCACGCCCCCACCGCCTCCCGCGCCAGCGCCAGCGCGCTCGTCCCCAGCACCATCGCCACCACCGCCCGCCGCCATATCGCGTCCGTCAGCCTTTCGGCTATCTTGTCCCCTAGCACGGCGGCTATCACCGCGGGGACAAACGCCGCCGCTATCAGCGTTAGGCGCGGCGGCGTCAGCAGATCGTTCATCGCGTAACCCGCCACTAGCGAGGTCGTCATGAATACGAAGAACAGCGCCATTGACCCGCGTATGGACTGACGGCTCCAGCCCTGCGACAGCATATACAGAACCAGCAGCGGCCCGCCTATGCCTATCGCCGTGATGAACAGCCCCACCAGAAAGCCCGCGACCGGCCCCGCTATGCGCGGGTTGGGCTTGGGGAACGGCATCTTGAACATCCCGCCGACCGTCAGCAGGATGATTAGCGCCAGTATCGCAATCCCAAAGGCGTCGCTGTACGCCGCGATGTCCAGCGCCCGCAGCGCCCGCGCGCCTATCAGCGAGCCGACTATGCCCGCCAGCGCTATCGGCGCTATCTCGCGCCCCGGCAGATGCTCGCGGTTACGCAGAACCATCACGACCACAACCGGCGTGGCAAGCGCGTTCAGCAGAATAATCGCGGTCGGCGCGTCAAACGCCAGCAGCAGCAGCGGCAACCCCACTATGCCGATGCCGAACCCCATCGCGCTGAACACCGCGCAGGCGAAGAACGCCACCGCAACGGCGACCGCCAGATCCGCGGCGCTAACCTCCCCTAGCAAGTCCGCTCCCACTCAGCGAGCGCACACGCGCGAGGGGACATCCAAGCCCGCGCCACATGAACGCCAATCGCCGCATAGCCCGTCCGCCGCGTCACTGGTTCGTCAGATTGAAGATGTCCGCCTGCTGGCGCATCAGCCGTCGCATCTTCTTGCTGTTGCGCTTGCCGCGCTTGCTGCCCTTGCCCGCGGGCGCCCCTACCATCTGCCGCATCATCTTTTGCATCTGCGCGAACTGGTTCAGCAGCTGGTTCACATCCTGCGGCGTAGTTCCGCTGCCCCGCGCTATCCGCCGCCTGCGGCTGCCCCCGATCATCTGCGGGTTGCGCCGCTCCTCAGGCGTCATGGAGTAGATTATCGCCTCAGTCTTGTCGAAATGGCCTCCATCCAGATCATCCATAGACGCCTTGCCGCGCATCGCCGAAAAGCCCGGCACCATTTCCAGCACCTGACTGAGCGGCCCCATCTGCTTGAGCTGCTGCAGCTGCCCCAGAAAGTCTTCAAGGTCAAAGGTCTGCTGGCGGATCTTCTTTTCCATCTCGGCCGCCTGCGCCTTGTCGAAGTTTTCCTGCGCCTTGTCTATCAGCGTCAGCATATCGCCCATTCCCAGAATGCGCGACGCCAGCCTGTCCGGGTAGAACTGCTCCAGCGCGTCCGAGCGCTCCCCCGTGCCGATGAACTTGATAGGCACGCCCGTAACCGATGTGATGGACAGCGCCGCGCCGCCGCGCGCATCCCCGTCCATCTTGGTCATTATCAGCCCGGTCAACCCTATGCGGTCGTGGAATTGCTTGGCCGCCTCCACCGCCTCCTGCCCGGTCATCGCGTCCACCACCAACAGCGTTTCGTCCGGCGACACCGCATCCCGAACCGCCTCCAGTTCGCGCATAAGCTCATCGTCTATCTGAAACCGCCCGGCGGTATCCACGATAGCCCACGCCGCGTTCACCTCCGCCGCGCGCTTGACGCCGTCCTTGGCGACCCTCGCGGTGGCGCGCGCCGTGCCGTCCTGATACACCTCAACGCCCACCTGCTCGCCCAGCGTCTGCAGCTGCTCTATCGCGGCGGGGCGCTGCAAGTCCGCGGCGACCATCAGCGGCGTTCTGCCCGCCTGCTTCAGATGCCGCGCCAGCTTCGCCGAGGCGGTGGTCTTGCCCGCGCCGTTCAGCCCGACCATCAGGATAACCGAGGGCTGCTTAGGCCCAGGCTCAAGCCGATGCGCGCCGCCGCCCAGTATGTCCACCAGCGCGTCGTTGGTAATCTTGACCACCTGCTGCCCCGGCGAAAGGCTCTTCAGCACATCCGACTGCAATGCGTCTTTGCGGATGCGCGCCACGAATTCGCGCGCCACCCGAAAGTTGACATCCGCCTCCAGCAGCGCCATACGCACTTCGCGCAGCGCATCGTCAACATCCCGCTCAGTCAGCCTGCCCTTGTTCCCAAGCCTGCCAAAAACCCCGTTGAGCTTCTCTGACAGCGCCTCAAACATAAACCGATCTCCCTCAAATTAGCGTATCTTGCCGCCCAGCGCGGGCGCGATTGCAACTCCGACGACAGCCATATTGCCGCCGAACAGCCGCCCGTTCCCGCTACGCCATATGCACGCTTTCAAGCAGTTCATTCATAGCCGAGGACACGAACTTCACGCCCGCCATCGTTTTGGGATACTCCATTCGCGTTGGCCCGACCACGCCCACCGCGCCTACCGCGTGATGCGGCGTCCCGTACTGGCACACCACCACGCTCAGCGGCGACATCACATCCTCCGGGTTTTCTTCCCCGATGATTACGCGCACAACGCCGCCGTCGGGCGTTTCGGCGAGTATCGCCTGCGCCAGCGAGCCGTCCTCCAAGCCCTCTATTATCGCGCGCGCCCGGTCATTTTCGGCGAACTCCGGCTGCGACAGCAGGTTGCGTATGCCGTCAACATAGTGGTCGCGGTACATCGCCTTGTCTTCATCCCGCAGCACAACCGCCGTAGCCTCCACCAGCTCTTCCTCAAAAGGCGTCCGGCGGATGACCTGCGAGGCGATTTCCTGGTGATTAAGCCCGGTTATGCGCGCCCTCAGCCGCGCGGTGGTCTCTTCCAATTCGGCGGTGTCAATCGCGTATGGCAGGCGGATGAGCTGCCGCCGCAGCCGCGCCTGCTCCAGCACCACGATGAGCATCACCAGCACATCCTGCAGATGCACAAGATCGATATGCCGCACCCGCGACTCGCGCGCCTTGGGTAGCGTGGCGATAGCCATATTCCCGACCAGCCCCGACAGCACGGCCGCCGACACATTCGCCCACTCGTCCACATTTCGCAGCGCATCCCGCAACCGCCGCCTTGCCCGCGCCCGCGCCGGCGAAGACAGCGCGGTGGCAACCGGCTCCAGCGATTCCACATAAAACCGATACGCCTTATCCAGCGGCACGCTGCCCGCCGACGAGTGCGGATGCGCGATATACCCTTCGGCCTCCAGCGCCGCCACATCGTTGCGGATAGTCGCCGCGCTCACCGCCAGCGCGTCATTTCGCGCCAGCGCCTCCGACGCAATCGGCGACGCCGTCCGCGTGTAATCCGCGACTATGATGCCCAGTATCAGCTCTTGTCTTTTCGTAAGCATATGCGGAACTTTTTCAAACTATGTCCAAATCCTATGCACATTCTACAATTGCCCGCGCCGCCTAACAAGGGGATTGAGCGCCAATCCGCGCCGCTATCCGAAAATCGCTCACACACAGATACGCAAAACTACGCCGCCTCCCCATAACGGGAAGGCGGCGCATCTTAATGCTTAATCAGTTCGCGCTAGGCGCTAGGCGGCCACAGGCTTGCGCGCCGCCCGCGCTCCCCTATGCGCTAGGCACAGGGGAGCGCGTTGTTACGCTTACCTAGGCGTGCCGCCCGGCACTAGGCTCGCGCTCTCCCGCACGAATACCCAGTAGCCGGAGCCTATCCGCAGGCTGTTGCTAGCCCCGCTCGTGTCAGGATCCAGCACCGTGAACCACTCGTTGGTGATGGTGTTGAAACCAAGCACGCGCGCAAGGTCCAGACCGTCGTCCAGGCTGTTCAGGTAGGTCGTGGCGTCGATGGACTTGTCCGTGTCCAGAGCGTCGCCCGTCACATCCACAACCGGGATTAGGTTCCAGCCCGCGTACATCGGGATCACGGGCGGCTGTATCGGCGTGGACGCGCCTATCGCGCCGCCGGCAAGCCTCGGAATGTTCACATCGAGGTCTTGGATGGCGTCGCTCAGCACCCAGTAGCCGTTCCTAGCAGTTATGTCCGTCAGGTCGCCCTGCCAGGCGTCCGAGAGCGTCTCGCGCACAGCCACTTGCCACCCGCCGGGGATGACCGGGTTGTAGGTGTACACCGTCCGCACTTCGATGTCGGCGGTGAAGATCGCGCTGATGTCGCCGTCGGAAGGCTCGCCGGGCAGGCTTACCAAGTTCCAGCCGGGGTTCAGGCGGCGGGTGAACGGATCCCGCTCATCCACCGAGAACTCTACATCAAGCTCGTCTTTCAGCTCATTGCCCGCGACGTCCATCGCTTGGATCGTGATCTCGTGGTCGCCCACGCTCACATCGTCCAGCGCCACCAGGAAGGTCTCGTCGTCGGTGGTCTTGACGCTGTCCGTCATGTCCACGCCGTCCAGCTCGAACTTGGTGATGGTCACCGCGTCAAAGCCGTCCTCGGCGTACTCAGCCGACTCAGCCGAGCAGTTGAGCTCGTCGCTCAGGTTGTCGCCGGGATCGCAGTCCGCGCTGAAGGTGGACGTGAAGTCTATCTCTATGAACAGCGGCCTCTTCTGCTCCACCTCAGGCTCGGTGTCGCCGGCGTGCTCGCCGCTAACGACCACCCTCGGCTTGGGCAGCTGAACGTCGCCCTCGAAGTACACCGCGTCGTCGGCGTTGACATCGCCGTCCTTCTCAAAGAAGTCCGCCGCTATCTTGTCGGGCGCTACGCCCTCAGAGCCGCGGTTGTTCTGGCCGGAGCGGTCGTCGCCGTAGATGTACACATTGTAGTAGCCGGTCGCGGACGGCTTGTCCACGACTATCGTCCACTCGCTCGTGCCGTCTTTGGTTATGACGCTGTTTAGGCTCGCGCCCCTGGCGCTTACCGCGCAGTCGGCGCGCGCCGTGGTGTCCCGGTTCCGCGTGATGACGCCGTTCCTGTCAACGCAGCCGGCGGGCGCGTTCACATAGTTGACGTCCACCAGCGGCTTGGTCGTGCTTATGCGCTCGTCCGAAGTAACCATGATGGTTACCTTTTCGTCCTCGCCCACCAGCACGTTGTCGCGAGTGGTCTCGCGCGGGCTTGTTATGGACTGCACGGTGAACGCAGGCGCGATCCAGTCGTCAGCCTCTTTCACGTCGTCGTCCTGCTCGTTGCCAGCCGCGTCCTCGAGGCCGTTAGGCACTACGCTGACGTCGGGCGTGGCGTCAGGCAGCAGATCCTCTTCCAGCTCCAGGAACACCGACTTGGCTATCTGACGATAGGCGCTGTTGCCGCGGTCAAACCGCGTGTCGGTGCCCGCCGCGTTGTCCCAGCCCGCCTCCCCGGAGTCGGGGTCGTCGTACCAGTACACGCGCACGACCGTGTGGCCGTCAACCACGAAGTCGTCTTGCTCTATCGTGTCGGGGTTCAGGTCGCTGATGTCGTCGAAGATGACCTGGATGTAGTTGCGGTCGTCGTCGTAGGTGTTGTCCGAGGCGTCCCAGGTTACCCCGGTGCGCGCGAACATTATCGTCGGGTCGACGGTGTCCACCGTGATCTCGGCGAAGGCCTCGGCGCGGTCGTTCTCGTCCGGGTCGTAGGCTACGCAGTTGCCCGCCGCGTCGCAGGCGATGAAGGTCACGTACGAGATGCGGTTCTCGGGCAAGACCACCGTGGTCTCTACGTCGAACCCGTTGTCTATCTCGTCGAAGTCTTTGTCGTCCTGGACAGTCCTGACTTCAGGCGTCCCGGAGCACCAGAGCGTCTCGCCCTCGAACAGGTTGGTGTTAGCAACCATGCTCTTGCCGCGCCTAAGGTCGGTCTCGCCGCGCGAGGGCGTGTAGCTGGCGGGAATGTTGGCGCACTGGTTGGCGCTCACCAGCCCGACTACCGACATGTAGTTGTCGTCGCCGTCAGTGTCAGGCAGATCCTCGGGATCGGGGATGCCGGAGATGGCGTCGCTTATCGTGAAGGTGTAGTCCACCTCGTCGTCGTCAAGCGACTCTTCGTGCTCAGGCAGGAAGTTCGTGAACTCAGGCGCCTCGTTGTCTATGACTACGCTGTCGCGCAGGTTGCCGAACTTGATGCGGAGGCTGTCCTCTTCCTCAACATGAATCTGAGGAACGCCGCCGTCCGTGTGCTTGAACACGCCGCCGTCGCCCGGCGTCGCCGCCGCGCTGTCCTGCACGGGCATCACCGCCGCTACGAACTGGTTGTCCCGGCTGGCCGTGCGGTACGCCATCAGCTTGAGCTTGTCGTCGGAGTCGTCGCCCTCAAGGTCGATGAAGACGCACTGGTTGCCGTTGCCGCACTGCGCGTCCGGCGACTGCGACAGCACCGCTATCCGCAGCACGCTGCCCCAGCGCGCGTTGCCCGTGCTGATGAAGTTGGTGACCGCGGTGCCGGCCGTAGCCGGCAGATCGGTCGGCGCCTCAGGCACGGTCGCCCTCAGCGTGGTCTTGCGGTCAGCCAAAGCCGTGTTCGGGTCGCCGTGCGTCCCCAATACCGGGTTCGCCTGATGCACCCTTATGGAGCTTATGCTGTCGTCAACATTGTTGATGGATACGCTGACGTCCACCGTGGCGTTGCCGCTGCTGCCCCGGAGGGTAGAGCCGCTGTCGTCGGCGGTGACCGTGAACGAGTCGGACAGGTTGCCCCTGTCGGCGTCAAGCGACGCGAGCGTCGCCAACACGCCGCTGTTGGCGTCTATCTGATACTGGGAGGCGTCGCCGCCGCTCAGCGTATAAGTGATAGGATCGCCGTCCGCGTCGGTGGCGATGTAAGTCGCGAGCGTTGTGCCGCGCAATGTGTTTTCGTTCACCGAGAGCGAGTTGGGATCGCCGTCGGGGGCGGTCTGCCATACGGGCGCGTTGTCGTTGAGGTTGTTCAGATCTAGTTGCTGCAGCAACTGGCCCTGCCCGCCGTCGTTGTCGGTTACCTCTACCTCAACGGTGTAGGATGCTTTGGTTTCGTAGTCCAAGTTCGCGGCATTGCTTACCGCCAATACGGCGGTTGCCTCGCCGCTGCCATCAGCGCCCGGGGTGGAGGTTATCGTGAACTGCGCCGAATCAAGCGCGGGGCGCAATTCAAAGATCACATCATCGCCATCAGGATCGCACGCCTTGTAGCGCGCAACCACGGTGCCGGCGCCCACGTTCTCGTCCTGCGTGGCTACCGAGAGCTCGCTCAGCTTGGCGGAGGGCGAGCAGGCGGCGCCGGGCGCTACGAAGTACGGGTTTTCGTTCACGCCTTTGACGATTATTGTCAAGGGCGCGTCGGCGGACTCGCCGCCGCTGTCGGTCACCCGTATGAACAAGTCATACGAGGCTTTCTCCTCGGCGTCAAGCGCGCCCGTAACGGTTACCACAGGCATCCCCGCCGCGTTCTTGTTTATGGCGAATGGGCCGGTGAACGCCGTCTTTGCCGTGTCGGCGTCATCGTCGGCGTCTTCCACCAGGCTGTACGCGAGCGTGGCGGTCTGCCCGGAGTCCTGGTCGGCGGCGCTCACCGGATCGCCGCGCTCGCCAACGACGTCGCCGTCGGCATCGAGCATCCCGTCATGAACGCTTACCACATCGCCTAGATCAGCGCCCTCGTTCAGCGCCGCTACGTAAGACGGCGCATCATCAGGCCCAGGCACGTATTCGCGGTCGTCATTGACGCTCGCGCCGAATACCGGCGCCTCGTTCACGTCCGTGATGGTGACTACGACGTTCCTGTTGGGCCTATCCTGGCCTTGGACAAAGCCGCCCGCTATCACGGTCAGCGAGTAGGAATCTTTCTTCTCATGGTCAAACGCGCCCGCTATCAGAACGAGCAAATCGCCGGGGGTTTCGCCCTCGCCCGCGGAGTCCTTATCCGCGACTATCACAAAGGTAGGCACTTCCACCGCGTCATCGGTTCCCATCGCGACCATCTCAGATGTCGCAATGTCATGGCGGTTTATGCTTTCCCAATCCCCGGTAATGGCATCCCCGTCCTCGTCCTTGAGCAGGGCATAGACCGGCGGATTCTCGGCGTTATCGACTATCTTGAACCCCATCTCAGCGGGAGCGGGCGGGTTGCCCTCATTGATTATCACCCTGCCAACCACAAGGTTCGCCGCGTTGTTCTCAGGCTCATCGAACTCAACGCCCTCGTCAACGCTGACAACCACGCCCCGGGTTATCGGCAAGGTGACCTCTATCACGCCTTCGGCCGAACCGTCGGACGCAACCACGCTGAAGACGTACTTCAGCACGGGCCAGGTCTCGCCCTCATCGTCGTAGTCGTCGTCGTCATTGACTTTAACGCCGGCTACGTGGATGGTCGGGTTGTCGTCGCTATGGGCGGCGAGCAGCGTGGCGTAGTTTATCGTACCCGTCTTAACCAGCTGGGCGTCCGCGCCGTCAGCATCCTTGAGAGTAAGAATTGCGTCGGGGTTGTCGCGCAGCGAGTAGGTCAGAGCCTGGTTGTCAGGATCGCTGAAGAGATCGGTGAAGTCGTAGATGAACGCATCCTCATCGGCGGCGGCGTCATTTTTGCGATCCTGGGGTATGGAGGCAAGTTCAATAACCGCCACCTCCACCGCGTCATCCCCCGTCCCGCGCGTCTCCCTGTCAACGTCGTCGGAAACCATGGGCGGCATGTTGGCGGCGGTTATCGTCACCTCCACCGGCACCGTCGCGCTGTTCCCCCCCGGCGCGTCGTCGGAGCCGGTCAGCGTTAGCGTGAACTCGCCGGCGGGCAGCGCCATGCCCTCGCGCACAGATATGACCGCCATCGGATTGTAGGCGGCGGGGAGGCCATCTGTGACGTCTACGAATTCGGTCTTGACCGTGAGCGCGCGGGCGAGTTCCATGTTGCGCGCCGTCTGCGCCATTTGGGATTCGCTCGCGCCCTCATTCGCGCCCGCCAGCTTGTAGGTGAAGCTGCGACCGAGAAAATCCTCGTCTTGGTCGTTGACGATAGGCCTGTCATACTCGACCGGGTGATTTTGGTTTGGGTTGGTCGTTTCGCTGTCCGTCTTGTCGCCCGCCGCGTTGTAGGCGTACAGCGGCAGCTCGCCCTGATGGTTGGTCTGAATCACCGCCGCGAACATGGCGACATCGCCGCCGGTTGGCGTGGGAGTCCTGAGCGGCTCAAAACGATCTGTGTCGTCTGTATCCACATTGGCGCCGCCGATAACGAAACTGCCCCTGCTCTCTTCTTTCCAGTCCACATGCACGGGAATGGACACGTTGACGGTGGTTATGACCATATTGGAGCCGTCCGCGCAGCCTGTGGGCGCGGGCAAGGGATCGCCGTTGCTGTCGAGGCCGGAGTTGGTGGTTGTGGGCGGGGAGAACACGGGATCGGCGCCGCCCGTGCTGCACACATAGCCGGTAACCGTGTAATCCACGGTGGTGCTGCCCACCCTGCCGGCGGAGCCGAACGAGGCGGTCTCATCGTTTGTGTTCAGGTCTCTGTGAATGAGCTTCGTCAGGATGGTCTCATCGGCGATCCGCAGATTGGATATGCGGGTCTCTTCGCAGTTGTTCGTAGAGATGGTCATTCCCACGAGGCAGAGCGAGCGGTTAAGGGCGGTGCGGAGGTTGAACAGCGCGACCCTGTGCCTGCCGTCCCAAGTGCGGGGGGCGACGCCGGCGGCGAGGCTGTCAATGGCCCCATACTCAGGTATGGAGTACACGATTAGCGGAGCGTCTGCCGTAACGTCCGAGTTTGTGCCGGAGTTGTCCAGGTCATTCGCTTTGAAAAGCTCCGGCGTTGCCCTTGGCTCCACCGCCTCGGCGGTATCGCTGATGTATTCGGATCCGAAAGTTCCCGCGGCGATAATCGCCGCCAGAACGATAAGCGTTGCGCCCAATATCTTTTTCAATTGCCGCTCCCTCTGCGTGGTCTGCGTATCGGTTGTATCGCCTGCATCGGCTGCGTCGCCGTGCTTGTCGGGTTTCGCTTGCGCCGCGCCGGGCGGGTTTGCCCGCCGCCCGCCGCGCGCGGGTTTGGGATTGGGTTGGCTGGCTCCCTTGCGATTTGTGGCGGTTCTTGGGCTATTCGCGGTTCGCTTTCTTGTGGTTTGTGGCGGTTCTTGGGCTATTCTTGGTTCGCGCTTTCGTGATTTGTGGCGGTTCTTGGGCTATTCCCTGTTCGCGCTTTTGCTTGCGCCTGGTCGCTCTTATGTCAGCGCCGGATGTTCTGCGAATAGCGCGAATCGCGCACGGCGCCCGGTGCGGTTTTCGCGCAGTAATTATACTATCACAGAAGTATTACGCAAGTATTACGGGGCGGGGGTATTTTATGGGGATTTTGGGGGGTTTTTGTGGGGAATTTGGGTTTTGGGGGGGTTTTGTCGCATTTTCAGCGCCGCGTCGTATGCTTTGCGCTTGCGGGTAGGATTGTATGCCCCCCCCCCGCGTGTTGTCAAGCGATGTGGGGGGGCTGGCGCTGGCGCGTTTATTTCGTTAGCGCCGCCGGGGGGCGTTTCATGCGGGGGCGTGATTGTTTCATGCGCCGCCGTTCTCATGCCGCCGCGTCAGTTCGGCGAGGCGGGCTTGCAGTTCGGCGGCGTGGGCCTCAGCGTCAGCGGCGCGCGCCTCAGCCGCCGCGCGCGCCTCAGCCTCCTGCCGTCTCCCCTCAGCCTCAGCATCCCCGCGATCCTCGCTCTCATCCATCGTCCGCAGATACCGCCTCGCCACCGGGTCATAAAACCGCAACTGCTCCCGCTCCCAGCACACATACAGCCCCAGCGCATCGCTATACCCCCGTCCATGCTCGGCGTCAGTCCACGCAATCGCTATCGGCACATACACGCCGCCGACCAGCCTATCCCCCGCGAGCGAGTCGTCGTGATACTCGCCCCTCGTCGGATCAAACCGCCAGTACTCGCCAACGCCGTAGCGGGCGTAGTCGACGCGCTTTGCGGTATAGTCCACAAATCCGGTTGTGCGAGACGCCACCTCCAGCACGAACTCCGGCGGATGCGGCTGCCTCTCCAGGGAATACCCGTTGTCTTCCTGAACCCGCGCCACATGGCAGTCAAACGCCACCATCAGATCCGGCACGCGCGTATCCTTCGGCAAGCTCAGGCTGGGCCCTAGCCGCGCCTCATTCCTCACCAGCGTGCTGTCCGGGTTGCCGAAATGCCTTCTCAGCGTCGCCGTGGTTCCGATCTCGTACAGGTAAATCGAATTCTGCATATCATCACGCGTAGGCGCGTCGGGATACGGATCGGCATCCCGTCTTGCCGGTTTAATTAGGGTTGCTTGGGTAGTCATTTCTGACCTCTCACTTTTTGGCGCGCATTGCGCGTTGCGCGGGGTTGTTCATGCGCTGCCGTTCTCGCGCCGCCGCGTCAGTTCGGCGAGGCGGGCTTGCAGTTCGGCGGCGCGCGCCTCGGCGTCAGCGGCACGCGCCTCAGCCGCCGCGCGCGCCTCAGCCTCAGCATCCCCGCGCGCCTCGCTCTCAGAAAACGTCCGCAGATACCGCCCCTGCGCCGGGTCATAAAACCGCAACTGCTCCCGCTCCCAGCACACAAACAGCCCCAGAGCCTCGCTATACCCCCGCGCATGCTCATCGTCAGTCCACTCGATCGCTATCCGCGCATACCGCCCCTCCACCAGCCTATCCCCAGCAAGCGCGTCATCGTGATAATCCCCGCCCGTCGGGTCAAACCGCCAGTACTCCCACACGCCATAACGCTCATAGTCGGCGCGCTTTTCGGTATAGTCCACAATCCCCGTGGTTTTCGAGGCTACCTCGAGAACGAACTCCGGCGGATGCGGCTGGCTTGCCAGGCTGTAGCCGTTGTCTTCCCAACACCGCCCCACGTCGCAGTTGAACGCCACCATCAGATCAGGAACGCGGGTATCCTCCGGCGCGCTCAGGCTGGGGCCCAGGCGAACCTCATTCCCAATCAGCGTAGCATCGGGATTGCCGAAACGATCGCTCAGCGCCTCCACTATGGAGCGCAGATGTAGGTATCTCAGGTTTTGCATATCATCACGCGGCGGCGCGTCGGGGTACGGGGCAGCCCGTGGCGCCGGTTTAATTAGGGTTGCTTGGGTAGTCATATCCGACCTCTCGCCTTGGCTCGCGTAGCGGAGCCGTCGCTGTGTTGTCAAGCGCATTATATTATATTTGTACGCCGCTTGCCCATCCCCCTGATTGCGCCTTGCTGGCCGGGCTAATTATAATGCTTGCCCCAAATTCGCGCTAGTTCTTATAGCGCCTAAATCGGGCAATTGGTTGCATACTAGCGCCGCGCCGCCGCGCCATTGATATAACGCAGAGGGCGCTCATTGCGCGGCTCATTGCGCGTATGAGGGCAATGCGGGGATATGCGCGGCGCTAGTCTGGCAGGTATAATGCGGCTGAAGGCACAACAACGGCTCTTGCGAGCCAAAGCGAAAGGCAGGGTCCGCAATGACTATTGACGCAACCCTAGTTAAATTTGCTAAATTGGCGTTACGGGACCCTCACTACCCCGACGCGCCGCCGCGCGATGACATGCAGAAACTGCTTTACCTAGACAATCATTCCATAATAGCGGCGCTGATAAAGCGTTTTGGCGACCCTGACACCACGTTTGTGGGGACTAGGGCGCATCTGGGCTCCAGCCTGAGCGAGCCGGAGGACGCCCGGATCCCAGACTTGATGGTGGCGTTCAACTGTGACGTAGCGCGGGTTTGGGAAGACAACGGCTACTGCGTCGCCAACCAGCCGCATGCGCCGCAATTCGTGTTAGAGATAGCCCCGCCCGCCGGCGGCATATTGGACTTCGCCGAAAAGCGCGCCGACTATGAGCGCTACGGCGTTGCCGAATACTGGCGCCTCGACCCCGCCACCGGCGCCTGCCAAGACGACTCTCTCGTCGGAGAAAGGCTAGTCGGCGGCCGCTATGAGCCCATCGCCATCAACTGGCTTGGCGCCGAGCATGGGCGGGGGTATAGCGAGGCGCTGGGGCTGTATGTGTGCTGGGAGCGGGATGAGTTGCGGTTCTCAGCCCCGCGGGCGGGGCGGTATCTGCGGACGCTGTCTGAGGAGGCGGCAGAGCGGCGCGCTGAGGCGGCGCGAGCGGATATGGAGGCAGAGGCGCGGCGGCAGGCTGAGACGCGGGCTGACGCTGAGGCAGAGACGCGGCGGCGAGCTGAGGCGCGTGCTGACGCTGAGGCAGAGGCGCGGCTTGCGGAGCTGGCGCGGGAGCGGCGGGATGGCGGCTGCGGGTAGATGTGAGCAGGTAGTCCTACCAAACACAAAGATGCGCCGCCTCCCCATAACGGGAAGGCGGCGCATCTTATCGCTTATCCGGCTCGCGCTATGGGCGGCCGCCCGGCTGAGCGGCCGCCCTATTCGCGCTTACCTAGGCGTCCCGCCCGGCACCAGGCTCGCGCTCTCGCGCACGAACACCCAGTAGCCGGAGCCTATCCGCAAGCTGTTGCTCGCCCCGCTCGTGTCCGGATCCAGCACCGTGAACCACTCGTTGGTGATGGTGTTGAACCCGAGAACCCGCGCTAGGTCAAGCCCGTCGTCCAGGCTGTTCAGGTAGGTCGTGGCGTCGATGGACTTGTCAGTGTCCAACGCGTCGCCCGTCACATCCACAACCGGGATTAGGTTCCAGCCGGCGTACATCGGGATCACAGGCGGCTGTATCGGCGTGGACGCGCCTATCGCGCCGCCAGCCAGCCTCGGAATGTTCACATCGAGGTCCTGGATGGCGTCGCTTAGCACCCAGTAGCCGTTGCGAGCCGTTATTTGCGTCAGGTCGCCCTGCCAGGCATCGCTGAGCGTCTCGCGCACCGCAACCTGCCAGCCGCCGGGGATGACCGGGTTGTAGGTGTACACCGTCCGCACTTCGATGTCAGCGGTGAATATCGCGCTGATGTCGCCGTCGCTGGGCTCGCCGGGCAGGCTTACCAGGTTCCAGCCCGGGTTCAAGCGGCGAGTGAACGGATCCCGCTCATCCACCGAGAACTCTACGTCAAGCTCGTCCTTCAGCTCGTTCCCCGCGACGTCCATCGCTTGGATCGTTATCTCGTGGTCGCCCACGCTCACATCGTCCAGCGCCACCAAGAAGGTCTCGTCGTCGGTGGTCTTGACGCTGTCGGTCATGTCCACCCCGTCCAACTCGAACTTGGTGATGGTCACCGCGTCAAAGCCGTCCTCCGCGTACTCCGCCGACTCAGCCGAGCAGTTGAGCTCGTCGCTCAGGTTGTCGCCAGGGTCGCAGTCGGCGCTGAAAGTAGACGTGAAGTCTATCTCTATGAACAGCGGGCGCTTCTGCTCCACCTCAGGCTCGGTGTCGCCGGCATGCTCGCCGCTCACGACTACCCTAGGCTTGGGCAGCTGAACGTCGCCCTCGAAGTACACAGCGTCGTCCGCGTTGACATCGCCGTCCTTCTCGAAGAAGTCCGCCGCTATCTTGTCCGGGGCTACGCCCTCAGAACCGCGGTTGTTCTGGCCGGAGCGGTCGTCCCCGTAGATGTACACATTGTAGTAGCCGGTCGCCGAGGGCTTGTCCACGACTATCGTCCACTCGCTCGTGCCGTCTTTGGTTATGACGCTGTTCAGGCTGGCGCCGCGCGCAGATACCGCGCAGTCCGCCCTAGCCGAGCTGTCCCTGTTCCGCGTGATGACGCCGTTCCTGTCAACGCAGCCCGCGGGCGCGTTCACATAGTTGACGTCCACCAAAGGCTTGGTCGTGCTTATGCGCTCGTCGGAGGTCACCATGATGGTTACCTTTTCGTCCTCGCCCACCAGCACATTGTCGCGCGTGGTTTCGCGCGGCGACGTTATGGACTGAACGGTGAACGCAGGCGCGATCCAGTCGTCAGCCTCTTGCTCGTCGTCGTCCTGCTCGTTGCCGGCAGCGTCCTCGAGGCCGTTAGGCACTACGCTGACGTCGGGCGTGGCGTCCGGCAGCAGATCCTCTTCCAGCTCCAGGAATACCGACTTGGCTATCTGCCGGTAGGCGCGATTGCCGCGGTCAAACCTTGTGTCGGTGCCCGCCGCGTTGTCCCAGCCAGCCTCCCCGGAGTCGGGGTCGTCGTACCAGTACACGCGCACGACCGTGTGGCCGTCAACCACGAAGTCGTCCTGCTCGATCGTGTCAGGGTTCAGGTCGCTGATGTCGTCGAAGATGACCTGGATGTAGTTGCGGTCGTCGTCGTAGGTGTTGTCCGAGGCGTCCCAGGTTACGCCGGTGCGCGCGAACATTATCGTCGGGTCAACGGTGTCGACCGTGATCTCGGCGAAGGCCTCGGCGCGGTCGTTCTCGTCCGGGTCGTAGGCTACGCAGTTGCCCGCCGCGTCGCAGGCGATAAAGGTCACGTACGAGATGCGGTTCTCAGGCAAGACCACCGTGGTCTCTACGTCGAACCCGTTGTCTATCTCGTCGAAGTCTTTGTCGTCCTGGACAGTCCTGACTTCAGGAGTCCCGGCGCACCAGAGCGTCTCGCCCTCGAACAGGTTCGTGTTGGCTACCATGCTCTTGCCGCGCCTAAGATCCGTCTCGCCGCGCGAGGGCGTGTAGCTAGCCGGGATGTTGGCGCACTGGTTGGCGCTCACAAGCCCGACTACCGACATGTAGTTGTCGTCGCCGTCCGTGTCCGGCAGATCCTCGGGATCGGGTATGCCGGATATGGCGTCGGATATGGTGAAGGTGTAGTCCACCTCGTCGTCGTCCAGCGACTCTTCGTGCTCAGGCAGGAAGTTCGTGAACTCAGGCGCCTCGTTGTCTATCACAACGCTGTCCCTAAGGTTGCCGAACTTGATCCGCAGGCTGTCCTCTTCCTCTACATGGATCTGAGGAACGCCGCCGTCGGTGTGCTTATAGACGCCGCCGTCGCCCGGAGTCGCCGCCGCGCTGTCCTGCACGGGCATCACGGAGGCTATGAACTGGTTGTCCCGGCTCGCCGTGCGATACGCCATCAGCTTGAGCTTGTCGTCGGAGTCGTCGCCCTCAAGGTCGATGAAGACGCACTGGTTGCCGTTGCCGCACTGCGCGTCGGGGGATTGCGACAGCACCGCTATCCGCAGTACGCTGCCCCAGCGCGCGTTGCCCGTGCTGATGAAGTTGGTGACCGCCGTGCCAGCCGTGGCGGGCAAGTCGGTCGGCGCCTCAGGCACGGTTGCCCTCAGCGTGGTCTTGCGGTCAGCCAAAGCCGTGTTCGGGTCGCCATGCGTCCCCAATACCGGGTTCGCCTGGTGAACGCGAATTGAGCTTATGCTGTCGTCAACATTGTTGATGGATACGCTGACGTCAACGCTCGCGGAGCCGGAGTTGCCCCTGAGTGTACTGCCGCTGTCGTCGGCGGTAACCGTAAAGGCGTCGGACAGGTTGCCGCGGTCGGCATCCAGGGACGCAAGCGTAGCCAATACGCCGCTGTTGGCGTCTATCTGATACTGAGAGGCGTCGCCGCCGCTCAGCGTGTAAGTTATCGGATCGCCGTCGGCGTCAGTCGCTATGTATGTGGCGAGCGTTGTGCCGCGCAGGGTGTTTTCGTTCACCGAGAGCGAGTTGGGATCGCCGTCGGGGGCGGTCTGCCATACGGGCGCGTTGTCGTTGAGGTTGTTCAGATCGAGCTGCTGGAGCAGCTGGCCCTGGCCGCCGTCGTTGTCGGTTACCTCTACCTCTACGGTGTAGGATGCTTTAGTTTCGTAGTCCAGGTTTGCGGCGCTGCTTACCGACAGCGTTGCCGTAGCCTCGCCGCTGCCGTCCTCGCCGGGGGTACTTGTTATCGTGAACTGCGCGGAGTCTAGCGCGGGGCGCAACTCGAAGATGACGTCATCGCCGTCGGGGTCGCATGCCTTGTAGCGCGCAACCACTGTGCCAGCGCCGACATTCTCGTCTTGCGTGGCAACCGAGAGCTCGCTCAGCTTGGCGGAGGGCGAGCAGTTCGCGCCGGGCGCTACGAAGTACGGGTTTTCGTTCACGCCGCGCACGGTTATCGTTAGCGGCGCGTCTGCGGACTCGCCGCCGCTGTCGGTCACCCGTATGAACAAGTCATACGAGGCTTTCTCTTCAGCGTCAAGCGCGCCCGTAACCGTTATCACGGGCATGCCCGCCGCGTTCTTGTTTATGGCGAATGGGCCGGTGAACGCGGTCTTGGCGGTGTCGGCGTCATCGTCGGCGTCTTCAACCAGGCTGTATGTCAGCGTAGCCGTCTGGCCGGCGTCCTGGTCGGCGGCGCTGACGGGGTCGCCGCGCTCGTCGTGGTCGGCGCCGGCGTGGACGGCTACCACGTCGCCTAGGTCGGCGCCCTCGTCTAGGCGCGCTATGTACTCAGGGGCCGATGGCGGCGCTGTGAACGCGTCGTCGTTCTCGGCGTCGAAACTTGCCCCGAATACCGGCGCCTCGTTCACGTCCGTGATGGTCACTACGACGTTCCTGTTGGGCCTATCTGCGCCTTGGACAAACGCGCCCGCTATCACGGTCAGCGAGTACGACGACTTCTTTTCGTAGTCAAACGCGCCCGCTATCGGCGCGCGCAGTTCGCCGGGGTTCTCGCCCTCTCCGGCGGTGGCCGCGTCCACGACTATCTCAAATGTCGGGACTGTCACAGCGCCCGTGGTTCCCTGCTCGACTATCTCAGTCGAGGCAATCTCATCGCGGTCTACGCCAGACCACGGCCCAGCGATAAGTTCATCGTCCGCATCTTTGAGCAGGACATATAGATCCGGATTCTCGGCGTTCTCGACTATCTTGAACCCTAGCGTCGCGGGCTCGTCGTTCTGCTGGATTATCACGCGGCCTACCAGCAGGTTCGCCGCGTTGTTCTCAGGCTCATCGAACTCAACGCCGGTGTCAACGCTGACGACCGCGCCCTCGGTTATCGGCAGCGTGACCTCTATCGCCCCCTCAGCCGACCCATCCGACGCCACCACGCTGAAGACATACTGCAGCACAGGCTTGACGTCGCCCGCATCATCAAAGTCCCCGTCCTTGGGATCGCTGTTGTCAACGCCGGGCGTATGCACATTATCCGCGTCATCCGCGTCTATGTCGTCGTACTCTATATCCCCCACCTGTATTAGCTTTGCCGTCCCCGTCACCAGGCGGAACACGCCGGCGGGAGCGCCGCGCAGGGAGTACGACAGCGCCTGGTTGTCAGGGTCGCTGAAGTAGCGGGTGAAGTCGTGGATGACTTTCACATCGTCCGCGTCGGCATCCTCTTCAGCCGCGCGATCCTCGGATATGGTGGGCAGTTCTATCACCGGCATCTCCACCGCGTCATCCCCCGTCCCGCGCGTTTCGCGGTCAAGGTCGTCGGATACGGCGGGCGGCATGTTCGCGGCGGTTATCGTCAGGCTTATCGCCATCGTCGCCGTCCCGCCCCCCGTCAGGTCGTCCGAACCCGTCAGCTGCAGCCCGTACGTCCCGGGCGGCAGCGTCGCGCCAGGGCGGGCCGAGATCTTGGCTATCGGGTTGTGCTGGGCGGGGGCGCCGTCGGGGTCGGCGAAGAGGGTCTGCACTACCAGCATCCGCGCGAGCGCCATGTTGCGGGCGGTCTGCGCCGCCGAGTCGTCGCCGGCGCCGGCGTCCGCGCCGGCGAGCTTGTAGGTGAAACGACGGCCGTTGAAGTCCGCGTCCACCATCGGCCTGTCAGGCTGGCCCCGGACGGTCGCGTTGTCTCTATCCACGAGCTGCCCGTCGGCGGTGTAGGCGTAGAGCGAGAGCTCGCCCGTATGGTTGCTCTGAACCGTCCCCTCAAACGAGGCTACGGCGTCGGTGGTGGACATTTCTTGAAATACGCCGCCGGCGGCGACATTGACGCCCGTTATCTCAAAGTCGGGCGTGGGATCCTCCCGCAGCGCCACCCAGACCTGCACGACCAGGGCGGCATCCCGTATCACCATATCGGAGCCGCTCGCGCAGCCGGTTGGCGGCGCCGCCGATCCGGAGTTCGTGGTTGTGGGCGCGGTGTAGGCGGGCGGCGTGGCGCCGTCGCTGCACACATAGCCCTTGATCGCCAGCGATACGGTCGTCGTCCCCGGCGCCAAGGCGACTATGTTGAACCGCTCGTTGGTCGTGTTGCGGTTCGCGCGCACCTTTACCTTTGCGATGGACTCGTCGGCGACTTGCAGGCGCTGCAGGCGCAGCTCTTCGGTGGCGTGCGTCCTGTCAAATATCTGATGCAATTGCCGCTCGGAGGTGGAGTGCCTGCCGTTCCAAAGCTGAGCGAGGCCGACATCGTCGCCGATGGTGTTGGCTATCAGCGGCGCGTCTTCGATGACATTCGCGCCGTCGCCCTTGTCGGCGGATTCGAACCTGTAGTCCGACACGTCTATCCTTATCGGAATGGTGGCGACGCGCCCGCCCGGCGCGTTGTCCCGCGCCGTCAGCGTTATCGTGTAAGTGCCCTCCTCCAGCGCCGCGTCATCCCCCACTGATATGTTAGCCATCGGCTGCCAGTCGGAGCTGCCGATAAACGCATACTGCGTCTCAACCTCCAGCATATCCGCAAACGCCGCGTTGTCGCCCGTTCCCGACAGCGAGTACTCGAAGGCGCGCTGGTAGAAGTTCGTCTCCACATAGGGCCTGTCGCTCTCGGTAGGCGAGTCCCCATCCGCCAGCGAGCCGTTGCTCACCCTGGCGAACATCGGAATCAAGCCCGAATGGTTAGTCTTTATCGAGGCGTCGAACATCGTGATTGGGTTGCCCGACGATATGTCTTCGGGCTGATCCCCATAGGCGGCGGCGATGTCCTTGTTGACCCCCGTAATCGTGTGCTGGGCGGGAACCGTGGAGCCGTAAGCCACATGTATGGGGATGGTGTGCTCGACGTTTGTAAGAACCATAGTGTAGAAGTTATTGGTGCATTCCGAGGGCGGGCTGGTATTCGGATCCATTCCCGCGTTTTGGGTTCTGATGGGATGGATAAGGGTGTGGTCCTGGTTGTTCCGGCACATAAAGCCCCGCATATTCAGCGTCAGGTTGGTGCTGCCCGGCTTGTCCTTGGCGGTGACGCGAATCGCGTGAGCGGTATCCCAGCGGTTGTTCTGCTGAGAAATATACGCGATGTCGGGGTCGGAGAACGAGTACGACATAAGCCGCATGCGCTCGAAGCTGTTGTCGAAATCAATCAGCGTGTCAAGGCGAAGAAGAGCGCTGCTCATCGCGTTATTGCTCAGAAAGGGTTCGGACAGCGCCACTCCCCCCGGCCTTGCGTTCACGAGCGCGTACACGCGCAGCGGGTTGGATGCGGCAATGGCGCCGCCGCCGCCCGCTGTGGTCAGCTGGAGCGAGGGCACTGTTTGCTTGATGCTAATCGCCTCCGCCTTGCTGAACCAGCCCCATTGTTGGTTGAAAAGCGCCGTAAAGTTCCCCGCCGCGATAACCGCCGCGAGGACTATTAGCGTAGCCGCGAGTGTCTTTTTCAATGCGCCTGCTCCTGTGTTTAGTCGCCGTGTCTCAGTCCGATGTTAAGTCGCCGTGTCTCAGTCCGAATGTGCCGAATGGGTTCATCGCCCGCCCATCCGCGCCCGCCGCGCCGGCTGCGCGGGGGCGGTTTTATTTTACGCCATCGCCCGCCCATCCGCGCCCGCCGCGCTGGCTGCGCGGGGGCGGCATTAGTTTATGCCGTCACTATAATACACTAAAAGTATTACGGGAGTATTACGGGGCGCGGGTTATTTTTGGCGCAAATGGCGCGGGATGGGGGGGGTTGCCGCGTTGCGCGCCCTGCTTGCGCCGCCGCGCCGCGTGATTGGGTGTGTGGTTGGGGGTGTGAGCGCCGTGTTGGGTTTCGGGTTTATGCGGCTTGATTTTATCACCCCCCCCCCGCGATGTCAATTGAAATGGGGGTTGGAGAATGGGGGTGTTGGGGGCGGGGGGGGTAGTTCGGGGGGAGGCAGCCCGCGGAGGCAGCCGCGGGGGGTTGTTCGGCGCGCAACAGCCCACGCAGACAACCGCAACGGGTTGTTCCGCGCAGGGGGGAGTTCAGGGGCCGTCGTCATGGCGCTAGGGGTTGTTTATGCGTCGGCGTTTTGGCGGCGCTGCAGCTCGGCTAGGCGGGCCTCGGCGGCGTGGGCGTGGGCGTGGGCTTGGCGGCGCGGGCGTCGGCGTGGGCTTGTTTCATGCGCCGCCGTTCTCGTGGCGGCGGGTGAGTTCGGCGAGGCGGGCTTCGGCTGCGGCGGCGCGGGCGGCCTCGGCGTCGGCGCGCGTCTCAGCCGCCTCAGCCTGCGCCTCGGCCCGCCGCCGCCCGGCCGCCTCAGCTCGCCGCTCCGCCGCCTCCTCAGACAGCGTCCGCAGATACCGACCCTGGGCCGGGTCATAAAACCGCAGCTGCTCCCGCTCCCAGCACACAAACAGCCCCAGCGCCGCGCTATAACCGCGACCATGCTCGGCGTCGCGCCACTCTATCGCTATGCGCTCATAGCGCCCATCGACCAGTTTATCCCCCGCGAGCGAGCGGTCGTGATATTCGCCGCCCGTCGGATCAAAGCGCCAGTATTCCCCTACGCCGTAGCGGGCATAGTCGACGCGCTTTTCGGTGTAGTCCACAATCCCCGTAGTTTTCGAGGCTACCTCTAGCGCAAACTGCGGGGGATGCGGCTGGTTTTCCAGGCTGTAGCCATTGTCCTCCTCGGCTTGCGCCACGTCGCAGTTGAATGCCACCATCAGATCCGGAACGCGGGTGTCTCCCGGCTCGCTTAGGCTGGGGCCTAGGCGAACCTCCCCAATCAGCGTAGTATCGGGATTGCCGAAACGATAGCTCAGCGCCTCTACTATGGAGCGCTTTTCTAGGTAAATCAGATTCTGCATGTCATCACGCGGCGGCGCGTCGGGATACGGGGCGGCATCCCGTCTTGCCGGTTTAATTAGGGTTGCTTGGGTAGTCATATCCGACCTCTCGCCTTGGCTCGCGGAGCCGAGCCGTTGCTATGCCGTCAGGCGCATTATACTATACATGAGCGCCACGCGAGATTTTCATGCGCCGCCGTTCTCGTGCCGCCGCTCCAGTTCGGCTAGGCGGGCTTCGGCTAGGCGGCGGGCGTGCGCCTCGGCGTCGGCGCGGGCTTCTGCCTGCCGCCGCAACTCAGCCTCCGTATCCGCCCGCGCCACCTCCCGCCGCCGACCCTCTGCCTCAGCATCCCCGCGATCCTCGCTCTCATCCATCGTCCGCAGATACCGCCTTTGCACAGGGTCATAAAACCGCAGAACCTCACGCTCCCAGCACACATACAGCCCCAGCGCCTCGCTATACCCGCTCCCATGCTCGGGGTCAGTCCACGCAATCGCTATCGGCTCATACA
Source organism: Dehalococcoidia bacterium (assembly GCA_965242555.1). Lineage (GTDB taxonomy): Bacteria > Chloroflexota > Dehalococcoidia > Lucifugimonadales > JADFKI01 > Bin90. Next base: position 506,364 of record CBDESO010000012.1, read on the forward strand.
CGCCGCCGACCAGCCTATCCCCCGCAAGCGAATCATCGTGATACTCGCCCCTCGTCGGATCAAATCGCCAATACTCGCTAACGCCGTAGCGGGCGTAGTCGACGCGCTTTGCGGTATAGTCCACAAATCCGGTTGTGCGAGACGCCACCTCCAGCACGAACTCCGGCGGGTGCGGCTGTCTCTCCAGGGAATACCCGTTGTCTTCCTGCACTCGCGCCACATGGCAGTCAAACGCCACCATCAGATCCGGCACCCGCGTATCCTTCGGCAAGCTCAGGCTAGGCCCTAGCCGCGCCTCATTTCTCACCAGCGTGGCGTCGGGGTTGCCGAAATGGTCTATCAGCGCCTCTGTGGCGGAGCGCTCGTATAGGTAAATAGAATTTTGCATGTCATCACGCGGCGGCGCGTCGGGATACGGGGCATGCCGCCGCGCCGGTTCAACTAGAATCGCTTGGGTAGTCATTGCGAACCTACCTCTCACTTCACTTTGGCTCTTTGGATCGCGCGGCGACGCCGCCGCTGTGCCGTCAGGCGCATTATACCCCGCGCGCCGCATCGCGCCTACCCCAATGAGCGCCTTGAATCGCCATCCGGCGCGTCAATCCCTTTTCTGCCCAATTCCGCCCAATTTAGGCGCTCTAAGAACTAGCGCAATTCCCGCGCAGCCATTATAATTAGCCGCGCGAATTAGCGTTGCCCCAATGCCCGCCGCGCTTGACAACACGCGGGGGGGGGGGGGATATAATCTAGGCTTGCAAGCGTGAAGCGCAAGGCGCGACCGGCGCGCGGATGCGAGGCGCGCGCGCCAACGCTGAGAATATCCGGTAAAAAAGGGCGCGCGCGGTAATACTCCCGTAATACTTGTGTGATATTATAGACATCGCATAAACAATAACCGACAGCCCGCGCGCCGCGCGCTCGCGGCGCGGGACAAGCGCAATCACAAACTACGCAAACTCCGGCGCCGGATTAGAGAGAACGCGCGCAACCGGACAGCCGGCGAGATCAAGGAGCGTCAATTGAAAAAGACACTTGCGGCAATACTGATAGTCCTGGCGGCGGTTGTCGCCGCAGGAACTTTCGGACACCGCTTCACGGACAACACGGCGGAGGCGCTAACGCTGCGAGCCACTCCGATCGCCAATTTCCCGTTTCACAGCACAGTCGGCGGCAATGTCACGGAGATGACTCCCCTGCGCGTGAACAGCCTGCCCTCATACGCCACCGCCGGCGTCAACCTACTCGAAACGGGGATCCAGAGCTGGAACGTTAATTTCCGGAACGACGTTGTTAACATTATACCACCCCAAGGGTCAGAGCGCATGCGCCTTATGTCCATTACGAGCTCCAACCCCGACCTCGGCTTGACTTTTCACCATACCGCCCGCTGGTCTGAAACGCACCGGGTACGCGTCACCGCGGGAAGCGCTAGGGGCATGACGAATCTGACGTTCAACATCAACGGCTATACATGCCGGGCAAACAGCGATGGCAGCGGCGCCCACTTCACTCCTAACATCAGCAACGATGGCAATGATCCGAATGTCAGTCCGCCGACGGGCTGCCGCGTCGCGAACCCGCATATGACCATAACGAGCGCCTCGCACACCATCCCCGTATGGGTGGGGTATGGCCCCGCGCCGTCCGCGCACTCGATTTCGGCGGTCAATGTTGAGGAGACGAGCGGCGATATTGAGTCCATCTCATCCACGGTCAATTCGGCGGTAACCGACCTTGCGGCGTTTGAGGCGGATACGATACAGGACGTCCACAGTGGCGAGATTGTGCTGTACGGCGTAGATTCCAACGGCTCGCGCTCGGCCGTTGACGGCATAAACACCGCTGAGCCGGACAGGCCTCACACTTTTGAAAACTTCTACAGCCGCGATTTCTCGTACAGCCTGTCGGGAGCGACCGCCTCGGACAATGAACTCGCGCGCAGGCTCTCGGTTGAGACGCGGTTCACTAGGGTGGACGAGACCGGAGACTGGCAGCCGACGGCTATCATATCCGTCACGGGCAGCGGCTCGGCGCTGCCGCCGGGCTCGTTCACGCTGACGCTGACGGGGCGGGACGCCGCGCCCAGCGGCAACACCGCCAGCGTGCCGGTGAGGATAGTGGTGGAGTCCACGCTGCTGGGCAGCGGCATAGTCAGTCTATCCGCGCACAACCTTGCCGGGGGCGACAACTCGCCGGTTACCGAAGACGACCCGCTGGTGGCGTACACAATAACCGAATACGGGGATGTTCACACCACTCCCTCTACTTGGACGAGCAGGAGCCGGACTGAGAACTTCCCGTTCAGCAACGCCATCATCAAGCTGGATGACGACGAGGCAACCCGCGTGGTGGACGGGAGTTTCGCCATCGCCGACGAGACGGTCGTATCGCAGAACCGTTACCGCGACGCTAACAGGAGCAACGGGTACTTCACGGTATCCGCCGGCTCCAAGCCTGGATCCACGACCGTTTCGTACAAGATTAGGGGCTATGTGTGCCGGGACGACTCCGATCCTGACGCATACATGGCGCCCACCGACGCGGCGACGGCGGATGTGCCTGAGACCTGCGCGTCCGGCCACAGCATGGTGGTGACGGAGCGCTCCGTATCCATCCCCGTGTATGTGGGCTGGGCGGATCCCACGCCCGACTTTGAGATAACGGCGGCCAATCTTGACGCCAACGGCGTTGATGTTAGAGGCCTTTCCACTAATGACGCCGTCGCCTCGTTTGAGGGAACGGTTCAGAGCAACCACACCGGCGAGCTTGCGCTGTACGCCTACAACGCGGATGGCGAGCTGGTGGACAGGTTAAATCCGACCACAAGGGTCCAGCCTGACAGGCCGATGGTGGACGAGGACTTCAACGGCCGTCGTTTCACCTACAAGCTCTCCGGCGCGGACGCCGGCACCGGCGACGACGGCGCAGCCCAGACCGCCCGCAACATGGCGCTCGCGCGGATGCTGGTAGTAGAAACGCTCTTCGGCGACCCCTTCGGCGGCGACACGCAGTTCAACCCGATAGCGAAGATTTCCGCCAGGTCGGGGGCGATGCTGCCGCCGGGGACGTACGGGCTGACGCTGACGGGGTCGGATGATGGGCCGCGGGGGGGCACGGCTACCGTGCCGATAAGCCTGACCGTAACCGCCGCCAACATGCCGCCCATGGTCTCCGACGACCTTGACCGCGAAACGCGCGGCACGGGCGACGACGCGGTGGAAATGCCCGTCATAGAACTGCCCACAATCTCCGAAGATCGCGCCGCGGAGTCTGATCCTGACGCGGATGATGTGAAAGTCATCCACGACTTCACGGGCTACTTCAGCGACCCTGACAACCAGGCGCTGAGTTACTCGTTGCGCGGGGCGCCGGCGGGCGTGTTCCGGCTAGTGCAGGGCGCGAAACTGATCCAGGTCGGCGATATAGTGTACGGCGATATTGACGCGGACGACGACGACAATGTGCATACGGCGGGGGTTGACAACAGCGATCCCAAGGACGGGGACTTTGATGATCCGGGCGACGTCAAGCCGGTGCTGCAGTATGTGTTCAACGTGGTTGCGAGCGATGGGTCGGCTGAGGGGGCGATAGAGGTTACGATTCCGGTGACCGCGGGCGAGGTTGTCAGCGTTGACACCGGCGTTGAGTTCGATGAGCCCGAGAACAACGCGGCGAACCTGCTGGTAGGCCGCGTGATAATCCAGCAGAACGACGAGCCCGCGACGATAGGGTTCAAGATAGTGGAAAACGCCGAAAACCCGGATCTCTATGTCCTGCTCAAGGACTCGGACGATGAACTTATCGCTGGCCCGTGGGCTGGCGTAGATCGCGATGAGATTGCGTCGACTGAGATAGTCGCGCAGGGAACTACGGGCGCGGTGACAGTCCCGACATTTGAGATAGTCAAGGATGAAGACTCCGCTGGCGAGGGTCAAAACCCCGGCGAACTGCGCGTGCCGATAGCGAATGCGTTTGACTACGAAAAGAAATCGTCGTACTCGCTGACCGTGATAGCGGGCGGCTTTGTCCAAGGCGAGGATAGGCCCAACAGGAACGTCGTGGTTACCATCACCGACGTGAACGAGGCTCCGGTATTCGGCGCAAGCTTTGACGCCGCCAACGACGACGCGTTCACCGCCCCGGACGCCGCCCCGGCGTACATAGCGCGCCTGGACGAGGGCGCCGACCTAGGCGATGTGGTAGCCGTTCATAGCGGCGCGAACCACGAAACTCGCGGCGACCCCGTCAGCGCCGCCGACCAGGACGCGGGCCAGACCGCCACGCTCGCGTACAGCCTGGTTGAAGACGCCGATGATGACGTCGACACCGCCAAGACCGCGTTCACGGGCCCGTTTGCGATCGCCAAGAACGCGGCGGGGATGCCGGTGATAACGGTAACGGGCGCGCTAGACGCCGAGGTTAAGAATTCGTATGCGCTGTTCATTCGCGCAACCGACAGCGGTGGCGAATCCGCGGATGCTATGCTGACGATAACCGTCAGGGGCGTGAACGAAAACCCGTACTTCGTAGCGCCGGGCACTGACTGCTCGCCCTCCGCCAAGCTGAGCGAGCTGTCGGTGGCTACGCAAGACGAGAATGTTCGGGCAGGCACGGTGGTGGCGCGCTACAAGGCATGCGACCCCGACGGCGATGATGTGATATTTGAATTGCGCCCGGCGCTGGATTCGGCGCAGTTCACGATAACCTCCACGCCTGGCGCGGATGGCAGCGGCGAGGCTACGGCCGTATTGGCGGTAAGCAGCGCCGCCAACCTGGACTATGAAACCAAAGCATCCTACACCGTAGAGGTAGAGGTAACCGACAACGACGGCGGGCAGGGCCAGTTGCTGCAGCAACTGGATCTGAACAACCTCAACGACAACGCCCCCGTATGGCAGACCGCCCCCGACGGCGATCCCAACTCGCTCTCGGTGAACGAAAACACATTGCGCGGCACAACGCTCGCGACTTACATCGCCACCGACGCGGACGGCGATCCTATCACTTATACGCTGAGCGGCGGGGACGCCTCGCAGTATCAGATAGACGCCAACAGCGGCGTATTGGCGACGCTCGCGTCGCTTGACGCCGATAGGGGCAACCTTTCGGACGCCTTTACGGTTACCGCCGACGATAGCGGCTCTACCCTTAGAGGCAGCAGCGGCAACGCCACGGTGGACGTAAGCGTATCCATCAACAACGTTGACGACAGCATAAGCTCGATAAGGGTGCATCAGGCGAACCCGGTTTTGGGGACGCATGGCGACCCGAACACGGCATTGGCTGACCGCAAGACCACGCTGAGGGCTACCGTGCCTGAGGCGCCGACCGATTTGCCGGCCACCGCCGGCACCGCGGTCACCAACTTCATCAGCACGGGCAACGCTCGCTGGGGCAGCGTTCTGCGGATAGCGGTGCTGTCGCAATCCCCCGACGCGCAGTGCGGCAACGGCAACCAGTGCGTATTCATCGACCTTGAGGGCGACGACTCCGACGACAAGCTCAAGCTGATGGCGTATCGCACGGCGAGCCGGGACAACCAGTTCATAGCCTCCGTGATGCCCGTGCAGGACAGCGCGGCGGCAACCCCCGGCGACGGCGGCGTGTACAAGCACACCAACGGCGGCGTGCCTCAGATCCATGTGGAAGAAGAGGACAGCCTGCGGATCAAGTTCGGCAACCTGCGCGACAGCGTCGTCATAGACAACGAGGCGCCTGAGTTCACGAACTTCCTGCCTGAGCACGAAGAGTCGCTGGACGAAGACGAGGTGGACTACGCGTTCACGGTAACGGACGCCATCTCCGGCATACCCGATCCCGAGGATCTGCCGGACACCGACGGCGACGACAACTACATGTCGGTAGTCGGGCTTGTCAGCGCCAACCAGTGCGCCAACGTTCCCGCCAGCTACAGCCCCTCGCGCGGCGAGACGGATCTGCGGCGCGGCAAGAGCATGGTAGCCAGCACGAACCTGTTCGAGGGCGAGACGCTCTGGTGCGCCGGGACTCCTGAAGTCAGGACTGTCCAGGACGACAAGGACTTCGACGCGATAGACAACGGGTTCGACGTAGAGACCACGGTCGTGCTGCCCGAAAACCGCATCTCGTACGTGACCTTTATCGCGTGCGACGCGGCGGGCAACTGCGTAGCCTACGACCCGGACGAGAACGACCGGGCGGAGGCCTTCGCCGAGATCACGGTTGACACCGTTGACCCGACGATAATGTTCGCGCGGACCGGCGTAGCCTGGGACGCCTCGGACAACACCTACGACGACGACCGCAACTACATCCAGGTCATCTTCGATGACATCAGCGACCTGAACCCGGACACGATCGAGCAAGACGACTTCGTGGTTGGCGGGCATACGATAGTGCGCGTGTACTGGTACGACGACCCTGACGACGGGGAGGCTGGCTGGGACAACGCGGCTGGGACGGACACGCGGTTTGACCGTGGGAACTCGGCGTACCGCGAGATAGCCAAGTCGGTGTTCCTGGAGCTGGAAGAAGACCTGCTGCCGGACGCCACGCCGGATGTCACCGTAGTGCCTAACGGCCTTGAGGACGCGGCTGGGAACGAGCAGGACGACGATGAGAAAGAGGCTGACGACTGGATCGCTCCGGCGTTCACGGTTCAGACGATTTCGTCGCCGCGCGAAACTACCCGCGACAATGTACTGGTTGGCGAGGACGAAAAGGTGACCGTCACGGTAACCTCGGACGAGCGCCTGAGCACGACCAAGCCTTTGGTTGATGTCAACTATGTGAACGCGCCCGCGGGCTGCGTTGACAGGAACGGCATCATAACGCGCAACCGGGACAGCTCGGCTAGGGCGGACTGCGCCGTCAGCGCCAGGGGCGCGAGCCTGAACAGTGTCATAACCAAGGACGGCACGCAGGAGTGGACGATAGTCGTGGACAAGCCGTCCGCGACCGGCTACTACAATGTGTACATCTACGGCGACGACCGCTCCGGGCAGAACAACCGCGGCTCCGAGGGCGTAGCGCCCGACAAGATAGCGGCGGACTTCTTTGAGAAGGACGGCGATGTCAACGCGGACGACGCTGTGTACTTCGAGGGCGACGTGCAGCTGCCCAAGCCTCGCGTGGTTGTGAGCGGCGAGCATGCCGGCGACACCGAGCCTGAGGTGGAGCAGAAGAGGCCGCTGTTCATAGAGATAGACTTCACGTCCACCTTCAGCGCGGACTGCGACCCCGGCGACAACCTGAGCGACGAGCTCAACTGCTCGGCTGAGTCGGCTGAGTACGCCGAGGACGGCTTTGACGCGGTGACCATCACCAAGTTCGAGTTGGACGGGGTTGACATGACCGATTCGGTCAAGACCACGGACGACGAGACCTTCTTGGTCGCGCTGGACGATGTGAGCGTGGGCGACCACGAGATAACGATCCAAGCGATGGACGTCGCGGGGAACGAGCTGAAAGACGAGCTTGATGTGGAGTTCTCGGTGGATGAGCGCGATCCGTTCACCCGCCGCCTGAACCCGGGCTGGAACTTGGTGAGCCTGCCCGGCGAGCCTTCTGACGGCGACATCAGCGCGATATTCACCGCTGACATCGAAGTGCGGACGGTGTACACCTACAACCCGGTCATCCCCGGCGGCTGGCAGGTGGCTGTGCGCGAGACGCTCTCGGACGCCTGGCAAGGCGACCTGACGGACATCACGGCTAGGAACGGCTACTGGGTGCTAAGCGACGCCATCCAGGACTTGGATGTGAACATTCCGAGGCTGGCGGGCGGCGCGATAGGCGCGTCCACGCCGATACAGCCGCCGGTGATCCCGATGTACGCGGGCTGGAACCTAATCCCGGTTGTGGACGTGACGGGCGACGCTTTGGACACGGACAAGTCCATCGACGCCACGACCTACCTGAACAGCCTGGACGACGGCTTGGACCTTGCGCGTGTACTCGGTTTCAACACCATCACCAACGAGTGGTTCACGGTGCTGGATCCGGACACGAGCGGGGCAAGCAACAGCTTGCGGATAGGCTCCGGCTACTGGGTATTCGTGCGCGAGAGCGCGAGCCTAGTGCCGGGCGGCACCCCTAGGTAAGCGCGAATAGGGTGGCCGCTCAGCCGGGCGGCCGCCCATAGCGCGAACTGACTAAGCATTAAGACGCGCCGCCTTCCCGGATTGGGGAGGCGGCGCAGTTTTACGTGAAGGGGGAATGGGTGAGCGAAAAGGGATGCTACTTTTTGTAAAAAGTAGCCAAAACTTTTGGATGATGTGTTTAGGGTAGGTATGTCGGATATAGTATAGATAACGCATGAAAATCTCGCGCGGCGCGCGTATAATGCGCTTGACGGCATGGCAAATGACTGCCAAGACAATCAGCCCAGTTGAACCAGCGATACGGGACGCTTTCTACCCCGACGCGCCTCCGCGCGATGATATGCAGAATTCGTTTTACCTGCACGACCACTCCACTATAGCGGCGTTGATGTTGCATTTCGGCAACCGCGACGTCACGCTTGCGGTGAGTAGGGCGCTCCTGGGTCCCAGCCTGAGCGTTCTGGAGGACACGCGAATCCCGGACTTGATGGTGGCGTTCAACTGCGACCGGGCGCAAGCCATAAAGGACAACGGCTACTGCCTCGCCAACCAGCCGCATGCGCCGCAATTCGTATTAGAAATAGCCCCGTCCGCCGGCGGCATAGTGGACTTCGCCGAAAAGCGCGCCGACTATGAGCGCTACGGCGTTGGGGAGTACTGGCGCTTCGACCCCGACGCTGGCGACTATCTCGCTCTCGCCGGCGACCGGCTAACCGAAGGCCGTTACGAGCCTATCTCAATCGACTGGTTTGACGCCCGGCGCGGACGCGGCTACAGCCGGGCGCTTGGGTTGTACGTCTGCTGTGAGCGGGAGCAGCTGCTGTTCTACGCCCGGTGGCAAGGGCGGTATCTGCGGACGCTGGCTGAGAGTGAGGCGCACGGGGATGCTGAGGCGGCCCGCGCCGACGCCGAGGCTGAGCGGCGACATCAGGCCGAGGCGCGGGCGGCAAAGGCCGAGGCGCGCGCATAAGTCGCAGAGGCCCGCCTCGCCGAACTGGAGCGGGAACGGCGAGATGGCGGCGCATGAACACGTGCGCGGCGTGCAGGTGTGGTATAATGCGCTTGATGGCATAGCAACAGCTCCGCGAGCCAAGGCGAGAGGTCGGAAATGACTACCCAAACAATTCTAGTTGAACCGGCGAGACGGGCAGATCCGTATCCCGACCCGCCGAAGCGTGATGATATGCAGAATGTGATTTACCTAGACTGGCAAGCCACAGTGCCTGCGCTGCGCGAGCGTTTCGGCAATCGTGATACTACGCTGATTGGGGAGATTCGCTTGGGGCCCAGCCTGAGCGTTCCGAAGGACACGCGCGTGCCGGATCTGCTGGTGGCGTTTGACTGCGACGTGGCGCAAGCGAGGGAGGACAATGGCTATAGCCTGGAAAACCAGCCGCATCCGCCGCAGTTTGCGCTAGAGGTAGCCTCGAAATCCACGGGGGTTGTGGACTATACCGAAAAGCGCGTGGACTATGCTCGCTACGGCGTGGGCGAGTACTGGTGGTTTGACCCGACGCGCGGGGAGTATCACGATGAGGCGCTGGCGGGGGATAGGCTGGTTGGCGGCGTGTATGAGCCGATAGCGATCGATTGGACTGACGCTGAGCATGGGCGGGGGTACAGCGCGGCGCTGGGGCTGTATGTGTGCTGGGAGCGGGAGGAGTTGCGGTTTTATGACCCGGTGGCGGAGCGGTATGTTCGCACGCTTGCCGATGAGGCGGCGGAGCGGCGGGCAGAGGCGGTCGGGCGGCGTCTGGCCGAGGCCCGCGCCAACGCCGAGGCGGCCCGCGCAGACGCCGAGGCCCACGCCCGCCGCCAAGCTGAGGCCCGCCTCGCCGAGCTGGAGCGGCGGGACGGCGGCGTATGAAAATCTCGCGGCGGCAGGTATAATGCGCTTGACGGCATAGCAACGGCTCCGCTCCGCGAGCCAAGGCGAGAGGTCGGATATGACTACCCAAACAATTCTAGTTGAACCGGCGCTGATGGATGCCCCGTATCCCGACGCGCCGACGCGTGATGATATGCAGAATTCGATTTACCTGTACGAGATAGGAACCACGGCGACGCTGAGAAGGCATTTCGGCAACCCGGACAGCACGCTGGTGAGGAATGAGGCGAGGCTAGGGCCTAGCCTGAGCTTGCCTAAGGATACGCGCGTGCCGGATCTGATGGTGGCGTTTGACTGCCGCGTGGCGCGAGTGCAGGAAGACAACGGGTATTCCCTGGATAGGCAGCCGCATCCGCCGGAGTTTGTGCTGGAGGTGGCGTCTCGCACAACCGGATTTGTGGACTATACCGAAAAGCGCGTCGACTACGCCCGCTACGGCGTGAGGGAGTACTGGCGGTTTGATCCGACGAGGGGCGAGTATCACGACGACGCGCTCGCGGGGGATAGGCTGGTGGATGGGCGGTATGAACCGATAGAGATAGATTGGCGGGACGCCGAGCATGGGAGCGGGTATAGCGAGGCGCTGGGGCTGTATGTATGCTGGGAGCGGGAGCAGTTGCGGTTTTATGACCCAGTGCTGAGGCGGTATCTGCGGACGATGGATGAGAGCGAGGATCGCGGGGATGCTGAGGCGGCGCGGGCTGACGATGAGGCCGCCCGCGCCGACGCCGAGGCTGCCCGCGCCGACGCCGAGGCCCACGCCCGCCGCCAAGCCGAGGCCCGCCTCGCCGAGCTGGAGCGGCAGCGGCGAGACCACGGCGGCGCATGAAAATCTCGCGGCGGCAGGTATAATGCGCTTGACGGCATAGCGACGGCTCCGCTCCGCGAGCCAAGGCGAGAGGTCAGAAATGGCTACCCAAACAATTCTAGTTGAACCGGCGCAAAAGTACGATCCGTATCCTGACGCGCCGCCGCGTGATGACATGCAGAATCTGATTTACCTAGAAAAGCGCTCCATAGTAGAGGCGCTGACCTATCATTTCGGCAATCCCGATACCACGCTGATTGGGGAGATTCGCCTGGGGCCCAGCCTGAGCGTTCCGAAGGATACCCGCGTTCCGGATCTGATGGTAGCGTTCAACTGCGACGTGGCGCAAGCCAGGGAGGACAATGGCTATAGGCCTGGAAAGCCAGCAACATCCGCCGCAGTTTGTGTTGGAGGTAGCCTCGAAATCCACGGGAATTGTGGATTACACCGAAAAGCGTTCTGATTACGCCCGCTACGGCGTGGGCGAGTACTGGCGGTTTGACCCGACGGGGGGCGAGTATCACGACGACTCGCTTGCGGGGGATAGGCTGGTCGGGGGGCGGTATGAGCGCATAGCGATCGTGTGGTCTGACGCCGAGCATGGGCGGGGGTATAGTCCGGCGCTGGGGTTGTATGTGTGTTGGGAGCGGGAGCAGCTGCGGTTTTATGACCCGGCTGCGAGGCGGTATCTGCGGACGTTTTCTGAGAGGCGAGGCGCGCGGGGACGCTGAGGCTGAGGGGAGACGGCAGGAGGCAGAGGGTCGGCGGCGGGAGGCGGCCCGCGCCGACGCCGAGGCGGCCCGCGCCGCAGATCTAGAGGCCCGCCTCGCCGAACTGACGCGGCGGCACGAGAACGGCGGCGCGTGAAACAAGCCCACGCCCGTCGCCAAGCCGAGACCCGCGCCACCGAGCTGCAGGCCAGGCCTGGCGGAGCGAGAGCGGCGCGAAGACGGCGGCGCATAAACAACCCCGATAGGCGTAGGCAAGACGCCCCCCCCACAACCCCCGCCCGCTCGCCGCCACCAACCCCCACACCTCTTGACGCTACGCGGGGGGGTGATACAATCTCTACCGCCAAACGCCAAACGCCTGCCCGCCCCAAACGCCCAAATCAGAGGGCGTTAGCCCGCTTGCGATTAGCCCCAATCCCAACCCGCGCCACATACGCGCGCAACCCCCAACCCCCAACCCACCCCCCGCCCGCCCTGTGATATGATACCCGCGCGGCGATTTTGCCGATATTAGGGCGCGCCCCGTAATACTCCCGTAATACTTGTGTGATATGATAGGCGGGGCGCAGGCGATGGCGGCGTCCGGCTGGGCGCAGGCGATGGCGGCGTCCGGCGGGGCGCGGGCGATGGGCGCGAGCGGCGGCGGATGAGCGCGCCATGCGGGCGGCGAGGCGGCAAGGCGGCGCGAATGAACTGACGGCGCGGGCGCGAGCGCGATGAGCAAGAATTAGCGGCGCAATCTTATAGACGCAACCAATAGACAGACGCAACCGCGAGAGACGCAACTACGAGAGACGCAACCGCGAGAGACGCAACCACGATAGACGCAACCACGAGAGGCGCAACCACGAGAGGCGCGACTACGCGCGAGCCAAGAGAGGCAGGCGGGCATTTTGAAGAAGACACTGGCGGCGATAGCGATTGTTCTGGCGGCGATTGTCGCCTCGGATACTTTCGGTTACCCCTTTTACAGGGCGGACAACGCGGCGGAGGCGATTACCGTCAAGGCGTCGCCGGCGGCGCCCGCGCTGCACGCGGACGCGGGCGGCGGCGCGATTACGGAAACGAATCCGCTCAAAGTGAACGCGCTGCACGCCGGCGCGCTGACCAGCGCCCAGCAGCTAAGCGCGGGCATCCGCAGCACCGCCGTCGACTTTGTGGCTATTATTGACACGCAGCAACCCACCGGCACAGAGCCTTTCGCGCTTATGTCGCACACGGTCTCCGACCCCGACCTCGTGACTTTCAACCATGGCAACCCTTGGGGGAACAACTCCAATGTGAGCCTCACCGCAAAGGGCAAGGCGGGCAGCGGCAGCGTGACGCTGAACATCAGAGGCTGGACTTGCCGCCACACCGGTCACGAACCTTTACACCGCTCCCTCAAATCCGGCGTTCCAAGCCGGAACAGATCCGAATACCCAGTCCACGCCGGGCTGCATCGGCAGCGTCCGCGTTAGGGTTATAACCAACATCTCGCACACCATCCCCGTGCATGTCGCCTACGGCGCCGCGCCCGCCCAGCATACGATTACGGCGGTCAACCTTAACTACAACTCGCCCCGAAACTCGCATCCCGAATCCGTATTGCCGGGCGGCGCCATCGCCGAGTTCACAGGGCAGCATCGTGGATAACCATTCGGGGCAGATCCGCTGTTCGCAAGGCTCGCCGGCGGCGCGCTGGCGGATGCGAGCGGCGACGCCGGCGAAAGCGATAGGCCGTATGTGCGGCGAATTTCTACAGCCGCGCCTTCGAATACTCGCTGTCGGGAACGGGCGACAGCGCGGCGGTCGCGGATATGCTGGGAGGTTGAAACCCAGTTCGCAAGAGTGGGCAACGCCGGCGACTGGCAGCCTATGGCGAACATATCCACCAAAGGCGGCGTCAAGCTGCCGGCGGGAACCCACACGCTCACGCTCACGGGCAGGGACAACGCGCCCGGCGGCAATACCGCCACCGTGCCGGTAACGATAGAGGTGTCCGAGTACAGGTTTGACGCCAACGATACCGGCGAGGGCAGGAATGTAACCGAAGACGCGCCGCTGATAGCCTATACCCATCCCCGCCGCCAATCTCTCCGAGGGCGCGCTTTGGAACGACAGGCACTCCACCTCCGAGCGCCGCCTGGGACGAGATATTCAACCGCGTGGACGACGACGAAGAGCTGCGCCTGCAAAGCATAACCATCGCCGACGAATCGGTGGCGTCGGTTCTGGTTCACGAAGACAAGAACACCACCCGCGAGCGGTTCAACATAGTCGCCGGCGAGAGGCCCGGGCAACACACCGACCGTCAGGGTGGCAATTAAGGGCTATGTGTGTAGCGACGGCGAATCCCCGCCGCCTACTCCGCGCCCACAACCCCGAACTCCGGCGACGCCGCGCCCCCCACCGGCTGCGCGAGCGGCTCCAGCATGCTGATACGGGATGCCGCCATCGTCATACCCGTATGGGTGGACTGGGCGGATCCTACGTCGGACTTCTCAATTGGAGGGATCAACGTTGATCCCCCCGTTTTTAACTTCTTTTCCCCGGCCGGCGACATCGTCCTGTTTGATGGGACTGGTGCAGAGCAACCATACGGGCGAGCTGCCGCTGTTCGCCAGGATTGCCAACGGCTCTTTGGCGGACGACGGGGCAATATACCGGAATCCCTGACACTCCTTGGATCTCAGGAGCGAGTTTCCAGGGCCGCCTTTTCACATACAAGCTAACGGGGGCTGCGGACGCGGGCAATCCCGAACAGCAGGCTCGCAACGAGTCATTCGCTCGCCTGCTGCGCGTCAGCACTCGGCTCTTCAGCGGGGTCACCCTCGCGCGCATCGCCGCCGCGCCGCGCTCGGCGGGCGAGGCGCTGCCGGTGGGGACGTTTGGCATGCTGCTGACGGGCTCGGACGACGCGCCCAACGGCAAGGCGGCGACGATGCCGCTGCGGGTGACGGTGACGGGGGCGAATAGGGCGCCAATTGCCACCGTTGACGGCATGCCCGATAGCGATGCCAAGACCACGCACGCCCTCACCCTCCGCGAGCGCACCTCCATGGGCTACCAGGCCGGGCGGAGGCGCCCGAGGGCAAAGAAACCGGCGAGGCGCGGCGTCTAGCCGACTTCTCCCGCTACTTCGTAGAGCCGGACAACCAGGTTCTAACCTACCGCCTGGTTACCAGGACGGGCGATACTGCCACCCGCGAGGTGTTTAGCGTAGGCGAAGACAGCGGCGAGCTGACGCTGAAGACGGCGATCCCGGATTATGACGCCGCGCCGTACATAGACCTGGATGTGGAGGCGGATGCCGCGGATGACGATGAGCCGCGGGGGTACAAGTTCAGCGTGGAGGCAGCGATGGGTCGGCTACGGGGAGCGTGGAGGTGACGGTGACGGTTGCCAAGCGGGATCCGTTGGATCCCAACCGGGTCGCCACTGGAACGAACTTCGCCATTGACGAGAACGCCGCCGCCTGCGCGATATTGGGCAAGGTAGAGATAACTCCTCCGGGCGCTACATCGACTCCTGTGCCGGGCGCATACAACCCCACCATTGGGGGCGTAGAGGACGGCTTGTTCAATCTAAACGATGCCGCTTCCATCGTCGACCCGCATCCTTGCGCCGCCGACGATGTAACCGAGGCGAAGACCAACGAATTGCGGGCGCTGGTTTCGTTCAACATGAGGCTCGCGGCAGCTACCAGTTGACCGTATCCACCGACGGCACGATAGCGAGCAGCGCGCCGGTGAATGTAACCATAAACGACCGCAACGAGGCGCCTATGCTTGGGGTATCCCCGATGGTTCCCAACGCGCAGGGGACGCCTGTGGCGCGGCAGCTGCTGCCCACGCTCGCCGCGGCGGACGCCGAGGATAACGCGGCAACGGAAGACGTTGACGAGTCGACGCACGCCGGCAATCCCAACGTAATCCCCGACCCGCAGTACGCGGCGAATGTCAGCGAGACGGCGGATATAGGAACAACGCTGAGCGTATGGGAACCCAACCTTACAAAACGGCGTAATCGACGTCAACGCGGACGGGGACATAGAGTTCCCCGAGGTCCATTCGGGTAGGCGTAAGGGCGTTTGACGAAGACGCCGGCGACAACGCCACCCTGACATACAGCCTAATGGCGGCCGATTCGGACGGGGACATAACGGACGCCCCGTTCACCGGCCCGTTCAGCATAAACGCCTCCACCGGCGCGATAACGGTGAGCGGCGGGCTGGATCGTGAGACCACCGACGGCTATGTCCTGTACATAGTGGTAACCGACGACTACGAGCCGACCGGCGATGACGATACGCAAACCGCGATGTCCGACAACGCCAAGCTAACGATAAACGTGCAAGACGCCAACGAGTTGCCGTTCTTCGTCCGCGACGACCTGGACGGGATGAGCGCGGCGCAGATAACCGCGTACTGCCAGCGGCCCGAGGCTGAGATACGCCTCGAGTCGCTGCCCGCGATAACGATAGACGAAAACCCGACGCCCGGCCTAGCGCTCGCCGACTACGACGCCTGCGACGCCGACGGCGACGACCTGACATTCATAATCCGGTCTGAGCTAGACCGCCCTCTGTTCGATCTGGACGAGGACAGCGGCGCATTGTCGGTATCCTCTGACGCTGCAGAGGCGGCGAAGTTCGACTACGAATCCAAGCCGTCGTACTCGGTAGAGATCGAGGTAACCGACGGCGAGGCCGGTCAGGGCCAAGTTCGGCAGACGGTCAACCTGAACAACCTAACGACAACGCCCCCGTATGGCAGACCGCTCCCGACGGCGATCCCAACTCGCTTTCGGTGAACGAAAACACATTGCGCGGCACAACGCTCGCTACATACATAGCGACTGACGCGGATGGCGATCCGATAACCTACACGCTTAGCGGCGGGGACGCCTCTCAGTATCAGATAGACGCCAACAGCGCGTGCTTGCCACGCTTGCCTCTTTGGACGCCGATAGGGGCAACCTATCCGATTCGTTCACGGTCACCGCGGATGACAGCGGCTCTACCCTTAGGGGTAGCAGCGGTTCGGCGCGGGGTGGATGTGAGCGTGTCCATCAACAATGTTGACGACAGCATAAGCTCGATTCGGGTGCATCAGGCGAACCCTGTTTTGGGGACGCATGGGGATCCGATGACGGCGTTGGCTGACCGCAAGACGACGTTGCGGGCGACGGTGCCTGAGGCGCCGAATGACTTGCCGGCGACGGCGGGGACTGCGGTGACCAAGTTCATCAGCACGGGGAACGCGCGCTGGGGCAGCGTGCTGCGGATAGCGGTTCTGGCGCAGTCGCCGGACGCGCAGTGCGGCAACGGCAACCAGTGCGTATTCATCGACCTAGAGGGCGATGATTCGGACGACAAGCTCAAGCTGATGGCGTATCGCACGGCGAGCCGGGACAACCAGTTCGTCGCGGCGGTGATGCCCGTGCAGGCGTCCACCGATGCCACTCCGGGCGATGGCGGCGTGTACAAGCACACGGACGGCGGCGTTCCTCAGATCCATGTGGAAGAAGAGGACAGCCTGCGGATCAAGTTCGGCAACCTTAGGGACAGCGTTGTCATAGACAACGAGGCGCCTGAGTTCACGAACTTCCTGCCTGAGCACGAAGAGTCGCTTGACGACGACGAGGTGGACTACGCGTTCACGATTTCGGACGCCATATCCGGCATCCCCGATCCCGAGGATCTGCCGACACTGACGGCGACGACAATTACATGTCGGTAGTCGGGCTAGTGAGCGCCAACCAGTGCGCGAACGTCCCCGCCAACTACAGCCCCTCGCGCGGCGAGACCGACCTGCGGCGGGGCAAGAGCATGGTCGCCAACACGAACCTGTTCGAGGGCGAGACGCTCTGGTGCGCCCGGGACGCCTGAAGTGCGGACTGTCCAGGACGACAAGGACTTTGACGAGACGGACAACGGGTTCGACGTAGAGACCACGGTGGTCTTGCCTGAGAACCGCATCTCGTACGTGACCTTTATCGCCTGCGACGCTGCTGGCAACTGCGTAGCCTACGATCCGGACGAGAACGACCGGGCGGAGGCCTTCGCCGAGATCACGGTCGACACCGTCGATCCCACGATAATGTTCGCGCGCACCGGGGTAACCTGGGACGCCTCGGACAACACCTACGACGACGACCGCAACTACATCCAGGTCATCTTTGATGACATAAGCGACCTGAACCCGGACACGATCGAGCAAGACGACTTCGTGGTTGGCGGTCATACGATAGTG
>CBDESO010000013.1:0-111624 GCA_965242555.1 Dehalococcoidia bacterium
GGGGCCGAGCGCAATCGCATTCGGGTATGGGGAGCCGACGGAGCCGGCGAAGGCGATTTCGGACTTCATCCGCGAAAACCGCTCGGAGCTGGCGATACTTGGGGCGGTGATGGACGGGGATGTGTATGACAGCGCGCAGGTTCAGCAGCTCGCCAATCTGCCGGGCAAAGACGCGTTGCTGGCGCAGCTGCTGGGGCAGATGCAGGCGCCGGTGTCGGGGCTGGTGAATGTGCTGAGTGGGCCTATCGCGGGGCTGGCGAGGGTGCTGCAGGGGCATATAGACAATATGCAAGAGCAGGGGGCGGAGCAGCCGGCGGAGTAGGCGCAGCGGGCAAGCGAATCGGATGGGAAAATCAGGGCAAGCGAACTAAAGCAGATAAGCAAATCAAGCAAGCGAATTAGACAAGAAATCGGGCGTTTAGCCTAGTAGATAATGGAGGTTTTCCGTGAGTTCCAAAGAAGAGATTTTGGAGGCAATCAAGGGGTTGTCGGTTCTGGAGTTGTCAGAGCTGGTGAAGGCGCTGGAGGATGAGTTTGGGGTGAGCGCGGCGGCGCCGGTGACAATGGCGACGGTGCAGGGCGTAGCGGCTACGGCCGAGGCGGCGGCTGAGGAGGAGAAGACTGAGTTCGACGTGTCCATTCAGGAGATTGGGCCGCAGAAGATTCAGGTTATCAAGGCGGTGCGGGAGGTTACGACGCTGGGGCTGAAGGAGGCGAAGGATTTGGTGGAGAGCGCGCCGGTGGCGGTGAAGGAGGCGATTAATAAGGATGAGGCGGAGGAGCTGAAGAGCAAGCTGGAGGCTGTGGGGGCGGTGGTGAGCGTGGCGTAGCGGCGGCCGTTCCGCAAGAAATAAGGCAATGTATCGCCCCGTTTCAATGCCTGATGCCGTTACGAAAGAGCGGCATAGGGGGTTGGAGCGGGGTGGTTTTGTTTGGGGTTGCGATAGGGGCGGGTAGCGCTGGGTTTAGTGGCTATGCGTTTTCAAGGTAGGGGATGGTTTGGGGGCCTTCGGGGAGGACGCAGATGGTTGCGTCTGGGGCGCAATCGGCGATTGTTGCCTCTATGTCGGATATGGGGGTTAGGTGGGCGCGGCGGATTTGGGCGGGGGTTAGGTTTGGGCCGGCTTTTAGGCGGACGTGGGCTTTGAGTTGGATTTGGGCTTGGATTTGGACTTGCCATTGGTCGTGGCTGGCGTAGCCGGGTTGCGTAATCATGTCAAGCAGGTCGGCGGGGGTTTGGCGGGATGCTAGTATTTCGGCGTATTTGCCGTGCTGGGGGATGCCGTCGGAGCATTCGGCGGCGCAGATGATCGTGCCGCCATCGCGGACTACCTGGGCGGCGGCGGACATTCCTTTGACCGCCTGGTAGAGGTTTTGGTCGAGCGGGTAGCCGCTGTTGGTGGTTAGGACGACGTCAAAGGGTTGCCGGACGGGGCGCATGGCAAGGCGGCGGGCGACGGCGCAGGCGGCGTTGTGGGTTGCGAACATCTCGCCGGCGTAGACGCTGGTTATGCGCTGTTCTCGGTTTATGGTGACGTCCACTGAGAAGTGGGCGCGGGCGGGGGCTATATGGGCGATTTGGCGGATGGCGTCGTGGATGGGGTTGCCGCGCGTGATTGCCCAGCGGGCGTTGGAGTGGGCTATCATCTGGGCGCTGTGCAGGCGCATTGTGGTGGGGAAGCCGGCCAAGCCGGGGGCAATCATCTTGGGGCCGCCGCTGAAGCCGGCGAAGAAGTGCGGCTCTACAAAGCCGGTCGTGATGCGGATGTCGGCGTCAATCCAGCGGCGGTTTAGGTGTATTGGAATGCCGTTGGGGGTTGCGCCTAGGTCGGCGAGGTCGGATTGGTCAAAGGCGCTGTGGTTTATGGTTTGGTAGGTGGCTAGGATGTCGGGGCCGAGCATATTGGTTAGTTCTGACTGGGTGGTGGGCCGGTGGGTGCCGGTGGCGATTAGGATGGTTATGTTTTTGGGGGGGATGTGGCGCAGTTCGCGCAGCAGGACGGGGAGCAGGGTTGCGCTGGGCATAGGGCGGGTGATGTCGCAGACGGATATGGCTACGCGGTGATGGGGGGTTGCGATATGGCGCAAGGGATCCGCGCCGAGCGGGTTGCGGAGGGCGTCGCGGATGGCGCCGGCGGGGTCGGGCAAGCCGGGGACGTAGGTGGGTTCAACGATGGTCGCGCGGTCGGCGGGCAGGTTGACGACTAGGCCGTCGCGGCCGTACGCAAGCTGGACTTTCTTGGTTTTCATAGGGCTAGGCGGGCGCACGTATTAGGGTTTCGCAGAGGTGGGCGGTGTCGACGAGTTCGGGGATGACGACGTATTCGCGGACGGTGTGCATGCCGTGGTCGGCCATACCGACTACGACTGAGCTGATGCCGTTGAGCCGGAAGACGTTGCCGTCTGTGCCGCCGCCTGAGGGGCGCATGTCGGGTTCAAGGCCGAGTTGGCGGAGGGCGGCTTTGACGCGGGCGGTGGCGGGGTCGTCGTCGGTGAGGGTGTAGGTTTCGAATTCGGTGTGGAGGTGGTCGTCAAGGCGGGCGTCGGGGAACATCGCGTTGACTTGGGCGAGCGCCTCTGAGATTTGGACGCGGATGTCGTCCAGCATTTCTAGGTTGCGGCTGCGGAATTCGCCGCGGATGATGGTGGTTTCGGCGACGGCGTTGCGGACTGTGCCGCCCTCTATCGTGCCAATGTTGAAGGTGGTTTGCTCGTCAAGGCGGCCTTGTGGGAGGCGGACGATGAGTTCGGCGGCGATGCGTATGGCGGACAAGCCTTTTTCGGGCTCGACGCCGGCGTGGGCGGCGCGGCCGGTGATTTCTATGTCAAAGCCGATGTAGGTGGGGCTGGCGGAGGTGATTTGCGAGGCGGGGCCTTCGCCGTCAAAGACTATCGCCTCTTTGGAGTTTATCATAGAGAAGTCTAGGTTGCGGGCGCCGACTAGGCCTATCTCTTCTTCGCGGGTGAATGCGACTTCGATGCCGCCCGGACGCCGTATGCCGTCTTCGTGGGCGGATTCCAGCGCCTCCATGATGGCGGCGACGCCGCACTTGCAGTCGCCGCCCAGGATGGTGGTGCCGTCGGATACGATGCGGTCGCCGTCGATGCTGGGCTTGATGCCGCGTCCGGGCTCGACGGTGTCTAGGTGGGCGGATAGCAGAATGGGGTTGTCGCCGCCGTCGTTGGCGATTAGGTTGCCGTAGTCGTCGCGGCGGACGTTGAAGTCAAGCGCCTTGAGGCGGCGGGCGAGTTCTTGCGCCATTTCCTCTTCTTCGCCTGAGGGGCTGTCTATTTTCGCAAGGTCAATGAATGTTTTGACTAGCCTATCTCGGTTTATCATTTGCTCTCCCAATTCGGTAGTTTTGCCTATGGATATTGTATTTGCTGTGGCCTGAGTGTCAAGGGTTGGAACTTGGGGGCGCAAAGGGTTAAACTAGGGGCAATGCGATAATGGAGGGCATTTATGGAGTCGGACAGCGGGCAACAGCAGTATTCTACGAATATCAGAGATATGCCGGAAGAGGAGAGGCCGCGTGAACGATTGAGGCATTACGGGGCGCGATCTCTGAGCAACACTGAGCTGATAGCGATATTGCTGAGGACGGGGACTACGCGGGGAAATGTGTTGCGGATGTCGGAGCAAGTTCTGGTGGAGCATAACGGGCTTGGGGGCGTGGCGAAGGCGTCGTATGCCGAGTTGTGCGAGATGCACGGGATAAGCGACGCGAAGGCGTGTCAGGTGTTGGCGGCGCTGGAGTTGGGGAGGCGGCTGTCGGCGCTGGCGCCTGAGGATCGGGCGGTTATCCGGTCGCCGGTGGATGTGTTCAATCTGCTGAGCGTGGAGATGGGGCTGTTTGTGCAGGAGCATCTGCGGGCGCTGCTGTTGAATACAAAGAACGAGGTGGTGGCTATCCGCGAGATTTACAAGGGGACGGTGAACTCGGCGGCGGTTCGGGCGGCTGAGGTGATTAGGCCGGCGATACGGGAAAACTGCCCGAACATTATCATTGTGCATAATCATCCGTCGGGGGATCCCACGCCTAGCCCGGAGGATGTTAGGGTTACGCGGGAGCTTAGGGCTTGCGCGAGCATGATGGACATAACGCTGCTGGATCATATAGTAATAGGCAGGGGGCGATATGTGAGCTTGAAAGAGCGCGGGTTGGGGTTTGAGGTTGGGATTGGCGGCTTGGGCATTGGGGTTGATGTTGGGAAGGCGGCTGAAGGCAGGTAAGCAAGGGGGTTGGTGGGCAATCGCAAGCGGGCATAGGCGGGCAATCATACAATCATAAGTGTAGGGATAGGCGGGCAATCGGGTATTTTCGGCATGCGGCGCTGGTTCAAGGCAAGTCAAAATCGCGTTCTCGCCGGATGCGGCAATTGGGGCGCGAAAGTTCCGCGAGTGGGCGGCGAAAGTTCAAATGGCGTTGCGCGCTGGCGATACGGGCAATCGCAAGCGGGCATCATAAGCGGCAATCGCAATCAGACATCATAAGTGGCAATCGCAAGCGGGCATCATAATCAATCATAAGCGGGCATAACCGAAGGGAGCAGCGAAATGGGCGATAGGCAGCTGGGGGATGTGGGGACTGAGTTTCAGTTTGAGGACGGGGATGTGAAGGTGTGGGACTTGGTTTTGGAGCCGGGGCAGTCAAGCGATTGGCATCATCATTCGCGGCGGTATGTGTTTATCGTTACGCGGGCGGGGACGCTGAAGACTGAGTTTGAGGATGGGAGCAGCAGGGTTTCGGAGCTGCGGCTGGGGCAGGTGGTGAAGGGCGTGAAGGATTCGGTGCATCGGGTAACGAATGTGGGGGATGCGGTGTATAGCAACGCGATTGTTGAGCTGCAGGATTAGGGCGGGGATACGGCTAGAGGCTTGGCGGGTTAGGTCTCATTAGTCTCACAGGGGGCAATTCGGTGAAGATACTGGTAATGGGGGCCGGGGCGATAGGCGGGTGTTACGGGGGGTTGCTGGCGCGCGGGGGTGAAGATGTGACATTTTTGGCGCGCGGGGATAATCTGCGGGCTATCCAAGAGCGCGGGTTGCGGGTGGAGTCGGCGACGCATGGGGATTTCACGGCGCATCCCGACGCGGTGGAGCGGCTGGATGGCGCGTGGCAAGCCGATTTGATTTTGTTCTGCGTGAAGGGGTATCACAATGAGCGGGCGATGGATGATATGGCGGCGGCGGTCGGGGAGCGCACGACGATACTGACGCTGCAGAACGGGATAGGCAGCGGGGAGCAGCTGGGGGAGCGGTTTGGCGCGGGCAAGGTGATGCTGGGGGCGGCGTACATAGACGCGATGCGAAAGGCGCCGGGGGTAGCGGCGCAGCGAGGGAGCGCGCCTCGGATCGTGTTTGGCGAGGCGAGCGGGGTTATGTCGGAGCGCGGGCGGGCGATTGAGCGGGCGCTAAGCGGGTCGGGGATAGAGGCTGAGTTGTCGGCGGATATTGTGACGGCGCTGTGGGGAAAGCTGATATACATATGCGCGCTGAGCGGGATGATGTGCGTGACGCGGGCGGCTTTCGCGGATGTGCTGGATACGCCGGAGACGCGGGCGGTGGCGCTGGATGTGATGCGGGAGGCGCGAGCGGTCGGGCTGGCGAGCGGGGCGGCGCTGGATGAGGGGATCGTGGATCGGGTGATGGCTGGGTTTGAGGAGGAGAAGGGGGATTTGCTGTCGTCTATGTTCCTGGATCTGGAGGCGGGCAGGCCGTTGGAGGTCGGGCTTATCAATGGGGCTGTGGCGCGGATTGGGAGGGAAGTGGGGGTGGCGACGCCGGCGAATGGTTTTATTGCGGCGTGTTTGGCTATCGCGGATAACAGGGCTAGGGGGATTTCACCAAAGTAACGGGAATACGGGGATAAAGCGGAGGCTCTACTTTTTTGGAAAAAAGTAGCAAAAAACTTTTGGGTAGCGGGGGATTTGGGATAGGTTTATGCAGGCGATTACAAATGAAACGGGGAGGGATTTTTGTGGATTATTTTGTGGATCCGTCTGAGGTTGGGCGGCGGGAGTTGGCGCCGGGGGTGACGCTGCGGACTATGTGGGGGGATAAGATTATGATGAGCATGGTGGAGATCGCGCCCAATGCGGTTGTGCCAATGCACGCGCATCCGAATGAGCAGGCGGGGGTTGTGATGCAGGGGGAGTTTGAGTTCACGATAGGCGGGGTCGCGCGGACGCTGCGGCAGGGGGATGCCTATATCATACCGGGCGGCGTGGAGCATATGGTCAAGGGGTCGGACGGGTGGTCGATGGCGCTGGATATATTCAGCCCGCCGCGCGAGGATTACAAGAGTTAGAGGCGCAATCGCCGTTAGACAAGCAATCGCGGGAGCGGCGCACATTTGCGACGGCTCCCGCGATTGGGTTGGCTTGTGCGTTAGGGCTACTAGGGTCTAGCTGCCGTAGCGGACGTCGGCTAGGGGGTCGCTGTAGGTTATGCCCTTGGTTGACCAGAACGCGGCGGCGATGTCGTCAACGGCGGCGACTAGGCCCTCGGCGTTTTCCATGCTGACGGTCTGCTTGCACTGGCCGGCGAGTTTGAGGGCGGCGTTGAACTTGGCTGCGATGTCGTTGGCGTCGACGCCGGGCCATGCGTAGTCCGCCCACAGCACGCGGAGTTCGTGCTTGCAGAGCTCGGCGTGTTCCTCTTTGGCGGCGACGTAGCGGGCGAGGGTGTTGGCGTCGGATACGCTGTTGACGGGGCCGGCGGCCTCTATCCGCAACACCATTTTTTGGACGGTCTGCGCGGCGATTTTAGCCGAGACGGGGTCGTAGATGCCGCAGGGGATGTCGCAGTGGGCGCTGGCGCGGCGCACGGGGAGTAGGCGTTCAATGGTTGATGTGATGCTCATGGAACCTTCCTTTCAAGGAGTTTGTTGGGGTTGTGTAAAAGATACAATATGTGGGGGTGGGGGCGCAAGGGTTTGGGGGTGTGGTAGGGCGAGTTGGAGGGCGGCGGCGTCTTACTTTTTGGAAGAAAGTAGGCAAAGAAGTTTTGTGTTAGGTATAATTTAGGCAAGCGTAAATTAGATATGGAGGATGGGCAGAGTTGCTTGATTTTCTGGGGATGGTTTCGGTGGTAAGGCGCGGGCGCGTGGTAGGTGCCGTGGTCGTGTGCGCGGTGGTGGCTTTGGTGGCGGTTGTGGGCGTGGGATTGAGGGGTTCGGCGGCGTATGCGGATGGGGGTGGGCGGGTGGCGGCGGATGATGGGGGGGCGAGGGGGTATGCGGTGGGGGTGTTGCGGGCGTTGGCGGAGGATGATGGGGGTGTGTGGGCGCGGTATTGGCGGGTTAGGGCTAGGTGTGATGCGGCGATGGGGGAGTATGCGCGGCAAGAAGAAAGGGATGATGTGGGGGCGTTGGATAGGGCGTTGATGGGGTTGGTAGAGACGCTGTGCGGGAGTCTTGAAGGGCGTCTTGGGGTGAATGTGGTGTCGCATCAGGCGCAAGGGGGAGATAGGACGGTGGGGTTGGTGGGGTTTGAGCCAGGCGTGGCGGTGGGTTATACGCTGGTTACGGGGATTTGGAATAGGGATGTGTTTTTGGTGGATCCGCTGGGGCGGGTGGCGCATAGGTGGCGGACGGATCGGGCGTTTGGGGATGCTAGGCTGCTGGATAATGGGAATTTGCTGGCGATGGAGGTGTCGGAGGGGACTACGGACGCGATATATGAGGTTGCGCCGGACGGGAAGGCGGTTTGGCGGTATGAGCTGGCGGGGCTGCATCACGATTTTCTGATGATGCCCAACGGGAATGTGCTGCTGCTGTATCGGGAGCGCAAGACGAAGGAGGAGGCTGTCGCGGCGGGGGCGAATCCGGAGTTCGTTCACGAGAGCGGGCTTGTGTATGACAAGTTGGCGGAGGTGCGGCCGATCGGGGCAAGCGGCGGCGAGGTGGTGTGGGAGTGGTCGGTGTGGGATCATTTGGTTCAGGATTTTGATCCGGGCAAGCCGAATTATGGAGTGGTGGCGGATCATCCGGAGCGGGTGGATCTGAATTTTTTGCTGGAGTCTATCAGCAATTTCCGGCTGAGGCGGCCGGGGGATTGGCTGCATGTCAACGCGATTGATTATAACGCCGAGCTGGATCAGGTGATGATTTCGCCGCGCAATTTCAGCGAGGTGTGGGTTGTGGATCATAGCGCGACTACTGAGGAGGCGCGCGGGCATAGCGGGGGCAATAGCGGGCTTGGCGGCGGGCTGGTGTATAGGTGGGGGAATCCGCGCGCGTATGGGCGTGGGGATGCCGATGACCAGCGGCTGTTTTGGCAGCATCATACGAATTGGGTGGCGCCGGGGTTGCCGGGGGCGGGGAATATACTGGTGTTCAATAACGGGTATGAGTTTCACGGGGGGGAGCGGTTTTACTCGACGGTGGATGAGATTGCGCCGCCGATGGATGGGTATGGGTATGGGCGCGTCGATGGGGGGGCGTATGGGCCGGACAGGGCTGTGTGGTCTTATGCGGCTGAGGGGTTGGCGGATTTCTATGCGCCGATTTTGTCGGGGGCTCAGCGGTTGCCGAATGGGAATACGCTGGTGACCGAGGGGACGGCGGGGACGGTGTTTCAGGTTGCGCCGGATGGGAGGGTTGTGTGGGAGTATGTGTCGCCGGTGGATATGCGGGCGCATTTGCGGCAGGGCGAGCGGGCGCCGGCGTGGGGGAGTTTTCCGGCTCAGATTGCGGGGGCGCCGATGCTGACTAACGCGGTGTATCGGGCGGCGTGGCATTCGCCGGATCATCCGGGGCTGCGGGCGCTGGATCTGGCGCCGGATGGGGTGGTGGAGGAGCTGCCGGATGAGTATGATGAGTTGCGCGAGGGCGTGATGGCGGGGGATTTTGGGGAGCGGTTGGCGGATTCGGATTTCGATCTGTATCTTGATGCGGGGCAGGATGATGACGGGGATGGCCGCAGTAGCAGGCTGATTTACTTCAGAGAGCAGTGCGCGGTTGGGGATGTGGCGGCTAAGTTCTTGCTGAATGTGTTTCCGTCGGATGTGGGGGATCTGCCGGATGATAGGCGGGGGCATGGGTTCGTGAGCTTGGATTTCGAGTTCGATGGGCTGTATGGGAAGGTGGCGGATGGGTGGTGTTTGGCGGCGGCGGATTTGCCGGGGTATGGGATAGAGCGCGTGAGGGCGGGGCAGTTCACGGAGGAGGGGGCTGTGTGGCAGGCGGAGGTGGAGTTGGAATAGGACGAGGGGGACGCTACTTTTGAAAAAGTAGGCAAAACTTTTTGGGGGTGAGCGCAGGGTGGGTTTAGCGGATGGGCGCATATCATAGGGCAAATGCCGTTGGCTTGGCGGTTGACGATTGTGAGTTGTGGGGATAGACTTGCGGATAGTATGGGCAAGGGGAGGATTGTATTTTGACTACGGGATATAGGGCGGCGTTGCCGTTGCCTACGCCGGAGACTAGGCGGTTCTTCGATGGGTTGCGGGAGCGTAGGCTGCTGATACAGCGGTGTGGTGATTGCGGGTTGGCGTATTTCTATCCGCGGCCGTTTTGCCCGGAGTGTTTGTCGGGGGATGTTGCGTGGGAGGAGGCGAGCGGGAAGGGGACGCTGTATTCGTTTGTGATTAACTATCGCGCGGCGCCGGGGTTTGACGCGCCGTATATCATCGCGGTGGTGGAATTGGCTGAGGGGCCGCGGATGATGACGAATTTGGTGGGGGTTGAGCCGGATCCGGAGGTTGTGCGGTGCGATATGGCGGTGGAGGTTGTGTTTGAAGATGTGAGTGAGGAGGTTACGCTGCCGAAGTTTCGGCTTGTGGAGTAGGCGGCGGCTAGGTGATTTGCGGCAGCATCGGCATAGCATAGGCGCGGCATATAGCATAGATCGGAGGGCGGCAAAGTGGCAGCGTTGGGGCGCGAATTGCGGGGGAAGGCGGCGATTGTGGGGGCGTGCGAGTCGGATGAGATAGGGGTCGTGCCGGGCAAGTCGGCGCTGACGCTGCATGCGGAGGCGGCGCGGAATGCGCTGGGCGACGCGGGGCTGTCTATCGCGGATGTGGACGGGCTGTTCACGGCGGGGGTTGGCAGCGCGCAGTTGGGGGAGTATTTGGGGATCGCGCCGCGATATAGCGACGGGACTAATGTGGGCGGGTGTTCGTTTATCTTGCATGTGGAGCATGCGCTGCTGGCGATAGCGGCGGGGGTGATAGAGGTGGCGCTGATAACGCACGGGGAGAGCGGGCGGTCGCGGGTGGGAATGGGCGGGGGCGGGATTGCGGCGGATTCGCCTCAGGGGCAGTTTGAGGCGCCGTTTGGGATAATGGGGCCGACGACGCTGTTTTCGCTGCCGGCGACTAGGCATATGCACAGGTATGGCACAACGCGGGAGCAGATGGCGGAGGTGGCGGTGTCCAATCGCAAGTGGGCGGCGATGCACCCGCTGGCTATGATGAAGGAGCCGATAACGATTGACGATGTGATGAATTCGCGTCCGATATGCTGGCCGTATTCGCTGTTTATGTGCTGTTTGGTGACGGACGCGGGCGGGGCGATTGTGATGACGGGGGCTGAGCGGGCGAGGGATCTTCGCAAGCCGCCGGTGTATGTTTTGGGAACGGGGGAGGCGACTGAGCATAGTTTGGTGAGCATGATGGGGGATATGACGAGTTCGCGGGCGGCGCGGATTTCGGGGAAGGCGGCGTTTGAGATGGCGGGGGTGTCTCATTCGGATATAGACGTTGCGGAGCTGTACGACGCATTCGCGTTCACGCCGATGCTGGCGCTGGAGGATTTGGGGTTTGTCGCGCCGGGCGAGAGCGGGGCGTTTGTTGAGGGGCAACGCACGGCGCCGGGGGGCGAGTTTCCTATGAATACAAACGGGGGCGGGCTGTCTTATACGCATTCGGGGATGTATGGGATATTTACGCTGATAGAGTTGGCGCGGCAGCTGCGGGGCGAGGCGGGTGAGCGTCAGGTTGCGGGCGCGACGGTGGGGATAGCGCACGGGCCCGGGGGGATGTTTTCGGCGGCGGGGACGCTGATTGCGGGGACGATGGATGCGGTGTAGATGGGATTTCCGCGAGGGATTCAGGGCAAGGCGAGGTTATGGATAGGCTGACGATACGCATTGAAGGGGGCGAAGCTGGCGGGGCGCGGGCGAGCGAGATTTTGGCGGATTTGCGGGCGGCGGCGGAGACGTTGTATTTTCCGATGAAGGTGGTGGGTTTTTGGGATTGTCAGGCGGATTTGCATTTGTGTCCGCAGGAGGAGCGGCGGGAGGTTTGCCCGCATAGGCTAGGGGCGGATGATCCGGGGCGGGTGGATTATGCGCGGACGTTGCAGCGGGAGCGTAGGGCTAGTTTGGAGGTTTGGTTTCCGCATGCGGGGGTGCGGTTGTATTTGAGTTGAAGGGGGTAGCGCGTAGGCAAGGCGCGTGGGCCAAAGGGGGGGTGACGCCACTTTTGGAAAAGTGGACAAAACTTTTGGGTGGGTGTGGGCAGGGCAGGTTTGTGGCGGGGGCAGCGGGTTAGTGAATTGTTACTGCTCTACGTTTTCATCCCAGTCGCGGGGGCCGTCGTCGTAGTCTTCGACTTCCCCGAACAAGCCCTGTTCACGCGCTACGCTCTTTCCCATAGCCGTTTCAATGCTTTGGAGTAGCCTTTCGGCGCGGTCGGCGAAGAATCGGTCGAAGTCGTCGGAGCGCAGGGTTTCGGATGAGATGCGGTGGGACGCAAGTATTTCGTCCATATCCGCGAGTTCAATGCGCGCGTTTCGCTGGAGGGTTGCCAGGTAAGCCGACGGCGCGCGCCCGCCAATGCTGCGGTTAGTTCCCGCGGAGATGGCGGTCTTGTTGATTATGCTGTTGAATGTGTTGCGGTCTATGCCTTGCTGGTTACACCAGTGCTGGGGAAATATGTGGTGTATGTCAATGCTGTCTTCGAAGAATGTCTGGTCTTCGATGGGCTCGCCAGTGCGGAAATCGCGGCTACCGTCGCGCATTAGCAGCGCGTGAATTCCCTTGTACGCCGCGCTGTTGCGCGTCCGCAGGGATAGCAGTCGGTTTGCTTGGAAATTGGCGTCTCTGATAGTGCGTGGCTCTTCGCCGTCGGCGCGTATCCAGCGCGTTACATCCTCGAAGTCGTTGGCGAAGCGCGTTTCGGCAGCACCGCCGTATATTTCGCCAAGTACGCCGCACCAGAACCAGCGGGTGATCTTACTGCGAGCGCTTTCGGTGTCATAGGCAGATTCCAGATCCGTCAAGATCGCCGCCAAGGGGACAAGGTGCGTCTGGTATGGCATATCTCTGGCGTTGAAAATCTTCTGTCCGTGCAGAAAGCGGGAGGCTTTCTTAAAGCCCTCTTCCGCTTTGTCTGCCCATTCTTTGTATTCCTCCGTCTTCAGGCTCAGGATGACGCGCCGGCTACATCCGACGGGGCCTTTTCGCGCTTTCGTTGCAAGCAAGGCGATTGCCTGCAAAAAGAGGGTATTGTTCATTCCGCGGAGTACGGGATGCGTGTCTTTCAGACGCTCTTGCCTGGCATCCCAATCTTTGCGGAGCTCAAAGTCGTCCGCGGCAAACGACGCCGTGAGCAACTCAAAGACGGTGAGCGAGACGCCGCCTTGGTTCACTTTCTCGAACACAATGCAGACGGCCTCTTTCGGGGTGTCTTTGGCGAGCTCGATCACGGGGACTTGGTATTGTTCAAATCGCTTGATGACTTGTTTGTTGAAATCTTTGAAAAGATTCCATTTATCCTTGTTCAAGTCCCAGAAATCAATATATCCCTCCTGCCAGTCGTCGGAATTGAATATCTGGTGCAGGGGGAACATATCATTCGCGTATTCTTGCTCCGGCGAAGAGAGGTCAAGGGTCACTTCTCTGCCGAAATCCGCGGTCAATCGGCGGTCTTCCGAGACTGATATGACGGCGTCTTCGCGATCGGCATAATCCGAAACGCACTTTTTCATATCAAGGTAATACCAGCGGTTGACAGCCTTTCCCTTAGCGTCTCTTGTAGCAACGGGCTTTCCCGACATCAAGGTCTGGAATAGCGAAGTTAGCCTTTGCTGTCCGTCCAACACAAGCGTGTCGGGTTCGCTCAGAGATGCTGTGTTTTCTGCGCCCTCTATTGGGCGAGGCTTGAAACTTACGTCGTCGCCCCCGGCCTCCAAAGTCATTATCGCCCCAATGGGAAACGACAACGATACGCTGGCTATAAGGTCCCGGATGTGGTGATCATCCCAAACCCAGCCGCGCTGGAAGTCGGGTAGCTGAGTTCCTCCGTTGCTCACATCAGTGAGTATCTCTTGGATGAGATGTTTCGTGCTGTCAAAGCTTGCTACGTTCAAATCGCTTTCCTTGATGAGCGTGTGCGGCAAGCATATCACATCGGATTAACGATTTGCAAACGCGCTACGCCGCGGATTGTTTGGGCGTAGAGTGGTGGGTAGCGTTGCCTTTAAGGGGGCGGCTATTGTTTGGGATGGCGGTGTAGTTGGGCGCGGAGTTCGGCGATTTGGGCCTCGGCGGCTTGTCGGGCTGCCTGTTCTTGCAGGCGGGCGGCGCGTTCTTGGGCGGTATCGGCCTCGGCGGCTTGGCGGGCGGCGCGTTCTTGGGCGGCTTGGGTTTCGGCGGCCTGGCGCGCCTGGCGCTCGGCGGCGAAGTCGCGTTCCATTTGCAGTATCGTCGCATTCGCCTCTACTAAGCCTAGCATGGTGTAGCCGGTGATAGGGTCTTGGGTGGCGAAGTGGCGGCCGTCCCAGAGGAGGTTTATGCCCATAATCTCGCTGTAAGCCGAGATGACGCCGTCGGCGTCCGCGTGGGGTTCGTAGCGGCGGTATTCGCCGTCGGATAGGTATTCGCCTATGAGGGGCTCGCCGTAGCGGTCGCCGCCGGATGGGTCTAGCCGCCAGTATTCGGCTATGCCAAGCGATGCGTAGCGATCGCGCTTGCGTGTCATGTCCGCGCGGGCGGTGTGTTCGGAGGCTACTTCTATGACTACGTCGGGGGGCTTGCCGATTTCCCAGATGAGGTAGCCGTTTTTGAGTTCTACGTCTTCGGGATTGATGCCTATGGCTACCATGCAGTCGGGGGAGAGCTTGGCGTTCTTGTTGGTGGGATCCCAGCAGAGGTACGCCTCGCCGGTTACCAGGACGTCGGGGCGGTTTTGGAAGTGTCCCTCTATCATAGGGTTGATGCGGTTTATGGTGGGGAGCTGTTGCATAGCGTCCTCAACGGGTTCGGGATCGGGGAGAAAGCTCCAGTATGGGTGTTGCCGGTCGAGGGGCATAGCGTCTTGTGGAGGCGGGGCTACGCCGTTTGCGATAGTGCGGGTGGCCGTTTTGGCAGTAGTCATGGTTCGCTCCCGTAGGTGGTTGCGGATTGTGTGGTGTTTGGTATATTACCATTAAATAGCGGCGGGTGTTAGGTTGATTAGGGTTAAGGGCTTTGCAAAGGGGTAGGGGGCGCGTTATTATGGGGTTGGATTAAGGTAAGCGTTGTAGGTTAGTTTAGGTAGGAGGTTTAGGATGAGTGGACATGAAGGGGCGCGGGAGTCGTTGGCGCCGTATGGGGCGTTTCCTTTGCAGGATGTGCTGGGTGGGACGGCGCGGCGTGTGCCGGATAAGGTGGCGGTGGTTGACGGGGAGTTTAGTTATACGTATCAGCAGCTGGATATGTATAGCGATAGGCTGGCGGCGGCGTTGGGGCTGCTGGGGTTCGGGAAGGGGGATGTGGTGGGGGTGCTTGCGCCGAATTGCGTGGAGTTTGAGGTGGCGTTTTTCGGGGTACTGAAGGCGGGGGCGACGGTTACCACTATCAATTCGGGCTACCGCGAGCGGGAGGTGGCGCATCAGCTGAATAATAGCGGGGCGAGGGCGCTTATCGCGCATGAGTCGCTGGCGGGGCTTATCGCGGATGCGGATGACGCCGTTCCGGGGCTGGAGCGGGTGATTGAGATACAGGGGACTTCAAGGGATCCGGCGAAGTTTTGGGGGCTGATAGAGCGGGCGCCAGCTACTCCGCCACGGGTTGAGATTGATCCGGTGGAGGATCTGGCGGCGCTGCCGTATTCAAGCGGGACTACGGGGCTGTCCAAGGGGGTGATGCTGACGCATTACAATTTGACGGCGAATTTGCGGCAGTTTATGGAGCGTCCGGGGGAGGCGCTGCAGGTTACCGAGGACGACGTTCTGCTTGTTCATTTGCCGCTGTTTCACATATACGGGATGCAGGTGCTGATGAACGCGGCAATCGCGGCGGGCGGGACGCAGGTGATGATGGGGCGGTTCGATATGGGGGAGATGCTGGGGTTGATTGAGGCGCACGGGGTTACGCAGCTTTATACGGTGCCTCCGGTGGGGATCGGGCTGACGATGTATCCGAAGCTTGGGGATTATGACTTGTCGTCAATGAGGGCGGCGTGTTTGGCGGCGGCGCCGGCGTCGGAGGATTTGCAGGCGCGGGTTCAGGCGGCGTGCGGGTTTCCGGTGTTTCAGGCGTATGGGATGACGGAGTTGTCGCCGGTGGCTACGATAGATTATATCGAGCCGGATAGGGTGACGCCGGGGTCGGTGGGGACTGCGGCGGCGGATACTGAGTTGCGGGTGGTGGATTTGGACGCGGGGGATACCGATGTGGCTGAGGGCGAGATAGGGGAGTTGCTGGTGCGGGGGCCGCAGGTGATGAAGGGGTATTACAATAACGAGGATGCCACGCGAGAGACGATTACGGCGGACGGCTGGCTGCATACGGGGGATATTGTGCGGATGGACGGGGGCGGGCGCGTGTGGATTTTGGACCGCAAGAAGGAGTTGATAAAGTACAAGGGGTTTCAGGTGCCGCCGGCTGAGCTGGAGGGGCTGCTGCTGGAGCATCCGGGGATAGCGGACGCGGCGGTGATAGGCAAGGTGGACGCGGAGTCGGGGGAGGTTCCGAAGGCGTTTGTGGTGGTCAAGCCGGGGGTGGATGTGTCGGCGGATGAGGTGATGGGGTTTGTGGCTGAGCGGGTGGCTACGTTCAAGCGGGTGCGGGATGTGGAGTTTGTGGGGGCGATACCTAAGAATCCGTCGGGGAAGATATTGCGGCGGGCGTTGATTGAGCGGGAGCAAGCGGGGGATGGGGAGTAGGTGATGCGCTGGCAGGATGCGGGTCAGTTGGCATTGCGTCTTCTTTCAGGCCAAGCGGGATTAGAGGCGCAATCGGCAACGGGCAAAGGTGCGGCGCATTGGGTATTTCCATCCTGATAGCGTTATCGTGAATTGCATCAGATTTGGGCGCGCGCTGAACGCGGTGATGTGGGGGTTGGAGTTCCGGCTGGCGTTGGCGAAAGTTCAAATCGCGCCGCACACCGGCAATGTCCGTGAGTGGGCGCTTTGCAATGTTGGCGCGAAAGGGGATATGATTAGGGGACGATAACTATCGCAGATGGGTAAGACGGGCAGGGCGACGCCGGTTGCCGATAGGCAAGGCGGGCGGGATAACGCTAAGAAAAGAGATAAGACAAGTTAGGGGAGGCAAAGGCATTGGCTGAGAAGGTGATTGTATATTCCACGATTGGGTGCGGGTACACGGACATCGTGAAGGCGGAGTTGGATAAGGAGGGGAGGGCGTATGAGGAGGTGAACTTGTCGCTGCATCCGGAGCGGTGGCCGGAGATATTGCCGCATACGGACGGGGTTCGGCTGACGCCGGTGGTGATAGACGGGGAAGAGGTTACGGTGGGCGTGAACGGCATCGGCTGCGTGTCGTAGGGGCAGGAGGGAGCGAGATGGCGAGTTCGGATATTGTGATATACACGCATCCCGAATGCACGATTTGTGTGACGGTGAAGATGGAGCTGGATGAGCGGGGGAAGGTTTATCGTGAGATAGACTTGGCGGAGCAGCCGGATAAGTGGGGGGAGCTGGAGGCGCTGACTGACGGGGAGCGCATCACGCCGGTGACGGTGGAGGATGGGGAGGTGACGATTGGGTATCATGGGATTGGGTGTAGTTTCTACGATTAGGGGGCGTGAGGGTAGGCAAGGCGGTGATTGCCAGGCGATCTGGGGTTTAGCGGTCGTCGGTGGGTTTCGGCGGTTGCTAAGGGAGCGCGGAGTGCTACTTTTTTGTAAAAAAGTAGCCAAAAAACTTTTGAGTGGGGATTTAGAAGGGTACAGATAGCAGAGTTGCTTGATTTTCCAAAGGTTGCCGCCGTCTGTGGGGTTGCGGCTTTGATTGCGGTTGTCTTTCTCATCGGCGGCGCGGTAGGCGGCTATCCCGTGTATGCTGAAGGGGGGGGTGATGCGCGAAAGCAGGCAGTTGCGGGCGAAGGTGGGATGCGTGGGTATGCGCTGGGGGTTTTGCGGGCGCTGGGTGATGATGGCGGCAGCAGGTGGGCGCGGTATTGGCGGGCGCGGGCGGTTTGCGATGCGGCGATGGCGGATGCGCGGGAGGATGGGGAGGGGGCGCCGAGGGAGCGGTTTTTGGCGGCGCTGGTCGAGGGGGTGTGTGGGGGGTTGGAGGGGCGGTTGTGGGTGAATCCGAGGGAGTATTTGCCGCGCGAGGGGGAGGAGGAGCGGACGGTGGGGTTGGTGGCGAGCGAGCCGGGGGCGGCTGTGGGATATGTTCTGTTCACGGGGCGGTGGCATGATGATGTTTTTCTGGTGGATCCGCTGGGGAGGGTGGCGTATAGGTGGCCGATGGATCTGACATTCTATCATGGGAAGATGCTTGACAACGGGGGCATATTAGCCACTACGAATAGGCAGCGCAGGGCGTTTGAGTTTGACGCGCAGGGCAATGTGGTTTGGGAATATGTAATTCCCCGTCTGCATCACGATTTCCTCAAGATGCCCAACGGCAATGTGATGTTGCTGAGCAAGAATTTCAAGACGCGCGAGGAGGTTATCGCGGCGGGCGGCAACCCGGAGTTCGTTCACGAAAATGGGTTGGACTACGACTTTCTGGTGGAGGTGCGGCCTACGGGGGCAAGCGGAGGGGATGTGGTTTGGCGGTGGGCAGCGTGGGATCATATGGTTCAGGATTTCGATCCGAGCAAGGCGAACTATGGGGTAGTCGCGGAGCATCCTGAGCTGATAGATCTGAACTACGCGCTGGAGATGATAAGGGATTATCGCAAGATTTCCCCTAATGACTGGATACATACAAACGCGCTTGACTATAATCCTGAGCTGGAGCAGATTATGATGTCGCCGCGCCATTTCAGCGAGGTGTGGATTATAGATCGCAGCGCTACTACGGCGGAGGCGCGAGGGCATAGCGGGGGGAATGGCGGCAGGGGCGGGGATCTGCTGTATAGGTGGGGGAATCCGCGCGCGCATGGGCGGGGGGATGTGGGCGACCAGCGGCTGTTTTGGCAGCATCAGACGCATTGGATACCGGAGGGATTGCCGGGGGCGGGGAATGTTTTGCTGTTCAATAATGGCAGCGAGTTTTCGGGGGATTATAAGAGGCGGCATTCGTCGGTGGATGAGTTCGCTCTGCCGGTGGAGGGGTATGGCTATCGTAGAGATGAGGATGGGACTTATCCGCCGGACGAGTTGGCGTGGACATATACGGCTGATCCGCCGGAGGATTTTTACGCGTCGGTTATATCGGGGGCGCAGCGGCTGCCCAATGGCAATACACTGGTTGTGGACGGGACTACGGGGACTATATTTCAGGTGACGCCGGACGGCAGGGTGGTGTGGAAGTATGTCGTGCCGCTGGATAGGCGCAGCCATATGCGGCAGGGGGAGCAGCCATCGGTCTGGCGGGCGTATCCGACGCCGCAGGGGGGTACTGAGCCGGTTCTTACGAACACGATATACCGGGCGTATTGGTATCCGCCGGATCATCCGGGGCTGCAGGCGCTGGATTTGACGCCGGGGGCTTATCTCGAAGATATGCCGGATGTGTTTGATTTGGCGTATGCGGCGTATGCAGCGGGCGATTTTGGGGAGCGGGTGGCAAGCGCGGAGTTTGACATCTATCTTGATATAGATGGGGATGAGGGCGAGCGGAGGCTGAATTATTTTAAGCAGCCGTGCGCGGAGGAGGACTCGCAGGCGAAGTTCTTCTTGCATATCTTCGCCGCGGATGTGCGCGATTTGCCCGTTAATAGGCGGGAGCATGGGTTTGAGAATTTGGATTTCAACTTTGATTTGAGCGAGGTCAAAGGGTCGGAGGACTGGTGCATTGCGATGCGGCGGTTGCCGGATTATGCGATAGAGCGCATACGGACGGGGCAATATACGGATGAGGCGGGGGAGTTGTGGCGGGCTGAGATAGATGTTAACGAATAGTGGGGAAGACGAAGGGGACGCTACTTTTGTAAAAGTAGGCAAAACTTTTGGGTGGGGAATTCAGGGCGAGTTTGTCGGATTGCTATTCATTTAGGGCTGAAGAGATGGGATTATTCTTGACCTTGATGCCATAAGGGGGTAGGCTTGCTTAGCAGGGGGATGGCAGGGTCGGCGTTTGGGGCAGATATGGAGAGTGTGAGCGATGCAGTTCGGGTCGTTTATGGAGTTTCATTGCAGGGAGGGGAAGTCGCAGGCGGACGCCTTTCGGGAGGCGTTTGGGCATATAGATATGGCGGAGGCGCTGGGGCTGGATGCGGTGTGGCTGGCGGAGTCGCATTTTAGCCCGGCAAGGTCGGTGCTGTCGTCGCCGCTGGCGATTGCGTCGGCTATCGCGGCGCGGACTGAGCGGTTGCGGATCGGGACGGCGGTGAGCGTGCTGCCGCTGGGCAATCCGCTACGCACGGCGGAAGAGGCGGCGACGATTGATCATATCAGCAAAGGGCGGTTTGAGTTCGGCGTGGGGCGCAGCGGGCTGCCGGGGTCGTATGAGGGGTATAATATCCCGTATTCGGAGAGCAGGGAGCGGTTTTACGAGTATCTGGACATTATCCTGGCGGCGTGGGGGAATGATCGGTTCAGCTACGAGGGGGAGTATTATACTTTCAGCGATGTGTGCCTGGTGCCAAAGCCGTATCAGGCGCCGCATCCGCCGATACGCATCGCGGCTACGACTTCGGATACGTTCCCGGTGATAGGGGAGATGGGGTTTGCGATATTCGTGGGGGTGCGCGGGCTGAATTTGGACGCGGTGGGGGAGCAGGTGGCAAGCTACAAGAAGGCGCGTCAGGCGGCGGGGCATACGGGCGATATAGATGTGTCGCTGCGTGTGCCGGTGTATGTGGGGGATACTGAGGAGGATGCGCTAAGCGTTCCGCAAGAGAGTTTTATGCGGCAGTTTAGGCGGCTTGGCGGGCAGTTGGCGGCGTCGGCGGCGCGAGCGGGGGCGGATCCGCGGGAGGAGCGGGCCGAGCGCGGGCAGCAGCTGGCGGCGATTGAGTGGGAGCGGGATGTTATCGGGCAGAAGGCGGCGGTTGGGACGCCTGATGTGGTGGCTGAGCAGCTGCGGACGATGCGGGATGCGCTGAGTTTGACGGGGGTTGTGGCGGAGTTCAACGCGGGGGAGCTTATTCCGGAGGATAAGATCGCCAATTCGCTGCGGCTGTTTTGCGAAGAGGTGATACCGGCGTTTAGGGAATAAGGCGGGCGCTTGGGCGCGGGCTGACGCCGGATTGGGGCAAATAGCAAGCAAAGGGTGGGCGCATAGGCGGGGATTCTACAGGGGATTGAATGGGGATAAGGCGCGGGATTGGGGCGCGATTACGCATTTTCGCGCAAAGGTGATATAATGCTCACAAGGGCATTATCGGATTAGCGAGGCGGTAAGAGGCACATTGGCAGAACTAGAACCAAATGTAGCGGTTTTGATTGACTACGAAAATGTGGGGCTGGATTCCATCAAGGATTTGCTGGAGCAGCTGACGAGCGACGGGCGGGTGACTATCCGGCGCGCGTATGGGGATTGGTCGGTGCAGCGGGGCAAGCAGGATCAGCTGCTGGAGCTTGGGATTGAGCCGATACATCAGTATCACTCCAACAAGTCGGGCAAGAATTCGAGCGACATTCGCTTGGCTATCGAGGCGATAGACTTGTTGCACGAGTCGCCGATAGACATATTCGTCATCGTGTCTTCGGACAGCGATTTCGTGCCGCTGGTGGGCAGGCTGAGGTCGTCGGGCAAGACGGTTATCGCGGCCGGGCGCAGGGAGGCGACGTCGCCTACTCTGATTAAGAGCTGCGATAGGTTCATCTTCTTGGAGTCGGACAAGCCGGCGGAGGATTCGCCTACGCCGAGCCGCCGCAGGCCTTCGCGGCGCGGGAGCGGGTCGGGGGGGCAGGCAACGCGCAGATCAAGCTCAAGCTGGCGGTCGCTGCTGTTGCGGGCGATGGATGTGTCCGTTGACGAAAACGGCAGGGTGGTGGGATCGAAGCTCTACCAAACGATGCGGCGGATAGAGCCTAGTTTCAACTACAAGGATCTGCGGCACAGGATATTCTCGCAGTTCCTGGAGACCCACTCGGACATTGTGGGCGTGATTCGGCCCGAGGACGGCAGCGGGGATGTGATTGTGCAGCTGCTGAGCAATGAAGGGACGTCGAGCGGGCGTCAGTCTGCGCGGCGGTATGGGCGGGCTACGACGGGCAGGCAGTCGGCGGCGGCGGCTAGTTCGGAGCAGTCGGCGGAGCAGCAGGACGGGGATGAGAAGCCGAGTGTTAGGCGCATA
Organism: Dehalococcoidia bacterium; assembly: GCA_965242555.1. Lineage (GTDB taxonomy): Bacteria > Chloroflexota > Dehalococcoidia > Lucifugimonadales > JADFKI01 > Bin90. Next base: position 21,595 of record CBDESO010000013.1, read on the forward strand.
CCGCGCATACCGCGCAGGCCTCAGGCGGCGGGCGAGGGGATGGCGACGCGGTCGGACCGGCGCAGTCCTAGGCAGCGGCTGGCGCGAGCGGCGGCCGAGGCGGCGTCGTCGGCCGGGGATGATGATGCGGCGGATGGGATAGGCGATGTGGTTCAAACGGGCAATGCTGAGCAGGCGGATCAATCTGAGCAGGGCGCGGCAATGGCGGCGGCTGAGGAGCAGGCGTCGTATGGGGATGCGAAAGAGACGTCTGGGCGGGGGAGTTGGGAGGTGGAGGTGGACGCCGCGTGGGGTCGGCGGGATGTGGATCGCATATCGGGGCCGGCGGCGGCGCGGGATGCGGCGAATGTGCTGGGGGCGCCTAAGCTGAGCGAGTCGGCGTATCCTTCGCTGGCGAAGCTGCTGGAGTCAAGCACGCTGCTGCAGCTGAATTGGCGGCGCGAGGGGAATGCGATTATCCGCAAGTAAGGGCTTTTCGCATATCGCATAGCCTTAGTAGGCTGTGAAATGCGCTTGCGAGGGGCGCGATTGTTGGCGTCCGGCGGGCGTCTAATCGCATCTTTGTCAATGCAAGGGGCGGCGCAATGCTGTTAGCCATAGACATAGGCAACACGAACATCACGCTGGGGGTGTTTGAGGGGGATGCGCTGTCGGCGACGTGGCGGCTTGCTACGGATCGCTCGCGGACGCCGGACGAGTATAGCGCGCTGCTGGCGCAGATGCTGGCGTTGCGGGAAATGCCGGCGGGGCGTATAGACGGGGTGGCGCTGTGCAGCGTTGTGCCGCCGCTGACGCCGACGTTTGTGGATCTTTGCCGCGCTCGGTTTGGGATTGAGCCGCTGGTCGTGGCGGCGGGGGCTAAGACGGGCGTTAGGATTTTGTATGACAACCCGCGCGATGTGGGGGCTGACCGGATAGTTGACGCGGCGGCGGCGCTGAAGTTGTACGGGGGGCCGGTTATCGTGGTGGACATCGGGACGGCGACGGTGTTTGACGCGGTTACGGCGGGCGGGGATTATCTGGGCGGGGCGATTGCGCCGGGAATGGCTATCGCGTCTGACGCGCTGTTCAGCAGCACATCGCAGCTAAGGCGGGTGGAGTTGGTTAGTCCGGGGACGGCTATCGGCAGGAATACGATACACGCGATACAATCGGGCGTTGTGCTGGGGTACGCGGATCTTGTGCGGGGGATGGTGGCTCGGTTTGACGCGGAGCTTGGCGGGGGCGCGAAGGTGGTGGCTACGGGCGGGCTGGCGCATATCGTAGAGGCGGAGGCGGGCGTGTTTGATGAGATAAATCCGGATTTGACGCTGATGGGTTTGATGCTTATCAATGAGATGAACAAGGGCTGAGCGGCTTGCGTTCTCTATATTGTCTCACAGCGTCTCTATATCGCGGCAATTTTCGCGCAGCCCGCGCATCAGCCAGTTGGACGGGGGTTTGATATGGGCGACCCTTTGGCGCAGAGCCATATCGCGCTGGGAGTGAGCGGCAGCATCGCTTGCTATAAGGCGGTTGACTTGGCGAGCAAGCTGACGCAGGCGGGCGCGGCGGTTGATGTGATTATGACGCGGGAGGCGACGCAGTTTGTCGCGCCGCTGACATTTCGCAGCATAACGCATCGGGCGGTCGCGGTGGATGTGTTTGATCCGCAGTCGGAGTTGGGGATCAATCATGTGGCTGTGGCTGAGCGGGCGGACGCCGTGGTGGTGTCGCCGGCGACGGCGAATGCGATAGCTAAGATAGCGCACGGGTTGGCGGATGATGCGCTGACGACTACGATATTGGCGACGCAAGCGCCGCTGGTAGTGGCGCCGGCTATGGACGCTCATATGTATGACAACGCGGCGACGCAGCGCAATGTGGCGGCGTTGCGGGCTATGGGATGCGTGATAGCGGGGCCGGCGCAAGGACGGCTGGCGTCGGGACTTGTGGGAAAAGGGCGACTGCTTGAGACGCCGGACTTGATGGGGTGCGTAAGGCAGACGTTGGGGCGCAAGGGGGATTTCGCGGGGCGCAAGGTGGTTGTGAGCGCGGGGGGGACTCAGGAGCCGATAGATCCGGTGCGGGTGATAGCGAACCATTCGTCGGGCAAGATGGGGTATGCGGTGGCAGAGGCGGCAAGGGATAGGGGGGCGGAGGTGGCGCTGGTGACCACGCCGACTGCGCTGGGCGCGCCGTATGGGGTGCGAATGGTTGCGGTGAAGACGGCTTTGGAGATGCAGGCGGCGGTTGGGCGGGAGTGTGAGGACGCGGACGTGGTGGTGATGGCGGCGGCGGTGGCGGATTGGCGGCCGGCGAATTTCGCGGCGCAGAAGGTTAAGAAGGGCGAGGCGGATGTTTGGGCGATAGATTTGGTTAAGAACCCGGATATAATCGGCGGGATAGCGAGGGAAGGGCTGGTGAAGGTGGGGTTCGCGGCTGAGAGCGAGGATCTGCTGGCGAATGCGGGGGGCAAGCTGGCGGCTAAGGGGCTAGACCTTATAGCGGCGAATGATATTACGGCGGCGGATAGCGGGTTTGGGGTTGATACGAATAGGGTTATGTTGTTGGATAGGGAAGGGGGGGTTGAGGAGTTGCCTTTGATGAGCAAGTATGATGTGGGGCATGCGATATTGGGGCGGGTTGCGGGGTATCTTGCGTGAGGGCCGGATAGGGGGACGCTATTTTTTAGGAAAAAGTAGGCAAACTTTTGAGTGGGCGTGAGCAAGGCGTTTAATGCGGGGGGCTGATATACTTAAAGCGCATCGGATAATGGCAAGCAACAAATCGGATAACACAATAAGCGCAAGAAAGATAGGGAGGGCTAAGATGCCGATAGTGCGAGTGGAGATGTGGCCGGGGCGGACTAGGGAGCAGAAGGCGCGGTTGGCGGAGGCGATTACGGGGGCTATGAAGGATATAGCGGGGGCGCCGCCGGAGGCGACGATTATTGTGTTCGAGGATGTGGCTAAGGATAACTGGGCGGAGAGCGGGAAGTTGGCGGATGAGGGGGAGTAGGGAAGGGGGCGTGGGGTTGCTACTTTTTTGTAAAAAAGTAGCCAAAAAACTTTCCAGTTGGGTATTTTTGGGCGGGCTTGCCTGATGCGGTTGTAGCCAATCACATAGGGGTAGAGTTCGTTTGCGGCGTTATGGGCAAAGAAAGGGAATAGCAGATGGCAGGGGATAACTTTACGGTCTATTACATAGGGCGGTGGCAGGCGGAGGATCTGACTGATACGAGGGCGGCGCTGACTGACGTGGGGGCAACGCTGGAGTTGCTGGATCCCACACACGACGAGGGTGAGATTATCCGCAATGTGCGGGATGCTGATGGGATTATTACTTCGGAGTCGCCGATAACGCGGGGGGTGTTGGATGCGCTGACAAGGTGCAAGGTGGTGTTGCGGACGGGCGTGGGATATGATGTGATTGATGTGGAGGCGGCGACTGAGAATGGGATCGCGGTGGTGAATATCCCGGATTTGTGGACGCGGGAGGTGGCGAATCAGGCGATAGCGCTGCTGCTGGCGTGCAATCGCAAGGTGGTGAATATGGATAGGGCGATACGCGCGTCTTCGTGGACGCCGCGTCCGCCGCATAGCATCGGGGCGCTGCACGGGGAGACGCTGGGGATACTGGGGCTTGGGCGCATCGGCGGCGCAATGGCGCAGCGGGCGAAGGGGTTTGAGCTGGATGTGATAGCGCATGATCCGTATGTTTCGGATGATGTTTTCGCGGAGCGCGGCGTGGAGCGGGTTTCGTTTGAGGAGCTGATGGGTCGGTCGGATTACCTGTCTGTTCACACGCCGCTGACATCCGAAACGCGGCATATCATCAACGAAAACGCTCTGCGGATGATGAAGCCGAATGCCTATCTTATCAACACATCGCGGGGTCCGGTGGTTGATGAGGCGGCGCTAATCAGGGCGCTGCGAGAGGGGTGGATCGCGGGGGCCGGGCTGGATGTGCTGGAGCAAGAGCCGCCGGCGAGCGATAATCCGCTGCTGGGGATGGATAATGTGGCGCTGTCGCCCCATTCGGGGCATGCGTCGGTGGAGTCGCTGCGGCTGCGGACGGGGCGGTATGGGGAAGAGGTGGCGGCCGTGCTGGCTGGGCGCAAGCCGCGAAATCTGGTGAATCCGCAGGTGCTGGAGCATTTGCATTTGGTTTAGCGCGTAGGCATAGAGGGGGGATAGATATGGCTGATCTGAGCGCGGTTGCGGCGGGGGTTGGGGAGCTGCTGAGGGGGAACGGGCATACGATAGCGGTGTCGGAGTCGTCGTGCGGGGGATTGCTGTCGGCTTGCTTGGTGGCTGCGCCGGGGGCGTCTGCGTACTATGTGGGCGGGGCGGTTATCTATACGCGGACGGGGCAGGCGGGGTTGTTCGGGGTGCCGGATGAGGCGATGGAGGGGCTGCGGGCGAGCACTGAGGCGTATGCGCTGCTGAACGCGCGGGCGGTTCGGGAGCGGCTGGGGACTACCTGGGCGCTGAGCGAGACGGGGGCGAGCGGGCCTACGGGCAATCGGTATGGGGATGCCGCGGGGCATGCTTGCATAGCGGTATCGGGGCCGGTGGAGCGGGCGATAACGGTGGAGACTGGGGATTCGGATAGGGAGGCGAATATGTGGGCGTTTGCGCGGGCGGCGTATGGGTTGCTGGAGGAGTGTGTGCGGGAGTCGGCGGGGTGATGTTCGCAAGGGATTGAGTTGGCAAGGTAGCGTTTCCATTCAGGTGGTCGAGTATATCTATCGCTACATATGCTTGGACAAGCCTTGCCGTAACCGCCTGCTTTATCAATTGGAATACAATTAGCCAAACTCTCAAAACCATCTGAAAAGAAACACTGCTAGTTCGCAATAGGCTGAGTTGGATGGGAAAGCGCCGCCGCCTTTGATAGCAGAGGCGGCGGCGTGGTTTTGTTTGCTGGCCGGCTGAGGTTAAGCGGCGGTTAGGGCGTCTGCGCGGTCGGTTTTGGTGAAGGTTAGGTTGTCGTTCTCGGCGTCGATGCGGATGTGGTCGTTTTCGGTGAAGTCGCCGGCGATGATGGCGCGGGCTAGGGGATTGTCTATGTGGCGCTCGATGGCGCGGCGGAGGGGGCGCGCGCCGAATTTGCTGTCGTAGCCCATGTTGGCGAGCCAGGTCTTGGCGGCGGGGGTTAGCGCGATGGTGACTTTGTGTTCTTGGAGGCGGTGTTGGAGGTCGCGCAGCATCAGATCCACTATTTGGGCGATCTGCTCAGGGGTTAGGGGGTCGAAGATGATGGCGTCGTCTATGCGGTTTAGGAATTCGGGGCGAAATGCGCGGCGCAGGGCGTCTTGGACTGATGCGCGGAGGCGGTCGGATTGGCTGCGGGTTGCGCCGGTGGCGAAACCGACGGGGCTGTTGTTTGCGTCGGGCGCGCCGAGGTTGCTGGTCATGATGACGAGGGTGTTGCGAAAGTCCACGGTTCTGCCGTGACCGTCGGTGAGGCGGCCGTCTTCTAGGATTTGGAGTAGGATGTTGAAGGCGTCGGGGTGGGCTTTCTCTATCTCGTCAAACAGGATGACGCGGAAGGGGCGGCGGCGGACGGCCTCTGTGAGCTGGCCGCCCTCGTCGTAGCCGACGTAGCCGGGGGGCGCGCCGATTAGCCGCGATACGGCGTGCTTTTCCATGTACTCGGACATATCCACGCGGACGAGGTTTTGCTCGTCGTCAAACAGGTATTCGGCGAGGGCGCGGGCGAGTTCGGTTTTGCCGACGCCGGTGGGGCCTAGGAATATGAAGCTGCCGATGGGCCGGTTGGGGTCTTTCAGGCCGGCGCGGGCGCGGCGGACGGCGTCGGATACGGCGGCGATGGCGTCTTGCTGGCCTATGACGCGGCGGCTGAGGTTGTCTTCCATATGCAGCAGGCGGTCTGCCTCGCTTTCCAGCAGGCGGTCGACGGGGATGCCCGTCCAGGTGGCTATGAGGCTGCCGATGCGCTCGGCGGTGACGTCTTGGGGCTGGTCGGCGGCGGGCTTGCCCAGGGCGGCTAGGTCGGAGTCGAAGTCGGCTTGCAGGCGTAGGCGCTCGTAGCGGAGTTGGGCGGCGCGCTCGTAGTCGGCCATTTCGGCGGCGGCAGTTTCTTCGCTTTCTAGGTGGCGCAGCTTGTGTTCGGCGTCTTTGAGGTGGGCGGGCAGCATCTGGGCGTCAAGGCGGAGTTTGCTGGCTGCCTCGTCTATGAGGTCGACGGCTTTGTCGGGTAGCAGGCGGTCGGACAGGTAGCGGGCGCTGAGGCGCACGGCGGCTTTGAGGGCGGCGTCTTGGATGCGGACTTTGTGGTGCGCCTCGTAGCGTGGGCGGAGGGCTGTGAGCATCTCAAAGGCGGTGTCTTCGTCGGGTTCTTCCACTAGGACGGGTTGAAAGCGGCGCTCAAGGGCGGCGTCGCGTTCAATGCGCTTGCGGTATTCTTCTTCGGTGGTAGCGCCGAGCGCTTGGAGTTCGCCGCGGGCTAGTGCGGGTTTCATCATATTGGCGGCGTCCATCGCGCCCTCGCCGGCGCCCGCGCCCATAACGGTGTGGATTTCGTCTATGAACAGGATGATTTCGCCTTGGGCTTGGGTGACTTCGTCCATAACGGCTTTGAGGCGCTCTTCGAATTCGCCGCGAAACTTGGCGCCGGCGACTAGGCCGCCCATATCCAGGGCAAGTACGCGGCGCTGTTTGAGTTCGGCGGGGACGTCGCCGGCGACGATGCGCTGTGCTAGGCCCTCGGCGATGGCGGTTTTGCCGACGCCGGCGCCGCCTATGAGGACGGGGTTGTTTTTGGTGCGGCGGATGAGGGTTTGCATAACGCGGGCGACTTCGTTATCTCGGCCTACTATGGGGTCAAGCTTGCCGTCGCGGGCGAGTTGGGTGAGGTCAACGCTGTAGCGTTCCAGGGAGCGGTAGGCGCTTTCGGCGCGCGGGTCGGTAACGCGGTGGCCGCCGCGAACTTTTTGGAGGGCTTGATAGACTGCCTCTTGGGTGACGCCGAAGTCGGCGAGCAGGCGCGCGGCGGGGTCTTGGGGGTCGGATGTGAGGGCGATAAGCAGGTGTTCGGCGCTGATGTAGTCGTCTTGGAGGCGCTCGGATTCGGCTTTGGCGGCGTAGAGCAGGCGGCTTAGGCGGGGGGTTTGGTATATCTGGGCCGCGCTGCCGCCGGATAGGGTGGGCAGGGCGTCAAGGGTTTGGCGAGCGCGGTCGCGGATGCGGGGGAGGTCTGCGCCGATTTCGGTGAGGAGGTCGGCGATTACGCCGTCTTGCTGGTCAAGCAGGGTTATGAGCAGATGCTCGGCGTCCCATTGGGAGTGGTTGTAGCGCTTGACGGCTTGTTGGGATTCAACTAGCGTTTGGCGGGCGGCGTCGGTGAATTCGTCGGGTGTTAGAGCCATTTTCTTGTCCTTTGTTAGTTTGAGTATGGGGCGGCGACGCGGCGATCGCCGCGAACTTTTTGTAGCCCCTGATAGACGGCATCTTTGGTGACGCCGAATTCGGCGAGCAGGTGCGTGACGGGGTCCTGTGGGTCTGATGTGAGTGCGATAAGCAAGTGTTCGGGGCTGATGTAGTCGTCTTGGAGTCGCTTGGATTCGACGTCCGCCTCGTAGAGCAAGCGGCTTACGCGAAGTGGTTGGCACGTCTGTGCGCCGTTGCAGCCAGCAAGAGTGGGTAGTCCACTCAGAGTTTGGCGCACGCGGTCGCGGATGCGGGGGACGTCGGCACCGATTTCGCGCAGTATATCTGCGGCTACACCTTGCTGCTGATCCAGCAAGGCTATAAGTATATGTTCCCTATCCCATTGGGGGTGGTTGAACTTATTGACGATTTTCTGGGATTCGTCCAGAATTTGATTTGCCGCGTCGGTGAATTGAGTTCTAAAAACCATTTTCTTGTCCTTTATTTAGGGTGTGTTTGTGCGCTTTGTCGTGGGGATTGTAGCCTGTTCGTAAAGGCTTGTAATGATAGTATATCAGTATAGTTGATACGCGGCAAGTCAAGTTTTGTGGCGCAAAGCGCGGGGATGCTACTTTTTTAGAAAAAAGTAGCCAAAAAACTTTTGGGTGAGGGAATTCAAAGTGGGTTTAGCGGGTTGTTGCCGGTCTGAAATCAAGGCATTATTTCACCGGATAGGGGGTTTTTAGGGCGGCTTAGGGTGGGCTGTTCGTGGTAAAATGTGTGGCATGGCAGTGTATTTTAATCAAGAGCGGCTGGCGTCGGAAGTGGGGAAGAGCGTGTTTGAGTATGCGGACGCGCTGAGTGTGCGCGTGCCGACTTCGTGCGGGCGGACGGGGGAGTGCCATGAGTGCATTGTGGAGATACGGCGCGGGATGGAGGCGCTTTCGCCGCTGACGGAGGCGGAGGATTTTCTGCAGGCGGGGTATCGGCTGGCGTGTCAGGCGCGGGTGGTGGATGCGGGGGCGGATGTGGAATTTGCTACGCTGAGGCGGCAGCCGCGCATATTGACGCGGGCGGTTCGGCGGGATATTGAGCGGCAGCCGCTGACAAGGCGCGTGGGGGATGGGGTGTTTTTTGGGGACGAGCGCATTGACGATTACCGCGGGGGAATGTATGGGGTGGCGATTGACGTGGGGACTACCACGGTTGCGCTGAACTTGGTGGATCTTGAAACGGGCGATACGCTGGGGACGGCGTCGTTTGAGAATCCGCAGCGGTTCGGGGGCAGCGATATAATGCACAGGATCTCGTATGACGGAGGGGAGTTCGCGGGGGAGCTGCGGCAGGTGATAGTGTCGGCGCTCAACTTTGAGATAGGGGATATGTGCAGGCGGCTGGGGATTCACCGCAGGCGGGTGTATGAGGCGGTAGTGGTGGGGAACGCCACGATGCGGGATATTTTCTTTGGGTTCGACGTGCAGCCGATAGGGGAGCGGCCGTATAAGTCGGTGACCGAGCTTGAGATGCTGGAGGGCAAGCGGGCTACGACGGCGCTGAATGTGAAGGCGCGCGACGTGGGGCTGCGGGTGTTTCCGGGGGCTAATGTGTATGGGGGGCCTATCATCGGGTCGCATGTGGGGGCTGATGTGGCGGCGGATCTGCTGGCGGTGGGGATTGACGAAGAGGATGATGTGGTGATGCTAGTTGATGTGGGAACGAACACTGAGGTGGTGGTGGGCAATAGGCATCGGCTGATGGCGGCGTCGTGTCCGGCGGGGCCGGCGTTTGAGGGGGGGCAGGTGCGGTATGGGATGCCGGGGTATGACGGGGCGATAGAGAGCGTTAGGCTGACGGCGGACGGGGGCGTGGAGTGCAAGACTATCGGGGGGGCGCCGGCGCAGGGGATATGCGGGTCGGGGCTGGTGGATTTGCTGGCGGAGTTGCGGCGCAGCGGCAGGATGAATGAGTTGGGGGCGTTTAGCGACGGGGCGAGCGAGTTTTGGCTTGGGTCGGCGGATGATGGCGAAAGGGGCATATCGCTGTCGCGGGCGGACATAAGCGCTTTGGCGCAGGCGAAGTCGGCGAATTACGCGGGGCAGTATATCGCGCTGCGAAAGTATGGCGCGCCGCTGAGCGATGTGTCTAGGATGTACTTGGCGGGCGGGTTCGCAAATTATGTGAACGAGGGCAACGCGGCGCGCATCGGGTTTGTGGCGAATATGCCGCCGGAGCGCATCGTGAAGGTGGGGAACGCATCTTTGGAGGGGGCGACGATAATGCTGCTGTCGGGGGCGCTGCGTAGCCGAATGGAGCGGATGGCGCGGGAGGTGGAGCATATTGAGTTGGAGACTACGCCGGATTTCTTTGAGATTTTTGTGGAGGGGTGTATGTTTAATCCGATGGGGGAGATTGTGTGAGTAAGGGGGTGTTTTCAGGGGGCGACGCTGGATGAAAGGGAAACGGGGGGACGCTACTTTTGAAAAAGTAGGCAAAACTTTTTGGGGGATGTTGGCAAATCGGTTGTAGGTATTCGTAACGAATTTGGGTGAAGGGCGTTTTTGTTATTGGGGCAAGATGGCTTTGTTGCCGATAATCATAGGTACGGGGGGTGTAAGGCAAATATGGGGTTCAAGGTGCTGGTTACGGATTATGTGTGGCCGTCGGTGGAGCCTGAGCGGGCTGTGCTGGCGGGGATAGGGGCGGAGCTGGTGGTGGCGCCGGACGGGTCGGAGGATACGCTGGCGGGGCTGGCGGCGGATGTTGACGGGATATTGACATGTTTCGCGCAGGTTACCGATAGGGTGGTGCGGGCGGCCGAGAAGTGCGTGGTGATTGGGCGCTACGGCGTGGGGGTGGATAACATCGCGGTGGATACGGCTACCGAGCTGGGGATCGCGGTGACGTATGTGCCGGACTATTGCGTGGACGAGGTGTCCGATCATGTGATGGGGCTGCTGCTGGATTGGAATAGGCGCATATCGCTGTTTGACAAGTCGGTCAAGGGCGCGGGCTGGGGCAGCGTTCCGCTTACGATGCGGATAATGCGGCTGCGGGGCAAGAAGATCGGCATAGTGGGGTTTGGCCGGATAGGGCGGGCGGTGTGCGAAAAGGCGCGGGCGTTTGGGATGGAGGCGCTGGCGCATGACCCGTATGTGGATGGGGAGCGGGTAGCGGCGGCGGGGGCGCGGGCGGTAGATATGGAAACGCTGCTGCGGGAGTCGGATTTCGTTACGCTGCATTCGCCGCTGACGGCCGATACGCAAAACCTGATTGGGGAGGCTGAGTTGGGGCTGATGAAGGCGGATTCGTTTCTGATTAACTGCGCGCGGGGGCCGCTGATAGACGAGGTGGCGCTGGAGGTGGCGCTGCGGTCGGGGAGCATTGGGGGCGCGGGATTGGATGTGCTGGTGGAGGCGCATCCGGCGCCGGACACGCCGTTGCTGCAGTTGGACAATGTGGTGGTTACGCCGCATGTGGCTTTCTTTTCGCAGGAGGCGGTGCTGGAGCTGGAGGAGCGGGCGGCAGGGGAGGTTGCCGCGGTGCTGACGGGGCGGATGCCGGATAATCTGGTGAATACGGCCGTGCTTTCGCATAGCAGCCCAAGGCATAGCCTAGCGGGGTTGGCGTAGCGCAAATCGCAGTAAGTTCGCGGGCGAGTTGCCGATTGACGCCGATTTTTCGGTTGATATAGCGCAATTCGCTTGCTAAACTTTATGTATGACGCTTGAGGCGCGCGCCGATTAGGGCGGCGTGTCTAGCGCCAAAATTGGCAGGCGATTAAGTCAATAATCAACACAGAACGCAGCGGGATTTATGGAGGAGTGAATTGGAAAGGAACGCATTAGTCGGCTGGCTGCTGGGCGGCGGCGGCATTGTGATAGCGATAGTGGCGCTTGTGGTCGCAATGGGCGCGGGCGGGGGCGATAGGGATGGCGGCGCGGCGGCTCCGGTGGATATAAGCGGCGTGACGGCGGATGTGGCGGCGCTTGGGGCTGAGGTTGCGGCGCTGACGGGACAGGTTGGCGATCTGGAGGCTGCGTTGGGTGTGGCGCGGGCGGACGCGGATGCGCGGATTGGCGTGGTGGAAGAGGCGGTGGGCGGGGAGCTGGCGGACGCAGATGCGCGGATTGGCGCGCTGGAAGAGGCCGCCGCTCCCAGTGCGGACGAGATTCAGATGATGCTTACGTCTGCCGTTACACTTGCCTATGGGGATGATATTGCGGAGCTTGAGGACGCCATCTCGGATATGAGCGCGCTGATAGCGGCGCATATGGAGGGGCATGAGGATAGCGAAACGGCGGCTGAGGCGGCGCTGGGGGCGCATGAGCTGTATCACACGGCGCTGGAGACGGCGCTGGAGGCGGCGATAGTGGCGCTGGATGACAGCTGGGATACGGGCGCGGATGTGGATTCGGAGGCTGTGGCCGGGTTGATGGCGCGGCTGGAGTGGCTGGAGCGGGCGGCGGCGCCGGCGATTACGCAGGCGTACGTGGCGGAGGCGATGCGGCGGTTCGACGAGGATGGGATGCAGGCGACGTTTGACTACTACAACACAATGGACAGCGTGAGCGGGGATCTGTATCTGTTCGTGCTGAATTCGGATTACGAGATAGTGGTGCATCCCACGGTGCCGCGCAACATCGGGATGGATGTGCGGGGGCCGTCGGGGACTGACATCACGGGCAAGAACTTCGGGGCGGAGTTTGTGACGGCGGACGCGGACGGCAAGTGGGTTGACTATGTGTATCTGAACCCGTCGGACGACTTCGGGCATGAGCGCAAGCATTCTTGGCTTGTGCGGCATGAGAACTACATATTCGGCTCCGGCTGGTATGAGCGGGATGTTGACATCAGCAGGGATCCGCCGGCATACGCGCGGGCGCTGGTGGAGCAGGCGATGGCGCGGTATGACGCGGGCGGGCGCGAGGCGGCGGCTGAGATATACAATAGCCCGGACAGCGTGGACGGGCAGTGGTATGTGTTCATCGTGGACGAAGACGATACATTCCTGGCGCATGCGGCGACGCCTGCGCGCGTGGGGACTGACGTCAAGGTTTTGCGGGACGCCAACGGCTACGCGCACGGGCAGGCTATCGCGGACGCGACTGAGGACGGCGGGTGGCTGGAGTACACGCGGGTGAATCCGGAGACGGGGAGGGATCAGCCTAAGCGGTCTTGGGTGATTCGGCACGACGGGCTGGTGTTCGGGTCGGGGTATTATACCGACGAGCCGGTTTCGGCTACGCCGCCTGAGAACCCGGCGGCGGCTACTCAGGCGTTTGTGCAGGCGGCTATCGCGCGCTACAACGATGAGGGGCGCGAGGCGGCGCTGGCGCACTACAATACGGCGGCCAGCGTGGATGGGGATCTTTACCTGTTCGTGTTGGAAGGCGACGAGCTTATCGTGCATGCCACGGTGCCGGATAACATCGGCAAGAGCATACGGGGGCCGCTTGGGATAGACATAACCGGCTACGATTTCGGGTCGGTGATGGCGGAGGCGTCTGAGGCGGGCGAGTGGGTTGACTATGTGTATCTCAACCCTGCCGCCAACTTCGCGCATGAGCGCAAGCACTCTTGGGTTGTGCGGCATGACGGGCTGGTGTTCGGGTCGGGCTGGTATGAGCGCAGCGTGGAGCTGTCAAGGGATCCCGAGGCGTTCACGCGGGCGCTGGTGTCGCAGGCAATCGCGCGGTATGACGCGCGGGGGTGGGATGGCATAAAGGACTACTACAACAGCCCGGACAGCGTGGACGGGCAGTGGTATGTCTATATCGTGGACGCAGACGATAACATCATCGCGCACGCGCCGACGCCCTCGCTGCTGGGGACGGACATAAAGACGCTGACGGACGCGAGCGGCTACGCGCTGGGCGAGGCGATAGCGCAGGCGACGGAGGAGGGGAATAGCCTGGACTATACCTGGCTTAATCCGGCTACGGGGGCCGAGGAGCCGAAGCATGGGTGGGTTGTGCGGCATGATGGGTTGATATTCGGGTCGGGGTGGTATGAGGAGTAGGGGGATAAGATCGGAGTAAGCCGCTGAGTCCTTAGGGGGGCAAAGTGGCGGCAGGAAAGCAAAGCCCCCGCAGCTAAGTCGGTAGGCGCATTTTGGGGCGCTGACGTTGGTTGCGGGGGTTGATTGCGTCGGGGGGTGGGCGGTGCGGGCGCGTCCACGTTGCTAATTTGTGACTTACGGGAGTTGCGTCGGCGCACGTGGGTGAAAGTGATTTTTGTATGCTATAATTTGTGATAGGGACGTAGTATCGTGCGGTGGTAGGCGCGAATAGGGGGATTTTGTATGAGTGAGCCGCATATTCTTGACAGGGAGTCGTCGTCGGTTCAGGCGCATATGACGATGTTGCAGGGGATAATTGGGCGGATGGCGGATAACAGCCGCGTTTGCAAGATGTGGTGCGTTACGCTTGTGTCTGCAATTCTGGCGCTGGTTGCGTTTAGGGGGTACGCTAATCACATATTCATAGCGTTGTTGCCGACCGCGATGTTCTTTCTGCTAGATGCGTACTATCTCGCGTTGGAGCGCAGTTTCAGGGGGGCGTACAACGATTTCGTTGACAAGATTAGAGAAGGGCGATATGCGGCGTCAGACTTGTATGTCGTGCCGCCGCCCAAATCGTTGGCGCATGGAACGATTCGGGCGATGTTTAGATCTTTCTCGACGTTGCCGTTTTACGCATTGGTAGCGGGGACGCTGCTGTTTGCGTGGTGGCTGATTTTCTAATATGAGGAGGGAAATTATGGCTAACAGAACAAAGCCTAGGCGCAAGGTGTTCGTCAGTTTCCACGAGAAAGACATTAAGTACAAAGAGAAGTTCGTGCGGTTGATGGAAGACCGCATTATAGACAAGTCGGTTGACACGAGAGACATAGATGACACCGACATGAAAACCACTAGGGTGCGGCAGATAATTCGTGATGATTACATTCGCGACGCGAGCGTCACGATAGTGCTGATTGGCCCCTGCACTTGGCAGCGGAAACATGTGGACTGGGAAATTGGGTCAAGTCTGCGGAAGACTAAGAAAAACTCTCGGTGCGGCCTGCTTGGCATTCTGTTGCCGAATCATCCCAATTACCGAACAAAAAAGATAAATCCGCTTTTGTTGCCTCCGAGATTTGCGGATAACAACAAAGGCGATGATGCGTATGCGCTCATTCACAAATGGCCTGAGCCTTGGGCGCCTGCCAAGATTGGCGAGTGGATAGACAGAGCATTCCTCAGAAAAGATGGGAAGCCGCCCAATATCTCGCGCGACTCGTTTAAGCGCAATTGGACTCGGCGCAAGTGTTCGCAGGGTTGGACGGATTAGGCTGGCGTCAGGCTTGGCGATGTGTCAGCTCGCGGGATGGGGCTTATGATGGTGGCGCGGGCGTGGCGGGCGGGGAATAGGCGGGTGGCGGGGGATTCGGTGGCGGTGGCGCGGGTGGCGTTTGGGGTTGCGGCGCTGGCGTCGGTGGCGCGGTTTTGGGGGCATGGGTGGGTTGATGCGCTGTATTTGGAGCCGGAGCGTCATTTTGGGTATTACGGGCTGGAGTGGGTTCGGCCGCTGCCGGGGTGGGGGATGTACGCGCATTTTGGGGCACTGGGGGGGCTGGCGCTGTGCATTGTGGCGGGGTATCGCTGTAGGCTGAGCGCGGGGCTGTTTTGCGTGGGGTTCACTTATGTCGAGCTGATTGATAAGACGACGTATCTGAATCATTATTATTTGATGAGCCTTGTTAGCTTGCTGATGGTCTTTTTGCCGATGCAGGGGACGTGGTCGGTGGACGGGTTGCGGCGCAAGGGCGGTGGTGGCGACGTTCCGATGTGGGCGATATGGGTTTTGCGGGCGCAGTTGGGGGCGGTGTATTTTTTCGCGGGGGTTGCAAAGCTTAATCCGGATTGGCTGGCGGGGGCGCAGCCGATGCGGATATGGCTGTATCAGCATGGGGATATGCCGCTGGTGGGTCCGTTGCTGCAAGAGGTTTGGGCGGCGTATGCGATGAGCTGGGCGGGGGCGGTGTTTGACTTGACTATCGCGGGGTGGCTGCTGTGGCGGCCTACGCGGCCGTATGCTTATGCGGCGCTGGCGGCGTTTCATATCGGGACTTGGGCGCTGTTCCCGCGGCTGGGGGTGTTTCCGTGGCTGATGATGGGGATGACGACGGTGTTTTTTGCGCCGGATTGGGTGCGGGGGGCGTATAGGCGGGTTGTGCGGCGGGATGGGGCGGCGGATGATGAGCAAGCGGTAGATGACAGGGCAAATGTAGCGGGGACGGGCGAAAGTGGAGGGCTGCCGGTGTGGGTGCGCGTGGCGGGGTTTGGGGCGCTGGGGTTGTTTGCGCTGGCGCAGGTGGCGCTGCCGCTGCGCCATTTTGTCTATCCGGGGAATGTGCGGTGGAATGAAGATGGGTATAGGTTCGCTTGGCGGGTGATGCTGAGCGAGAAGGCGGGGTTCGCGCAGTTTCGGGTGCATCACGCGGGCAGCGGTCGGTCGTGGGTGGAGTCGCCGCATGATTATCTGACGCCGCTGCAGGTGGAGCGGATGTCGTTTCAGCCGGATATGATACGGCAGACGGCGCGGATAATCGCGGATGATTTCGCGGCGCGAGGGTATGCGGGGGGTGTCGGTGAAGGCGGATGTGTATGTGGCGTTCAATGGGCGGGCGAGGCAGCGGCTGGTGGATCCGGATGTGGATTTGGCGCGGGAGCCGGGCGGGCTTGGGGCGAAGGCGTGGGTGATGCCGCTGCGGTAGCGGTAGAGCGCGGGTTTAGCCTGTCCTGTCCTCATTGTCCTCTTGCGTTGGCGGTTGGGATAGCGTTTGTCGTAGCGCTATGCACTTAGGCTTAGCCGCCGTCGCCGTCGGTGTCGGCGAAGCCGACGGTGATGTCTAGCAGGCTGACGACTTCGGTGTTTAGGCGGATTTGGAGTTCTTTGACGGCGTTGTAGGCGGCGGTCGCGGCGGCCGGGTCGGCGGTTAGGGTTTGGGGCAGCGGCTCTTGGAGGGCGGATGCGGCGGCTAGGGCGGCGGCGAATGCGGCGCGCATGCGGTCGTCGGCGTCGGGGGATATGCCGCGCACGAGGTCGGTTACGCCGAGGGGGTTGGCGGCGGTGGATAGGTCTGAGGCGCCGAGGTAGGCGTCTTGCATGCCTAGGATTTGGTTGCGGATGTCTTGGGCGGCGTTGTTGGCGGGGCCGGCGTTGAGGGCGGTTAGGTCGGGGATTTGGCCGTCCACGCCGAGCGTTTTGCCGAGGCGCATATCGGATATGGAGCGGCTCATAAATACTGAGATGCGGACTAGGTCGTTGAGGGCGGATTTGCTGATGAGGGAGTTTTCGGCGCTGCCGTCGAAGTATGCGGCGTAGCCTCCCTCGCGGTCGCCGGATGCGCCGTTCCATTCGGCTAGGATGGCGTCTGTTTCGGCGGCGGCGGTTGTGGCAACTGCGGTGATGTAGGCGCAGCGGTTGGGGGCGGCAACTAAGGTTTGGAGGGCGTCGGGTTGGAATAGCAGGTATTCAATCGCGCCAAGCCCGCGCTGGGTTGAGGGCAGGAATTCGCGGGCGTCGGATGGGGTTATCGCGCCGTCTTGGATGCGCTCTTCGATGGCGGCGGGTTCTATGGGCGCCCAGTCGACAAGGGAGCGTGAGCGGCGTTCCATAACGGGGCCGAACCAGAGCGCTTGGGAGCGCAGCCATTGGGCGCGGGCGCTGCGCCAGGATTGGCGGGCGTGGTCTAGGGCAGGCTGGGTTGGGTTGGCGCAGAGGGCGTCGGTTGCGCGGGCGAGGTCGTTCATATCGGCGGCGAGCGCCTCGTAGCGGGGCAGGATTAGGTTGGCGGTGGCGCTTGTCAGGACGTCTTCGCGGGCGGGCGCGTTGCTGGATGTGCAAGCGGCGAATAGCGCGGCGATGGTTATCATGGGGATGATGGCTAGGCGGGTAGGGTTCATGGCGTCTCTCATAGCGCGTTTAGGAAGCGGAGCAGCGCCTCGCGTTCTTCGCGGGTGAAATTGATGAAGGCTTGTTTGGACCGCTCGCCCTCGCCGCCGTGCCATAGGATAGCCTCGGCGAGGTTGCGGGCGCGTCCGTCGTGCAGAAAGCGGGTGTGTTTGTTGACGGTCTTGACTAGGCCTATGCCCCACAGGGGCGGCGTGCGCCATTCGTCGCCGTGGGCTAGGAAGTCGGGGCGGCCGTCCGCCAAGCCCGCGCCCATATTGTGCAGCAGCAGGTCGGTGTAGGGCAAGATGGTTTGGGAGCTGAGCGCGGGTATGTCGGATGCGCCGGTGGTATGGATGGGGGTGTGGCAGGCTTGGCAGTTGGCGCGCAGGAATAGCGCCGCGCCGCGTTGGACTTGGGGGTCGTCGGTATCGCGCATCATCGGGACGGCGAGTGTGCGGGTGTAGAAGGTGACTTTGTCTAGGCGGTCTTGAGGGATTTCGGGTTCGCCGCCAGTGGGGGCGGCTTGGCAATCGGATTGCGCGGGCGGGCAGTTTTCGGTTGGGAATAGCGGGGATGTTATGCCGATGTCGCCGTGGAATGCGCCGGCGACTTGCTGCTCGACGGTGGGGACGTTGGCTTTCCAGCCGAAACGGCCTAGCGCTGGTGCGCCGCGCCGGGCGTCCCAAACATAGTTTGGCTTGCCTGAGATGCCGTCGGAGTCGGCGTCGTCGGGGTCGGCGAGGGCTAGGATGGCCGCCTCTGGGATCGCCTCTAGCAAGCCCATGCCGGGGACAATGGGGGCGATGCGCGGGGATATTTGGATGTCGTCGGGGAGTTCGCCGAAGGCTAGTTGGGTGAGTTGGTATTCGGGCTTGATTAGGGAGTAGGGTTCGCCGTCGGCGTATTTGCCGCGGATTTCCGTCCATAAGGCGATGACTTTGCCCTCAGGAGGGATATGCAGGATGGCGCGGTCTTGGATTTGGCCGCCGTAAGCGGGGTGTGGGATTGGCGCGCCGGTCGCGGGGTCGGCGCCGGGGATGCTTATGCGAAAGAGCAAGCCGCGCTCAGGGTCGTCGGGGCGGATGGGGGGCTTGGCGCGGCCGTCGCGGGTGTGGCAGGAAGAGCAGGATTGGGCGTTGAAGGTGGGGCCGAGTCCGTCGCGCGCCTCAGTGGAGGCGGGGGCGGTGACCCAGTTTTGGGTGAAGAAACTGTCGCCGACCGCGAATGTGCGGCGCTCGTCGTTGTTGAGGTTGCGGGCGGCGGATTCGAAGGCGGTGGCGTTGGAGAGCGCCACGCTTGTATCGCCGCCTAGCATTGGGTTGAGCAGGTCGTCGGGGGAGTATGCAGGTGCCGGAGCGCAGGCGGCGGTTAGGGCTATGGTCAGCAGCGCGAATGTCAGCGCAGCCGCGGCTAGGCGCCGCGGGGAGGGAATTGCGGCGGCGTTGTCGCTTTGGCTGCGCTGACGGGTCATTTTGGGTTAGCGGGTTAGGGTTAGACTGAAGTGTTGATGGTGAGGCCGAAAGCCTGCGCGCCCTCTACGATGGTGTCGGCTTGCCTTTCAAGGGCTTGGATGGCGCGGAGGACTTGGCCTCTGCCGAAACCGCTGTCGGGGGCGGCGTCGGTGAGATGCCGGTCGAAGGGCGCGGGTATGCGGCGGGTGGCGTCCACGCTGGCGGCGAGCTCGAGCTCTAGGCGCTGGGCGAGTTCGGGGTTTTGGGCGGCGAATAGGTCTAGGACGCCGGGGCCTACGACTGCGCCGTAGTCGCCGGTGATGACCATTCGGACGCCGCGAGCGTTGCCGATGATGTCGGCGTTTGTGTTGTCTGAGAAGCAGGAGTGTTCGTCTTCTTGGGAGCGCTCGGAGTAGGCGACGAACATTCTCTCGCCAGCGAGTTCGCCCTTGCTGAGCGCGCCGGCGCCGGTGATGATGTTGGTTAGGGCTTGGTCGGCGTCCATCGCCACGAATTGGGCGCGGTAGTTGGACGCGCCGGGCGCCCAGGCGTTGACCATATCTTGCAAATGGGCGAGCAGCAGGTCGGACGAAACCCTGAGATAGGCGGCGCGGCGGTCGGCGTTGGGGTTGGTGGTGTAGTCTTCAAGCGGGCGCGCGCCGGGGCCGTTGGCGTCCATATCTTGGCCCCAGAGCAGGAACTCTATGGCGTGCCAGCCGGTGGAGACGTTTGCCTCGCCGCCCTCTTCATTTAGGGATACGAGGGTGGCGGCGTCTATGGCGATAGAGGGATCGTTGATGATGCCGGCGGTGGCGTCGCCGTCGACGTAGTCAACGTACGCCTCGTCCATAGGCCAGGCGTTGAGCAGGCCTTCGGGGCCGTCCTCTTCGTTGTCGATGGGGCCGCCGTAGAACCGGAGGACTTCTGTGGGGCCGTAGTCGTCGCGGGCGCGGAGCCAGGCGCGCTTGGCGGCCTCTAGGGTGGCGGGGGTTGGGTTCGCCAGGAATGTGTCTATCGCCGCGTCCATTTCTTGGGCGGAGGCTAGGCTCTGGGCGTAGAGGGCGTGCGCGCCGCTGGCGTAGTTTTGTATGACTGCCGACTTTAGCTCTTCGGGATCGGGGCCTTGGTCGGCGAGCTGGCAGCCCGCTACGAGAGCGGTTCCGAATAGCGCCAGGGCGGTTATTAGGGATGTGATAAGGATTCGCCGCATTTATTTCCTCCTGAGTAGGGCTGAATAGGTGGCCGCCGGATTTATTGCCGCAAACGCGATACGCTCAACCTAAGTTGCGTAGCGCAGTGCGTATCCACTAGATAAATTATTAGCCTATATTAAGTGTAAGTAACGCTACTACTTAATTTTATAGTTGTCAACACTTTATTTATATGGGAATTGCATATTCTTGTATAGGATTTGTTAGGGTAAGTTTTGAGTGTTGGCGGACTAATAGAGATAATCAGCATAGCAATTACGGGGAATTGAATGGTTGCTGATTAGGGCGCGACGGTAGGGAAAGGGGAATGAGGACGAAATGGCGGGCTCGAAGAGGTGTTTAGAGGACTAGAGGAGCTTGGCGGTTTGGGCAGGGGCGGGTTGGATGAGGCGGGGGCCGTCGTTGAGGGGGCTGTTGACGGCGGGGTTGACGGGG
Source organism: Dehalococcoidia bacterium (assembly GCA_965242555.1). Lineage (GTDB taxonomy): Bacteria > Chloroflexota > Dehalococcoidia > Lucifugimonadales > JADFKI01 > Bin90. Next base: position 42,006 of record CBDESO010000013.1, read on the forward strand.
TGGGCGAGGATGCCTTGCCATTCGCGGGGGGCGCAGAGGGCGGCGAGCTCATCCAAGGGAGTGGCTGGGGATAGCCAGGCGTCGTAGGATTGGGGCGGCGGGATGACGGGCATGCGGGTGTGGATGGGGCGCATGAGGGCGTTGGCGGGGGTGGTGATGATTGCGACGCTGCCGTTTGCGCCGCCGGCGGGGCTCCATATGGCGGCGAAGGCTATGGGGGCGTCGTCTTGGGGGTGGATCCAGACGGGGGTTTTTGGGCCGCCGGAGGTCGTCCATTCGTAGAAACCGCTTGCGGGGATGAGGCAGCGGCGGGTGCGGTAGGCGTCGCGGAAGGCGGGTAGGCTGGCGGCGGTTTCGGCGCGGGCGTTGATTAGGGGTTTGAAGGGCTTGGGATTGCCGTCGGTCCAGTGGGGGACGAATCCCCAGCGGCGCATGTGGGCGGTCTGCCGGCGTTGTTGGGGGCGGCTTGGATGGTTAGGATGGCGTTTGAGGGGGCGGCATTCCAGGTGGGCGCGGGGGCGTCTTGGGTTTCGCGCGAGGGGACGCCGAAGTGGGCGGCGAGGGTTTGGGGGTTTGCGAATAGGGCGTAGCGGCCGCACATAGGTTGGCTCCGGGATGGCGCGGCGGGATTGTCTATTGCCGCTAATGGCGGGTGGCTACATGCTGATTTTCTTTTCGCCGGAGAGGTAGGCTTGGGGGTCTTTTTGGAAGGCGCGATTGCAGCCGGGGGCGCAGAAGTAGTAGGTTTCGCCGTTGTGGTCGTATGAGCCGCCGTTGGGCTTGCTCATGTTCACATCCATATCGCAGACGGGGTCTTTGGCGGTGTCGGGGTTGCGGTTGAATAGGCGGATTCGCATTGGGTTGTTCCTTTCTAATCGCTTATAGGATAGCGGGTTCAAGGGATTTTTTCAGGGTTGGAATCCACGTGTTATTTGAAACGCCTTAGGCGTAGGGAGTTTATTAGGACGGTGACTGAGCTGACGGCCATCGCGGCGGCGGCTAGGATGGGGTTTAGGAAGCCGTGTTCGCCTAGGGCGGGGGTTAGGGGGTCGGGGACGCCGTTGGCTGCGAATAGGGGGTAGAGGACGCCGGCGGCGATGGGGATTAGGGCGACGTTGTAGGCGAATGCCCAGAAGAGGTTTTGGCGGATGGCGCGCATAGTGGCTTTGCTGAGGCGGATGGCGTGGGATACGGCGCGCAGGTTGCCGCTGACTAGGGTGATGTCGGCGGCCTCTAGGGCGACGTCGGAGCCGGCGCCTATGGCGAAGCCGACGTCCGCCTGGGCTAGGGAGGGGGTGTCGTTGATGCCGTCGCCGACCATTCCGACTACTTTGCCCTCGCGCTGCAAGGTCTGTATGTGGGCGGCTTTGTCGGCGGGCAGGACGTCGGCAACTACGCGATCTATTCCGACTTGGCGGGCTACGGCGTGGGCTGTGCGGCGGTTGTCGCCGGTGAGCATTACGACGTCTATGCCCGCTTGCTTGATTTGGGCGACGGCGGATTGCGCCTCAGGGCGGATTGTGTCGGCTATGGCTATGACGCCTATGGGCTTGCCGTCTAGGGCGACGAACACGGGGGTTTTGCCATCGCTCGCCATTGTTTGGGCGGCGGGTTCGTAGGCGTCAAGCGGGATGGATTCGCGGCGCATAAGGGCGGGGTTGCCTAGCAGGACGCGGCTGCCGTTCAGGGTTGCGGATACGCCAAAGCCGGGGAGGGCTTGAAAGCGGTCGGCGCGGTCAAGGGGAGGGATTTGTCGGCGGCGGCTTGGGCTAGGGCGGTAGCGAGGGGGTGCTCAGAGTCTCGCTCGGCGGAGGCGGCTAGGCAGAGGAGTTCGTCGGGGGTGATGTCGTGGCTGACGACGTCCACTACCGAGGGCTTGCCTAGCGTGAGGGTGCCGGTTTTGTCCAAGACTAGGGTTTGGATTTTGTGGGCGCGCTCAAGGGTTTCGGCGCTGCGGATTAGGACGCCGAGTTCCGCGCCCTTGCCGGTGCCGACCATGATGGCGGCGGGCGTGGCAAGGCCGAGCGCGCAGGGGCAGGCGATAATCAGCACGGCGACGGCGGTTAGGGTGGCGTGGATGTAGCTAGGCGGGGGGGCCGAATGTCAGCCAGAACGCGAATGTGAGGGCGGCGACGGCTATGACGGCGGGGACGAAATAGGCTGAGACGACGTCGGCGAGGCGCTGCACGGGGGCTTTGGACGCCTGTGCGTCTTCTACTAGGCGCACGATTTGGGCGAGCATAGTGTCTCTGCCGACTTTTTGCGCTGTGAAAGCGAAACTGCCGGTGGAGTTGATGGTCGCGCCATAGACGGGGCTGCCGGGGGATTTCTCAACGGGGGCGCTTTCGCCGGTGAGCATAGATTCGTCAACGGCGGAGTAGCCGCGCAGGATTTCGCCGTCCACCGCGATGCGCTCGCCGGGGCGGACGATGATTTCGTCGCCGACTTGCAAGTCGTCTATGGGGACTTCGGTTTCGCTGCCGTTTCGGATGGCGCGGGCGGTTTTGGGCTGCAAGCCCATCAGGGCGGCGATTGCGCGGGATGCGCGCCGCTTGGCGCGAGCCTCAAGGTATTTGCCCAGCAGCACAAGGGCGATGATGGCGGTGGATGTATCAAAGAAGGTGGCTGCGCCGGCGGCGGCGAAGAAGGGCGTGGCGGCGAAGAGCGTGGCGGCGGCGCTGTATAGGTAGGCTACCGAAGTTCCGACGGCTATGAGGGTGTTCATATTGCTGGAGCGGCGCTTGAGCGCGCCCCATGCGCCGATATAGAACTGCCTGCCCGCCCAGAATTGGACGGGGGTCGCCAAGATTAGCAGGATGTAGTCCAGGCCGAAAGGCAGCAAAGTTCGCGCGGCGGGGGTGAACATCAGAGCCATCGTGAGGGCGGCGACGGCAAGGCTGGCGATGAGCTTGCGGCGGAGGATGCGGAGGTCGCGGGGGGTTGCGGGATCTTCGTCGTGGGCGTCAAGCGCGCCGATGAGGGAGTAGCCTGCGTCCTCGATGGCGCGGCGCATATCGGCGATTGCGGCGATGCCGGGGATGTGTTCCACGGCGGCGCGCTCGGTGGCGAGGTTGACGGCGGCGGATACGACGCCGGGGACATCGGCGAGGGCGCGCTCGATGTGGCTGACGCAGGCGGCGCAGGTCATGCCGCCAACGGCTAGGGTGGTTTTTTGGGTGGCGACGCCGTAGCCGGCGTCTTGGAGCGCGTGGGTTAGGTCGGTTAGGGGCAGATTGCCGTTGTGCAGGGCGTTGTCTAGGGCTAGGGTGGCTTTTTCGGAGGCGAGGTTGACGGTGACGTCGGCGACGCCGGGGACATCTTGGAGCGCGTGGGTGACGTGGGATACGCAGGCGGCGCAGGTCATGCCGGTTACGGGGATTGTGAAGCGTTCTTCTGTGGGTGTATAGGCAGCATGGGCGGTCTGGGCAGGCATAGCGGATCCCGTGGGGTGTTGCGCGGCGGCGGCGCTGGCCGGCTTGAGGCCGGGGGCGACGCGCCGTAGCGGGCGGCTAATCGGTTTGTATAATAGGTATTGTATCCGATTATCGCATTGTTGGGTAGCGTTGCCGCCTTTGGGCGCGGCGCGTTGCAGTGTGATGGCCGCTTTCGCGCCGCGCCCGTGTTGCCTGGCCCAGGCCGGGCTAGTGGGTTAGAATGACCTGATTACGCCGACTACGCGGCCGCGAACTTGGACGTTCTCGGCAGGGACCATAATGGGGTCCATAGTGGCGTTTTCGGGCTGGAGGCGGACGGTGTCGCCCTCAATGAAGAACCGCTTGAGGGTGACTTCGTCTTGGCCGTTCAGCTCGGCGGCGACCATGTCGCCGGCGCTGGGGGTGGATATGGGCTGCATTATGACTAGGTCGCCGTCGGCGATGAAGGCGTCTATCATAGAGTCGCCCTTGACGCGGAGGCCGTAGGTGTCTTCGCGGCCGGTGACCATTGCGGCGGGGACGTCGACGGTTTCGAAGTCGTCGGCGTAGCGTGCGGCTACGGAGGGGACGTGGAGGGGTTCGCCCGCGGCGATGCTGCCGAAGACGGGGATGCGCGCCACGTTGCTGGCGGCGGCGGAGTGCTCGCCGAGCAGCTCGATGCCGCGCGAGACTTCGGGCAGCCGCCTGAGGTAGCCCTCGCGCTGGAGGATCTGGAGGTTGTAGTCCACGACGGAGGTGGAGCTGATCTCGCAGCCGGTCTGGATGTCGCGGATGGTGGGCGGGAAGGTGCGCTCGGACATAAACTTCTTGATGAATTCCAGGATGCGCTCCTGGCGCGCCGAAAGCTTGCGTTTGGTAGTCATCTGTTTCCTCCTTGCAGCGGGCATTGACGCCGCCGTTATGACTACAATGGGGTTTCGCGGGATGCGCGCCCGGTTGCGCGCCTGCGTCCCCAAAATCTATTGTTCGCTAGTATAACATCATTAGAACGCAGGCGCAACACATAATTTCAAAACGGCAGAATTTGGCTCTTGGCGCGGGTTGCGGGCGATTGCGGGCTTGGGGGATTTTCGCTTGACTTACGCATAGGCTTGTATTAAAGTTCGCGCAATCCGAAAAAGGCGGGTTTGGGGCAAGCCGCGTTGCGCGGACGCCATACGCGCAGTTCCGGCGCAAATGGGCGGGTTGCGCGATATATTGCAACAACAAATTACAAGCAGCAAGAGGGTAGCGCAATGAAGAGATTCGGTTTTACTATGCTCGGCGTAGGCGTTGCGGTGGCGGGGTTGGCGTTGGCGGCGTGCAGTTCGGCGCCGGCCGCACCTGCGGCGCCTCAGGCGCCGGTTAGCGCGCCGGCGCCGGCTATGGCTCCGGCGGCGCCCGCTCCGGCGGCGCCTCAGGCGCCTATGGCTCCGGCTCCGGCGGCTCCGGCTCAGCAGGCGTTTCAGTCGCAGGTTATACCGGCGCCGGCGCAGCCTATCGCGCAGCCAACGCGGGCTGCGGCTAGGGAGACGGGGCAGACGGCTATGATGTCGGACGCCGATTTTCGGCGGGGCGGGCATCTGTATTGGGGCGTGGGGCCGCGCGTGTTTCCGCCGAAGTGGGATATGACGCAGGCGGGGGTGTGGCATTTCACCGAGCATTTCAATAGGCATTACAGCGGGATACTGCAGTTCAACCCGCGCAACGGGATCGATGTGCTGCCGGACATTGGCGAGAGCTGGGAGTTCGCGGACAGCATCGACGAAATCACGGTGAATATGGTGGAGGGGATCAGGTGGCATGACGGCAATCCGCTGACGGTGGAGGACATCGAGTTCACGCTGGATCGGTGGGCGAATCCGCCGGAGGGGATACCGCAGCCGCGCGTGGGCGGGTTCAAGAATATCGCGGCGACAGAGAAGATTGACGATGTGACATTCAAGGTTTCGCTGAGGCAGCAGAGCGCGGACTTTCTGCTGGATCTGGCGGACGCATGGCACATCATGCTGCCCAAGCACATCGTAGAGATGGAGGGCGGGATAAACTCGCCTGAGCGGCTTATCGGGACGGGCGCGTTCAAGGTCAAAGACACTGAGCGGGGACAGCTTTGTGAACTCGGAGGCTAATCCGGATTATTTCCGCGATGGGCCGGACGGGTCGCCGTATCCGTATTTGGATGAGGTGACCACGGTGCAGTTCACGGATTGGTCGACGCAGGCGGCGGCGCTCGCCACCGGGCAGATTGATTTGTCCGCGCCGATGGATCTTACGCGGGCGTGGAATGTGAAGGAGTCGCTGGGTGATAGGGTGGCGCTGGAGGCGGCGTTCAGCCCCGGGGTGATGTATATCTCAATGAACGGGGAGCAGCCGCCGTTTGACGACATCCGCGCGCGGCGGGCGCTGTATCTGGCGGTGAACCGGACGCCTATCCAGGCGACGCTGTCCACGCCGATAGAGGAGCTGCCGCCGAACTTTGTGCAGGTGAGCTACCTGGGGACGGCGGATCCCAACCTGAGCGAGGTTATGGGGTATCACGGCTACGCGGCGGATACGCGGGATGCGGCGCTGGAGGAGGCTAAGCGGCTGTTCGCTGAGGTGGGGGTGACGGAGTTCACGGCAAACGCGGGGATAACGGGGGCGAATAGCGACAGCGCGCAGATAATCGTGCAGCAGCTGGAGGACATCGGCATCACGATGAACATAGAGACGTTCGAGACCGCGCCGCTGCGGGCGCTGGGGCAGGACGGGAACTATGAGGTGATGTTTGACAGCCATGCGGTCGCAATGGCGAATCCGGTGAACTTCATAGACTTGTTCTATCTGCCGGGCGCGGGCGCGTTCTATCACAACGCCGCGCCGCCGCAGGACTTCGTGGACAAGGTTGCCGAGATCAAGGGGACGTTCCCGGGGGCGGAGCGCAATCGGATGTTCAAGGAGTTGGACACGATAATGCGGGAGCAGTGGATTCCGAAAGTGCCTACGCTGCGGTTCAATGAGTACAAGCTGTCTTGGACTTATGTCCGCAACTGGGATCCGATACCGGCGATGAAGTTCATACAGACGCGCATCTACGATGTGTGGCTGGATGAGGGCGCGCCGCAGAGGTAGCGTCAAATAGCGCGTGGGCGGGCGGGCGTGAAAACTCGCTTGCCCGCGCGATTGCCGGCGCGCGGCGGGAATGGGCGCGGCGGCGTTTTCATAGGCGATTCAGGGGTCAGTCTAGGGCCGGTCTAGGCAAATCTGAGTAAGCAAGGGATATGTGGAAATACACGCTGCGCCGCTTGGCGCTGATAGTTCCGACGCTGTTTCTGCTGGGGACGCTGCTGTTCTTTATGCTGCGGGTGTTGCCGGGGGATGAGGCGCTGTTCATCACGTCGGGCGAGGAGTCGGTGGCGTCGGTAGAGGATTTGGAGAAGTTGCGCGAGGCGTGGGGGCTGAACGATCCGCTGTATGTGCAGTATTGGCGGTGGCTGAGCGGGATATTGCAGGGGGATTTGGGCTATTCGCGCTACGCGGACCGGCCGGTGTGGGATGCGCTGGCGAGCAAGATAGAGGTTACGGCGACGCTGGCGTTTCTGTCGGTGGTAGTGGCGCTGGCGTGGTCGCTGCCGCTGGGGATAATCTCGGCGCTGTGGCGGGGGAGTTGGATTGACCAGACGATACGGGTGGTTACGGCGGCGGGGATAGCGATGCCCAACTTCTGGGTGGCTATATTGCTGCTGCTGTTTCTGGTGCGGTTTTTCAATTGGATACCGCCGATACTGCATGTGAGCATCTTTGACGATCCGATTACGGCGCTGAAGCGGATGCTGTTTCCGGCGCTGGTCATCGGGTTTAGGTCGGCGTCCACTATCAGCAGGATGACGCGCTCTACGATGCTGGAGGTGATAGGGGATGATTATATCCGCACGGCGCGGGCAAAGGGGCTTGGGCCGTATGTGGTGACTATGCGGCATGCGCTCGCCAACGCGATTATACCCGTGCTGACGATGGCGGGGTTGCTGGTGGCGGCGCTGATGGACGGGGCGGTTATCATAGAGCGCATCTTTACGCTGCCGGGGTTGGGGCAGCAGATAGTAGATTCCACAAGCGCGCGGGATTTCGTGATGGTGCAGGGCATCGTGCTTATCTTGGCGGTGTTTATGATGGTGTGGATACTGATAGTGGATCTGCTGTATGCGTGGATAGATCCGCGCATCAGATACGAATAGCGCGGGATAGCCTAGCCTCTCTATCTCTCTCTAATATCTAAGAGTAAGATAGCAGGGCAAGGGCGCATAAGCGCGAGTAGGCGATAGATAAGGCAAGGGCTTGTCAAGGGAGGGGTTAGTGCAGCCGAGCGCCGCCGAACAAGTGGGAGGGCAACGCCGCGACGTTCCGGGCAGGCTGGAGCGGGCGGGCAGGACGTTTGGGTCGTTCACGCGCGCGCATCCCACGGGCGCGGCGGGCGGGGTTATCCTGTGCGTAATCATCGTGTTGGTTGTACTGGCGAATGCTATCGCGCCGTTCCGGTTTGACAGGACGGTTTCGCGGCAGCTTATGCCGCCGCTGTCGCAAGCCACGATAGAAGAGGGCAGGAACTGGTTCGGGACCGATGAACTTGGCCGTGATGTGGTTAGCCGCTTGCTGCATGGCGGGCGGGTGTCCATATTCGTGGGGATAATGGCGCCGCTGATAGGGGTTGCGATAGGAACGGTGCTGGGAATAGCGAGCGCTTATTTCAGCCGTTGGTTTGACTTGCTGCTGCAGCGTCTGGTTGACACGGTGCTGATTTTGCCCGCGATTGTGGTGGCAATGACGATAACGGTTGCATTCGGGTTCACGGTGCCAGTGGTGATAATGGCGCTTGCGGTGAGCTACAGCGCGAGTTCGGTGCGGGTCGTGCGGTCGCATGCGCTGACGCTGAGCAATATGCAGTACGTCGAGGCGGCAAGGGCGCTGGGCAGTTCGGATTTGCGTATCATATTCCGCCATCTTGTGCCGAATTCGCTGCCGGTGTCTATGGTGCTGATAGCGGTAAGCGTGGGGGCGGCGATAACGGCGGAGGCGGCGCTGAGTTTTCTGGGGATAGGGATACAGCCGCCGATCCCGTCGTGGGGGAATATGCTCACGCGGGCGCAGTTGAACTTTGACTTCGCGCCGCATATCGCAATCGCGCCGGGGCTTGCCATATCAATCGTGGTGCTTGCGGTGAATCTGTTCGGGGATTCGCTGCGTGATGTGCTGGATCCGCGGCTTAGGAATGTGCGGTAGAGCGCGGCGTGGGCGGGATAGGCTTGCTGGGGTTCGTTGTGCAATCTCATTGCGTAAGGTCGGGCGCGTACAATGCCGCGTTATTCACAGATTGATAGGGGGAAATTCGGGATAGATGGGCTATACGCATGCAAAGCGGTTGATGGGGCTTAGGTTGGCTTTCGGGCGCAAGGCTGCGCGGTTGTCTTGGGCTAGGCCGGCGTGGTTTGGGCTTGCGCTGCTGCTGGCGGCGATTGCGCTGCAGGGGTGTCGGCGGGATGATCAGGGGGCGCTGGCGCAGCAGTCGCCGATTGATATTGCGGGGGAGTTTGGCGAGGGAGCGCCGAGCGTAGAGTTCGCATACGGCGGCGGGGCGGATCGGATTGTGAACAGCGGCAAGTTTATTAGGGCGGAGTATTCGGACGGGGGCGTTATTCGGATAGACGGGAAAGAGTATGCGCTTGCGGAGGCGCATACGCATAATCCGAGCGAGCATACGATACGGGGCGAGAGTTTCGCGCTGGAGATGCACTTGGTTCATAAGAGCGCGGCGGGGGACATCGCGGTGGTGGGGGTGCTGTATCGTGCGGGAGCGCATAATCCGAGGATACAAGGGCTGATAGACGGGGCGCCGGCGGAGGCGGACGAATTCGCCGAGCCGCCATCGCGGATGGAGGCGACGGGCTGGCTACCGTCGGGCGGGGGCGGGTATTACGCTTATGACGGATCGCTGACTACGCCGCCGTACACTGAGGGGGTTCAATGGATTGTGATGGCGGACGCGCTGGAGATCTCGGAGGCACAGGTGGGGGAGCTTGCGGCGCTGACGGGCGGGGGGACGAACAATCGGGAGCTGCAGCCGATTAACAGGCGGCGCATTAAGTACGCGGCGAATTCGCCGATTGTGAGGGAAGGCGGATGTGGGTGTTGCGCGTGCAGCAACGGGTTGGCGACGGGGGTGATGCCGCATGTGGCGCAGGGCCGGCTGGGCGGATAGGGGCGTCGGCGGGCTGCGCGTGATGGGGCGGGCTTGGCAATTGGCGGGCGTATCCCGTATATTCCTCATATCGCCTATGCTCCCTTAGCGGGATTGGCATATTTGGGCGCATCTTGATATATTGCGGTAATCAGCATATTGAGAGGAGCAGTGATATGGCGGACAGGCCGAACCTGGTTTTCATATTCAGCGATCAGCAGCGGGCGGATACGATGGCTTGCTATGGGAACGATTGGCTGAATGTGCCTAATCTGAACGCGCTGGCGGATGGGAGCTTTGTGTTCCAAAACGCATATGTGACGCAGCCGGTATGCACGCCGGCGCGGACTTCCATAATGACGGGGATGTATCCGCATGCGGCGGGGATGCCGGTGAATCAGCTGGTTATGTCGCGGGACATTCCGGTTATCGCTGAGATGCTGCCGGACGAGTATCACTGCGGCTACTACGGCAAGTGGCATTTGGGCGATGATGTGATACGGCAGCATGGGTTTGACGAGTGGGTGAGCGCGGAGGACGGGCATCTGCCGGAATATACGCGGCGGGAGTATCGGAATGTGTTCAGCGACTACTGGCATTACCTGGTCGCCAACGGGTATGAGCCGGACTTGGAGCGTATGCCGGGCAAGTTCATCTTTTCGCCGGCGCTGCGCTCGCGGCTGCCGGAGGAGCATCAGATGGCGTCGTTTCTGGCGGACGGGGCGGTTGATTTCATAGAGCGCAACAGCGATAAGCCATTCGCGCTGTATGTGAGCACATTTGAGCCGCATCCGCCGTATAATGGGCCGCTGAACGATATGTACGACCCGGCGCAACTGCCGGTGGGGCCGGCGTTTCTGCAAAGGCCGGAGGGCGCGTCGCTGTACAACCGGGTTCGGAGCAATTTCTATACGCAGTACTTGTATGAGGGGGGCGATCCGGCGCAGAACCCGTATATGTCGCACAACGCGGCAAGCGGGCATGATCTGACCACTGAGGCGGGCTGGCGGAGGCTGCGGGCGCATTATCTCGCCAACATCACGCTGGTGGATCGGATGGTGGGGAAGATCACGGCGGCGCTGGATAGGGCGGGGGTTGCTGACAACACCGTGGTGGTGTTCACAAGCGAACACGGGGAGATGGCGGGCGATCATGGGATGTTGGAAAAGCGGGCGTTCTATGAGGAGGCGTCGCGGGTGCCGCTGACGATTCGGGCGCCGTGGCTGTCGCGGGAGCGGACTATGTTGGAGGGGAGCGCTAGTCAGATAGACTTCGTGCCGACGCTGCTGGATCTGCTGGGGCAAGAGCCGCCGCCGCATTTGCAGGGCAAGAGCCTTGCGCCGGCGCTGAGGGGCGAGGCTGACCTTAGCGACAATGAGGTGGTTATTCAGTGGAACGGGACAAGCGATGAGTTGCCCGACCGCTTTTTGGGGAGCGCGGGGATCAACCGGATGAACGCCTTGCCGCGCCGCTGCATCGTTACGCCGGACAGGTGGAAGCTGGCGCTGTGCGCGGGGGATGCGGGGGAGTTGTATGACCTCAACGCGGATCCTTATGAGATGAGCAATCTGTTTGACGATCCTGGGCAAAGGGATCGTGTGATAGATATGGCGGCGCGGCTGCGGATGTGGCAGCAGCGGACGGGGGATGACGCGCCGCTGCCGAGCGTGTAGGGTGAGAGGCGGCGGGCGCAAGGCAAAGAAATTGGCGGCGCATGCGGGAGGGATAGTCGCATGCGCCGCCGTTAAGGGGGGGCTAAGACTTGCGCGGGGGATTACTCGGTGATTAGGGCGCGGTTGGATGCGTACTCGGCCTCGCCTAGGCGGATGTAGCCGACTTCGGTTGCTAGATCCGCGGCGTTGTCAAGGTAGAACTCAACGAATGTCTTGACTTCGGGGCGCTGCATGCTTTGCTTGCTGACATAGATGAACAGCGGGCGCGCCAAGGGGAAGTATGTCCCGTTTTCTATGGTTTCGGATGTGGGCGTGACGCAGCCGTTGCCGGAGTCCACGGCTACGAGTTTGAGCTTGTCCTGGTTTTCGGAGTAGTAGGAGTAGCCGAAGTAGCCGAGTGAGTAGCGGCCGCCGGCTATGCCCTGGACTAGGACGTTGTCGTCTGCGCTGGCGGTGTAGTCGGGGCGGCTGAGCTGCGCCTCGCCCATAATCTCTTCGGTGAAGTAGTCGAATGTGCCGGAGTCGGTGTCGGGGCCGTATAGCACTATGTCGTTATCGGGCCAGGACGGGTCGATGTCGCTCCACTTTTGGACGGAGCTACCGGGTTCCCAGATGGTTTTGAGCTGGTCGGTGGTGAGACATTCCACGAAGTCGTTGTTGGGGTTGACTAGGACTGATAGGCCGTCCATAGCGACGCGGAGGGGGTAGTAGTCTATGCCGTTGTCGGCGGCGGTTTGCGCCTCGGCGTCCTTGATGTGGCGTGATGCGTCGCTGATGTCGATTTCGCCGGCGGTGAAACGCTTAAAGCCGCCGCCGGTGCCTGAGACGCCTACGTTGACGCGGACGTCGGGGTGGACTTTGCGGAATTCTTCGGCGACGGCCTCGCTGACGGGGAAGACGGTGCTGGAGCCGTCGATTTCTATTGTGCCGCTGAGATCCATTGCCACTGGCGCGGGCGCTTGCATCGCGGCGGCGGCAACCGGCGGGCCTTGAATCATAGCGCGGTTGGATGCGTACTCGGCCTCGCCCAAGCGGATGTAACCGACTTCGGTCGCCAACTCCGCGGCGTTGTCTAGGTAAAACTCCACGAATGTCTTGACCTCAGGGCGCTCCATGCTTTGCTTGCTGACATATATGAACAGCGGGCGCGCCAAGGGGGAGTATGTCCCGTTTTCTATCGTCTCGGAGGTGGGCGTTATGCAGCCGTTGCCGGAGTCCACGTCGACTAGCTTGAGATTGTCCTGGTTCTCGGCGTAGTAAGCGTAGCCGAAGTAGCCGAGCGAGTAGCGTCCGCCCGCTATGCCCTGCACAAGCACATTGTCGTCGGCGCTGGCGGTGTAGTCGGGGCGGCTTAGTTGCGCCTCGCCCATAATCTCTTCGGTGAAGTAGTCGAATGTGCCGGAGTCGGTGTCGGGGCCGTATAGCACGATGTCGTTGCTGGGCCAGGACGGGTCTATGTCGCTCCACTTTTGGACGGAGCTGCCGGGTTCCCAGATGGCTTTGAGCTGGTCGGTGGTGAGGCACTCAACGAAGTCGTTATCGGGGTTGACAAGGACTGATAGGCCGTCCATAGCGACGCGGAGGGGGTGGTAGTCGATGCCGTTGTCGGCGGCGGTTTGCGCCTCGGCGTCCTTGATGTGGCGTGATGCGTCGCTGATGTCGATTTCGCCGGCGGTGAAACGCTTAAAGCCGCCGCCGGTGCCTGATACGCCTACGTTGACGCGGACGTCGGGGTGGACTTTGCGAAACTCTTCGGCGACGGCCTCGCTGACGGGGAAGACGGTGCTGGAGCCGTCGATTTCTATTGTGCCGCTGAGGGAGGTTGCGGCCTGGGCTTGCGTTGCGGGGGCTGACTGGGATTGCGCCGCCGGCGTGGCAGGCGTTGCGCCGCCGCAGGCGAGGGCGGCTATCGCAGCCACTAGCGCGAGCAGGCCGGCGAGCGGCTTTGCGCCGATTTTGCTTGTGTTGCTTGCCCCGGTCTTGCCGGGAAAAACTTTGAGATTAGGCATAATGCTTGAGTTTTACCTCCTCAGCGTCAATTGCCGTATGTTGCTTACGATAGCCCCTGCGATAGGTTTGCGCGATAAGTCCGCGGGGACTGCGAATACGATACGGGGCGGATGTGAACGGCAAATTAACGATGGGTTAAATCGGCTTTATATGGCGGTGAACATTCGTTGAAATGGGCGCGGGCGCAAGGCGGCGCTGGAATTGTTGGGGGTATGGCTGGGTTGGCGGCGGCGCGGCAGGGCAATGGCGGGGCAATGCAATGCAAGGGAAGTAGTGTAATAAGGGGAATGTAGGGTTATTCGGCTGAGCGGGATTCTTTGAAGGCTTGGCTGATTTGGAGCATTACGGAGCGGGAGCTGCGGTTGGATACGAGGACGGCGTTGGGCTGGGAGCGGGCGATTTGGGCGCGGATGTAGGCGCGGTCGGCGAGGGGGATGTCTTCGGCTACGACGACGGCTTGGAAGTCGGAGTAGCCCGCCAAGTCAAGGGCGGCGGTTACGCCGGTGGTGGATGTGACCATGCAGCCGTTGCGCTCTAGGATGCGGGTGAGTTCGGCGGCTCTGTCTTCGGCGCGGGCGATTACTAGGACGCGGGTGTAGGGTTCTATGCCGTACATATGGTTGCCTTGTGTTTGCTTTGTGTTTCCCGAATATGTCTATGTATGCCCGTTATGCGCCGATTGCTATGCGCTTGTTGTTATGTCGGCGCGTTGTTGGCGCGTTGGAAATGGCGGATGACTTTGGATAGGATGGCGATGGATTCGGGCAGGTTGGGTCCTAGGGGAGGGCCAAAGCTTAGGTGGGTTGCGCCGTGGGCTACTAGGGGTTCTAGGCGCTGTATGATGGCGGCGGCGTTGCCCATTACGCCGATACGCAGCATCCGGTCGGTGACAAGGTTGATGGCGGCGGGTTCGTCGCGGCGGGTTATGAGGGCGTGGGTTATGGGGGCGAAGTCGCGTTTGGATAAGCCTAGGTCGGCGAGCAGGTCGGGGTTCATCGCGTTGCCGTAGTAGGCGATTTTGTGGGCTAGGGCGCGGCGGGCGGCATGGGGGTCGTCGGAGGCGGATACCCAGACGCAGGTGGCGAAATCGAAGGGCGGGCTGTTGCCGCGCAGGACTAGGCCGCCGTCCACTTGCTCGCGGGCGGGATAATATCGCTCCGGGGGGAACAGCAAGGGCAATGCGCCATCGGCTATTTCGCCGGCGAGCGATAACATTCGGGGGCCCATTGCGCCGATGTAGATGGGGATGTCGGGGTTGGCGGATTGGTCGGCGAAGCGCAGGTAGGCGTCTTGGCTCCATTGCAGGAAATTGCCGCTGACGGGGGCGCTTTCGCCGCGCAGCAGTTGGCGTATCGCTGTAATGGCTTCGCGGAGGGCGGCGAGCGGCTTGTTGTGCTTGACGCCGATCCAGTCCAGGAACTCGGCGGCGCCCGCGGATACGCCTAGCAGAAAGCGGCCGTTGGACGCCTCGTTTAGGGTGGCGGCGAGCATGGCGATTTCGGCGGGGTTCATCGTGTAGGGGTTTAGGATGCAGCTGCCGATGGCGATGCGGCGGGTGTTGAGGGCGATGGCGGTTAGCAGTACGGGGGCGCTGCGAAAGAATAGGTCGCTGCTGACCCAGAACTGGTCGAATCCGTGAGATTCGGCCGCTTGCGCGAGCTCAATACACTGCGGCAAGGTGAGGTCGTTGTTGACGCGGAGGCTAAATCGCATCGGCGTTGCCTGCGATATTGCTTGCCTCATTGCCTATCTTGTTGCCTACAACCGCCTCCGCCTCTATTTCCACTAGCAGGGCGTCGTCCACTAGGCGCGCCTCTACTAGGGCGCAAGCGGGGCGGATGTCGGCGAAGTATTCGCCGTGTACGCGGGCGACTTCTTGCCAGTGGGCGATGTCTTTGACGTAGATGCGCGTCCGAACTATGTCGGTTAGATCGCCGCCTAGCGCCTCTATGGCGGTCTTGATGATTTCAAGGATGGCGCGGGTTTGGCCGGCGGCGTCTGGTATGGGGAGCGCGCCGTCGGGGCCGCTGGCGGTGGTGCCGGATACTAGGATGCGGTCGCCGACGCGAACCGCGCGGCTGTAGCCTGAGATAGCCTCCCAAGGGGTTCCGGTGGAGTAGCGTTGGGCGCGGTTTGTCATAGGGCGGGTCTCCCGAATTGGCGGTTTGGGCGGGCGTTTGTTGGGCTGCCCGCGCGGGGAATTGTATCAGGCGAGGGCGGGGCGCACAATGCGGGATCGGGCTTGATGGGGGTTGTTTGCGCGGCCGTAAATTCTTGACTAGAAATCCTAAGCGGTGATAAAGTGAAATCGTTCACGAATTGGGCGAATAAGCAGAATAGGCAAAGACGCTTTGGGCGGCGCGGCGCTCACAGCCGCGTAACAGCCGGGCGTCAGGAGGCAAGCGCAGGTGAAGAGAAGACTGGCAGGGTTGGCGGTACTGGCGGCGATATTGACGTTTGGGGCGATCGCTTGCGGCGCTCCGGTGCCGGATCCGCCCCCGCCTACGACGGCGCCGCGCGTGTCGCCGCCGCCACCGCCGCCAGCGCCGACTGAGCCGCCGGCGGTTAGCGAGACAGGGTCGGGGCAAGCGGCGGGCGCAGGGACGCCGTTTTCAGTCACCCTGCAGGACGTCGGCGGCAGCGGCGAGTACAAGTTCGATCCCGAAGTGATGACTTTCAGCGTGGGCGATACGGTTACATTCACGCTCACATCGGAGACCGAATATCATACCTTTGAGGTGGATGATCTGGATATCTTCTGGGAAGTGGAGGCGGAGGATACGCAGACATTCCCCTCATTCACATTTGACGAGCCGGGCGAGTACGAGCTGCTATGCACGCCGCATCTGACGCAGGGGATGTCAGGGACTATCATCGTTCAATAGAGTGGCGGCGCGCGCCGTTTGCCATAGGGCAAGTCTCATGATGGGCGCTTGGGGCGCGGGCTTATTTTGGGCGCGATCCTCGGGGGAATTGTATCGCGCGCGCGGGGCTTGGCGAGGCTTGTTTGCGCGTCCGTAAATTCTTGACTAGAAATCCCGACGGCGATAAAGTGAAATTGTTCACAAATGAACGATTAGGCAGGATAGGCAAAGACGCTTTGGGGCTGCGCGGCGCGCGCAGCCGGGGCATCAGGAGGCAAGCGAAGGTGAAGATAAGATTGGCAAGGATGGCAGTACTGGCGGCGATATTGACGCTTGCGGCGATTGCTTGCGACGCTCTGACTCCCGCCCCCCCCCCCTCCGCCTGAGCAGCCTGGCGTTTCGCCAACGCCTTGTCCGCCGATAGTTAGCGATGCGTCGTCGGGGCAGGCAGCGGGCGGCGGCACGCCGATTTCGGTCAATCTGGAGGACGAGGACGGCAGCGGGGAGTACGAATTCGATCCCGCCCGGATGACTTTCTGCGCGGGCGAGACGGTTGAATTCACGCTCACATCGGAGACCGAATATCATACCTTTGAGGTGGATGATCTGGGCATCTTCTGGGAAGTGGAGGCGGAGGACACTCAGACATTCAGATTCACATTTGACGAACCCGGCGAATACCAGGTCGTATGCGAGCCACACCGCTGGCAGGGGATGGTAGGAACCATTATCGTGCGGTAATGCGTCTCGCGGCGCGGCGCGAATTTCGCTCGCTGGATACGCTCCCGCATTGGCGGGGGCGTATTTTGTGTTATACAAGCGCGTGAGATAACTAGAAATATCGGTTGCGGTGTGCGTATGATTGCATATTAAGACATTAGGCTAAGCATAATAATCACATTTGGAGAGGATTCTAATGAAAGTATCCTGCTTGCAAGACAATCTGGCGCGCGGCTTGTCCATAGTGGGGCGCGCGGTTGCAACGCGAACAACGCTGCCCATAACTCAGAATGTGCTGCTGTCCACTGAGCGCTCTATGCTTAAGATTTCGGCGACGAATCTTGAGGTGGGGATGACTACCTGGATAGGGGCGCAGGTGGAAGAGGAGGGGGCGATTACCATACCGGCGCGGCTGCTAACCGAGTTCGTGAACACGCTGCCGCCGGAGCGCATCGACATAGAGGCGACGTCTCAGCCGCTGGGGATGAATATCAAGTGCGTGCGATTCGAGTCCAACATAAGCGGGGCGAGCGCGGAGGACTTTCCGCCTATCCCAAGCGTGGATGAGGGGGTGGTGTGCAAGATAGAGGCGGAGGTGATGCGGGACGCGATAAAGCATGTGGCATTCGCGGCGGCGGTGGAGGATTCGCGGCCGGTGCTGACGGGGGTGAAGACTGAGATAGCGGGGGATGACTTCACGTTCGCGGCGGCGGACGGGTTCCGGCTGGCGGTGTATCGGGGCAAGCTGGCGGAGCCTGTGGTGGAGGACTTGGACTTTCTGATACCGGCGCGGACGCTGAACGAAATCAACAGGCTGCTTGCCGGGCAGGAAACGCCGGTGGAGTTCACGGTTACGCCGTCAAACAGCCAGGCGCTGTTCCGGCTTGACGGCAACAACGGGATAGAGGTGGTGTCATCGCTCATAACGGGCAACTTCCCGAACTATGAGCAGCTGATACCGCAGAGCCATACCACGCGGGCGGTTGTGCGCTCCGGGGACTTTATGAGCGCCACGCGGACGGCGGCGATCTTCGCGCGGGACGCAAGCGGCATAATACGGCTGCATATCAACAACGCGCGAGAGAACACGGTCGGCACAATGCAGGTATCTGCGCGGGCGGAAGAGATAGGGGACAACCAGGGCGAGATCGCGTCCAACATTGAGGGGGAGGACGCCAAGATAGCGTTCAACGCCAAGTATTTGACGGAGGTGCTGGACGTGCTCAGCGGGAATGATGTGGCGCTGGAGGTTACATCGCCGTCAAGTCCGGGAGTGATAAAGCCGGTGGACAAGGACGAGTATGTGCATGTGGTAATGCCGATGTTCGTGCAGTGGTAGGCGCGGGGTAGGCATAGCCCTTGCGCTTGCCGGATGCAATGGGAACGCCGCCTGAGCAATATCGCTCAAGGCGGCGTTCTTGCGTAGTCGGTAGCACACTAGAGGGCGGCCGATTGGTTGCGACGTGGCTAGGGCAGTTCCAAGCCGTGTTTGTGCAGGAGGGGTTCGTCGGCTAGGATTTCTTGGGTGGGGGCGTCGGCTACTACGATGCCGCCGTCCATTATGATTGAGCGGGGGAAGATTTCCTTGACCATGTGCATGTCGTGGGTGGTGATTATGATGGTCTGGGATAGGCGGTCTAGCAGGCGTATCAAGCCGCGGCGGGCGCGGGGGTCAAGGCCGGCGGAGGGCTCGTCTAGGGCTAGGATTTGGGGGCGCATAGACAGGACGGTGGCAATGGCGGCGCGTTTCTTTTCGCCGCCGCTGAGGTGGAAGGGCATGCGGTCGGCGTAACCGTCCAAGCCGACTTGGGCGAGCGCGTCCTCTACGCGGCGGGCGATTTCTTCGGGGGGCAAGCCCATGTAGATTGGGCCGAACGCGACGTCTTCGTACACGCTTGGGGAAAAGAGCTGGTCGTCGGGGTCTTGGAATACTACGCCGACTAGGGCGCGGACCTGCTGCAAGCCGCGCTTGTCGTCTTCGCGCACGGGGTTGCCGAGTATGCGAACTTCGCCGTTGCTGCCGTGAATCAAGCCGTTCAAGTGCAATAGCAGGGTTGATTTGCCGGCGCCGTTGGGGCCGAGTATGGCGACTTTTTCGCCGGCGGCGATGCGTATGTTGACGCCGCGCAGGGCGGGATGGCCGTCTGGGTAGGCGAATTCGAGCTGGCGCACGTCAATGGCGGGGGCGGCGCTTGTAGTTGGGCTTGTCATTTATATCACCAGCCGCGCGGCTATCGCTATGGCGGCGCATAGGGTTAGGGCGGACGCCAAGGTTGCAAGCTCGCGCCTGCCGATAGGGGGCGCGTCTTGGCGGCGGACGCTGCCGTCGTAGCCTCTGGCGAGCATAGCGAGGTAGATGCGCTCGCTGCGGTCAAGGGTGCGTATGAAAAGCGAACCCGCCATACCGCCGGCGGATTTGGCGCGCCAAACTAGCGTGCCGCCGCTGTTTGGGCCTATGGCGGCGCTGCGGGCGGCGCGGGCGCGCATCATGCGCTGCGCCTCTTCTACCAGGACGAATAGGTAGCGGTACATCAGCATCACTATGGATACCAGGATGGCGGGCAGGCGGAGGGCTCGGAGCGCCTCAAGCAGGCGCATAGGCGGGGTTGTGGCGGTTAGGACGACGGCGGCGGTGACCGACGTCCACGATTTCAGCAGGACGCTTGCGAAAAATTCCAAGCCCTCTATTGTGGCGGTGGCGGTGAAGAGTATGAGGTTGAGATCAAACAGGGGATCGCCGGGCCTGGTGAACGCGCTGGGGAGGGCGATTAGGATGAATGGCAACGCGACGAGGGAGCGCAGCAGGATGCGGGGCAGGCCTACGCGGCTGACGGCTGCGGCGAGCCATACAAGCGCAAGCGTCGCGCCGAAAGCGGGCCATTTGCCGGGCGGCAGCGTGGCAACGGCGAATATGAAACCCAGCGCCATTATCAGTTTCACGCGGGCGTCGGCTCTGTGAAACCAGCTGCCGCCTTCTAGGTAGCGGTTTAGGAATCCGGTGGCGATTGACATTCGGGGCTATTCGTGCGCGGCGGCGGCGCGGCGGCGATGCACTAGATACGCGCCGCCGGCGACCAGCGTATAGACGATTGTGACGCCGATTACGCCGGCGAGGACGGTGGCAACCGCCTCGTTGGCGATGCCGGGGAGTTGGTAGTCGGCGATGATGGCGTAGGGGGCGTCGAGCGCTCTGCTGAGAAAGCCGGCGTCTTCGGCGACGCGCTCAAGGCCGTCGGGGGAGCCGGACGCGAGGGGGGCGAGCAGGGTGAGGGCGACGGCGATGATGTAACCGGCGATCCACAGGCGCGCGCCGGGCAAGCCGCTTGGGGCGGGATTGGCGGCGACGGCTTGGGCGGGAACGGGCGCGGCGTCGGTTTTGGCGCGGGGTTTGAGCAGTTCGGGGCGAGCTTGCCGGATGAACATCAGGGCGAACACGGTTATCAAGCCCTCGCCGATGCCGATGAGCATATGCGCGAGGGTCATCGCGGGCAGGGCGATAGCGAGGGGGGATGTGCCGGATAGGGATAGCATTAGCGCGGTCGCAACGGCGGATATTACGACTGACAGCCACGCGGCGGCGAATCCGCCTACCATTATGGGCGCGTAGCCGCTGCCGAAACGCTGCGCTATCCAATAGGCGGCGTAGCCTGCAAGAACGCTGATGATGGACATATTGACGAGGTTGACGCCTAGCACAATCAAGCCGCCGTCTTGGAAGAGCAGGGCTTGCAAGCCGACTACGGCGACCATAACGAGTATTGCCGCCCAGGGGCCGAGTATGATCGCGGCGAGCGCGCCGCCGATTAGGTGGCCGGACGTGCCGCCGGCTACGGGGAAGTTGAGCATCTGCGCGGCGAATATGAACGCCGCCATCACGCCCATAACGGGGACTAGGCGCTCGTTGAGGCTGCGGTTGGACTGGCGTATGGAGAATGCGACGATTGCCGCCACTACCGCGTAGCAGGCGATTATGACGGGCATGCTGAAAAAGCCGTCGGGCGCGTGCAGGGGCAGCGCGTCTAGCCATTCCATTGGCGGCAGCGGCAGGTCAATGTTTAGAATTTGCATATTGGATCGCTCCCTAATCCGGCGGCGTTAGACGCTGCCGCATCATTGTTGTTAGGATGATATGCTAACACAGAAAAGTTGTAGATGCAATTAGTTGCAATAGCGAAATGGGCGCAACTGCCACATTTCGGGATGTTGACAGGGAACGCGGGGGATCTACTTTTTTGTAAAAAAGTAGCAAAAAACTTTTGTGGGATGTAGGGCAAGCAGGCGCGGCGGCTGAGTGATACAATTTTGGGCGGCTATTTCGGTTATTAGCAGGGAGGAGTCAGACGGTTAGTTTAGCAGGCAATCTCAGTAGGGCGGGTGGGCTGTGAGCGAGTGGGATAGCGGGCGGCGGCGCGGCGTGTTTTTTGGGTGGTGGATTGTGATAGCGGGCGGGATAGGGATGGCTATCACGGCGGGGATTAACTTTCACGGGTTCAGCAACTTTATCATTCCGCTGACGCGCGATTTCGGGTGGAACCGGACGACCATATCGGGCGTGTTCTCGCTGGCGCGGATGGAGTCGGGGCTGCTTGGGCCGCTGGAGGGCTGGCTGGTGGATCGCGTGGGGCCGCGGCGGCTGATGCTGGTGGGCATACCGCTGATGGGCGTGGGCTATATTCTGATGAGCCGCATAAACTCGCTGCTGGGCTTTTTTGTGGTGTACATCTTTGCGATTACGCTGGGCAACAGCCTTGGGATGAGTACGCCGATGACGGCGTCGGTAGCCAACTGGTTTAATCGCAAGCGCGGGTTGGCTTTCGGGATAATGTGGTCGGGCGTGGGATTGGGCGGGTTCTTCGTGCCGGCTATCGGCTGGCTGATAGCGCAGTATGAGTGGCGGACTTCGGCGGTCGTGATAGGCGTATTCATCGTTATCATCGGCATACCGATAGCGTCTTTGATGCGGCATAGGCCGGAGCCGTATGGGTATATGCCGGACGGGGCGGCGCCGGAGCCGGGCAGCGACGGGTCGGCGCGGCGGCGGATGCCGGATTTGTCGCAGGATTTCACGGCGGGGGAGGCGCTGCGGACGTCGAGCTTTTGGTATCTTTCGCTGTCCATCGCGGCGCGGTCGCTGGTGAGCGGGGGCGTAGGGCTGCATCTGGTTCCGTATTTCGTGGAGCTGAATGCGTCGCAGGTGTTCGCGGCGACGCTGGCGGGTTCGGTGGGGGTGATGAGCATTCCGGGCAGGTTCGGGCTGAGCGCGGTGAGCGATTATCTGAACCGGCGGTATGTGATGGCGGCGTCGCTGCTGGTTATGACGGTAGCCATTTTCTTTATGGCGCGAGCGACGAGCGTCAGCGGGGTTATCCCGTTTTTGGTGCTGTACGCGGCGGCGCAAGGGGGAATATCGGTCATCCCGCAGTCGCTAATCGCGGAGTATTTCGGGCGGCGGGCATACGCAACGATACAGGGGTTTCGCAGCACAATTCAGATGATTGGGATTGTGATAGGGCCTATCATATCGGGGTATGTGTTTGACACGACGGGCAGCTACGAATGGGCGTTTATGGGGTTCGGGGCGGCGACGCTGGTGTCGCTGGGGCTGGTTTTGATGGCGAAGCCGCCTAAGCGGCCGCGGCGCGGATCCGGCCGGCTAGGCGCGCGGGGCGTAGGCGAACGTGCGCGTCTCAATCCGGTCAAGCGTCTGTTCAACCAGCTCCGCGACGGGCAGCGTTGATTCTAGGCGGCGCGCAACCTCCGCTTTGCTCTTGATGACGGGGTGTTTCGGGACGAACAAAGTGCAGCAGTCCTGGTCGGGCAGGATGGATACGGGGTAGGTGTCTATTTTGCGGGCGAGGTCTATGATTTCGTTTTTGTTGAACCCTATGAGGGGGCGCAGTATGGGGATGCGCGCCACTTCGTCCACGACGGCGATGTTTTCAAGGGTTTGGGAGGCTACCTGCGCGAGGCTTTCGCCGGTGACGAGGGCGGCGATGCCCTCGCGCCGCGCGAGTGCCTCGGCTATTCGCACCATAAAGCGCCGGTACAGCACAACGCGGTAGGGCGGGGGCGCGTCCACGATGATGCGTTGCTGGATAGCGCCGAATGGGGCTAGGAAGAGCTGGGCGTCGTACTGGTAGCGGGTCATAATCTCGCTGAGCTCGGCCGCCTTTTCAATGGAGGATGTGTCAACGAGCGGGTGGCTGTGGAAGTGGATGAACTTGACGCGGCTGCCGCGTTTCATCATTTGCCAGGCGGCTACGGGAGAGTCTATGCCGCCAGACATTAGGGCGAGGGTGGTTCCGCTGACGTCAACGGGCATGCCGCCGTAGCCCTGCACGGGGTCGAAATAGACTAGGATGCCGTCGTGCAGGACGTCTATGAAAATCTCTAGGTCGGGATCTTTGAGGCGGACGGGCGCGGCGGTTAGTTCTTGGACGTAAGTGCCGAGTTCGCGGTTGATGATGTCGGACTTTATGGGGAAACGCTTGTCGGTGCGGTGGGCGGTGATGCGAAAGTTGCGGAAGCGGCGCTTTTCAAGCTCAAGGGGCAGCAGGGCTTTGACGGCGTCGATGTCGGCGGGAATTTTGTGCGCCAGGAAGAATTTGGCTACGCCGAAGCAGTTCTCTATGCGCTCGCGGACTAGGGGCCAGTCGGCGTCGGAGCGCAGGGATAGGCAGATCATCATATGGGCTTGCCATACGCGCTCGACGCCGGCGCCCTTGACGGCGCGGCGCAGGTTGCTTGCGAGCCGCCGAATGAACATCGGGCGGTTTTTGCCTTTTAGCGCGGGTTCGTGGAATTTTACGATGACGATGCGTTTCATGTTATTCGTTGCCTTGAAATGCGGAGGCGGGCGGCGTTGGTTGGATAGGCGATTGAGAGCGAAGTGGCAGGGATAGTGTAACACAAGGGCGGGATTGGGCGGCGGGGAAATAGGGCGATAACCGACCATCGCAGTGTGGGAAATGAAAGCGGTAGCGTTTCTTTTCAGGTGGTTTTGAGAGTTTGGCAACTTACGCTCCAACTTATAAAGCAGGTGGTTATGCCAAAGCCATCCAACCAGCTGCAACGGTAGATATACCCAACCACCTAAGTGGAAACGCTACCAATGAAAGCGGTAACCATTGACCGACGGCGCTGGGTGGATGATAATGGTAGGGAGCGGCGCCGAAGTGGCGGAATGGAAGACGCGGCGGTCTCAAAAACCGCTGGGCTAAAGCCCGTGTCGGTTCGAATCCGACCTTCGGCACCAGCGCCTCATTCATTCAATCTTGCGCTGTGGGTAGCGCGGCGGTTGTCTATATCCGCCATCTGCGTTGTCTATGCGCGGTGCTCTCCCTCTCTTATGCCTCTTGCGCTCTATGCGGGCGTTTCTGATGCCGACTTCTATCCGCTTACGGCTGACTGCCAACTGCCATAAGTGATATACTTGCCTTGCCCGCATGCACAAGGCTGGGGCGAGCGGCGCGTATTCGGTTGTTAGGGGGATTTGCGGCGATATGAAGATTACCGATATTACTATTACGCAGCTTTATTATCCGAGGGCGGCGGCGATTCAGGACGCCACTATTCCGGCGTTGCCGCCAGGCGCGGGCGGGCGGGGGCAGCTGTTTGTGCATATTCATACGGATGAGGGCGTTCAAGGGCTTGGGATTGGGCAGGCGTCGCCGGGGGTGCGGCAGGTGGTTGAGGACGGGTTTCGCGGGCTGCTGGTGGGGAAGGATCCGTTTAATATAGAGCAGCTGTGGAGCGAGATGTTCTGGCATGTGCGCGGGTATGGGCGCAAGGGGGTGGCGTTCTGCGCGCTGTCGGCGGTGGACATCGGGTTGTGGGATCTGAAGGCGAAGGCGCTGGGGGTTCCGCTGTATCGGCTTCTGGGGCCATATCGGGAGTCTGTGCCGGTGTATGGCAGCGGGGGATGGACGAATTTCAGCGAAAGCGAGCTTGTGGAGGAGATGGCGGGGTATGTGGAGCAGGGCATACCGCGCGTGAAGATGAAGGTGGGGAAGGATTTCGGGCAGGCGGAGCGGGAGGATATAGAGCGGCTGGCGGCGGTAAGGCGAGCGCTGGGCGATAATGTGGCGATATACATTGACGCCAATAACGGCTACTATCCCAAGCAAGCCATCTATATGGCAAGGGAGTTTGAGCAGTTTCAGGTGGGCTGGTTCGAGGAGCCGCTTATCCCGGACGATGTGCAGGGGCTGGCGGAGGTGAGCCGCGCTATCAATATCCCGGTGGCTACGGGGGAGCATGAGTATACTAAGCACGGATTCCGCGAACTGATAGCGGCGGGCGGCGCGGACATCGTGCAGCCGGATGTGGGCAGGGTCGGGGGCGTTACAGAGTGGCTGAAGGTGGCGCATATCGCGCACGCATTTAATTTGCCGGTCGCGCCTCACGCGGTTCAGCTGGTTCATCTGCATTTGGCTTGCGCTACGCCGAACTTGAAGGTGGTGGAGTATATGAACACCGCCTTGGAGGTCGACCGCATCTGGTACACGGAGTTTCCGCGGCAGCGGGGCGGGATGTGGTCGCCATTCGCGGACAAGCCGGGCTTGGGGCTGGAGCTTGACCCGGCGGCGGTAGCGCAGTGGGCGGTATGAACAGGGCGGGCGCGCAGGCGTCGCCGGGCAGGCGGCGAGGCGCGTCTTCTTTCACAAGCTTTCGCATACCGCGTCTGCAAACTTTTGACTCGCTGCGGGCGTATCCGGACTTCCGGCTGCTGTGGGTGGGCAATTTTTGCTCTAATAACGCGCTGTGGCTGCAGATGCTCACGGCGGGGTGGCTGGTTCGCAGTCTGACAGAAAACTCGCCGTACTCGACTTTCTTTGTGGTGACCGTGGGCGGGATGGCGATGCTGCCGGGGCTGGCGATGGCTCCCATCGCGGGGACGTTGGGGGATAGGCTGGATAGGCGCAAGCTTGTAATTGGGATACAGAGCTTTATGGCGGTGTTCGCGCTGCTGTTCGCGGTGATGAACGGGCTACGGCTGGTGGGGCTGTTTCACGCATACGCCTATGTGTTCATTAGCGGGATATGCCTTGCGGTAACGCAGACGAACCGGATGGCGCTGATAGCGAACACGGTGCCGCGCGAGGCTATGAGCAACGCATTCGCCACGAATGTGTTGACTATTCCGGGAACGCGGATGATAGGGCCGTTCATAGGCGGGATACTGATTACCACGCTTGGGTTCTTTTGGAACTTCGCGCTGGAGGCGCTGCTGTATATCGGGACGGTTATCGCGTATTTGCCGATGAAAACGCCATTCGCGCCGCAGCGCAAGGCAAAGGCGGACGAGTCGTTTCTGTCGGATCTGACGGCGGGGTTCACATATGTTTGGCGGGACAAGCGGGTTCTGCTCTATCTGACGCTGCTGAGCTTTATCCCGAACACGATTGTGGAGCCGGCGCTGTTTCTGCTGCCGGTGTTCACGAGCGAGGTGCTGCGGCAGGGCGCGGACGTTGGCGGGTATCTGGTGGCGATAAACGGGTTTGGCGGGCTGATGATGGCGCTGTTCATAGCGTCGTTTGGGTTCATATTTCGCAAGGGGATGATTGTGCTGGTGTGCGCGATAGTGAGCTCGGTGGTGATCTTGCTGTTTTCGCATGCGGCGTGGCTGC
This sequence comes from Dehalococcoidia bacterium, assembly GCA_965242555.1. Classification (GTDB taxonomy): domain Bacteria; phylum Chloroflexota; class Dehalococcoidia; order Lucifugimonadales; family JADFKI01; genus Bin90. The sequence goes on from CBDESO010000013.1 coordinate 68,526, forward strand.
CGCTGGCGTTTGTGCTGATAATGCTGTTCGCGCCGAGCCAGACGGCGTTCAGGACTTCCACGGTGACGCTGCTGACGCTAATAGCGCCGGATGAGATGCGTAGCCGCGTGATGAGCTTGCAGCGGTATAGCATGGGCGGCGTTGTGCTGTTTAGCCTAGCGGTTGGGTGGTTCGCGGACTTTACGACGGTGTCAATCGCGCTGGCGACAATCGGGGTGATAGGGGCGTCGCTGGGGGCGCTGTTCTATGTGTTCGGGCGGCAGCTGCGGGAATTGGACGCATGAGCGCGCGGGGGACAGACGCGGCTGAGAGACGCGCCAATCCGCCGCGCAGGCGCTCCGATACGATGAATGTGTTGGGGATGCGGCTGCCGCGCTTGCAGACGTTTGACTCGTTTGCGTATCGGGATTACCGGCTGCTGTGGGTGGGCAATTTCTTTTCCAACAGCGCGCAGTGGCTGCAGCTGCTGACGGTGGGGTGGCTGATGCGGGATCTGACGGCGGGGTCGTCTGCATCTACGCTGTTCGTGGTGACGGTGGGCGGGGTGAGTTTGCTGCCGGGCTTGGTGATGGCGCCGATTGGGGGGACGCTGGGGGATAGACTTGACAGGCGCAAGCTGGTTATCGGGATACAGATATTTATGGCGGCGTTCTCGTTTCTGTTCGCCATAATGGTGGGGCAGCAGCTAGTTACGGCTGTACATGTGTATGCCTATGTGTTCATTAGCGGGATATGCGTGTCGGTGAGCCAGAACAGCCGGATGGCGCTGGTGGCTAATACTGTGCCGCGCGAGTCTATGGCAAACGCATTCGCCACGAATGTGCTGACCATTCCGGGAACGCGGATGATAGGGCCGTTCATAGGCGGGATAATGATAACCAGGCTGGGGTTCTTTTGGAACTTCACGCTGGAGTCGCTGCTGTATTTGGGGACGATACTGGTCTTTCTGCCGCTGAAGACGCCGTATCTGCGGCGGCGGCGGATTATGCCCAACGAGTCGTTTGTGAGCGACCTGCTGGCGGGGTTCGCGTATGTGTGGCGGGACAAGCGGGTGTTGTTTTATCTGACGATGCTGGGGTTTATCCCGAACACGATATTGCAGCCGGCGATATTTCTGCTGCCGGTGTTCACCGACGAGATACTGCGGCGCGGCGCGGATGTGGGCGGGTATTTTCTGGCAATCAACGGGCTGGGCGGGCTGATGATGGCGCTGTTCATAGCGTCGTTTGGGTTCGTGTATCGCAAGGGGATGATAGTGCTGGTGTGCGCGATAGCGAGCTCTGTGATAATTCTGCTGTTCTCTCACGCATACATACTGCCGCTGGCGTTTTTGCTGATAATGGTGTTCGCGTCAAGCCAGTCGGCGTTTAGGACGACGAACGGGACGCTGATGCAGCTGATAGTGACCGATGATATGCGTAGCCGCGTGACAAGCCTGCAGCGGTATAGCATGGGGGGCGTGATAGTGTCCACGTTCGCAATCGGGTGGTTCGCGCGGCTGACGTCGGTGTCGTGGGCGCTGGCGGCGATGGGGATAGTGGGCGCGGCGCTTGGGCTGGCGTTCTGGCGGTTCGCGCGGCAGCTGCGGGATTTGGACGCATAGATCTGGGTATAACGCCGGGCGGCGCGGCGGGCTAGGCGTACTCGGCTATGTCGCCGAACAATTGCCGGATGCGAGCGGAGTCTTCGGGGGGCAGATGGGGGCGTTCAAGGGCGGCTATGTTGGCGTCTAGGTGGGGGATGGTGGATGTGCCGGTGATGACTGACGCTATGGCGGGGTGGTCGGCGGCGAATTTGTAGGCGGCGCTGATGACGGAGTCTACGTCGCCGCGAACTAGCCAGCCGAGCGGGTTGCGGTCGGGGAGGCTGTCTTGTGGGATGTAGCCTTTGGCTTTCCACTCGGCTATGAGCTGCTCTAACAGCGCGGGGTTGGGGAGTTTTATGCGGACTGACGCCATATTGAGGACGCCTATGTTGCGCTGCATAGCGAGGGGGAGCGCCTCGCGGGCTGCCCATTGGTTTAGGATGCCGTATTTGAGCATCACGACGTCCCAGAATTCGGGGTGAGAGCGCAGGGCTACGGGGGCGATTTCTTGGGCGGGGTCGGCTATGTAGCGGGTACTGAAGCCTTTGGAGCGGATTTTGCCTTGCTCGCGGAGGCGGTCAAGGGCGGGGGCGTAGCGATCGAATACGGCGGCGTATTCGTGGGCGAGTATGCCGTGGATCATCATTATGTCCACGTGGTCGGTTTGGAGGCGGCGGAGGCTGCGCTCTACTGAGGCGATTAGGGCGGCGGGTTCGGGGAGATCGCCGCCGCCGTGGTGCGCCCATTTGGTTATGAGGTGGTAGGCGTTGCGGGGGATGCCGCGCAGCGCCTCGCCTAGGATGCGCTCGCTGTCGCCGTAGGATGCGTGGGTGTCAAGCAGGTTGACGCCCAGATCCAGGCAGCGCCGGACGAGGGCGGTTTGCGCCGCCTGCGCCAAGCCTTTGCGCTGCCCGAACTGGCTGGGGCCGCCCGTGCCGAATGCGGCGAGGGATGCGCGGATGCCGGTCTTGCCTAACGCGCGATACTGCATCGCTAGATCATCACCACTGAGCGGAGGACTTCGCCGCGCTCCATCTTGTGAAACGCCTCTTCCACTTCGTCAAGCGCGATTGTTTCGGAGACGAATCGGTCAAGGTCTAGGCGGCCTTGCATATAGAGGTCAATGAACATCGGGAAGTCGCGGGTGGGCAGGCAGTCGCCGTACCAGGATGATTTGAGCGAGCCGCCTCTGCCGAATACCTCGATCATCGGCAGTTCAATTTTCATTTGCGGGTCGGGGACGCCTACCAGGACGACGGTTCCCGCGAGGTCGCGGGCGAAGAACGCCTGCTCATAGACGGCGGGGTTGCCGACCGCCTCTATGGCTACGTTGACGCCGTTGCCGCCGGTGAGTTCGCGTATCGCCTCTACTGGGTCGGTTTGGGTGGAGTCTATGACGTGGGTAGCGCCGAAGTCTTTCGCCCATTCCAGTTTTCGGCCGTCAATGTCCACGGCGATGATGGTGTGAGCGCCGGCGAGTTGGGCGCCGGCGATTGCGGCGTTGCCCACGCCGCCGCAACCGAAGACGGCTACCGAGTCGCCGCGCGATACGCCGCCGGTGTTGACGGCGGCGCCCAGGCCGGCCATAACGCCGCAGCCGACCAAGCCCGCGGCGGCGGGCGATGCGTCCGGGTTGACTTTGACGGCCTGGCCCGCGGCTACTAGGGTGAGTTCGGCGAAAGCGCCGATGCCTAGCGCGGGGGATAGCGGGCTGCCGTCGGCGCGGGTCATGGGCTGTGCGGCGTTGCGGCTGGCGAAGCAGTACCAGGGGCGGCCGCGCAGGCAGGAGCGGCAATCGCCGCAGGGGGCGCGCCAGGCGATTATGACGAAATCGCCGGGGGCTATGCCGTCTACGTCGTCGCCTACTGCCTCTACGACTCCCGCCGCCTCGTGGCCGAGCAGGAAGGGGAAGTCGTCGTTAATCGCGCCCTCGCGGTAGTGCAGGTCGGTGTGGCATACGCCGCAAGCCTGCACGCGGACAAGCGCCTCGCCGGGGCCGGGATCGGGGACGGTGACGGTCTCTATGGACACGGGCGCGCCTTTGGCGGCGGCGATAACGCCTTTGACTTGGTTTGCCATTGTGTTGACCTCCTCCGTGATTTGTATTAGAGGGGGAGTTTATCATAGATTTGGGTTTTGATGGCGGGCGGGATTGACGGGCGGTTTAGGTTGCGATTTGCGAAATCTTTGCGGCGGCGCGGGCGGGATTTCCGCGAAATTGGCGGACTATGAGGGGCAAAGCGATTGCAAACACAAAATAAACGGCGTAATATGGGCAGAACTTGGCGCATGCGCTGTTCACGGCGGATTGGCGCGGAGGCGGGCGCGGGCGATTAGCGAGCGGCGCACAGGTCGCGGCGGGAATTATGATTACTGATGACAGAAACGAATTACCCACCCGCGATAGGCGCAATCTAGTCCGGTTTTTCCCGATAGCGTCGGCGTCGGCGATTGTGGCGCTGACGGCGCTGGCGGTTGTTCTGGCGCAGCATCTGGGGGTAGGGATAGGAAAGCCGGCTGACGCTTACACGACGGTGCCTGACGTTTGCACGCTGTCCAGCCCGGCTATAATGCCGTATGCCTCGCTTATCCAAGCCAGGACGCCGGGGGCGACGACAACTCCGAGCGTGCTGACTTCGCCGGATACGGGCTCGCTGCTTACCGACTGCAACTCGCTGCTGGCGGCTAAGGGTTCGCTGCAGACTAGCACATCATCCACCGCGGTTTTCAATGATTGGAACGCGAACACGAATATGCACAGCTGGTCGGGGGTGGCGGTATGCCCTCGCGCGGATGGGAGCGTTAGCGACGCCGACTGCGCGGGCGTTGCCGCCACTGACGCGCCGCGCGTGGTGGGTTTGACATGCTCGTCGTGCGATCTGGGGAGCGCCACTCTTCCCGCCGCGTTGGGCAATTTGCATACGCTAAGGCGGCTGAGCATTGCGAACAGCGGATTGACCGGGCAGATTCCGTCGGAGTTGGGGCAACTTAGTAATCTCACGCATCTGTCGCTTGCGAACAATCAGTTGTCGGGAGGGATTCCCGCGGATCTGGGCAGGCTGACGAATCTCACGGGGCTTTATTTGAATGGGCAAAAGAAACGCGACATTGACAACCCTGAAACGGGGGAGCCGGGGCCCGTAATCCATGCCGGCCTGACGGGAACTTTGCCTAGTTCGCTGGGAAATCTTGACAAGCTGAGTGTCTTGTCGCTGTTCGGCAATAGCTTGCAAGGCGTCATACCGGCCCAATGGCGCGGGATGCGCGTAATAGAGACTGTGCGGATCTGGGACAACCCCGGGCTTATTACGCGGGTAAATCTTACGCCTAGCAGGAGTTCGTTGAGCGAGGGCGCCGGGTCGACGAGGGTGAATGTGACGGCGCGAGTTGACGCGGGCAGCGAGTGGCTGGCGCAGGTGTGGGCGCGGCCGATTTCGGCGGGGGATGCTAACTACACAAGCGCGTTTGCGGGCGAGGATGTGGTGATAAGGGCGCGAGGCAGCGGCAGAGCCAATGTGGTGGGTTTCAGCGCATCGGCGAGCGCGGCGTTCACGATACCGAGATCCATCGCTACAATCGCGCCGCCGCTTACGGATGATAAGCGGCGCGCGCTGCCGAGCGGGATGGGCGGCGCGTCCGCCGCAATAACCATCGTGCCGCAAGACGATTCGGTGGAAGAGAATGATGAGACGATTTCGCTGAGCGTGAGCGGCGATGGCATTGTGACGCACTGGGGCGGCTCGACGTATCACGCCACTAGGCTGGTTACGGGCAGGGCGGGCGAGATAAGGCTGATGGATGATGACGGGCGGCCGCCCTCTACGGCTACGCCTAGGCCTAGGCCTACGCGGGTTTCTACGCGCGTCCCCACGGCTACTCGCGTTCCGACCGCTACCAAAACCGCTACGGCAACGTCCACGGTTACGGCTACGCCTACGATAACCGCTACGGCGAGCGTGACCCCAACGCCTACGATTACGGCAACGCCGACGCCTACGATTGTGGTGACGGTTAAGCCGGCGCGGGAGGGGAGGCGCGGCACTAAGACGCCTACGCGCACGGCGACGGTTACGGCTACCGCTACGCCAACTGCGAGCGCGACGGCTACCCGGACGGCTACGGCTACGCCAACGCATACGGCAACGGCGACGCCAACGTTCACGGCTACGCCAACGGCAAGCGCGACGGCGACGGCTACGGCGCTCCCAACCGCGACGCATACGGCAACTGCGACGCCCACGGCGACGGTTACGGCAAGCGCGACGGCGACGGCGACCGCGCTCCCGACTGCTACGCATACGGCGACGCTGACGCCCACGGCGACGGCAACGGCAAGCGTTACGGCGACCGCCACGGCGCTCCCAACGGCAACGCATACGGCGACCGCTACGGGGATGGCGACGGCCACTCCTGAGCCTGAGCCGCCGGTGGCGAGCTCGTCCACGGGTGGGTTTAGATCCTGGTGGTGGCTGTTGCCGGCGGTGCTCGCTACATATGTCACGTGGCATGTGGCGCGGCAGCGGCAGCGGGCTGACAGATAGTTCGCGGGCGGGATTGGCCGGCCGGCGCTCGTTGGAAGTGGAAATGGGGTTGCGCCGCGTTCCTGCGATTGCGGCATCGCAACGCCGCGCGAAACGTCTCCGACGTTTGCCGTAGCGTCCAATCTCTCCGTAGCGCCGCGGCTTGCTATGCCTGCCGGGGCGGGCGAGGTTTCGGGATTGATATTGACGGCTATGCCTGCGGCTGCGGCTGCTGGCGGGATTTATGCGAAGTCGGCGCATTACAGAGGATAGGTATTATCATGTTGCAGTGCTTATATGATATATTTGCCCTAAACCGCTCCGAAACGTCTGAAAGACAGGTGGCGTTATGGCAAAACAAAGAGTGTACAGACACGATAATCTATGCCCGAAATGCGGCTCGAACTGGGTCAAGAAAGACGGACGCTCGCGCGGCAAGCAGCAGTACAAATGCAACCAATGCGGCAAAAAGCGTCAAGAGGGTGCAAAGCACAGGTTCACAGATGAGCAGAAAGAGCAAGCGGTGAAGATGTGCGCGGAGGGAATGAGCCTGTCGGCGACTGCGCGCGTGATGGGCGCGAGCGTGCCTACGGTAAGCAAGTGGGTCAAAAAAGGGGGCATTGGCGGCAGAAAGTCTGACGAGGTTCCTTGCGTGGCGCACAAGCGGTCGGCGGAGTGGCGTCCGCGCGTCTGTCGTGGCGTTTGACGAGATGTGGACATACTTGGGAGTCAGGCGTGGCGAGCGGCGCAAAGACCTGTGGATATGGACAGCGGTGGTGGAAGAGCGGGACGGCGTCCGCTGGCGGATGTACGAGGTAGGTGGCAGGGACGTGTCTGCGTTCTCGCGCTTGCTGGATAGGTTGCCGGGCGCGGATAAGTACGAGGCCGACGCATATCCTGTGTACGAGTGGTTGCCTCGGGACATGCATGTGGTAGGCAAGGGCGGAGCGGTGAACTGGAACGAAGGGCTACACAAAGAGCGTGGATATGCTGAAACATCTGCTGGCGATAGTGTTCGAGGGGCGCCTAAATCAGTCCCTCAAATCCATAAGCACTGCACACTGAGAATACCGTAGGGGGATTGGGCGATGCAGGGGGTAGGCGGTTGGTTTTCTTGAGGTAGTTTAAGGCGTGGGGGACGCTACTTTTGTAAAAGTAGGCAAAACTTTTGGGGGTAGTAGATGGTGGCGTTTATGTGTTGGGATAGCGGGTGTAACGGCAAGCATCATGGGTAAATCACATGGCAATAATACACTCTGCGGGATAGCCTGTTACAATGGTGTGCGAAATAAGTGAACTTATCCGACGGGCGGCCGTTATATGGTCGTCTTATAGGGGGAATGAAAGTATGCTAGTGCTAAAGGCCGCGCGGTCGGCGCGGGATAGGATTGCGGTGGTGGAGCTTTTCGGGGCGATTGGCGGGCAGATCAAGTCGCCCGCGTATGAGCAGATATTCGCGGCGGTGGCAAGGGACGCCAAGATAAAGGCGCTGGTGCTGGATATTGACTCGCCGGGGGGCGGCGTTCCGGCGTCGGATTACCTGTATCGCAGCGTACTGAAGGTGGCGGACAAGAAGCCCGTCGTCGCAAGCATACGGGGCGTGGGCGCGTCTGGGGCGTACTATATCAGCTGCGCGGCGCATAAGATTGTGGCAAGCCCGGGGGCGCTGGTGGGGTCAATCGGCGTAATATCGGCGCGGCCGGCGCTGCGGGAGCTGCTGGAGCGGATGGGCGTGGGCGTTAGCGTGAACAAGAGCGCGGCGCATAAGGATATGGGCGCGTTCTGGCGGGATGCAACGCCCGAAGAGGACGCCAAGATGCAGGCGCTGATAGACGATTCATTCAGCGCTTTCGTGGGCATAGTGGCGGCGGCGCGCAAGATGGATGAGGCGGATGTGCGGCGCATCGCAACGGGGGAGGTGTATTGGGCGCCTAAGGCGCAGGAGTTGGGGCTGGTGGACGAGCTGGGGGATCTGGACAAGGCGCTGGATATGGCGGCGGAGGCGTCGGGAGCGCCGCGCAAGCCGGTATATCTGCGGCCGAGGCGGTCGCTGCGGCAGCTGCTGCTCAATCCGGCGGCGGAGGCGCTGACCGAATCGGTTAGCAATGAAGTGGAGCGGCGGTTGTGGGCGAGTTGGATGCGGTAGGATATGCGGAGGTTCGCCAAGCAATCGCTAGGCAATCAGGGCGCGGGCTGTCGTTAAATCAGTTAGCAACGAAGTGGAGCGGCGGTTGTGGGCGAGTTGGATGCGGTAGAAATTGCGTTGTTTCGCCAAGCAATCGCTAATCAAGCAAGGCGCGGGCTATCGTCATCGGCCCGCGCAATCCAATCATATTGACTGCGCGCGTTGGGATTGACTTGGGATAGCCAATCATCGCCGCGCAAGCCGTTCACAAACCATACTCATATGTCGTCGCATAAGCCGTTAACATAAGCCGCCGTGCAAATCATTACGCAAGCGGTCAGCGTAAGCCGCCGCAAATCATCATATAAGCGGTCAACATAAGCCACCACACAAGCAATCTCACAAGCCATACAAGCCATTAAGCAAGCCATCACAAGAGGGAAAACGCGAATGAAAATCAAGCAGATAAGGGCGGTTAGCGTGGACATACCGATTGCGCCGCCCAAGACTAAGGCGCGGCGGCCGAATTGGAATACGCATGCGCGGCGGGCGCTGCCTATCAACAAGTATCCGGAGTTTCCTAGGATGCACGGGCAGATGCCGGGCGCGAATACTAGCGCGGAGGTGTGGGTTCAGGTGGTTGCCGAGGACGGGACGTTTGGGCTTGGGCAGTGCAGTTTCGGGGAGCTGACGGCGGCGATTGTGGATTACCACTTCGCGCCGCTGCTGGCGGGGCGCGATTGCATGGCGACGGAGTTTCTGAACGACCTGATGTGGCGCTCCACGCAGCGGTTCGGCGCGGGCGGGATCGCGACGGTGGCGCAGTCGGGCATTGACCTGGCGCTGTGGGATCTGAAGGGCAAACTGCTCGGGCAGCCCGTCTATCGGCTGCTGGGCGGGCCTTGCCGCGATAGGGTTAGCCTGTACTGCACATCGGACGACCTGGACTGGTCAAAAGAGCTGGGCTTTACCGCGTTCAAGGTGAGCAATCCGGTTCACTATGAAGAGGGCATTGACGGGCTGAACATCCTGGACGAGCATATCGGCAAGGCGCGGGATGAGGTGGGGTACGACGTTGAGCTGATGTACAATCCGGTGATGTCGTTCAATGTGGAGTTCGCGGTTCGGGTGGCTGAGCGGCTGCGAAAGTACAAGCTGCGGTGGCTGGAGGAGCCGCTGGTTCCGGGCGATCTTGAGGGGCATATAGAGCTCCGCAAGGCAATCAACTGGGTGCCGCTGGCGACGGGGGAAGACCATCACGGGCGGCATGCGTTCCGGCAGCTGATAGAGCATCGGGCGATAGACATAGCGCAGCCGGATATTAAGTGGTGCGGCGGGCTGTCGGAGGCGGTCAAGATATACACAATCGCTGAGGCGGCGGGCATAGCCACGATACCGCACGCGGGCGCGGGAACGCCGTTTGGCCAGCATTTCGCTATGGCGATGCCGGAGTCGCCTATGGCGGAGTTTTGGATGGGATCGGATCCGGGCGTGCCGCTGGATGAGGTCTGCCCGATACCGGGGATGCCTATGCCGAAAGACGGGTTTGTGACGCCGTCGGACGCGCCGGGGTTCGGGATGGAGATACGGGAGGAGTGGATACAGGCATGGGATCATAGCGCGGCTATGAAGACGCTGGGGTAGGGTAACCCGCTTAGACTAGCCGCCTAGCCCGTTTAGCGTAACCTGTCTAACCTAGCCCGTTGCGCCGCGCCCGTATTATCCGGTATCCGCGCTTACAAGCGCACATCAAGCGCCGACGCTACGGTTTCCATATCCTTGTCGCCGCGGCCGCTTAGTCCCATTAGGATGACGCGGTCGGATGGCAGGGTGGGCGCTAGTTGGGATATGTGGTAGGCGGCGTGGGCGGGTTCTAGGGCGGGGATGATGCCCTCGGTTCGGCACATTAGGCGAAAGCCCTCCAGCGCCTGCTCGTCGGTTACGCTGACGTATTCGGCGCGGCCGCTGTCTCTAAGCCAGCTGTGTTCGGGGCCGACGCCGGGGTAGTCTAGTCCGGCGGATATGCTGTGCGTTTCCATTACCTGGCCGTCGGCGTCTTGCAGCAGGTAGGACATGCTGCCGTGCAGGACGCCCACGTCGCCCGCCGTGAGCGTGGATGCGTGGCGGTTGCCCTGGGTTCCTTCGCCGCCCGCCTCTACGCCTATAAGCCGCGCGTTCTCGTCGGCGATGAATTCGTAGAACAAGCCGATGGCGTTGCTGCCGCCGCCCACGCAGGCTACGACGTAGTCGGGGAGTTTGCCGGTTGCGGCGAGCAGCTGGGCGCGCGCCTCAGCGCCGATTATTTTTTGGAAATCGCGCACAATCATCGGATACGGGTGGGGGCCTACGGCGCTGCCGATGAGGTAGTGGGTATCGCGCACATTGGTTACCCAATCGCGGATGCACTCGTTGATGGCGTCTTTGAGCGTGCGGCTGCCGGATGATACCGAGCGCACTTCGGCGCCGAGCAGGCGCATCCGAAACACATTGAGCGCTTGGCGGCGGATGTCTTCTTCGCCCATATAGACGATGCACTCTTGGTCGAGCATAGCGCAGACGGTAGCGGTTGCGACGCCGTGCTGGCCGGCGCCGGTTTCGGCGATGACGCGGTTTTTGCCCATGCGCTTGGCGAGCAGGGCTTGGCCGAGCGCGTTGTTTATCTTGTGCGCGCCGGTGTGGGCGAGGTCTTCGCGCTTGATGTAGATTCGCGCGCCGCCAAGCTCGGCGGTGAGGTTTTCGGCGAAATAGAGCGGCGTGGGACGGCCGACGTAGTGGCGGGAAAGGGATTGCATCTCGGCTTGAAACGCCTCGTCGGATTGGGCGGCGATGTATTCGCGCTCAAGCTCTTCTATGGCGCTCATAAGCGTTTCGGGGACAAAGCGTCCGCCGAAATCGCCAAAGCGGCCTCTCTCGTCGGGCAGCGTGGATGCCGGGCGGGTTGTGGTTGTGGTCATAGCGATATTCCTGATGCGTGTCTATTTGGGTTGGCGCGTGGGGGATTGGCGTGGGAATGTCAAGCCGTCCTGCGCGGCAGACGTCGTTTGTCCATCCGTCCGCATTGCTTGCCTACTCAGTTTGCGTATTCGCGGCGGCGCATTGCGCGGGGATGCCTATCGCCGCGCCGACGCCGTAGCCAGGGGGTATTCGAAGTAGGCGGCGGTTACGCGGGCGTGCAGGTCAAGGCTTTGTTCGTTTAGCCTGTCCAGCATGTCGTCGTGGTCGGGGATGTCGGGCCAATCCAGTTGGATGGCGGCTATCATGCGGCGGACTAGGCGGCTGACGGCGTCGCAAGAGCGGCGGTCGGGGCCGGGGCTTACGGACGAGATCTCGGCGTAAGCGAGCTCAAGGGCGCGGCAGAGGGAGCCGGGCAGCAGCGGGTCGGTTACGAGCAGGTCAAGCGCCTGCTTGGGGCGGATTTCTATGCTGTACTGGCGGTCGTAGGCGTCTAGCGCGTAGCAGGCGCGGAGCAGGCTTATCCAGTCTTCTTCGGCCTCTTCGGCGTCGTCGCTGTCGGCGGCGATTTGGCTTAGCAGCAGCGCGGTCATGAGCTGGGCGCGCTCGATGTAGCGTCCGAGCTGCATAAAGCGCCAGCCGTCGTCCTTGTACATCGTGGATTCGGCGACGCCCGCGAAAGTGTCTATTTCGGCGGCGGTTTCGGCGTAGAAGTTTTCGGTGGAGTGGCCCCAGATGTCTTCTATCTCCATGGGCTGGAGGCGCAGGTATGCGCGGTTGAGGCAAGTCCACATTTCGGCGCTGATGCAGTGGCGCATCTGGCGCGCGTTTTCCCTGCCCAGCGCGAAGCAGCTCCAGACGGAGCCGGGGTTCATTCGCTCAAAGGTGAGGTCGGCGGCGAGGGTGTATGAGTCGGCGAGTAGGAATGCGTCGTTTTCCATGTACTCAAGGTTGCCGCCGGGGGGCTGCAGCCCCATGCTGCCGTAGATGCGCTGCCAGCCGAAGTAGATTTCGCGCGCGGGCCTGTCCGACAGCGCGTCGGCTTGCAGGCGCAACATAACGCAGAGGCGCTGCGCTCGCTCTAGGTAGCGTCCCATCCAGTAAAGTCCCTGCGCGCTGCGTGATAGTAGCATATGGTCTCACTTTTCGCGGCGTTGCGCCGTTGTGTCAGCGGTATGTTTTCTTTATGTTATGTCGCAAGTTTATGTCGCAAGCGGGCGCGGCGATGCGCCGGTTCGCGGGCGGCGTCAGTCCTCCAGCACCCAGAAGTCTTTGCCGCCGCCGCCCTGGCTGGAGTTGACTACAAGGCTGCCTCTGCGGAGCGCCACGCGGCAGAAGGCGCCGGGGACGATGCGGGTTTCGCTGCCGTTAAGCACGAAGGGGCGCAAGTCCACATGGCGCGGCTCAAACACGCCGTCTATCAGGCAGGGGGAGCGGGAGAGCGACAGCACAGGCTGCGATATGAAGTCGGCGGGGTTGGCGAGGACTTGCTTGGCGTAGTCGTCGCGCTCTTCCTGCGTGGAGTGGGGGCCTATGAGCATCCCGTAGCCGCCGGATTCGCCCACGCGCTTGACTACCAGGTCTTGCAGGTTGTCAAGCGTGTATTCCAGGTCTTGCGGGCGGCGGCAGAGGCGGGTGTCGACGTTGGCGAGCAGCGGCTCTTCGCTTAGGTAGTAGCGAACCATATCCGGCACATAGGCATAGACGCTCTTGTCGTCGGCTACGCCGGTGCCGGGCGCGTTCACTAGGGTTACGTTGCCGCGCTTGCAGACGTCGAGCAAGCCGGGGACGCCGAGCAGCGAGTCGGGCCTGAACGCCAGGGGGTCTATGAAGTCGTCGTCCACGCGGCGATAGACTACGTCCACGCGGCGCAGGCCGTTTGTGGTTCGCATATAGAGGTAGCCGTCTTTGGTGATGAGGTCTTGCCCCTCTACGAGCTGGGCGTCTATTTCGCCCGCGAGGAACATATGCTCATAGAAGGCGGAGTTGAACACGCCGGGCGTGAGCAGGGCGATGGTGGGGTCGTCCATGCCGTTGGGGGCGAGTTCGCGCAGGGTGGATAGCAGCGCCTCGCCGTAATGCTCGACTTCTTGGACGCGGGAATTGCGGTAGAGGCGGCGCATGCTTGCCTTGGCGACCTTGCGGTTGGCTATCATATAGGACACGCCGGAGGGGACGCGCAGGTTGTCTTCAAGCACGCGAAAGCCGTCGTGTGTCCGGACTAGGTCTGTGCCGCATATGGCGACCCAGATGCCGTTGGGGGCAGAAAAGCCGCGCATCACCTCGCGGTATTGCGGGCAGTCCATCACCATATCTTCGGGGATGACGCCGTCGGCTATGATTTTGGCGTCGCTGTAGACGTCGGCCAGAAAGCGGTTGAGGGCGCGCAGGCGCTGGGACAGTCCCTCTTCCAGCAGCCGCCAGTCGGCGCCGGACATCAGGCGCGGCACGCAGTCAATCGGGATGATGCGCTCGTCCGCCTCGTCGTCGCCGTACACGGTGAAGGTAATGCCCTCGCTGGAAAACGAGTGCGTAACGCGCTCTTGGATGCCGTTGAGCTCTTCGGCGGACAGATCCAGGAGGGTATCGTAGAGCTGGCGGCAATGCTCGCGCGGAGCGCCGTCCTCCAGGAACATCTCGTCATAAATGGCTGCGTCGAAGTCGTATTTGTTAAAATCCACGATGCTTACCCGCTGCGCCGGATGGCGGTTTCGTCAGCCGGCGTCTCAAAATCCGTTATTTATGCCAAAAGGCAACGCAGATTATATCAAGATGGCGTGGCAATGTCTATTTGGGCGGGGTAAATTTCACGCAGAGTTTGGATCCGCGGCGTTTGCGTTGCCTAAAAGTTTGTGATTGCTTTTTGCAAAGGGCAGGGGATTTCGGGGGTTTAATGCGCTGATATGAACTCTTTCAGGGCGTTGAAGTAGGGATCGCCGCCTATGGACACGGTGTTGTTGTGGCCGGCGCCGGGGATTGGGTGGAACTGCTTGGGATGGTTTGCGGCGGCGTAAAGTTCGCGCGCCATTTGGAGGGGGACTATGTCGTCTTGGTCGCCGTGGATGATGAGGATGGGGGCGTGGATGTTGGGGATTTTGGATAGGGAGTCGAATTCGCTGCGGATTAGCCAGGATGTGGGGATAAGGGAGGTTAAGCCGCCGCGCATATGGCGGGCCATTGCGTCGATTGAGGTGAAGGGGGATTCTAGGATGACGGCTTTGACGGGGTGGCGAGTGGCGAGTTCTATGGCGACGGCGCAGCCTAGGGAGCGGCCGAATAGGGTTAGGCGGGTTGTGTCGATGTCGGGGCGGGAGCGTAGGTAGGCTAGGGCGGCGTCGGCGTCGGCGTATAGGCCGGGTTCGGAGGGCTTGCCGCGGCTGTTGCCGTAGCCGCGGTAGTCAAATATGAGTATGTTGATGTTTAGGCGGCGGCTGAGGAGGAGCAAGTTGTCTAGGCGGTGGGATATGTTGCCGGCGTTGCCGTGAAACCATAGCAGGGTGTCGGCGTTGTTGGGGTTCACGCCGGGGATGAACCAGCCGTGCAGTTGGACGCCGTCGGCGGTGGTGAATTGGGCGTCTTCGTAGTGGAGGCCGACGTCGGCGGGGGTTTGGGATATGTCTTTGTCGGGGAAGAATATGAAGTGGCGGTCAAGCATATGGGGATCTCTTGCGGCGAGGGCGAGGGCGATTGCGGCGGCGGCGGTTATGGCAAGCAGGGTTGTTAGGGCCGCCGCTATCGCGTAGGCAAGCCGCGCTCTCGTGATGCGGGATGTGCGAGCGCGGCGTACATAGGTCAAATCGGCCTCAGGGGGTTTGCGCGCCGGTGGCGTTTAGGGTGATTGAGTAGAGGGATTTGTCGGCTGTGATGTAGAGGCGGTTTTTGCGGGGGCCGCCGAAGCAACAGTTGGCGGTGCGCTGTTCGGGGACGAGTATTTTGCCGAGCGGTTCGGCTTGGGGGCTGTAGATTTGGATGCCGTCCCATGCGCTGGTGAAGATGTTGCCTTGAGTGTCGCAGCGAAAGCCGTCGGATTTGCCGGGGGTGACCGTGGCGAATACGCGGGGGTTGGCTAGGCGGGACGTTCCGCTGACGCCGGGGGTATCGCGCACGTCGAAGGCGCGGATGTTGCCGGGGGCGCCGGTGTCGGCGACGTATAGGACGCTCTCGTCGGGGGAAAAGCAGATGCCGTTGGGGCGGTCGAAGTCGTCGGCTACGATTTCAAGCGCGCCGGAGTCGGGGTCTAGCCTGAATACGAAACAGCCGGCGAGTTCGCTGTCGGCTTTGTGGCCCTCGCGGTCGCTGAGGATGCCGTAGGGCGGGTCGGTGAACCAGATTGAGCCGTCGGATTTGATGGCGAGGTCGTTGGGGGAGTTTAGGCGGTTGCCTTGGTAGTTGTCGGCGAGGGTGGTTATGCCGCCGTCGGGTTCGGTGCGGCTGATGCGGCGGTTGCCGTGTTCGCAGCTGACGAGGCGGCCTTGGCGGTCGCGGTAGTGGCCGTTGGTGTAGCCGGCGGGCTGCCGGAATACCGAGACGCCGTCGGCGTCGGAGTAGCGCATAACGCGGTCGTTGGGGATGTCGCTCCATAGCAGGAAATCGCCCTCGGCGAAATAGACGGGGCCTTCCGCCCATTCCATTCCGGTGAAATGGCGGGCGAGTTCCGCGCCGGGCGGCAGCATCGCGGCGAACCTGTCGTCGTATATTTCAAAGCCTGATTTCACTTCGTCGTCGGATCTGTATTGGGTCATGGCGTTGCCTCTTTTTCTGTGTATTCCCGCGTTTTCTCGTGATTAGCGTTTGGGGGATTATACATCACGCGGGGGTTGGATTGGGCGCGGTTTGACTTGCGGGGGGCAATCCGCGAAAATCGGGCTGGCGGGGATTATAATGCAAGGCGCGGGGGATGCGCCAACGGGCGGCGTTTATATCGCAGGCAGGGCAATATCGGGATAACACGGGGGAGGGCGCAAGATTTTTATAGGCAAGGCGTATCAGGTGGTTAGGGCTGTAACCGGCTTTGCGCGAGGCAAGGCGGGCGCGGCGGAGGGGGCGACGGCGGGGCGTGTGGATGGTGATGATGCGCTGCGTGATATAGAGGCGCATGCGGTTCGGCTGGCGCGCGAGGCGGGGGGGATTTTGCGGGGGCATTTTGAGCGGGCGCTGGATGTGCGGTATAAGGATGACAAGCAGAGCGATCCGGTTACAAACGCGGATTTGGAGTGCCAGAGTTATCTGAGCGCGGCTATCGCGGGGCGGTTTCCGACGCATGGGATATTGGGGGAAGAGGACGACGCGGAGCTGCGCGAAAAGATGGATAAGCGGGCGGCGCCGGACTTTGTGTGGGCGCTGGATCCGCTGGATGGCACGCGCAATTTTCTGTCGGGGCTGCCGCTGTACGCATGCTCAATAGGGGTTTTGCACAAGGGCGCGCCGGTCGCGGGGGCGGTGTTTCTGCCTTGGCCGTCGGATGGCGGGGGCATTGTGCTGCATGCGCGCAAGGGTGGTGGGGCGTTTGCGGATGGCGAGCGTATCGCGGTGGCGGCGGCGGATGAGCCGGTGGGGAACCGGCTGATAACGCTGCCGGGCGGGTTTGGGGCGCTGTTCGGGGTCAAGCCGCCGCTGCGGGATAAGTTCGGGGAGTTGCGAATGACGGGCAGCATCGCATACGAACTGGTTATGGTGGCTAAGGGCGTTACGCAGTACGCGATTACCGGCGCGCCGTTTTTGTGGGATGCGGCGGGCGGCGTGGCGGTGGCTCAGGAGGCGGGCTGTCTTGTGTTGCAGGGCAGGCGTCCGCGGGGGTTCGCGCCATTCGCGCCGCCGCTGGCGTGGCATCCGCTGGAGACGTTCGCGCCGGGGTGGCGCAGCGGCAGGACTACGATGGGGGAGTTGCGGAGGTGGCGCGCGCCGCTGCTGCTGGCGAGTCCGGGAGCGGCGCGGTATGTGGCGGGGAATCTGAGCGCAAGGCGGAGGGTGGTGGCGCGGGTTAGGCGGCGCATAAGGCGTCGGCGCAAGTAGGGAGAGGGGACGCTACTTTTTGGAAAAAGTAGGCAAAAACTTTTGAGAGGGGGATGGCAGGTATGCTTTTTATTTGCAGGACTTGTGGGGTGGAGTTTGCGGATAGGGCCGAACCGCCTGATAGTTGTCCGATATGCGAGGATCCGCGGCAGTATGTGGGGTGGGAAGGGCAGCAGTGGACGACGATGGGGGAGCTGAGAGCCGAGGGCTATCGCTGCGATGTGCGGGAGGAGGAGGCGAATTTGACGGGGATAGGGATAGTGCCGCAGTTCTCGATTGGGCAGCGGGCGCTTTTGCTGCAGACGGCGGGCGGGAATGTGCTGTATGACTGCGTGAGTTTGCTGGATGAGGGCGCGGTTCAAGCGGTGAAGGCGAGGGGCGGCATTGACGCTATGTGCTTTTCGCATCCGCATTTCTATGACAGCATGGTTAGCTGGAGCGAGGCGTTTGGGGATGCGCCGATATACATCCCGGAGGTTGACAGGGCGCATGTGATGCGGCCGCATGCGAATATACGCTATTGGGATGGCGAGCCGCTGGAGCTTGCGCCGGGGGCGACGCTGATTAGGTGTGGCGGGCATTTCGCGGGGAGCGCGGCGCTGCACTGGGCGGATGGCGCGGGCGGCAAGGGGGCGCTGTTTGTGGGGGATACGTTGACGGTGGTGCCGGATAGGCGGTTCGTGAGCTTTATGACGAGCTACCCGAACTTGATACCGATGTCGGCGGCGGAGGTGAACGGGATAGCGGCGGCGATTGCGCCGTATGAGTTTGACCGCATCTACGGCGGCTGGTGGGGGCGCAATGTGATGAGCGGCGCGAAAGAGGCGGTGCGGCGGTCGGTGGAGCGGTATGTTCGGCATATTGCGCCGTAGCGCCGCATTGCGCGTTAGCGTAGTACGCGCATTGACGCCATATCGCGCCGTAGCGCCGCATCGTGCGCCCTAGTCATATCATGCCTTAACATTACATCGCGCCCTAGCGACGTTCGCGGTGGATGTTGACGGCGGCGTAGTCTAGGGGGCCGCTGAGGGCGACGTCGGGTTTTTTGACGCTGACGGTTATGGCGCGGATGTCGAAGTCGGTTAGGATGCGGGTAGCGATTGTTTCGGCTAGGGTTTCTAGCAGGTTTAGGCTGGGGCCTTCGGCTATTTGGCGGACGGCGGCGTACACGGCGGCGTAGTTGACGGCGTCGGCTAGGTCGTCGGATGATGCGGCGGGGCGGGTATCGCGTTCCATAGACAGGTCTATTATGAACCGCTGGCCGCGCTCTTTTTCGGCGGCGTGGACGCCGTGGTAGCCGTAGAATTCCATTCCTTTGAGCAGGATTTGGTCGGTGGGCATTGTGGCAGTTCCTTGATATGTGTTATGGGTTAGTGTTGTGGCTTGATGTTGCAGGTTGGCTCTGGAGGTTAGTCTTGGGTGGGCAGGGATTGGGCTAGGTCTAGGAGGGCTTGGGCGCGCTTGACTACGGGGACGTCGACTACTTTGCCGTCAAGGGAGGTGGAGCCGCGGCCTATGCGTTCCGCCTCTTGGAACGCCTCTACTACGCGGCGGGCTTGATCTAGCTCGGTGGGGGATGGCGAGAAGGTTTCGTTGATGATGTCGATTTGCGCGGGGTGGATGGCGAATTTGCCTTTGAATCCGATTTGGCGGGCGGCTTGGGCGTTTTGGCGGAGGCCGTCGGGGTCGCGGAAGCTGAAGTAGGGGGTGTCAAGCGCGAGGACGTTGGCGGCGCGGGCGGCTATGGCTATGGCGCTGCGGGCGTAGGCGGTTTCGGATTCGTCTTCGGCGCGCTCTATGCCCATGTCGTTGGTGAAGTCTTCAGCGCCGAAAGCGGCGGCGATTATGCGGGGGGATGCGGCGCATATCTCATAGACATTCACGATTGCTTGGGCGGTTTCTATCCAGGGGAGCAGTTTGGTGTTGCCGATTTCTAGGCCGGCTTTGCGCTCTAGGGCGTCTAGCTTGGCGGATATGAGGGCTATGTCGGCGGGGGAGTTTATTTTGCCGACTGATACGCCGTAGATGCGGGGGCCGACTACGGCGGCGAGGTCGTGGTCGAGTAGGCCGGTGTCTAGGGAGTTTAGGCGTGGGATGACGGCGACGCCGTTGGCTGCGAGGCTGTCTAGGTGGGCGGCGGTGATGGCGCGGGCGTTTGCTTTTTCGGCGTCGGGGACTGAGTCTTCCATGTCGGGTATGAAGGCGTCGGGGGTTAGGCGGCTTGCGCGGTCTAGCATACGGGGTTGGTTGCCGGGGACGAATAGCAGACTTCTTAGGGCGCTCATATGTCTCTCCATTGTTGTGTTTGGGGGAATGTGGTGGATAAGAGTATATCACGCCGCCGTTGTAAGGCTTGTGATATTATTGGCTGTGGCAGAGAGGGGAGTGGGTTTGACGGGGGGCTGGGGGACGCTACTTTTTAGGAAAAAGTAGGCAAAAACTTTTGGGTGGGTGGCGCAAGGTGTGGGTTTAGCGGATGGTTAATGTTAGGGGTAGGATGCAATGGGGCTTATACCGCGCATAGAGGTTATTGGGGTGACCGGGCTGCCGGAGATGGTGGGCGGCGAGCGGCTTGGGGGGATGATTGCGGGGGCGGCGCGAGGGCAGGGGACTCCGCTGTTGGACGGGGATGTTGTGGTGGTTACGCAGAAGATCGTGTCTAAGGCGGAGGGTCGGCTGGTGGATCTGGGCGGCGTGCGGCCGTCGGCGCTGGCGCGGCATTTCGCGGATGCGACGGGCAAGGATGCGCGGCTGGTGGAGCTGGTGCTGCGGGAGAGTCGGTCGGTTGTGCGGATGGATGCGGATCGGGGGATTATCATATCCGAAACTAGGCATGGGTTTGTGTGCGCCAACGCGGGGATAGACGCCTCTAATGTGCCGGGGGATGATGTGGTTTGCCTGCTGCCGGAGGATTCGGACGCGTCGGCGCGGCGCATTAGGGCTGAGATTGCGCGGGTGGATGGCGAGGGGGCGAATGTGGCGGTGATAGTGTCGGATACATTCGGGCGGGCTTGGCGAGAAGGGCATGCGAATTTCGCTATCGGCGTGGCGGGAATGAACCCGATGGTTGATTATCGGGGGACACGCGACGCTCAGGGGGTTGAGCTGAAGGTGACGACTATCGCGGCGGCGGATGAGCTGGCGGCGGCGGCGGAGTTGGTTACGGCGAAGGCGATTCAGGTGCCGGTGGCGATCGTGCGGGGGTATGGGTTTTTGCCGGACGACGGGATTGGGGCGGCGGCGCTGGTGCGGGATAGGGCGCGGGATATGTTCCGCTGATGCGCGGGTGGCTAAGGCGCGGGTAAGGGCGCGGTTGCGGTTAAGATGCGGGCGGCGCTTTTGGGGATATGCATGATTGCGGCGCAACTGACCCCAACCCGGCGCGGCGTGGGCGGCGTTTTGGCGGTTGCGCGGGGGCTATGTGCGGGTTAGACGGGCCAGTCTTCTTGGCGCCAGGCGGCGTCCCAAAAGATGTACTCGTGGCGGCTGCTTGTGATGAAGGCTTGCTCCATGCGGGCGAGGTCGTCGGGGCCGCAGGTGTGGGCGGTTCGGTCAATGAAAGAGCGCAGCCAGTCGGCTAGGGCGGCGAATTCGGGGGAGGCGTACATCTCTATCCAGCGGGCGTAGAGGGGCTGCGAGGCGGGGACTCCGCGGTCTTGGAGCATTTTGCCGATTTCGGCGTAGCCCCAGGCGCAGGGGAGGATTACCGTGGCTATCTCGCCGATGCCGCCGGTGAAGGCGGTTTGGAGCATGTGGCGGGTGTAGGCGGCGGTTGCGGGCGAGGGTTGGGTGGATTTCAGCTGCTGTTCGGTGATGCCGAATTCTTGGCAGAAGCCGGTGTGGAGCGCCATTTCGGTGTTGAGGGTTTCGTGCAGCAGCATGGCGAACCAGCCCATGTCGTCCACTTCGGGGGCTTTGGTTACGGCGATGGCTAGTACGCGGCAGTAGTCAATCAGGAATATGTAGTCTTGGCGCATGTAGTAGCGGAATTTGTCCAGGTCAAGGCTGCCGTCGCCTATGCCGGTTACGAATGGGTGGCTGTGTTCGGCGTCCCAGATGTGGGCGGCTTTGCGCCGGAGGTCGTTGGAAAAGCCCATTTTGGTTTATTCCTTGTCTTTGTGATTTAGGCGTGTTTGGATTGTGGGGTGGGCGGTTACTCTGTGCGTTGGACGAGTACGGGCGCGCCGGGTGGGACTGCTTTGAGGGCGGCGGGGTCGCCGTCTATTGAGCCTAGGACGTTGACGGGGCTGGCTGGGCGTATCTCGTCGGCGAGGCTGGCGGGGGTTGGGCCGAAGAATAGGCATAGGGCTTTGCCGGGGGGCCAGTAGGCTATCGCGCCCATATCCACTACTTCTACGGCGTCGTGTTCGTCTGCCTGGACGGGGATGCGGAAGTAGATTTCGTCGCCCCATATGTTGGCGGACGCCTCGATGGGGAGTGCGTTCCAGAGTTGGGTTGCGGTGGGGGTGTCGTTTAGGGCGGCGGTTAGGTGGATGTCGCCGGCGGTTATGGTGATTTGTCGTGTCATGCGCGCCTCTCGTGGTGGTTGTGGTTAGACGGGTTAGCCGATTGGGGGTATTATACCTGATTGGCGGGGGAATCGTGGTGAGATAGCGCAGGATGCTACTTTTTTGGAAAAAAGTAGCCAAAAAACTTTTGGGTGGGTTGCCGCAAGGTGGGTTTTAGTGGATGGGGCGTGCTTGGGCTGATGCCGATTTTGGCGGCGCGGCTTGACATTGGGGGCGCAATGGTTGCTAATGGGGGTAGCGATAATGGGAGGAGGGTATTATGACGCAATCGGGGTACATATTGGCGGTGGATCAGGGGACTACGGGGACTACGGCGATGCTTGTGGATGGGGCGGGCGGCGTGGTTTGGCAGGCGTATCAGGAGATTACGCAGATATATCCGCGGCCGGGGTGGGTTGAGCATAATCCGGATGAGATCTTTCAGTCGTGCGTGAATGTGATTGACGAGCTGCTGGAGGAGACTGAGATTAGCCCGCGTCAGATAGCGGCGCTTGGGATTACGAATCAGCGCGAGACTACGATTGTGTGGGAGCGGGCTACGGGCAAGGCGGTGTTCAACGCGATAGTGTGGCAGTGCAGACGCACGGCGGGGCTTTGCGACGAGCTGAAGGCGGCGGGGCTGGAGGATGCGGTAAGGGATAAGACGGGTTTGCCGATAGACGCATATTTCTCGGCTACTAAGATACGCTGGCTGCTGGATAATATCCCGGACGGGCAGCGCAGGGCAGAGGCGGAGGAGTTGGCGTTTGGGACGGTGGATAGCTGGCTGCTGTGGAATTTCACGAATGGGACGCTGCACGCTACCGATGTTAGCAATGCGTCTTGCACAATGCTGTACAACATTGGCGCGCCGGAGTGGGATTCGGATCTTCTGGGGGCGCTGAACATTCCGGCGGCTATGTTGCCTGACGCGCTGCCGTCTAGCGGTGTGTTCGGGCATACGGGGGGCAACTTTTTTGGGGGGCAGGCGATTCCGATAGCGGGGGTTGCTGGGGATCAGCAGGCGGCGCTGTTTGGGCAGGGCTGCTTTGGGGCGGGGATGGTTAAGAATACGTACGGGACGGGGAGCTTTGTGCTGATGAATACGGGCGGGGAGCGGGTTGAATCGCGGCATAATCTGATGTCCACGATAGCTTGGGGGATTGAGGATGAAGTTACTTATGCGCTGGAGGGCAGCATATTTTCTACGGGGGCGACGGTGCAGTGGCTGCGGGATGGGCTGGGGGTGATAGAGCGGGCGGCGGATGTGGAGGCGTTGGCGGCAAGCGTCGGGGATAATGGGGGCGCGTATGTCGTGCCTGCGTTCACGGGGCTTGCCGCGCCGTACTGGGATATGTACGCGCGGGGGGCGATTGTGGGGATAACGCGGGGGACAACGGCGGCGCACATCGCGCGGGCGGCGCTGGAGTCGACGGCGTATCAGACTGCCGACGTGGTATATGCAATGGTGAAGGACACGGGGCTGAAGCCGGGCGCGATGCGGGTTGACGGGGGCGGCAGCGCGAATGATCTGCTGATGCAGTTTCAGGCGGATATGCTGGGGATGCCGGTGGAGCGGCCGGTGGTGGCTGAGACCACGGCGCTTGGGGCGGCGTATCTGGCGGGGCTTGGCGTAGGGTTTTGGCGGGATACGGACGAAATCGCGGGGCAGTGGGCGCTGGATCGGCGGTATGAGCCGGTGATGGCGCAGGCGGAGGCGGAGGGGCTGTACGCGGACTGGTTGCGGGCTGTGGAGCGGGCTAAGGGGTGGGCGCGGAGGGGTAGGCGATCATCCTAATGGACTGCCAAAGCGCTGTTTGATAAGTGCTGGGTGAGCTAATGGCAAGCGGGCAATGAGTGGGATAGCGGCATAACGATGGTATAGACTAGCGAAAATTAGCGAAAGGCGAGAGGTGAAAACAATGCCGACAATACAAGCCGAAAGGTTGCGGGGGATAGCGGCGGCGCTGCTGATGGGGGCGGGCGCGAGCGAAGAGGAGGCGGCGATAGTGTCCAAGCACTCCATCGGGGCGAATTTGGCGGGGCATGATTCGCATGGGATCATACAGATCCCGACGTATATCGACCGGGTCAAGCGGGGGCATATCGTTCCGGGGGCGGCGTTTGATGTTATCCGCGAGTCGTCCACTACGACGGTGATAGACGGGAACTGGGGGTTCGGCTACGCGGTGTCCGAGCGGGCTATGAGCATCACGATAGACAAGGCGAAGCGGCACAGCGTCGCGGCGGCGACGGTGTTTCGGCAGAGCCATGTGGGGCGGGTCGCCGATTATCCGCTGATGGCGGCGCAAGAGGGGATGATTGGGGTTATGACGGCGGACTCAGGGCGGTCGTCCAAGGGGGTTGTGCCGTTTGGGGGGCGCGAGCCGCGATTGGGGACCAATCCGATTTGCATCGCAATGCCGAGCGATCTGGAGGGGCCGATGTTCATAGATATGGCGACGAGCGCTGTGGCGGCGGGCAAACTGGGGGTGGCGTCGGCAAGGGGGGCGTCGGTGCCGGAGGGGTGGATCATAGACAAGGACGGCAACCCGTCCACGGATCCTGGCGATCTGCGAAACGGGGGGGCTGTGCTGCCGCTGGGGGGGCCTGAGGGACACAAGGGCTACGGGCTGTCGGTGATGGTGGAGATATTCTCGGGGATACTCACGGGGCTTGGGTTTGGGCATGATCCGTCGGGGCGGCACAACGACGGCTGCTTTATGGCGGCGTTCAATGTGGAGGCGTTCCGGCCGCTGGATGAATTCAAGCGGGAAGTGACCGAATTCGCGGAGTATCTGAAAAGCACGCCGCCGGCGGCGGGGTTCACGGAGGTGTTCTATCCGGGGGAGCTGGAGCATCTGAAAGAGCGGCAGCTGCTGGAGGAGGGCATATCGGTGGAGGATGCGACGTGGGATGCGCTGCGAGGGCTGGCGGCGGAGTACGGGCTGACTGGTGCGCTAGATATGGGCTAGGCTTGGGCGGCGGCGTATAGCGCGTTGAAGAGGATCTTGTAGGTGCCTCTCGCCTGGGCGCGAAAGTGGGGGCGAAATGCCATCAGGACTACTTCGCCTTTGCCTAGCGGGACGGTGGCTAGGGCGGCGCGGTTGTAGAGGCGCTCGGGGCCTATGAGCAAGCCGCTGAAGAGGGGGTTACGCAGGGGGAATTTGCCGATTACTCTGCCGCGCCGAATGTCAAAGGCGGGGCCGTCGTAGAACATCGCGGCGGCGAGCTGGGGCATGCCGTAGGCGAGCGGGTGGGCGGCGTCAAGCAGGATCGCCAAGAGGCTGCCGGGCGCGTAGAACTCGGAGCGGGATAGGCCGGCGAGGACGTTTCGGGCGGGGAGCTCAAGATGTTGGATGGCGTAGCGGGAAGAGCCGTCCCAGGTGATAAGCGCGCCGCCTTGCTCGGCGAAGCGGCGGAGGGCGGCGGCGCCCTCGTCGCCGAGGCCGCCGGCGTATGCGGGGGGGTAGTATGACGCGCCGTGACCTTTGTGGATCTGGCGTGTGCGCTGGTGGGGGATCAGGATGGCGTCAAAGCGGGCGGCTAGGTCGTCTTGGCGGACGTCGGCGTCGGTTAGCAGCGCGTAGGGGAAGTTGTACTCGTCTAGGACGAAGCGCGTCCAGCCAAATTCTAGGGCGGGCATGTGGCTTTTGTAGAGGGCGATGCGGGGTTGGCGCAATGGGGTTAGGCGCGTTTCGGGGGGCGATTGGACGGGGTTTAGCAGCAGGGCGTCGTCGGGGGGTAGGTCGGGGATGAGGGCTAGGGCGTCGTGGTGGGCTATGAAAGCGCCGCGGCGGTAGTGGGCGCCGTGGGCGGCGAATGGCGCGGCGGCGCGGGATACGGGGATGTTCTCGGCTAGGATGCGGTTGACGACGCTTGCGGCGGCGTTGGATTCGGGGGGGATGACGCAGGCGGTTGCGGGCTGGTCGGTTGCGCCGCGCGGTTGGGTTGGGGTGCGTTGGATGGCGAATGCGGCTGTGAAGTCGTGGTCGGCAAGGGGAATGAGGGCGGCGGCGAATTTGTTTTGGATGGCGTAGGCGTTGACGCCCATTTGGATGGGCAAGCAGTGGGCGGTGACGTCGTAGGGGGCTTTGGGGGGGCCGCCCGGGTGGGTTCGGATGTCGGGGTATTTGCGCTGTTCCATAAGGGTTTTGGCGTATTGCCAGTAGGGTTGGCCTCTGAGTATGACGCGGCTGTTGGCGGGGAATGTTTCGCCGTCGGCGGTGAAGGCGGTTGCGGCTTGGCGGATTTCCACTAGGCCGGCGCGCAGGATGGCGAGCAGTTCGGCGGCGGCGCGGGCGTCGTGCTGCTGAGGCGGGATTATGTAGGCGTAGGGCGGGCTGGCGTCTTGGACGGCGTTCTTGCTTACCTGGTAGAAGTTGCGGACGAGGGTATCGCGCAGGCGGGCGGCGTGGCTTAGGCAGGCGTAGGCGGCGGCGTGGTCGTAGTCAACGATGTCGCGCAAGCGCCAGGCGCCGCCGCGCCAGGGGAGGGGGTGGTTCCAGGTTCGGCGCGTGGGGGTTTCGCCGCGGTCGGATTGGAGGTCGCGCTGGCGGATGTTGACGGGGGTGGCGATGCGGACGCCGGCGGCCTCTGTGAGCAGGCGGATGCCGGCGTGGTAGTGCTGGTATGTGCGGTTGGGGCTGTAGGCGTCGTACACGACGTTGATGGCTACGCCGGCTTTGCCTTGCGCGGTCATGTCGGCGGCTATGGCGCTGCCGAGCATGGCGATTTGGGCTTGCAGGATTGGGTCGACGTTGGGGCCTACGGGGTCAACGAATGGGGGCAGAATCATGCGCGAGCCGTTGGCGCGGGTTTGGTGCATATCAAGCAGGATGTGTGGATGCCAGACGTTGAGGCAGCGCTCTACGGCAAGGCGGGTTTCGCGCTGGGTGAGCATGAACCAGTCGCGGTTGTTGTCGTGGCCGGTGTATTTGTGATACAGGAATGGGGGCATAACGCCCTCGTAGTTTTCGCCAAGGGTGCTTTCGTACCAGCGCTTGATATGGATAAGGCCGTCGGGGTTTAGGCTTGGGATTAGCAGCAGGATGGCGTTGTCTAGGACGCGGCGGACGTCGGGGTCGTCGGACGCGGCTAGGCGGTGGGCGAGCAAGGGGGACATTTGGGCAGCGCCGACTTCGGTGGCGTGGATGCTGCAGGTTATGGCGACGATTGCCTTGCCGCGCGGGATGAGGCGGGCGGCGTCGGCGTCGGCGAGGGAGCGCGGGTCGGCGAGGCGGCGCTGGATGCGGCGGAATTCGTCAAGATTGGCGATGTTTTCGGGGGAGGATATGATGGTGAGCAGGAGGGGGTTGTCTTCGGTGGTTCTGCCGAGCTGGATGGTTTTGACGCGGTTGGAGGTTTGGGATAGCAGGGTGAAGTAGGCGACGAGTTGGGACCAGTCGGCGAGTTTGCGGTCTTCGCCGGGCTCAAAGCCTAGGCGCTGGGCGGGCGTTGGGATGGAGTCGGGGGCGTTGGCGCTTTCATAGTTGTTCTTATCGCGGCTTTCGGCGTTGGTTTCGGAATAGGTCATTCAGGCAATCCCAATTTGGCGGCTACTGCGGTACACTTGACGCAGCGGCGAAAGGTTCGGCGTTGGACGGCGCGGTTGGATATGCGCCGCATAATAGGATACATCATAAGGGGGTTGGATGATGGCAGAAAAGCGATATTGGCTGATGAAGTCGGAGCCGGGGGCGTATTCGTTCAGCGATCTGATGGGGGAGGAGGATAGCACGGCGGAGTGGGACGGGGTGCGAAATTATCAGGCGCGCAATTTGATGCGGGATGATATGAAGGTGGGGGACGGCGTGCTGTTCTATCACTCAAACGCCAAGCCGAGCGCGGTGGTGGGGATCGCGGCGGTCGTGCGGGAGGGCTATCCGGATCACACGGCTTGGGAGGCGGGTTCGGAGCATCCGGATCCTAAGAGCACGCCGGATAATCCGATATGGTTTATGGTGGACATCAAGGGGGAGGCGGCGTTCAAGCGCATTGTGCCGCTGCGGGAGATTAAGGCGACGGCGGGGCTGGAGAATATGGCGCTGGTGAAGAATTCGCGGTTGTCGGTGCAGCCGGTGACGGCGGAGGAGTGGGGGATCGTGGTGGGGCTGGGGATGGGGGAGTAGCGTGGGGGAAGTGAAAGGGGCGGGCAATTCTGGTAAGGTTGCCGTCGCTGAGATATTCAGGGTGGGCGGCAATGCAAGGGGCAATGTCTGTTGTGTGGCGGGTCGGCGCATATCCGCTTAGTCTGCCGGCTGGGAGTGATTAAGGATGTTGGGAATGTTGCGTGGAGCTTGGGGTTGGCTGGGGGTTGTTGGGCTGGCGGTGGGGATGGTGGCGTGGCAGGGGTGTGGGGGTGTGCAATCGCCGCCTGACGACGCTGTTGCGCCATACGTCACGCCAATCCTCGCGGTCACGGTTGCGCCCGCTACTGCGGCGGTTGCGGCGACGTCTCAGCCGCAATACGCGGTTTCGCCTACGGCTGAAGCCGTGGTCGTGGCTGGGGATGAGGTTGTGGCGTCCGCTACGCCAATGCCCACGGTCGCACCAATGCCTATGATCACGCCCACACCCGCCGTGACCGAGTTTGTGCCTACGCCGCAACCTACCACCGAATTGGACGAAATAGGCACAGAGGGGATGGAGGTTATAGAAATATCATACGCGCCGGATCAAGGGTTCGTATCTTTGGACGAGCGCATATTCCGTTCCACCGTAATCGCCAGAGCCACGATGCGTTCAGTGGAGGCTTACGCGCTGGGATACGACATGCCGATGACGTACTACCCTATGATTCGCTTTACCTTTGATGTGCATGAATACTTAAAAGGCAGCGGCGGCGATATTATAACAGCCGACATAGAGACAGCATGCACAGAATACACCCCGATATGCAGGCATTCCAGCGAACAGGAAGCTATTGGCTATGCCAACGCCTGGATTAACTTGTCTAATATAGCCAACAGCTGGTGGAGCAATAGGGAATCCATCATATTGCTTGAGGCCGATATAGGCAGATCCGAGGCGTCAGGACAATCCGATGCGACGATGTATAAGTTCATTCCTTGGAATGAATACCGCAATTCAATTTCCAATTACGCCACGACTAGCCTCCATCCGTATTCTGATACAGACGGGTTTTCTGTATTCAGCGGGCGGAATAGAGTTTGGCTACCATCGACGGCTGCGTGGTCTGGCGCGTCCGGGGCGGACGAATCTCGGTTTATGCTAGGCGATGAGCCGAGAGATTTCTGGCCTGACATGGGCGCAATGAGATCGGCCTGGTTTGCCGCTGACATATCGTTGGCGGGCTTGAAATCCCGAATTAAGGCGGTGGCGGATATGGTGAAACAAAGCGAGGGGGTGGAGGGATATGAGGAATGTTTGCGGCGAAAGTTTTGGGAGTTCCGATACCCTTACGGCCCCATAACGCGGGAGTTTCAGATTCAGTCGGGACTATGGGCCGGTAGCGTGGTCAATTCACGCTCTTATATCAGCGACGAATACGACATCTACTTCTTCGAAGGAGATGACAAGCGTTTCTTCGAATTTGACTTAGAAGACGATGATGGGGATCCCGTCAACGGCTATTACCCCACATTGAAAATCGCGCGTCCGCTAATCCGTGGGGCTTATTCCGTCATGTATTATCGTCTGCCGGGCAAAATTAAGCATTGCCTCGACGCCTCGGCGGGCGGGCGCAGGGATGTTCCCGTTAGGGATGTGACTTGGATAATCCGCGCAACGGCTCCGTCTGGGACGTTGCATGAGGCGTTCTTTGACCCCGTCGCAATCGGCGCGGGGGTGGGCGCTGATAGCGATAATGGCGCGCTGACGCCGGCGGCGTTCCCGGCGACGGGCGGCGTGATTGTGAATCATGGCAAGCCGCCTGATTTGGTGTCTCAGACGCCCTCTGCGTTCCCCGGCGCAAGCGGCGTTGATACCGAAATCCGCCGCGTGGCTTGGGAATCCGACGTCGTCACTATTGAGATAGCCAATCCGCCGGTGTCTCTTCTCGCCGATCACCATATAGACTTTATCGCGCAGGATGGCAATATCCCGCTGCGGCTGGACTTTGACGACGCGGCGGTTGCCGACGCCGGGGGGGTTCGGACTTTCAGTTGGAACGTGTGCGGGCGGCCTTGGCAGGCGGGGGATGAGTTGATGCTGCGGATAAGGGAAAGCCCGCCGGATCTTGATGGGGCGACGAGCCGGACGTTTTGCTCAGATGCGGCAGATCAGTAGGCAAGGGCTGCTCGCCGGGCGCGAATTTGCCAATGGGCGGGGGAAGGGTTCATACTAGGGCTGATTTTGGCAGCGCGGCGCGGATAAAGGCGCATGGGGGGATTATGCACGGACACGGTCAGGGACACCAGCACGAACACGGACATGAGCAGGGGGATGGGCATACGGGGGGGCATAGGCGGGATATTCGGCGGCGGGGGGGGTTTATTATTTCGGGGCTGACGGGCGGGCATGGGGTGTTTCACTGGTTCACGCAGAGTTTTATCGCTATGCTGCCGGAGGTGCAGGCGGCGTTTGGGCTGGGCGGCGTGGGCGTGGGCGGCATTACGGCGACGAGGGAGCTGGTGTCAGGGCTGGTTACGTTGCCGGGCGGCATAATCGCCGATGCGCTGCGGCAGCATTGGGGGCTGGTGCTGGCGGTGTGCATGGCGCTGTTCGGCGTCGGGTGGCTGATAATCGGGTTTTCGCAGCCCTATTATTGGCTGTTGCTGTTCGGGATGGGCGTTGTGGCGCTGGCGGCGTCCATCTGGCATTTGCCGGCTATGGCGTCGCTGTCTCATCATTTCGCGCATCACAGGGGGACGGCGCTGTCGTTTCACGGGGTAGGCGGGCAGGTGGGGGACGCGCTCGCGCCGCCGGTTACGGGCGTGCTGCTGGGATTTTTGGCGTGGCGCGAGATTATCAGCATATACGCCGCGCTGCCGCTGTTTCTGGCGTTTATGGTGTTCTGGGCGTTCAGGAATATCGGCAGAGGGGATGACGACGAGCATGCGCCGCCGCCCAATCGCGCCGAGCAGTTCGCCAACACGCGGCGCATCCTCCGCAGGCCTGTGCTGTGGGTTGTGGCGCTGGTGGGCGGGATAAGGGGGATGGCGTTTATCGCGCTGATTACCTTTTTGCCCATATTCCTGAACGATTTGGGGATGACGCCGCTAGTGCGAAATTTGCATTTGGGGCTGCTGATGCTGGTGGGGATAGTGTCCACGCCGGTTGTGGGCTGGCTGTCGGACCGCTTTGGCAGGAAGGTTGTGCTGATACCCGGGCTGGTTCTGCTGGGCGGGCTGGCGCTGCTGCTGGGCGGCGCGGGGGTTGGGGTTGGGCTGGCGGTGATTATCGCGCTGATGGGGGTGTTTCTGTTCGGGGATCAGCCGATATTGACGGCGCTGGCGCTGGATGTTACGGGGAATGACGTTCCGACGACGGTGCTGGGGATATTGTCGCTGGAGCGGTTTCTGCTGAGCGCGGCGTCGCCGCTGATAGCGGGCCGGATATACGATGTGGGGGGGCCGCAGCCGACTTTCGTGTATGTGGCGTGTCTGTTTGGGCTGGCGGCGGTGATACTGCTGGTTGTGCCTGTGCGGGGGGCGATGGATGCAGGGCATCAGCATTAGGGCGCTGGCGTAGCAGGGGGCAAGTGGGGGATAGCCGAAAGCCGGGGCGTCTTGGCTTGGGCGGCGCAAGACGGCCCGGCTGGATGCAAGCGGCTAGATGTTGCCGGCTATGACGCTGCCCATTTGGGTTGTTTTGACGACTTCGCCGCCGTCGGCGGCTATGTCGGCGGTGCGGTAGCCCTCGGCTAGGACTGACTCTACGGCGCGCTCGACGGCGTTTGCCTCGTCTTCGAGGCGGAGGGAGTAGCGCAGCATAGACGCCATGCTTAGGATCGTGCCGATGGGGTTGGCGATGCCCTGCCCGGCGATGTCGGGGGCGCTGCCGTGTATGGGTTCGTAGAGGCTGAGGGGCAGGCGGGATCGGCTGCCGGCGCCGGGGAGGCCGGCTAGGCTGGCGGAGGGGAGCATGCCCATAGAGCCGGCGAGGACTGACGCCTCGTCGGTTAGGATGTCGCCGAATGTGTTTTCGGCGACGATGACGTCGAAGTGGGCGGGATTGCTGATGAGCTGCATAGAGGCGGCGTCCACGAGGACGTGTTCCAGTTCCACGTCGGGGTATTGTTCGCCGAGTTCGGTGGCGATTTCGCGCCATAGGCGGCCGGTTTCAAGGACGTTGGCTTTGTCCACTGAGGTAAGGCGCTTTCGGCGGGCTTGGGCAAGTTCGAAACCCACGCGGAGTATGCGCTCTATTTCGCGCTCGGCGTATTTGAGGGTGTCCACGCCGCGGCGGCCGCGGGATGTGTCCCAGCGTTTTTTGGGCTTGCCGAAGTACAAGCCGCCGGTGAGTTCGCGGACGATTATCATATCCACGCCTTGCAGCAGGTGGGGCTTGATGGGGCTGGAGTTTATGAGTTGGGGATAGACTTTGACGGGGCGGATGTTGGCGTATAGGCCTAGGCTTTTGCGAATGGCTAGGATGCCGTCTTCGGGGCGGGTTTTGGCGCGCGGGTCGTCCCATTGGGGGCCGCCTACGGCGCCGAATAGGATGGCGTCGGTTTGGGCGCACATCTCTTGGGTTTCGGCGGGCAATGGCGTGCCGAAGTCGTCAATGGCGTTGCCGCCCACTCTGCCGTATGAGATGTCAAATGCGTGGTCAAAGCGGGTTTCGACCGCCTGCATAACTTTGACCGCCTCGGATATAACTTCGGGGCCTATGCCGTCGCCGGGCAAGACCGCTATGGAAAAGTTCATTAGTCGCTCCCAGAATGGTATGGTATGGTGTGCGCTGAAAGGCGCAGGGGGTATTATAAGCCAATTACTGCCTGGTGTCAGGTGTAGCGGGCGGAGCGGGCGATTTCGCTGGGGCTTACTGGGGCTTAAAGGGCGCGGATGCTACTTTTTTGTAAAAAAGTAGCCAAAAAACTTTTGGATGGGTAGGGCAAGGCGGGATTGTGGGATGGATACTCGTTAGGAAGTCAAAATGGGGTTGCCTTGTATGCGACGTAAGCAGGGCAGTCGTGAATAAGCGCAATAAGAGAGGGGCAGAATGGCAAGCGAGGATAGGTATGACGCGATAGTGATAGGGCTGGGGGGAATGGGTAGCGCGACGCTGCGTGAGTTGGCGCGGCGGGGCAAGCGGGCGCTGGGGATAGAGCAGTTTGTGGGGTGGCGCACGATTTGGGTTCGTCGCACGGGGTAACGCGGATTATACGGCTGGCGTATTACGAAGATCCGGCGTATGTGCCGCTGCTGCGCCGGGCGTATGAGCTGTGGCGCGAGTTGGAGCAAACGCGCAAAGAGCGGATACTGCATATCACCGGCTCGCTGGATATGGGGCCGCCGGGCAGCCTGACTTTTGAGGGATCGCTGCGGTCGTGCGAGCAGCATGAGCTGCCGCATGAGGCGCTGACTAGCGCTGAGGTTAGTCGGCGGTTTCCGGGCTATCGGCTGCCGTCAGAGACGATGGCGGTGTATCAGCCGGAGGGCGGGTTTTTGCTGCCGGAGCGCTGCATCACGCTGTTCATAGAAGAGGCGCAGCGGCTGGGGGCTAGGGCGCAAATCGGGGAGCGGGTGTTGGAGTGGCAACCGACGGTGGACGGGGTTCGGGTGCGGACGGGGCGAGGGGAGTATGAGGCGGATAGGCTGGTTATCACGGCTGGCGCGTGGGCGTCGTCGCTTCTGCCGCAGTTGCGGGATAAGGCGATACCGGAAAGGCAGGTTCTGGCGTGGCTGGAGCCGCGGCGAGGGGATCTGTTCACGCCGGATCGGTTTCCGGTGTTCAACCTGATAGTGGATGAGGGCAAGTATTACGGCTTTCCGGTGTACGGGATACCGGGTTTCAAGTTCGGGCGGTTTCATCACTTGGAGGAGGAGGTGGATCCGGATGAGATTGACCGCAGCCCGAATGAGCGAGATGAGGCGATGCTGCGGCAGTTCGCTGAGAAGTATTTCCCGGACGGCGCGGGGGCTACTTCTTCGTTGAAGGCGTGCATGTTCACGAATAGCCCGGATGAGCATTTCATCATAGACAGGCTGGCGGGCGCGCCGCAGGTTGTGGTGGGGGCCGGGTTCTCCGGGCATGGGTTCAAGTTCAGCAGCGTGGTGGGGGAGATCCTGGCGGACTTGGCGCTGGAGGGGGGTACGCGGCATGATATAGGGATGTTTGGGATGGGGAGGTTTTCGGCGTAGGATTGCGCTTGCGGGGGCGAATATAGCCGCGCCAAGCAAGCATCTGGCGAAAGCGTGGGCGCGTTGGTGCCGCGTCTAGGGCATCGTCTTGCGAAAGATTTGTTGCGGGACGCTTAGCGGCGTTCTAAAATAGGCGCAGATTGATTAAGGGGAGTGAATAGCCTAATGTACAGATTTCTTGTTATCACAGAGAAAGCCGACGGGAATTATGCGGCGTATGCGCCCGATTTGCCGGGGTGTGTTGCGGCGGGGGATACGCGGGAAGAGACCACGCTCATAATGCGCGATGCTATGCGATTGCATTTGCAGGGGCTTATCGAGGACGGAGATCCCGTGCCTGATGCGGATGCGTCGGATGCGTCCGGCGAGTATGTGGTTGTTTCTCTGGACGACTAATCCCTCCTAATATCCCTCCCTAGCCACCTTAGCGGGCGACGATGTTGACTAGCTTGCCGGGGACGTAGATTACGCGGGCTATGGTTTTGCCGTCGGTGTGGGGGCTACGCGGGGGCTGTCTAGGGCGGCGGCGCGGGCGTTGTCTTCGGTTATGGTTGCGGGGACTTCTAGCTTGTCGCGGACGCGGCCGTTGACTTGGACTACCAGGGTTATGACTTCGTCGGCGGCGAGGTCGGCGTCCCATTTGGGCCATGGGATGGCGTGGACGTTGCCCTCATATGCGGCGCGCTCCCATAGCTCAGCGGCTATGTGGGGGGCCAAGGGCGCTACCAACGTGAGCAGGTTTTGGACGGCGGCGTTCCATTGGTCGGAGTGGATGCCTTTGGCGTCCCAGTGGTGGTTTAGGCCGTTGGTGTATTCCATTAGGGCGGCTAGGGCGGTGTTGAACTTGAACCGCTCTAGGTCTTCGCCCACGCGACGTATGGTTTTGTGGGCGAGGCGCTGGAGTTCGCGGGCGGCGTTGGGGTCGGCGGGGAAGTCGTCAAGCGTGCGTGCGTCGCGGGTGGCGACGTCCCAGACGCGGTTGAGCCAGCGCGCCATGCCGTTGATGCCGGCGTCGCTCCAGCTGCCGCCGTGATCCCAGGGGCCTAGGAACATCAGGAAACAGCGCACTACGTCCGCGCCGAAAGCGTCCACGTACTCGTCGGGGGCTATGACGTTGCCGCGCGATTTGCTCATCTTTTCGTGGTCTGCGCCTAGGATGACGCCCTGGTTGAAGAGGCGCTCGAAGGGTTCGTCGAAGTCCAGCATGCCGAGGTCGCGGAGCGCTTTTACGAAAAAGCGGGCGTAGAGCAGGTGCATAACGGCGTGTTCTCTGCCGCCGGTGTACTGGTCGACGGCGCCCCACTTGGCGAGTCGGTCGGCGTCAAACGCGCCGTGGGCGTAGTCGGCGCTGGTGAATCGCAGGAAATACCAGGACGAGTCCACGAATGTGTCCATCGTGTCCGGCTCGCGGTGGGCGGGCGCGGCGCAGTTGGGGCAGGGCGCGTTTAGAAAGCGCTCGTCGTGGCGCAGGGGGGATTCGCCGGTGGGGCTGAACTGGGAGTCCTCAGGCAGCAGCACGGGCAGGTCGTCGTAGGGGACGGGGACGGTGCCGCAGTCGTCGCAGTAGATTATGGGGATAGGCGTTCCCCAGTAGCGCTGGCGGGATATGAGCCAGTCGCGCATGCGGTATTGGACGGTTCGCTTGCCCCAGTTGTTTGCCTCTATGTGGTCGGCGATGCGCCGCAAGCCCTCGCTACTTGAGATGCCGTTGAATTGGGCGGAGTTGACCTGCTCGCCCTCTTGGATGTACGCCTGTTGCAGTGGGCCGCCATCCCAGCCGGAGGGGGCGACGACTACGCGGATGGGCAGGTCGTATCTTTGGGCGAACACGAAATCGCGCTCGTCGTGGGCGGGGACGCCCATAACGATGCCCGTGCCGTATGTGAGCAGGACGTAGTCGCCCACGAATATGGGAACGCGCTCGCCGTTGAGCTTGTTGACGCAGTATGCGCCGGTGAAGACGCCGGTCTTTTCTTTTTCGGTGGAGAGGCGCTCTATTTCGGTTTGGGCGCGGGCTTGGGCGACGTAGGCGTCCACGGCGGGTTTGCGCTCAGGCGCGGTGAGCGCGTCCACGAGGGGATGCTCAGGCGCCAAAACCACGAATGTTACGCCGTATATGGTGTCTATGCGGGTGGTGAATGTGGTGATTTCGCGCTCATCCAAGCCGTATTCGGATATGTCAAAGGTGATGTCCACGCCCTCGCTGCGGCCGATCCAGTTGGTTTGCATAGTGTCTATGTCGGACGGCCATTGTTTTTTCGAGTGGTCTAGCAGTTCGTCGGCGTATTGGGTGATGCGAAAGAACCACTGGTTGAGGTCGCGGCGGGCGACGGGCGCGGTACAGCGCTCGCAAGAGCCGTCGGCGAGGACTTGTTCGTTGGCGAGGGTTGTGTTGCAGGAGGGGCACCAGTTGGCGGGGGCGAAGGCGCGGTATGCCAAGCCCGCCTCGTACATTTTTAGGAAGAACCACTGGTTCCACTTGTAGTAGTCGGGCAGGCAGGTAACGATTTCCCTGTTCCAGTCGTAGATAGCGCCCATGCTGCGGAGTTGGCGGCGCATATTGTCTATGTTCGCCATAGTCCACTTGTGGGGGTGAATGTTGTTGCGGATGGCGGCGTTTTCGGCGGGCAAGCCGAATGCGTCAAAGCCCATCGGATGGAGGACGTTGTAGCCCTGCATGCGGCGAAAGCGGGCGTGGGCGTCTGAGGGGCTCATCGCGTACCAGTGGCCGATGTGCAGGTCGCCGGAGGGGTAGGGATACATTGTGAGCTCATACCACTTGGGGCGCGGGTCGTCGTCCGCTACGCGGTGGATGCCGTCGTTTTCCCAGCGCGATTGCCATTTGGCGTCGATGGCATTGTGGTCAAAGCGGCGCTCCGTGTTTCTTGCAACCGGCATGCGATTTTCCCTCCGTATAATTTGGCGTGTGGTTTTGGCGTATGGCTTGGTATTTGGCTTGGCAAGCGGTTTGTAGGGTTTGTGGGCAATGCGAAAAGCCCGTCCCTCAGACGCGGCTTAGCGCGCGACATCAAGGGACGGGCTTATCTTTGGCAGATATGGATACCCGCGGTACCACCCTAGTTCCCCGGCGGCAATCGCGGCAAGGCGATAAGGGCCGGGGCGCTCGGAAGCGATAACGGCGCTTGGGCCGTCCCGCCCTAGCACAAGGGGCCGGCGGTCAGCGCAGGCGCGAGGCTGGCTACCGGGCGTCGTGGTTCAGGCGAGCTGCTCAGGGACGAGTTCGCGGGAGTTCGCGCGCCGGGGTTTCCACTATTCCCGGCTCTCTATGGCGGATTTGCCCGCTACTACTTCCCGTCGGCGCATTCTCATATTCATTAGAAATACGCTAACATAGGCTGGGCAAGGCGTCAAGCGAAAGTTGATTGGCCGCGCAAGGCGGGGCGGCGATTATGGGGGCGCAGCGTAGCGTGAATAGCGGTGAATATGGTCAAGATCTGGGGCGTATAGGGCATATGCGGCGCGTGGCGGTGATTGGGACGTCGGGTTCGGGCAAGTCCACGTTGGCGCGCGCACTGGCGGAGCGGCTGGGCGTGGCGGCAGTGGAGCTGGACGCCATACGGCATGGGCCGAACTGGCGGGAAACGCCGGATGATGAGTTTCGGCGGCGCGTGGCGGATGCGCTGGAGGGCGATGCGTGGGTGGTTGACGGCAACTATACGGTGGCGCGGGATCTGATATGGGAGCGGGCGACGACGCTGGTGTGGCTGGACTACCCGTTTCCGTTTGTGTTTTGGCGGCTGTTTTGGCGGACGATGACGCGGGGGATTTTGCGAAAGCGGCTTTGGAACGGCAATCGCGAGGATTTGTGGCGGCATTTTTTGACTAGGGATTCGCTGTTTCTGTGGGCGGCGCAGACGCATTGGCGCAGGCGCAGGACACTGCCCATTGCGCTGGCGCAGCCTGAGTACGCGCACTTGCGGGTGATGCGCTTTCGGCGGGCGCGGCAAACGCGGGAGTGGCTGGCGGGAATGGACGCCGCGGCGCGGGATGATATACGCAAGACGATATAGCCGTGATGTAGTATGATAGCGGCGAAACAAGCATAGACTAAACGCGGGAGTAAGAGGGGATTATGGCAACGCACAGAATATCGGTTATCCGCGGCGACGGCATTGGGGTTGATGTGATTGAGGAGGGGATCCGCGTTTTGAACGCGGTGGGGGAGACGCGCGGCATAGATTGGGACTTCGTGGAGCATCCGTGGGGTTCGGACTACTATGTGGAGCGCGGGGAGATGATGCCGTCCGACGCGCTGGATCAGATGGCGCGGTCGGACGCGATATATCTGGGCGCGGTGGGAAGGCCGGATATTCAGGACCATATCACTTTGGGGGGGCTGCTGCTGCCCATACGCCGCACATTCGACCAGTATGTTTGCGAGCGGCCGAGCGTGCTGTATCCGGGCATCACTTCGCCGCTGAGCGGGCAAAAGCCGTATGACATAGATATGGTGGTCGTGCGGGAAAACACTGAGGGGGAATACGCGGATGTGGGCGGGTTTCAATATATGGGGTTTGAGGAAGAGATAGGCGTTCAGTCGGGGGTGTTCACGCGGCGCGGCTGCGAGCGGGTCATCACATACGCCTTTGAGCTGGCGCGAAAGCGAAACAAGGCTAAGCATGTCACGTCCATCACCAAGTCAAACGCGCTGGGCTACGGGATGCTGGTGTGGGACAGGGCGTTTGAGCGGGTGGCTGAGCGATACCCGGATGTTGCGACCAATACGCTGCTGATAGACGCCGCCTGCATGGATTTCGTGCGGCGGCCGGGCAGCTTTGACGTGGTGGTCGGCAGCAACCTGTACGGGGACATTCTGACCGACATCGGGGCGATTATCACGGGCAGCATGGGGCTTGCGGCGAGCGGCAACATAGATCCTGAGCGGCGGTTCCCGTCTATGTTTGAGCCGGTTCACGGCAGCGCGCCGGACATCGCGGGCAAGGGCATCGCCAATCCTATGGCGGCGATATTGTCGGGGGCTATGATGCTGCGGCACTTGGGTCATGAAGAGGCGGCGGATGCGGTGGAAAGGGCGACGCTGCATATAATAGAGCAGGGGGAACTGCTGACGCCGGATTTGGGCGGGGCGTCAAGCACATCGCAGGTGGGCGACGCGGTGATAGCGGCGCTCGGCAGGGAGTAGGCAAGCGATGGACGCAAGCGCGAAAGGGGGGGCGACGCGGCGCGGGCGTAGGCGCAAGGTCGCGGCGCAAGATGTGATGGACTGCTTGGGGCCGGAGTATGGGCCGGCGCAGTGGTTCGTGCGCTACTCGCCGGCGGAGGAGCTGGTGTACACGATTTTGTCGCAGCATACGTCGGACTTGAACTCGGAGCGGGCGTTCAAGAGCCTGATGGCGACGTTCGGGACGCTGGACGCGGTTGCGGACGCAAGCGTGGACGCGATCGAGGATGCGATACGCCGGGGCGGTCTGGCAAAGCAGAAAGCGCCGCGAATACGCATTGCGCTGCGGCAGATACGGGATGAGATTGGCGGGTTTGACCTGTCGTTTCTGGCTGAGATGCCGCTGGCGGACGCTAAGGCGTGGCTGAAGCGGCTTAACGGGATTGGGCCAAAGACGGCGGCAATCATACTTTGCTTTTCGCTGGGGATGCCGGCTATGCCGGTTGACACGCACATATTCCGCGTGTCCAAGCGGCTGGGGCTGATAGGGCCGAAAGTGAACGCGGACAAGGCGCACGATATATTGGAGCCGATGGTGGCGCCGCGGGATGTGTTCGCGTTTCATATGTACTTGATACAGCACGGGCGGCAGGTGTGCAAGGCGCAGCGGCCGCGCTGCGGGGAGTGCGCGCTGGCGTGGGGGTGTCCGGCGAGTAGCGTGAAGTAGGGGGAGTTGGTTTCGCGCCGCGCCGCGCTTGCGCCGTAGAAAGCCTAGACTTATACTTGGGTTTGCCCATTGTAGCCTACCTAGGGCGATAGGTGTTGTACAATATGCCAAAAGATGGCGATGGCAGGGAGCGCGAAAGCCTGCTGGGGGTTCTGCGGCAGCATAGGTTTTACTATCTGTGGACGTTCATTGCGCTGACGATGGCGTGGTTGGTGTTCGCGGGATGGTGGCAGGTGGAGCAGGGCTGCTTTCGGGCGCACTGGGCGCGGTGCGTTGATAGGATGATGCCTATGGCAAGCGGCGCGATGCCGTTCATCGTGCCTATTACGGTGCCGATTTCGGATGTTGAGATATGGCTGGTTAGGAGGTTCCAATTGGTGTTTCTGAATTTGCCTGAGACGAGGGAGGAGCGGGTGCGACGGGATGAGCGGGAGAAGACGAGGGAGGAGGAAGAGCAGAAACGTATTGAAGAGGTGGCGAAGGCACGAGGAGAGGAGAGGGCGGCGTTTGTGGCGTGGCGGGAGCGGATGAGAGAGGCGCAAGAGAAGGGCGAGCCGTTCGATGAGCAGCTACCGTGGGAGTAACGGGCTGCGGGCGTCGGGGATATGCTTATGGCGGTGGCTCTTTCGGAGATTGAGATATGGTCAGTCAGGAGGTTGCAAATGGTGTTTCTAAATCTGCCTGAGACGAGGGAAGAGCGTGTGCGACGGGAGGTTAGGGAGGAGGTAGAACAGAGACGGACGGAATGGCGAGCGCGGGTTGAGGCGTGGCGTGATCGGATGAATGAGGCGCATGGGAAGGGGGAGCGGTTTGATGAGCCGTTTCCGTGGGAGTAGCGGGGGGCGGGGGTTGGGGTTATACTTGGGGGCATCATATTTGGGAGGCGTGTCCGGTGAAGGTAGGGATTATCAATGTTACGGGATATGCGGGGATGGAGTTGGCGCGGATTTTGGCGCGGCATCCGGAGGCTGAGGTTGCGGCGGTTACCGGGCGCAGCGCGGCGGGGCAGAGGCTGGGGGAGTATTTTCCGCATTTGTCGGAGTTTGATCTGACTATTACTGAGGAGGTTGCGGAGAGTGTGGATGTGGTGTTTTCGGCGCTGCCGCACGCGGCGAGCGCTGAGCGGATAGGGCAAGCGCTGGCGGACGGGGTGAAGGCGATTGACATTAGCGCGGATTTCAGGCTGAAGGATCTGCGGACGTATGAGGATTGGTACGGCGTGCGGCATCCCTGCCCGGAGCGTGTGGAGGATGCGGTGTACGGCCTGACTGAGCTGCATCGGGACGAGGTGGCGGGCTGCAGTCTGGTCGCAAATCCGGGGTGCTATCCCACCGCGTCCATACTGGCGCTGGCGCCGGCGGTGGAGGCGGGCATTATTGAGCCTGAGATTATCGTGGACGCCAAGTCGGGGGTTTCGGGCGCGGGGCGCGGGCTGTCGCTGAAGACGCACTACTCGGAGGTGAACGAAAATCTGACGGCGTATTCGGTGGACGGGCATAGGCATTTGCCTGAGATACAGCAGGAGTTGGACGCGCTGAGCGACGGGGGCGGGCTGAACATCACCTTTCTGACGCATCTCATTCCGATGACGCGGGGGATATTGGCGAGCTGCTACGCGCCGCTGAAGGCGGGCGCGGTGGCGTCGGGCAAGGCGGCCAAAGGCGAGGTGCGGGAGGTATATGAGGGCTTTTACAAAGGGGAGACCTTTGCCAAAGTCGTGGACGCGCCGCCTATGACTAAGCACACTTTGGGGAATAACGATTGCGTTATCTATCCCACGGTGGACGAGCGGACGAACCGGCTTATCGTGATAAGCTGCATAGACAATCTGGTCAAGGGCGCGGCGGGGCAGGCGGTTCAAAATATGAACTTGATGTTTGGGCTGCCCGAAGATGAGGGGATAACGCAGCTGGCGCTGTATCCGTAGGGCGGCTTTGGCGTTGCGCGGGCGGCGATATGTGTTGCGGGCGGGCGCGGCAATCTCTAAAATGGTAATGCGAGTCGCCGGCGGCGTTTGTCGCGGCGGCATCCAATCTGGTAGCGTGGCCCCATCGTCTAGGGGACTAGGACAGCGGCCTTTCAAGCCGCAAACACGGATTCGAATTCCGTTGGGGCCACCACTTCTTCCCGGATAGATTGTCCGATAGATCGCGTGGGCGTTTGGTTGCGCCTGTCGGGTGATTGCCTTGTTGTCGTTTCTCTTTCCGCTGTATGCGGGCTTGCTTTTGGGAGGGCGCGCGTCTTGGTGAACGATGGGATTAAGCGGGCAATCGGGCATGGGTGGGATGCGATGTCGGCGGGGTATCAGGCTGATACGCGCATATCCACCGATGACGTTCATTACGCGCCGCTGTGCGCGGGGGAGCGCGAGCTGGGGCTGTTGGGGGATGTGGCGGGCAAGCGCACGCTGGAGTTGGCGTGCGGCGCGGCGCAGAACTCTATCGCGCTGGCTAAGCGGGGCGCGGAGGCGGTTGCGCTGGATATATCGGCGGCGCAGCTTGGGGCGGCGCGGGCGCTGGTGGCGCGGGAGCGCGTGGGCGTGGATCTGCTGTGCGGGGATATGGAGCGGCTGGGGATGTTCCGCGAGGGGACGTTTGACATCGCGCTGTCGTGTTTTGGGCTGGAGTTCGCGCCGGCGTTGGGGGAGTGCTTTGCGGAGTGTTGGCGCGTTTTGCGGCGGGGCGGGCTGCTGGTGGTGGGACGGTGCATCCGCTGACGGCGTTTGAGTGGGACGACGTGGAGCGGGGGCTGTGGGTTACCGATTATTTCAATCCGCCGGTGGAGGTTTGGGAAGAGCTGTGGCCGATGGGGAGCGGCCGGGCTTGACTTTCTTTCGCACATTCCAAGAGGTGTTTGGGCTGCTGGTTGGGGCGGGTTTCAGGGTGGAGGATGTGGTTGAGCCGTGTCCGTATCCCGCGCCGGATATGACGGCGGATGAGCGGCGGCGGCTGATACCCTACGGCGGCGCGTACTGGGAGAGCCAGTATGAGCGGCTGAGCAGGATTCCGTTTGCGATTGTGTATAAGGCGCGCAAGGTTGGGTGATGGCGGCGCGGCTGTTATGACAATCATCATTAGATTAGCCGCCACCGACGGCGCGGACGATTTCGATTTGGTCGCCGTGGGATAGGGTGGTTGTGGCGAATTCTTCGGGGCGCAGGACGAACGCCGTTGTGGGCGACGGCTATGGAGGTTGCGCCGACGTCTAGGGATTTGAGGTAGTCGGTTAGGCTGGTGGGGGCGTCTAGGTGGCGCTGTT
>CBDESO010000014.1:0-16299 GCA_965242555.1 Dehalococcoidia bacterium
AAAACGACACCAACGTCCCGATGTTCATAACCAGCATCCCCGCCGCGTCCGCCGGCGTCTTCTCAGGCCCAATGGTCGTATCAATGCGCCCAATCCCGCAAGAGCGCGTAGTGCGCGCCGTGCAGGTAACATCCCGTTTCCCCTCGGTACACGGCTCGCCCGTCCACATAGGCGATCCCGCCGCCATCGGCATCGCCGACATCGCATCCCCCGACTTCGGCGATCCCGTAGAAATCCGCCCCGGCGAAACCCCCGTCTTCTGGGCATGCGGCGTAACCCCCCAAGCCGTCGCAATGAGCGTCAAGCCCCCCCTAATGATAACCCACGCGCCCGGCCACATGTTCATCACCGACAAACAAGACGAAGACCTAGCCGTGTTCTAGGGAATAGCCGTACTATGCAACCATACGATACGGGCAGCGCGCCCATGCCGCTGCCCCCGCCTTTCCTACGCCATACTCATCTATGCTCACCCTATCCGAAAGCGATCCCCGTCATATGCCCCTAAACAGACTAACATCTCACCCCGACCGCTACCGCTCAGCCGGATCCAAGCGCGCCCACTCGCGCGCTCACCACCGCGCTCACAACCCATACAGATCTGTCGGAACCACCCGAACATGGCCTTATAAACACCGCCGCCGCAAGCCATTCAAAGCGCCGCACAAAGCGCCCCAAGCCGACCCCGCGCGCATCCGAATCGCTGCGTCAATGCTGCGGCGTTTCGGCGCAAAAGCGCTATACGTCCTGAACTGGGTATTTGTACCCAACCCCGGAGAAGTCCAAGCGCGGCGGATACTCCACGAGCAAACCCGCTATCATCCGGTAAGATTTGAATAACGCCGCATCCGCCGCTGCCCTACTTCTTATGCTATAATTGCCCCCGGCGTCATCACATACGCCCATCTAATACCCACACACAGGCTTGGTGAACCACATGACCATCGAAGACATCATCCTAGACCGAGACCGCCGCGGCATATCCCAACTGCGCCATCACCTGCCCGCCGACTTCTGCGACCGCGCCGCCCGCCTCATCCTAGCCAACCCCGGCGTCGCCCT
This sequence comes from Dehalococcoidia bacterium, assembly GCA_965242555.1. Lineage (GTDB taxonomy): Bacteria > Chloroflexota > Dehalococcoidia > Lucifugimonadales > JADFKI01 > Bin90. The sequence continues at coordinate 1,063 of CBDESO010000014.1, forward strand.
AATCACAACCGGATTCTACATCCTAGACGCCGGCCTAGTGGAAACCGACGGCCCCCCCGGCGCCCTAGCCATCGGCGGCGCCCTTGAAAGCCTGGGCTACGACGTCGTCTATATCACCGACGCCCACGGCATCCCCGTAATGAACGCCATTAAGAGCGCCGCAGCCCGCCTCATAGAATTCCCCATAACCGACGACTCCGACAGCCAGCGATTCGCCGCCGACCTGCTCGCCGACCTAACCCCCTCAGTGCTAATCGCCATAGAGCGCTGCGGATTCACCCACGAACTCAAATTCCGCAATATGCGCGGCCGCGACATCACCCCCTACAACGCGCGCATAGACTACCTATTCGCCGACCACCCCGCCAGCGTGGGCATAGGCGACGGCGGCAACGAAATCGGCATGGGCAACCTCGCCGCCCAAATCCCCCTAGTGGACTCCCTAGTCAAAACCCCCTGCGTAACCCGCGTAACCGCGCCCGTCTTGGCGAGCGTATCCAACTGGGGCGGCTACGGCTTGGCCGCCTCCCTATCCAAACTCGCCCGCCGCAACCTCCTCCCCTCCGAGCAAGACGCGCTTGCGGCCCTCCGCGCCACCGTCGACGCCGGCGCCGTCGACGGCATGAGCGCCCTCCAAGAATACAAAGCCGACGGCTTCACCCTGGAAGAAAACGCCCAAACCATCCGCCAACTCCAAGCCATCCTAGCCGAAGAGGGCATCGCCGATTAGCGGGCGATAGCGCGGGCAATACACCCCAGCCGCCGCCCTATGGCAGGCTACCATAGACTTGAACAAGTAACCCTGCCACCGCCTCAAAAGCTTTGCTTACTTTTTGTAAAAAAGTAAGATACCGCGCTTTTATCCCACGCGCGTTGCCCCCGCTTTACCCCCTTGTCCCCCTACAGCGCCACCTCCGCGATCGCCTCCAACCCCGCGATCGCCTCCTCCTCCCCCGCCGTCTCCAGCCGCACCATCACCCGATCCGCCCCTGCCTCCGCCAGCCGCGCTATCAGATCCGCATCCGCCGGCTGCCCGAACACCGACACGCTAATCCCCGCCGGATCCCTGCCCGCCGCCTCCGCCAGCTCCGAGATAGTCGCCCTGCCCTGCGCCACCTGCTCCGGCGTAACCCTATTCGGCATCCAGCCGTCCCCGTAATCCACCACGCGCCTGAACACATTGCGCGCCATCCCGCCCAGCAGCACCGGCGGATGCGGCCGCTGCGCCGGCATCGGGAACGAATACACCGGCGGGAAATCGTAATACTCCCCGTGATACTCGCTCTCCACCGTCGTCCACAGCGCCTTCATCGCCAGAATCGCCTCTCGCGTCTGCGTCCACCGCCGCGCGAAATCGCCGCCCATAATCTCCGTCTCCTCCCTGTGCCAGCCCGCGCCGATCCCGAACAGAAACCGCCCCTTGGAGTACATATCCAGCGTGGCGACCTCCTTCGCCAGCAGCAGCGGATTGCGCTCCGGCACGAGGCAAATCCCCGTCCCCAACTTCAGCGTGGTAGTCACCGCCGACGCCCTGCCCAGCGCCACAAACGGATCCACAATGTCGGCGTACACCTTCGGAATCACCCCGTCCGCCGACCCCGGCCACGGCGACTCCGCCTTCACCGGCAAAATCGGATGCTCCGGCACCCACAGCGACTCGAACCCCAACTCCTCAGCCCGCCTAGCCAGCGGCGCGATGTCCACCGAATAATCCGTCAGAAAAGAAGACACCCCAATATCCATAAGCCCTAAGCCTCCCTGCTTGCTTGCGATGATTTGCGCCATTATACGCATACTTATCCCTATGCGCCAACCCGCGCCGCCGCCCCGGCTCTGAACAAGCTTGTGAGGAGTGCAAGGGCTACACCAAGAGCATGGAGCTGCTGGAGCATCTGCTGGCGATAGCGCTTGAGGAGTGTCTAAATCAGCCCCTCAAATCCATTAGCGATGCAGGGTGAGAATACCGGGGGCGGCGTGAGCGAGCGTAGTGATGGTTCCTAGCGCGAGGGCGGGGGATTGCCGTTGCCGCGGAGTTGGGCTTGGAGTTCGGCAAGGCGGTTTTCTAGGGCTTGGCGGGCGGCTTGCTCTTGGGCGATGCGGGATTCGGCGGCTAAGCGGGCGGCTTGCTCTTCCAAGCGGGCGGCTTGTTCTTGGTCGGCGCGGGATTCGGCGGCTAAGCGGCCGGCGCGTTCCTCTAGGCGGCCGGCGCGTTCCGCAAGCCGCTGCTCGTGTTCTTCCTCATAGTTGAGCAGCCATTCTTCGGCGACGGGATCCCAATAGCGCAGATCGCCGTCGTCCCAGTAGAGGGCTAGGTTCAACGCGTCGCTATGGGCCCAGACGCGGCCGTCGTCGTCCTCGCGCATCTGCAAGGGCTGATACTCGCCGTCGACCAAGCGCTCGCCTACCAGCGGATCGCCGTAGAAGTCGCCGCCGGTCTGGTCGTAGCGCCAGTATTCGCTTATGCCCAATCTCGCGTACAATGCGCGCTTGCCAATCAGGTCGTTGGATTTGGTGCTTTTTGACGCTATCTCCATTACGAAGTCGGGGGGCTTGCCCACTTCCCAGAGCAGGTAGGTGTTGTTGCCCTCCTCGGATAGGGAGTGTATCGCCTCAGGCGTGATGTTGAATACTACATAGCAGTCGGGGGATACCGATTGGTTGGGGTCGCCCTCTATGTAGTAGAGGAGGGTGTTGCCGTTGACATGAGAGCCTGGGATTTCTCTGAAGTGGTTTTCCAGCGGGGTGAGGGCTTTTCTGAAGATGAGGGATTGGTATTCTCCGTCGGGCATGGGCTGACCGTCCGTTTCCGGGTAGATGATGGCGGTTTGGGTTGGGGTTTGGGTGGTCATTAGGGATACCTCCTAGCGCAAGGGGTATTCTAGCACATAGATGGGGGCTGCGGGCGTGGGGAATTGGCGGGAAAGTGGTCTGGAAATGCCTTGCGGGAACTTTTGGGGTGTGTTTCAACAAATATATCAACGCCCGCCCCAGAGGTGTATTATAATGTTAGCGATGAAGAGACGGGAACGCGCGGATATATCCGACTACGAATTCGACCGGCGGCGAGGGCGCGACTGGTGGAAACGCCCCTTCGACCTGGCGGCGCTGTGCGCGGCGCATGTCGCGCTGGCGCCGGTGTGGGTGGCGCTGTGGGTGGGCATTCCGCTGGCTATCTGGCTGCACGACCGCGGGCCGGTCTTTTATACGCAGGAACGGCTGGGCAAGAACGGGCGCGTGTTTAAGGTGTACAAGTTCCGCTCTATGATACCGGACGCGGAGGAGGACACAGGGGCCGTGTGGGCGGGCGGCGATGAGGATGCGCGCATTACGCGAGTGGGACGGTTTCTGCGGGCAAGGGCGCTGGATGAGCTGCCGCAGGTGATTAACCTGTGGAAAGGCGATCTTAGCCTGGTGGGGCCTAGGCCGGAACGGCCGGAGCTGACTGAGGAGTTCGCCAAGCGGCACAAGGGCTTTAAGCGGCGGTTGGCTGTCAGGCCGGGGCTGACAGGGCTGGCGCAGGTGCGCGGGCAGTACGCCACATCGCCGCGCTGCAAATTGCGCTACGACACCCTGTACATACGGCGGATGTCGCCGTGGCTTGACTTCAAGATACTCGTCATATCTACTTGGAGAACTATTACGGCGAGGTGGCGCTAGGGTTTAGGGCGGCGGCGATATAGGATGGCGGCGCTAGATGCGGGGCAAGATGATGATGTTAGGGCAATGCGGCGTTGGCGCAAAGACGGCGATAGGGCAAGGCGGCGTTGGCGCAAAGGCGGCGCTATCGCGGGATGGCGGGCGTTTCGGGGGCTTGCGGCGCGCCGAATGTGGAGAATCCAAGCGCCTGCGCCTCCTCGCTCTGCGCCACTATGCGCGGCGCGAAGGCATACGCCCGGCCGATGTACTGCCGCGCGGTGTCCAGATAGGCGGGATCGCGCTGCGCGGCGGCGATGTAGAATCCGGCGAGCTCAAGCATTATGTTCCAGTTGCTGGGCTCGGCTTGCAGCGCCTTGTCCGCCTCCGCCGCCACCAGGTCGGCAAGCTCGCCGAACTCTTTGTCGGGCAGCCCGGTGGTGAACAGCCGCGCGTAGTCCATCATATACACGCGCGGGTAGTTCGCCATATTCGGGAATGCGGCCTCGGCGGCGCGAAAGTGGGATACGCGCTGCGACCACTCGCCCCGCTCGGTGAGCAGGAATGCGCCTATGGTGGCGGCGCCGTTGTAGGCGCGGATGTTGACAAGCGCTATGGCGGCGATAACCAGCGCCGCAAGCGCTACGCCGAGCGCCGCGCCGCCCCAAATCGTGCGGAGAGGAGTTAGGATGCGACCGGGCCGAAGTTTCGCCAGCCATTGGGCGGGCAGCCAGCCGCGATACGCCTGCGGCGAATGCTCGGCAAGGCGGATTTCAAGGGATATGGCGAGCGCCGCGAATAGGCTGGAGTACATCAGCGTTACCGCCATATCGAACAGGAATAGGCTGTGAACGAAGTACGCCGCCATAGCCGCGCCGATTATCCCAACGGCGAGCTGGTCGTAGCCCTCTGTGCGGCGCGCCATGAGTATGACGGCGCGCGCCATCGCCGCCCAGATGAGCAGGTAGGCGGCTATGCCGACCACGCCCTTCGCCGCCATCTCTTCTATGATGCGGTTGTGCGCGCGGTCGAAGTAGCGGTAGTAGGGCGAGGGCGCCTCGGCGTGCTTGCCCCAGGCTACCAGGAAATTTTCGGGGCCCCAGCCGAGCGCCGGCCGCTCCATGAATGCGTTGTAGCCGGCGATGGACGCCACTACGCGGTCGTTGACGCTGTTGTCCCCCAAGCCGATGTATGTTATGCGCTCTATCATCTTTTGGGACGAGCCGAGCGGCGGCAGGATGTCGGCTCTCACCGCCATAAACAGCAGCATAAACGCGGCGATTATGGACAGGATTGCGCCGCTGACTATCAGCGCGGGCTTGAGTTTGCCCCACATCAGATACGGCACGCAGAGCGCTATCGCCGCGGCGACCAGCGCGATGATGCCGCCGCGCGTGCCGGTGAGCCAGAGCGCCCAGACATTGAGCATCAAGGAGGTCGCCCAGAATGTTTGCAGCGCCGTCATGAAGACGCGCCGCTCGCCGCCAAGCGCGGTTTCGGCGGCGTCGCGGCGACGTCGGCGAGCGCCGGTTTCGGGCTGATCCGCCCGCCGATTTTGCGCCTCGCTTTCGGCGCGGGACTGCGTGAGGAGTATCAGCGCTATCAGAATGTTGAATGTGACGTAGGCGGCGAGGAATGTGGGATTGCCTATCGTGGTGGCGATGCGCTCGTCTATGGCAACCAGCCGGTTGGACGCCAAGACGCCGTAGTGCTGCCCAATGCCCACCAGCGCGATAAAGAGGCAGACGGCGAGGTTGGCGGACAGCAGCAAGCGCCAATGCCCGAAAGAGCGAAAGACGGACGCGATGATGAGCGTGAGCGCGAACCAGTGAAAGATGTCAAATATGCCCTGCATGCGCTCATAAGTCGACCAGAGGCTGCGGTTGAGGCTGACGCCCGTGAACGCGGCTATGAGGGATGCAAGCAGCCACGCCGCGAATGCGATTATCACCCAAGAGCGCGGCAGCCGGTGTTCGGGGTAGTACAGGATGAGCGGCAGCCACAGCGCGAATGTTATCTCTATGACTACGCGCGCGTAGATTGCCTTGCCTATCACAAAGGGATAGACGGTGTCGGAGGACACGATTAGGGGCGTAGCGGCAATCAGCAACGCGCCCGCCCTGACAGCCCACAGCAGCAGCTGACCGGCGAATAGGCTGTACTCCTGCGGGATGGCTCGTTGGGTCAAGGCATTTTCCCTAGCGGGGATGTGGGATTGGGATAAGGGCACGCTTGGGGCGGCGCATATGGCTTATGGGCATTATTATATTATCTTATGCGGCGGTTAGCGCGAAAGGCAATTTGGTTTTGGGTTAAGGGCAAGCGCGTTTCGCGGGCGGATGTTGGTTTCGCGGAGGATATTCGCGGATGGATAAAGGGGGCGCTAGAATGGGCTTAGCGGGTTGTCAATCGGCGGCAATCAAATCGGGGGGACTTGGGCGGATAGGATGGCTACGCTGCCCAGCGCTAGGGGGCGGATGCGGACGTCGGTAAGGCCGGCGCGGCGCATTTGGTCGGCGAGCTGGGGGGCGCTTAGGAACTCGTCCACGGATTCGGGCAGGTATGCGTATGCCTCGCCGTCGCCGGCGAGCAGTTTGCCGAGCAAGGGCGCGGTGGAGCGGAAGAGTTTGGGCAGCAGGCGGCTACGCAGGTTGCGGCGCTCCATACGCACGATTTCCAGGATGACCACGCGGCCGCCGGGGCGCACAACGCGCGCCATCTCGCGCAGCGCAAGGGGAACGTCTATGAAGTTGCGGACGCCAAAGCCGACCGTGGCGCATACGAATGCGTCGTCGGGGAATGGCAATGCGTGGGCGTCGGCGGCTAGGAAGTCGGCGTGAACGCGCGGCGGGCGGCGGACGGCTTTGGCGCGGGCAAGCGATAGCATAGGCTCTACGAAATCTATGCCCACAACGCGGTCTATGCCGGGCTTGCGGGCTAGTTCCAGGGCGAAATCGCCGGTGCCGCAGGCTACGTCGAGCGCCGCGCCGCGCAGGCCGGGTTCGGTTGCGGCGCGGGCGGCTATGCGGCGCCAGGCGTAGTGTCTGCCGCCGGACATAATGGTGTTTAGCAGGTCGTAGCGGCGGGCGATGCGCCCGAACAGGCGGCTGACATAGCGGGCGCGCTCTTGCCCGCGCAGCTGCGCCATCAGCCGGCGGTTCCCGGACGCGCTTGGCGCAGCGCCTTGATTGCGCGGGGCAGTTCGGGCAGCAGGTCGCTTGCGAGCATGCCGGCGTCGCCTAAGCTGCGGCGGACGCGCTCTCCCGCGAGCGCGTGCAGATAGACGCCAAGCGCGGCGGCGTCTTGCGGCGCGATAGATTGCGACAGCAAGCCCGCGATGCAGCCCGCCAGCACATCGCCCGTTCCGGCGGACGCCAAGCCGGGGTTTGCGAATGGGCATAACTCCGCCGCGCCGTCGGGGTATGCCACTATGGTATATGCGCCCTTGAGAACGACAATCTTGTTCCAAAGCGCGGCGGATTCGCGGGCGATGCCGATGCGGTCGGATTGCACATCGGGGACGGGCTTGGCGGCAAGGCGCGCCATTTCGCCGGGATGCGGCGTGAGTATGGCGGGCTGCGGGAATCGCTCCCACCAGCGCGGGGTTTGCGCCAGGGCGTTAAGGCCGTCGGCGTCAATGACGGCGGGCGGCAAGGCTTGTTCGGCGTATAGGATGCGCTCTATGAATTGGCGCGTATCGGCGGCTTGCCCCATGCCGCAGCCGATTAGCAGGCCGTTGTAGGCGGGCATATCAGAGAGGACGGCATTGGCGGCGTCAGGGGATATGACGCCGGGGGATGTTTCGGGCAAGGGCAGGTATGTGGGTTCGGGGGATTGGGCGGCTAGGGGGGATTGTATGGATGCCGGCGTGGCTATGGTTACTAGGCCGCTGCCAACGCGGGCGGCGGCGGTTGCGGCTAGATGCGCCGCGCCGATGTAGTTGCGGGATCCGGCTATCGTTAGCGTTCTGCCGAAACTGCCTTTGTGGGATGCGGCGGGTCGCAAGGGCAGGCGGGCGCGGGCGGTTGCGGCGCTCATCACTGACAGGGGGATGTCGTCGGCAGCTCCGGGGGGCAAGCCGATGTCGGTGGTTTCAAGCGCGCCTATGAGCGGCGCGGCGGCGTAGGCGTAGTGGCCGACTTTGGGATAGCCCATAGAGAGGGTGAGGTCGGCGGGCAGGCAAGCGGGGTCGGCGTTGCCGTTGGCGGCGTTCATGCCGCTGGGGACGTCTATGGCTAGGATGCGGAGTTCGGGGCGGGCGGCTTTGGCGGCGGCAGCGGCGGCTAGGATGTCGCGCAGCGGGGATTGGATGGGGCGGATGCTGCCGATGCCGAGCGCGGCGTCTATGACAAGGTGGGCGCGGGCGAGCAGGGCGGCGAGTCGGGCTAGGTTGGCGTCGTCGGATGCGGCGATTATGGGGACGTTCGCGGCGCGGGCGGCGTCTAGGATGGGATCGGGATTGCGCCTATCGCGGCAGATGTATATGGTGGGGCGGGCTTGCCAGCGCCGCAGCCATTGGGCGGCTACGATGCCGTCGCCGCCATTGTTGCCGGGGCCTGCCAGGATTAGGACGGGGACGCCCACGAGCGGCGCGTGGAGTTGGCGGACGCGGCGGGCTATGGCTAGGCCGGCGTTTTGCATTAGGGCGGCTTTGGATACGCCAAGCGCCTCGGAGCGGTCTTCTATGAGCCGCATTTGGTCGGGGGTTACGAGCTTTGTGTCGGTCATAAGGTTTCGGTCGTCAATTCTCAGTCGTATTCTTGGCTTTGTTAGCGCAAGTTGGCTATGCCGATTGGGGTTCCTACTTTTTGTAAAAAGTAGGCAAAAACTTTTGGGTATGATAGATGGATTTTCGTATAGGGATTGCGGGTTGATGGCTATGACGCGATTAGGGATTTGAGGAGGGCGCGTGTGCGTGCCATTGACGCGGCGGGGTCGTCGCCTACGGGGAATACTGACGCTATGAATTCGGTTGCGCCGGCGTCGGCGAATGCGCGGAGTTGGCGCTCTACATCGGATTCGCTGCCCACTACGGCGACTTCGGAGGGGCCTTCCGCCTCTTCCACGTCTAGGATGCGGCGGTAGTTGACTAGCGAGCCATAGCGGCCGTATAGGTTGGCGACTTGCTCGCGGGCGGCGTGTTCGTCGTCGGATACGGCTACGGGCAAGCCTACCGACACGCGCGGGGACTGGCGGCCGGCGTCGATGGCGGCGGCGTTTATGCGGGGGACTATGTGCGTGTCTATGGCGCGGACGCCCGCCATCCAGGTTATCGTGCCGTCTGTGGCGGCGCCGGCGAGCCGCAGCATTTGGGGGGCGAGCGCCGAAATCATCACCGGCACGGGCAGCGCGTCGGCTAGGGCTAGGTCGGTGTGAACGCGAAAGAATTCGCCGTCGAAGTCGGCGCGGCCGTCGGACAGCAGCGCGGTCAGGACGGCGAGGTATTCGCGGGTGTGCTTGGCGGGGCGGTCGTATGACAAGCCGAGCGCGTCTTCTATGCCGGGCTTGTGGGAGGGGCCGACGCCGAGCGTGAGGCGGCCATTGGCGGCAATCTGCGTGGTGAGCGCTTGCTGGGCGAGCATAGCGGGGTGGCGCGGGTAGGTGGGGACGACGCCCGTGCCGAGCGCGATGCGGCCGGTCCGCGCGCCGATGAGGGCGAGGGCGGTCAGCGCGTCGGGGCCGCGCGCGGAGATGTGGGGCAGCCAGAAGCTGTGAAAGCCATCCCGCTCCGCCTGGACGCCTTGCTCAATGATTTCGGCGAGCCTGATGCGGTCGGTGGGGGCGGCGCCCACGAAAATGCCGATTTGCATGTTGTTTATCGCGTTCATATTGCGTCTCCGAAAGGGATTTTGGGGGTTGGATTGCAGGATTAGGCGTTAGGGTTGGCTTAGGCGCCGGGTTGGGCGGATTGGGGGGATTTGAGCAGTGATAGGGTTCGGTGAACAAAGCGGTGGACTATGGTGCGGTCGATTTCAATCTCGAAGTCTTCCATTAGGTCGTAGTACATATTGATGTGGAACTTTTCGGCTGCGCCGTACTCGAATTGCAGCCGCATATCGTCGCCTTGCTCGTTTGACAGGCGAACCACGGCGTCTTTGAGTTCACGGTCGCTGTCGCAATGCCAGCCGCGCTCGGCGGCTACGGCGGCGACGGCGTGGGTAGCCGCGCCCCAGAGTTTCGCGGAGGCTTGGCAGATGTCGCCCGCCTCGAATTCGCTATCCGCTTGGTCAAGCAAGTCTAGGGCGGGATGGGGGTATTCTTGAATTGTGACTGGGGCTTTTTTCATCACATCTCCTTTGGATTTTGGGTTTGGCGGGTTTAGGCGGTTTGGAGCAGGGATAGAGTGAGGTGGACGAAACGGTGGGCTGCCGGGCGATCGCGATCGAGTTCGTGGTCTTCCAGCATGTTGTGGTAGAAGTTGACGTGGAACTTTTCTGCGATGGTGAACCCGGATTGCAGTATATCGTCGTCTTGCTCCGCTACGATGCGCTGCACGACGTTTTTGATGTCTCGGTGGCTGTGGTATCCCCATCCGCGCTCAAGGGCTACGGCGGTAATGGCGTCGGATGCCGCGCCCCAGAGTTTTTCGGACGCTTGGCGGATGTCGCCTAAGGCGAATTCGCTATCCGCTTGGTCAAGGAAGTTCAGGGCGGAGTAGTATCGTTGTTGAATCGTCATTTCGGGTTTCATCGCGCCTCCTAATGATAGTTTTGGGTATGGTTATTGCGCCTGGTTGGGCGGGTTGGGGGTTTTGGAGTAGCGTTAGGGCGTGGTGGACGAAACGGTGTACTATCAGGCTGTCAATATCGACTTCGAAGGCTTGCATCACTTCGTAGTACATATTGATGTGGAACTTTTCGGCTGCGCCGAACTCGGATTGCAGCAGCGCATCGTCATGCTCTTCCGCTAGGCGCACCACAGCGTCTTTGACGTCGCGGTCGTTGTCGCAGCGCCAGCCGCGCTCTGTGGCTACGGCGGCTACGGCGAGGGCTGCCGCGCCCCAGAATTTCGCGGAGGCTTGTATGAGTTCGCCAGCCGCGAATTGGCGCTCGGCTTGGTTAAGCAAGTCTATGGCGGGGTGGGATCGTTGTTGAATGGGCATTGGGGCTTTCACCATGCGTTCATTTCTTGTTTTGGGCTTGTTTTGGTTTGGCGGCGCGGCGCGACGTTTATGCACATCACATCATAGCATAGCGCATCCGAAGGGGTTAGCGGGGGATTGGGGATTAGCGGCGCGGGACGAGGTTGCCGCGCGCGCTGTCGCCGATGGCGGAGGCTACGGCGTAGCGGCGGGAGTGGGATAGGGATATGGCGATGTCGGTTAGGCCGATGCGCTCGGCGCGGGCGGTTGCGGTGCCGTGCAGCCGGATGGAGGGGGCTTGTCCGCGCGCGCGAACCACTTCTATGTCGCGCCAGCGGACGCCGCGCACGCCTGTGCCTAGCAGTTTCATGACCGCCTCTTTGGCGGCGAATCGGCTGGCGAGCTGGGGGGCGCGGCCGCGGCAGTAGGCGATTTCGCCGGGGGTGTAGATGCGGCGCAGAAAGCGCTCGCCGTATTCGGCATAGACGCGCTCAACGCGGTCGATTTCTATGATGTCCACGCCCGTTACCAGCATCGGTTTAGCGCTCGCTGCGTGAGATGATTTCGGGGATTAGGGATTCCCAGCCGATTGCCATGATGTGGACGCCTTGGCACATCGGGCGGATTTCGCGGATGACGCGGGCGGCGATGGCGGCGGACGCTGCGCGCTTGTCTTTGGACGCCGCCATTTCGCGGATGATGTGATCGGGGACGCTTATGCCGGGGACGTTGGCGTTGAGGTTGCGCGCCATATTCGCGGATTTGAGCGGGATACAGCCGGCGAGTATGTCCGCGTCGCTGCCCTCGGTTCGGCGGATGAATCGCTCAAAGGCGGCGGGGTCATAGACGGCTTGGGTTTGGAAGAATCGCGCGCCGGCGTCTATTTTTTCTTGCATGCGGCGCAGTTCGGCGTCAAGGTCGGGCGCGCCGGGGTTGACGACCGCGCCGAGCAGCAGGTCGGGTGCGCCGCTGAGGGCTGCGCCGGACATATCGCCGCCGCGCCGGAGCGCGTCAAGGGCGCGCAGCAGGGCGGTGGAGTCTATGTCAAAGACGGGCTTGGCGTCCGGATGGTCGCCGCCGCGGGGGTGGTCGCCGGTCATGGTCAGGATGGCGCGGACGCCGAGCGCGGCGGCGGCGAGCGCGTCGGCTTGCAGCGCGATGCGGTTGCGGTCGCGGCAGGTGAGCTGGAGTATGGGCTGCAAGCCGCGATCCAGCAGCAGGCGGGCGGCGGCTATGGGCGCCATGCTCATGCGCGCGGTGTGGGAGTCGGTGAGATTAAAGGCGTCCACGATGCCGCGCAACGCCTCCGCCTTTGCCAGCAGCGGCGCAAGGTCGGCGCCCTTGGGCGGGTTGAGCTCGGCGGTGACGGCGAAGCGGTTGGGGGTGAAGAGGGGCATAATGGTTAGTCGCAGGGCTGTGGGTTTAGACGGCGTTGGCGGGTTGTGATGGGGGCGAGGTTTTGGGCAGTGATAAGTGGCGATTTGCATTTTAGTTTATCGTGTTTGGGAGGGGAGCGCTACTTTTTGTGAAAAAGGGTATTCTCACCCTTCAGCGCTAATGGACTTGATGGCCTGATTTAGGCGTTCATCAAACACTATCGCCAGCAGATGTTCCAGCATCTCCACGGACGCCCACTTGCCCTCCACGCCAGAAACCGCATCAGACGCTCTATAGCCAATGCCTCCTTTTTGGTATTCCCATCCGGCGGCGCTATTTTGAACCACATCAATTTGAATGTCCGATGAACGCGATAATCTAGGGATTAAATCCCCGCTCGCGGTTGGCGAAAATTATATTAGCGTTTCAGAGCGAGGCTATCCCCGCGCTTGTTTGCCCTAACTTAGCAAAGTATTATACCCTTATCAAAGCGGATTTTATTTCCCGCGCATCTTCGCGTCTTATAACCCTAAACCCAAGGAGGCTATTGTCTTATGATGGACGCCGAATCTATTTCTAGCCAGGTCGCATTGCTGATGGATTGGGAAAACATCCATTTGGGATTGCAGGACGTCAAGCGCTCGCCTAACATCAGCGCGATAATGGAGGAGGCGCAGAGCCTCGGCAAGGTCGTCATCGCCCGCGCGTATGCCGACTTCAGCTACGAGACCATGCGCGCCGTCCCCGAAAACCTCTACCGCGTGGGCATCGAGCCCGTCTACGTGTTCGGGCGCACGAGCGGCATCGTGCAGAAGAACAGCGTGGACATGAAACTCGCCGCCGACTGCATGGACGTCTGCTACCGCTACCCCGACATCAACATCTACATCCTAGTCACCGGCGACGGCGACTTCATCCACCTAGTCAACGCGCTCAAGCCGCACGGCAAGACGATCGTCATCGTCACCCTAAGCTGGTCGGCCTCCACAAGGCTCATCGGCAGCGCCGACGTGGTCAAGTACTACGACCGGGTCATAGACCCCGTAGTGGAGGACTCCGCCGAGCCGCCGCCGCGCCTGGAAGTGGCAACCAGCGACGTGCCGGACGCGCCGCTCACCGAAGAGCGCGTGTACGAGGCGATACGCGGCGTGGTGGAAGAGCAGGGCGGCTCGCCCATCCTGCTCGCCGCCCTCAAGCAGGTGCTAATACAGCAAATCCCCAACTTCGACCAAGTCCAGCTCACGCTCGGATTCCCCAAATTCAAGACGATGATGCTGCACGCGCGGCACAAGGGCTACGTCGAGATAGAGACCAAGGACATGGTGGACTGGGCGCGCCCCGTGGGATCCGCGTCCGAGGCCGCGTCCTACACAACGCAGCCCACGACCTACGAGGCGTCCACGACCTACCAGCCGGCGGCGTCGCAGCTGCCCTTGGACGACATCAAGAACATCGTCCGCCTCAGCGACCACTTGGAGCGCACGCGCCCCTACATCACATTCGGCTACTTGGTGGACAACATATCCCGCCAGGAATGGGCGACCCACTTGGAGCGCCGCGACATCCAAGATCGGCTAGACCTCGCCGTCAACCACGAGGCACTCTTCGTCAAGGAATCCTACGAGCGCTTTGACGAATACCAGCGGCGGATGGTAGAAATCCCCACCCTCCGTCTCGACCGCGAACACAACCAGGTTCAGGCGGCGCTTGGGATGCGCCAATACCTAATCCCCCAGGGCATCGTCCAGACGCCCGACGCGGGCGGGGACGACCAGGGGGGCTACTAGGGCTAGTTCACGCATACGGCGCAACGCATAAGAACGCGCCCGGCGGCTTGATTGCTGTCGGGCGCGTGTGTTGTCTGGCCTAGTCTTTGCGCTAGATGCGACGCACTAGCCCGCCCGCGCATACGGCGCAACGCATAAGAACGCGCCCGGCGGCTTGATTGCCATCGGGCCGCGTGTGTTATTTGGCTAGTCGTTGCGCTAGACGCCGCGCGTTAGTTCACGGCACATCCCGCGCAACGCGCAAAACGCGCCCGGCGGCATGATTGCCATCGGGCGCATGTGTTGTCTGTTCCAGTTTTACGCCAGGCTTTGCGCTAGACGCGGCGTGTCAGTTCACGGCGGCGTTTGCGATAGATGCGGCGTCTTAGTTCGCAGCGATATTCGCGCTATGCCGCCATCTTAGTTCGCCGCGTGCGCGTACCACTCCGCGCCCTCTTCGCCCGGCTCAGGCAGGATATGCCCGCCCTCCATCGTCCACGACGCCGGCGCCTCCGAGATATGCCCGCCGACCTCGCTCGCCGGCGCCTCCGTAATCCGCGCAAACGCGCCCGTCAGATCCGACAGCAACTGCCGCTTGACATCCTCCGGCCTGCCCGCGCGATTGCGCCCGTCCACATAGTAGCGGCTGTCGTACTCAGACGCGCCATCCGCGTACTCCACGAACTCCACATGCACAAAACTGCGCGGCGCCCCCGTGCTGCCGCAGTGAATATCCGTGATAGCGGTCGCCACCTCCTGCCGCTTCTCCAGCGACACCGAACCCTCCGGAACTACACAGCGATAATAAGGCATACTCGCCCTCCTTGTTGGCTTATTAGATTTATTGGCTATGCTTGCATTGCGCTTGCTTGCGCTATGCTATGCGTAATCTTTGGCTATGCTTAATTGTGCGCTATGAGATGCGCTTGCTTGCTATGCGCTATGCGTAAATCTTGCTTGCTTTGCGTAATATGTCTTGCCTACTGCCTATCCGGCGCCGACGCCACCAGCTCATCGGTAGCGCACCCCGTAACCTCCTGCCACATATCGCAGATCCGCTGCAAATACACCACCCGCGTAGGCTGCTCCAAACTCGGATGAACCACCCCTCTCACCATAGAGGTCGTGGACGGCTCGCCCCCCCTAAACCCATACCCCCGCGCCACCTCGCGGAAATTAACCTGCACGGCATCCTCATCAGCCCCCAAAACCTCCGCGCTCACCCTCCTCAGCCCCGCCGCCAGGATGGGCCGCAACTCGTCGGGGATAGCGCCTTCTTGGATTGTGCAGGCAAACTCTACTTCGTGTTTGGGCATATCGGCGGTATTCCTTTCATTCGGCTACTATCGGCCGATTGCCGATGCTGCGGCTTATCGTATC
>CBDESO010000015.1:0-42238 GCA_965242555.1 Dehalococcoidia bacterium
GGCAATTGCCCGCCGCCGCTCGCTCGCGCATCCCCCGCGCTTGCTTGCACGTTTCCCGCGCAACCCACCGGAGGCCCCTCCCGTGCTAGGCAAACCACAGACTTTGGCAAGGGCGGCGGGCATCCTCGCAACCGCGATGGCGGCGGCGTGCATCGCGCTCGCCCCGCTCATAGGCGAGGCGCTGTTCGCCGACATATGGGGCGTCGAGCCGCTCACATACATAGGCGCGGCGCTGCTGATAGCCGGGCTTGCCGCCGTAGCGCTCTCATACGCGCTGCCCCACGCGCTCAACCGACGGTCCCGCAACGGCGAGCAGCCCCGCGATATGAGCGACTGGAGCGGCGTAACCCAGCAGTACTTTGAACTCTTTGACCACGACCTGGGCAGGCCGCTCAGGCGCATCTTGGGCAAAGAGCGCGAGCTGCGCGCCTATCTGCGCGCCGCTGAGCGCGAGGACAGCGCCGAGATAGCCGAACTGCTAGACGAAATAGAAATGCAAGCGCCCAACTTCCGCCTGATGATGTCCAACATACGGGTTCTGATACAGCTAGAGGCGCCCGACGCCGTCCTAACGCCGCAGCCGGTAGAAGTATCCGCCGTTGTGCGCCGCATAGTGGATCGCTACAACCCTATCGCCAAAGACACTAGCAAGAGCATTACCTGGTGGGCGGATCCCTCAGAGTTCGGCATAGTCTATTCGGACAGCGCGGCGATAGAGCATATCGTAACCAACCTTGTGGACAACGCCATCCGGTTCGCGGAGTCGCAGGTGGAAATCAGCCTTTCGCGCGACGCCTCGCGGTTCTATGTGCAGGTATGGGACGACGGCCCCGGCGTTCCCGCCCACTATCGCGGCCTGGTATTTGAGCGCGGCTGGACGCCCGCGGTGGCGCGCGGCGACGAAAAGACTAGCTCAGGCTTGGGCTTGCACATCGCCAGCACATTGGCGGCGCGCTACGGCGGCGACCTCGCCATCAAGCGCGACGCCGGCGCGCCCGACGACCAGGGCGGGTTCGTGCTCAGCCTGCCCCTAAACGCCGACATCGCCGCCGCGTCGGAGGCGGATGGGCTAGATTAGACGGGATAGCATTGACGCGCCGCCCGCGAATACCGGACGCCGCGCACGAATACCGCATTGAACATTGCATTTAGGCATAACATTTGGCAATGGACGAAACCCTGATTCGCTATAACGGCTTGCGCGCGAACCGCCTTTGCGCGGCGCTTGCGCTATGCGCCCTGGCGGCGCTGCTTGCGGCGGCATGCGTAACGCCCCTGCCGCGCGAGCAGATCAGCGCCGCGCTCACGCCGCCCGCTACGATTGCGCCGCCCACGCCAAGCCCAAATCCGCCCACGCCCACAAGCGCGCCCATCCCTACGCCCACGCCGCCTGACGCCGCCGACCTGCTGGATGTGCGCGGCCCCCTGGACGGCGCCACCGTGGAAACCGACAGCGTGGTCGTCCACGGGTTCGCGCGGCTTGGCGCGGCGGTAGAGGTGAACGGCATAGCCACTGAGCAAGACGAAGAGGGGCGCTTTCAGCGCGAAGTATCCCTATCCCCGGGCGTGAACAACATACGGGTAGCCGCCAGCGCGCCCGGCGGACAGCGCAGGACTGAGGCGCTCACCGTCATATCGCTGGCGCTGCCGCCGCAGCCGTTCTTCCTGCTGGTAACGCAGCCCGAAGACCAAAGCGTAGTGGCGCAGCCCAGCATCCCGGTGGCGGGCAGAACAACGCCCGGCACAATCGTCAGCGTGAACGGCGTATCGCTGCCGGTGGACATCGCCGGCGTGTTTTCCACCACGCTCACGCTGGAGCCGGGCGCGAACATCATAGACGTGGTAGCCACAAGCGCGGAGGACGACGCGCTGCATGCCACCATCGCCGTGATATATCGCCCTTAATAGCGAAAGAAAGAGAACGCGGCGGCTAACCTGAGCGGCGGCGGCTTTGAATAAGCGATAAGCGAATAACCGATAGCGCGATGGTATTCTTACCTTGCAGTGCTTATATGATATACTTGCCCGAAACCGCTGAAAGGCAGGTGTCATTATGGCAAACCAAAGAGTGTATAGACACGACGCGCTATGCCCGAAATGCGGCTCAAACTGGGTCAAAAAAGACGGTCACTCGCGCGGCAAGCAGCAGTACAAGTGCAATCAGTGCGGCAAAAAGCATCAAGAGGGCGCAAAGCATCGGTTCACCGATGAGCAGAAAGAGCAAGCGGTAAAGATGTGCGCCGAAGGGATGAGCCTGTCGGCGACCGCCCGCGTGATGGGCGCGAGCGTACCCACTGTAAGCAAGTGGGTCAAAAAAAGGGGGCCTTGGCGAGAGAGCGTCTGACGCGCTTTATAGAGTGGCGTACAAGTGGGCGGCAAGACAGCGTCCGCGCGTCTATTGTGGCGTTTGATGAGATGTGGACATACTTGGGGATAAGGCGCGGCGAGCGGCGTCAAGACCTGTGGATATGGACTGCGGTGGTGGAGGAACGGGACGGAGTCCGCTGGCGGATGTATGAGGTGGGCGGCAGAGACTTGTCCGCGTTCTCGCGCTTGCTGGATCGGCTGCCGGGAGCTGACAGGTATGAGACAGACGCTTATCCGGTGTACGAATGGCTGCCTCGGGACAGGCATGTGATAGGCAAGGGCGGAGCGGTGAACTGGAATGAGGGGCTGCACTCTAAGCTGAGGAGCAAACTCAACAGGCTGGTAAGGCGGACAAAGGGCTACACAAAGAGCGTGGAGATGCTGAAACATCTGCTGGCGATAGTGTTTGAGGAGTGCCTAAATCAGTCCATCAAATCAATGAACACTGCAAGGTAAGAATACCTAGCGCGATAATAGGCCTTATAATTTTTGATTTATATGCTATACTAAGATGCGGCGCTAACCGATGGCGCGGCGCGGGCAAGCATATCGGCTATCGGCGGCGGGAAAGCGCGGCCGCGCAAGTGAGCGTTTCTTTGACCCCAACTATGCAGGCAACCAACCTCGCGGGCATACGCCGGCGACTTGAGCGGCGAGAGGAACTCCTCTCGCCATACGCGGCTAAGTCCGCGCACAGCCGAGGCCGCGCCCTCCCCGAAACGCCATCCGACGTCCGCACAGAATACCAGCGCGACCGCGACCGCATCATCCATTGCAAGTCGTTTCGCCGCCTCAAGCGCAAGACGCAGGTGTTCATAGCGCCAATCGCCGACCACTACGTCACGCGGCTCACGCACACCCTGGAAGTGGCGCAAATCGCCCGCACGATTGCCCGCGCCCTAAACCTGAACGAAGACCTCGCTGAGGCTATCGCTATGGGTCACGACTTGGGCCACACCCCCTTTGGCCACCTGGGCGAAGATGAGCTCAACAGGCTGCATCCCGCCGGGTTTGTCCACAGCAACCAAAGCCTGCAAATCGTAGAGCGCATAGAGAAAGACGGCAGGGGGCTAAACCTCACTTGGGAAGTGCGGCAGGGCATACTGCGCCACTCCAAGCCGCGCGGCGATTTTCTCGCGGCGGACACCGAAGACCTGACGCTTGAGGCGCAAGTGGTTCGCGTGTGCGACGCTGTGGCGTACATCAACCACGACCTGGCGGACGCCTTTCGCGCCGGCGTCCTATCGCCCGCCAACCTGCCCGCCAACGCCATCCGGACGCTTGGCAACCGCCACTCTCAGCGCATAGACACAATCGTCAGCGATGTCATAGCCAACTCCTACGCCGCAAGCGGCCTGGACGCCGCGCATCCGGACGCAGCGCGCGCAAACGGCTCGCATATGAACGGCGCAATCGGCGCTGCTCCCGAAATCAAAATGGGCGACGAAGTGCGCGAGGCGTTTATGGAACTGCGCGAGTATATGTTCAAGAATGTCTATCTGCCCGAAGACGGCAAGCCCGAGGGCGAGGCGGCGCGGCGCATTGTGCGCCTGCTCTACAACCACTTCAACGCGCGCCGCGACCAAATCCCCGTGGAGTACGCCCGCCGCAGCCGATCCCCCGACGAGGCGGTGATAGACTACGTATCCGGCATGACCGACTGGTACGCTATGCGGATCGCCGAAACGATTGAGCCGGGAATCGCTAAGATTTTCTCAGAAAGACTGCTATAATGGATTTCACATCGCCCGCCGACAGGATACTATTGCGGACGGTTTCGCATCAGGTCAGGCGCGTCCAAGAGCATCTGGAGGCTATGCAGCGCGACGCCCACGGCGCCGAGTACGACCCGTGGAAGCGCGAAGTCGACCAGATTTGGAAAGCAACCTTTGAGCGCATAAACGAAATGAGCCCGGAGCCGCAGCGCGCGGCGCTGGAGATGATACGCGAGCCGTGGATGCTGTACTTGTCCCACTACGCGGTTCCCGGCAGCCAATAGCGATAGCGATAAAGACGGCGCTCAGGGCGTCGGCTACTAGCCAAGCGTCAGCGGCTATCGGGCGGCGCAAGCGAACTAAGACGAACTAAGAGAGGCGGGCCGGTTTGACAGACAACCGCGAACACACGGCAACGGCGCAAGCGGCAATCGCGCAAGAGATAGAGGCCGACCTCAACCAGGCGCGGCGGGTGGCGGTTATGGCGCACAACGTAGTCATCCGGCTGAAGATGATGGGCTTGCCCGCGCATCTTGAAAACGACCTCGCGCGGATGGGCACCGACCTCGGCGATCTCTGGGGCGCGCAGAAAGAGTTCACCGACAGCCTGCACGACATGCTCAAAAACGCCCACGACTGGGACGCCGTAGGCGATTCGCTGGTGGATATGCGCTCGTCCATTGACCACATCGCCTGGCACATAGAGGACATCCGCGAACCGCTAACCCGCATCGCCGAATACGCCTACTCCAACGGCGCAAGCGGCGGCGCATCCGGCGAGAGCGGCGGCGAATAGCGCGGCAAATATGCGCGAATAAGCAAGCACATTCAGCGCGCAATCAGAGGGGATACGCTGCTAGGGCATGAGTGTTGTTGACGACATAAGGTCGCGGCTTGACATCGTAGATGTGGTGTCGGGGTATGTTGCGCTGCAAAAAGCGGGGCGCAACTTCAAAGCGCCTTGCCCGTTTCACACCGAAAGAACGCCCTCTTTCGTGGTGAACCCTGAGCGCCAGAGCTGGCGTTGCTTTGGCGCATGCTCCACCGGCGGCGACGCATTCTCTTTCGTGATGCGCCAGCAGAACGTCGAGTTCTCAGAGGCGCTACGCATCCTCGCGCAAAAGGCGGGCGTGGATCTGACGCCCGCGAACAAGCGGGAAAGCGACAGGCGCGGCAGGCTGCACAACATCAACAGCCTCGCCGCCGCGTTCTACCAGGACGCGCTCAAATCCCCTGAGGGCGCGGCGGCTATGCGCTACCTAAACGGGCGCGGCGTCAGCGCGGACGCCATCGCCGCCTTCCAACTCGGCTACTCCCCCGACAAGTGGGACGGCTTGCGAACCTACCTGTCCAATATGGGCGCGGACGCCGAGGACACCATAGCAAGCGGGCTGATATACCGCAACGAAATGGGCAGGACTTGGGACTTCTTCCGCGGCAGGCTGATGTTCCCCATACACGACCGGCAGGGCAATGTCAGCGGCTTTGGCGGACGGCAGATAAGCGAACCCGCCCCCGGCGCTCAGGGCTACAATCCCAAATACATCAACACCGCCGCCACGCCCGTGTTTGACAAGCGCAACACGCTCTACGGCTTGCATCTCGCGCGCGCCGCCATCAGGGACGCCAGCGCCGGCATTGTGGTTGAGGGCTATATGGACGTAATCGCCGCCCACCAGCATGGCTACCGCAATGTGGTAGCGTCAATGGGAACGGCGCTCACCGAAAGCCAAGTCTCTCAGCTCAGGGCGCTCGCCAGCAAGTTCGTGCTGGCGCTTGACCCGGACGTCGCGGGCCAAGAGGCTACCCTGCGTAGCCTAGAGGCGTCGTGGAAAGTCATAGGCGAGCAAGCCTCGCGCGGCGCAAGCGGCATCCTGCAACAGCGCGATCCCGTCACCCTAAACATCGCCGCGCTGCCCGACGGCCGCGATCCCGACGAACTCATCCGCCGCGACCCGCGCGAGTGGGAGCGCCTAACCCAAAACGCGCCCCCGCTTATGAGCTACCTCATCCCCGCCATAGCCTCGCGCTTTGACATCGCCACAGGGCAGGGCAAATCGCGCGTGGTGGAGACCGTGTTCCCGCTAATCGCCGCCACCGCCGATGTGTATGAGCAGCAGCGCCATATGCAAAGCTTGGCGGACGCGCTGGGCATCACGCTAGAGGCGCTCAAAGCCGCGATAGAGGGTCGCCGACGGGAACCTCCCCGCCGGCGTTCTGACGTCCGGCGGCGCGAAGATCGGCGCGGCGAAGAACGGCCGCAAGTATCCGCCTCCGCCCTCGCCGGCAACCGCGAGGACATCCTGGAAGACTACATCCTATCCCTGCTACTCACGCGCCCTCAGCTGCGCGAAAGCGCGGGGGATCTCTCGCCGGAGTACTTTCGCAAGAGCGCCGACCGCGAAGTCTTCACCCGCTGGCTCGGCTGCGCCGCCACCGACGACCTGGAGCAGGCGCTGGAAGAGCCGCTCAGGGCGCATATGCGCTCGCTCACCCAAGCCGACGCGCTGCCCGCCGACAGCGTCGAGAGCGAAAAGGCGCTCGCCCAGTGCATCCGCCGCCTCAAGCAGCGCCATCTCAAAGAGATGCAAGAGGCGCTGCTCGCCACAGCCGACGCGTCCACGCCGCCCTCGCGCGAAATCGCAGCCGAAATCGCCAGCCTAAACGCCGGCATCAAGACCACCGAAACGCGCTAATATCAACGCGCGAACACGAAACGAATACGAAACAACGCAAGCGATAACCAACAAGTCCAACCAAGCGCATAGGCATAATAGGCATACACATACAAACAGGACATAACATCAAGATATAAACCCAAACTCAAACAAAGCGGGGTGTTTCGCATATGACCACATCTATGAATGGCGAGGGCGCTGATAATCTGGTAATGCTTTCGGGAGCGAGCGCGGGCGAACTGATACGCACCAGCAAATCGCGGGAGGACGGCTACAGCCTAGCGGAGCCTGAAGTGATCCTGTCCGGGCGCAACGGCGCGTCGGAGGATCAGCAATCGGATGACTACGACGACGAAGACGAGTCGGACGAGCCGGACATAGACAGCGAGTGGGTCAAGCGCCTCGAGAATGTGGACATCATAGACGACCCCGTGCGGATGTATCTGCGCGAAATCGGCAGGGTCGGCTTGCTCAAAGCCGCCGACGAGCGCAAGCTGGCGCGCGAAATGGAGGAGTGGAAGTACATTGAGCGCATAGAGGCGGCGCTGGTTATGCCGTCAGGCAAGCCCCCGCGCGCCTGGGTATGCGCCCAACACATCCTAGTCGGCATCCACTCCCACCTGGATCTGCTGGACGCCTTCTGCCGCTACCACAACTTCCGCAAGCCCGAAACCCTAGAGCAGTTCACCACCGACGACGACCTCCGCGATCTGCTCGACGGCGAACTCCCCGAAGAGATGCTCAATTTCGTCTCCGAAATCCTCAACACCGAACCCGAACTCGTCAAGGCGGACATACAAGAACTCTCCCTGCAAAACCGCCTGCTGCCCAAAGAAATCCTGAGCATCTTTGAGACATCCCCCACGCTCAGCCAGCTCAACACGCTGGAAGACACGCCCGGCTTTACCAAGGCGCTGCAGTCGTTTGAAATCGCCTACAGCCGCCAATTCGGGCGCGTCAAGACCGCCGGCAAGCGCGCCCAGCGCCACCTCGCCGAGGCGAACCTGCGCCTAGTCGTCAGCGTCGCCAAGAAATACATCGGCAGGGGCATGTCCCTGCTTGACCTAATCCAAGAGGGCAACATCGGCCTCATCCGCGCCGTGGAAAAGTTCGACTACCGCAAGGGCTACAAGTTCAGCACATACGCTACCTGGTGGATACGCCAGGCTATCACCCGCGCCATAGCCGACCAAGCCCGAACCATCCGCATCCCCGTGCATATGGTTGAGACGATAAACAAGCTGCTGCGCGTCAGCCGCCGCCTCGTGCAGGAGTACGGGCGCGAGCCCACCAGCGAAGAGATCGGCGCCGGGATGGAAATCCCGCCCGACCGCGTGCGCGAAATCCTGAAAATCTCGCAAGAGCCGGTGTCCCTGGAAACGCCCATCGGCGAGGAAGAGGACAGCCACCTGGGGGATTTCATAGAGGACAGGACGGCGCTAGCGCCCGCCGACGCCGCCTCATACCAGCTGCTCAAAGAGCAGGTGGAAGATGTGCTGCACACGCTAAACGAGCGCGAGGCGCGCGTGCTGCAGCTGCGGTTCGGCCTAGAAGACGGCCGCAACCGCACCCTGGAAGAGGTAGGCCGCGATTTCGGCGTAACCCGCGAGCGCATCCGCCAGATCGAGGCGAAAGCCCTCCGCAAACTCCGCCAGCCCAACCGCTCCAAAAAACTGCGCGATTTCCTAGACGCATAACGCGCACGGCGCACAACGGCGCATACGGCAAACGCGGCATAACGCAATCACGGCAAGCAAACTAAGAGCAGGACGGGCGCAACCTATATGGCAACCGCAACCATCACCCAACCTAAACCGGACACAGCCCCAAGCACAAACGCAAACGCCCAACGCAACCCGCGCACATCCAAAGTCGCCGTGGTCTATACCACGCCGGCGACCGTGCTTGACGACATCGGCGAGGCGATGCGGCTGGCGGGCTACCAGGACGCGCTGCCCCAACACGCGCCCACCCTGCTCAAAATCAACACATCCTGGCAGCACTACTACCCCGCCTGCTCCACCTCGCCTTGGCAGCTTGACGGCGTCATCCGCGCGCTGAAAGCCGACGGCTACCGCGATCTCATCCCCGCGCACAACGGCACGGTCGTCGTGGACGCCAAAGTGGGCGCGGTCAACAACAAGCACAAGCCCGTAGAAGAGGCGCACGGCTTGTCCGCCCTGCACTTGGAGGACGCCGAGTGGGTGGACTTTCGCCCAAAGGCGCGCATGCTGGCGCTGGACAGCGTGTATCCGGACGGCTTTCGCATACCGCGCGACTTTGCGGGCAAGAACATCCTGCACTTGCCCACGATGAAGACGCATGTGTTCACCACCATCACCGGCGCGATGAAGAACGCATTCGGCGGGCTGCTCAACCACAACCGCCACTGGACGCACGCCGCCATTCACGAAACGCTGGTCGACCTGCTGCAAATCCAGCGCGAGATCCACCCCGGCGTATTCGCCGTAACCGACGGAACATTCGCCGGCGACGGCCCCGGCCCCCGCGCAATGCGCTGGCATGCCAAGAACGTCATCCTCGCCGGCGCCGACCAGGTCGCCATAGACGCGATTGCGGCGAAGATGATGGGCTTTGACCCGCTCGCCATCAAGTTCATATGGATGGCGCATGAATTGGGCCTAGGCTGCGGCGACCCGCGCGACATAGAGATAGCCGGCGCCGACATAGACGGCGTGAACTGGCAATTCAGCGGCGCGGAAAACACGCTCTTCAGCCGCGGCCAAAAATCGGTATATTGGGGCCCCTTCAAGCCCCTAGAAACCGCCATAACGCGCTCCCCGCTAATCCACTTGGGCATAGCCGCCTCCAACGCCTACCACAACGCCTACTGGCTGCCCCTCAAGGGCCGCAAGCGCGTCCAGGCGGCGCTGGAGACTGAGTGGGGGGAGTTGTTTCGGGGGTATTAGGGAAAGCCACTCTTGACATTATATTGTCTGCGCTATATTATTCTGCGTAAGGCATAGTGCTACCAAAGGACGCTAATCCAATGCCGAGCATTTCAGAACGGCATCAGGAAAATCTAAACAGGCTTATCGACATAATCGAAGTTGAAAACAGCGACGGTTATGGCGGCAAGGTGCATGGCGAGAGGTTTATGCTCTGGGCAAGCCAGAGATATTTCCAACTCATGAGCGATTCGCCTAGCGTTGAGCAGTTGCTGGAACGCAAGACTGACGGGCGCGGCGACATCGGGCTTGACCTTTACTACATAGACGAAGAAGACCAGGTAGTGTATCTGGTACAGTCTAAGTTTCGCGCGAAAAGCACGACCGTCAAGCGTCCGGAAGTTGACAGCTTTTTGCAACTTCCGGGAAAGCTCTTTGACCAGGACGTCCTAAGAGCGGTATCCAACAGCGACGTTCTGGATTTCGCGGTGACTTTCAGGAGGCATGTTGAAAACGGGTTTGAAGTGCGCTTGGTGTATCTAACGACTGAGCGTCCCACACGCCAGATTGGGGCGGTAGTAACTTCATGGAATGACCAAGAACTGACCTTGGGACAAAACCAGTCGGTCGTTCATTATGCCGAAGTTATGGGAGTAACGGATCTACTGGACACATATTCAAATCCTTATCTTGAGCCTGAAGTCACTCTAAAATTCACGAATTTTTACGACAGCAACGAGTCGGGAGGCAATCTGCGCTATCTGAATGGCGCTATATCAGGTGATGAACTGGTAAGGGTGTTCGACCAGCATAAGTTCAACATCTTTCGGCTTAATCCGCGCGGCCCCCTGGGCAACACAAATGTGAACAAAGACATTAGGAAAACGCTGGATGATAAAGAAGAAAGGAGCAGGTTCTACTTCCTCAACAACGGCCTGACGGCGGTTTGCCAAGCGTATCGGGTTGACAAAAACCGTCAAGCCCAAATAAAGGACTTTCAGATTGTCAACGGCTGTCAGACCACTTGGAACATCTATGATCACCACAAAAGAGGCGGTTCTCTCGACGGCGTGAGCGTCAACATAAAGTTGATTGAAGTCACCGCGGTTGCCGATACTCTTTCGCGGAACATCAGCCAAGCGAGCAACTCTCAGTCTCAAATGAAGGATTGGGATTTTCTGTTCAATGAACAAGAGCAGCTGCGCTTGCAAGAGGAGTTTGAGAGACTTCGCCCTCCGCTATTTTACGAACTTAAGCGGGGTGAGCAAAAGCATATGCGTGAGTCTCACTTACCAAACTTACCAAAAACCACAATCAAGGATGTCGCGCAAGCAGCTTGGGCATTTGTTGGATTCCCAAGCGAGGCTAAGGACAGGCTGAGAGAACTGCCGAGGTCCTATACATCTCGAGACAGCACCTACCGCAAGGTGTTCTTCGAGGGCGTTACGGCTCAACACCTATTTCTGCCTTTACAGGTGCATAATCGCGTAAAGCAGGAATGGAGAGAGTCAACGGCGTCCCAAGGACGTTCCAGCGGTAGAGATGCGGGCGATGCGCGCCTCCATATCGTTTGGCTCATTGGGCGAATAGTGCTAAGAGCCGCCAATGATATTGAGGAATACAAAGACATTGACCGCGCGGTTCTCACACAATTTATAGACCGCATTGACGATTGGTTCTCAGATGCCTACGCATTTGCGAATTATGCTGTCGACGACGCTCACGAATACATCATAAATAATTCGTCTGGAACGGTATCCGTGCGGCAGGTGTACAGGTCGCGCGAATACTATGCGAGGTTTTCGATAATGCTAGAGAGAGCGTTGCGAAACGAATTCAACGACCTGCAAAACAAGATGCTTGGTCGGTAGGCGGCATCTTACTAACGCTGAGGAGCGAAAAATGTCAGTACGATTTTACATCGTAGAGGGGCGTCCGCTAGATCTTGACGGGCTGACTGACGAGCAGACCGAAGAAGTCAAGGCTTTCCTAGCGAAAGATATTCGCCGCCGAAGGCAGGACGAGTACATCGCCTATTACGCCGACCATACTTTGGAAAACGAGCTGGCGGATTGCTCGCCGGTCGTCAAAGAATTCCTCGCAAGGAAGATAGCCGAAAACGGCGGCGGGATGGATGTCCAATTGGGCTTTTAAGTTCACAAGACAACTGCCCTGCGAGCGCCCCTACCCCACCACCTCCCGTATCCGCTCCGCCACCACATGCTCCTCCCCCGCGTTCATCCCAAACGTGTGGATCGTGATGCAGTCCTCCCAGTCCCGCGCGCGCGTCCATATCGGCGGATCGCCCGCCTTCAGCCGCTCCACCAGCTCCGCGGCGGTTAGGCCGGCGACGGCGGCGTCCACGCGAACGTCCAAGCCGAATGGCTGGTGGCCTATGATGTTGTCCAGCATCGTCGCGCTCACGCCGCGCAGCCCGCGCAGCCCGTTCACGATGACCATCGTGCGCCGCTCGGTCTCGGCGAGCCGCTCTTCGTGGTTCATCGTCATCCAGCGGCGCGTGGCCGCCACCGCGCCTATCATCTCTTGCCGGTCTATCTTCTGCGGCCTGCCCACGCCGCGCACGCGCCTGCCCTCATACGAGGCGAATGCCTGCAGCCCAAGCTTGTGTATCATATCCTCGCTGCCCAGCGCCAGCCCGACCGACTGCGGCGCGCCCATATACTTGGCGGCGATGCACTGAAAGTCCGCCCCCATTCGCACATACTTGCCGAAGTTCTCCAGCGGATATATCTGCCCCGCCGCGTCCACGGTCACCGGAACGCCCCGCGAATGGGCTATCTCTATCGTGTCCTCCAGCGACAGCGCGTCCGGATCCGGCGACTGCTCCACCGCGTAGTAGTGGACGCCCGCCGTGTTCGCGCCGATGGCGTCCTCCAAGTCCCGCCGCGTTGTGCGCTCGTCCGACCCGAAGTCCACCAGTTTCGCGCCCGCCAATTCCAGGCAGCGGTCATACCAGTAATGCTGCATATACCGCTGGCGGCGCTGTATCAGGATCTCGTTTTTCATCCCCGCCGTGTCCGGCAATTGCTGTATCTTGTCGTCGTCGTCCCCCGCCATAAGCGCGGCGGTCGCCAGCGTGAGCGCCGAACCCGCGCCGGATGTGATGTACGCGGCGGGGACGTCCACCAAGTCGGCGATAGCCTTGCCCGCGCGCTCCTGCAAGTCCATCAGCGGGATGTACGCGGCGTCCGCGGCGTCCATAGCCGCGCGCACTTCGGGCGCGGGCGTGCTGCCCCCCAGCATCGTTACGCTGCCTATGGCGTTTATCACGGGCGTAGCGCCCAGCTCTTTGTAGATTGCCGCCCAGTTAGAATCCGCCATTGCGCTATCCTTTCTTTGCCCTATGCCGTTTGCCTTTGCTTATGCCCTATGCCGTGTCTTTGCTTTGCGCGCGTTTCAACGCCAAATCGCCGCGCCCATCTTACACCATATCGGCGCGGGCGCATATGCCGCCTAGCCCTGTTCGCCTATCTCAGTTGCGATAGCCGCCCCCGTTTGTCCCCTCATAATCCCGCGTGCTGTACACGCCGAGATCCCGCCCCTGATGCACATGCACTATCACCTCGCGCCGGATGATGCCCGCCGCGTCAATCAGGTTGCGGTCGAGCAAGTCTATCAGCTCCTGGATGTCCTCGTCGGTCAGGCTTTCGTCTATGTTGAGGGTGGCGTGAACTATCGGATCGGCGAAATGTATGTCCAGCCGCCCGATGTTTCTGTCCGACTCCACCACGGTGTAGCACTCCGAATGGGGCGTGCGGCACTCGCGCTCAAAATCGTAATCCGCCATATTCTCACCTGCGCTATTGTGGGATTAGCCGTTGGTTTTCGGCGTTGGTTTCGTTGTTGACATTGCCGTTGGTTTCGTGGTTGGCATTGCCGTTGGTTTCGCTATTGTTTCACGAACAGGCTAGACGCGGATATGCCCGCTGCCCAGCGCCGTCCACTTGTAGGATGTGAGCTCTTTCAAGCCCATAGGGCCGCGCGCGTGCATCTTGTCCGTGCTGATGGCGACCTCCGCGCCCAGCCCGAACTGCCCGCCGTCGTTGAACCGCGTAGATGCGTTCACGAACACCGCGCTGGCGTCCACCTCGTCCAAAAATCGCATCGCCGCGCGATAGTCCTCCGTAACAATCGCCTCCGAATGGCCCGATCCGTATGTGTCTATATGGTCAATCGCCTGCTCAAGCGAATCCACCACGCGCACGCCGGCGGTGAGCGATAGATGCTCGGTATGCCAGTCGTCTTCGGTGGCGTGGGCAATGTGGCAGGGCGCGCCCGGCCCTAGCGCGCTCAGCGCCCGCGTGTCGCAGCGCATCTCGACGCCGGCGTCGCCCCAGCGCCGCGCCAGCGCCGGCAGAAAGGCGGGCGCCGCCGCCGTATGCACAATCACCGTGTCAAGCGCGTTGCACACAGACGGGCGCGATACTTTGGCGTTGTTCACAATCTCCAGCGCCATATCCAAATCGGCGCGCTCGTCCACATATGTGTGGCACACGCCCACGCCGCCCGTGATGGCGGGCATTGCCGCCTCATCCGCCACGCGCTTGATGAGCGCCTGGCTGCCGCGCGGGATGAGCAAGTCCAAGATATGCTTGGCTTTCAGCATCCGCCCCACCACCGCGCGATCCGTGTTTTCAATCACCTGCGCGGCGTCTTTGGGCAAGCCCGCCTGCGCTATGGCGTCCTTGACCACGCCCGCCAGCGCCGTGTTGGAATGAATGGCGTCGCTGCCCCCGCGCAGTATCACCGCGTTGCCCGACTTCAGGCAGAGCGCGCTGATGTCTATGGTCACATTCGGGCGGCTTTCGTAGATAGCCCCGATTACGCCCAGCGGAACGCGCCGCTTGCCCACCTTCAAGCCATTGGGCATATCGCGCATATCAAGCATTTCCCCCACCGGATCCGGCAGCGCCGCCACGCCGCGAACGTCGTCGGCGAGCGCCCGGATGCGCTCCGGCGTCAGCAGCAGCCGATCCAGGTAGTAGTCGGCTAGGCCCGCCCGCTTGCCGTTGGCGATGTCCTCGGCGTTGGCGGCGATAATGCCGTCCTGCCGCGCCGCCAAGCCGTCCGCTACATTGTGCAGCGCCGCGTTCTTAGCCTCAGCGCTCGTAGTGGCGAGCCGCCGCGCCGCCTTGCGAGCCGCCGCGCCCTTGACCTCAAGCTCGCAGGCCGCCTCCGCCGTTGCCGTTGTCTGTTCCATATCGCGCTCCCCCGTGTTGGCAAGCGCGGCAAACCTAAGCCGCGCTACGCTATGACCATATTGTTGCGGTGAATGATTTCGTCCCCGTAGTTGTAGCCCAGCGCGTCCGCTATGTCCGGCGATTGCATGCCCTTGATAGCCGCGATGTCCGCCGCGCTGTAGTTGGCTATGCCGCAGCCGACCTGCGCCCCATGCTTGTCTATGATGCTGACAATATCGCCGCGCTCAAAGCGGCCTATCGCGCGAACCACGCCCACCGGCAGCAAACTGCGATTGCGATCCCGCAGCGCCCGAACCGCGCCGTCGTCCACGCCCACCTCGCCCTTGATGGACAGCCCGCTCAGCATCCAGCGCTTGCGGCTTTCCAGCTTGGTTGCGGTAGCGGGGAAGAATGTGCCTAGGCTTTCGCCCTGCGCCAGCCGCTCTATCACATTCGGCGTTCTGCCGCCCGCGATAACCACATTCACGCCCGACGCCGTCGCCAGCCGCGCCGCGCCGAGCTTAGCCCGCATCCCGCCTCGCCCGCTGGCGTCCCACGACGGCCCGCCCAGCGCCTGCACATCCTCATCCGAGATATGCTCCACAACGGGTATCAGCCGCGCCGCCGGATCCACATGCGGATCCGCCGTATAGACGCCGTCCACATCGCTGAGTATCACCAGCAGATCCGCGTCAACCAGGTTCGCCACCAGCGCCGACAGCGTATCGTTGTCCCCGAAAGCGTCGCCCTTGAGCTCTTCCACCGCAACCACGTCGTTTTCGTTGATGATAGGCACAACGCGCCGCTCCGCAAGCGCCGTCAGCGTGTTGCGAATGTTGATGTAGCCCAGCCTGTCCGCTATGTCCCGCCGCGAAAGCAGCGCCTGCGCTATGGATATGTTCTGCCAGCGGAAAAGCTGGTCGTACAGCGCCATAAGCTGGCTCTGCCCCACCGCCGCCAGCGCCTGGCGCAAGGGCAAATTTCGCTCGCCCGCCGCCACTCCCAATACATGCCGCCCCGCCGCTACCGCGCCCGACGTGACCAGCAGCATCTCAGCCCCTCGCGCGTGCATCCGCGCTATCTGCCCCACAAGCGCCGTCATCACTTCCAAGTTGACGCGCTCCCCTCCGCCCGTGAGCAGCCGCGTTCCCGCCTTGACCACGATGCGGCATTCCCCCCCGCCGCCCTCTGTGTTTGTGAATAACCGCATTGGCGTCGCACGCTAACTTCAGGATAGTTCCAAGCCAGGTTCCATGCCGGGTTTCAAGCCAGCCGCCGCGCTAATCATCCAAGCCCAAGAACGCGGCTTGCGGCATAGCGGCAATCGCTACCCGCCTATTATAGCGCACATCGGCGCAACGGCGCGTTGCGAGCGCGGATATTCCCGCCAAACCGCGCATAATCTGGGCCGATAGCGCCGCTAATCCCCCGCTAAACCCTGCTCGCCCGCTCAGCCCAAAGCTCAGCGATGGCATCCCCGTCAGCCTCCACCGCCACCCGCACATTCGGCGTCTCAGTAGAGTTCTTTCGCAGATCCGCGACCGTCTGCCCCCTAGTGAAATCCCCGCGCGTTTCAACCCGCACATACAAATCGCGCATATCAAACAGCCGCGGCGCTATCACATACGCCATCGGGCTGACGTCCGCGTACTTGACGCCGTCCGGGCTGTCCAGCCGCCCATCGCGCAGATACGCGTCGCTGTGAAACCGCGTTGCCGCCCGCATCAGCTCGGCGGCGGGCGTGGCGGCATCCCAGACGCGCCGCTGCTGAGTGCCCGAAATCTCGAATATGTTCACTATCTCAAGCCCTATCTGCGCTATCTTAGCGCCGGAGCGATACACAAGATCCGTAGCCTCCGGATCGCCCCAGATGTTCGCTGTGGCGACCGGGGACACATTGCCCGGCTGATATATCGCGCCGCCCATCACCACGATTTCGCGCGCCGCGGCGGCAAAGCGCGGCTCAATGCTCATCGCCAGCGCCACATTCGTCTGCCGCCCTATGGACATAACCGTTACCTCCCCCGGCGACGCCATCACGCGGCTTATCAGCTCATAGACCGCATGCCGCTCTTGCGCCGCTATCCCCGGCGCGGATGCCCCGTAATCGCCAAGCCCGTCCTCGCCGTGTATGTGCGGCGCGAGAAATGGCGGATGCCCCGTCAGCGTGTTGTTCACGCCCTTGAACACCGGAATGTCCGCCCGGCCCGCCGCCTCCAGGATGCGTAGCGCGTTTAGCGTACAATTATCCACGTCCGAGTTGCCCGATCCCGTAGTCAGCGCCTCCACCCGCAACTCAGGGCTGCCCAGCGCCATAAGTATCGCCGCCGCGTCGTCAATGCCGGGATCGCAGTCTATTATCACGCGCTTTGCATTAGCCATAGCCGCCCGTCCTTTTCGTTGCGCCCGCCGCGTATCGCGTTTGCTATCGCGTCTTATGCGGCGCGGGTTTCTTTTCGCGGATTGCGGGGTTTATGAGATTTGCGGGGTTTATGAGATTGCGGGATTTACGGCGTTTCTTCATAGCCTATCCCCAGCGGCTGAACGCCCGGCGGCAAGAAGAACTCGAACTGCTTGCGATCCCCGTAGCCCTCTATGAAATCGGGAACAAAGCCCGGCGATTTCAGCGCCGCCGTCACAATCGTCTTATTGAAAATATGAACGCTGTCCGCCGCGAGATACTCGTCCACCGGCATCCAGAGCGCCGCCTCCAGCTCCTCTTCCTGCATCGTGATTTCGCGGCTCAGCGGCGACAGCCGGCACACGAAGTATATGTCCGACTTGCCGTAGCGATAGCCGTGCCAATGCCGAAAGCACACCAGCGCCTCGAACTTTGTGCGGACGCCCGTCTCTTCCAGCACCTCGCGCATTACGCCGTCCGCCAGATGCTCGCTTTGGAACAGCGCGCCGCCCGGCAGCTTGTACGACGGCCCCCGCCTTGGCGTGATGCGATGCCGCTCAGACACCACCAGCAGCTGCCGGTCGTCGGTCAGCACAACGCCGCCCGCGCCGATGTAGTGCGTGGCATGCGGCGGGATGTACGCGCCCTCCTCCATTCGCAGCGTCATCATCGCATAGCCCTCGGCGGCGTGATGATAGAAAAAGCCCGCCTCAGCCGCCACCGGCACGAGCGCCGCCTTGTCAAGCGGTATCTCAAGCCATGCCACCTTGTAGCCGGCGTCGTTCCATTCGTCTATGGCGTCCGCCAGCCGCCGCCTAAACCGCCGCGCCTCGTCCGGCAGCGACGCCGGGTTCACTACAATGCCCCCGAATGGGTTGGGTGTCGCCTCTATTGCGTCCATAAAAGCCCTCTTGCCTTGCGTGTAGCGGTGTGTGTATCCCTTGCTTGCTTACTTCCTGTCGCTGCCTTGCGCCTCTCGCCGCGTATGCGCGATTGTATAGCGTGTATGGCGAGCGCGTTGTAGCCGTTGTATCTAGTAGATTTGAGCGGCTACCGGAACGCCGGCATCACCCCGTCCGCGAACTTGCGGAGCTGCTCCATAAATTCGGCGCGCGGCATGCCCTCCGCCCAGTGCAGAATGATGTTTTCCAGATGCGGATACTTCGCCTCCAGTTCGCGCAGAAACGCAACGAACTCCTCCGCCGTGCCACAGATCCACGCGCGCTGCTGAACGCCGTCCTCGATGCGCGGCGTCCTTGCCGGCGCCCCAGGCGTCCCCCAGGGCCTGCCATGCTCATCCGCGTAGCGCACAAACCCAAACGGCGCGAACCACTTGTAGCGCTCATCGTGATATGGCCGCAGCCTGTCCATCGCCTCTTGACGGCTGTCCGCGATGTAAAACCCGACCTCCAGCGCCAAGCCCTCGCCCAGCCCAAGCTCGCGCCCATGCTTGGCGTTGGCGGCGCGGTACTGCTCAAATATCCCCTCCACCAGCGTCTCGCCCGTCAGCCCGACCACGCCGTTGATGCCATGCCGCGCTATGAAATCTATCGTGCGCCCGCTGACTATCGGCTGCCACACCTCCACCGGCGTATTTTGGGGGCGCGGCACAAGCGTAACCTCTTGCAGGTCGTAGCCGCGATACTCCACCCGCGGCGGTATCGTGAAATGCTTGCCCTTGTGCGAAAACGACTCGCTGTTGAACGCCTTGAAGATGATTTCCACCTGCTCTTCAAAGAGTTCGCGGTTGGCGTCGTTGTCTATCACCGGCGCACCGAAAGACTCCACTTCGCGGCTGTGATACCCCCGTCCCACGCCGAATATAATGCGCCCGCCCGTCAGGATGTCCGCCATGGCATAGTCTTCGGCGAGCCGTATCGGATGCCACATAGGCACGATATTGAACGCGCAGCCGAACTTCAGCCGCCGCGTCTGCGACGCCAGGTGCGTCCCCATCAGTATCAGATTGGGGATGCACTCATACCCCTCCCGCTGAAAGTGATGCTCCGCCATCCAGAGCGCGTAAAAATCAAGCTCGTCCATCAGGCGGGCGACCTGCGTGGCGGTATCCAGGCTTTGGATAAGCCGCTCATTCGGATAGCGGCGCTCGTCGGCGGGAGTCCCCTCGCTGCCCACATCATCCAAGTCTATGTTCCCCACATACAAGACCGAAAAGTTCTTTATCATTCAATCTCCCTCGCATCATCAGTCCGACAGGCGTCAACTAATCCCCACGCGGCCGTCTAATAAGCCTTAGCCGTCGTCAAGCCGCCGCCCGGCGTTTGCCGGCCCGCATAACGCCCAAAACATCCCCGCTATGATATTCCCTTAGCCCGCCATAGCGCAACCGCGCCCGCCGCTATCGCCCCCCAAACTCCACCCGCCAAACCTCCCCCTCGCCGCTCACAAACTGCCCCGTGCGTATGCGCTCAATCCCATAATCCGGCAGCCGCGCCACCGCAACGCACTTGCCCCCCAAATACTCGCCCCCGTCCGCCGCCAGAAAATCCAGGTTGTCAAACCCGACCTCCACCCGCGCGTCAGGCAAATCCGCGGCATCCGCCGGTATGATATGCAAAAAGAACTTCGCATCCATATTGGCGCGCATGCAAGGTTCTTTCACATAAACCAGCCCATCCCCCGCGCGATACACATCAAAACCCGACCGTGCCGCCGCACCCCCATACTCCCCCCCAACCGCCGCGCGATAGGCGTCCAAATACCCCCTCACCCTGCTCGCCGAATCCGGGCCCACATCCACCCGCCACACCACATCCCCGCCCTTGACATACTGCCCCGCGCGAATTCGCTCTATGCCATAATCCGGCAGCGGCGCTATCCCAACGCACTTGCCGTCAAACAACGCCCCATACTCCGCGAACTCAAAATCCGCGTTCACAAACCCGCGCCCCATCCACTCAGCGGGCAGATCCCCGGCATCCGACGGGAAAATGTGCAGCAGAAACCGCTCGCCTATATCCCCCGCAACGCACGGCTCGCGCAAATAAATCACCCTGCCATCATCCCAGTACACGCCGAAGTCCGAATACGCCGACGCTCCCAACTCCCCCGCCGCGATGCTCTCATACGCCGCGATGTACGGGTTGTTGCCGCCATCCTGCCGATAACCGTCGTCCACCCGAAAGATAACCCCATCCGCGAATTCGGCTACCGGCCGCAGCCGATCCAACGCCCGCATCTGCGGCAGATACGCCTCCGCCGCGTACACCTCATCGCCCCCCTTGAACCACACCACCCACGCGCCGTCCTCAGCGTACTCCAGCCGCTCCGACAGCTGCGCCGCGTACTCATCCTCATAAGGCCGCAAGTTCAAGCGATAATGCAGCGCCTCCCTGCTATTGTGCAGATACACCGCCGGCGGATGATTGCTAAACACGCTCCCGCCCATAGGATATTCGCGGATATGCCGCAATGTATCCGAACCAACCCAAGGCTGCGCCGCGTATCCTGAGCTAAACTCATCCGAATTCGCCCACGCCATCACCCGCGCGTTTGGAACGATCTGCCCAAGCAGCCACACCGTCAGCGCCGCAATCAGCGCAACACCAGCCATCCGCGCCGCCGCCCGCCAAACGCCACGCCGCTCGCTATCGCGCATCAGCACAAGCAGCCTATCAGCCCCGACCGCAACCACCACCGCCAGAGGCGCGTACAGCGGCGTCAAGAACCTGCCCTCAACCCCGTTATGCGGCCGCCCCAACCCATACAGCGAAAAGAACAAGACCGCCGCATACAACAGCGCGAACCCCCCGAACAGCCAACACGGCCGGCTCGCCGATTGCGGATTCCCCCCGCCGCGCCAGAAATGCGCCACCAGATACCCAACCGCGATTGCCCCCAACCCCGCAATCAGCAACGCCGCCGTCACCGCCGGCAGAAACGCCAGCCCCTCTATCCGCGCCCACGCCGGATTGAAATACGCCCACCCCCAAACCCCGCCAAGCGCCTCCAGCGCAAGCTCAGCCAACGAGTAGTCGACGGGTGGCGAATGCTCGGTGAGCATGCCCGTCAGCAGATAGTTTCGCAGCAGCCAAATCGCCATAGGCAGCGCCGCTATCAGCCCAACCGCAACGCCCCGCCGCAACCTATCCCCCAGCGGCGCGCTCGCCTGCAGCAGCATCGCCAAGCCTATCGCCGCCGGAACCACCACCCCCACATACCGCGTCTGCCACGCCAGCGCCCCGAAAACCGCCGCCCACAACAACGCCGATCGCTTGCCGCCCGCATTGTTATTGGCAAGATAATCGTCCGCCCGCACCAGCGCCAGCGTAGTCAGCAGAATGAACAGCGGCTCCGACAGCGCCGTCGCCGCCTGGCTTGTCAGATGTATGGACAGCGCCAGCGCAAAGCAAACCCACAGCGCCAAATAGCGCGATGACAGCCGCCGCCGCAAGTATCGTCCGACTACGAATATCGTCAGCGCGAATATCGCCGCGTTCAAAGGCCCCGCGATAACAAGCGGATCCGCTATCCCCAACCCCGCGCCCGCCAGCGCCATCGGATACAGCGGCGGCCATGTGATATGAATTTCGCCCAAGAAATCCGCGAACCCACCCCCCGCAAGCAGGTTTCGCGCCACCGATATGTATATTACCGAGTCATAATACAGCGTCGCGCCATAGGTAGCTTGCCGCGCGAGCGCAATCCCCGCGCCCACCAGCGCCGCGAGCGCTATCAGCGCCATAAATCCATCCGGCCGACGCCCCCAAGCCAAGCGGGCGCAGCCCCTTATCGCATATATCACAGCGCGAAATTATATCACGCGCGGGCTTATGCCTAAACCGCGCCGCCGCTGTGCCGCCGCTACCGCCCCGAAAAATCCACCCGCCATATCTGAGGCCCCCCGTGGAGGATGTACTGCCCCGTGCGTATGCTATCCATCTCGTAGCCCGGCAGCCGCGCGAGAGCGACGCATCTGCCGCCCAAATCCACGCCGCTGTCCTCAAACCAAAAATCCAGGTTCTCAAACCCGCGCTCTACCCACCCTTCGGGCAAATCATCAAGATATACCGGGAAAATATGCAGCATAAACCTTGCCTCCAAATCGGCCGGCTCGCAAGGTTCTTTGATATAAACCAGCTCGTCCCCCGCGCGATACACCGCGAACTCCGACCGCGCCACAGGCTCGCCATACTCCCCCGCGACCGCCGCGCGATAGGCGTCCAAATAGGCGTAGTAGGTGTCCGCATACTCGCCCAGCCCCAGCCCTGCGTCCGGCCTAACATCCACGCTCCACAGCTCAGGCCCCCCGCCTAATATGTACTGCCCCGTACGTATCCGCTCTATGCCATAATCCGGCAGCGGCGCTATCGCAACGCACTTGCCGTCAAACAGCGCCCCGTGCGCCGCAAAGGTAAAGTCCGCGTTCACAAACCCGTGCGCCGTCCGCGCGGCGGGCAGCTCCGCCCCGTCCGCGGGGAAAATATGCAGCATAAACCGCGCGTCTATATCCTGCGGCCCACAGGGTTCGCGCATATAAATCACCCTATCGCCATCCCAATACACGCTAAAATCCGAATACGCCGACGCCGCCAACTCCCCCGCCGCTATCCCCTCATACGCCGCCAAGAACGGGTTATCCCCCTCGTCCGGCCGATAATCCCTATCCACCCGAAATATCGCCCCGTCCACGAATTCCGCGACCGGCCGCAGCCGCGCCATAACCCGCATCTGCGGCAGATACGCATCCGGCAGATATATCCCATCCCCGCGCCTCTTGAACCACACCAGCCAAGCGCCATCCTCCGCCTCCACCAGCCAATCCGCCAGCCGCGCCACATGCCCCCCCTCATAGCGATACAAGTTCAGCGGAATATGCAGTGCCTCCCCGTCGTTACGCAAGTAAGCCACGCTGGCGCGATTGCTGTACACTATGCCATCCATAGGATATTCGTCTATGCGCCGCAGGGTAGGCGAACTAATCCACGGCTGCGTGGTGTATCCGCCATCAAACTCATCCGAGTTCGCATAGGCTACCGCCCGCGCGTTGGGAACGGTCTGCCCAACCAGCCACAGCGTCATCGCCGCCAGCAGCGCCGTCCCCGCCAAGCGCCGCGCAACCGCGCCCTCCCGCAAGAAAGCAAGCAAGCTGTCCGCCGCTACCGCCACAACAACCACCAACGGCAGATACAACGGCGTCAAGTATCTGGGTTCAATGCCGAGATGCGGGCGTCCGTACATCAGCAACGCCAAGAATATCGCCGAATACGCCAGCGCGAACCCGCCGAACAGCAGCGGCGCGCAGCGCGCGGATCCACTCAGACGCCCCCCCCCCAATCGCCGCGCCAAAACCCAGCCAACAACGATTGCCGCAAGCATAGCGATAAGCAGCGCGGCGGACGCGGCGGGCAGAAACGACAGCCGCTCTATCTGCGCCCAATCGGGATTGAAATATACCCAATCCCAAAATCTGTCCCCCGCCTCTAATGCAATTCCAAGCAGCGAGTAGTCAGCCGGCGGATTGCGCTGCGTGAGACTGCCCGTCAGCAGATAGTTTCGCGCCAGCCACGCCGCCATAGGCAGTCCGGCTATTAGCGATACTAGCGCAATGCGCGCCAAACGCCGCGGGAACGACGCGCCCGCTTGCAGCAGCAGCCCCAAGCCTATCGCCGCGGGAACCGCTATGCCTATGTATCGCGTTTGCCACGCCAGCGCGCCCAACGCCGCCGCCCACAGCAGCGCCGACATCTTGCCGCCCGCGAAATAGTCGTCCGCCCGAGTCAGCGCAAGCGTCGCCAGCAAAATGAACAGCGACTCAGACAGCATAGTTGCGGTGGAATCAATAATCGGGATGAACAGCGCCAGCGCAAAGCACGCCCACGCAACCATATAACCGGACGACAGCCGCCGCCGCAGGTAGCGCCCGACCACGAATATCGTGAGCGCGAACATGGTGGCGTTGAGCGGCCCCGCGATTGTGAGAGGATCCGCTATGCCCAGGCTCGTGACTGCCAGCGTCAGCGAGTAGAGCGGCGGCCACATTGTATAGGCAATGCCCGCGTGGTCTATGAAAATCTGCCCGTCGAGCAGGTTCCGCGCAGTTGATAAGTAGTTTAGGGCATCCAAACTGAGCAACGCGCCATAAGTAGCCTGCCGCGCCAGCGCGATCCCCGCGCCCATCAGCGCGGCAAGCGCTATCGCCAACGTCAAGCCATCCGGCCGCCCACGCACCCAACCCAAGCCGCGCATCCCATCAATCATGTTCATCACAGCCCAAAACTATATCACAACGACTGGCTTACCGCGTAAGCCCAATTTCTAAAGTGTATTCTCATGATGCAGTGTTAATATAACATATTTGCCCTAAACCGCTCCGAAACAAGTGAAAGGCGAGTGGCGCTATGGCAAAACAAAGAGTGTACAGGCACGATAATATATGCCCGAAATGCGGTTCAAATTGGGTCAAGAAAGACGGTCACTCGCGCGGCAAGCAGCAATACAAATGCAACCAATGCGGGAAAAAGCATCAAGAAGGCGCAAAGCATAGGTTCACCGATGAACAGAAAGAGCAAGCTGTGAAGATGCGCGCGGAGGGAGTGAGCCTGTCGGCGACTGACCGCGTGATGGGCGCGAGCGCGCCCACTGTGAGCAAGTGGGTTAAAAAAGGGGGTGTTGGCGAGGGAGCGTCTGACCCGGTTCATGGAGTGGCGGACAAGCGGTCGTCCTGATAGCGTCCGCGCGTCTATTGTGGCGTTTGATGAGATGTGGACATATTTGGGAGTCAGACGCGGCGAGCGGCGCAAAGACCTGTGGATATGGACTGCGGTGGTGGAAGAACGGGACGGCGTCCGCTGGCGGATGTATGAAGTAGGCGACAGGGACTTGTCCGCGTTCTCGCGCTTGTTGGATAGGCTGCCGGGCGCCGACAGGTATGAGACGGACGCTTATGGGGTGTACGAGTGGCTGCCGCGCGACCGGCATGTGATAGGCAAGGGCGGAGCGGTGAACAGGAACGAAGGGCTGTCCAAGTTGCGGAGCAGCTAGCGAGGCGAACAAAGGGCTACACAAAGAGTGCGGAGATGCTGAAACATCTGCTGGCGATAGTGTTTGAGGAGCGCCTAAATCAGTCCATCAAACCCATTAACCCTGCAAGGTGAGAATACCCCGCGGGGGTAGCGTTTCTTTTTAGGTGGTTCTGAGAGTTTGGCAACTTACGCTCCAACTTATAAAGCAGGTGGTTATGGCATAGCCATACAACCGACTGCAACGATAGAGATACTCAACCACCTAAATGGAAACGCTACCTTTGGGCAGGCTTAGGTTGACCGCTTGGGGCTGGAGTGTTAGGATTTAGGGATAGTGGGCAGCGGGGACTGCGAAGGTTTGATTGCGCCTTGGAGGTGTATCGGATGACGACGACTAATCCTCTGATTGAGGTTTCGGAGCTGGCCTCGGAGAAGCTGGCGGAGATTCTGACCGAGCAGGGCGAGACAGGGGCGCTGCTAAGGATGATGGTGGTGCCGGGGCCTCACGGGAGTTTCCAGTATATGCTGGGGATGGAGCGGGAGGCTAAGACGGATGATGTGGTGATCGATACCAGCGGGGTGCAGGTGCTGGTGGATCCGGATAGCGCGCCGCTGGTGGAGGGGGCGCAGATCGATTATGTGGACGGGCTGATGCGGAGCGGGTTTGTTATCAGCAATCCGAATTTCCAGACGGGCGGCGGCGGCGGGTGCGCTTGCGGAGGAGGCGGCTGCGGCGCGGGCGGCGGAGGAGGGTGTGGCGGCGGCGGAGGAGGGTGTGGCGGCGGCGGAGGATGCGGCGGCGGGGGTTGCGGGGGCGCGTGCGGCGGCCACTAAGGCTGAGCAAGAATAGGCATGATTTGGCGAGGCGGCGGGGCGATATGGTTCGTCCCGCCGCTTTGTTGGTAGCTGAGCGAGCTAAGAGCGGGGTTGACGCTTGATATTCCGAATGTTTGACGATTTTCAGGTAGATCCGGTCGCGGCGCTGATAAATTTGGCGGCGTTTGCGGCGGCGCTGGCGGTGGGGATAACGGTGCATGAGTTTAGCCACGCGCTGGCGGCGATGCGTTTGGGGGATGATACGGCGCAGAAGCAGGGGCGGCTGACGCTTAATCCGGCGGCGCATCTGGATCCGGTGGGGACGATATTGATTTTCGTGGCGGGGTTTGGATGGGGCAAGCCTACGCCGGTGACGCCGGAGCGGCTGCGGATCGGGGAGCGAGCGGGGATGGCGGCGGTGGCGCTGGCTGGGCCGGCGTCGAATATGGTGGTGGCGACGCTGGCGGCTATGCCGCTGAGGATGGGGACGCTGCCGGGGGTTGGCGGGGGCGTGGACGCGCAGGTGTTGGCGGCGCTGACGCTGTGGAATGTGGTGTTGGCGGTGTTTAATTTGTTGCCGGTAGCGCCGCTGGACGGGTTTAAGGTGGCGCTGGGTGTGCTGCCGAGGGCGCTGGCGAGGCCGTTTGCGAAGACGGAGCGGTTTGGGGTGATAATTTTGCTGGGGGTGCTGCTGTTGGATGGGGTGTTGGGGGTTGGGTTGCTGAGTAGGGTGATTTCGCCGGCGATCGGGTTTGTGGTGAGGGGGTTGGTGGGGGTGTAGTATGTGGGAATGGCGCGGGGGTATTCTCATACCGCAATGTTATTTTGAATCAAGTCAACAGCGCATTCCCGCTGAATGCGATAAATTAGGGCGCGCGCTACTTTTTGGAAAAAGTAGCCCAAAACTTTTTGGTGATTGGGGGATTTAGGGGGTAGGATTATCGGAGTGGGCTTGTTGGGAAACAGGGTGATGGCGGGAACGAATTAAGTCAGAAAGACGGCCGGTATGGTGAATATAGACAAGGCGGGCGCTGGGGCGCAGATTGGGATGATGGGGCAAGGCGTGGGGCGGCAAGGCGGGGATGATGGCGAGCAGGTCGGGGATTGGGTTAAGTGGGGGGATTGTCGGGTTGGGATGCGGGGGATTGGGGATGATAGCGTGGCGCTTGTGCTGACGGATCCGCCGTATTTTATCGATGGGATGGATGACGGGTGGGATAACGATCGTCTGCGGGCTAGGGTTAGGCCAGGGGTGATTGGCGGGCTACCGGCGGGGATGAAGTTTGACAGGGCGCAGGGGCGCAAGCTGTATGATTTTCTGCTGCCGGTGGCTAAGGAGTGGGCGCGCGCGCTGAAGCCGGGCGGGTTCGCGCTGTGCTTTTCGCAGCCAAGGCTGGCGCATCATGCGGCTATGGCGCTGGAGGATGCGGGGTTTGAGATACGGGATATGCTGGCGTGGCGCTATGAGGGGCAGCCGAAGGCGTTTAAGCAGGAGCATTTTATACGGCGCAAGCGGCATTTGCCGGAGGATGTGCGGGAGCGGATGATACGGGATTTGGAGGGGCGCAAGACGCCGCAGCTGAAGCCGCAGATGGAGCTTATCGTTCTGGCGCAGCTGCCGCGCGAGGGGACTTTCGCGGATAACTGGCTGCGGTATCGCGCGGGGCTGATTGATACCGATAATCCGCTGGTGTCGCCGGGGCAGTTTCCGGGGACGGTTATTCCGGTGCCTAAGCCGCGCAAGCGGTCGGGGCATATGACTGAGAAGCCGGTGTTGCTGCTGCGGCATTTGATCCGGATATTTTGCGCGGGCGGGGAGGATGCGATTGTGCTGGATCCGTTTGCGGGGTCGGGGTCGACGGGGGTTGCGGCGCGGATAGAGGGGCGGGGGTTTGTGGGGTTTGAGAAGGAGGAGGCTATGGCAAAGGCGGCGAATGCGCGGGTGGGGGAGGCGATTTATGAGTAGCGAACTGCCGACGCAGGCGGAGCTTGACACGGCGTATGACGAGCTTGTGGAGATACATAGGCGGCATTTGGCGCAGTATGGCGTCCGAATTTTCGGGAAGGGGACTAGGAAGTCTTATCAGTTGGCGATGCTGTATCTCAATCAGGGGCAGCGGGTTCATAAGAATACGATAGCGGATGCGGTGCAAAGCATTTTCGGGGCTTGGACTGACCAGCAGGTAAGGCATTTGGGGAGTCAGGATGGGTGGAATGTGGAGAATATCAGGGGCGGGTATCATGCGTTGCATGACCCTACAATGCCGTCCGCTA
The DNA here is from genome assembly GCA_965242555.1 of Dehalococcoidia bacterium. Classification (GTDB taxonomy): domain Bacteria; phylum Chloroflexota; class Dehalococcoidia; order Lucifugimonadales; family JADFKI01; genus Bin90. Next base: position 28,347 of record CBDESO010000015.1, read on the forward strand.
CGTTTGTGAACGCTAGGGCGGCGGCGGCAGGGCAGATTGTCGGCGCGGTCGTTTGATGATCTCAAGGCGGCGTATGATCATCGCTGCGCTAGTTGCAATACACGGGAGGGGGAGGTCAATCCGAGGTATGGCGAGGGCGCGGTTCAGCTACAGCAGGGGCATAAGGATCCGCGCGGGGCGGCTGACGATTTGGGCAATATCATCCTGCAGTGCCAGTTTTGCAATCAGGCGTATCGGGGGGATTTCACTTTTGACGATAGCGGGAGGGTTCGGGCGGTCGCGGATGTGGGGCCGGTTCGGCGAGCGAGCGAGGGTGTGCAGCGTCGGATATGGCGGTATTTGAAGGGCAAGTTTCAGGGGAAGGGGGAGTGAATGGGTTCGGGAGTGTGGGTTGCTATTTTGGGGAAAGAGGTAGTCAAAACTTTTGGGTAGGGATATGGTGTAGGATACTGGGTAGGCGATTGTGGTTGTTGGGAAATCAAAACGCGGTTGGAATGGCGCATAGACGCATAGCGGGGGTTAGGTATGCCTAGGCTAACGAAGGTGGGGGCGCTCATAAGCCTGCTTGGGGATAATGGGGGCGCGGCGAGTTGGAAGGACATATACGACAACATAGAAGGGTATTACCCGAATATCAAAGCGCCGAAGGATTGGGAGGCGGCGTTGCGGGGGGTGCTGTATCGGGAGGTTAAGAATGGGCGGCATTTTAAGCGCATAAGCGCGGGGGTATTCGCGCTGGCGGATTATGAAGAGCAAGAGGCGGTCAAGATCATCCGAAAAGATAAGGTTCGGATGCACTCGTATATCGAAGGGTTGCTGGTGGAGACGGGCAATTATGAGAATTATGATACGTACTGCGCGGACAAGAAGGCGGTCTTTCAGGCGAATGTGCGCGTGGGGCAGTTGGCGTCGGTGGGCGATTTTCCCGAATTTACTTATCCTGAGATAGTTCAGGTGGCAAGGCGCATAGACGTGGTGTGGTTCAATAAGCGAGGGTACAAGTTTCCTCAGCGGGCGATTGAGGTGGTGGACAGCATCGGGACGTTGGATCAAGCCTTGAACCGGATGTATCAGCTGCGGGAGTTTCAGACGAACTTTCTGATAGCCGCGCCCGAAAGGTTTTCGGATAGGATCAACCGAAAGCTGCGGCAAGCGCCGTATTCGGACGCTCACAATAGGTTTGAGGTTAGGTTTTACGACGATGTTATCGCGTATCACCGAAATATATTAGAGTTGGAGCGTCTGAGATTTTAAGGGATACGCCTAAGCGGCATGGGCGTATCGCAGCAACGCGGGCGCAACCGGGGGGCTAGGGTTTTCGGCGAGAGGCGGCAATGCCAGGCGTGGGCGATGTGGGCTTATGTGGGAAATGTGATAGACTTTTGGCAGGAAAAGAAATAAGGGGCCGGCGCGAATAGTGGGCGCGGGCGTCGCATATTAAGAATGGTTTCTCGCCGCGCATTGTCGCACACTGCAGCGTAGGCGCGGGTTAGGGTTAGACGACGGAGGTGGGATTTGGAGCGCATTACGATTATTGGGACGGGGGTGGTGGGGATGTCTATGGGGCTGGCGCTGAAGCGGGCGAATTTGCGTAATACGGAGGTGGTGGGGAGTTCGGGGGATAGGGATGCGCTGAGCGTTGGGGCCAAGGCGGGGGGCGTATGACGATACTTCGGCGAATATGCGGACGGCGGTGAGAGGGGCGCAGCTGATTGTGATGGATACGGCGTTCACTCAGACGCGCGAGATGCTGGAGGCGCTGGCGCCTATCGCGGAGGATGGGTGCGTGATTACGGATACGGGGGCGGCGAAGGTGAAGGCGCTGGATTGGGCGGCGGAGTTGCTGCCCAAGAATGTTGATTTTGTGGGGGGAAGGCCGCTTATTCGCAAGCCGTTTTCTTCGCTGGAGGACGCCTCGGCGGATCTGATGCGGGGGGCGCAGTATTGCATTACGCCGGGGAACGCGGCTAGGCAGGAGTCGGTTAGGACGGTGGTCGGGATGGCGGAGCTGATGGGGGCGAAGCCGCTGTTTATGGATCCGCATGAGCACGATAGCTACGCGGTGGCTATGGAGGTTCTGCCGGCGGTGCTGTCGTCGGCGTTTGTGAGCACGGCGGCGGGCAGCGAGGCGTGGCGCGAGATGCACAGGCTGGCGGCGGGGACTTTCGCGGAGTATTCGCGGCTGGCGTCGGAGGATCCGCTGGATAATGAGGCGTCGTGCTATACGAATCCGAATGCGCTGGTGCATTGGATTGACCAGTATATCGCGCAGCTTTATGAGTATCGCAATATGATCAAGGATGCGGACGACGGGCTGGTGGACGCTTTCGTGGGGGCGTGGGAGAATCGGGCGAGGTGGGAGGCGGGGGCTGTGGTGAACGAGGGCGATGAGAATAGGCTGCCGAGCGCGGGGGAGTCTATGGCGACGGCGTTTCTGGGGGATAGGCTGCTGCAGCGGTATCGGCAGATGACGGGGTCGGAGAAGAAGCAGTCGTGGATATATCGGAGGTAGCGAAAGCGGGGCAAGAGGGGCGTGCGGCAAAGCGGGCGCTGATGATTGTGATCTCGGGGCCGTCGGGGGTTGGTAAGGATCTGCTGGTGACGTGGATGCGGGCGGCGCATCCACGCCGTCATTACGCGGTGACGGCAACTACGCGGGCTATGCGTGATGGGGAGCGGAATGGGGCGGATTATTTTTTCGTCAGCAGGGAGCGGTTTAGTGGGATGATTGCCAACGGGGAGTTGCTGGAGTGGGCGTTGGTATATGGCAATTACTACGGGGTTCCTAAGGCGCAGGTGACGTCGGCTCTGGCGAGTGGCAGGGATGTTGTGGTGAAGATTGATGTTCAGGGGGCTATGACGATTAGGGAGATAGTGCCTGACGCTGTGTTCATATTTCTGACGCCGCCAAGCAGCGTGGAGTTGCTACGACGGCTAACAATGCGGCGGAGCGAGGAGGCGGAGGCACTGGCAATGAGGCTGGCGGAGGCTGATAGGGAGATGGCTGAAGCCGTGAAGTTTGATTGTGTGGTGGCGCATGGGACGAACCGGACTGATGAGGCGCTGGAGGAGGTGGAGGAGTGTGTGGAGCGGGCGCGGAGGATGCGGGATAGTTCTGTTTAGATGGATGTAGGGGGGGACGCTACTTTTTAGAAAAAAGTAGGCAAAAACTTTTGAGGGAGGGTAGATGTAGGTGTGCGGGTGATGGGGATATGGGTCAAGGGGCAAGGGTAGTAGGGGCAGCATGGGGCTGCCCTGTTTTTGTTTTCCGATTTCCTTGCCCGGCCGCTTAGTCGGACTGGAGGCGGGTTATCATGTCTTTTAGGATCTCTTCGTCTTCGCCGGATTGGGTGGGGATTGAGAAGCTGATGGATGAGGCGAAGGGGCCGTAGGTGGTCTTGATTTTGTCAACGATGTCGTCGTATGTGCCGGTAATGGCGAATTCGTCTAGCATGTCGTCGGTTATCTGCGCGCCCATTTCGGACCACTTGCCGTCGACGGACATCCGGTAGAGTTTTTGGGCGGTGTCGTTCCAGCCGTGCGCGTTCATTACGGGGGCGTAGCTGCGGGTGGAGGCGTAGAACGATATGGCGTTTTTGACCTCTTGGCGGCTGTTTTGGATGTGTTCTTCGTTGGGGCCGGTGATGATGTAGCCGCCGCCGTTGATGTCAATGTCGGATAGGGAGCGGCCGGCTTTGTTGGCGCCGGCCTGGAGGCTGGGGATTACGATTTCGCGGATGTATTTGAATGTGCCGAATGAGTGGAGCAGGACGCCATCGCAGACTTCGCCGGCGACTTGGAGCATGTTGGTGTTGACGGCGGCGATGTAGATTTTGATGTCGGGGTTTTCTATGGGTTCGGGGGTGAAGAAGGGGGGCATAAGGTTGAAGTTGTAGAAGTCGCCGGCGAAGTGAACGCGGGAGCGGGTTTGCCAGCTTTGCCAGACGCTGCGTAGGGCGGCGATGTATTCGCGCATTCGGGCTGCCGGTTTGCCCCAGGGCATATTAAAGCGGCGGACGATGTGGCCGCGGACTTGGCTGCCCATTCCCAATTGAAAGCGGCCGCCGGCTAGGGATTGCAGGTCCCATGCCTGGTAGGCGGTGTCCATGGGGCTGCGGGCGAAGGCTAGGGCTATGGATGTGCGGACTTGGGCGCGCGTGGTGTGTTCGGCGGCTAGGGCGGCGGTGATGAATGGGTTGTGCTTGGTTTCGTTGGTGGCGAAGAAGTCGTAGCCGAGTTCTTCGGCTTTGCGGGCGCTGGGGGGGACGTCGGATACTAGCCCGGAGCGCATGCCTGTGCCTACTTTCATTGTGGGGGCCTCCATATCGGGAAATTATGGGGGTATTGTATCAGGTAAGGGCGGGAAAGGTGAACGATAAGAGGGGGACCCTACTTTTTTAGAAAAAAGTAGCAAAAAACTTTTGAGTGGGATGGGGTATAATTTCAACAACTGGATAAGGGCATTTTGGGCAATAAGCAGGGGGATAAGATATGACTCAGGAAATTGGGTTGTTTGAGGCGATGGGGACGCAGCGGGCGATTAGGTATTTCAAGGGGGATGCGGTGCCGCGGGAGGCGGTGGAGCGGCTGCTGGAGGCGGCGACTAGGGCGCCTAGCGGGACTAATCGGCAGATGTGGCATTTTGTCGTGGTGCAGGATGCGACGTTGCGGGGGAAGTTGGCGGATGTGTATCGGAGGGCGGGGCGCAATGCGCTGCCGCGGTTGGAGTGGCTGCGGGAGGCGAATCCGCGCATCTTGCGGTCGGCTACGCATCTGATTGAGCATCTGGATGACGCGCCGGTGGTGCTGCTGGCGTGCATTGAGCATGACGGGGGGACTAATCTGACGACGGGGTCGTCGATATACCCTGCCGTGCAGAATATCCTGCTGGCGGCGAGGGGGCTGGGGCTGGGGAGCGTTCTGACGACTTTTCATAAGCAGTATGAGGATGAGGTGAAGGGGTTGCTGGGGATACCGGATAATGTGGAGACGGCGGCGCTTTTGCCGATAGGGTATCCGGCGGAGGGGGCGGGGTATGGGCCGACGCGCCGCAAGCCGTTGGATGAGGTGGCGCATTGGGATGGGTGGAATGGGCGGGGGTAGGGTGCGGCGGCAAAGACATAGCAGGGCAAGCGCCTCGCCCCAAGCGTGCAAGGCTTTCGCGCGGTAGGTTGCGGGCGCGAGAGCGGCAGGGATTTATGCCGCTTTACGCTATGTGGGGCAAACCTGATATAATCAGGCGCGTGAAATATCGCGGCGCGTGGGCAAGGCCGGCGCGGCGGCGGATGGGATTGGCTGACGAAAATCTGGGTTATCCTGTGTTACCGAGGGGGGAGATTATGGGATACGAATTCATTAAGTACGAGAAGCGGGGGCGGATCGCGTATGTGACGATAAATAGGCCGGAGCGGCTTAATGCGCTGCATCCGCCGGCGAATGCGGAGCTGTATCGGGCGTTCAGCGATTTTCGGGATGATCCGGACGCTTGGGTGGCGATACTGACGGGGACGGGGGAGCGGGCGTTTAGCGCGGGGAATGATCTGAAGTACACGGCTGAGCGGGGGCGGCGGGATAGGTCGCGTGAGATAGCGCGGTTCGGAGGGATCACTTCTAATTTCGAGTGCTGGAAGCCGATTATCGCGGCGGTGAACGGGTATGCGCTGGGGGGCGGGCTGGAGTTGGCGATGGCGTGCGATATTATTATCGCGGCGGATCACGCGCAGGTGGGGCTGCCTGAGCCGCGCGTGGGGTTGATTGCGGGCGCGGGCGGCGTGCATCGGCTGCCGCGTCATGTGCCGTTCAAGGTTGCGATGGGGATGCTGCTGACGGCGCGGCGCATATCGGCGCAGGAGGCGCATCGGCTTGGGCTGGTGAACGAGGTTGTGCCGCTGGGGGATCTGATGGCGACGGCTGAGCGGTGGGCGGCTGAGATATTGGAGGTGGCGCCGCTGTCGGCGCGGGCGAGCAAGCAGATGGCGACGCAGGGGCTGGATTGGCCTTTGGATGTGTCGCTGAACCGGACTTTCACGGAGCAGGTGAAGGCGTCGGTGTCGGATGATTTCGTGGAGGGGCCGTTGGCGTTTTCGGAGAAGCGGAAGCCGAATTGGACGGCGAGCTAGGATGTAGGGGGTGATGACGGCGCAAGGGCGCGTGGGTGAATAGCGGGGGGGTTCATATCAATATCGCCCGCAAGTCGCCGATATGACTAAGGCTAAGGCGGCTGGCGCGGGGCGCATTGGCTCATCCCCGCGCATCCAACGATATGATTGCCAATAAAAGGCGGCGGCGCGAAAACGGGTTGAATCGCAGCGGCAGGGCGCAAGCCGACGATATGATTAAGGCTAAGACAGCGGGCGGCGGGGGTAAAAGCGATACGCAATGCGATGCTCGGCGGCAATCTGGTATGCCCGCTAGGGTAGCGGGCGCGGGCTGTATTGCCGCAGTATCGCGCAACTCAGCAATACCCCGCAACAATGATATTATCAAGGCTATGACAGCGGCGTACAAGCGGGTTGCATCATAGCAACGTCGCAACAAATAAGACTAGGGCAACAGGCGCGGGTTGCATTGGCACATCGCCACGCAACCTATGATTTACAATAAGGCAAGCGGGCGGCGGGCGTTGAATACGCGATGAGTGTGGGGCGCGCGCGGCATAGATACGATAGATACGCAGGGGAGTGAGAGAGGGTTATGACAGAGTCTAGTGCGGAGCTTATTCCGAGCAATGTTAAGCCGGTTCGGTATGCGATTACGCTGGAGCCGGATTTGGGGGCGTTCACTTTCAGGGGCAGCGAGACGATAGATGTGGAGGTTCTGTCGGGGACTTCGGCTGTTACGCTGAATTGCATTGAGATTGAGATACAGGCGTGCGCGGTTACGCCGGAGGGCGGGTCGGCGCTGGCGGCGCGGAGTATCTCGTATGACGAGGAGGCTGAGACGGCGACGTTTGAGTTTGGGGAGGAGCTGGCGGTGGGGAAGGCGTCGCTTGAGATCGAGTTCAGCGGGGAGCTGAATGATAAGCTGCGGGGGTTTTATCGCAGCACTTATACGGGGGAGGATGGGGTTGAGCGGGTGATGGCTACTACGCAGATGGAGGCTACGGACGCTCGGCGGGCGTTTCCGTGCTGGGATGAGCCGGTGCTGAAGGCTACTTTCGCGCTGACGCTGCTTGTGCCGTCGGAGCTGGCGGCGGAGTCTAATATGCCGATTATCAGCGAAAGCGAGGTTCGGCCGGGGGTGAAGTCGGTTGCTTTCGGGGAAACGCCGATAATGTCCACGTATCTGCTGGCGTTCATAATCGGGGATTTGACGCATATTGAGCGGGTGGGGGACAACGGGACGCTGATACGGGTGTTCACCACGCGGGGGCGGGAGTCGCAGGCGGAGTTCGCGCTGGATACGGCGGCGCGGCTGCTGGAGTATTTCAACGAGTATTTCGGGATACCCTATCCGCTGCCCAAGCTTGACCATTTCGCCATACCGGATTTCGCGGCGGGGGCGATGGAAAACTGGGGCGCGATTACCTACCGCGAAACGGCGCTGCTGGTGGATCCGGATAACACATCGGCGGGGACAAGGCAGCTTGTGGCGGGGATAATCGCGCATGAGATGGCGCATATGTGGTTCGGGGATCTGGTTACGATGGCGTGGTGGGATGATCTGTGGCTGAACGAGAGTTTCGCCTCTTGGATGGGGGATAAGGCTACCGACGCGCTGTTCCCGGACTGGGAGGTTTGGACGCAGTTCGTCTCAAGCGATACCAATCGGGCGCTGAGCCTTGACGGGCTGCGAAACTCGCATCCGATAGAGCAGGAGGTGCATAATCCTGCCGAGATAGGGGAGCTGTTTGACGCCATAAGCTACAGCAAGGGCGCGTCAGTGCTGCGGATGCTGGAGAGCTTTTTGGGGGCTGAGACGTTCCGGCGGGGGCTACACGAATACTTGGAAAAGCATCAATACGGCAACGCGGTGCGGGCGGATCTGTGGAACGCGCTGGGCGAGGTTTCGGGGCAGCCGGTGGCCGAGATTATGGATACCTGGGTTATGCAGACCGGGTATCCCGTGCTGGATGTGGGGATAGAGCGGTCGGAGGGCAACATCAACCTGCATATGCTGCAGCGGCGGTTCGTGTATGACGCGGTAACGGGCGAGGGCGGGGATGACGATACGATTTGGCGGCTGCCGGTGGGCGTCTATACGGGCGGGGGCGGCGGCAAGGCTACTACGCTGATGGACGGCAGGACGCTGGCGTGGGATGTGGAGGATTCGGGGGCGTCTAGCGATGCGTGGACTAAGTTGAACCCTGAGCAGGTGGGGTTTTACCGCGTGAAGTATTTCTCTGAGGACTTGGGGCGGTTGCGCGCGCCGATAAGCGAAAAGGCGCTGCCGCCTCAGGATAGGCTGGGGATACAGAACGACGCATTCGCGCTGAGCCGCGCGGGGCTGATACCGGCGACCGATTTCCTGACAATCGCATCTGCGTATGGGAATGAGGATAGCGCACCGGTGTGCGCGGATTTGTCGGCGAATTTGGGCGGGCTTGACAACCTGCTTGTGGGGGAAGAGTTCTACACGGGCTTTCAGGCGTTTTCGCGGGGGATATTCCGCGATATGGCGCGGCAGGTGGGCTGGGATGCGCGGGATGGGGAGTCGCATACGGACGCTTTGCTACGCAGCACGCTGTTGAATCATATGGGCAGCAGCGATGACGATGATACGCTGCGGGAGGCGGCGGCGCGGTTCGCGTCATACGCGGCGGATTCGGCGAGCGTAAGTCCGGATATTCGCGGGATAGTGTTCGGGCTGGCGGCAAAGCGGGGCGGTCGCGCTATGTACGACGAGATGTGGGAGCTGCGGGCGGCGGCTACGCTGCCGGAGGAGAAGATGCGGTTTATGTACGGGCTGACGGGGTTTGAGCAGGCGGCTTTGCTGGGGGAGACGCTGGAGCGGTCGCTGGGCGATGAGGTGCGCGCGCAGGATAGCGTGTCGGCGCTGACGCTGGTGGCGAGCAATAGCCGCGGGCGGGCGCTGGCGTGGGAGTTTCTGAAGGATAACTGGGCGGAGTACGATAGGCGCTACGGCGAGGGCGGGTTTGCGATAATGCGGGTGGCGGGCATAACGGCGGGGTTCACCACGCTGGAGATGCGGGATGACGTTGAGCGGTTTTTCGCGGACAACAAGGCGCCGGGGGCTGAGCGGACGGTGCGGCAGTCGCTGGAGCGGATACGGCTGAATCATGCGTGGTTGGAGCGGAATCGGGAGGAGCTGGCGGGGTGGTTTGTGGGGTAGGATAAGAGGGGACGGTCAGCGAAACGAAACCGAGGGACAAGAAAGACGGGGGGACGCTACTTTTTTCGTAAAAAAGTAGGCAAAAAACTTAGGGGAAGTGGGCAAGGGCAGGCTTAGTAGGATAAGTCTGCCCCGCTCTTTTAGCCTGTTAGGGTTGTAGGAAGGCGGTTATCTCTGCCGCGAATTTGGCGGGTTCTTCTAGCATTAGCATGTGGCCGGCGGGTAGGATGTGGGTGGTTGCGCCGGTGATGCGGTCGGCGAATTCTTGGGCGTGGGCGAGGGGGACGATTTTGTCTTGGTCGCCGGCGATGATTAGGGTGGGGGCGGTGATGCGGCCTAGGCGCTTTTTGATGCCCTTGTCGGGGATGGGCCATAGGAATTTGCCGACGGTTGCTAGGGATCGCACGCGCTCTATGATCTGAGTGCCGCGCTCGAGGTCGTCGGCGGGTTCGGGGAGCAGCGCTTTGGCGGCGGGGGATTGGGGGTCGGCGAATAGGATGGCGCGCATTTCGTCCATAGGGGTGGCGTAGTAGTCGGCGCCGGGGGTTTCGTCTAGCCAAATGCCCGCCGGGGCGGCTAGGACGAGTTTGCCGACGCTGCCGGGGCGCAGGGCGGCCATTTCGGCGGCGGTCATCGCGCCTAGGAAGTGGCCGACCACTGCGGGGGCGTTCAGGTTGAGCGCGTCCAGCAGGTCGTAGTGGTATAGGGTGAGGTCTAGGATGTCGTCTATGTCGTCGACGGTTGAGTTTTCGCCGAAGCCGGGGTGCAGGGGCGCGTACACGGTGAAGTTTTCGGCGAGCTTGTCCAGGAAGGGGTGCCAGTCCCGGTAGCCGAATGCGCCGTGGAGATAGACAAGGGGCGGGCCGTCGCCTTTGACGGCGACGGCGGTGTCTATGCCGCCTATGTTCAGCGTTGCGCCGTCTTGCTGAGTGGTTGTCATTTGCGATTTACCTCTTGCTGTGTTGTGGGGCGTCGCCAACGGGTTTTGAGGGCTAGTCGGCGGCGGACGCGGCGCCGGCGACTTCGCGCTGTTCCATAGGCTCGGGCCACCAGTAGTCTTCGTATTCGTCCCACATGCCCTTGACTTCGGGGAAGACTTGGGTGGCGAAGAGTTCGGTGTTTTTCATCGTGAGGTCTTTGGGCATGCTGCCGATTTGGAGCAATACCATCAGGTGGCCGACGCGCAAGCCCTCTACGGCTTTGCGGAGGTTTTCGGTGACGGTTTTGGGGCTGCCGGCGATGACGTAGCCCTGCTCTACGAAGTCGTCCCAGGTCATGGATTGGCGCTTTTGGTTGGCGGCGGCGCCTAGTTGGGCTACCGCGCCCGCCTTGAGGGTGCGGATTGTGCGGTAGCCGGGGGCGTCGGCGAAGCCCTCGTAGACGTGGAGGCATTTTTTGTAGAAGTATTCCACGTGTTCGGCGTACTCTTCTTTGGCTTTTTCGTCGGTTTCGGAGACGCAGACGAGCTGGAGGAAACCGGCGCGGTAGGGGTTGTCGTCCACGCCGAGCCTGTCCATTTCTTTCCAGAAGCCGTCCATCACTTGGATGCCGCGCTTGTAGCCGGAGTAGCTGAGGTAGCAGTAGACGTAGTTCATGCGGCTAGTCCACTCCCAGGTTTCCACGCTGCCGCCGCCGGGGATCCAGACGGGGGGATGGGGCTTTTGGAGGGGGCGCGGCCAGATGTTGGCGTAGCGGACTTGGTTGTATTTGCCGTTGAAGGCGAAGGGTTCGGGTTCTGTCCAGGCTTTCATTACGAGGTCGTGCGCCTCGTAGTATTTTTCGCGGAGCGTGGCGGGGGTTAGGCCGTAGGCGAAGTTTGTGTCCATAGATGTGCCGACGGGGAATCCGGCGACGAGTCTGCCGCCGCTGATGCAGTCCAGCATGGCGAATTCTTCGGCGACGCGCAGGGGGGGATTGTAGAGGGCGAGGCTGTTGCCAAGCACGATGATGGCGGCGTTGGAAGTGCGGCGCGTGAGGGTAGCGGCGGTGATGTTGGGCGAGGGCATGATGCCGTAGGCGTTGTTGTGGTGTTCGTTGACGCAGATGCCGTCGAAGCCGACCTCGTCGGCGAATTCGAGCTCGTCGAGGTATTCGTTGTAGAGCTGATGGGCTTTGTTCGCCTCGAATAGGTGGCTGGGGACGTCAACCCAGACGCTGCGGTATTTGTCTTCGAAGTCTTTGGGCAGAAAGCGGTAGGGCATTAGGTGGAACCAGCTGATTTTCATTTGGATGCCTCCGTAGTATTGGGTTTAATGGGTTGGATTTGGCGGGTAAGGTTGCCGTTGGGTTTGGGTTTAGTTGGGTTCGTCGGGGGGTTCTATGGCGTGTAGGAGCGCTAGGAATTCTTTCACATCGCCGATTTGGTCCGCAAGGAAGTCAAGGGGAATGACGTCAATGTCGCAATTCCTGTAAAGGTCGTGCGCCGCGGAGAATAGCAGCGATATTTGGGGGTTGTTTTCCTCGTCGGCTAGGTTTTGGACTACGCGAAAGGAGTCAAAGTGGGTTTCGTAGCGCCAGCCGCGTCGGTCGGCTATCGCTTTGAGATAGTGGTCGGTAGCGCTCCATGCGTTTTCGGCGGCTTGGAAGGGGTCGCCGAGCGCGAGGCACTCTTCAGCCTGCCGGATTAGGCGGTGGCTTTGGGTTTCGTGGCTTTCTACTGGGGGTTGGATTGTTGTGGTCATTGTATCTCCTCTTGGTCGGGTTCGTCGGGCGGCTCGATGGCATGCAGGATTGCCAGGAATTCTTTCACAACGTCAAGTTGGCGCGCAAGAAAGTCAAGGGGCATTGTATCAATATAGAAATTCCTGTGCAGGTCGTGCGCCTTGTAGAATAGCTGCATTATTTGGGGATTGTTTTCCGCGGCGGCTAGGTTTCGGGCTACGCGAAAGGAGTCGGAGTGGGTTTCGTATTGCCAGCCGCGGCGATCGGCTATGACTTTGAGGTAGTGGGCGATGGCGCCCCATGCCTTTTCGGATGTTTGGAGGCGGTCGCCGAGGGCGAGACGCTCTTCAGCGTGGCGGATTAGGCGGCGGCTGTGGGTTTGGTGGCTTTCTATTGGGGGTTGGATTGCGGTGGTCATTGGATCTCCCCTAGGTCGGGTTCGTCGGGCGGCTCTATGGTGTGCAGTAGCGCCAGGAATTCTTTCACATCGTCAAGCTGGAGCGCAAGAGAGTCAAGGGGAATGTAGTCAATGTAGAAATTCCTGTGCAGGTCGCTCGCGGCGTAGAATAGATGCCTTATCTGCGGGTTGTTTTCCGCATCGGCTAGGTTTTGGGCTACGCGAAAGGAGTCGGCGTGGGTTTCGTATTGCCAGCCGCGGCGGTCGGCGATTACTTTGAGGTAGTGGGCGATGGCGCCCCATGCTTTTTCGGAGGTTTGGAGGCGGTCGCCGAGCGCGAGGCGTTCTTCCGCATGTTGGATTAGGCGGCGGCTGTGGATTTGGTGGCTTTCTATTGGGGCGTGTGTGATTGTGGTCATTTTGGCGCAGCCTGTGTTTCGGTTTAGTCGTCTTCTAGGGTGCTGGTGTCGCCTTCGGGGAGGCCGAGTTCGCGGGCTTTGAGGAGGCGGCGCATTATTTTGCCGCTGCGGGTTTTGGGGAGGGTTGGGACGAAGTCTAGTTCGCGGGGGGCGACGGCGGCGGCGAGTTTTTGGCGGCTGAAGCGCATTATGTCGCGGCGCAGTTCGGGGGATTCTTCGTAGCCGTCTTTGAGGGAGACGAATGCTTTGACGACTTCCATCGCGATGGGGTCGGGTTTGCCGATGACGCCGGCCTCGGCGACGGCGGGGTGTTCTATGAGGGCGCTTTCCACTTCGAAGGGGCCGACTAGGTGGCCGGCGGTGTTGATGACGTCGTCGGCGCGGCCTACGAACCAGTAGTAGCCGTCTGCGTCCACGCGGGCGCGGTCGCCGGTGATGTACCAGCCTTGCCGGAAGCGGGAGTTGTACATTTCGGAGTTGTTCCAGTAGGCGTGGAACATAGAGGGCCAGTTGGGGCGGACGACTAGGTTGCCGTCTTCGCCGGTGGGGACGGGATTGTATTCGTCGTCCACTATGCCTAGTTCGACGCCGGGGATGGGGCGTCCCATAGAGCCGGGTTTGACGTCTTGGCAGGCGTAGTTGGCGCAGAGGATTGCGCCGGTTTCGGTTTGCCACCAGTTGTCGTGGAAGGGCATGCCGAAGATGTCATCGCTCCAGACGACTGCCTCGGGGTTGAGGGGTTCGCCGACGCTGGCGATGAAGCGGAGGGATGAGAGGTCGTAGCGACGGGGGACGTCGTCGCCGGCTTTCATTAGCATTCGTATGGCGGTGGGGGCGGTGTACCAGACGGTAACTTTGTAGTCTTGGATGAGTTCGTACCATTTGCCGGCGCGGAAGCCGCCTTCGTAGATGAGTTGGGTTACGCCGTTTGTCCAGGGGGCGAGCATGCCGTAGGATGTGCCGGTGACCCAGCCGGGGTCGGCTGTGCAGAAGTAGATGTCGTTGGGTTGGAGGTCTAGCGCCCATTTGCCGGTGGCGTATTGCTGGACTACGGCTTGGTGGCGGTGGACGGCGCCTTTGGGCTTGCCGGTTGTGCCGGATGTGTAGTGCATTATGGAGTAGTC
>CBDESO010000016.1:0-31677 GCA_965242555.1 Dehalococcoidia bacterium
CGGCGTGGACAGCCCCTTGTCGGCGGCTACCGCGTCCACCAGCGCGCGCGCCTCATCAAGGTTGTAGCGCAAGTAATCGCCCTCCCACAGATCCTTGGCGTCAATGCCAAACGGCGATTCGGGCGGGAATGTGTGCGCCTGGCTGTCCCGCAGCGTGTTCAGGTATATGGAAGTGTTCAGCGCGCCCCTGTCAACCGACTTGATGAGCGCTCGCCGCATCCGCAGGTCGTCCAGCGGCGACAGCCCGTGATTCCAAACCCAGCCGTCCCAGCCAACGCCCGTGAAATCCCACACCGCGATATTCCCGTCCCGCTGCGCCGCCGGTATCTGCTCAGCCTGTAGCCACGAAACATTCACCTCGCCCGTCTGCAACGCCGCCAATCGCGTGCGCGTCTCAGAGATTATCTGAATGTTCACCTCATCGGCATACGGCTCGCGCTGCCACCAGTCGGGATGCTTGACCCAATTCTGCGTAACGCCCACATCCCACGCCATCAGTTGGTAAGCCCCCGTGCCGATGGGCTTGCTCTTATGATCTTCCGGGCCTACCGCATCCCAATTCGCTTTGGAATGAACGATGCTGCCCCGGTCAAACATCTTGGCTATCAGATTGGCGTCCGGCGGATCCATAATCACGTCGACCGTATAGGCGTCAACGGCGTCCACGGCGGTAACCGAGCGGAATGTGCTGGGGCAGCCGCGGCAGCCCGCCTCGCTGTCAAACCAGCGCCCGAAACTGAACGCCACATCCGCCGAAGTCATCTCGCCGAACCCGCCTTGGAACAGCACGCCCTCGCGCAGATTGAACCTCACGCGACTGCCGCCGTCCTCCACCTCAAACGAGTGCGCCAGCGACTCCGCCGGATCGTACTGGCTATCCTTGCCTATGGCTACGGCGACCTCGTTGCCCGTAAAGAAGTACATCCGGTCAAAAGTCCCGCCCGCCTGATACCCGTCCGGGCTGGACGCCTTGCGGAAGTACGCCACATTCAGTATCCCCCCGCGCTGCGCCGCCGCATCCGCCGCCCTGGGCGGAACGGCGTCCGACGCCATCGCCGCGGGCGCCGCCGTCGGGGCCTGAGCGGCCGGCGCCGCGGGAGCCGGCGCCGTAGTGGGCGCCGCTTGAGCCGCCGGCGCCGCTGGCTGTCCCGCATCCCCAGGCTCCGCGCTAGAACACGCCACAACCCCCGCAAGCACAACCGCCATCGCCGCCGCTAGGAAAACCGCGCTCCGAAGAACTGATAGACGCATCATCGGATACCCTCCCGTGTCTATGTATTCTGCGCTCCCTGCCGTAATTCACTCCGTAATTCGCGTATGGCTCAGCGTTAGTTAGCAGTCCGTTCTTCGGATAGTCAGCAGAATTCATTGACCACAGAAAGATATATCGCGTATATGCGCTCCTTATGATTGCCCTATCGCAGCCCTAATCGCAGTTCGTTCACGCCCATCAGCCGCCGCCGCATCCTAATTCGTTCACGCATCCCAGCCGCCCCTGCCGCCGCATCAATCCCGCATTGCCGCCCTTGCTCCGGCCCTTAATCCGCCGCGTGCGCCGCGCTCCCCTCATCCAGCGCCGCCAGAATATCGCTCACCAGCGCCCGCGCCGACTCCGCCGTCAGCTCCACCGCCACCCTAGCGCCCAGCCCCTGCGCCTCGTTCACGAAATCTATATTCAGCGTATGATCCGCGCTCATATGATACGGGTGATCATAATACACCCGCGCCTCCGTAATCGGAATCCACCCCGCCGTCCCCTTGCCGCTCCCCCGTATCTGCGACCTCTGAATAACGTATGTACACACGGCCTAGCCCTCCGGTACCTCTATCGTATATCGGCGCAACCGCCCCTCTTGTATCGGCGCTGCTCGCCCATCGCCGCAAGCCTACTACGGCGGCTTGGCGGTGTCAACCGCGCCGATCGCATTGCCACCGCTATTCCCTCAAGTCTATGTCAGCCTCCCACGCCTTGCCCGCGCCCGTGAACTGCCCCGTGCGTATGCGCCCTATCTCATAGCCCGGCAGCCGCGCTATCGCCGCGCACATGGCCCCGTGCGCCTTGCCCCTGCCGTCGAACCCGAAATCCCTGTTCTCAAAGCCGTGTTCGCGCCTATGCGCGGGAAGATCGCTTGCATCCGCGGGGAAGATGTGCAGAAAGAACCGCGCCCGCGTATCCTCCGCCGCGCACGGCTGCCGCTTGAGATATATCAGGATGTCTTCATCAAGATATATCTCAAAGTCCGATTCCGCAATCCGCTCCCCGAAATCCCCCGCTATCAGACCGGCGAGTTTCCAATCAAGCAGATCCGGCGTGTCTTCGAGATACGCCCCGGGCGTCAAGTCTAGCGCCTGCAATCCCGCATAGTCGGGCGGATACCAGTACGCGCGATACACCGCGTTCTTGATAACCGACCAGCGCGCGCGGTCGTCCGGCGGCTCATACGCAAGCCGCTCTGACACATCAGCGTCTTGCCACAGCGAAACATTATAGTGATAAGGAACCACGTATTCCCACGCCGTTCTGCCGTCGGGCGTCACCTGGGATATAGTCCCCGCGGGCGCGTTGTTAATCAGCGTGTTGCCGTTGGGCAGGCGCTGCGCGTTAGACGAATACGGCGCGTAGAAGTCGGCGGGCGTTTCGGCGGCGTATGTCCAATCCGGCGCGTCAGGCGGATAAGCCGAATCCGCATCGCGGCGATAGCGGTAGCCGTCCATAGGCGGCGCGATTTCGTCTATGGACGAGTAGTCGCGCGCATAGCCTGCGAACTCGTTGCCGTTGTTGAACACAAGAATGTTGCCCGCGCCCGGCAGCCCCGGCGCTATCCAATGCGCGCGATTATGCCAGAACAGCCGCTGGTCGCCGCCGTCGCCATGCCCATATGAGCGCGGGTTGCCCCATCTGTACAGCAGATCCCCGCCCATGCCGCCGTTGCCGCCGCTATGTCCGCGCGCCTCTTCGGTGGTGGCGCTGTGATCTATAACCCAAAGTTCGCTGTAATAGAGCGGCGACATCAAAATCTGGTCTAGCGCGGGATTGTAGTCAATCCCCTCCACATTCATCCAGCGCGCCCGCCCGCGCTCGCCGTCCAGCAGAAAGTTCATATCTATCAGCTCAGGATGCTCGGCGACCGCCCCATAATTCGGCTTGCTATGATCTATGTCTTGAACCATATGATCCCACGCCGACCATTCCCAAACGACCTCGCCGCCGCTCGCGCCTGTGGGACGCACCTCTATCAGGATGTCGTGCAGGAATTGTTCGTACTCCAACTCAGGATTCGCGCCCGCCGCGATTGCTTGCTCGCGCGTTTTGGCGGCTCTGCCCAAAATCAACAAATTGCCGTTGGGCATTCTGACGAAGTCGTGATGAATTTCGTGAGATGGGTCGTATCGCCACACTACATTGCCGCGCGGGTCAATCTCCGATAGCGTGACGACGGAAGGCGAGACGTCTGCCATTGCCATCAAGTTCCCGTTCTCAAGCAGCTTTATGTAGCCGGTTACTCCGCCGGCAAGGGCGTCCTCGAGATGCCATGTATGCGCCACCCTGCCGAGAGGGTCTAGCAGATAAGCCTTTCGGTTGTCCATCACGGTGAACAGCGTATATCCCGCCGCCGCGCCCGGCTCGTTCATCATCAACCCCACGCCGCGCTCTCCCCCGCGCGGCGGATAATCGGCGGGATCCGTCCCCAAGCGCGCCCCCAGCTGCCCGCACAGCGCCCCAATCACCCCCACCAGCGCCCGATCCAGCGCCGACGCCTCGCCCTCCTCCAAATCCCGCGTATAATCCGCCACCGCCGCCTCGCACTCCGCCCGCATCCGCCAATACCGCGCCCACCCGTTGCTGCCATCATCATCCGCCCGCGCCCGCAGCATCCGCAGCGCATAATCCCGTATCGTTTCGCCGCCCTCGTCCGCCGCAACCGCCGCCGCCTTGCCGCGCTCATCAACTCCCCCGTCCGCATACACAACGCCGACCCATCCCCCGCCTACCACGCCCGCAATCGCCGCCGCAACCGCAACCGCGCAGACAACGGCAATTCTTGGGATGCTTTCATTGCGAACACGCGCCAGGCGCGAGGCTATCGCCGCGAAATCAATCAACTTGCCCTTTGCGTCCTTAGCCAGATTTATGCCCGCGCAATTATACCCAAGCCCATTAGCGCCGCTCAACTTTCGCATCTTAATTTCTAGCGGGAGCAACAATCCGCCGAACCCGCCCTACATTCCCCGCTTTCGGCAGCCCTGCCACCTCACACTCCCACCACCTCATTCACCAGCGCCCCTATCCCCTCTATCGCAATGCTCACCCTGTCCCCCGCCCGCAGCGTGAACTCCGGCGGCGGCACGATAGAAGTTCCCGTGAGCGTCGCCGTCATGTTTGGGACGGGGTTGTGGCGCTGCAGCCAGGCCGCTAGCTCGGCGCAGGTGCGCGCCATCTGGGAGGTGTTGGTGGCGCCGCTGAATGCGATTGCGCCGTCACGCTCTATCTCGCAGCGCACGGCGAGCGCCTGCGGATCGCCTATGCCCTCCGCGGTGGCAAAGCATGGCCCTATCGCGCAGCAGCGGTCGAATACCTTGGCTTGCGGCAAGTACAGCGGGTTCTCGCCCTCAATTTGGCGGCTGCTCACATCGTTGCCTATCGTGTAGCCGATAATCTCGCCCGCGTACAGGACAAACGCCAGCTCCGGCTCAGGCACGTTCCAGTCCGAATCGCCGCGTATCCCGATAGCGCCGAGATGCGCCGCGCAGCGAGCGGCGGTCGCCTTGAAGAACACCTCCGGCCGCGCCGCGCTGTACACGCGCGAATAGACATCCGGCGTATCGCTCTCGCGCCGCCGCTCCATTTCGCTGGTCTTGTATGTGACGCCCGCCGCCCACACCTCCGGCGGCTCAAACGGCAGCAGCGCCCGCAAATCCCCCTCGCCGCTCATGACCTCGCCCAAGTCAAACTCAGGCGCCGCGCCGCCCTTGTCCAATATCCGCAACGCCAGCGTATCTATGCTTTCGCCGGATACCCGCGCCGCCAGCGCCAGGTCGTCCACCCGCGTCAGCCCCGGCGTCAGCGCCGTCAAATCCGCCAGCGCCCCCTCCCGCGCCTCCACCGCAAGCCGAACTTCGCCCTGCCTGTCAGCCAGCCTATAGTATCGCATCGCTCCCCCGTCCTTGTCCTTATCGTCTCATTCGCGCCGCCGAATAACATTCGCGCAAGCCTGTCGCTGTCATCAAAACAAGAAATCCCAAACAACCATCATCAGCGTAACGGGAGCCTCCCAGAAAAGCAGCGCCGTAACCGACGCGCATACAAACGGCGCTATCCGATAGCGGCGAGTAAGATCGCTAGATTCCACCGCGCGCCCGTCCGCCAAAAGCCTGCGGTTCGCCTTGAAATAGTATATCAAAGTCCCCCACCACATAGCCCAAACGGCCGGCTGCATCGTGAGATAGGCGTTTATCACGCCGGCGTCCATTTGCCTTGAAAATACCGCGCCGGGATAGAAAATGTACGCAAATATCCCCAACAGAAACAGCCCCCAGCAGATAAACAAAACCCGATGCTCCGCGCCAACAAAACGGCCGCCAATCGCCTCGCCGCGCATCCTGCCGGTCAGATACACGTATGGCATAACAAAGCATGCCGCGCCTATCGCGCCCAACAGAGCGTAGCGCGCGACGGGCAGGCCGCGCCGCCGCGCTATCCGAGCGCATCTCGCCGCCGCGAAAGGCATATACGCCAGACACGCCGCTTGCGCCAAGAAACACGCGACGATGAACAAGGCAAGCGCCGCAGCCAGAATCGCGGCTAGATAAAATATCAGCGTTGCCACTTAGACGCCTCCCCAACGCGCCGCGCATTTCCCAAGCCATCAGCGAAACTCTGACAACTCAGTAGCGAAACGCGATTGCCCTCGGACGTAGCGGCGAACAGCCAGCCAGGCATCCCTTGCACTTTGCCCGCCGCATACGCCCTTGCTCTTACCCGCCCATCGCCGCCACGACCTTAGCCGGCGACATCGGCAACTCAGTCATGCGCTTGCCCGTCGCGTCGCTTATCGCGTTGGCTATCGCCGCCATTGGCGGCACGATGCACGCCTCGCCCACGCCGCGAACCCCATACGGATGCCCCGGATTGGCGACCTCTATCAGCACCGTGTCTATCATCGGCACATCAAGCGATATAGGCATCCGGTAGTCCAAGAACGACGAATTCAGCATCTGCCCCGACTCGTCAAAGTAGTACTCTTCGTTCAGCGCCCATCCTATCCCCTGCACGGCGCCGCCCTGCAGCTGCCCCTCCACGTAGCTTGGGTGCATCGCCTTGCCCACATCCTGCAGCGCGGTGTAGCGCAGCACATCCACCTTGCCCGTCTCAGGGTCAACTTCCACGTCGACGATGTGCATTGCGAAGGCGTTGCCCACGCCGCCGGGGTTCACCGTGGCGCGCCCCACGATGGGCCCGCCCGTGCCGTTCAGCCGCCGCGCGAGCTCGGCGAATGTCATAGCCAATTCGCTGTCCTGCTTGTGCCGCAAAACGCCCTCGGCGTCGTACTCAACGTCATCCGCGTCCACTTCCCATATGCGAGCCGCCCGCGCTATCATCTGCCGCCGCGCGTCCAGCGCCGCCTCATAGCAAGCCCTGCCCGTCTTGAATGTAACGCCGCTGCCGCCCGCGCCTGAGCAGTAGCCGATGGAATCGGTGTCCACAATGGCAGGCTTGACGGCATCAACCGCAATTCCCAGCGCCTCGGCGACATGAATCGCCATAACCGCGCGGCTGCCGCCGATGTCCGGCGAGCCCTCTATCAGGCTGACCGTGCCGTCCGGATTCACGCTCGCCACCGCGCTCGCGGGCCCGCTGCCGTTGAACCACGCGCCGCTCGCCACGCCCCTGCCGCGCAATTTGCCGCCGCTTTCGCGCGCCAGCGGCGCGTTGTAGTGCGCGTGATCCTTTGCCGCCTCAAGCATTTCCACATTGCCGATGCGCCGGAACACAGGCCCCGCGGGTTGCCGCGTTCCCTCTTTGGCGGCGTTCAGCAGCCGAAACTCTATCGGATCCATCCCCAGTTTCCGCGCCAGTTCGTCCACCGCCGACTCCGCCGCGAAAGCCGCCGCGGGCGATCCCGGCGCGCGATACGCCGCCGACTTCTGCGTGTTCACCACGACATCAAGCCCCTCAATGTGCGCGTTGGGTATCACATACGGCGCAAGCATTGTGCGGCAGCCGGATGGAACCGGCGAGCCGGGAAACGCGCCCGCCTCATACACCAGCCGCGCCCATGCCGCCGTCAGCCTGCCCTCTTTCGTCGCGCCCATCTTCACTTGGATGTGCGTCGCGGATGTAGGCCCTGATCCCTCAAACACCTCTTTGCGGCTCATAGCGATCTTCACCGGCTTGCCCGCCTTGCGCGAAAGCGCCGACGCCAGCGGCTCCAGATACAGCCCGCCCATTCCCTTGCCCCCGAACCCGCCGCCGATCTCCATAGGCACAACTTTGACCCGCGAAACCGCAATGTCCAGCACAGCCGCGATATGGTCGCGAAACGCGAACAGCTGCTGCGTGCTGCACCACACCGTAAGCTCGCCGTCCCGATTCCAGTACGCCGTAGCCGAGTGCGGCTCTATGTATCCCTGATGCACCGCCCGCGTGTGAAACTCGCGCTCCACCACCACATCCGCCGCCGCGAACCCTTGCTCCACATCCCCGTCGTCAAAGACGAAGTGATTGGCGACATTCGTGGGCTTTTGCGTGTCCCCGTATCCGCCCGACCGGAACGCCGGGCTTGCCATCGTCAGCAGGCGCTCATGCAGGATGGGCGCGCCCTCGCGCATAGCGTCATCCGCGTTCAGCGCCGGCGGCAGAACATCGTACTGCACATCCACCAGCGCCGCCGCCTCTTCGGCGATATGCGGGCTGCTCGCGGCGACCGCGGCTACTGCATGGCCTCTGTACAGCGCCTTTTCGCGCGCCATTATATTGCGGCTGAAAAAGCCATAATTCACCGCCGCGCCCTCTTCCTGATCCACGAACTCCGCCGACGCCTCAGGAAAATCCGCCGCCGTAACGACCGCATGCACGCCCGTCAGCGCCAGCGCGCGGCTCGCGTCGATGCCTGTGATGCGCGCGTGAGCGTGCGGGCTGCGAACAATCTTGCCATGCAGCAGCCCCGCCATAGCCGTATCCGCCGCATACCTAGCCCGCCCCGTAACCTTATCCACCCCGTCATGCCTCACCGGCCGCGTCCCCACCACCCTAAACTCTTCGTTAGCCAAAACCATATTCGGAACATAATCCGCCATAAAGCGCCTCGCAATCTCATTCATAATCCCTGCCGCATCCCACCCACTTCTACCACCCATCGCGCATAATGTACCCACAAAGCACCAAACGCGCAAGCCTGCCTATCCACTCGCGCCTACACCACCGCTATATCAGGCAGCCCTCTCCAGACGCGCCACCCATCCTGCGAAATGCGGACACTCCCCGAGAATAGCCTCCAGCCCAATCGCCAACGCCGCCGCCGTTCCCACCAGCGGCTTATCATATTCGCCAAACAACCCTTCTATCCGCTTGGACGGCGCCCTAGTAGGCGAATCATCTATTGCCTCCGGCGTATCAAACCCGTCCCTAATCGCCTGCAAGCGCGGCGCTAACTCAGGCTTCCCAATGCCGATTGCTAACCTGTTGCAATTGCTGAACAGCAATGCCTCAAATTCGTGCATCATTACATACGGCACAAATCGCCCTGCATTGAAACCGCTCCCCATCTCACCCACAACCGCATCCGACATCCCCTGCTCTATCGGGACTGCAATCTGCGAGGGCGTCTCCCCGCTAGGCGGAACTGCCGCTCGCCCCGGCCAGTCGCGCGGCATCCCATAGTAATCCACCATCGTGCTAACTATAAGGCCGCGATCCCCTCTGAGTTTGTTAACAATGTCTTTGAGAACATCATCCCATTGCCTTGACGCCGCCGCGATTGGCGCGTGAAATCGCCGTGCCCATAAGCTTGGCAGCCACCGCCGTATAGCCACGAGTGTACAGATGAGGCGCAAGCACATATTCCACAAAATCCTCTTCTGTCTGACCCTCCACACAGATGAGCAGTCTCGTCACCGCAAAGCCTCGCGCCACGTGCCAGTGGGACGCCCTCCGATGTCGTTCATCTCCCACAGCTCCCCAAGGCTGTAGTCCTCCAGCCACACCTCTAATTTATCGGCATCCAGGCGCGAAAATTCCGTTGCGCCCTTCACCCTGTCCGCAACCACCACATCATCAGGATCAAACTGGTCAAGAAACCTCGCCGACTGCGTAGCTAGAATCACCTGAACGCTTGTAGTTCCCTTTGAAACATACCTGACCATAGACTCCAACAAAGTTAGTTCGGCAGGGTGCATCCCAATCTCAGGCTCGTCCAGCAATATCACGGCCGGGAGGTTTTCCTTGGGCTGCAGCATCAGCGTAACCAGCGCAATGAACCGCAACGTGCCGTCAGAAAGCGCGGACACGTCGAAGCAGTCGTCATCGCCTACATGCTTCCACTTCAAGCGTATCGTGTCCCCATTCGGACCCTGCGGCTCTAGCGCAAAATCCTCCAAGAACGGCGCGGCGTTTTGCACGGTTCGTAGGATAAAGCCGTAATCCCATTCGTGCTTTTCGCGCAAAAGATACAAAACCGCCGCGAGATTGGATCCATCCGGCCGCAAGTATCGGTTATCATTCAGGGCGGCAGTCTTTTTCATCGGAGAATGCGGCCCAGTATCGTGAAAATGATACACCCGCCAGCTATCAACACTCCGGCGGACATGCTTGCCCGCCAGACTCTCGCGCCCGACGCTTGCCTTGCTGATGCCCGCCTCGCCGCCTTCGCCCGGAATAACCTTCTTGCGCGGCTCATCGGGATATATCTCTTTATCCCAAGAAACCAAAGCCTCCGAGTTCGGATAGAGCGCGCCGGTAGCCGTTGGCGTTAAAGCAAGCCTATACTCGCATATCCCCTCATTGCTGAACCTAGCGCGAAACGCCATCTCATCGGTCGTTTTCGCCCCGAAATGCAGCAGCCTATCCGCGCCGCCTGCGCGCCCCACATAGCCTTGCAGATTGCCCGCCCGTATCGCCTGCAGAAACGCCATCGCCTCAAGCAGGTTGGACTTCCCCGACCCATTCGCGCCGATAAGCACGTTGATAGGCCGTATCTCCAGCTCCGCGCTGCGAATGCTCTTGAACCCCTTTATGCTAATCCTGTCCAGCACGCCCATATCCGCGCTCCCGCTCGCGCCGCTAACGCCATTTGCCTTTGACCGCTAATCTAGCGTAAGCGCAACTTGCGGCATTGTCTATCGCATCGCCCGCGCCAACGCAACTTACGGCGTTGCCTATCCCCTAATCGGGCAATCCCCCTACTACCCCCGCGCCTCCGCGTACCCCTCCACCCGTATGCACGATACCCAATGCCCGGGCTTGACCTCGCGCAACTCAGGCACATCCAGCTGGCAGTCGCCTATCATCTGGGGGCAGCGGGTGTGGAAGACGCAGCCGGAGGGCGGGTTCTGCGGGCTGGGGACGTCGCCGGTTAGGATGATGCGCTCGCGCTGCTGCTCCACTATCGGGTCGGGGATCGGCACGGCGGATAGCAGCGCCCGCGTGTAAGGGTGCAGCGGGTTTTCGTAGAGCTCGTTGCGGTCGGCTATCTCTACGATGTGGCCCAAGTACATCACCGCGATGCGGTCGCTTATGTGCCGCACTACCGACAAGTCGTGCGCGATGAACAGGTAGGTCAGCCCGAACTGATCCTGCAAGTCCTCCAGCAGGTTGATGACCTGCGCCTGAATGGATACGTCAAGCGCCGACACCGGCTCGTCGCAAACGATGAAACTCGGATTCACCGCCAAAGCCCGCGCTATGCCTATGCGCTGCCGCTGCCCGCCGCTGAATTCGTGCGGATACCTATCCGCCATATACGGGTTCAGACCCACGGTTTGCAGCAGCTCGGTGACCCGCTCGCGGTATTCGGTCTTGGACGATGTGAGCTTATGCACGATGAGCGGCTCGCCCACGATGTCCCCGCAGGTCATGCGCGGGTTTAGCGAGCCGTAGGGGTCTTGGAAGATGACCTGCACCTTGCGCCGCATCTCGCGCATCGCGCGGCCGTCAAGCGTGTTTAGGTTTTCCCCCTCGAAGATGATGTCCCCCTCAGTGGGCTTGTACAGCTGCAGGATGCAGCGCCCCGTGGTCGTCTTGCCGCAGCCGCTTTCGCCCACCAGCCCAAGCGTCTCGCCGCGGCGAATGGAAAAGCTCACATTGTCCACCGCCTTGATGTCCGCCACTTTGCGCTGGAAGAATATCCCCGACGTCACGGGGAAATACATCTTCAAGTTCCGCACATCCAGCAGAACCTCGCCGCTGCCGTTGCCGCTATGTGTTTGCGTCTGTGTCTGTGTCATCTGCATCTCCCAAGTTAGACGCGCGCTATCTCCGCAAGCTCGCGCGAGCGCCAGCACGCCGCGGTATGCCCCTCGCCCGTGTCAACAAGCGTGGGCGCCTCCTCTATGCACTGCTCTATGGCGAAACGGCAGCGCGGCGCAAACGAACACCCCGCCGGCATATTCACCAAGTTCGGCGGCAAGCCTTCTATCGCCTCCAGCCGCGTCCGCTCGGTCTCGTCCAGGCGAGGAACCGACGCCAGCAGCCCCAGCGTGTAGGGATGCTTGGGGTCGTGATAGATCTCGCGCGAATCGCCCGTCTCTATTATCTTGCCCGCGTACATCACGATGACGCGGTGAGCGTAGCGCGCCACCACGCCCAAGTTGTGCGTGATGATTATCATCGCCGTGCCGAAGTCGGACGCCAAGTCCTGCATCAGCTCCAGTATCTGCGCCTGTATCGTAACATCAAGCGCGGTGGTGGGCTCGTCGGCGATAATCAGGCGCGGATCGCAACTCAGCGCCATCGCTATCATAACGCGCTGCCGCATCCCGCCGCTGAACTGATGCGGGTAGTCTTTGAGACGGCTTTCGGCGTCCGGTATCCCAACGCGCTGCAGTAGCTCACTGGCGCGCGACCGCGACTGATCCTTGGTCATGCCCAGATGCAGCTCCAGCGTCTCAGTCAGCTGCCGCCCTATCGTCAGCACGGGGTTCAGCGAAGTCATCGGCTCCTGAAAGACCATCGCTATCTTGTTGCCGCGCACGCTACGCATCTCGGCGTCGTCCATCTTGAGCAGGTCTTCGCCCTCAAAGATGACTTCGCCCCTGACCGTCCTGCCCGGCGGGTTCGCCACAAGCCGCATAATGGACAGCGCGCTGACGCTTTTGCCGCAGCCGCTCTCGCCCACCACGCCCAGCACTTCGCCCTCTTCGAGTTCGTAGCTTACGCCGTCCACCGCCTTGACCACGCCTTCTTGCGTGAAAAAGTGCGTAGCGAGGTCGTTTATCTCTAACAGCGCCATAGACTTGCCTCCCAAACAAAAGCCTTGCCGTTCAGCGCCGGCCGTTTCGCCCGCGCCCAAAGCCGCCGCGCGGCATCCGCCCCAAACTAGCGCTATTCTAGTTCAATGCCCCCGCAAGCGCAACCGCCCCCGCCAAAACCGACCGGCGGCGGCAGCCCGGCGCTTGGGCATAGCGCCCGCTACGGCACAAACAGCCGCCCGTTCTGCACTGCCTTGACCGCGCTTTCAATCATCTCGATCGCGTAATCCTGTTGCACTTCGCTTGTGTTGATGACGAAATGGAAATGCTCAGGGTCGTCCGGATCTTCTATGTCGAAGAATCGGTTGAAGAAATACTTGCGCGCCTCATCCCTCTCAGCCAGAATGCGCGTCGCGTCCGCCTCCGCCAGCCGCTCGCGCCGCATTATCGTGGCGATGCGGTCGTCGGTGTGCGCCTCTATCCCCACGCGCAGCACATTGGGCGTATCGCGCAGTATCACATAGCAGCCGCGCCCCACCATCACGATGTTCTCGTCGGTAGCCAGGTCGTCAATCGCCCGCCGCATGCCCTCTATGTATTTCTCATCCTCGATCTCATGCCCGCGCGTGGCGGTGGGTTCGGGCAGATCTTCGTACTCCTCAGTCAGGAAAGCGGCGACGCCCGGCCCAAAGTACGGATCGCCGCCCGCGCCCGTAACCGCGGATCGCTCCAGGACGCGCTGCAGAAACCGCGTGAATCGTTCCCCGCGCGTGGGCGGGCGCTCTTCCCGCTGATGCAGCGCCTCCACCGTGGCGCCCACATGCCGCGCCACATTCGTCAGTATCAGCCTGTCCACATAATCCGCGCCCATTCGCTCCGCCAATATCGGCCCCATAGTTCTAGCCCCCGCGCCCGACAGGCCTCCCAGCGCTATTACCGTCATAGTCGTTCCTCCCGTTATCGTTATGTCTTTTGTGAAAATCCCGCCGCGCCGCCGCGCCAAACCTCCGCGCCCATCCACGACGGGTCGTTATGCGCCGCAAGCCCCAAAAGCGGATCCGCCTCTCTCAGAAAGCGGCTTATATGCCCCGCATCCCTGCGATACGGCAATCCCGCCCCATCTGATCCACATTCGCCTTTGCGCCGCCCGCGAAATCCCAACTAACCGCCCATTTGGATGGACGCCTTGCCCCTCAATTATACCAATATACTAAGAGAGACATCGGAGAAATCGGCAACGCGCAGGCGTAGCCTACCGCAACCGCCGCGCGCAAATCCCGCGAATGGCCCTTGCATAAGACGCTTGCCCTCATTATACCAGGATACTCAGGATAACAAGACAAGCGTCAGAGAAATGGGCAGAGCCGCCGGGCGCAATCCGCCCGCGCACACGGCAAACCGGCAGTCCAACCGCCGAGAGCCTTGCCCGCCCGCCTAAGCGCAACCCACCCAAGCGCGCCGCGCGCAACACGCCGGCCGCAAGCGTATAATGTCAAACATCAACGCGCTTTGTCAATTTCGCGCGCTTTCATATCCCCGCGCCGCTACTGCGTCGTGAAAGACGAATACCGCCCATACCCAACGCTACGCAGGTATCCCCGCGATGCGATGCGCGATTGCCGCCCAATCCAATCCCCGCCGCTACGCCGGCGCTCAGATCCAGATTAGGGTTCGCGCTATGCCTTGGAACAACCCCGGCGCAATCCGTGAATGGCAACGATCGGTTGCGGTTCGCGCTACGCCGGCGCCCCAGCCGCAACCGCCTCAGCGTCCGCCGCCGCCATCTCCTCCAGATGCTCCGCCCAGTGCGCCGCTATGCCCCGCAGGCACTGCTCCGCCGAATCCTCCGACCCGCCGGGGAACGCTATCACCGCCGCGCCCGTATCCGACAGCGACCGCACCGCCGAAACCAGCCGCTCCTGCAGCTCCTCCATCTCCTCCACCAGGAACGCCACCGACCAGCCCGACTTGCGCCCGACCGACCGCGCGTTCATCTCATCCGCCGAGGCATATACGCGGTGAGGCGCGCCGCCCGCCGCTACGCTCTCCATCCCCTCCGCTATCGCGCGATGCCAGTAGATCATATGGCACAGCGTCTCGCGCGGCGTCCAGATGTCGATCTTCACCTCCGACTCCGCGTTAGCCTGCACATACGCTATCCCCCGCGCCACAACCTGTTTCACATCCGCTATCAGCCCCTCAATGTTCGCGTCAGTCGTCATAATCCCTGTATTCCTTTCTTATCCCTGCCGTTAATTTCCCGCCGCGTATCGCCTTGCCTTGCCTTGCCTATGGCGGCGCTCAAGCTTTCCCTGCCTAATACTTTACCAGCGCCACCACATTGTCAGCGCCGAGATCATCCCCAAGCCGCTGCCTGCCGCCCAGCGCGGCGAGCTCTATTAGAAAAGCGTAGCCCGCCACATCGCCGCCGCACTTGCGCGCCAGCGCCGCCGCCGCGCTCGCCGTGCCGCCCGTCGCCAGCAGATCGTCCACAATCAGCGCCCGCTGCCCCGCGCCTATCGCGTCGGTGTGTATCTCAAGCGTATCCTCGCCGTACTCCAGCGCATACGAAACCGTATGCGTGGCGCATGGCAGCTTGCCCGGCTTTCGCACAGGCACCAGAGGCTTGCCCATCAGACACGCCAGCGGCGCCGCCACCAGAAACCCGCGCGCCTCAACGCTCACAACCACATCCGGCGTCAGCGGCTCGCATGCAACTGCCAGCCGCCGCATAGCCGCGCCATACGCCTGCCCGTCGCCCAGCAGCGGCGTAATATCGCGGAACAACACCCCCGCGCTGGGAAAATCCGCCACATCCCGTATATGCCCACTGAGATCCATGCCCCGACGCAACCCTCCCGTTCATTCGCGCCCAAATAGCCAATGAATAATAATTGCCCGCTTGCGCTTGGTCAAGCCTTGCCCCCGGCGCGCCGCCTACCGCAATCGTCCAATCAGCGCGGCAGCGCAGGAAACTAAAACCGCTTGCCCTCATAACCCGCCCCAATCAGATAAACCCGATTGCCATCCCCACCCAAAAGTTTTTTGGTTACTTTTTTCCAAAAAAGTAACAATCCCGCGCCCATTGCCACCCTTAACATACCCGCCAAAACCCTTGCGCCCGCCCTTGCCATCCCACTACCATCAACTCTATGCCAACCCAACAAACCGCCCCCTATCCCCTATCCACCGCCCGTGCGCTTGCCCTCCACGCGCAAGCCCTAGACGCGCCGCTCGACGCCAACGCTACCCCCGACGCCAACGCCGTCTATAACGCCATCAAGCGGATAGGCTGGCTGCAAATAGACACCCTGCAAGTCGTCCGCCGCAGCCAATACATCGCGCTCTGGAGCAGGCTCGGCGCATACGACCCCAACTGCCTAGACGCGCTGACCTACGACAACGGCAAGCTTGGCGGCGACAACGGCCGCCGCCTCTACGAATACTGGATGCGCGCCGCCTGCATCATCCCGCTTGACGCCTACCGCTACACGCTGCCCGCGATGCGCCGCAACCGCGATGCGCGCTCAAAGCGCATCCGCGCCTGGCTGGACAACCCCGCCAACCAACGCCTGCTCGCCCAGGTAATGGAGCATGCCCGCGCCAACGGCGGCGCGCGCTCGGCCGATTTCCAACGCGAAGACGGCCGCAAAGGCGCGTGGTGGGACTGGAAACCCGCCAAAATCGCCTTGGAATACCTCTACGACGCCGGCGACCTCACCATAGCCAACCGCGTCAACTTCCAGCGCGTCTATGCCGACACCGACGCCGTCCTGCCCGCTTGGGTGAACAGAACGCCCCCGTCCGACGAAGAGGCGAGCCTATACATCCTGGAACAATCCGCCCGCTCGCTTGGCATATGCGCCCCCGCGCAGCTCCCCGACTACTCCCATATGAAACGCACCCCCGCCAAGCCCCTAGTGCAGCGCCTGCTAGACGACGGCGTCCTAATCCCCGTCAAAACGCGCCTATACGACGACAGCGTCGCCGACCACATCGTCCACAAAGACAACCTGCCCCTGCTCGCGCGCGCCGCCGACGGCGACCTAACCCCGCGCCGAACCACCTTCCTATCCCCCTTTGACAGCCTATTCTGGGCAAAAGACCGCGACGCCCAATACTGGGGCTTCCGGCAAATCCTAGAGGCATACAAACCCCGCCCGCAGCGCATCTGGGGCTACTTCTGCCTACCCATCCTCCACAACGACGCGCTAGTCGGCCGCTTCGACCCCAAGCTAGACCGCGCCGCCGGTATCCTGCGCCTAAAACGCCTCCACCTAGAACCCGGCGTCGCCCCGCGCGAAGACCTAATCGCCGCCATAGCCGCCGCCCTCCGCGACTTCCTAACCTTCCACAACGCCGCCGACCTCGCCATAGAACACAGCCACCCCCGCCCCCTCCGCCGCAAAATCCTAGCCGCGATGTAACCCCTAACCTTGCCTCGCGCCCGCATCCAGCGATTGCGCCCCCAAGCCCCCCGTTGCTATAATAAACCTAGCCGCCGCTATTCACGCTTGCATCTTTGGGGAAGTGTCGGAATTGGCAGACGAGCATGATTTAGGATCATGTGCCGAAAGGCGTGGGAGTTCGAGTCTCCCCTTCCCCACCACACCCCTGAATTGCCGCCAAGAAAGCAGACAGCCCATATGAAACCAAACTTGGCTACCCCAAGCGTGGCAACCCTATGAGCTGGGCAAACAGCGAAATCGTCAGCGTCTTCATATTCCTGCTACCCGGATTCGTGGCGGCAACCGTCTTCTACTCATTCACCGCATACCCCAAGCCCAACGAGTTCGGACAGGTCGTCCATGCGCTCGCGTTCACTATGGTTGGGCAGCTCGTAGCCGGCAGCATCCAATTGCTCGCCACCGCAGATAGAAAAGCAAAATCTAGTAAGCCGAAAGTCGTCGTAAAAGGGGGCTGTATACAACCCGAAAACCGGCGCACATAAAGCCCCCTCACCAGGAAGTGCTACCCACAAACCCTCTAGCGAGCTCCTGCCGAGTAAACGTTGCCTTAATGACTATTGGGGCTTGTCATCGGGCCAACTGTAATCTTCAATTGAGCTTATCAGGCTGGTCAGTTCTCCTGCTTGTTTTTTTCGAACAAGAAAATCTTTATAATTGCGTTGTGCATCACGGATTAGCTGTTCGTAAGTGATTACGCGCGTTTGTATTTGGGCCAGGATGTTTTCATCTTGTTTCTGACGATCGGGATCATTCCACCCGACCATTTTCTTTCCGATGATGCATATGCATTCTACTGGTCCGTTTTGATTCTCGTGTTGTTGCACCACTGTTTCTAGTGCATCTTTATATTTTCGTATTTGGGGCATGAGCTGATTGATGGAAACGGATACACCGGGTTTTTTTAGTTCCACTATGACGTGTTTGCCTTGTGCGGTTGTGTATTTGATGTCTAGTCGCGCACGACGTTCTTCGTCGGTTAGCTCAGCGTCAATGTCTTTGAACATTTCTGTGACGGAGGTTTCCATATAGGTGGGAACTTCTGTTGCTCTTTCCCATGATGGATCCAGGAGCCACAAGTGTCGGAAGATATGTTTTTGTAGAACCTTCTCCCTTTTCTTTTTCTTAACAGCGTCAATTAGAGCGTCAATGACGTTTAGGCGCTCAGTCACTATTTGGTAATAGAGCGCTGATTCGAAATCGTCCAAGTTGTAGAACACTTTGCTTATGCTGGCGATGTCCTCAGCGGTCATATCACTGAGTCTATCAAGCTCTTGCTTGTGCCTGAGGATTTCGAAAGCAATAACGCTTTGCTGAATTAGGATTTTGCGCTGGTCGTCCGATAGTGTAGTGAGGGTATTTATTTTGCCGAACAGCGCTCTTATTTTGTTCTGTTGGTCTTTGCTTAGGTTATTGTACCATTTTTTGATGGCAGGAATGTCTAGCGCGCGTCGCACTCCTTCATTGTTTCGACGCTCCGTCCATTTGCTTTGGATGTTCTTCAATTCATCGTAGATGAATTTCTTCAGCGCAATATATCTTTCGTCATCCTCAATGATGCGCTGTCTGCTGCTGGTTGCTATATCAACCCATCCTGGCGTGTCCAAGTCTAGGAAGTCAGCGTAAATTTCTCCGAACACATAGCTTGCGTACAAGCCATCTTCTCCGTATTCTTCGAGTATGTCCTCCTGAGCGACTTTTTCTCGAACAAATAGGGCAATTTTGTTGATATTATCTTCTTCACTTTGTGACTTTAGTTGGCCTGCGGATTGCGAAGCTGCGATCCAGCCTCGTATTATAAAGTTCCGGTCTGCGTCTACGGTGCCATCACGAATCTCGGGGGCTTGGCTGAGATTGGCGCAGAGAGAGCTGAATGGAGGCATTGAACTGCCATATTCCCAGATATATTGGGCCTTATCGAAATAATCTCTGTCAACTGCGGTGACAGGTTGACCATTGATGAATATCTGAAATTGATATTCTTCGCTTTGTATTCCGAAGCGGCGGGCGAGCCGGCGCTTGAGCCATCTGCTAACTTGGCTCAGGTCTTTTTTGGGGCGTTTGAGAATTATTTTGGTGCCTTTGTCAATTGCAATCTCCCTTTCTGGTATTTCACGAGGCTCATAAGTGGTATTTTGGGCGTTAATTTGTTTCTTGATATCGTCGCTGGACATTATGAATCCGGCTTTGAAGCCGTCTTTGGCTGTGTGAACATGGAATTCGTCCGATATTGCGAATAGCGAGAGCTTGCCGATGCCCTTTCGCCCCATAATGGGACGCTTGAATTTGGATGTGATGACGTTGCCATTGTTGTCTCTGTTATGGCTTTGTGTATCGTCTCGTTTATGGTAGCCAACTGTGAGATATTTCTTATTGACTTCATTGACGGTATCATTTACCAGCATTCCGACGCCATCGTCAGTTATGATAATTTCGTTATTTTCCGTGTTGACTTGGATGTCGACATACGTGGCATCCGCATCCCATGAGTTAGCTACCGCCTCGCTAAGGACGGCTGGCGTGTTGCTGTATAGATTGATGCCTAGCTCTTCGAGCAAGTATAGGCTCAATGTCATTTTGAATCGGGATTCATTTTGGGATGTCATGTTATGCCTGTAGGTGATTAAGGATGGAGTTCCCTATTGCCTCGCCTAGTTTAACAGGAACGGCGTTGCCTATCAACCGCGCAATATGCTTGGTATAAATGGGCTTGTCTTCTGGGATGAATGAGTATCCGGGAGGGAAGGTTTGCAACAATGCGCCTTCACGGAGTGAAAGAGCTCTGTCTTGCGTGGGGTGTCCGTAGCGTCCATTACCAAACCCATTGAATTGCGTGGTGATAGTCGGACTAAGTTTGTTCCATTCCATTCTGCCGTAGACGCTAAGGTAGGTTTTGCCTGTCTTTCTCAGATGGCATTCGGCTTGGAGACCAGCGGGCCAGTCTCGCCATGTGCCGCCCGGTATGGAGTGTTTGATGCGCTCTAAATTGCGCTTTGACAGCGCGCTTGATTTGTGCAACGGATCCAGCAGAGAGGTTTGTCCTGCTTTTATCTGCTCCATATGTCCAATTGCGTCTTCCACGCTAACAAATGACTCCGCGTCGTGTGTTGGCGGAATCATTCCTATTTGTCCGTATTTGGAGGCAAATAGGACAAGTCGCTTCCGTGTTTGGGGAACGCCGTAGTCGGCGCACCTTACAACTGAATAGTTGTAGTTGTATTTGCTGTCTTTCAAGACATTCTGAAAAACCGCAAATACCGGATGTTTCTGTAGGCGCGGCACATTTTCCATCACAACAATGTGTGGCTTGACGTCAGCAATAATCGCCGCAAATTTATTGAGGAGAGTCCATTCGGCATTGGGGTCTTTTCGATTAGCCGTGTAAGCGGAAAAGGGTTGGCATGGCGCACAACCGACCAATACCTTGGTGGTTCCCTTTGGGAACAATGTCGATATGAAGTCTGGAGAGATATGTTCAATATCTTCATTATGGAACTGCGAGCGGACATTTATTTCGAAGGGATACTCGCATGCAGGATCGACGTCAAGTCCGGCTACAATGTTAATACCGGATCGCTTTATGCCATAGGATAGCCCACCTGCGCCGCAGAATAGATCTACAGCGGCAGGGGGCGCAACCTTAAATTTAGGATTTTCTTTGTTCATGATCTAACGCCGTCGCGCTTTTTATCAGTGTGCGGATACCTGTTGCTTGCGGTAATTCTACATAACGCGGTTCAAAATGGCAATGGCGATTAAGTCAGGGATATTTCCATCTTGCAGCGCTTATTTTGAATCAAAGTCTAAATCGTATTCCCCCTGGGTGCGATGAATTAGGCGCGAAATTCCGCTCGTCGCTGGTGAAAATTTCATTTGTGCTGCAGGCTGACAATACCCACTACCGCCCTGAATTGACGCATTGCGCTTGTCCACGCAGCGCTGACGCCCTTACCCTACCCCGCCCCCAGCGCCCACCCCGCCGCCCCAACCCCCGCTATCCGCCCAAACACCGACCCCGCCATCAGACCCGCGCCGCCGGGATAGTTGTTATAAAACAGCCCCCCCGTCAGCTCGCCCGCCGCGTACAGCCCCTCTATCGCGCCATCCTCGCAGTCCATCACCCGCGCCTGCCCGTCTATCTTCAGCCCGCCGAAAGTGAATGTCAGCCCGCAGGTCACCGCATATCCCATATACGGCGGCTCATCCAGCGTCAGCGCCCAATTGGACTTCGGCGGCGAGATGCCCTCAGTGCGCTTGCCGTCAAGCGCGGTGGGATTGTACTCGCCCGGCTGAACCGCCGCGTTATACTCCCGCACCGTCCGCGCCAGCGCCGCCGCGTCTATCCCAAGCCCGCTTGCCAGCGCCTCTATCGTATCCGCCTCCACGACCGACGCCTGCGGGATGAAATACTCATCCCGCAGCAGATGCTTAGTCTTCTGGTCAAATAGCTGAAATGCCACCCGCTGCGGCTGGTTCAGTATCTCTTTGCCGTACTTCGCGTAGGTGTAATTTCGCAAATCCGCGCCCTCGTCCACAAACCGCCTGCCCTCCACATTCACGATTAGCCCAAACGGGTAGGAGTGTTTCTGAAACAGATCCGCGATATTCCTATCCCCGAAAGCGGGCGCGTTCATATCCCACGCGACCGCGTGGCAGCCGCTCCAATGCCCGTGCGACTGCGCCCCGATGTCCAGCGCCATGCGGATGCCGTCCCCCGTGTTGAACTGCGTCCCGCGAACCTTCGCCAGCTCCCAGCCCGGCCCCAGGTAGCGCGTCCGCATCTCCGCGTTGGACTCGAACCCGCCGCACGCCAGCACAACCGCTCCCGCCTCGATCTCGCGGTAGCCCTCAGGCCCCCTCACGCGCAGCCCGACGACCCGCCCCGCGTTATCCGTCAGCAGCCTATCCGCCTTAGTGCGATACAGCGCCCTGACATTCTTGCGCCGCAAAATCTCAAACTGCTGATCAATCAGCCCCTTGCCCGCGCCGACCGCCTCCACAATCAGCCCGCCCCAGAACCGCAGCCGCCCCTCGTGCCGGAACGCCTGCCGCCCGTAAGCCAAAATCCAGCGGACGCCTTGCTCCTGCAGCCACTTCATAGTGGGATACGACTGCGACACCAAAACCTGCGCCAGCTCGGGATCCGACAGCCCCTCGGTAACCCGCATCAGGTCGTCATAAAACTTCGCCTGCGGGTAACTCCCCACATCAATCTCTTGCCGCTCTTGCTCCCCAATCTCGGGGATAATCCCCACAATATCGTCAATCCCCTCATACGCGAACCGGAACAGCCCGCCCGTAAAAAACGAATTCCCCCCGCGCAGATACTCCGGCGCTCGCTCCAGAACCACCACCGACGCGCCCTCATCCGCCGCCGCCGCCGCCGCGCACAGCGCCGCATTCCCCGCCCCCGCCACCACGACGTCGTACCGCTCTTGCCCTTGCCTATCCATAATTATGCCCCTTGCCTTGCGCCATTCGCCAATCCCGATTGATTGGCCTACTCTATCCTGCTCCGAAACATCACATACACCGCAAATGCTCGCTTATCAACCACGTCTGCCCTTTCGAAGTCCCATATAGCGCTATCTGCGACTTCGACAAGGCGGAGCGCGTCAAGCCGGGTATATGACGCATCCGGGTCGTAATCCGCGTCATGCCGCATTCGCTGAAGATCAACGAATCTCTCTCCAAACTCCTGTATCTCAGCGGGAAATCTGCGAATTATAGGCCGCCTGCACTGCGCGGCGGCAAGCCCATGCTCCAGCGAGCGATACGCCTGACGCCACGCCTGTTGGCTGCGATTGCGGCGCGTAGCCCCCACCAGCATATCCGCCGACTGCCTCGCCAGCGCGTGAAACATTGCGTAATACGCCATGCTCACCGCCCGCCGCAGCTCGGACTGACGCGGCCGCCCTCTGCCGCTGCCCAGCGCCCCGCTCGCCAGCGCCCGCGCGATTCGGATTAGCTCGTTTGCATCCACCATGGCCCCTCCTTCAAGAGCTCTTCCCGCTCCGACTTCAGCTGAATCGAGTAACTCGGAATGCCCTCGAATCCCATGTCGTAAAGCTTATCCCTGACGCGCCGCCGCATTTCGAGATCCCCGTCCAAGTCAAACTTGCGCTCGTCCCCGTCAAAGACGATAGTAATGTACAGGTACTCTTCGTCGTACTGATCTATCTTCGTCTCTATTATGGGCGCCTCAAACGCCAGCCCTCTGCCCCCGAACATCTCGCCCAGCGTATCCGCGATAAAGCCCCTCAGCTCTTCCACCTCAGCCTTCGTTATCAGATCGCATCGCCTTCTCATTCCCACGCCCCCTTTCCTGCGCTAGATATTGCCTTGCCCCCAACGCACACGATTATACCACACCCCAATCCTGTCCTCGCCCATATACGGCATAGTTCGCGCCTAATCCTACTCGCATACATTGTCTTAATCCCGAAACGCAAATTGACAATAAGCGGCTCAATGAATTAGGATTGCCTCCAGTTGCTCGAAAACGGAGGTGAATCTTGGCTGCGAAACCTACTTGGCAATTTCCTGCGAATGTCGCTGGCCAAATCGAAGGCCCAATAGATTCGGGCATCGAACATTTCACGGGTAATCGCGACGAAAATGTCATCAGGGAATCCATCCAAAATTCATTGGACGCTCGTCCGGATGATAACCGCCCAGGCCCAGTTAAAGTAGAATTCAGCGTAGTTCCCCTGCCATCCGCTGAGATAGGGGCGGCCCAACTAGCGGCGGCGCTCCAAGCGGCCGCAAACTCTCCCCACAACGATAACGAGGCTTATAGAGAGCAATTCCAAAACGCCGCTCGTAGGTTGCGGGGAATAGGAAATGGCTCGGTGCCCTGCTTGCGTATTATAGACAGCAACACCAGCGGCGCGAGCGATGACATTCGTCCCAATAAAGCGCCCAGCAAATGGGACGCGCTAACGAAAGGATCGGGATCCAGCGCTAAACCCCAGCGAGATGCCGCAGGCTCTTTCGGAATAGGCAAATTCTCCGCCTTTGCCGTAGCCGACATGCGAACCGTGCTGTACTCCACCGCCTACGAAGTAGAGAATGGGTTGGCTCACCGTTTCATGGGAAGAACAATCCTAGTGTCCCATGAGCGGGGAAACGAGAAGTATCAAAGACAGGGGTATTTTAGCAATGACAACTTTCATCCCCTGCGGGATATAGATGTGCAACGTCCATTTAGGCTGAACGCCCCCGGAACCGCGCTGTACATACTGGGATACGAACCGAAAGACGGGTGGCGCAACGCCACCATAGCCGCGGCGATAAAGCACTTTTTCCACGCGCTAGTTCACAACAAGCTGAACGTAGTCGTGGACAGGCAGGAAGTCAACGCAAAGACGCTGCCCCGATATGAGCGTCTGCTCGATAAGGAAACCGCCAACTTCGTTAGAGTGTCGCAGCGGACGCCCGACGCGGAAACGGACATTCCTGACATTGGGCATGTAGTCCTGCGTATTGAAGAGCGCGGCAGCGGGCGCGATCGTGAAATCGCGCTTGTGCGCGACGCGGGCATGATGATAACTGCCCGCCTCAGGAATATGAACCTGCCGGGGCTTGGCAGGTTGCCGCAGCATTGGAACGGCTTTACGGCCGTGATCGAGTGCCTTTCGCGCGGCGAACAATCGCTGCTGCGCGATTCTGAATCGCCTCAGCATGACCGAATTTCCACGGACTACATCGTCGATCGCAAGCGCAAGAGGCAGGCGCGGGAAAGATTGACGGAGTTGGGAGAGTGGGTCCGATCCGAGATAGCCAAGCGCGTTGAACCTACGGTCGCAGGCGGGGACAACGCAGAAGAGATGGCGAAGCACTTGCCGATTGAGGACGATGGCGCTGAAAAGGCGACCGCCGGCTCAAGCGCAAACGGACGCTCCCGCCGCCCGGTGGTGTCTTTGCCGCCATATCAGAAGAACAGCGCGCCGCCTCGATCGCGCATACGCGGCAGCGGTTCGCGCGGCCCAGTAACATCGCCCGGAGACGGCGCCGCTACAGGAAACCGAGATGGGCAAGAAGGAGGCGTAAAATCCGACCCGCGCAAGCCAATAGCGCGCGCGGTGTCTAACGCGCCTACAGCCTTTGCCAAACCGCGATTTAGAGCGGGCGCATACGATCCCAACTACTCCCTTATCGCCTCGTTCGACAATGCCAATGAGCCGCTGCTTAATGTGCGGTTGGTCGCTGTTGGCGAGGACGGGCAGGATGTGCCGGTAGGAATACGCGAGGCTTACATAGACGGACAGCGCATGCCCGTCAGCAACGACGCAATCCAATCCATAAACGGCGACGGCGAGCGCCTCACCATAGAGTTCCGCACGCGCGAGCCGGTAGCCAACAAAACATTCTATCTCAAAAAAGAGGAATCTGAGTAGGTGAAGTACGAAGCCAAACGAAACTACCTCTATCCCGTGTCCCGCCCATGGGCGGACGATTACGCCGCGCCTTATATGGACATCGCAGTCACAGCGGATCCCGTTGACTACGATGTTCGTATCAACATTCAGTTCGGCGCGGTGGAGGAATCCATAAAACTACAAGTAGAGGCTGGCAGCGCGCGCTGCGTAGCGATGCTCTACTGCCGCGAAACATTGCACCGGCAAATGCTGAATGCGGACGCAGGCAAATTCTCGCTGACTGAATTCATCGACGGGAATTTGCTTTTCGGGGATGTGGAACTGAATCCCGCGATAATCGCTATGGAAAGCATCAATCACTCCACCAGAACCGCGCATTGGGAATATGGCGGATCCCCGATAAGAATAGGCAAATTCCAGCCGCTGGCAACCGCTCAAACATGGCGTTTTCAGGTGAACACGGCTGAACGCCCCGCCAAAAGCGTCTTCAACCTCAAAGTTGACGACGATGATGCGCTGTTGCTTGACGATATGTTTGGCATCAGGGTTGACCACAACGAGCCTTACATTGACATCGTCGCCAACGCCAACACTATGAAACGATTCAATGATATGCGCGCCAACGATTGGTTCACCACGCCGTCAGTCTATATGAACGCGCTGATGGAGGCGTTGGCGTCAATAAAGCATAACGGCGCTGACAGCGATAATGCCCCCACAAACGGCTGGCTAAACTGCATCAAGAATCACCTAGTCAAGCACAAATTGAACATAGGCGATAATGAGACGCCCGGCGAACATTCCCTGCTCTACGCCGCGCAAGTGCTGCTATCCAAACCATTCGGCGAGTTGATGACCGCCGTTAACGACGCCGACGATGCCTCTACGGAGAGATGAGCAATGCCTGAAATTGAAATGGTCAACGAAAACGGCTACAAGGCGTTGCGAAACCTCGCCCGCCGCCAACCGACGCTGTTCACCGAACCCGACGTAGGACGATTGCGCCAAGAAATGGAGCGCGAGGCGGGAACGCCGGATGTTTGGCGCGAACCTATGCGGATTGCCCATCCATTGGATTCCCTAAACGAAAACAAAGAGAAAGGCCCCGGAACGGACGCCCGATTTTCTAAGATAATGCGCCAAGCTCTGGCGGACATTTCTATTATCCAAGCCGCTGACGAGCTGCTCTGGGCTTCCATCAACTGCTTTGCCATCGCGGATTATGTAGCGCCGAGATGGGCTACGAGCAACATACGCCACAGCAATCCGGAAAGGTTTGTCGACCGCCATTGGATCACGGGAGGCCCCGACGGCCGGCAGGACAACGCCGCCGCTAGGCTATGGTGGCTCGGAGAAATATCGGACCGCGTATCTCGCTACACGAACAAATACACCTCCGACGAGTTGCTTGACGCTATGGCTGGCAATGTCGGACTTTATCATCAAACACTTAGTCGGCGGTATTTGCTGGCAAACCCGCGCATAGTCGCCGCGATATATGAAATCACGCTTGACGGCAATGCCCACCTCTTTCAAGGGGACCCGGCAAACAACCTGTACAAATCGTTAAACGTCCGCGCCGGCGCAACCGCTCTCGACTTTATGGGAGACGACGAACTGCGCGCGTTAGTGAGGGAGTGCGCCCCCCCAAAAGAATGAGCCGCCCAAGGCGAAAAACACCGCCCGCGCTGCGAGTGTTGAGCCTGGGAGGCGGCGTCCAAAGCACGGTGATGTGCCTGCTCGCGGAGCGAGGCGCTTTCGGTGTCAAACCCGACTACGCCATATTCGCGGATACCAAATGGGAGCCGCAATCGGTGTACGACACAATAGAGTGGCTGCGAACCCAAGTGTCATTCCCAATCATCACAACCGATAACGGGCGGAGCCTGCGGGACGATGTGGTGAACGGCGTGAACGCGCAAGGCCAGCCTTGGATGACGTTGCCGGTATATCTCGCGGATCCCGATGGCGAGTCTGCCGGAATCAACTGGCGGCAATGCACCAAGAACTACAAGCTAGACCCCATACGCCGGGTCGTGCAAGATCTGCTCGGCGTCCGCCCTAGGCAGAGCATCTCACACGAAACGCATGTGGAAA
Organism: Dehalococcoidia bacterium; assembly: GCA_965242555.1. Lineage (GTDB taxonomy): Bacteria > Chloroflexota > Dehalococcoidia > Lucifugimonadales > JADFKI01 > Bin90. The sequence continues at coordinate 27,350 of CBDESO010000016.1, forward strand.
TGTGGCTGGGCATATCCACAGACGAAGCGATGCGCGTCAAACCCAACCGCAACTGGTGGATAACCAACCGCTACCCGCTCATAGACGATCTGCCGTTGACCCGCGAAGAGTGCCGCCAGTGGTTCGCGGACGAATACCCGGGGCGAGCGCTGACGCGGAGCGCTTGCATAGGCTGCCCATTCCGAAGCTCATCAAGTTGGCTGGATGTCAAAGCCAACGAACCCGAACTCTACGCCGAGGTTGTTCAGATAGACGCGCTGATTCGCTCCGAAGAACACAACTCAAGCCGAATGTTTCGCAAGCGCCCATACTTGCATCACCGGCGGATCCCCCTGCAAGACGCTCTGCGGCTAGACGAGCAAGAGTTCAACGAAACCAACCAGTTCATCAACGAATGCGAGGGGCATTGCGGGCTTTAGGATATTGCGAATATCCCTGATTATGCTCGCATAATTCCCATCTTTCCAACTATGTGAAACTTGACACAATCCCAACCCCCCCGCTACAATTACTTGTCATACATTCACAATCCAACACGCCCAACCCCCGCCCAACGCATACCCTCTTACATACGGGCAACCCCAACAATGCACTTCAACGTATCCCAACTCCTCAAAGAACCCTGCGGCGCATCCCGCTCATACCGGATCAGCGACTTCGCCGCGCTGCAGCTCGGCGCGCCCCGCGTCGCCGTGACCGGCTACCTGTCTATGATGCGTACCGACGCCGGCGTATGGGTCAGCGCCACCCTCGCGTCCCACCTTGACTGCCTCTGCAGCCGCTGCGCCGATGATATGGAACAGCCCGTCAGCGTCCGCATCGAAGAAGAATACCTGCCCGAAATCGACATCGCCACCGGCGCCCGCATCCACATCCCCGACCCGCGCGACGAGCAGTTCTACATCGACCACGCCCATATGCTTGACCTCCGCGAGGCGATCCGCCAATACTTCACCATCGGCGCCCCGCTCAAGCCCGTTTGCAACCCCGCATGCAAAGGGCTTTGCCCCGACTGCGGCGCCAACCTCAACCAAACCCGCTGCGACTGCGCCCAAACATATACCGACCCGCGCTGGAGCGCCCTGCTGGATCTCGCAATCGCCCGCCAGCCAAACCCAAACTAAACCCGCTATCCCATAACAACCACGCGCGCGCCAACAATGCGCCCGCCCCAAAACATAACCGAATACATCACTACACTAAATATCGCCGCGAACCGCGCAAGGACAAACAATGCCCCCACTGCCAAAGAAAAAACACTCCAAAAAAACGGCAAGGCGGACGCTCCGCCCACAACCGGATGAAACCCCTAACCCTAGCCCGCTGCCCGCAATGCCGCGTCGCCCGCCTGCCACACCGCGCTTGCGACGAATGCGGCTACTACAACGGCCGCTCAGTCGCCGGCGCAAGCCCCCTGCAATAACCCGCCGCGACCGCAGCCGCCCTAAATCCCAAACGCAGCCCAGCATAAGCGCATCACAGGAGATCCCGTAAATGACCATCAGCGCCGCATCCAAAACCCAGCCCAAAGTCGGCTACCTATTCCCAGGGCAAGGCGCGCAAGCCGTGGGAATGGGACGCCAACTCTACGACGAATCCCCCGCCGCGCGCGAAGTCTTTCACCAGGTTGACATGGCGCTCAAGCGCCCGCTGTCCAACATTATGTTCAACGGCCCAGACGACGACTTGCGCCAAACCATCAACGCCCAGCCCGGCATCATGACCGTCAGCCTCGCCTGCCTCAAAGCCATGGAAGAGCGGCTCGGCGACCATATGCCCCAGCCCGCCGTTACCGCAGGCCACAGCCTCGGCGAATACACCGCCCTCGCCGTAGCCGGCGTCCTATCGGTGGGCGACACCGCCAAACTCGTCCAGCGGCGCGGCGAACTGATGCAGCGCGCCTGCGACGAAAACCCCGGCGCTATGGCCGCCGTCATAGGCCTAGACGAAATGACCCTAGAGCAAATCGCCCAAGAAACCGCCACCTACGTATCCAACGTCAACACCGCCGAGCAAATCGTCATCAGCGGCGACCCTATGGGCGTTGCCCGCGCATGCGACCTCGCCACCGCGCGCGGCGCGAAAAAAGCCATACCCCTCCGCGTCGGCGGCGCATTCCACTCCGGCCTGATGGAACCCGCGCGGGCGGGCCTCATAGACGCCATCAACTCCCTCCAATTCAACGACCCCCAAATCCCCATCATCGCCAACTGCACCGGCGAGCCGCTCACCAGCGCAGACGACATCCGCCGCGAACTCATATCCCAAGTCTGCGGCTGCGTCCAGTGGAAACGCTGCGTGGACACGATGATAGCCTCCGGCGTCAACGACTTCATAGAAATCGGCCCCGGCAAGGCGCTATCGGGAATGGTCAAGCGCATATCGCGCCGCTCGCGCATCACCAACATCGGCGACATGGACGCCATCATCAGCCTCGCGCGGAACTAGCTTGTGCCTGCCGCAACCGCCCAGCGCCACGCCGGCCCCCAAGCGACGCCATCTGCCGCCCAGCAGAACGCCGCCCACGGCCGGCGCAAAACCCGCGTCGCCATCCTCCAAACCCTCTACGAAACCGACGCCGTCGCCCACACCGCCCCCGCCGTCCTAACCGACCGCGCCAACGCCCTCTCACTGCCCGACGCCGAAATCAACTTCGCCCTCGCCATCATAAACGGCGTCCTAACCCACGCCGCCCGCATAGACGCCACCATAGCCCAATTCGCCCCCCACTGGCCCGTCAACCAAATGGCAGTCGTCGACCGCAACATCCTCCGCATAGCCGTCTATGAAATAACCCTAGCCCCCGAACTCGCCCTTGAAACCCAAACATCCCCCGACGCCGCTACCGACGCCGCTCCCATACCCACCCCCCAAATCGCCGCCAACGAGGCGGTAGAACTCGCCAAGCGCTTCGGCGCCGACAGCTCCCCCCGCTTCATCAACGGCGTGCTAGGCTCCGTCATAGCCCACGCCTACGCAACCCGATAGCATCCCCCGCAAGATCCCCCGCAGGGATAGCCAAAATGACGGAACGCGACAAAATTCACCACGCCGACGCCTTCGATCTGCTGCCGCGCATACCCGACGCGTCCATAGACCTAATCATCTGCGACGGCCCCTACGGCGTAACATCCAACAAATGGGACAAAATAGACGACATCCAGGCGTTCAACCTAAACCTAATCAAAATCTTCGCCGCCAAAATGAAAGACGGCGCGGCGCTCTACCTATTCGGCAAGCCCGACTGCATAGACTTCATAGACTATCGCCCACACCTCAACCTGCGCTCCCGGATAATCTGGTATCAGCCCAGCCGCCTGGCGCAGGGCAGAATTAGCTACACCAACAATTACGACATAATCTGCTACTTCATCAAAGGCGCAAAGCCCAAAACCTTCAACCTTGACGAAATCCGTGTCCCCCAGCTTGTGGAACTCCAGCACAGGCTGCGTTGCGAGCGCGTCCCGTCCGTAACCAACGGCAAGTTCGGCAAAACCAAGTTCAACGACAAAGGCAAAAACCCCGGCGATGTATGGGGCGACATCAAGCAGCTCACCTACAAATCCAAAGAACTTGTCAGCAGAGAGGCGCTCAACACCATCCAAAAGCCCGAAAAACTAATAGAGCGCCTAGTCAAAGCCAGCTCCGCCCCCGGCGACCTAGTGCTAGACCCATTCGCCGGCGTCGGCACAACCCCCGCCGTCTGCCGCCGCCTAAACCGCCGCTTTATCGCCATAGAAAACCACGCCCCCTTCGTCAAAGCCGCCAAAGACAGGCTGGCAATCGTAGAGCGCCATCACGCGGAGGCGCTAATCTAATGCGGCGCAGCGCCTACCGCAACATAATCGCCCTAGTCCGCGAGGCATCCGACCTAGCCCGCTCAATCGGCATCCCGAACCTACTCCAGCCCGGCCTCGTCAAGGAGATGATTATCGCCGACCACCTTGGACACGAACTAATCCACTCCAAGCGAGACGCAGACGCTCACGCCCCGGGCAATCCCAACGAAAAGTATGAATACCTTTCCTGCATAGAGGGCGGCAGAGGCCAGCTTGACCGAATGTTCAAAGAGCCGCCCGCCAAGCGCCGCGAATCACTCAGCCGCATAACCCGAAACTCCAAAATCTACTATGCCGTCTTTTACGCCGACAACCAAACACTATGCAAAATCATCTACGAACTTGAACCCGACATCGTTCTGAAAGAGGCGAACCGCCAGCTAGACGCAAGCCGAAACGCCATATCCCACATCGGCTTTGGCGTCAGATGGGTTCACGCCAACGGCAAAATTGTCTATGAAAACCCAAGCAACCCATCCCCATAGCGAG
>CBDESO010000017.1:0-248786 GCA_965242555.1 Dehalococcoidia bacterium
TTAGCCCGCTTTCGATTTTGGGATAGTTTGGGCGCGCCGCTGGCGGCGCGCCCACTTGTTGACTGGTGGCGCCGACGGGATTTGAACCCGCGACGTAGCCTTGAAGATGCGCTCAGCAGCGGGCTACTACCAGTGGATCTGGAACTGCGATGGGTCAAGCCCAGCTGTGGTGATGATGGTTTGGACGTTCTCTACAATGTCACGGGCGCGGTAGTTCCCTTCGATGTAGAACGACACCACCGGATATGGTTGGCGGAAATCCTTCCCGTCTGGGTGAACGGGTTCTTTGGCGATGACATAGCGGTTGCCGCGTTGGATCGGGATATGGTCTTCCGTAAGGTGTCCGCCGAGAACGAGATACCGAGTGATGGCTTCCGTGATGCGAGACCACGACTTTTGGGTCTTGACGTCGGAGCCGTCAGGGAACATGACCCCGTCGGGACGGGAGTCTCCCGCCTGAGGCTCAATAGTGGTCAGCGCCTGCCAGTCACCTTTCGGGAACGACGATCGGGGCGCGGAGGGTTCTGGGATGGCGGTGGGAGGCACTATTTCTGGGATGGCGGCGGGCGTGTTGGCGGGCTTGTCTCCGCTATGGTCGCGGACGAACTCATAGAACGACCGCTTGACCAGCCGGCCATACTGGGATACCAGACTTCTGGTTAGACGCCTGTCCTGGACAGCATCTTGCAGCATCACCTTCGAGAACTCGTAGTCAGGATTGTCGTACATCGCCGCGAATTGCGCTTTGACGGCGCGGATAACCTCCGCCTCAACCGCGCCGTCCTTGATCTTGTCCACGTTGAAATTGTCCTTGGCGAACTGCCTCAGCTGGACAAGCGAGTAGTCGTCCGCCGACCGGATGTCCATCTCGAAGAACGGCGTGGTGTCCATCATATTCTCCACCTCTCGGTCGGTAAAGAACTGGTACTCCACCCCGTTGGTCAGTACGCCGAACCGAGCGGGCGTCGCCGAGAAGTAGCGGTACAGCTGGGTCAGGTGAACATCCAGCTTCTTCTCTATGGACTTCGCCTCCACCAGAATGGTGGGTTCGCCGTCGTGCTTGATGGCGTAGTCAACGCGCTCGCCCTTCTTGACGCCGACGTCGCACACAAACTCGGGGTCAACCTCTCGCTTGTGAAAGATGTTGTAGCCCCAAGCCTGAAAGACCGGCAGAACGAGCGAGTGCTTGGTACTCTCTTCGTTCCCTGTCAGGTCTTCCTTGTGCTCCTCGGCATACGTAGCCAAGCCTTCCAAGAAACTCTTTGTCAGCATAGCAATCCTCTCCTTGCGCTGAACTAAATAAACTCTTCAATATCCATTGCCGCACAAGCCTTTCGGCGGCGTTTGGCTTTGGCTTTCGGTGTCTAACGGGCGGGAGTTATGCCGCCCGCTGAATTCTTGCACATAGCGATCAAGGGTTTTGTGTACTTTGCGATATAATTCCCTTAAGAAAGCGTTAGCCTTACGCCGCAACTATATCAAGCAGCGTGGTTGTTGGCAAGCGGGGCGGCGGGATGAGGCAGCGTTTCCATTCAGACAGCCGAGCATCCCCATCGTTGCATATGCTTGAAAGGCTCTGCCGCAACCCCCCGCTTTACCAGTTGCGGCGCAACTCCCCAAACCCTCAAAACCGGCTAAACAGAAACGCTACCGCCAAGAATACCAGAGCAGAGCGGCAGGATGGTAACCCAACCGAGATCCTCCCGCCGCTACACGCCCCCTACCCCTTCCTCCCCACCGCCCGACACCCCGCCGTCGCGCAAAACGCCCCCGGCACGGCCGCCCACTCCCGCAACTCCCCCGCCATCGCGTCCAACTCCGCCCGATCCACCCACCCCTCCGCGATCGCCCTGTCAAACAGCGGCAAATTCTCTATCCATTCGGCCCACCCGGCCGCCAGCCCATTCGGCGCCTCCGCCGTAGCCAGCGCGTTGCTGTACGCCCCAAACAGCTCCACCACCGTCAGCCCCGCCTCGCTCAGCATGCTCCCCACATGCCGCCCGCTGTTCATAGACCCGCCCTGCAGCTGAAACCCCCGCTCAAACAGCTCGAAGAACCGCTCCAAAGCCTCGCACGGCGGCGACACCAGCGGATCGCTCCAATCCGTCCGCGTTATCCCCACAATCCCGCCCGGCTTTACCACCCGCCGCAACTCCCGCATCGCCGCCACCGGCTCGCTCAGATGCTCCGTCACCGCCACCGACAGCGCCGCGTCAAAAGTGTCATCCGGAAACGGCAAATCCAGGATATTCCCCACCTGAAAACTCAGGTTAGGCAAATTCGCCCCCTCCGCCAGCTCAGCCGCCCTCGCCACCATCCCCGGCTCCAGATCGCACCCGACAACCTCCCCCGGCGCCGCTATCCGCGCCAAATCCTGCGTGATAGTCCCCGGCCCGCACCCGCAATCCAACACCTTCATCCCCGGCTCCAGATGCTCCAAAAAGAACCCCACCGCGCTCTCCGCCCCGCGCTGCGCGTACTGATTCTGTATCGCATCCACATCATACCCGTAAAACGGCCGCCCGCTGTGCATCGGCATAGACGCATCGTTTGTGTCCGACATTGTCACCTCGCTTTGCTAATTCGGCGCTCCGAATAACTTGTTTCGTATCGCATCGCCCTTTGCGACAGCGGCTAGATTTGACTATAGCCGCTACCCTTGCCACGCCCGCCTATATCTGACTATACCCGCTCCCTTCGCGGCCAGCGGCAGTCCCAGTCCCCCGCGCCTCCTCAATCCACCCGTACTCCTTCAATATCTGCTGACTATAAGTCACCCGCCCCGTCACATCATCCGGCGGCTCCGACGCCAGCAGCAGCGCCGCCTTCGCCATCAGCTCCGGATGCTCCCCCCGCGGATCGTCTATCCCGCTCACAAGATTGTGAAACACCGTCCCCGGCGTCGGCACGACCAACGACGGCGACACCGCGCTCACCGCGATCCCGTACTGATACACCTCTTGCGCCAAACCCTGCGTGAACCGCTCCAGCGCCGCCTTTTCGGCCCCATAGCAAGTCCCCCCGCTATTCGCCGGCGCGTCCGGATACGGCCCCCGCCCCGGCCCTATCGCCGCCCCCGACGATATGTTCACGATGCTGCCGCCCCCGCTCGCCATCATATCCTCCAAAACCAACTGGCTCAGGATAAACGGCGCGTGAAAATTCACCGCCCAAGACCGCATCCACCTGTTCAACGCATAGTCTTTCACCGGAATGAAATAGGTCAGCGCCGCGTTGTTCACCAGCACATCCACCGGCCCATAAGTATCCCGCGCCGCCTGCACCAGCGCCTCGCAATCCTCCGGCAGCGATATATTCGCCGCCGCCGCCGTAGCCTCGCCGCCCGCCTCGCGTATCTCCGCGATAGTCGTATTCAGCGACCCCTCCAGCGGATGGCTGCCCTCCTCCACCGTCCGCGCCGCGCACACCACCTTCCCACCCTCCGCCGCGAACAATACCGCGATGTCCTTCCCAATCCCCCGACTCGCCCCCGTCACAATCACCACCTTGCCGTCAAGCCTTCCCATCAATATCCCTCCCTATCCTGGAATAATCGTTATTAGTTCATAGCCCGCCGCCGCGAGCATTGCGTATTCGGTATTCGGCGCACCTTACACCCCCAACTTCATAGCCAGGTCATTGAAATCGCTGGCATACACATCCAGCCAATCCTCATTCGTAGCATCCACCTCCACATCCGGCCCATGCTCCCCCGGACGCGGCACAAACGCCGTCCTCAGCCCGGCGTCCCTCGCCGACTTCAGATCGAACTTATGCGCCGCCACCATCATCACCTCGTCATGCGGCAGCCCCAGCAGATCCGCCGCCCCCTGATACACCTTCGGATCCCGCTTATACCGCTTGAACAGCTCCGCCGACAGGATGCAATCCCAAGGCAGCCCGCCCCACTTCGCCATATTCGTCAGCAGCGCCACATTCCCATTGGACAGCGTGGCTATCACATACCCCCGCTTCAGCCGCGTCAACCCCGCCGCCGAATCCGGCCACGGATCCAGCCTATGCCACGCCTTATTGAACTCCGCCGTCTCCTCCTCGCTCAGCCCCTCAATCCCAAACTCCCCCAGCAGCTCATCCAGAATCAACCGATGCAGCGCATCGATATTCGTCCACGGCAAATCCCCGCTCCTCACGCGCTCCATAGACGGCCCATACCCGCCCCGCCACCTATCCGCGAACCGCGCCCAATCCACCCCCTCCAACCCATCCTTCGCCTTCGCCAACCGCTCCCCCTCCCTAATAATGCTGCTGCGCCAATCCACCACCGTCCCAAACACATCAAAAGTCAGCGCCTTAACCCGCGAAACATCCATAACCGGAACCTCCCCTTCAAAAATTATGCCAAGCCCAAACCCGCCCTTAACACATTGCCACCCGAATGTTACGGCTACACCGCTATCCCTGTCAAACGCCCCCAATCCGAAAATTACCCTTGACACCCGTCATTCCACCCATTATTCTTAATGCGAACAAATATACATATACACCCACTCAAAAGTTTTTTGCTACTTTTTTCTAAAAAAGTAGGGCCCCGGCGGACGGGAGGCTTGGAGGCAACAACATCATGACAACCGCAACCCGCGAACCCATAACACGCGAACAGGCGCTATCCGAGCAAGAACTCGTCCGCCTCAAAATCGCCCGCCGCGTCAACCAACGCACCAACGACTGCGACGAACTCATAGACTTCATGCTAGACACCGTCCGCGGCGAATATCCCGACGCCAAGCACCACCACCGCCAAAACGCCGCCCGCGACCTCGCCATTATGGGCGGCAGCCTCCCCCAAGACACCCCGGGATCAGCCGCCCGCGTCATCCGCGAAGAAGACATGCCCAAACCCAAAACCCCCAAAGTCACCCTCAAGCAAATCATCAACAAACCCATAGGCGCATACATCCGCGAGAAAACCGACGACTGCGTCGACCTAATAGACGAATACTACAACATCCTATTCCCGCGCCCGGTATTCGAAAGCGCCAACCCCGACGAGCTCAAATACCAAAAAGCCACCCGGATCCGCTCGCACCACAAAGTAGCCGCGCTCAGAGAAATGATGAAACGCAGCATCGGCAGCCGCAACCCCTACGCCTACCCGCAAACCTCAGCTATGGAAGAAAAAATGCTCAACAGCAAGCTGGGAACCGGAATGCGCCTAGCGATGGACAAGGGCATGGGCTACGCGCGCTACATGTTCGAAATCCTAGAAAACGACAAAACCGACCGCTACGGCAACATAATAACCGACCCATTCACCCAGACCCACCGCCTCATCGCGCTCAACGAACTCTGCCGCATAGGCGCCGACATCCCCTGGGAACACATAACCCCAGAGTCCATAGACGCCTTCTTCCGCGACCTCCACGCCAAAGAGCGCCGCCATGCGGAACGCCTCCTAGCCCAGCGCCAACAATCCGCCAACGCCGACCTCACCCCAGAGCAAAAAGCCGAAGTCCTAGCCGTCTTCGAACAAATGCAGCGCCAAGCCGACGCCAACGACCGCAAAGCCGCCAAAAAAGCCAAGAAAGCCGAAAAGAAAGCCGCCAAGCAAGCCAACGCCAACCCCGGCAACAACGCCGCCAAACCCGACAACACAGACACCACTAATGACGTCAGCACCGACACTGACACGCCCCCTACCGTCCCCGACACCCCCACAACCCGCGGCGAAACCGCCGTCGCCAACGCCCTAGCCCGCCACCCTGAAGTCGACCTAGACACCGCCCTAGCCAACCACCACGCCACCGCCGGCATCCCCAAACAAAACCTAACCCACGCACAAATCTACGACGCCATCACAGCCGAGGCAAACTTCCAAAAACGCCAAACCATAATCCAAAACCGCCTCCACGCGAAAAACCCCAACGCGGCCACTGAGGACAACGATCCCCCCAAATCCCGCAGCCCTTAGCCCGGCAAAACCGCGGCGATAGCCGTCTTCCAAAAATTTTTGATACCCTTTACAAAAAAGCGCGGCGGCCCCTGCCCCCGCTTGGCCCCCGTGCGCCAACCCATCATCCCAACACACACTAGGGATCAATATGCCTCGCCCACAACTCTACCTAGTCAAAGGCAACAGCATGCAGCCCGCCCTCAACCCCGGCGACTGCCTGCTAACCACCCCCGTGCGCCCAAACAACTCGCCCGCCCGCGGCAATATAATGGCCCTCGCCCCCCACGCCCGCCCCGGCGAGCGCATGCTCAAGCGCGTCATAGGCTTGCCCCGCGAACATATCGCCTTCCAAGACGGCATGCTCTACATCAACGGCAAGCGCCGCCTTGAACCCTACCTCCGCGGCTTGCCCTCCAACCTAGGCTTGCAGCCGTCAGCCACCACGCTCGCCCCCAACGAATACTTCGTTATGGGCGACAACCGCCCCCACAGCACGGACAGCCGCCACTACGGCCCAATAACCCTCCCCGAAATAGAGGCCATCGCCCGTTGGCGCATATGGCCCCCCCGCAGATGGGGCGGCATACATTAACAACTGAATACCAACTCGGACGCCCCCGCGCAGCCGGCGCATCAACGTCGGCGCGCGGGACGCGGCGCATTGGCGTATCCAGGACGTGACTACGCCTGCCGACCTTACCCGTCGGCAGGCGCAAGTTGCGCGGCGGATTGCGTCACAAGGCAACTTGCCGCGCTCATCGGAGATCGCCTACCCCAGCCACCGCGCCGCCTCTTTCGCGTGGTAGCTGATAATCATATCCGCCCCCGCGCGCTTTATCGCCGTCAGGATCTCCAAAGTCACGCGCTGCCCGTCAATCCATTCGTTCTCCGCCGCCGCCTTCACCATCGCGTACTCGCCGCTCACATTGTACGCCGCCATCGGATACCCGAACTCCCGCCGCGCCTCCGAAATCACATCCAAGTACGCCAGCGCCGGCTTGACCATTATCATATCCGCGCCCTCGTCTATGTCCATCCGGATTTCGCGCAGCGCCTCCCGCGAGTTCGCTATGTCCATCTGATACCCCCGCCTATCACCGAACTGCGGCGCCGAATCCGCCGCCACCCGGAACGGCCCATAAAACGACGAGGCGTACTTCGCCGAATACGCCATTATCGGCAGATGCTCATACCCGCCCGCGTCAAGCCCCTTGCGAATAGCCGCCACCTGCCCGTCCATCATCGCCGAGGGCGCCACAACGTCAGCCCCCGCCTCCGCCTGGCAAACCGCCATTCGCGCCAGCAACTCCAGCGTGGCGTCATTGTCAACCCGCCCGTCCCGTATCACCCCGCAATGCCCGTGATCCGTGAACTCGTCCAAGCACACATCCGTGATTACCAGCATCTCCGGGATAGTCTGCTTGATAGCCCGGATAGCCTCCTGAACGATGCCGTCCGGCTCATACGCCTCAGTCCCCTCCGGATCCTTGCTCGCCGGCAGCCCGAACAGCAGCACGGCGTCTATGCCCAGAGACGCGACCTCGCCAACCTCCCGTATCAGGTTGTCCAACGAAAGCTGACGCATCCCCGGCATAGGGTCTATCGGATTCTGAACCCCCCGCCCGTGAGTGACGAATATGGGATATATGAAATCGCTAACCGATATGCGCGTTTCCTGCGCTAGGCTGCGTAGCGCGGGCAAATCGCGCATGCGCCGCATCCGCAGCTCCGGGAATCTACTCATTTGGGCTACTCCCCTGTTCGGCTTGCCCGAAATGCGACTCTATCGCCCGGACAAGCCCCGCTATCGTATATTCCGACGCTATGATGTCAACCTTGAGACCCACATCAACCGCCGCCCGCGCCGTGATAGGCCCTATGCAAGCAATGGTAACATCTTGCAGCGCCTCTATGTTGCCGCTCAGCAAGTCGCACAGATTGCGAACCGTGGACGAGCTTGTGAATGTGGCGATGTCAACGCCCTCTTCCAAAACCGCGCACGCCCGCCCCGCCGAATCCGGCGGCGCAATCGTGCGATACGCGGCCACATCATCAACCCGCATCCCAAGCGCCGCAAGCCCGTCGCTCAGCGCCGCCCGCGCAATGTCCGCCCGCGGCAGCAGCGCCCGCCTGCCCGCCAAATCATACGCCGCCATCCCCTCGATAACCGACTCCGCCACGAAAGACTTAGGCACAAAATCCGCCGATATGCCCCTTGTACGCAGCGCCGCCGCCGTCGCCGGCCCAATCGCGCCCACCCTGACGCCATGCAGCGCCTTAGCGTCCAGCCCCAGCGCATCCAGCCGCCCAAACGCGGCGTCCACCCCGTTCACGCTTGTGAATATCGCCCAGTCATACGCGCCGATGTTGCCCAGCGCTGCGTCCAGATCGGCGTAATCGGCCGGCGGCTCAATCCGGATTGTAGGCAGCTCAATCGGCTGAGCGCCGCGCCGCGCCAGCGTATCGCACAGCGCGCTCGCCTGCGCCCGCGTGCGCGTAACCAACACGCGCTTGCCAAACAGCGGCCCATTGTCAAACCAGCGGATGGTCTCGCGCAGCCTAGCCACATCGCCCACCACAGTCACCGCCGGCGCCCCGATGCCCGCCGCCGCCGCTCTATCGGCTATATCGCCCAGCGTCCCCGCCAGCGTCCGCTGATATGGCTCGCTGCCCCACTGCACAAGCGCCACCGGCGTCCCCGGCGCCCGCCCGAACCTTACCAGCGCGTCGGCGATAGCCCGCAGATTAGCCTGCCCCATCAATACCACGATAGTGCCGCCGCCCTGCGCCAGCGCCCGCCAGTCCACCGCGCTGTCCGGCTTATCGGGATCTTCGCTGCCCGTAACCACCGTGAACGACGACGCCAGCCTGCGATGCGTCAGCGGTATCCCCGCATACGCCGGCGCCGCTATCGCCGATGTGACGCCCGGCACGACCTCAAAGCGCAAGCCCTCCGCCGCCAGCGCCTCCGCCTCCTCGCCGCCGCGCCCGAACACAAACGGATCGCCGCCCTTCAGCCGCGCCACCCGCTTGCCCTCCCGCGCCAGCCGCACAAGCAGCCGATTGATGTCTTCCTGCCGGTTGACGCGCTCACCGGGGATCTTGCCAACGTCAATCAGATCGGCATCCTCCCGCGCCCAGCCCAGCAGCCGCCCGTCCACCAGCCGGTCATGCACAACCGCATCCGCCGACTCTATCAGCCGCTTAGCCTTGAGCGTAGCAAGCTCAGGGTCGCCGGGCCCCGCGCCCACCAGCCAAACTATGCCCTGCGTCATCCCGTATCCCTGCCCTCTTCCAAGATGCGCCTCGCGCCGCCGTCCATCATCTTCGCCGCTATCGTCCAGCCCGCCGCCGCCGGTTTCGCCGCGTCATATATCCCCGCCATCCGCACAATCTCGCTGCCGTCCGGCAACGCGACCATAGCCAGGATATGCAGCCCGTCCCCCCGGATGCGCCCATATGCCGCCGTCGGCAGCGTACAGCCGCCGCCCATCGCCTCCAAGAACGCGCGCTCGGCACGAACCGCGACGCTTGTGGGCGCATGGTCAATCGCCCGCGCGTATTCTAGCATATCGGCGTCGTCCGCCCGAACCTGCAACGCCAGCGCGCCTTGCCCCACATCAGGAACGCACTCTTCGGGCGATAGATGCGCGCTGATTTCGGCCTGCCGCCCCAGCCGTATCATTCCCGCCGCCGCCAGCGCCGCGCCGTCGTACTCCGCGCCCGCCGCCTTACGCAAGCGCGTGTCCACATTCCCCCGTATCGGCAGCGGCGCGATGTCCGGCCTCGCCGCCCTGAGCTGCGAGATGCGGCGCGGGCTGCTTGTGCCGATGCGCGCCCCCGACGGCAGCTCGCTGAGCGGCAATCCCCAGCGGTTCACCAGCGCATCCCGCGCGTCCTCCCGCTCGGTATATGCCGCGATAGCCAAGCCCGGCGGCATAGACGCGGGCATATCCTTGGCGCTGTGTACCGCCAAATCAATATCCCCGTTCAGCAGCGCCGCCTCGATCTCTTTGACGAACATCCCGCGCTCCATGCTGAGCAGCGGCGCGTCCTTGTTGCGGTCGCCGCGCGTGGACAGCGCCAGCGTGTCTATGGCGAGATTCGGACGCGCCCGCCGCAGCAGGCTTACGACCTCATTCGTCTGCGCCAGCGAAAGCAGGCTTGAGCGGGAGCCAACGCGAACCCGTCTTGCGGCAGCCATACGCGCTTACCGGGAGCGCGTCCCCGCCGCGTCGCGGGCGAGCGCTTTCTTGTCTTCCCACATCTTGCAGACGCCGTCTTTGCAGTCGCAGCCCACGCCCGCGTACAAGTCCGCCATCAGCGCGGCGCGAGCCTCGTCATATCGACCGTCCAGCGCGGTTTCAAGCAGGCTGTCGGTGATGCACGCCTGCCAGTGGTCGGTGAACAGCGTGATGCCCTTGCCGCGAATTTCGGCGCGGGCGTCCGCGAGCAGCGGCGCGAGCTCGGCGTACTCCATAACCGCATGCGACGACTCCACCGGGCTGCCATCCAGCAGCTCGCGGAACTTGCGCGCCAGCGCCGGGCTCGCCCCGCCCGTGGACGCCGCCACGGTGACATTGCCCCGCACTGACACTGACGGCGCGATAAAGGTGCAAAGATGAGTCACATCAACCACATTCAGCAGCACATTGCGCTCTTCCGCCTCTTTGGCGATTGCGCGATTGACCGCGTTGTCGTCAGTGGCGGCTATGGCGATAAAGGCGTCTTTCAGGTCGCCCGCGCGGTATTCGCGCTTATGCCAGGCAACGCGCCCGTCATCCGCGAGCCGGCTCACCTCTGCGTTGACCTCCGGGCTTATCACCAGCACATCGGCGCCGCAATCCAGGAGCTTGACCACCTTTTCTTCGCCGATGTTGCCGCCGCCAATCACGACGCAGCATCGCCCTTTGACATCTATGAACGCGGGATAGTACGCAGGCACTTAAACTACCTTCCTGTGTCTTGTCTTGCCTATCGGCTATATCGGCGCGGCGCGCTAGACGAAGTATCTGACCCGCGTTTTCTTGTATTCGCGGGTGCTGTACAGCAGCTGATACTCAGTTATGCCGGTGGCGTCCGAAAGCTCTTGCGCCACCTCTTCGCATTGCGCCTGAGAAGTGGCGTGAATCATCGTGAAGTGGGTGTATTGCCAATCGGGAAAAGTGGGGCGCTCATAGCAGTGGGTAACCCAGCGCGATTGCGCCATCATATTCCCCACCTCGACGGCGCGCTCGGATGGCACTTTCCACACCGCCATAGCGTTGGAGCGAAAGCCTGCCCGCCTGTGATGCAGCACGGCGCTGAACCGCCGCATTATCCCTCGCCGCTGAAACTCGTCCGCGGCGTCGAAGAGTTCCCGCAGCGATATGCCAAGCCGCTCCGCCATAGGGCTGAACGGGCGCGAAATCAGCGGCACATCCTCTTGCAGTTCGCGTATGACCGCAATATCAAAATCGGAGACTTGCTCCGCCTTGTTCCAAGCCTGCCCGTTGGATTTACCATACCCGTCCGGGCTATAGTACTTCTTGGCGGCGCCCTCTTCTTTCACCATATCGAAGTTCACGCCTATCTTGAAGAACTTGATGGTCGGCATCAGCCGATATGTCTCCGCGCCTGTGCGCTCTGCCATCTCCGCCACGCTTTCGGCGAGGTCTTCATACGGCGGCACGGCGAGCGTGAACCACAGGTTGAAATTGCCGTTGCGCGCATAGTTGTGGCTGACGCCCGGATGCTCGTTGATGATATGCGCCGCCGCGTCCAGCTCGTCGTCGGGAAAGCGCATCGCCACCAGCGTAGTCTTGTAGCCAAGCCGCCGCGTGTCAAAAATGGCGCTCACCTGCCGCACCACATTCTTGCGCTTGAGATCCCCGATGCGCTCAATCACATCATCCTCGCCCAAGCCGATCTCATCGGCAATATCGGCATACGGCCGCTCAACCAGCGGAAAGCGCGTCTGGATGATGTTCAGAATGTTGCGGTCGGTCAAGTCCATAGTTGAGGAGGTAGATGTTGATGCAGTCATAAATCTCTCATCCGCGACTTGCGCGCGTAATCCCTCTTCGGCAAACTGCGCCTTTAAGATGACAACGCCTATTATGTCAGTTTTGTATGCCGTCTTGCAATGGAATTTGTCGCAAATGCCGATAGAACGCCGCTTGCAATAGCGAAACAATAGCGGGTGAGAGGGGTGAATGTGGCGGGTATAAAGTGGCTGTTCTAGTTGTATTAGGGGCGCTAATTTCTTATACTATTTCGGGATAAATTTTATGCGGCGGCTTGCCGCGCCGATGCGGGCGGCCAAGCGCCGATATGCGGACGGGAAATCGCTTATGGGGCTTATGGATACTGATTACGAAGTCGTTATCGGGTTGGAAGTTCATTCGCAGCTGCTGACCGAGAGCAAGATGTTTTGCTCTTGCAGCGCGGCGTATCAGGACGCGCCGCCCAATACGGCGGTGTGCGCGGTGTGCATGGGGATGCCCGGCGCTATGCCCGTGATAAACCGCAAGGCGGTGGAGTATGTTATTCGCACAGGGCTTGCGCTCGGCTGCGATATACCCGCGTTCACCAAGTTTGACCGCAAGAATTACCCGTATCCCGACCTGATGAAAGGCTACCAGATTTCGCAGTACGACCAGCCGCTCGCACTGGGCGGCAATCTCGCCATAGATACCGACGAGGGCGGCAAGCGGATTGGCGTAACCCGCGTGCATTTGGAAGAGGACGTCGCAAAGCTTTTCCACCGCAGCGACGATTTCGGGGAGGCGTACAGCCTGCTGGACATCAATCGCGCCGGCGCGCCGCTGATGGAGATTGTCAGCGAGCCGGATATGCGTAGCCCCGACGAGGCGCGCAGCTACCTGACGCAGATCCAGTCCATCCTGCGCTATATCGGCGTCAGCAGCGCCAATATGGAAGAGGGCAATTTTCGCTGCGACGCCAATATCAGCGTTAGGCCCAGAGGCGCGGATGAATTTGGGCCTAAGGTTGAAATCAAGAATATGAACAGCTTTCGCGCCGTTCACCGCGCTTTGGGCTATGAGGCGGAGCGGCAGACTCGCGCCGCGCGAGAGGGCGAAATTATCGCGCAGGAAACGCGCGGGTGGGACGAAAGCGGCGGCGTTACATTTTCCCAGCGCACAAAAGAGTACGCCCACGACTATCGCTATTTCCCCGAACCCGATCTGCCGCCGCTTGTAATCGGCGCCGATCTTGTGGAGGATGCGCGGCGCGCGCTGCCCGAACTGCCCGCCGCCCGCAAAGAGCGGCTTATGCGCGAATATGAGCTGTCGGCATATGACGCGGGCTTGCTGACGCTAAGCCGCGCCACCGCCGACTACTTCGAGGCGGTGGTGGACGCTAAGCGGGCGTCGGGGGACGCCGCGGGGCGGTTCGCCAAGCAGGTCGCCAACTGGACGCTTGGCGAACTCACGCGGCTGCTCAACGAAAGCGGCGGCGATATAGATAGCGTTAAAATCGCGCCGCGGCATTTCGTTGAACTGCTTGATATGGTGGAATCGGGCGCGCTAAGCAACAATATGGCGAAGACCGTCTTTGAAGAGATGTTCGGCGGAGGCGCGCCATCCCGGATAGCCGAAGAGCGCGGGCTTGTACAGATAAGCGACGCGGACGCGCTCAGCGCCGCCGTAGCGGAGGCAATCTCCGCCAATCCCAAGCCCGTCGCCGAATACCTTGACGGCAAAGAGCAAGCGGTTCGCTTTCTGGTAGGCCAGGTGATGCGGATTACGCGCGGCAAAGCCAACCCTCAGCTCGCCCTGCAGCTGTTAGAGGCAGAACTGAACGCGCTGAGGCAGTCCGTATGAACGGCAGATCCAACGGAAGCCGCAACGGGTTCACTCACAGCGGCTATCACAAGCCCTCCCTGTGGCAGGTAGCCCTAAAACTCAGTATGCCCGGCATCGGCATAAAGCGCTGGGTTTTGCTGGGCGCGCTGGGCGTGTCAATCTGCTCGGTGGGAATGGCGTATGTGGCGCGCCGCGTGCTTGACCTCACGCCGCCCGAATTCTTGCCCGGCCAGATAGAGGGCTATTTCTTTATGGCGCTAGGCGTGGGCGCGATGCTGCTGGGCTTGTACGGCTTTCACCGCACATTCGGCCCGATGTTTATGCAGGACGCCGGCATAAGCGACGTCGCCAATACTATCTACACGCGCCGCTCCCTCAGCAAGGGGCCTAAGATAGTGGCGATTGGCGGCGGCACAGGGCTGTCGGTGCTGCTGCGCGGGCTGAAGGCGTACACGGATAACCTCACCGCGGTGGTCACGGTGGCGGACGACGGCGGCAGCTCAGGGCGGCTGCGCCGCGATTTGGATATGCTGCCGCCCGGCGACCTACGCAACTGCCTGGTGGCTATGTCGGACGCCGAGCCGCTGATGACCGAACTATTCCAGTATCGCTTTGACCGCGGCGACGGGTTGAAAGGGCATAGTTTCGGCAACCTGTTTATTGTGGCTATGACGAATGTGACGCAGAGTTTTGACGAGGCGCTGGCGGAGTCCAGCCGCGTACTTGCCGTGCATGGCAGGGTAATCCCCTCTACGATGGACAACCTGCGGCTGTCGGTTAAGCAGGCGAATGGCGAGCTTATTCACGGCGAGTCCAATGTGGCGAATGCCAGCGGCAGCATAGAGCGGCTTATGATTGACCCGCCGGACGCGGTGGCGCATCCCGCCGCCGTTGAGGCGCTGCTGGCGGCGGACATCATCGTGATAGGCCCCGGCAGCCTTTACACAAGCATCCTGCCCAACCTGATGGTGAAAGGCATTGCCGACGCCGTGCGCGCGTCGTCCGCCGCCAAAGTGTATGTGACCAATATCGCCACCGAGCGCGGCGAAACCGAGGGCTATTCCAACATAGACCACTATGAGGCGCTCGCCAGGCACACATTCCCCGAAGTCGTGCAGCATGCCGTAGTCAACAGCAGGCTGCGCGATCTAGGCCCAGAGTTCTACGGCGCGCCCGTGCGCTACAAGGATCGGCACATCCGCGGAGTGCGCGTTCACGCCGGCGACCTTGTGGACGCCGCGCATCCGGTTCGCCACGACTCCGAAAAACTAGCGCAGGCGATTATGAATGTGTATCATAAGGGCAGCGGGTTGCGCTCGCTAATCGGGCTGGGAAAGTATTAGGCAGGCGCAGGCGCTTGCCCGCCGCGTTGCCGCCGCAATCCGAAATATCAAGTCAATGCCAAAAGGAACCTAATGAGCTGGCTCAACATAGTGCAGATTGCCATATCAATAGTGCTGGTGGCGATAATTCTCTTGCAGGTGCGCGGACAGGGAACCGGGCTGTTCGGCGCGGCGGAGGGATCGTTCCGCACGCGCAGAGGGCTGGAGCGGACGCTGTTTCAGTTCACCATATTTATGGTCGTGGTGTTCATCGCCGTGTCAATACTCAGCGTCAGGTTCGCTTAGCGCGGCAACGCGCCGGCCGGCTGAGGGCTATCCCAGCATCTTGTTTGGGTTCAGCGTTCCCGCGGGGTCTATCGCGCGCTTAATTCGGCGCAGCGTCGCCAAGCCCCCGTCGCTTTCGCCGCCTATCAGATGCGCCAGCTTGACGCCTACGCCGTGGCAGTACTCCATTGAGCCGCCTAGCCGCTGCGCCAGCGTCAGCGCCTCATCCACCGCCTTGCTCATATCCGCGCCAAGCCCGTCATCGCTGTCCGCCTGCGCGATGAGAAACGAGAACAAGTCCGGCCGCGCCCACACCGACCATTCGCGGACGCTTACGCCGCTTGCCGCGAATATGCGCTTGCATCGCTTGCGATACTCCAGCACCTGCGATACGGGCAGCGCCACATGCAGGTAGTCCATTCGGGCGGATGAGCGGCGGCGTCTCGCCGTTGCGGGATTAGCGGCTTGCAGAACTTCGCGCTTGTAACGCCAGCCGGGTTCGTGGCGCGTTTGCCAAAAGCGCAGCGCCTCGGCTCTATCGCCCTCGCGCCCGTCGTAGCGGCGGCATATCGCCAGCGCTTGCGCCCACTGCGTTTGGGCGTCCGCGCGAAAGCCCTCAAACGCAAGGCAAACCGCCGGCGGTTCAACGCGCCCGCCGTCCGCCGCGAACTCCTCGCCGTAATCAACCATAGTGGGCGTAACGCCCTCGGATTGCATCGCGCATATCGCCCGAAAGCCCGCCTCAAAGTCGGGGAACTCAACGATGCGTAGTATTCGCGTTTCGGGCTTGGGAAATACCCGCAGTGACGCCCGGGTAACTATGCCGAATATGCCCTCAGCGCCAATGAGCAGGCTGTTAAGCGACGCGCCGTATGACGCCTTGCACACCGCCTTTGCGCGGATAATCTCGCCGTCGGCGAGGACGGCGTCAAGCCCTAGAACCTGCGCGCCCATAGAGCCGTGCCGCGCGGCGGTGTAGCCCATCCCGTCGGTGGATATTGCGCCGCCAATCGTGGCGACGGGGCGGCTCCAAGGGTCATGCCCAAAGCGCAGGCCGCCATCTCTGACCGCGCGGGCGGCGTTCTCTAATACGACGCCGGCCTGGATATGCGCGGTCATGTCTTCGGTGGATACATTCACGACGGCGTTCATTCGCTCGCTGCTCACGATAACGCAGTCCTGAATGGGGGTTGCCGCGCCCATAACGCCGCTGCCGCCGCCATACGGGACGATTGGAACGCCGTGGGCCTGGGCGTAGCGCAGGATGCGGGATACTTGGCGCGCGTCGGACGGGAACGCAACGGCGCCGGGGGATGCCGATAGCCGTGATGCCGCGCCAAACGCGCGGAATTCGCCAAGCGCGTCGCCGGCGTAGCGGCGCATTCGCTCAGGGTCGTTGGTTACGGCCGCGGAGCCTAGCAGTCGTCTCAGGTCGGCGGCAATGCCGTTGCCCGTCTTGCTCATACGCCGCTCACAGGGATGCGCCGCGCGGCTGCGGAGGTGTGCGCCGCCAATGCGTTATCTGAGACGCCACTCGGTCGCGCCGCCACCGTCTTCTAGCGTTACGCCTAGCTCGGCGAGGTCGTCGCGGATCTTGTCGGCGAGCGCGTATTGGCGAGCCGCGCGGAGGTCGGAGCGTATTTGCACAAGCAGATCCACGAAAGGCGCAATGTCCCCGCCGGAGTCCGCCGTCTGCGCGTTCAGGTCTATGCCGAGAGCGCCCACAAGTTCGCGCAGCGTCTTTTGCGCCGCCGCGATGCCGCCGCCGTCTTCGCGCGCGCGGTTGATTCCCCGCGCCAAGTCAAATATGGCGGCAAGCGCCCTGGGCGTGTTGAAGTCGTCGTCCATAGCGTCAATGAAGGCGCTCTTGTATTGCGCGGCGTCAAACGGGTTGCCGTCCGCGTTCCTATCGTCTGCGTATGCGGCGTTTCGGATGCGCTCTAAGGCGCGTTCTTGCGCGGTGATGTTTTGTTCGCTGTACACAAGCGGGTTGCGGTAGTGCGAACTCAGGAAGAACAGCCGCAGCGCCGCGGGCGAGTATTTGTCAAGCGCCTCGCCCACCGAAATCACATTGCCCAGCGACTTGCTCATCTTGTCTTCGTCTATGCTCAGCAAGCCGTTGTGCAACCAAAAGCGCGCGAATGGCTGCCGTTGGCTGTGCGATTCGCTCTGCGCGATTTCGTTTTCGTGATGCGGGAATATGAGATCCTGCCCGCCGCCGTGTATGTCCAAGCCCTCGCTGAGGTATGTCATAGACATAGCGCTGCATTCAATATGCCAGCCGGGCCTGCCCGCTCCCCATGGGCTGTCCCATGCGGGTTCGCCGGGCTTTTGGGATTTCCAGAGCGCGAAATCGCGCGGATCCTCTTTGGATTCGTCCACGTCAACGCGCGCGCCCGAAAGCAGGTCTTCTTCGCTGCGGCGGCTGAGCTTGCCGTAGTCGGCGCTGCGGTTCACCCGAAAATAGACGTCGCCGTTCACCGCGTAGGCGTAGCCCTGCTTTTCCAGCGACTTTATCATATTGATTATCGCCGGTATCTCAGTGGTAGCCCTGGGGTAAGAGTGGGCGCGCAGGACATTCAGCGCGTCCATCTCTTCGTGATACTGCTTGATGTTCGTTTCGGCGAGCTCAGTAGTGGAGATGCCGATGTCGTTGGCGGCTTGAATTATCTTGTCGTCAATATCGGTGAAGTTTTGGATGTGCGTGATGTCGTAGCCCTTGTATTCTAGGTAGCGCCGCACAACGTCGAACACAACGGACATCATAGCGTGGCCGATATGGGAGGGCGCGTAGGGCGTGATGCCGCACACATACATGCGAACTTTGCCGTCGGTAGTGGTGAAAGTCTCCTTTTTGCCGGAGAGTGTGCTGTATAGTTTCATTCTGTTCGTTCAATCGTCGCTATTGCCAGACTTCCGATTCCTTCGCCGCGTCCGATAAATCCCAAGCCGTCGGTTGTGGTCGCCTTGACGCTCACGCAGTCTATCGGCAAGCCTAGTGTTTCGGCAAGCGATTGCCTGATGTCGGCTATGCGCGGATTCAGCGTTGGACGCTCGGCAAGTATTGTAGCATCAACAAAGGCGATGCGCCAATTATGCCGCGCGAGCAGTTCGGCGGTTTGCGCCAAAAGCCTGACGCTTGCTATGCCCTTGTATCTTTCGTCGCCGGGCGGGAAGTGCGTTCCAATGTCTCCCAGCGCGGCGGCGCCTAGCATCGCGTCTATGATAGCGTGCGTCAGCGCGTCGCCGTCGCTGTGGCCGGCAAGCCCTTTGTGGAAAGGGATATTCACGCCGCCCAGCACGAGCTCGCGCGCATCTGCCAGCGGATGAACGTCCACGCCTATGCCGGAGCGCGTGGTCATTGCTCGCCCCGCGCCATTCCCGCGCCGATTATCGCCTCCGCCAGCGTCAAGTCTTCGGGCGTGGTTATCTTGATGTTGTAGTATGAACCCATATAAAGCCGAACCGGATAGCCAAGCGCCTCTACCATAGATGCGTCGTCGGTAGCGTCCGCCAGCGCGCGGCGATGCGCCTCCGCCAGCAGCGCGCGCTTGAATACCTGGGGCGTTTGCGCCGCCCATAGCCTTTGGCGCGGGATAGTTCGCGCTACGAAGTCGTTGCAGTCAGCCAACTTAGTGGTGTCCTTGACCGGCACGGCGGCGCAGGCGGCGCCGCTTTCCATAGCCGCCGCTATGCCCTCGCTTATCAGCGCCTCGCCGACGAATGGGCGCGCGCCGTCGTGAACTATGACTATATCGCAATCGCCAAGCCGCTCAACGCCTATGCGCGCCGAATCCTGCCGCCGCGCGCCGCCCGCGCATACCGCCCTCACGCAGGCGAATTCGCTTGCCGCCACTAGCGCCTCAGCCCGCGCTACGCCGCTCTCGGATACCACCAGTACGATTGCATCTACCTGCGGGTGGCTATCCAAAGCCGCAAGGCTGTGCCATATCAGCGGCTTGCCCGCCAGCGGGTAGAAAATCTTGTCAATGCCGCTCATCCGACGGCTCTCGCCCGCCGCCAAGACGACCGCGCCTATGCGGACGGGCTTTGCGCTATCGGAGTTCATTGGCGGATCCGGGATTTCAACGGGTATGGCATAGAGTATTGGCTTTGCGTGATTGGATGCCGCGCGAAGACATTCGCTATTTTGATATGCTTGATGCGCTTAGATTAGCGGCGCAAGAATAGCATCAGAAAGCGAAATATGTCAAAGCGCATTCGGCGCAGGCGCAACCTATGAGTGCAACATCTACGGCAACAAGATTTATGAGACGACTTGCGCGACTGCTGCAAGCGATAGCCATTGCGCTGGCGGTGGCGCTTGCGCTGGTTGTGGCGGCGCTTGTGATTACGCCGCAGGGCAGGGCGGCGGCGCGCGCGGTTGGGTTCGTGGCGCAGGTTCTGCCCGCCGTGCCGGTCAAGCCGGCGACGTGGTTCGCGGACGCGCCTACGCGCCAAGACATTCGCTATCCGCTAAGCGACGGCAGGGGCGAAGGCGTTGCCGATTTGTATTTGCCGGCGGGCGAGGGCAAGCGCAGCGGGATGCTGTTGTTCCTGGGCGTCAATCCGGCGGGGCGCGACGATGCGCGCGTGGTGAATCTCGCCGAGGCGCTCGCGCGCAGCGGCGTGGTGGTGATGGTGCCGTGGTCGGAGGCTATGACGCAGAAGAGGGTAGAGGCGGCGGAGGTTGACAACCTTGTTCGCGCGTTTGAGTATCTGGCGGCGCACGAGGCGGTTGACGGCGAGCGCTTGGGAATGGCGGGCTTTTGCGTGGGCGCGTCGTTTGCGCTGGCGGCGGCGCAGGATGAGCGCATTAACGAACAAGTCAGTGTGTTCAACTCGTTTGGCGGCTACTATGACGCGCGCGATCTTATGGCGGCGGTGATAGCGCGACAGCGTTTCTATGAGGACGACGTCCGCGTTTGGCAGCCCGCGGATCTGAGCGTGGAGGTCGTGCGGCGGCATCTGATAGACACGCTGCCCGACGCGGATGAGCGCCAACTGCTGTGGCAAGCGCTGGCGGCGGATTCGGACGCGCCCGCAAGCCTGTCCGGCGAGGCGCAAGCGGTGTATGAGCTGCTGACCGCGCCCGACGCGGCAACCGCGCGGCGCTTGCTTGACGGCTTGCCCCCGGACGCGCTGGACACGCTGCGCCGCATATCGCCCAGCGCCGGCATCGACCGGCTGCGCGCCAAGCTGCTGGTGATGCACGACCGCGAAGATAGGCTTGTGCCATCGGAGGAGTCGCGCCGCTTGGTTGACGCGGCGCCGGCCGGGGCGGAGGTTCACTATACCGAGTTTTCGTTCTTCAACCATCTTGACCCTACGCGCCCGGTGGGCCGCATAGAGTTCGCGCGGGAGGCGGGCAAGCTTTTCCTGCACATATATCGCATTATGCGCGAACTGCCCTAACGCGCCGCGCGGGTGAGGCGGCGGCCTGGCATTGCGCTCGAGTCTATCCCCGCGAAAGCGCGGCGCTGCGTGTGCGCGGGTCAAGCATATCCCGCAGGCCGTCGCCAAGCAGGTTGAATCCCAGCGCGGCTAGGAATATCGCAAGGCCGGGCAGCAGCATTAGGCGCGGCGCGCTCTGCAGGTGCGGGCGGGCTTCGTTGAGCATCGCGCCCCACTCAGGCGTGGGCGGCTGGCTGCCCAAGCCCAAGAAGTTCAGCCCGGCTATGCCCAGGATTATCCAGCCCATATCCAGGGATGCGATAACTATGAATGGGCCAAGTATATTGGGCGCGATGTGCCGCGCGATGATGCGAAGATCGCTTGCGCCCATAGCGCGCGCCGCCGCCACATACTCCGCTTGCCGCGCCGCAAGCGTCGTGCCGCGTATTATGCGCGCGTTGCCCGCCCACCAGACCAGCCCGCCCGCCAATAGCACATTGAACAAGCCGGGGCCTAGCGTTCCCGCTATGGCTATCGCCAGTATTAGCGCGGGGAACGCCAGTATCAGGTCAATCAGCCAGCTCAGCATTGTATCCGGCCAGCCGCCGTAGTAGCCCGAAAACAGCCCGACCACTAGCGCGATGGACATCGTTAGCGCAAGCGTCAGCGCTGACGCAATCAGGGTTGTTCGCGCGCCGAAGATGATGCGGCTCAGCGTATCGCGTCCAAGGTGGTCTGTGCCTAGCGGATGATCCGCCGACCAGCCCGTTAGCCTGTCGGACAGGCTTATGGCGGCGGGATCGGGCAGCGGCAGCCACGGCGCGAGCAGTCCCGCCAGCGCGGGCGTGAGCGTCAGCAGCAGCCCCAGCATGCTGCCGGGTTCCATAAGCAGCCTTGCCGCCGCGTATCGCCGCCTCGCCATCCGCCGCCCCTATGCGTCCGCCCGCGCAAAGCGGATGCGCGGGTCGGCAACGCGCAAGAGTATGTCCGCAAGCAGATTGACCAGCAGGGTGATGGCGGCTACATACAGCGCGAACCCCTGCACCATCGGATAATCGCGCGTGGCGGCGGCGTTCACTATGAGCTGCCCAAGCCCGGGCCAGCCGAAAATGGTCTCTATGATTACCGCGCCGCCGAGCAGGTTGCCTACGCTGACGCCCAGCGCGCTTATGGCGGGCAGCAGCGCGTTTCGCAAGGCGTGGCGGCTGGCTATCACGGAGTTGGCGAGCCCTTTGCCGCGCGCGGTGACGATGTAGTCTTGCGCCAGGGTTTCGAGCATGCTGGCGCGTATGAGCCGCGTTAGCTGAGCCATAGGCGCGAGGGACAGCGCCAACGCCGGCAGCGCCAATTGCGCGGCGTCGCCGTAGCCCAGCGCGGGCAGCCACGAAAGCTTTACCGCGAACAGGATTATCAGCCCGTATGCCAGCGCGTAGGACGGCACGGACGCGCCCACTAGCGCGGTAAGTCTTCCCAGCGAATCGATCATGCCGCCGCGTCGCAGCGCCGATATGACGCCCAACGGCAGCGCCGCGCCGATTGCCAGGACAAGCGCGGACGCCGCAAGCATAGCAGTGGGGACGCTGCTCCGCGCCAGCTGCGCGGCGATAGGCTGCTCCGAGAGGTAGGATTCGCCTAGATCGCCGCGCAGCGCGGATGTTAGCCAGCGGATGTAGCGCGTTGGAATTGGGGCGTCAAGCCCAAGTTCGGCGCGCATCTGGGCGATGGCGGCGGGATTGGGAGTGGCGCCCGGATTGCGCCGCCTGAGCGCGTTCTCCGCCGGCTCGCCGGGCGCGATGTTCAGCAGCGTGAATGTGGCTACCGAAATGCCCAACAGCAGCAGCGGCAAGGTCGCCAGGCGGCGCGTTAAGTATGCCGTCACCGCGCCAGTCCGACTTCCCCGTTAAGGAAATAGAACCGCGCCGGATGCGGCGTGAACCCGGTCACATCAGCGCTAACGCCGTTGATGACTGACACATGGGCGACGGGCAACACCGCGGTTTCGGCGCCTATCAGCCCCAGCGCGTCGCATGCGAGCGCGTAGCGGCGGTCGGGCTGCGCCTCCGCGCCCATATCCGCAAGCAGGCTGTACAGGTCATCGTTGGCGTATCTGCCAAAGTTGGCGTTGCCGCCCGTCCCTAGCGACGACTCGCCGAAGAACTTCTGGATGTTCCAGTGCGGATCGCCGGTGGAACTCGCGTCGCTGTACCAGCCGAACATATCCCAGCTCGGCTCTTTGACCACTGACCATTCGGTTATGTTGACTTCCACGCCGATGCCCACTTCGGCGAGCATCGCTTGGGCGATTTCCGCCATAACGGGCAGCTGCGGGCGTTGGGGATACGCGCCGATAACGATTTGCACGGGCGCGCCGTCCTTTTCTATGACGCCGTCGCCGTCGGAGTCGACGTAGCCCGCTTGGGCGAGCAGCGCGCGCGCGCCGTCGGGGTCGTATGCTTGCGCGCCGGGCGCGTCGCACTGCGGCACTGCGGCGGAGGGCAACAGGTAAGAGGCGTATGCGCCCGAACCCGCGGGGGCGATGACTTCGGCGATGCCCGCGCGGTCAATCGCCATAGCCGCCGCTTGGCGAATTGCCGGATCCGACATAGGCCCGCTTTCGTGGTTCACCCACCACATCACCACATTCGCGCCCACAGCCGACGAGCTGCCGCGATACGCCGCGTCGGGCGCGATGGAAGTCGCCCATTCCGGAGATATGTTCATTGCCAAATCTATGTCGCCCGCTTGCAGCGCGAGTTCGCGGCTCTTGGTGTCCCCTATGGCGATTATCTCAATGCCCGCGAGCGGCGGCGTCCCGCCCCAGTAGTAGTCGTTGGCGACGGTTACCACGCGCTCATTGAGAACGAATTCGGTGGGCATATAGGGGCCAGTCAGCACGGGAGCGTTGTCAAAGGCGTCGCCCATGCGCTCGGCGGCGGCGGCGTCCACAATGCCGAATATGGGAGTGGTAAGCAAGCCCGGCAGAATGGGGCGCGGCTCAGTGGTGGTTATGACGATAGTATCCTCGTCCAGCACGCCTATGGCATCTACCATCAGCATGCCGGCGGCGGCGTCAGACATCTCGGTAATGCGCTCCAGCGAGGCTTTGACGGCGGCGGCGTCCATCGGCGCGCCGTTGTGAAAGCGGACGCCGGGGCGTATGTCAATTTGCCAGGTCAGCGGGTTGACCGGAATGGCTTGCGTGGCGAGCCAGGGCTGAGGGGACAGGCTGTCTTCGGATAGGCGGAACAGCGTCTCCGACATGCCCATCTGCAAGCCGACCCATGCGCCTAGCGCTGGGTCAAGCCCGTTGTCCAGCCATATGCCGCCCACGGTCATAGTGGGGCGGTTGTCCGGCGCGGGCGCGGGCGCGGCGGCTCTCGCGCTTGGCGCGGACGCCGACGGCTGAGCGGGCGCTGAGGGCGCGACGGGCTGCATCGCGGGCATAGCGGGGGCGGCTTGCGCTGCCGGGGCGGCTTGCATAGGCGCGGCGGGCATTGCGGGCGCGGGCGCGGTGGGCGCGGCAACCGGCGCGGCGGCGGGCGGAGCCTCTTGGGCGGGCGGCGGCGCGGCGGGCGCGCTAGACTGGCAAGCCGCCAGCAGCAACGCAATAGCAAGCAGAACGGCCAGCGCCGCCGCCCTTACGGGATGTGTCAGTGATTCGATCAATTGATGCCTCCATGTGGCGTTTTTTGATATGCGATGATATTGATACGCTGTATCATAAGTGATTAGAATAGCAGGCGGCATAAGCGCCGTCAACATAATTTTGGCGCAGGCCGCTATCCGTCGCCGCGCGGATGCGCCGGAATAGCGCGATTGCGGCGGCTGGGCGTGGTAGAATATAGGCAGCGGACAGGATAGCCCGCGTTAATGCAGGAGTCAAGCGCTAATGGGAAAGAACTACTGGATGGTTTCGGCGACGCTTGAGGAGTATGAGACCATCAAGGACAAAGGGTTTCGGATGTACGGGATGGGGAGCAAGTATCGGCGGCGGGCGCAGCGGATGCAGCCCAACGACCGGATGCTGCTGTATGTGCGGCAACTCCGCAAGTGGACGGGAACCGTGAGCGTCACATCCGAATTCTTTGAGGACCGCAATTCGGGCGCGGGCGGCAAAAGGCGCGGCGGCGGCTACCCGTTTCGGGTGCGTATCAAGCCCGATATTCTGCTGAACGAAGAGGACTACATTGACGCTATGATACTCGCGCCGCGAATGGACTATCTCAAGCGCTGGCTGCCTGAGCTGTGGCCGCTGGCGTTCTTTGACACGCTGCATCTGATACCGCAGCGGGACTTCAGCCTGATAGAGGGCGAGATGCGGCGCATAGTGGAGGCAAACGGCAGGCGCAGGCGCTAGTCGGCGACGGGTTCGGGCGCGGCGTCCGCGTGGAAGTTCTCGTCGTAGAGTTCCAAGCAGCGGTCAACGAATTCCTGGGGGATGTCCTCAGTATCGGACGCGGCGGCGAATTCCTCCAGCTGCGGCGCGTTGGTGATGTTGGGCAGCACGGACGCCACCATGCCGCCGGATAGGGCGAACTTGATGGCTATCTGCCCGATAGTGGCGTCCAGATTGTCTGTGAGGAAGTCCAGGTGGGCTATCTTGGCGAGAGACGCGCTGAGCCACTCTTGGCGCCGGTGGCTGCGGTGGTCGCTGGCGTCAAACACGGTGTCTTTCGTGTATGTGCCGTCCAGCATCCCGGAGGCATGCGGCACTCTGGTTACAAGGCCGGTTCGCTTTCGCTCCGCCATCGGGAACCATTCGCGCGCGGGCTGCTGCTCTAGGATGCTGTATATTATCTGCATCTCTTGGGCGTCGCGGTATTCCATCGCCGCAAAGCCCTCTTCTTCCCAGCCGATGTCGGGCCCAATCGCAAAGCCGTAGCGCAGTATCTTGCCCTCCCGGACCAGGTCGTCCAGCGTGTCAAAGAGCTCATCGCTCTCTATGGCGTCCATCTTGGGGTTGTGGAGCTGGTATAGGTCGATGTAGTCGGTGTCGAGGCGGCGCAAGCTTTGTTCGCAGGCGTAGCGCACAAAGCCGGGCGTCCACTTCTGCGGGCGCTCGCGGTGTCCCTCGCGGACGACGTGCGCGTAGAAGTCGTAGCCGAACTTCGTGCCTATGACGATTTCGTGGCGCTGCCGCTTGAGCGCTTTCGCCAGTATCTCTTCGCCGTAGCCCTCGCCGTAGGTATCGCCGGTGTCGAAGAAGTTGACGCCCAGGTCAAACGCGCGGCGCAATAGGCCTATGCCCTGCGGCTCTTCTATTTTGCCCCACCAGTTGGTCGCCACAGTCCACACGCCAAAGCCCACTTCGGATACGGTCAGGTCGGTATTGCCAAGTTGTCTGTATTTCAATTGCGGCTGCCTTTGGTTCAAGTTGTGTGTTTATGCGATTAGGATTCGTTTGGATTGGCGGCAATGCCTAACAAAGCGTTAGCGCGTCTTGGGCGCGCGCTAGGCGGGCGTTGGCTGCGCTTGCAGCGCCTCGCGGATTGCCGCCGCCTGCGCCTCATACTCGGCGTCGGCGAGCGCGGGGGTTAGGTTGCCGAGCGGGATGTCCTGCTCCAGCTCAACCCACGATTTGCAGCCGCCGTACTCCGGCAACACGGGCAGCGCTTGCGGCTGCTGCATCCTGTACACGCGCAACAGGGCGATTGTGAGCGGCTGCTTGGGCCGCCAATGCAGGCGCTTGTTGGCGTAGTCGGCCGTCCAGATGTGGCGCTGGGATAGGCGGTCGAGCGCGGCCTGGTCGCTCACTTGGAACTTGTCGGTGACCGCGCACCAGCAACCCAGCGTGACCAGGCCGGGGATGTCGTCGTCGTCAAGCGTATGCTGGAGGTCGGCGTGATTGGCGGGCTTGACCAAGTCCGCTTTCTGATGCTCGTAGGTGGGATAGAGCAGGAATTCAGGGTGAACAACGCGAAATTCTTTGTCCGACCTGTCAATGCCGCCCTTACGCAGGATGAGGATCTGCTTGCCCTCAGAGAGCGCTTTGATGGCTACCGCCCACTCTTTCAGGGCGAGGTTTGAGTTGGGGGGCAATAGCATCTTGTTTCTTACCTCAGCTCAGTTAGCTCAGCTCAGTTTGGATTGGCGGTTTGGATTGGCTATGTTCGGCGCGCCGATAATTATAGCGCGGGCTGCGGTTCGGGTGGCGCGAGCGTGTCAAAGCCGAATGTGGACTTGTCGGATTGGAGAAAATGCAGGAAGGCGCGCTGGGCGGCGGATAGGTGTTTGTCATCGCGGTAGAACACCGAGAGCGGGCGATGGCAGTCCCAGCGGTTCACATTCAGCATCTTGATGAACCCGGCGGCGGCGTCTGGCGTAACCGCGAGCGCCGACACTAAGCCCAAGCCCGCGCCGGTCGCCACCGCGCGCTTGATAGCCTCATTGCTGCCCAACTCCATCGTAACGTTTGGCGATATGCCGTGTTCTTTGAGATAATCCTCGGCGGTTTGCCTCGTTGCCGATCCTTGCTCGCGCATAATGAAATCGTGGGATTGCAGATCGCTGATGTCTATCTCGTCGGGCTGCGCCGCCGGGTGGTTGGGCGCGGCTATGACGACTATGTCGTCGTTCACATACGGGAATGACGCCAGCCCTTTCAGGCTTATGGGCGATCCCGCCATCCCCAAGTCAAGTTCGTGGGCGTGTATGCGGTCAATGACGGTCTGCGTGTTGGATATGGTTAGCGAAACCTGTATGCCGGGATGTCGCTGGCGGAATTTGCCGATTACCCAGGGCAGGATGTACTCGCCGGGCGTGGTGGACGATCCGATGGTGAGCGTGCCGACTTCAAGCCCTTGTATGTCCTGCACGACGCGGTGCATCTCGTCGGCGAGCGCGAATATGCGCTGCGTGTAGCTGAACACCGCCTGGCCGGTCTCGGTGAGCTTTAGCCCGCGCCGCAAGCGGTGGAGCAGCGAGCTGCCGAGCGTGTTTTCAAGATCGCGCACCTGTATGGAGACCGCAGGCTGGCTTATGGCGAGTTCCTGCGCCGCCTTAGAGAAACTCTTGTGGCTGGCGACCTTGTGGAAGATGTAGAGTTGGTGAAAGTTGGTTGCGTTCATAAGTTTAAGGTTATAATAGTGGTATGCCCGTGTATGCGGCATTATACACTAACTAGCGAAAACGCGCATCGTATTGGCGAATGGGCTTGCGGCGCGCGGCAAGAAATGGAGGTTTAGGCATTGCTTAGCAGGGCGATTGGAGCGGCGCTGCTGCAAGGCTCGCTGTACAGGCAGCTGACGGACGAGCCGCGAGAGGTGTTTTACGCGCTGGGCATTGTGGCGCTGTCCGGCATTGCGCTTGGGCTGGGGCTGCAGGGGCAGACGGTCATCCCGCTGAGGGATACGCCGCCGCCTATGATCATTCTGCTCGCGGCGCAAACGCGGATGATGGGCTGGTTCATATGCGCGGGGATCGCGTACATCGTGGGGACGAAACTGCTGGGCGGCAGCGCGGGCTTTCGGCAGCTGCTCAGGAGTACGGGGCTGACATTCGCGCCGGGCGTATTCGCGGTGTTCGCGGGCATACCCGTCGTGGGCGTCTATTTCCTTTCGCTATCGCTGCTGTGGCTGTTCCCCGCGCTCTGGGTCGCCGTCCGCGAAACGCAGGGGTATGACTGGATACGGGCGCTAATCTGCGCGATACTGGCTTGGCTTGCGGGCGTGGGCGGCTCGTACTTCTTCCTCATCATCCTAGTAGCGGAGAACACCGCGCAGTGATGCGTTTCTCGTTGCGATTGCGCGATTGCGATAGCGCGTTCATTGCGCCTCGTCAACGGGCGCGTACTTGCGGACTACATCCCAGTTGCCGCCCAGGATGCCGCGGATGTTGCGGGATGTGGCCGCCTCAATCTCGGCGACGGGCTTGTCTTGCAACTCCGCCAACTTCTCGGCGATGACGCGGGTGTGGCGCGGCTCAGTCCAGTTTTCGCGCTTTGCCTTGAACGGCTGGGGCGCGGCGTCGGTTTCCAAGACAACGTTGGCTAGGGGCAGCGCGGCGGCTACCTCTTGCAGGTAGGGATAGCGCAGCAACGGTCGGGCGAGCGATATGTGAAAGCCGAGATCTATGGCGCGCTTGGCGGTGTCCAGGTCGCCTTGGAAGTAGTGCATCACGCCGCCCACTTCGTAGGCGCGCTCTTCGCGCAGCAGGCGAAACGCCTCGTCGTGCGACTCGCGGCTGTGGAACACGATGGGGTAGCCGAGATCGCGCGCCAGGCGTATCTGCTCGCGGAATGCGGCGTATTGGATAGCGCGGTCGGGCGCGCCCTCCATAAAGTCCAAGCCAATTTCACTGACCACGATTACCTTTTCGTTTTCGGCGGCAAGCTGCCTGAGATGGGCATAGGTCGCATCGGTGAAAGGCTGGCGGATGTCCATCGGATGTATGCCCACGCCCGCGAACAGGTCGGCGTGCCGGAGTGAAAGCGCTACCACGCGCTCCGACGAGGGCAGCGTTGTGCCGGCGGATATGACGAATGCCACGCCCGCGCCGCGCCCGCGCGCCAGAACCTCGCCGATTTCTTCGTCGCCGTATCCGTCCAGGTGAACATGGCAGTCTATAAGCATCTTAACCCCGCCGGTGAATATGTGATAGTGTTGACGGCGCTATTATACCAAGAAACCGCTCTGAGGTTGCGCCCCCGTTGAGATTATCCCATCATCGGCGTCCTATTCCTATCATCCATTCTTTCATGGTTATACTGGCGCTTGCGGCAATCGCGGCGGCGGCCGTCGCATGCTCGGATGAGGGCGATGCGCCGCTCGCGCCGGCCAGCCCGGCGCCCGCTATTGCGACTGTGACGTCGCATCCTGCTATTTCGCCAACCGCGCCGCCTCTGCCCACGTCCGCGCCGACTATACCATTGTCCACCACTGCGCCCAGCCCGACGGTGGCGTCAGCGACGCAGCAATCCGCCATTGCGCCAACATCGCCGCCATTGCCCACTGCCGAGCCGACTATCGCCGCATCGCCGCTGCCCGCGCCGACGGCGGGCGCGCCGGACGCCCCGCGATACGGCGGGACGCTTAACCTTGTGAGCAAGCAGAACATACGCCACCAGGATGTGCATCAGGATGTGTCGGCAGCGCTGTCGGCTTGGGGGCCGGGCATTGCGTACAGCCGGCTGATGCGCTATAAGAGCGGCGCTGATGTCGTACTGCCAAGCCGCGCGGTGGAGTGCGAGGTGTGCGCCGAATGGACTATGGTTGATCCCACAACCTTTGAGTTTAGATTGCGGGATAATGTCTTGTGGCAGGACATAGCGCCGGTGAACGGGCGGCGGCTTGTGGCGGACGACATTGCGTTTAGCTACGCGCGGCAGCGGGAAGGGGGCGCGCCGAATGCGCCGCTGCTGCATATGATAGAGGCGGTGGAGGCGCCCGCGGACGATATGTTGCGTATCAAGATTAAGGCGGCGGACGCGGATTTCTTGGGGGCGCTGGCGCATGGCCACTCCAAGATAGTGGCGCGGGAGGCGGTTGCGGTTAGCGGCGATTTGCGCGATGGGCCTACCATCGGGTCGGGGGCGTGGACACTGGTCGAAAGCCGCCCGGACGCGGCGCACATTTTTGAGCGCAACGCGGCGTATTTTGAGCAGGGAACGCCTTACCTTGACGGGTTGCGTATCCACCTGATTGCGGACGGGGATACGGCGTATGCGGCGTTTCGGGTGGGCAGCGTGGATGCGCTTAGGCTTGCGCCGCGCGAGTGGGAAGACTTTCAGGCGCAGCAGCCGGGCGCGGCGGTCTTGGAATACGCGGATTCCGGGCGTGGGTTGGAAGTAGCGTTCAAGACCACTCAGCCGCCGTTTGACGACGTACGGGTTCGGCGGGCGGCGATGCTGGCGATGCGGCCCTGGCGGGCGATAGCGGACATCTGGGCGGGCGCGGCGCGCGTGGCGCAGGGGACGCCGCTTGCGCGCGCGGACTGGCGGCTGCCGGATGATGAGCTGCGCGGGTATTTCGGGAATCCGGCAAGGGCGACGCAGCTGCTGGTCGAAGTGGGCGCTACGTTGCCGTTGCCGGTGACTATCAGCGTGGGGGAATTCGATCAGCCGTATATGCGGCACGCGGAGCGGATCGCGGACGAGATGCGGGCGGCGGGGTTCGCGCCGGAGCTGGATGTGGTGAACCGGCGGCGATTTGGGGAGGAGGTGTGGCTTGGCGGGCGATACGCTATGTTCGCGGGGCCGACCGCGCCGGTGGCGTCGCCCAACGGGTATCTGCTGGCGGCGCTGCACAGCAACGGGGCATGGAACACTACTGGCCATTCGGACGCCCGGCTGGATGCGCTGATAGAGGCGCAGGCGCAAGAGTACTACGGGGATATTCGCGCCGAGCTGGCGCGGGAGGCGCAGCGGCTGGCGCTGGAGCGCGGGTATCGGTTTATGCCTGCAGCGGCGATTTCGCTGTGGGCGCGCTGGCCTAGGGTTGCGGGGTTTGAGCCGAACTTCGCGGGGCTGGAGTATTCGCACTGGGCGCGGGTTTGGATCGCCGAGTAGAGGCTAGGCTTAGCCGATACTCAGTTGCCAATCACGCGCTTTCCCCGATGCTCCCGGCCGTTAGGCGTCAGCAATCAGCTGTCGGCGGGATCGCTGCCGGGCTGCTGGCTTTTGAGGAAGTTTTCCAACTCGCGCACCATCGCTTCGGGATCGGGGATTTCTTCGGTGACGGTGTGGGCTTCGTCGTAGCGCCTTTCTAGGCGGCGGACGTAGTTGCTGACGTCGGGCTGCTTTTCGATAATCTTGTTGACTTCTTCTTGATGAACTTCGCCCGCTATGGCGAGTTCTTCCAAGTCAACGTCAATGTCTATGAGGCTGCGGAGGCGCGTGAGCAGCGCGTGGCTGACTCTTGGGTCGGGCGCGGTGTTGACATAGTGGGGGCAGTGTCCCCAGATGCCGGCGTGTGCGATATGGGATTGGTCGCATGCCTCGGTGAACGCGGTGTGTATGCCCGTCGGCCCTTGGTAGCCGGAGTTTTTGATGCCCAGCCACTCGGCTTTCTGGGTGAGTTCGGCGGAGCTCGCCCTGCCGGTTACGCGGGGATCTCTGGTGTGGGGGACGGCGTCCAGCAGCGCGCCGAGCGATACCACTAGGCCGACTTGGTGGCGCTGCGCCACGCCGGTTAGGATGCGGGAATAGGTTCGCCATTTAAGATTGGGCTCTGTGCCGATGAACATCAGCAGCGAGCGCGAGGGATCGCGGTCGGCGTAGTAGAAAAAGTCGTTGCGCGGCCAGCGGATGATGCGCTCGCCGTTGCGGTTTATGCGGGAATGAGGGCGGACGTGGGTGAAGTCGTAGAACTCTTCGGGATCGATTTCGGCGAATTTTCGGGCGGGCAGTTTGCGGACTAGAAAGCGCATTGCGCGGGTAGCGGCCTCGGCGGCGTCGGGCCAGCCGGCGAATGCGACTAGCATCGTTGGCAGTTGGATTTGCGGGCTTTCACGTTCAATCAGGCTGGTCATAATCGCGCCTCCCGTTAGCGAGTTGATTGTATTTTAACACAACTAGCCGTTGGCGTTCAGGCGTGGGCGGTATTTAGGCATATCCGCTGCCTATTATCGGTCAAGCGTCAAGGGATTGCATAAGATAGCGAGGGCGGGATTAGTTGCCATTTGACGGGAAATTTGGCGAGTTGGGAAAGTATTGACCGCAGCAAGCGGATATTGTTATATTGAATGTATTGTTGACTAATTTAATCAACAAAGCGAGTGATGGAGGGATTATGACCACGCAGACGGTCATTTCGCGCGAGACGGGCGTTGAGGATCAGGGGTACAAGTGGGGGTTTGAGTTCGATATTGAGTCGGACATAGCGCCGCGTGGGCTGAGCGAGGATATTGTGCGGCTGATTTCGCGCAAGAAGGGCGAGCCGGAGTGGATGCTGGAGTGGCGCCTGCGGGCGTACAAGCACTGGCTCACGCTTGGCTATGAAGAGCCGACTTGGGCGAACGTGGAGTATCCGCCGATAGATTTCCAGGACATCATCTACTACGCCGCGCCAAAGTCGCAGGCGGACGCGCCGCAGAGCTTGGATGAGGTCGACCCTGAGATACGGGAGGCGTTTGATAAGCTAGGCATACCGCTGGAGGAGCAGAAGAGGCTGACGGGCGTGGCGGTGGACGCGGTGTTGGACAGCGCGTCTGTGGCGACGACCTATCGCAAGATGCTGGAGGACGCCGGCGTTATCTTCTGCTCGGTTAGCGAGGCGGTTAAGACGCATCCGGACATTGTGCAAAAGTATCTGGGATCGGTCGTGCCGCACTCGGACAACTTCTACGCGGCGCTGAATTCGGCGGTGTTCAGCGACGGGTCGTTTGTGTACGTTCCGCCGGGCGTGCGCTGCCCGATTGAACTGATGACATACTTCCGCATCAACGAACTGGACACGGGCCAGTTTGAGCGCACGCTGATTATCGCGGACAAGGGGAGCTACGTGAGCTACCTTGAGGGTTGCACGGCGCCGATGCGTAAGACGCACCAGCTGCATGCGGCGGTCGTGGAACTGGTGGCGCTTGACGACGCCGAGATAAAGTATTCCACGCTGCAAAACTGGTATCCGGGGGACAAGGACGGGGTTGGCGGCGTGTACAACTTCGTGACCAAGCGGGGCGCGGCGCGCGGGCGCAACGCCAAGATTTCGTGGACGCAGGTGGAGACGGGTTCGGCGATAACCTGGAAATATCCGAGCGTGATATTGCAGGGCGATAACTCGGTGGGCGAGTTCTACTCGGTGGCGCTGGTTAACAATCATCAGCAGGCGGACACCGGCACGAAGATGATACACATCGGCAAGAACACCAAAAGCACGATTATCGCCAAGGGCATATCGGCGGGGCAGGCGCAGAACACTTACCGGGGGCAGGTGAAGATAATGCCCTCGGCGCGAAACGCGCGCAATTTTACGCAGTGCGATTCGCTGCTCATCGGGGACAAGTGCGGCGCGCATACCGTTCCGTACATAGAGGTGCGAAATCCCACGGCGCAGATGGGGCATGAGGCGACCACTTCCAAGGTGGACGACAGCCAGCTTTTCTACCTGCAGCAGCGCGGGATTGGGCTGGAAGAGGCGAACTATATGATAATCAACGGCTTTTGCCGCGGGATATTCAAAGAG
The DNA here is from genome assembly GCA_965242555.1 of Dehalococcoidia bacterium. Lineage (GTDB taxonomy): Bacteria > Chloroflexota > Dehalococcoidia > Lucifugimonadales > JADFKI01 > Bin90. Next base: position 33,839 of record CBDESO010000017.1, read on the forward strand.
CTGCCTTTTGAGTTCGCGGCGGAGGCGTCGCAGCTGCTGAGGGTGAACTTGGAAGGGACTGTGGGATAAGGCGGGGCGATTATCAAGCGGTCGGCAATCGGCTTTCAGCCGCTACGCCACTTTGTTGGCGGATAAGGCTGATCGCCGGCAAGCGGCGAATTCAGAGGGGCAATCAGATATAGGATGACACAAGCAACGAATGGCAGGAACAACGCGGCTTTGCTGGAGGTTAACGACCTCCGGGTTTCGGTCGATGACACTGAGATACTGAAGGGCATTAGCCTGAAGGTGAATCTCGGCGAAGTTCACGCGATAATGGGGCCGAACGGGTCGGGCAAAAGCACGCTGGCGAATGTGCTGGCGGGCAGGCCGGAGTACACGATTACGGGCGGCGAGGCGCTGTACAAGGGGCAGGATCTGTTTGAGATGGACCCCGAAACGCGGGCGCGCGAGGGCGTGTTCCTGGCGTTCCAGTATCCGGTGGAGCTGCCGGGCGTGCGGTCGTGGCAGTTTCTGAAGTCGTCGGTGGACGCCATACGGCAGCACAAGGGCGAGCGCGAGTTGCGCGTGCGCGAGTTTGACCGGATGCTGGAAGAGAAGATGCGGGTGGTTGAGATAGAGGCGGACTTGGTTCAGCGCTCGGTGAATGAGGGGTTCAGCGGCGGCGAGAAAAAGCGCAATGAGATACTGCAGCTGGCGCTGCTGGAGCCGACGCTGGCGCTGCTGGACGAGACGGATTCGGGGCTGGACATAGACGCGCTGCGGATAGTGTCGCAAGGCGTGAACCAGTTCCGCTCGGCGGAGCGGGCAATCGTGATGGTGACGCACTACCAGCGGATCCTGAACTACATCACGCCGGACTATGTGCATGTGCTGGTGGACGGGAACATCGCGCGGTCGGGCGGGAGGGAGCTGGCGCTGGAGTTGGAGGAGAAGGGGTATGAGTGGCTGCGGGAGGGGGTTGCGTAGGGTGGCGCTAAGATGATTGAACGCGCGAGGGCTTGAATTATATGACTACGCCCATTAGCAGGCCATGCAAAGACGCTCTCATAAAAGCGACTGACATTTACAGAGATGCTATGCGCTCGTTCATCGTCAGACACTTGAGGCGTGTGCGTGGCAAGAGGGCGGAATCTCTGATAGCGGAGTCATTGAACGATAATTCGCGGTCGAATTTTTGGCAGCGAATAAGGGGCGGCGAAAGCGTTGAGGGTGCGATTGACTTCAATGATATGCCGCATATCGTTAGACACAATTGGCGTGTGGTCTTTAACCTAACCTTTAACTACGACCGCGCGGCACTCAACCTAATGTATGTGATAGTGGATGCGCGAAATAGAACGGCGCATCCTAGCACAGGGGACTTGCCACAGGAATACGCAGAAAGTCGTTTGACGGACATCGCCGAATTGCTGGGGCGCATCAATGAACCGGACAACAAGCGGCGCGTGGAATCCATACGCGCAGGATTAAGAACTAACCTTGCTCCCGACCGTAGGCCGGCTCTGATAAATCCAAAGCTACCGACGGGAAAGATGAGCGGGAATGTGCAGACTAGGCGGCCGGTGCCAGTTCCGAAGAGTGAAGTTGCTATTCAAAGCAAAGGCGGGTATTGGCTTAACCTTGACTCGGCGGGGGTTCGACTTCATAAGGACATCTGCAATTCTCCTAAGAAATTTGCGGGCGGGCGTCCTGACAAGTGGGCGTGGTTCAATACCAAGGAAGATGCGCTGTCATCTACGGGCCGTAAAGTTCAACCCTGCGGAATTTGTAACCCATAACGAAATCCAAAACATACGACTAAGGCGGATATGACAACTACACTTACGCGATATGAGCGATACGCGGCGGACTTTGCGGCGCTGAATGGCGGCGGGCAACCGGCGTGGCTGCGGGCGGCGCGGGCGGCGGCTTGGGAGCGGTTCCAAGATGTGGGGCTGCCAACGGCGAGGCGAGGGAATGAGCCGTATAAGTACACGAATGTCGCGCCGATAGCGCGGGCTGAGCTGGGGCTTGCGCCGGCGTTGGCAGCGGATGGCGTGAGCGCGCATGAGCTGGAGCGGCTTGCGCCGGCGTCGGATGGCTGCGCGCGGATGGTGTTTGTGGACGGGCGGTATTCGGCGGAGCTGTCGTCGCTGCCGTCGGGCGCGGATGGCGTGAGCGTGGCGCGGCTGGCGGATGCGGCGCGCACGGACGACGCGACGCTGGCGGCGCATCTGGGCAAGCATGCGGATGTGAACGAAGACGGGTTTATCGCGCTGAATACCGCGTTTGTGAGCGACGGGCCGGTTGTGCGGGTAGCGGAGGGGGCGCAGATCGATGCGCCGCTGCATCTGGTTTTCGTGGCTGGCGGCGCGCCTGATGCGGCGGTATCTCACCCGCGCGCGCTGGTCGTGGCGGGGCGGGACAGCAGCGCTACGCTGGTGGAGTCGTATGTGGGCGTTGACGGGCATCAGGGCTTTACCAACGCGGTTACCGAAATCGCGCTGGAAGAGGGCGCGACGCTGGAGCATTGCCGTCTGCTCAACGATAGCGAAAGCGCGTATCATATCGGCGTGGCGAGAGTGCGGCAGGCGGCGGGCAGCGCGTATAATTCCAAGGTGTTCGAGCGGCAGGTCGGGCTGGGCAGGTTTGACCTGTACACCAGCCTTGACGGGGCCGAGAGCGCCTGCGATTTGAAAGGGCTGTACTTCACTTCGGGCAGCCAGCATATGGACAACTACATCAACATCAACCACGAAAAGCCGCATGCCACCAGCCGCCTGTACTACAAGGGCATACTTGACGGGCGGTCGCGGGCGGTGTTCGGCGGGACGGTGTATGTGCAGCCGGGCGCGATTAAGACGGATTCGCATCAGGAAGATAAAAACCTTGTGCTGTCCCCGGACGCCGAGGTTGACAGCAAACCCTCGCTCTACATCTGGGCGGACGATGTGAAGTGCGGACACGGCGCCACGGCGGGGAACATTGACCAAGACACCGTGTTCTATATGCGGAGCCGGGGGATAGATTTGGAGACGGCAAGCCGTCTGCTCATCTACGGGTTCGCAAGCGAAATCATAGACACCGTGCAGGATGAGCCGCTGAGGAACTACCTTGAGGGGCTGTTCCTGGATTCGCTGCCGAGTTACAAGTTCGAGTTTTAATTCGGTAGTCAAAAGCGCGGCTGTTGGCGCTAAAAGAGCAAGGGTGAATTTGGATGCATGACCTACAGGATCTGTATCAGGAAGTTGTGATGGATCACAACCGCCGGCCTAGGAATTTCCGAAAGCCGGATGGGGCGAATAGGCAAGCCGAGGGGTTCAATCCGCTGTGCGGGGATCAGGTGACGGTGTATCTGACGGTAGCGGGGAATGTGATAGAGGATGTGGGCTTTCAGGGGGTAGGATGCGCCATATCAAAGGCGTCCGCCTCTATGATGACAGAGACTTTGAAGGGGTTGTCGCTAGATGACGCGGGCAAGGTGTTTGACGAATTTCACAGCATGATAACGCAAGAGGATTTTGACGCCGATATGCTGGGGGATGCCGAACTGCTGGCGGGCGTATCGCGCTATCCGGCGCGAATAAAGTGCGCCACGCTGTCGTGGCATGCGCTGAACTCGGCGCTTGGCGACAATGGAATGGAAGTTGTCTCAACCGAATAGCCGCTGACGCGAGAACGGAGGGGGGCTAGTTAGGAGGAGGGCTGATGTACATTCCGATAAAAGTAGATTACGGCGTAAGGGCGCTGGTGGACTTGGCGCTGAACGGCGCAGAGGGGCCTGTCCGGGCGAGCGAAATCGCGCGGCGCACGGTGATACCTGAGCAGTATCTGGCGCAGGTGCTGCATGCGCTAAACAAGAGCGGGTTCACGGGCAGCCAGCGGGGGCCGCATGGCGGGCATTTCCTCGCCAAAGCGCCGTCCGAGATAAGGCTGAGCGCGGTGCTGGCTTGTTTGGGCGGCAGCGAAACGCCGGTGGCGTGTCTCGCCGACAACACGATTTGCATCCACTCGCGCTGTTGCGCCCAGCAAGAAGTGTGGCGCACGGTGGCGGAGGCCGTGTTCGGGATACTGGATTCCACCACGATAGCGGATCTGGCGAACCGCACGCCGATAATCCCGGACAACCCCGGCGGCGGAGAGCGAAACGGCGCAAGGGAAAGGCTGCCCATCGTACTGCAGACGGCGGTATAGGCAAAGATAACCACACAAAATCGCAAAAGCGAAACACTACATCTCACTATATCTACTGGGAGGGCAGATATGGCATTTCAGAAAGTAGCGAACGTCGGGGATGTTCCTCCGGGGACTTCCAAGGTGTTTGAGATATGCGACCGCGCGGTTGCGGTGTGCAATGTGGGCGGCTCGCTGTACGCGATAGACGACCTTTGCACGCACGACGGCGCGTCGCTTGACCAGGGCGAGCTGGACGGGTGCGAGATAGAGTGCCCGCGCCACGGCGCGCGATTCGACGTGCGGGACGGCTCGGCGACGGAACTGCCGGCGGTAGTGCCGGTGGACACCTTCGCGGTGCGCGTAGAGGGCGAGGCGATTGAGGTTGATGTTTAGCCCGAAAGGGGTCAGGACGCAGTCAAGATGCTAGATGTGAGCAGGATAAGACAGGACTTTCCCGTACTCGCCAAAAAGGTGTACGACGGGATGCCGCTGGTGTGGCTGGATTCGGCGGCGACCACGCAAAAGCCGCGCCAGGTGATACAGGCGCTGGTGGACTACTATGAGGGCTACAACGCGAATGTTCATCGCGGGGTTCACGCTCTCAGTATGGAATCCACGCAGAAGTACGAAGAGGCGCGGCAGAAAGTCGCCGACTTCGTGAACGCCGAAAGCGCGGACTGCCTGATATGGACGCGCAACACCACTGAAGGCATAAATCTCGTCGCCCATTCTTGGGCCGAGGATAACATTCGCGCGGGCGACGAGATAGTGGTGACCGCGCTGGAGCATCACAGCAACCTAGTGCCGTGGCAGCAGGTCGCGGCGCGAAAAGACGCCAAAGTGCGCGTGCTGCCGCTGGCGGATGACCAAACGCTTGATATGGCGGCGGCGGACGAAATCATCGGCGCGCGGACGCGGCTGCTGGCGGTTTCGCATGCGTCCAACGCGGTGGGGACAATCAACCCCGTGCGGGAGCTGGCGGCAAAGGCGCACGCGGTTGGCGCCGCCGTGCTGGTTGACGGCGCTCAAAGCGTGCCGCATATGCCGGTGGACGTTCAGGACTTGGACTGCGATTTTCTGGCGTTCTCAGGCCACAAGATGCTTGGCCCCACGGGCATCGGCGGCTTGTATGTCAAGCGGGATACGCTGGAGCGGATGCGGCCGTTCTTGACGGGCGGCGAGATGGTGCTGGCGGTATCGTATGAGGACGCATCGTGGAACGAGTTGCCGATGCGGTTTGAGGCGGGGACGCCGAACATCGCGGACGCAATCGGGCTGGGCGCGGCGGTGGATTACCTGCAAGCGCTGGGAATGGACAATGTGCGCGAGCATGAGATAGCGCTGACGGCGTATGCGCTGGATGCGTTCAAGGAATTGGAAGAAGAGCTGGATGTGTATGGGCCCAAAGACGCGCGCAAGCAGGGCGGGATAGTGTCGTTCCATCACCCTGATGTACACCCGCACGACTTGGGAACCGTGCTTGACAGGCGGGGGATAGCGATACGGACGGGGCATCACTGCGCTATGCCGATGGTGCAGAGCCTTGGCGTGCCGGCGACCGCGCGGGCGAGCGTCTATCTCTACAACACCGAGGCAGAGATAGATGTGCTGGTGGACGCCCTAAAAGAGGCGCTGAGGTATTTCGGCAATGGCGCTGGATAGGCTTGATGAGCTTTACCGGGACGCGATACTTGACCACCGGCGCAACCCTCGCAACAGCGCGGCGATAGAATCGCCGGACATCGTGGGGGACGCCATTAACCCGTTCTGCGGGGATGAGATACACCTGCAAATCAGGCTGGACGGGCAACGCCGCATCGCGCGGATAGGGCTGCAAGGCGAGGGATGCTCCATCAACCTTGCGGCGGGGTCTATGCTCACTGAGGCGGTGAGCGGCAAAACCACGGCGGAGGCTGCGGCGCTGACCGAGTTGTTTCGCAAGATGATGCAGGGGGACGACGCTGCGGAGGCGGAGTTGCGGATGGCGGGCGATCTGCATAATCTATCGGCTGTGCGGGAATTTCCCGTGCGGATCAAGTGCGCGTTGCTGTCGTGGTCGGCGCTGAGCAAAGCGATAGATGGGTATGGCGAGTAAATCCTCCTGTCTATTAAGAGTTGCGGTTGCCGCCGGTTAGTTTTCAGTCTTCATATTTTATCGCCGGTTAGGTAGCGGTCAGTTTTAGGGAATGAAAGTATAAGGGCGCGTCGGAATGGATGCGCCTTTATCGCGTCATGGCGGGAATTTTAGATTAGTCTGGCGTCTGCGATTGACGCTAGAGTGTTGGCGGATTTGTTGGCGAGCAGCTCGGCGAAATCGGCGTCGGTGAGGGATATTTTGCTCTCGCTTTCGCTGCGCGCGGGAGTGGCGTCGCGGGATGGGCGGATGCCCGTGCCGACTAGGGTGATGCTGACGCGGCGCTTGAGGCGGGGATCTTGGACTACGCCGAATATGACATTGGCGTCCGATTTGGCGGCTTTTCGGATGATTTCGGCGACTTCATGCACTTGCCCTAGCGTAAGGTCTTTGCCGCCGCTGATGTTGAATAGGACGCCGGACGCGCCATGCAGGGGCGCGTCAAAGAGCGGATTGGCTAGCGCGTTGCGGGCGGCCTCGGTTGCTGCCCAGCGGCCCTTGCCCTCGCCGTGCGCCATAAACGCCGCGCCCGCGCCGCTCATAACCGAGCGCACATCGGCGAAATCTACATTAATCATACCGGGAACGGTGATGATTTCGGATATGCCGCGCACGCCTTGGCGCAGCACTTCGTCGGCGGATTCAAACGCCTTTTGGAGTGACACTTTGCCTTTAAGCGAGGGCAGCAGCCTATCATTCTCTACGGCGATAAGCGTGTCGACTTTCTGGCGGATCGCGTTTATGCCTTGCAGGGCTAGTTCGCGGCGCTTGGATCCCTCGAAAGAGAAAGGCAGAGTAACCACGCCCACGGTGAGCGCGCCCTTTTTGCGGGCGATGTCGGCGACGGTGGCGGACGCGCCGGTGCCGGTGCCGCCGCCCATGCCGGCGGTAATGAATACCATATCCGCGCCGTCCAGCAGTTCGGCGATATGGTCTTGGCTTTCCTTGACGGCTTTGCGCCCGACTTCGGGGCGGCCGCCTGATCCCATGCCGTTCACGGCGCGCGCGCCTATGGCGTAAGACGGGATGCCGCGCAGACGGGCGAGGGCTTGGGCGTCGGTATTGAGGGCGAGCATTTGGACGCGGCGGACGCCGGCGTCGCTCATGCGCGCCACCGCGTTGCCGCCCGCGCCGCCGACGCCCACGACCTTGACGGCGATGTCGGCTCGCGGCGCGGTAGATGAGGGCGTGATGCCGTTGGTAGCGGGCGTGAATGCTGACAGGATGTTTTTGAGCATTTTATGTCCTTTGCGCTTGCGGCTTTTGTCTGATGCGGGCAGTGTTCGGTTGCAGATTGCCGATTGGCGTTATGCGGCGTCTGCGCCTGTGTCGGCGCCGGCAATGTCGGGGATGGACAGAAAGTAGTAGGGGATGTTCCATGTGCCGGACTTGCCCATATCCACGACGGCTTTGGTCTGGCGGGCTTGGCGCACGACGCCGACGCTGCCGAACTGGGGGCCGCCGCTGATCTTGCCGTTGTAGATAACGGGCTGGCCGGGAGCTATGTTGCAGCAGGTGGCGATGATTCGCGCGCGCGGCTGCGCTTGGCGGGCAATGCCGGGCATCCGAAGTTGGCGCTTGTGGGTTTGAGTCTCTGTGCGGCGCATAGTGTTGACCTCCGCGGTGTTCTAACATATGTGTTACAGAACACAATAGAACGAAACTTGGAGTTTGTCAACACTTTTGTACGGCGAATTTTTGAAATTAGGAAAATTTGCGCGAAATTGGACAGGTCTAGCGATGTTATTGGGGAATTAAAGGCGCAAAGAGCCTTTGGGGACAGCGAAAGTTTTGGTAGCGGGGCGGGGCGCCAAGCGGCGATTAGGGTGCGGGTTAGTTCTACCCGGCACATTCCGCGAACAGCGAGTAGGCGACTATCAGCAGGATTCCCCAGCCGATTAGTTGTCCAATCCCTCTGATCGGCAATGAGGACGCATTGCCGAAATTCTGCGTCATGTATATGCTGCCGCGTCGGTTGCGAGCAACGCCGATGCCGATATGCTTCATTTCGGGGTCAAGCAGATTCCTACGATGTCCGGGGCTGTTCATCCAACTGATTACGGCTGCTTGCCCCAGACGCCAGTCGGAGCGCCACCTAAAATTGCTTTTCCAAGCCTGTCCGCGACGTCCTGAGGATTGCCATAGATTTTCGCTAACTTGCTCTGTCGGATAGCCCGCTGCCTTAGCCCTATCCCAGGGTTGGCTGTTATCGTGCCCTGTGTGTAAAAGCGCCGTCCTATTTCGCGCCATCCAGCGGCTGTGAGACCGCGCAGCCCTGATTAGCGCCCTGTGTCCCGTGACAGGCCGGATGTTTCGCTTGCGGCGCTCCTTGTTGGTGTAATGGACTATGCTACGCTCTACTACTCGAGTGTTCATTATCACGCTCGGACTGGAACTTTGAACAGAGCGAAAAGTTCAAAGCGTTGAGATTGGCGCTACGACAGCGCGGATCAGTTGTCTTGATGTTGAGAAAGCGATGAACTATCACTCACATCGCTATTGGGTTGATTTGAGCGAAGCTCTTCGGCTTCGTTTTGAGTAATCGCAAGGATGGCATTGACGTGCCTTTGAACTCGGATTGATGGGATTCCATCCCACCACGCGACTTCTTGGATTTCGCTGTAATCCGGGCGCGGCACACCCTCGCCCTGCGCCAAATAAATTTGGTGAGAAGATACAGAACCCGCGTAACGGCCTACAAACTTGGGTTGTTTGATGAGAATCCCCGTCTCTTCCGCTACCTCAAGTACCACACGATCCGCAGGATCTTCCCCCGCTCTTATTCGTCCGCCGGGCAATGCCCATTCGGTCTGTCTGTTATGCCTTACAAGCAACACTTCCCTTTTGTCGTTGATGACTACAGCAGTTGCTCTGCTGTAAAGCAGTCGTGGTCGCCTTCTTGATGGCTGATGCCTGCGATTTCTTCCTCTTCGCAATGCACTCTCCTTAATTTATTAGGTTGGGGAGAAGTTTATCAGGGTATTTTTCAATACGCAAACCCGCGTTGCCCCGCACAATTGCGCCCTGATGTGTTCTAGTTAGCAGGAAATTTTAAGGTGATTTGCGCCGCGGATTCAGTGATGTGCGATACGGATGCAAGCGGCTTTGTGTTAAGGCGCGATAAGCGCTAAAATCAAGCCAAGCATGGTGAGATGGGCGCGAGTGGATTGTGTGCGAAGTGCGATAATGATGGCAGAATACGAATTGGCGGTGTGTTTTGAACCGCTGTTAGAGAGAGGGGGCGATTATGAGGCTTGAGGGCAAGGTTGCGCTAATCAGCGGAGGGGCTAGGGGGCAGGGGGCGACCGAGGCGAAGCTGTTCGCGCAGGAGGGGGCGGCGGTGGTGATTGGGGATATTCTGGAGGCGGAGGGGGCGCAGGTGGAGGCGGAGATAAGCGAGGCGGGCGGCAAGGCGCTGTTCGTGAGGCTGGATGTCACCAGCGCGGCGGACTGGCAGGCGGCGATCGGCAGGGCGGTGGAGAGTTTCGGCAAACTGGATGTGCTGGTGAATAACGCGGCGATTTATAGCCGAATCCCGATTGAACACGCATCTGAGGATGAGTGGGACAGCATCATTGACATTAACCTGAAAGGCGTGTTTCTGGGGACGAAACACTCCATTGCGGCGATGCGGGACGCGGGCGGCGGCTCTATCATCAACATATCGTCCACGGCGGGGCTGGTGGGCAGCCCGCGCGGCGGCGCTTATTCGGCGTCCAAAGGCGGCGTGCGGCTGTTCACAAAGAACACCGCGATTCAGCACGCGGCGGACAACATTCGCGCGAATTCCATACATCCGGGGCCGATAGACACTGAGATGATCGCCGATAACATCGGGACGCCCGAATCCCTGGCGGAGTCGGTGGCGCGGGTTCCGCTGGGCAGGATAGGGACGGTGGACGACGTGGCATACGGGGCGCTGTTCCTGGCGTCGGACGAGTCGTCGTATATGACGGGTTCGGAGCTGGTGATAGACGGCGGCGTTACGGCGCAATAGGCGAGGCAAGGGCAAGGCGGGATATATGACGGGATTCAGTACGCGAATAAGCCTGATTGTGAACGGGGATGCGCGAGAGATAGAGGCGCGGCATCACTGGACGCTGTTGCGCGCGCTGCGTGATGCGCTGGAGCTCACGGGCGCGAAGCGCGGCTGCGACAGGGGCGAGTGCGGCGCATGCACGGTTCTGGTGGACGGGATGCCGGTGTATTCCTGCCAAATGCTGGCAATCCAAGCGGCGGGGCGCAGCGTTGCTACGATAGAGGGATTGGGCGGCGCGGACAATCTGCATCCGATACAGCAGGCGTTTTTGGATAACGACGGCGGCCAGTGCGGGTTCTGTACGCCGGGTTTCGTTATGAGCGCAAAGGCGCTGTTGGACGCTACGCCAAGCCCGACCGACGAGCAGGTTAGGGATGCGCTGTCGGGGAATTTGTGCAGATGCAACGCATACGGGCGCATCATCGCCTCGGTGAAAGCGGCGGCGAAACGATGAGCGCGGATGCGGTGATAGGCAGGTCGGTCGCGCGATATGACTTGCCCGAAAAGCTCACGGGCGAGGCGCAATACGCGGCGGACGTGCGGCTGCCGGGAATGTTGCATGGCAAGATACTCCGCAGCCCGCATCCTCACGCGCGGATAGTTCGCATAGATACGACTGCGGCTGAGCGGCTGCCGGGAGTTCGCGCCGTTCTGACGCCGTTTGACGCGCCTGAGGGACGCATTGCGCCGGATGTAGCGATACTTGACGGCATAGTGCGGTTTGTGGGCGACGAGGTTGCGGCGGTAGCGGCCGACGACGATGATATTGCGGCTGAGGCGCTGGCGCTGATAGATGTTGAGTATGAGGCGCTGCCGGCGGTATTTTCTGTGCGGGATGCGCTAAGGCCGGACGCGCCGCGCGTGCATCCCGAAGGCAATCTGGTGGGCGGCAAGCCGCTGACGCTGGAGCGCGGCAATGTTGATGAGGGGTTCGCGCAAGCCGACCGCGTCTTTGAGCGATCGTTCAGCACGCCCGCTCATTCGGGATCCGCGCTGGAGCCGCGCGCGGCGGTGGCTATGTGGGAGGGCGATAGGCTGACGGTTTGGAAATCGTCGCGGGGAGTGCATGCCGATCGGCTCAATCTCGCGCTTGCGCTGGGCATTGAGCGCGATAATGTGCGGGTTATCGGCTCCACGATGGGAGCGGGCTACGGGAATAAAGACGAAACGCGGCTGGCGGTCATCGCGGCGATACTCGCGCGGCGAGCGGGCGCTCCGGTGAAGATGGAACTCACGCGCGAAGAAGAGTTCGTGGCAGGGCGCAAGCGTCACGCCACTGAGACCACGCTGAGGATAGGCGTAACCAACGCGGGCGTCATCACGGCGATACACGCCACTACGCTTATGGACACGGGCGCGTATCTGTCGTCGGGGCCGGGCGTAGTCAGGCGGGCGGGACAGGGCGCGTTGTATCTGTACAGGTGCGCCAATGCGCGGTATGACGGGTATCTTGCCTACACAAACCAGCCGTCGGGCGGGTCGTACCGGGCGCTGGGCGCTCCGCAGGGTCACTTCGCGCTGGAGTCAACGATAGATCATATCGCCGACGAGCTGGGGATGGATCCGGTAGAATTTCGCTTGATGAACCATGTGGGGATTGAGGGACAGCCGGGCGAAAGAGTAACGCCCGCGAACCAAATTGTGGACACGCAGCCGGTAGAGGGCGGCATTCCGTTTTCGTCCAACGGGCTGCGGGAGTGCATAGTCAAGGGCGCGGCTGCGTTTGGATGGCGGGAAAGGCGGGCGGCGGACGCAGATCGCGGCGAGCATATCAGGCGCGGCGCGGGCATGGGCATATTCATCTATCGCGGCGGGCCCGGCGGCAGGTCGGCGGCGCAGGTCAACCTGAAACCCGACGGGCGGGTTGGCTTGACGGCCGGGCTTATGGATGTGGGCGAGGGCAGCGCCACGGTGATGGCGCAGATTGTGGCTGAGACGTTGGGTGTTGCGTATGAGGACGTTGATGCGCTTTTCGGCGATACGGCGCAGACGCCCGAGGCGCCAATCACGGCGGGATCCACGGCGACTTTCTCCACAGGGCTGGCGGCGCAAAAGGCGGCTACTGAGCTGAGGGCGAAGATATTGAACGCGGCGGCGGCGCGATTGGGCGCGGACGCGGATGCGTTGGAATTGCGGGATGAGCGCGTGTTGTTCAAGGACGGCGCGGCGCTGCTGACGCTGGGCGAGATAGCGGCGGCGGCGGGCCAGGATCTGCAGGCTGAGGCGTGGGTAACGCCGGGCAGCGCGGACTATATCGTTAATTCGTTTGGGGCGCATTTCGCCGAGGTGGAGGTTGATACTGAGACGGGGCAAGTTCGCGTAACGCGGTATGTTGCGGCGCACGATTCGGGGCGCATCCTAAACCCGCAGCTTGCCGCCAATCAGGTAGAGGGCGGCGTTTCGCAGATGCTTGGGTTCACGCTGTCGGAGCAGATGCTAACCGACCCCGAAAGCGGCGTTACGCTAAACGCTAGCTACTTGGAACACAAAAGCCCCACGATACAGGAATATCCGCCTGTGCAAGTGGTGTTCGCGGATGTGGTTGATCCGGTAGGCCCTTTCGGGGCTAAGGCGCTGGGCGAGCCGCCTAGCATTGGCGTGGCGCCGGCGATTGTCAACGCCATCCGGGATGCCGTGGGCGTTGCGATAGCGGACTTGCCGGCGACGCCGGACAAGATCCTAGACGCATTGGCCGCGCGCGCTGAGGGGGAGGGCTGATGAACGGGTTTGAGTTTGTGGCGGCGCGGGATGCGGCGGATGCGAGCGGGATGCTTGCCGAGGGATCGGGTTCGGCGCGGGTGATTGCGGGCGGGACGGATCTGCTTGGCGAGCTGAAAGAGGGCGTGATAAGCCCGGCTAGGTTGGTAAGCCTGGCAAGTATCCCTAACCTGAGGGGAATTGAGATAGGCGACGAGGGCGCTCGGATAGGGTCAATGACTACCCTGTCGGAAGTGGCGGCGCATCCGCATATCCGCGCGAACTACGCAGCGCTGGCGCAAGCCGCGACGTCGGTGGCCACGCCGCAGATACGCAATGTGGGAACGATGGGCGGCAATCTGTGTCAACGCCCGCGCTGCTGGTACTATCGCAGCCCGCTGTTTGATTGCAGAAAGAAAGGCGGCGCGGAGTGTTTCGCGCATAGCGGGCTGAACAAGTTCCACGCGATATTCGGCGGCGCGATATGCCCGGCGGTTCACCCATCTGATACTGCGGTTGCGCTGGCGGCGCTGGGCGCTGAGATTGAACTGGCGGCGGCGGATGGGGAGCGCGTATTGGCGGCGGCGGATTTTTTCGCGCCGCCTGAGATCGATGCGCGATATGAGAACGTGCTGCGAGCGGGCGAGATAGTAGCGGGGGTTCGCATGCCCGCGCATGCCGCGGGATTGCGTAGCGTGTATCTGAAAGCGAAAGAACGGCAAGCAATGGACTTCGCGTTGGCGAGCGTGGCGCTTGCCGTTATCGCGCGCGGCGATAGGATTGTGTGCGCGCGGATAGCGCTGGGGGGCGTCGCGCCCGTGCCGCATCGTGCCCGCCATGCCGAAGACGCGCTGGCGGGAATGCGGATGCAGGATGCGGACGCGGCCGAGATAGGGCGGCTGGCTGTGCGGGATGCTGAGCCGTTGCGGGATAACGGCTACAAAGTGCGCTTGGCGGCGGGATTGGTTGCGCGCGCGGTTAGGACTTTGCGTGAAGACGCTCAGGGCGCGGCGCGGCAATGAGCGATAGCGATAGCAGCAAACGACTGCCGCGTCTGCTAGCGCATATGGATGCGGCGCTCACGGATCTGCGCGGCAAGGACGTCGGGCTTGTGTTGGATTTTGACGGCACGCTGGCGGAGCTGGTTGACGATCCGCGAGATGCGGTTGTTCATCCCGATGCGGCGGCGGCGCTGAGGACTCTGGTCGGCGGCCTGGCTTTGACGGCGGTGATGTCCGGCAGGCCCGCGGCTGATGTGCGGGAGCGCGTTGGCGTAGAGGGCGTAGCGTATATCGGCAATCACGGCGCTGAGCGCATCGTTGGGCGCGATTTGCGCGTAGCGGATGACGCTGCCGGGGACGCAAGCGGCGATATACGGCGAGCGATGGCGGCGATACGGGTTGCGGTGGATGTGCCGGGAATGGTTTGGGAGGATAAGGGATTTAGCGGCACGGCGCACTACCGGATGGTTGCGGATGAGGCGGATGTTTTAGCGCGGCTTGAGTCGGCGGTTGCGCGGGTTTTGGCGGGCAATCAAACGCTGGAGGCGCTGTGGGGGAACAAGGTTCTTGAAATCAGACGCAGAGGGGGAGCGAACAAGGGCGTTGCGCTGGATGCGCTGATATGGGAGTGGGGACTGACGGGCGTGATATTTTTGGGGGATGACACCACCGACGCCGACGCCTTGCGAACACTGAGGCGGCGCAGGGCCGAGGGCGCGATAGCGGGGATAGGCGTAGCGGTTATGCAGCGGGGAACGCCGGCGGCGGTGATTGATAGCGCCGACTACCGGCTGGATGGCGTGAGCGAGGTGGCGGAGTTTCTGCAACGGCTGATGGGGGCGTTGCGGTGATATTTCGCGCGGCGCGTAGCGTAGCGGACGCCAACATCGGCAGGGAAAAGCGGCCCAAAAGCCTTTGTACAGGGCGGGGCAATCACGCTTTGGGATGCGCGACTGCCCCGTTTGCGGCGCGGCTGCTTGACCTAGAATATGGCGATTGGGTTGACGGGCGAGCCGGTGGCGTTGAATAGCCTGAGGGGATTTATGGCGAGCATAAACTCCCAGCGATTGCGCTCGCGGCAGGCGGCGGCGAGGTCTTCCAGGTTGGGGTTGTCCAAAATCCATAGCCCCATAGCCACGATGCCGACTTGGTGTATGGGATTGGACATGCTCGCGTACTGGCTTGGCATAACGTCGTTGCCGGTGTCGCTGCCAAGCACGGCGATGCCGCGCTCGTGAAAGAGCGGCAGGCAGGCGGCTTGGCAAGCGGGGGAGCCGGCCTCGCGCGGGTTGACGGCGCCTTCCACATTGCGGCGATGCAGGTTGCCCGTGCGGACTAGCAGCACGTCGCCCTCTTCTATGGCGAAACCGCAGCGCTCTTCGGCGGCTAGAATGTCTTCGGGCATAACGCCCTCGCCGCGCTCCACCCAGTCAACGCCGCGTATCATCGGCACATCCACAAGGACACCGCGCGTGATGATGCCGTTCTTGGCGAGCTCTACCGATTCCACGGTCGCGCCAAGCCCGGTGGATACCAGATGCGGCGGGCGGCCATTGTACATTTTGCCCTGCCAAAAGAAGTGCGCGAGGCTGTCTATGTGGGTGATGTGATAGCCGTGAAACGCCATGCCGAAGAAGTCGGTGGCGGCTTGGCTGGGGCGATTGGTTACCTTATCGCCTGACGCCCAGCCCTCGCCGCTTTCAATCATAAAATGCAGCGGCGTCGCCATATGGTCGGGTTCGGGCGTCCAGCCGACCGTGCGCGAGCAGGACACGGTTGCGCCCTCTTGCACAAGGCCGACGGCTTGGCGCGTTTTGGCGGGCGAGAGCAGATTGAGCGTGCCGAGTTCGTCGTCGTCTCCCCAGCGTCCCCAGTTGCTGAGGGCGTCGAAGTATGACAGGACTTCCTGTTCGGATGGGATAGTTTGTATGGGCATATCAACGCTCCTAGTTTTAAGTTGTCAGCGTCAACATTCGGTTTTGGATTGATGGCAAGTATAGTGGGTTGGGGATTAGGTGTCAGCAGCGCGGGATTTAGCTTGCAAGCAGGGATCGCATAAACGCCATTGCTTGGTCGCTAGCAACTGCTACGGCTAGGCTAACGTTGCCATCCGGGGTGAAGTTGTGGGTGATTTCGCCGATGCGGTCGGCGGCGGCGGTCTCAACGCTGAGATTCGCCGCGCGGGTGGTTATGAGGTCGGGGCGCAAGGCGGCGGCTATGGTGAGGGGGTCGTGCAGGTTGAATTGGCGCTCGACCTGCTCGGTTTCAAACCAGTTTGTCAGGATTTGGGCGGCAAGCCGCTCGCCGGGGGTATCGCCTGCGAACCAGTCGGGATTATCGTGGGCGACGGCGGTTTGGCGGCAGATGTCCAGCCCTATCAGCGTAACGGGCAGCCCGGATTGAAAGACTACATTGGCGGCGTGGGGGTCGTCCCAGATATTGAACTCTGCGTAAAGCGTGACATTGCCGGGCGCGTCGCCCGTGCCGCCCATAACGAGGACGCTGCTAAGGACGTCTTTGACGCGGGCGTCGCGCTGCATGGCGCGGGCGACGTTGGTCAGGGGGCCTAGCGCGATTAGCGTTAAGTCGTCGCCGGCGGCGCGCGTATCCAGGGCGGTTTGGGTTATGTAGCCAACGGCGTCGCGGGACGCCAGGGCGGTTTTGGGTTCGGGCAGGCTGACGGTGAGGCCCGCGGGCCCATGTATGTTGTAGGCGTGATAAAATTCGCCCACGAGCGGCGTGGATTCCCCCGAATGGACGGGGATTTCGGCGCGGTTCATATACTCCAAAACGGCGAGCGCGTTGTTGGTGGTATGCTCCAATGTGGCGTTGCCCTCCACGGTGGTTAGGGCGAGTATGTCCATATCAGGCGCGTTGAGCGCCATTATGAGCGCAAGAACGTCGTCTGTGCCGGGATCGGTGTCTATGATGACTTTCATTGTGCGTACTCCTTATAGATTTGTAGAATTAGCGGCTGCGCGGGATGCGGGATTATTCTAGCGCGATGCGCGCTCCGATATGAACGCCTGCCATGCCTCGCGGGCTGTGTACTCAGGAACAATGCCGTGTTCATCGGCGAGCTTTTGGGCGCTGACTAGCCAGGGATAGCGGATGAAGTCCAAGCCGCATGCGGGCGAGTTTGATTGCAGGCGCAGCGTCCAGCTGAGGGCGGTTATGCGATAGAGCAACGGGGCGGGCAGTCGGATTAGCCTGCGCCCGGCTAGCTCAGCCATTTCGCTCCAGCGGATTCTATCGCGCCCGGCTACATTGTAGATGCCGTGAACGCCTTTGAACAAGCAGTCCGCGATAATGCGGGCGGCGTCTCGCTCGTGCAGGAACTGCAGCGGCGGATCGCAGCCTTTGAGGGCTACCAGCGTGCGCCGGGTGAAACTTTCGGCGATAAAATTATCGGCGGTTGCTCCTAATATCGGGCATGCTCGCAGGATTGCGACGCTAACTTCGGGATGGCTTGCGGCGTACTCGGCAAGCAAAATTTCGGCTTGGATCTTGTCTTCGGCGTACTGAAAACCGCTAACGGGGCGCAAGGGAGATGTTTCGGTGAGATAGGGCGGGTTGTCGGGATGCGCGCCGTAAAGCGTTGCGCTGCTGAGATAGAGGATGCGTCTGACGTTCGCGTTGCGGCATGCGTCAAGCGCATTCGCCAATCCGCCGATGTTGGCGGCATACGCGGCGGCGCGGTTGCGGTCGGGCTTGATGCGAAAGGCAAGGTGAACGACTGCGTCGATAGAATGGCCGGCGAAAATATCGCGCAGGGGGGCGGCCACGTCGCATTGAACAAAGACGACTTTGGGCGAGAATGGCTCGCGCGGCGGACGAATGTCTAACGCTAGGATGCGCTCTACGGCAGGGCTGCGCTCAAGGCGGGCGATTAGCAGGCGGCCAAGGTAGCCGGACGCGCCGGTGACCGCTATGCGCCGCGCGCCGCCGGCCGCGCGGCTTGCCCCGCCATCCGCCATTAGCCTATCACATCCGTGAAATCAAACTTGAGCGTCCCAAGACCAGGAACCTCAAAGCCCATCTCTATCGTGTGAGCGCCCTCGTCAAGGGATACGCCGCTCACGCGCACAACGATCGTCTTGTTCATCGCAAGCGTGAATGCGCTGTCCTTGCTGATGGCGCTGAACGGGGTTGCCGCGCCGTCCAGCGCGAATTCGGCGTCTTGGAGCGGGATCTCGGCGCCATCTATGACTAGGGGCGTCATGCCTTGCGCGTAGCCGGATCCTAGGCGGTTTTCAAGACGAAACTCTATGCCGCCGGGCGTGTTGGCTAGGCTGCCTTTTTGGTATAGGCGTCTCAGCAAGAATCCGGGGACGGTTACCATTTGCGAACCTCCATGATGCGATTTCAGTCGGCTAGTCGTCGGCGGGCGCGGATTGGCGGCGCATTTTGAACAGCGCGATTTCGGCGTTCACTACGGCGTCGGGCAGGGGATTGACGCCGCCCAAAAGCGACGCGAACACAAAGACTTGCGCCACGCGCTCAACCAGGGCGCATATGTTAAGCGCGTCTTGCGGGGTTGCGCCGATGCCGACCGCGCCGTGATTGCGGATAAGCGCGGCGCTACTATCGCCAAGCGCATCGCAGACATTGGCGGCGAGCGCGTCGCTTGCGGGCGGCGCGTAGTCGGACACGCGGATTTTGCCGCCGATTGCGATAACCATTTCGTCTATGATGGGGGGGATGTCAGCGCCCGCTACGGCGGCGATAGTGGCGTATGTAGAGTGAGTGTGAATAACCGCGCCGGCGTCAGGGCGCCGCCGGTATATGGCGGCGTGCAGCAGCGCCTCGCTGGACGGGATGCCCTCGCCGTCTATCGGCTCAATGTCCATATCGGTTACCAAAATATCGGCGGGGCGCAGCCTATCGTAGGGCGTTTGGGAGGGCGTGATTGCCATAAGCGGGCTACCGTCGGCAGCGGCCAGGCGCGCGCTGACATTGCCGCTCGCGCCGATGGTCAAGCCGTCGGCTGACATACGGCGGGCGGCGTCCGCCACCGCTTGGCGCTGCTGCTGCCAGCGAATAGTCATAGGCGATTGCTTGTGAGCGCTGCGAGAGAGATTTTCATAGATTGACGGATTGCAGGCGCTGGGCGGTTTCTTGCCAACGGCGATATAGATCGCGGTAGGTTGCGGAGTCGTAGGCGTCCGGCGCGATTACTCGCATGGATTGTTTCGCAAAGCGGGCGGCCTCGTCAAGGGATGCGTATTCGCCGATGTCGGTTGCGGCGCAGAGGCGCGCGCCCGCGGCGGTGGCGTCGGGCGAAGGCGATATGGCCAGCGACTTGCCCAGCGTAGCGGCGAGGATGGCGGCGAATGGCTTTGCGCGCGTCATTCCGCCGCCGAGCGCAACGGCGGCCGCGTCGGCGCCGGCAACGGATTCTAGCCGCTCTACGCATGCCGCTAGTTTGTAGGCAATGGATTCGAGGGCGGCGCGGGCAAGGCTGGCGCGTTCCAGCGGGCTAAGAGTTAGCGGCACGGGGAAGACGAACCCGCCTGCCGCAAGCCCCGGCGCGGTCGGGGATGGATCGCTGCCGCTGAGAAACGCCATCGCGCCATCAGCGCCGGGTTCGGACGCTTGGGCAAGGCGGGACACCCGATCAAAGCGGTCGGGCGCATCGCCGAATAGGACGCTTGCCAGCCACGCATAGGCGTTGCCGGCGTCGCCCGCGCCGGTTTCGGCAACCCAGCGGTCAGGCGCGAGATAGCAGCTCGCCCACACGCCGCGGTCGGCGGGCAGGACGGGCTGCGCGGTTATCATCTGCGCGGGCGCGCTCCAGCCGGCGATAATGCCGACTTCAGCGGGATTGTGTATGCCCATGCCAAGCAAGCCGCACTGGGTATCCGCGCCCGCTGTGATGACGGGAATTCCCTTTGGCAACGCGGTATCGCGGGCGGCGATCGCGCTGACTTCGCCGACCACCGCGGCGGCGTCATGCGAAGAAACCGGCGCAAGGGTTATGCCTAAATCGGATAGCAGCGGGTCGCACCGGCGGAGGCTATGGATGTCCAGCAAACCCGCGCCGGCGGCGAGGGTTGGTTCGCTTGCGATAACGCTGGTGAGCCGGTATGTCAGCCAGTCTGCGAGGGGCAGCGCGTAGGCTACGCGGGCGTAGTCGCGCGGGCGATTGGCTTGCAGCCATCTGAGTTTGGCGGGCGCGAACAGGAATGAGGGCAAGTGTCCGGTTGTGGCGTAGATGCGGTCGGCGTGGCGCTCGTCAAGCAGGCCGCCCTCAAAGAGCGCGCGCAGGTCTAGGTTTGGCGAGGCGTATATGGCGTTGCCCGCGCGGTCTAGGCAGACGATTGCCTGGCGCTGCGAGGTGACGGCAATAGCGGCGATTTCGGCGGAGGATGCGCTTGCGGTTGCCACGCATTCGGCTATGAGATCGCAGAATGTTTGCCAGAGCTGAGACGGCTGCCACTCGCGCGCAAGGGCGTAGGGTTCGGATGCGGCTAGAAACTGCCATTCGCGGCTTGCGGACGCCAGGACGCGCCCGTCGGCGTCAAAGAGATGGCAGCGGGCGCGGCTTGTGCCGGCGTCCAAAACGATGATGCGGCGGCTACTCACGATGTTCCCAAACCTCAGGGTTGCCCAGATTTTGGGGCATTTCGCCGCGCGCGAAACGCAGGATGTCGTCGGTTATCATACGCGAATGGCGTTGAATGGTTTCGGCTGTTGCGCCGCCAATGTGCGGGGTAAGAATGACGTTGTCTAAGGCAAGCAGCGGGTTTTGCGGCGATATGGGGTGCGTCTCAAAGACGTCCAGCGCCGCGCCCGCGATTTGGCGCGATAGTAAGGCGTTGGCAAGCGCATCGGGCGCGAACACGGCGTCGTCGGATGCGCTGACGATGTATGCGCCGGGTTTCATCAGGCGCAGCAGTCGGGCGTCAAGCATAGCGGCGGTTTCGGGCGTAAGCGGCAGGTGTACGCTGACGAAGTCTGAGGAAGCCATCAGCGCGTCTAGGGTAACAAGGCGGACGTCGGCGGGCGGGTTGGATGCGTAGGGATCGTGCGCCTGAACGCGCATATCAAGCGCGGCGCAGATTTTGGCAAGGCGGCCGCCGATTGCGCCCAAGCCGATAATGCCCAGCGTCTTGCCGCATAACTCGGCGCCGGCAAATTGCAGGTATGGCACGGCGGGATTCTGCCAATCGCCGGATTTCACATAGCGATGCGCCTGCGGGATGTTGCGGGCGAGCGCCAGCATAAGCGCCAGCGCATGCTCGGCGACCGCGTTGGCGTTGCGAGCGGGCGCGTTGACTACGGCTATGCCGCGCTCGGTTGCGGCGTCCACGTCGATGTGGCTAACCGACGCGCGGCAGACGCCGATGAGCCGCAGGGCGGGCGCTTGCGCGAGCGTCTCTTCAAAAACGAAATCGGGTTCTACGACCAAAACGGACGCCGCCTCCGCGTTGACGCGGGCGGCTAGTTCGCAAGGGGCGTAGAGGCGGCGGGTGTCTGTCCAGCTTTCGTGTACGACGGGCATTGCGCGAGTGAGTTCGGCGAGGCAACCGGCGGTGAACGGGGCTAGGATAAGGGCTGTCATAGGCGCGACACCGGCTATTCTCTTGCGGCGGGATTGAGCAGCGTCGGCAACAGGCTGCCCGCCCATAGACGGGTGAGCAGCAGCAGTTTAGCGGGCGCGCTTATGCCGATGCGCCGTTGGAAGACGTCGTAGCCGCTGAGTTGGATGCGGTCAAGTATGGCGGCGTAGGTGGCGTGCATCGCTTGGGGGCAGGCGCGCGCGTCGGGCGATATGAGGGGGAATAGGCTGCGGCTGCCGCGAAAGTATTCGCGGGCGCGGGCGGTTTGATGTTGCATCAGCGCGGTAAAGCCCTCAGTAATCTCGCCGCGCTTGAGCTCGGATTCGGTGTAGTTGTAGCGGCGCATTTCGTCTTGGGGCAAATAGATGCGGTCGCGGGCGGCGTCTTCTTTGATGTCCCGCAGGATGTTGGTGAGTTGCATCGCTATGCCCATATCAACCGCGTAGTCTTCGGCTTGCGGGTCGCGGTAGCCGAATATGCGGATGCAAATCAAGCCCACAACTGACGCTACTTTGTAGCAGTAATCGCGGAGTTCTTGGAAATCGGCAAAGCGGTTTTGGGTCAAGTCCAACTCTACGCCTTGCAAGATCTGTTCGTAGTGGCCGGGCGGGATGCGATAGGCGTCTGTGGCGTGGCGGAGCGCGACGAATATGGGGGACGCGGCGTCCGGCGCGGGCGCGGCAAGGCGTTGGCGGATTTGGGCGAATTCGCGGCGCTTGTCGGGCAGGGCAAGGTCGCCGTCCGCTATGTCGTCGCATACGCGGCAGAATGCGTACACGGCATAGATGGCGCGGCGCTTGGGGGCTGGCAGCGCGCGAAAGGCGTAGTAGAAGTTGCGGGCGTTGCGCTTGGCGATGCGCTGGCAGTGGTCGTATGCCGACTGAAGTTCAGTTGCCACAACCACATCCTTTTTCACATAGGTTTGCGGCGCATCTAAGGGCGGCGGCGCGCGCCATTCGCTTGCGGGCGCAATGCCGCCTATCTAGCGGGGCAACCCGTATGCCCTTAGCCTAGACGCCCATAACTTGCACTAGAATTTGGCGAAAGTCTTTCTGGTCGTCCAGTTCCACCATAAAGATGCGCTGGAATTCGCCGAAAGTGAGGCTGCCGTCAACTATCGGGATGGTTTCGCTTGTGCCAAGCAACAGATGCTGGCAGTGGGAATGTCCGTTGGGACACTCGTCTTCGTGCATATGAACGGTTCGGATTTCGAAGTCGTTGTGGCGATAGTGCATATTGCGCGGGGCGAAGCGCTCTATCGCGCTCTTCATATCTTGGAGCAGCAGAGGTTCATGCTCTTGTATGACTATGCCCGCTGTGGTGTGAGTAGAGAAGACCACCGCTATGCCGTTGCCGACGCCAGACTTTGCGATAAAGTCTTCCACCTCGTCGGTGATGTCAAAGAATTCGGGCATGCTCGCGTTTCTGACATCCACTTCGAGCGTGAACACGCAGGCTTTGACGGAAGCCTCTTGCGCTAATTTCATTTAGGAACCTCTCTGTGCATACGCCGCTATCAGGCGTATTGAGATTATCATAAGATTATCGTTTGTTTCAATGTTTTGGGTTGGGCGACAGGCGTCATTGGGCGAGAGTTAGCCGTCGCGCCGCCGTTCAGCATTGCGGCGATAGCGGCCTAGCGCCGTTAGGGGCCAATATATTCTGTATAGATGATAGTTGATCATAAAGCCGGCGGGGAGTTCCCTGCCCTGATAGGCGTGGTCGTCGGGGGATAGGTAGCGATCTTGGCGCTCGCCGGTGCGGTAGCCGGGAAAGCCCGTGCCGGTGAAATAGGGCTCGTCCCACGAGCCGTCGGGCTGCTGGCGCTCTACCAGGAATTGGATGCCGCGCCGCGTAGAGCGATGTTCGCTCTCGCCCGCGGCGAGCAGCGCTATGATAGCCCATGCGGTTTGCGAGGGGGCGCTTGGGCCTTTGCCGCGAAATTCGGGGTCAACATAAGAGGCGCAGCTTTCGCCCCAGCCGCCGTCCGGGTTTTGGCGCGCCGCCAGCCATTGCACGGCGCGGCGGACGCAATCGGCGCTCATATCAAAGCCCACCGCTTGCAGCGCGGGCAGCGCGGCGCCTATGCCGTAGATGTAGTTCACGCCCCACCTGCCGAACCACGCGCCGTCGGGTTCCTGCTCGGCGAGGATGTAGTCAAGCGCGCGGCTGACGGCGGGATGGTCGGCGGAGTAGCCGCACTGCCCCAGCATCTCAAGTACATGCGCGGTCACATCCACGCTGGGCGGGTCTATGATTTCGCCAAAATCGGCGAATGGAATTTTGGCTACGAGCTTGAGGGAGTTGTCCTTGTCAAAAGACGCCCAGCCGCCGTTGGAGCATTGCATCCCAAGCAGCCATTGTACGGCGCGGTCAATCGCGCGTTGCTTGCGCCGCGACGCGCCCTGCGCCGATGCGTTGCCGTTGCCATGCTCGCCATTGGCTTGCTCGGATGGCAGGCGCGCTTTGTTGAGTGCCATAACGATTTCGGCGGTGTCGTCCAGGTCGGGATAGCGCTTGTTTTCAAACTCAAACGCCCAGCCGCCGGGGGATAGGCCTTTCGCCTTGACCTGCCAATCGCCGCCCTCCATTATTTGGCGGGCGAGCAGGTATTCGGCGGCGCGGGTTAGCGCGGGATGATCCGGCGGCAAGTCGGAGTCCAACAGCGCTATCATCGCAAGGCAGGTGTCCCAGTTGGGCGAGACGCAAGCCTGCACGCGCAGGGTATCGCCGTCCTCTATGGCGAATGTGTCAAAGCCGCGCAAGCCCTTTCGCATAACGGGATGGTCGTTAGAGTAGCCAAGCGCGTTTAGCGCCATAAGCGAATATACCCAAGGCGGTTGGATGCCGCCCCAGCTGCCGTCGTCCTCTTGGTGGGCGATGATCCATTCGCTGGCGCGCTCAATCGCTTTGGCGCGGGTGGGTTTCCATGGGAGGCGCTCTATTTGGCGCAACACGACGTCGCCGGCGTAAAAGAAAGTTTCCCACCCAATTAGGCGGCCGGGATGCTTGACAGAATACGAAGTTTGGCTGCGCGGCAGGGGATAGAGTTCGTCAATATGCGCCCATTCGGGAATGGCGACTTCGGGCTTGCGGTCAAGAATGATCAGCAGGGGGACGATAGTGGCGCGCGCCCAGCTGGCGAAGCTGTATATGTTCACGGGCGACCATTCGGGGAGCAGCATAAGCTCGGCGGGCATAACGGGTATGCCTTTCCAATCCCATTGGCGGAACAGGGCGAGCCAGATTTTCGTGAAGACGCGCGCGTTGGGAACGCCGCCCTTGGACAGGATGAATTCGCGCGCCTTACGCATACGCGGCGCTTGCGGGGATACGCCGGCGAGCTTGAGCGCGAAGTAGCACTCAATAGACGAACTGAGGTCGCCGGGCGCGCCGTAGAACTGAACCCAAGCGCCGTCGTCGCGCTGTCGGCTGATGATGTGGTTGGCGAGCTTGCGAATTTTGGTCTCTTCGGCAATGCCCAGGAAGTGGTTCATCAGAATGAACTCCGCCTCCATAGTGGCGTTGGACTCGAGCTCGCCCCACCAGTAGCCTTCAGGATACTGGATGTCCAGCAGGTAGTCGTGGCACTTTTGGATTGCGCCGTCAACCTGCGACGATAGTGATTGTGTATTGGTTGTTTTGGAATTGAATTTGGATACCACGATGATGCGTCAAGTATATCGGTGATTATCGGGAAATGCGCGCGCTTGGATTTCCTTGGGCTTATTTGATATTTGGACTTACGCCGTGCCGATGCCGCTGTTTCGCACGGCGCCCCTGCGTATGAGGCTGATGGCGTCGCGCGGGCGTTCCATAGTAGCGAATATGGACGCCGACTCAAAGCCGCAGTGCATAAGGCAGTTGGCGCAGCGGGGATCCTTGCCCACGCCGTAGTTGTCCCATAGTTCGTCGGAGTAAAGGTCGGATACGCGCGGGGTGTGGCGGTCGCCGAGCAGATAGCAGGGTTCGCGCCAGCCAAGCACGGTATAGGTGGGGTTTGACCAGGCTGTGCAGTCGTATTCGCGCTCGCCGCGCAGAAAGTCTAGGTAGAGCGGGTTGTTGTAGAACCGGATGTTGCGGGCGGGATCCAGGATGTTCTTGAATACCTCGCGCGCGTTTTGGCGGGAAATGAAAAGGCTCTGGTTCGGCACGGTGTCAAACTGGTAGCCGGGGGATACCATGCAGCCCTCTACGCCCATATCGGTGAGCATCGTGAACATCTCTATCAGGTCGTCTTCGTCCACGCCGTTGAACACGGTGGTATTAGTGGTAACGCGATAGCCCGCCTCAAGCGCGGCTTGGATGCCCCTGACCGCGATGCGAAACACGCCTTTGCGATAGACGGACTTATCGTGCGCCGCCTCCATGCCGTCCATATGCACGACAAAGCAGAAGTATTTGGAGGGCGGTATCTTTTTCATAACGCGCTCCATAAGCAGCGCGTTTGTACACATATAGACGAACTTTTTCTCGGCGATGACGCGCGCCACAATCTCGTGTATTTGCGGGTGCAGCGTGGGTTCGCCGCCCGCGATGGATACGATGGGCGCACCCGATTCGCGCACGGCCGCCAAGCACTGCTCCACGCTGAGCGTCCTATCCAGAACGCGCTCATATTCGCGGATGCGGCCGCAGCCCTCGCAGGCTAGGTTGCACTTTTCCAGCGGCTCCAGCATCGTAACCAGGGGAAAGCGCTTTTTGCCGGCTATCTTGCTTTTCAGGATGTGCCAGCCCGTTCTTGCCGCCAGTTCAAGCGGTCTGCCCATCGGCATTGCTCCTGTTTGGTATTTGGTAATTGTATTCGGTTTGCGATATTTCGGGATGCGCCGTCGGGTTGGCGCGCTTAATGCTCTCTGACCAGCAGGAATTCTATGAGATCTTCCACTTCGGCCAGGGCGCGCTTGTCCAGTTCGGCGGCGGTCAGCGCGGCTACGGCGGCCTCGCCGTGCTCAGCGGCGAGCGAGTGCGCGTAGGCGCGCGTGTGAACGGCGTCCATTATGCAGAGGACGTCGTCCACGTCGGCGTCGGCGAGTTCGTCTTGTTCGTAGATTTGCAGCAGCCGGCGCTTGTCCGCGCCCCGCGCCTGGGACATAGCATATACTACGGGGAAAGAGTTTTTTTTGCGCCGAATGTCCGCGCCCACCGGCTTGCCCGTGCTTGCCTCGTCGCCCCAAACGCCGAGTATGTCATCGCGCACTTGAAAGATGAACCCAAGCGCCTTGCCGCTTTCACGAAAGGCGTCCGCGGCGGCAGGGTCGGGCGCGCCGATGAGCGCTCCGATGGTGAACGAGCAGCGTATCAGCGCGCCGGTTTTGCGGGCTATCATATCTAGGTATTGCCGCAAGCCCACGTCGCGCCGTCCCTCAAAAGAGATGTCCAGGTATTGCCCCTCAATCATTTCTAGGTAGGCTTGCGTGAGCTGGCTGACTACCGGCAAGACGCGCCGCCGCTCCACGCCTTGCCGCTGCAAAGATTCCAGCGCGGCGTCCGCGGTGATGCGGAGGATGTTGCCCGCGACCAGCGCCTTGGGGACGCCCCAGACCGCCCAAAGCGTCTTGCGGTGGTGGCGGGTTTCGTCCTGATCTTGGATGTCGTCGTGTATGAGCGAGAAGTTGTGTATGAGCTCAAGCGCTACCGCCGCCGGCATAGCCCGGCTTATTGCGCCGCCGGTGGCGTCGCATGCGAAGAGGCAAAGCGTGGGGCGCAGGTATTTGCCCTCGGTGGCGACGCATGGGTTGCCGCGCGCGTCCGCCCAGCCCATATAGTAGCGCAGCATATCGTACACCGGCAGGTCGCCCATCAGCGCGTCTTTGAGCGCCGCGCTGATAGCGCCCCTGTAGTCGGCGAACATCGCGGGCAACTGCGCCGTTTGCTTATGGTCGGTTTTCGCGGCGGATATGGTCAATGGCTTGGCTCGCGTGATTTATGGCGATAAGGCGTTGTACGCCCCCTTTACGCGCCGTTTGCGCGCGGCGCAATCGCAATTCGGTGCGCCGCGCCGCGTCAGCGAAAATCGTAGCATTGCGCGATAAGAGTGTCAACACGGCGGGCGATATAGAAACGGCCAACCGCCGCGCAATTGTGAATAGGTTCACTTGCAATTCCTAGTTGCGCTATGCTATATTCACCCAACGAATTGGGAGGGTATTCGGTAGCGGATTATGCTTGACGACTACTTCCGTCAATACGGCTACATAGCGATATTCGCGGCGCTGGCGGTTGCGGTGCCGGCGGGGATGCTCGTGGCGTCTTGGGCGCTGTCGCTGGTTCGCATACGCCCGCGTATGCCCAGCGCGGTAAAGGAAAGCATCTACGAGTGCGGATTCGAGACGCTGTCCAGCCGGTGGAGCCAGTTCAACTTCCGGTTCTACGGGTTCGCGCTGCTGTTCGTGGTGTTCGACGTCGAGGTGATATTCCTGTTCCCGTGGGCGGCGAGCTACGGCTTGCTGACGCGGCAGTTCGGCATCTTCATATTCGTAGAGATGCTGGTGTTCATAGCCATACTAATCATCGGTTGGCTGTACGCCTGGCGCAAAGGCTCGCTTGAGTGGAGTTAGGGATGATTGAGGAAATCACACGGGGCGCAGCGCCGCTGACTATCCCGCTGCATCAAAAGACTTGGGATGTGGACAGGGAAGAGGGCGGCGTCATCAACCACATAAAGGCGACGCATACGCAGGCGCTGGCGGAGCCGGTGATAGAAGTGCCGGACGACCTTGAGCGCAACATAGCGGTGACATCCATTGACGCGCTGGTGAACTGGGGCAGGAAGTCGGCGGTGTGGCCGCTCTCGTTTGGGCTGGCGTGCTGCGCGTTTGAGATGATGGCGAGCGCAATGTCCCGCTTTGACATAGCGCGGTTCGGGATGGAGGCGTTCAGGCCCTCGCCGCGCCAGGCGGATCTGATTATCATCGCAGGCACGGTCACTTGGAAGATGGCGCCCGCCATTCAACGAGTGTATGAGCAGATGGCGGATCCCAAGTGGGTAATATCAATGGGCGTGTGCGCCACAAGCGGCGGCCCGTACTACGGCAGCTACAGCGTGGTTCCCGGCGTGAATCACATAATTCCGGTGGATGTGTACGTGCCGGGATGCCCGCCCCGTCCGGACGCGCTGCTGTACGGGATAATGCAGCTTCACGAAAAGATCAAGCGATACTCAATCGCGCGCAAGATGTAAGCAGCGAGGCGCAACTATCCGATGACCAGAGCGCTTGCCGGGGAAGACATCGCGCGCCGCATAGACAAGGCGGCGCCGGGCGCGGTGGCGCGCGCTCAGGGCGGCTATGTGCGTATCAGCCCCGAAAGCATACTTGAAGTGTCCAAATTTCTCAGAGACGCCGACGGGCTTGAGTTTTCGTTCTTGTCGTCCATAACGGCGGTTGACTATGTGGAATACTTTGAGCTTGTGTATCATCTGACTTCGCTGAAGTACAATCAGAGCGTCGCGCTGAAGGCGCGCTGCTACGGGCGCGACGAACTGGTAGCGCCGTCGGTGTGCGAAGTGTGGCGCGGCGCGGACTTTCAGGAGCGCGAAATCTGGGACTTGATGGGAATACGCTTTGATGGGCATCCCAATATGA
This sequence comes from Dehalococcoidia bacterium, assembly GCA_965242555.1. Taxonomy (GTDB): domain Bacteria; phylum Chloroflexota; class Dehalococcoidia; order Lucifugimonadales; family JADFKI01; genus Bin90. Next base: position 63,016 of record CBDESO010000017.1, read on the forward strand.
AACGCATCCTGCTATGGGAGGGATTTCCGGGGCATCCGCTGCGGAAAGACTATCTCGGACAGGACGCCTAGGGCAACCGAATGACCACACTAAAGGCCGAGCCGGTCACCATAAATCTAGGGCCGCAGCATCCGAGTACGCACGGCGTATTCAGGTTGCGCGTGACCTTTGACGGCGAGGTAATCGTGGACGTGGAGCCTGTGCTGGGCTACCTGCATCGCGGCTCTGAGAAATTGGCGGAGGGCCGCACCTATGTGCAGATTGTAACGCTCACCGACCGGATGGACTACATCGCCAGTATGTCCAACAACCTCGCGTATGTGCGGGCGGTGGAGCAGCTGGCGGGGATACCCGTGCCGGAGCGGGCGCAGTACATACGGGTAATCAGCGCGGAGTTGCAGCGCATAGCGAGCCATCTGATGGCGACGGGATTTCTGCTGAACGACCTGGGCGCGCTCGCCACGCCGCTGATGTACTGCTTTAGGGAGCGCGAGCGCATCCTAGACCTGTTTGAGATGCTGTGCGGCGCGCGCATCACGCTGAGTTATATGCGGCCCGGCGGCGTGTTCCAGGACACCCCCGACGACTTCTGGGCGGCGCTTGCCACATTCACGGACGATATGCCCGTCTATATTGACGAACTGGAAAGCCTGATTTCGGGGAATGAGATTGTTCTCACGCGCACAAGGGAAGTGGGCGTCCTGAACGACGTGGACGCCGTGGACTACTCCATAAGCGGGCCTATGCTGCGCGCCGCGGGCGTGGAGTGGGACTTGCGAAAAGCGCATCCCTATGAGATATACGACAGGCTGGACTTTGACATACCGATAGGCGCGCTGGGCGATACTTTTGATCGCTATCTAGTGCGTATTCAAGAGATGCGCGAGAGCATCCGCATCATAAAGCAGTGCGTAAGGGACATCCCGGAGGGGCCAATCAGGTCGGCCGCGCCGTTCTTCATAAGGCCGCCGGCGGGGGACGCATACGCGGCGGTGGAATCGCCTAAGGGCGAGCTGGGGTTTTACCTGGTGAGCGACGGGGGAATCGCGCCCTACCGCTGTCATGTGCGCGCGCCGTCGTTTATCAACATAACGCCGCTGCGGGAAATGCTGCTTGGGTGGAAGATGAGCGACCTAATCATCATATTCGGGTCAATTGACATTGTGCTTGGCGAGGTTGACAGGTGATAGAGGGCATCCAAGCGGGCGTCATAGACTTTCGGAGCATCTACGGGCTGTTCGATGCGCTGTTGCCAAGCTGGTTGGCGTATGGCGCGGCGTGCGTGGCGCTGGCGTTCATCGTGATAAACGCGCTGGTGATGTCCACCGCGCTCTACACCTGGTTTGAGCGGCGAACTATCGGCAGGTTCCAGGCGCGATTGGGACCGAACCGCTGGGGTCCCTTCGGCCTGTTCCAGCCGCTGGCGGATGTGGTGAAACTCATCGTAAAAGAAGACACTACGCCCGCGTCCGCCGATCGCATCGTGTTCGCGCTTGCGCCGATAGCGCTGTTCGCGCCGACCGTGCTGACGATGGCCGTAATCCCGTTTGGCGAAAACACATTCTTGGGCAGGCTGAACATCGGCGTGCTGTTTCTTGTGGGCGTGACTTCGCTGAACACGGTGGCCGTGCTTGCCGCCGGCTGGGCGTCCCGCAACAAGTACGCGATGCTGGGTTCGATGCGCGGCGTGGCGATGCTGTGCAGCTACGAAGTGCCAATGGCGCTGGCGATAACCGGCGTCGTGCTGATAGCGAATTCGCTGTCCATCTACGAAGTAGTTCAGGCGCAGAATGTGCCGTTCTTGCTCGTGCAGCCGCTGGGGTTCCTGGTGTTTATGGCGGCGGCGTCCGCTGAGATGAGCCGCACGCCGTTTGACCAGATAGAGGCGGAGTCGGAGCTGGGAGCGGGCTATCACACCGAGTACAGCGGGATGAAGTTCGCCATATTCCAGCTGGCGGAGTTTATGGCGCCGATCATTACCAGCGTCATAGCGGTGGCGCTGTTTTTCGGCGGCACGCGCGGCTTTGACCCTATCCCGGGCCAAATATGGTTCGTGATAAAGGTCGTGCTGGTGCTGTTCGGGCTGCTGTGGGTAAGGGCGACTTGGCCCCGCCTGCGAATTGACCAAATAATGGCATTCGCCTGGAAAGGGCTGTTCGGGCTGGCGCTGCTCAACATTTTCATTGTGGCAATCCAAGTGATGCTGTTCCAGGACGCGCAGGGAGTAATCTCTACGCAGGGCTTGTGGACGATGGCGGCGGTGAACTGGGCAATCGCAATCGTCGCCATATTCGCGATGGTTCGGCTGCTCGGCGGCAAGAATCTGGAGCGTCCCGCGCCGCGCCCATCGCCGCTCGCCAATATGTACGCGGAGGCAGACTAGCCATGTATGGAACCGGACTTGTCAAAGGGCTGGCTATAACGATGCGAAATCTGGTGAAGCCGGGCCGTATGTTCACGGTTCACCAGTATCCCGACCGCAAGGTTGGCTTGATAGGGCTTGCGCGCTCTGAGGGCGCGAACCCGGCGGCGTATCTGATACAGCATCCGGGCAGGGCTATCAAGGCGATGCTGGGGATGGTGAGCCTAACCGATAGGATGCCGCAGCACTCGCGCTTTCGCGGGGAAGAGTTCAGCTGGTATGAGCAGCGCTGCACGGGTTGCGCGAGCTGCGCCAAATACTGCCCGCTGGGCATCATCCGCATCGTTACGCATCCCAGCGGACAGCAGGTCGCCGAGGGCGACAAGTACGCCATAGACGTCTTTGACATAGACATCGGGCGCTGCATGTTCTGCGGGCTGTGCGTGGAGGCTTGCCCCTATGACGCGCTGCATATGGGCAGCGGGTTCGAAGAGGGCAAGTACAAGCGCAACGATCTGGTTATCACCAAGCAGATGCTAAACGAATCGCCCAAGCTGCCGAGCGCGTGGTTCCGGCCGCAGATAGAGGGCAAGGACTACCACCCGCACACGGACAATCCGATTGAGTGGCAGAACGCGGGACGGCACGAAAAGCCCACGCTGCAAGAGCAGAAAGAAAGGTGGACTAAGCGCTAATGTTGGGTCAGGGGACTGAGGCAAGCCTGCTGGCGAATGTCGTGTTCTGGGTAATCGCCGTGTCCAGCATCATAGCGGCGCTGGGCGTGGTGCTGCTCAGGGACTTGTTCAGGGCGGCGCTATTTCTGATAGTGTCGTTTCTGGGCGTGGCGGGCATGTTCGTGCTGCTGCGGGCGGAGTTCTTGGCGGTAGTGCAAGTCCTCGTGTATGTGGGCGCAATATCGGTGTTGATAATTTTCGCCATACTGATGACGCGGGATGTGGAAGAGGGCAGCCCAACGAACAGGTTTAGGCTGCCGATGGCGATATTCTCGGCGCTGTTCGCGGCGGTCGCCATATTCGTGGCGGTGACGACGAACTGGAACACGATAGACGGCGCGATAGCGAGCGGCGCGATAACGGGCGAGGCGGCGCAGCGAATAGGGGAAGTGTATTCCAACACGATACCCTGGATAGGGCGGTTGCTGCTGCGGGACTTTGTGCTGGCGTTTGAGGTGGCGTCGGTGGTTCTGCTGGCGGCGCTGATAGGCGCGCTGGCGCTGATACGGGAGCGATAAGCGATAAGAGAGTTCGCGCATAACGACGCAAAGACGCCCCGCCTAATCCGCTAAAACGGGCAAGGCGGGAATGAAAGGGCTAATAGTTGAGCCTAGAAAACTTTCTGATAGTGGCGGCGATTATATTCGCTATCGGGCTGTACGGCGCGATAACGAAACACAACGCCATCACGGTGCTAATGTCCATTGAGCTGATGTTCAACGCGGTGAATATCAGCGCGGTGGCCATGTCGCGCTATATCGTGCCGGCGGGGATAGCGCAAAACCCACAGGCTACCGCCGACGAGGTGATGCAGTTTCTGTTGACCGGGCAGGTGTTCTCGGTGTTCATCATCACCGTGGCGGCGGCGGAGGTCGCGCTGGGCTTGGCAATCGTGCTGACGATATTCAGGCAGCGCGGCAGCATATTCGTATCGGACGTCAGCGAACTCAAGCAGTAAGAGCGCGTAAGCGAATACTAAATACCAGAGGGCCGGTCGTGTGGACTGACTACAGGAAAACATCCAACTTGATGGCGGCGCAGATGTGGAAAGACGTCCTGGAGGGGGACGGGTTGCCCACGAAGATACTGCCGGACGGGGATATACTGAGCTGGGGCGAGCGCGTCAGCTTTCGCGTGCTTGTGCCTAAGGGGCGCGAGCATGTAGCCGACGAGATACTGAGGAAGATTTAGAGCGACGCCGCGACGGCCGGTTCGTCAAGAACGCGCCGTTGCCTAATAAAGAAGAGACGATTTAGCGAGGTAGCATTAACCAATGCCCGAATTCGCCGCTTGGCTCATTCTGATTCTGCCGCTGGCGTCGTTTGCGATAATCGCGCTTGTGGTGAGGCCGTTGCGCGGCGCGGAGGCGCCGGAGGCGGCGCACATCACGATAGCCGCCGTGGGGCTTGCGTTTGCGCTGTCGCTGTGGGCGCTGACAAGCGTGATAAGCGCGCATGGGGTCCTGGACTATCCCGTGCGCGAGTGGATTAGCGCGGGCGATTTCACTTTCGCCGTGGGCATACTAATGGATCCGCTCACCGCCATAATGCTGGTGGTGGTAACGGGCGTAAGCCTGATGGTTCAGATCTACTCCATAGGCTATATGCGCGGAGATAAGGGCTACGCGCGATACTTCGCGTATATGTCGCTGTTCACAATGGCGATGCTGGGGCTGGTTCTCGCCAACAACCTGATCCAGATATTCGTGTTCTGGGAGCTGGTCGGGCTGGGTTCGTATCTGCTCATCGGGTTCTGGTTTGACCGCCCGGCGGCGGCGGCGGCGGCAAAGAAGGCGTTCATCGTAACGCGGTTCGCCGACTTCGCGTTTCTGCTGGGCATCCTATACCTGTTCCGCAACGGCGGCGGGTTCGCGGACGCCGGGCTGAATGTGTTCGTGATAACCGACATCTACGCCGGCGTAGAGATGGGCTTGCTTGGGCTGGGCGTGGCGCAGTGGGTCGCGCTGGGGATATTCGCGGGCGCGGTGGGCAAGTCGGCGCAGTTCCCGCTGCACACCTGGCTGCCGGACGCGATGGAGGGCCCCACGCCTGTTAGCGCGCTGATACACGCCGCCACTATGGTCGCGGCGGGCGTGTTCTTGGTGGCGCGGTTCTTCCCGATCTTCGAACTATCCGTCAACGCTATGAACGCGGTGGCTATCATCGGGGGAATCACGGCGATATTCGCGGCGTCTATGGGCTTGGTGGCGAATGACATCAAGCGCGTGTTGGCGTACTCCACGGTGAGCCAGCTAGGGTATATGATGCTGGCGCTGGGCGTAGGCGCGTATGGCGCGGCGATATTTCACCTGTTCACGCACGCATTCTTCAAGGCGCTGCTGTTCCTCGGATCGGGCAGCGTCAATCACGCCACCGGCACCTTTGATATGCGGTATATGGGCGGGCTACGCAAGGTTATGCCCTGGACATACGCCACTTTCTTGATAGGCAGCCTGAGCCTTTCGGGGATATTCCCGCTGGCGGGCTTTTGGAGCAAAGACGAAATACTCGGCCATTCGTTTAGCGGCGGGTTCGTCAGCGGCGACCCCGTGAGCGGCATAGTGTTCGTCTTGGCGCTGATAGCCGCGTTTATGACGGCGTTCTATATGTTCCGCGCGGTGTTCATGACCTTTGAGGGCGAATTCAAGGGCGGCGCGGCGAATGATCCGGACGCCCAGGCGCACGGCGACGTTCACCTGGGCGAGTCGCCTAAGGTGATGGTGTTGCCACTGGCTATATTGTCAATACCCGCGATAGCGGCGGGCGTCCTGGTGAATCCGGTGGTTGACTTGGGCGTTATCCCGTCGCACTGGTTGGCGCACTTCTTGGACTACAACCCGGCGGTTCAGGTGAAGGCAGAGCAGTTCAACATAATCATAGCCCTTGTATCGTCGGTCGTGGCGATAGCGGGCATCGCGCTGGCGTATCTGATGTACGCGAGGCGCGCGGTATCCGCCGAGGGGATGGGACGGGCGCTGCGGCCGGCCTATGTCCTGCTCTACCGCAAATACTTTATGGACGAGCTATACGAAGACATTATCGTGCGGCGCGTCTTCTACGGCTGGGCGGCGTATGGGCTTGACTGGGTGGACAAGTCGGTCGTGGACAAGGTCGTGAACTTCTGCGGCTGGCTGGGCGCGAACACGGGAACGGCGCTGCGGCAGATGCAGACGGGTCAGCTGCAGGCTTACGGGATGGGCATATCGGTGGGCATCCTGATTATATTCGGCATCTTCCTGTTCATCAGATAGATGAGATAGCCGGAGGTTTGGTTTGGAGTTCACAGGACTACTAAGCGCGGCGGTGTTTCTGCCCTTGGCGGGGGCGCTGATTATCGCGCTGCTGCTGAGGAACGCGGCGCACGTCCGCATATTCGCGGCCGTGATAGCGGCGGCGGACTTCGCGCTGGCGATAGCCGTGTTCGCGTCGTACAACGCGGCGGCCGGCGGCATGCAGCTAATTGACCGCATCCCGAACTGGATCCCCGGCCTCGCCGCGGACAATTTCGCCGTGCAGTACTTCTTGGGCGTGGACGGGCTGAGCGCGCCGCTTGTGCTGCTGACGGGACTGCTTGGGCTGGTTGCCGTCCTGGCGTCGTGGCACATAAACAAGCGAGTGCGCGAATACTTCATCTGGCTGCTCGTGCTGCAAACGGGCGTGATGGGCGTGTTCACATCGCTTGACTTCCTGCTCTTCTTCCTGTTCTGGGAACTAGAGCTCATCCCGATGTTCTTCCTGATTGCCATATGGGGCAGCGATCCCAAGAGCAAGCGCGAATACTCGGCGATGAAGTTCCTGATATTCACGATACTGGGCAGCGCGTTTATGCTGGTCGGGATACTGGTGCTGTTCTTCTCCACGGGAACTTTCGATATGACCGCGTTGCCGGCCGCGATACAGGACGCAGCGTTGCTGCTGCCCGCGGGCGTGGTGTTCGCGTTGCTGTTCATCGGGTTTGCGATAAAGCTGCCGCTGTGGCCCTTCCACACCTGGCTGCCGGACGCTCACACCGACGCGCCCACCGCGGGCAGCGTGATGCTGGCGGGCGTGTTGCTAAAAATGGGCGGCTACGGGATGATACGGGTGTCTTTCGGGATGTTCCCGGACATAGTGTCAGGGCTGTCGGCGCTGTTTGAGACGGCGGCAGTCATCAACATAATCTACGGCGCGATAGTGGTGATGCGGCAGACCGACCTCAAGCGGCTAATCGCGTTCAGCAGCATCAGCCATATGGGGTTCGTGATACTGGGGTTGGCGTCGGTTACGGAGACTAACGGGGGAGTGGTGGACACGCTGGGGCTGACGGGCGCGGCGATGCAGATGTTCACGCACGGCACGATAACCGGGCTGCTGTTCCTGCTGGTAGGGTTTATGTACGACAAGGCGCACACGCGCTACATACCCGACATGGGCGGACTGGCGCGGCGCATGCCCGTGCTTGCGGCGGCGCTGCTGGTGGCGGGATTGGCGTCGCTTGGGCTGCCCGGCACAAGCGGGTTCGTCGCCGAGATAATGGTGTTCCTGGGGACATTCAAGCTCTTCCCCGCGTCAACGGGAATAGCGGTGTTCGGCGTAGTGCTTGCGGCGGGCTATGTCCTGTGGACGCTGCAGCGCGTGATGTTTGGGCCGCTCAAGCAGCGGTTTGAGGACATCGGGGACGTCAGAGGGATGCAGTACGCGCCGATAGCGCTGCTGGTAATCGCCATAATCGCGGTGGGCGTGTATCCCGCATTTATATCGGATGTATTCGCCAGCGGAGTGGAGCCGATAGCGCGCTCCATAGAGAGCGTAGCGGCGCAGGCGCGGCTGCGGTAATCGGGCGCGAATTAGGCGCGACAGACATTTTCGGAGCAGCGGATGACACTATTTGACCTGTACTTGCTATCGCCGGAGTTGAGCCTAGCGGCGCTGGGCGGACTGCTGGCGCTGGTGGATCTGGTCGTCAGGAACAAGAAAGTTCTGCCGATACTGGCGGTTCTTGGGCTTATCGCGCCGCTGACGCTGAGCCTGATCCTCTGGTTTGACCTGTCCGGCGGCGGCGCTACGCAGATGCAGGGGCTGTTCAACACGCTGGTCGTTGACAAGTTCAGCCTGTTCTTCAAGTTCATAGTGGTGGGCGCGGTCGGCGTGGTCATCCTGTCGTCGACCGATTATGTGAACAAGTTCGCGCGATTTCAAGGCGAGTACTACGCGCTGCTGCTGTTCTCGGCTTGCGGGATGATGCTGCTCGCGTCCACGACTGAGCTAATCACGATATACATATCGCTGGAGCTGACCGCGCTGCCGCTCGCGGCGCTGGCGGCGTTTCTGCGGAGCGGGCGATCAACCGAATCGGGGATGAAGTTCCTGATACTGAGCGCGATAAGCTCAGCGGTGTTGCTGTACGGGATGGTCATCGTGTACGGCTACACGGGCGGCACATCCCTGGAGGGCATAGCGCAGCGGATAGCGGGGATGAACCTGAGCGGGGATACGCCATTCGGCAGCAACGCGCTGCTGTTCGGCGTTGTGCTGATGATAGCGGGCTTTGGCTTTAAGATAGCCAGCGTGCCGTTTCAGATGTGGGCGCCCGATGTCTATGAGGGATCGCCCACGCCGGTAACCGCGTTTCTGTCTGTGGCGAGCAAGGCGGCGGGGTTCGCGGTGATGCTGCGCGTGTTCTATATCGCGTTTCCCGCGGACGCGCTGATGGTTGACTGGCGGCTCACATTCGCGGTTCTCAGCGCGCTGTCCATGACGCTGGGCAACCTAGTCGCCATACGCCAAAACAACATCAAGCGAATGATGGGATACAGCACAATCGCCCACGCCGGGTATATCCTGGTGGGGCTTGCGGCGGTCGCGTCGGGCGGCGCGTCGCTGGGGCCGACCGGCGTGCTATTCTACATAGGCGGGTTCGCGGCGACGAACCTGGCGGCGTTTTCGGTTATCATCGCCATATCAAACCGCGTCAACAGCGACGAGATAGACGACTACGCGGGAATGGCGCGCCGCGCGCCGCTGCTCGCCACGGTTCTGACGCTCTCTATGATTTCCCTCACGGGGATACCGCCGGCGGTGGGCTTTTGGGCTAAGATCTACCTATTCGGCGCGGCGGTAGAGGCGAACTTGGAGTGGCTGGTGGTTATCGGCGTGGTGAACAGCGTAATATCCGCGTACTACTACCTGCGCGTGGTCAAGGCGATGTTCTTGTCCGAGCCGGCGTCGGATGAGCGCGTGGCGTCCGGGCTGCCGATGCAACTCGCGCTCGCCGTTGGCTTTCTGGGAACGCTGGCGTTTGGGATATACCCCACGCCGTTGCTGAACCTCGCCAGGAGCGCGGCGGGGGCGCTGCTGTCCTAAGGCAATTGCCTTGCAAGCAATCGGATAGCGGTTGCATCTGACGCCCCACATTTGACGCCGCTTATCGTGAGTTACTAGCCCGCGAATCTAGGCATATTACCCCTGCTATTTAAGCGAGCCGACTTGATGACATCCCCCGGACTAATAGGGCTTGTACACAACGCGCAACATCCGCCGGCGGTGAAGATGACCGGGGATATTGCGCGCGCGCTTGATTTGGGGGATGGCGAGCATTGGATTAGCTCAGCGGCGGCGCTCGGCGAGATGCGGGAAGAATTGGCTCAAACGCGGCTTATCGTGGTCGCGGGCGGCGATGGGACTATACTGCGGGTAGTGCGATTTATCGCCGAATACGGCGCGCCGCTGGTGAGCATCAATATGGGCAGAGTCGGCTTTATGGCCGAGCTGAGGGTGGACGAGGCGATAGCGCGGCTGCCCGAATACATTGACGGCGGCGATATGCGCGTGGAAGAGCGCATGATGCTGGAAGTCAGCGTAACGCGCGAGGGCGCGAGCGCGCCGCATCTGACGCTGCATGCGCTCAACGACGCGGTAGTGGGCAGAGGCGGCATAGCGCGGCTGCTGGACATAGACACGATTATAGACGGCGTTCCGATGACAAGCTACCGCGCGGACGCCGTCATAATATCCACCGCAACGGGCAGCACGGGCTACGCGCTGTCCGCGGGGGGGCCTATAATGTATCCCGAAACGCGGGCTATGCTGATACAGCCGGTCGCCGCGCACACCGGCCTCAGCAGCGGGCTTGTGCTGCCCGACAGCGCCGAGCTCAGAATGCGCGCGAGCAATGAGCATGAGGCGGTTCTAAGCGTTGACGGGTTCACCGACACCAATTTGCATCCCGACGACTGGGTTGCGATACGGCGCAGCCCGCACACAACACGGTTTCTGCGCCGCCACGCGCCCGGCACATTCTACGCGGCGCTGACCCGCCGGCTGGGGCTATCCGCCTCGTAGCGCGGATGCCGCCGCCAGTCGCAAGGCTGAGTTCGCGTCAGGATGGGCGCGGCGATTGATATGTTAACGCGCGTCGCAAGCGCGCGCCGAAAGGACGGGTTTCTTATGCAGCCTGAAGAGCAAATAGCATCCCGCGAAATCTACGACGGCAGGATAATCAAAGTGCGGGTGGACGATGTGCTGCTGGCAAGCGGCGGACGATCCGTGCGCGAGATTGTGGAACACGCGCCCGCGGTGGTTATCGTGGCGGTGGACGCCGAGGACAATGTCCTGCTTGTGCGGCAGTATCGCTACGCCGCCGGGCAGGCGCTGCTGGAGGCGCCTGCTGGCATTGTAGAGGCGGGCGAATCGCCGGACGTCTGCGCTCAGCGCGAGCTTGCCGAAGAGGTTGGCTTTGCCTCGCGCAACCTGCGCGCGCTGGGCGGATTCTGGTCATCGCCCGGATTTTGCGACGAGTTTATGTACGCCTACCTCGCCAAAGATCTCATCCCGCACAAGTTGCAGGCGGACGACGACGAAAACATTCAGGTAGAAAAAATCCCGCTTTCGCGCGTGCCGCAGCTCATACGGCTGGGAGAGATACAGGACGCCAAGAGCATCGCCGCGCTGCTGATGGCAACCTCCGTTTTTGACACATAAGCGGCGATTTGCTATCATCAACTCCCGCGCTAAACCCTTTGGAGGCGCTATCCAATGGCAAATCACGCAAGCCTAGATGAGCTTTTCGCACAGGTTGACGCGCAGATTGACGAAATCGTAGCGCTGGAACAAGCGTTAGTGCGAATACCCTCAGTGAACACGGGATTTATGCCCACCGGCGACGAGACGCCCGTGTGCGAATACATCCGCGACTGGCTGGCGGAGGACGGGATAGCGTCCGAAATCCTAGAGTCCGCGCCCAATCGGGGCAATATCATCGCGCGGATAGAGGGGCGCAACAGCGACGCCGGGCTGATGTTTATGTCCCACACCGACGTCGTGCCGGTCGAGGAAGAGGAAAAGTGGCGATTCCCGCCGTTCAGCGCCACGATAGCGGACGGGCGGATATACGGGCGCGGCGCGTCCGACTGCAAGGGCTTGCTCACCGCGCAGCTATACGCGATGCGATTGCTCGCCCGCAACGGCATAGCGCTTGAAGACAGCCTGATACTGGCGTCGGGCGCGGACGAAGAACACGGCGGGCGATACGGGTTCGGCTGGCTGGCGGACAACTATCCTGACAAGATACGCGCGCCTTTCGCGGTGAACGAGGGCGGCGGCGTTCCAATAGAGTCGCCGAGCGGGCTGACATACCTGCTGGGGACGGGCGAAAAGGGGCGATTGCAAGTAGAAATAGACATCAAGGGCGTGAGCGCTCACGCATCGGTGCCCTGGCAGGGATCCAACGCTATGTACACGCTGCATCGCATCTTGCGCCGCATCGAAGAGTATGAGCCGGAAAGAGACACCTCCACCGAAATCTTTGACCACCTATCCACATTCGCCATTGAGCATAAGCCGTCGGCTGAGAATGTGGATGAGATAATCGCGGATACGCAGCCGGACAACCCGCGCTTTGCGTCTATGCTGCGCGCGCTTTCGCGCATGACGCTGACGCCCACGATGATAAGCGGCGGCATAAAGTCCAACAGCGTGCCCGAAACGATACGCCTGACCTGCGATGTACGGACGCTGCCGCATCAGAGCGACGACTACCTGCGCGAGCAGCTTGACGCCATTTTGGAGGGCATCCCCAACGCCACATATGAGATTGACTATATGGCCGTGCCGAACTCCTCCGCGTTTGAGACCGCCCTGGGGGACAGCATCCGGCAGGCTACGGCGCGAGCGCTTAACAGGGACGACATCCAGTGGGTTCCCGCTATCAGCACCGGGTTCACCGACTCGCGGTTCACGCGGCCGCTGGGAACTATCACCTACGGGTTCTCCGGATCGCATCCGGACGATGACCCGATGCTCAGCCGCGCGCACGGCACCGACGAATCGGTGGGCATAAGCAGCCTTGTCAGCGGAACGAAAATTATGCTGGCGCTCGCCATAGACATCCTGGGCGAAAAGCGGGAGGCGTAAAACTATGTCAACCCGGACTGGGACGCCTCAAAAGCCGGAGGATGGGGGGTGAAATATGGCGCATGAAACGTCGCGCGAAACGCCGCGCAAAATCGAGCCTAATCAAGAATCGGGGATACTAGCCCTAGCATCCCGCCTGTCCAACTCAATCCTGGCGCGGATTTTGTCTTTTGAGCAGGTGGTCTGCACTTTTTGGGTGTTGTTCTGGTTCTCCAACGGCCTTGACAAGTTCATGAACAGCGATGAGGCGCACCTGCTCACGCTGTACGGCATTGACAGGAGCGTCCACATCACCGACTACTTCGAGTTCGGCAGGCTGCCGCTCGTGATTGTCAGAGGCATATTCTGGGGAATCGGCATATGGGAGGAGTTCCTGGCGCTGCTCTTCTTATCCGCCGCGATCTACTACTTCAAAGCCAACGACTTTGACGAGAGGGAGCGGCGCGGCCTCATAACGCTGGCTTTGCTGCTGAGCGGCCTCACCTTTATGCTGTTCACGCTCTTTGACACCATCGTGGGAGACCGCTCTATGCTCCAAAGGCATGGCACATTCTTCGGCATAGTGGTGGCGTCGTGGCTGGCGGTGTCGCACAGAAACTACTGGCAGACGCCTTAGCGCAGCGTAGCGCAACCGGGGATGGCCGTTACGCCTGCCAATAGCGCCCGTAGCGTTGGATGATGGCGGGGTTCAGCGCGGCGCCCAGCCCCGCGCCTTGCGGCATCCAAAGCCGGCCGTTCTCAACGCGCTCGGCGGGCGTTACTACTTCGGCGCGCCATTCGGCCTCATAGACGGCATGCTCCAGATGCAGCGCGCCGGGCATTGCGGCGGTGGCGTGGCCGCCCGCGATTAGGGACGGCGGGCCTGACGGGCTGTGCAGGGAAACTGCGCCGCCCGCGTCTATGGCGGCTTTGCCCGCGGCGCAAGCCTCCGCCACTCCGCCGCAGTACTTCACATCCGGCATCACCACATTGAGCGCCCCACGTTCCACAATATCGCGGAAGAAGTCGCTGCCGTAGCCAGACTCTCCGCCCGCCGTTATCATAGATACTTGCGCCGCCACTGCCGCCAAGCCGTCGGGATCTTTCGTAGGCTCCAGCGGCTCTTCAAACCAGCCGATGTTGGACAGCGCCAGCCGCTCGGCCACCAGCGGCGCGGTGTGCCGCTCAAAGCGGCTGTGGCAGTCCACCAGCACGGTGATGTTATCGCCCACCGCCGCCCTGACCGCCGCCACGCGCTCTATGCCCAAGCGCGCCACTTCCAGGATGGCGTCCCGCGTGGAGGGCGGCGCTACCCCGTCGAATGGGGCGCACTTGATAGTGGCAAAGCCGTTTGCGACCGCAAGCTCCGCCGCCTTGCCGAATGACGCGGGCGAGCGATCTCCCGCGAACAGGTGGCGGTTGATGTTGGCGTAGAGTTCCACGCTCTCTTGCGGGATGCCGCCGAGCTGCTCGGTGAGGGTAACGCCGCGCCTTTGTGCTTGCAGGTCGCTGACGGCCGTGCGAATGGCGCTGACGGCGGTCGCAAGCGCGATATTCGCCTGCATATCCGGTGCTGACAAGCCCAAGAGCGATTCCACGGCGGATTCGCCGGGGATCTCTTGCCCCTCAAGCCGCGCGGCAAGCTCAGCGGTCAGCCGCGCCGCCTCAGCGGTATCGCCGCCGCATGTGATCTCGGATAGGGCGCACACGCCGTCGGTATCGTAGAACTCCGCGAATGTCCAAGTGGTATTTTCGGTAGCGGTTACCGATGCGAACCGCAGCCGGGCTATCCTCACGCTATCGTTTAAGTCGTTCAATCTTAGTTCCTTCCGGTTTCATTCGGTAGTGTGTAGTGAGTTAGATTTGCGCGAAAAGGCGCATTGCGCGGCGGCGGGATTCGGCGGCGTCGCCCACTGTGATTATGCTTGCGAGCAGTTCGTCCGCTCCCCAGTCAAACGCGGCGCGGATTTTGGCGGCTACGACATCCTCATCGCCCGCGAGCAGCACCGAGTCCAGCATATCGTCCGTCCAGCCGCTTTGCGCCGATCCCTGAAAGCCCGCCTCCGCAAACATTCGCGCGTAAAAGGGCGTGGAAGGGAAATATCCGAGCTGCTCGCGGACGCCCTGCCGCGCGGCGTCCAGGTCTTCGTGAACGCAGACGGGCGCATGCACGACGAGCTTGGGCGCGGGACGCCCGGCTTGGCGAGCGCCTGCCTGCATTGCGGGCAGCGCCACATCGCGCACATAGGGATGCGGGCAAACCCAGCTTATCGCGCCATCCGCGTGTGCGCCGCACATCTCAAACGAGCGCGGGCGCAGCGCCGACGCCATCACCCGCACATTCGCGGGCGCGGGCAGCGATGCGCTCGCCGTGATATGCTCGCCTTGAAAATCAATCTCGCCATCGCGCAGCAGCCCAGTTAGGATTTGCACATAGTCGGTCAGGTGGCCCAGCGGCGCGCGAAAGTCCGCGCCGAATGTTTGGCGCATCGCTTGCAGGTGGCCGGGGCCGACGCCAAGCCTCAGGCGTCCGGGCGCTATGGCGTCTATGGTCTGCGCCTGCCGCGCCGCGGTTATGGGATGACGCGACCACGTCTGCATTATGGAAGTGCCGAGCAGGATGCGGTCTGTGCGGTCGGCGGCTACCGCAAGCGCCGTGAGCGCATCGCCGGCGTCGCCGCCCGACGTAAGCCACGCCGAGCGCACGCCGATTGCATCCGCCTCAACAATCACGTCTATCACCGCGCGGGCGTCGGGAGCGGGAACGGCGATTCCAACTATCTTATCTGTCATAATGGGCAACTCCCTTGTGTATGGCATATGTATGGCGTAGGCGATTAAGCGAAAGATGATTGGGCGGCATTGCATACCGCCAAATACGATTATAACACGGCGCGCAAGTGGAGGTTGCGATAACGCCCGCGCCGTCGTAAGTCGGCTAGTGTATAATTGCGGCGAGCGGCGATATTTGGGCATAAACTGCGCTAACGGCGCGTCAAAGGAGCAAGGCTTTGGCTGGCGTATTGGACGGCTTTCGGGTATTGGAATTCGGCGGCTACACCGCGACGCAGGCTCTTGGGATGCTGTTGTGCGACCAGGGCGCTGATGTGGTCAAGGTTGAGCCGCCGGGCGGCGAGCGCATGCGCGGCGAGGCGGCTTTCGCGGTGTGGAACAGGGGCAAAAAGTCGGTTGTGATGGACTTTGCGACTGAGGATGGCGCGACCGTCTTGCGGCGATTGGCTGCGACGGCGGATGTGCTGATAAGCGATTCGGATGATGTTGGCGGCGCAGTCAGCATAGATCGTTTGCTAGAAAGCAATCCGCGCCTGGTTGGCGTAACCTTGCCCGCGTTTGGCGCGGCGCATCCGGACGCCGACTTGCCCCCGCTGGAGCCGCTAATCGCCGCCGCGTCGGGCATTTACGCCGACAGGGGCGGCGGCGCGCCCAGCCTGATAGCAGTGCCGCACGCCAGCGTATTCGGCGCGATTACCGCCGCCGCCGCGGTCGCCGCCGCGCTTTTGCATAGGGAAATCAGCGGCAAAGGGCAGCGTGTCAGCGCGCCGCTGCATGACGCAATGTTCGGCGCTATGGGGGCGCATCTGGTTCGCTTGCCGGGCGAAACGGGCGCGTATGCTCAGCCGGGCCATCCGGTAATCGCGCGGTTCTATGAGTGCGCGGACGGGCGCTGGGTGAACATCAACGCGGGCTACCCGCGCGCGCTGCAGCCGATGGTAGCCGCTTTCGGCCACCCCGAATGGGCAAAACCGCTGCTGGACACCGAAAGCCTGCTGGCGCATCCGGAGGACAGGCGGCTTTGGATTGATCAGATCGCGCGTATCTGGAAGACGCGCACGGCATTGGAATGGGAACAAGTTATGGACGAGGCGGGCGTCCCCTGTACGATGTGCCGCACGATTGACGAGTGGATAGACACTGACCAGGCGGCGGCGATGGGCGCGGTGATAGATGTGGACGACCCTGATTACGGACTTATGCGGCAGGTGGGAGTTCAGGCGCATTTCAGCGAAAGCGAGGGCGGCGCGCAGGGCAGGGCGCCCGCGCTGGGCGAACACACCGACGCCATTCTGGGCAATCTGCCGCGCTGACGATTTTCGGGCAAGCCGCGCGGGCCTACAGCGGCTCGCCGCTTGCGCCGCCAAGCATCATTTCGCGCACAAGCGGGATAGGCGGCGCGCCAAACGACAGGAATGCGTCGTGAAAGCGTTTGAGATTGTAGCCGCCGCCCTGCGCGCGCCGGTAGTCCTCGCGCAGCTTGAGTATCATCAGTTTGCCGAGCGTGTAGTTCAGATACATCGGGTCAAAAGCGCCGCGCTGCGCCTCTTTGCGGGCGGGCAGCGCCTCCATATAGGCGTTGTCCATAAAGAACCGCGTCGCCTCGTCAAGCGTCATACCCTGCGTGTGCATCCGAATGGCGCAGATGTAGCGGCAGTTACGCAGCAGCGCCTCCATAAGCTGCCCAAGCGCGTTTCGCGGATCGCCGCCGCCGTAGCCCCGCTCTATCATCATCTGCTCGGCGTAGTGCGCCCAGCCCTCCCAAAACGAATACGCGCCGAATACGCGGCTTAGCGTCGACTCCGCGTTGCGCGTGTGCAAGTAGTGGACATAGTGGCCCGGATACGCCTCATGAACCGATACCGCGCGCAAGGTTGCGTAGTTGAACGCGGTCAGCCACTCTTCCTTTTCGGCGTCGCTCCAATGCTCTTCAACGGGCGTGACATAGTAGTAGGTTTCGGTTGCGTTTCGCTCATAGGGGCCGGGGAAATCCAGCGCGGCGAATGCCCAGCGCATAAAAGAGGGCGTGGCAACTGTCATGCAGCGCTCTTCGGATGGGATGCTGACGATTTCGTTGTCTATCAGAAATTGGCGGATGTCTTCCAGCATATCGCGCGTTTCGCTTATGAGCGCGTGGGCGGCGGGATGGTCGGCGGCTATCTCCGCCATAACCTCGCGCGGGGATTTGCGCGGCTCAATGGCCGCCGCTACTTCTGCAAATCGCGCGAGGTTGCGGCGCAAGTCCGCCTCGCCCACATCCAACAGGCGCTCCAAGGGCATATCCACCGCCTCGCCGTGCTTGAGCAACGCGGCGAAGTTGCGCGATCCGATGGCAAAGCCGGCGTCGGCGTAGGGCATCAGCGCTTTGAGATGATCAACGAATGCGTTGACGGCGGCGGACGCCTCAGCGCGCGCTACTTGGAATTGGGCGAGCAATTCGCGGTCGTCAAGATCGCTGACCGCCGCCACCAGGTCGTTGTCGTAGAATGTGGCAACGCCGGCGTATGCCTCGATAGCCGCCTCCAGCACAGGCGACGCCAACCGCCCGCTGAGTACGTTTTTCAGGCCTGCAAGATAGCCGGGAACGGCGGCCAGCGCCTGCGTAAGCGCCTCCACGCGCTCTGGCAGCGGCGCGTAGATGCGTTGGATGTAGCCGCTGAGCTCAATGTGCCAAAGCATCTCCATCGGATTGGTTTCGTGCCAGCGAAGTTCCGTGAGCTCCAGCAACTCTTTTCGGAGCGCGGCGGCAAGGATGTGATGGTCGTAATAATTAGTGGCGCTCAAAGCCGTGATGTCAATGCGCTCCAGCGCCTCGATGCCGCGCTCTATCTCGCGCGCCCTATCCGCCAGCGCGCGCCGCGTCAGGTCGGGCAGCCGCCCGTCGTACTGATGCAATCCCATCCCCGACGCCGTGCTGGGATACCGCTCCCAAGTCGCTTGCAGTATCTCGCTCGCGGCATCCTCAAAAAGGCGGTTCGCGCTGTTGGTCATATTTCGTCCTTGTCTTTCGATTTCGTTGGGATGATGCTGACGCCGCGCGCTCGGCGGGATGCGCCCTCTCATTGTATCATTACTCGCGGCGGCAATAGATGTATTGCAAAGGCGTTGGCGGGCGAGTATGCGCGAAACACGGCGCGGCGCATGCGCGGGATTGCGGCTAATAGTTCACAAGATAGCCGCAATCGTGTTACGCTTGCAATAGACCTATTGGAAAGAATGGGGCTAATCCAAAGAAACGAGCAGCGAGAATGAGTGAAACCGAAATAAAAGACACGCTAGGCCTAGAGGGCGAGCAGCCGAAGTATGTGTGGATGTCCGGCGAGCTGGTGGAGTGGGACAAGGCGGTTGTCCATGCGTCCACGCTGGGCTGGTCTGCCATATCAATGGTGTTTGAGGGCATCCGCGGCTACTGGAGCGCCGAAAACGAGCAGCTGAATGTGTTCCGCCTGGAAGACCATATGGTAAGGCTGCTGCGCTCTATGAAGGTGATGCGGATGACATCCCCTTGGTCGGTGAGCGAACTGGCGGACGCGGTCGCCGCGCTGATTAAGGCGAATGAGTTCAAGGGCGATATGTACATCCAGCCGCTGGCGTACTTCGGCGGCAGCACAACGCCCGGCTATCTGCCGGTTCAGGAGCAGCCGGGGGACATCACGATATTCAACCGGCAGGTAGGCTCTGTGCTGGGGTCGGGCAGGACGGTCACCTGCGGAGTGAGTTCGTGGAGTCGCATATCCGACAATGTGATGCCGCCGCGCGTGAAAGCGATAGCCAACTACCAGAACAGCCGCTATGTAGCCGACGAGTCCTCGCGGCACGGCTACGATTTCGGCATAATCCTCAACCAGCAAGGCAAGGTGGCGGAAATATCCTACGCCTGCCTGTACATTGTGCGCGACGGCGTGGCGATTACGCCGCCAGTGTCCGCGGGGATACTGGAAAGCATTACGCGGGACGTTGTGCGCGATCTGCTGCAAAACGAACTCGGCGTTCCCGTGGTGGAGCGGGACGTCGACCGCACTGAGCTCTACATCGCGGACGAAGTGTTCATCTGCGGCACGGGCGCTGAGATACAGGCGGTCAGCAGCATTGACCGCTACGCCGTCGGCAATGGCGATATGGGGCCCGTTGTGACGCAACTTGAGCAGCTCTTCAACGACATCGTGAGGGGCAAAGACGCGCGCTATCCCGAATGGCGCACGGGCATATATTAGCCAAAGCGCGGCGGGCGAATGCCGCCATAAATCGGCAACGACGAAAGAAATACGCAAGAGAGATACGCAAGCGCAAGGAGATACGCTATATGATCTACGAATTTCGCACATACGACCTCAAGCCGCGCAGCGTGCCTGAGTTTGAAAAGCGGTTCGGCGAGAAGTTGCCGGGCAGGCTGGAGTTCTCGCCGCTTGGCGGGCTGTGGCACACTGAGGCGGGTCCTCTCAACCAGGTTCTGCACATCTGGCCCTACAAGGATATGAACGACCGCAGCGACACGCGCGCCAAGGCGGTGGCGGCGGGCGCGTGGCCGCCCAACACCTCCGAGTTCGTGGTGAATATGCAGTCCGACATCTACCTGCCCGCGCCGTTCAGCCCTGAGTTGGGCGAGCGCAAGATTGGGCCGGTCTATGAGATCCGGATCTACACATACGAACCCAACGCGGTGCCGAAAGTCATAGAGGCGTGGGGCAGCGCCATCCAAGAGCGCGAAAAGTATTCGCCGCTGGTGGGCGCGTTCCACTCCGACGTGGGCGGCCTGAACAAGTGGGTGCATATGTGGGCGTATGAGAGCTTTGAGCATCGCATGCAGGTGCGCGAAGAGACGCGCGCCAAGGGCGTCTGGCCGCCCAACAGCCCCGTAGCGCCGATACACCAGGAAAACAAACTGCTGCTGCCAGCGGAGTGTTCGCCGATGCAGTAAGCCCGCGCGCCGCCGCAAGGCGGGCAAGACAGGATGCGCTCAGCGCAAGCGCCGGGGTTTGGCGGAATAGCCAAGCCCCGGCCTTGTTTTAGCGCAACAATCCGGCTAGATTTGCGCCGCGCCGACTGCCGATATATGGCGGATTGTTGCCCTTTGGCGTTGCCACAGCATTTTGCTTGCCCATTGCGGCGCGATATATGATATTATGCCGTCAACAATGGCATGCGTATCTGTTGAACATCATCGGGAGGCAAGCGGTTATGGCTACCAGACTCACGGGGGAGCGGATCGAGGAGCTGAAACAGCAGGCGTCAGACCATTTCTGGCCGCACAACAACGCGGCGGGAAATGTGGGCGACGACGGGATAAAGCTAGTCCAAAGCGGCAGCGGCGTGTGGGTTGAAGACGTCGAGGGGACGCAGTGGTTTGACACGATGGCGGGGATGTGGCTGAAAAACATCGGACACGGCCGCAAAGAGGTGGCGGACGCGGTGTACGCGCAGATGCAGGACATTAGCTACACGCCGGGCGGCACGGTAAGCCCGGTTACCGCGCAGATCTCGGCGAAAATCGCCAGCCTCGCGCCGGACAAGGAATCGCGCACATACTTCGTCAGCGGCGGCTCCGAGGCGGTCGAGACCGCCCTCAAGATGGCGAAGCAGTATCACAAGAACAACGGCGAGCCAACGCGCTACAAGGTGATTAGCAGGCGCGGCTCGTATCACGGCGCCACGCACGCCTGCATGAGCCTGGGCGGCGGCGGAGTGGGCGCGCCCATTCACTTTGGGCCTCTTATGCCCGGCAATATCCACATCACTCAGCCGGACGCCTATCGCTGCGTACACTGCAGCGCGCTAGACAGCTGCAACTTGCAGTGCGCCAGGGACTTGGACATCGCCATACAGCATGAAGGCCCGTCCACCGTGGCGGCGTTCATAGGCGAGCCTATATCCGCGGCGGCGGGCATACACATCCCGCATCCCGAATACTGGCCCACCATACGCGAGATATGCGACAAGTACGGCGTGATTATGATCTGCGACGAGGTCATCACCGGATTCGGGCGCACGGGCAAAATGTTCGCAACCGAGCATTGGGGCGTCAAGCCGGACATATTCACGGTCGCAAAGGCGCTCACCAGCGGCTACATACCGATAGGCGCTGCGGTCGCCAGCAAGAAAGTGTCCGACGCCTTTATGGGCGAGGACGCCACATTCCGCCACCTGATAACATTCGGCGGCAACCCGGTCGCCTGCGCCGCCGCAATCGCCAACCTAGAAATTATGGAGGGCGAAGGAATGGTGGAGAACTCCGCCGAAATGGGCGCGTATATGTACGAGCAGCTGCAGACGCTGTACGAGCATCCCACGGTGGGCGATGTGCGCGGCGGGATGGGCTTGCTCTGCGCGGTGGAGCTGGTGAAAGACAGAGACACGAAAGAGTCGTTCCCGCCTGAGGCAAAGCTCTCGGACAAGATAGCGCCGCTAATGAACGAGCATAACCTGCTCGGCAGGCCCGGCAACAGCATCTACCTAGCGCCGCCCCTGTGCATCACCAAAGACGAAGTCGACCACGTCGTCTCGCAGGTGGACAGCGTGATAGGCAAGCTGGAGGCGCAGCTCTAACGCTTGGCTTGGTTGCATAGCCCAGCCGGATAGCGCACAAACACAAGCCCGCCGCAACCGACTTAGCGCCGGTTGCGGCGGGCTTGTGTTTGTCTGTGCGCTTTTGCTATGCGCTAGTCGCCGTGATAGATTGCCAGCAGCATGCGCTCCACATGGCGCGGGAACGACGAGTCGTAGTTGCCCCAGTCTTGGTATTGCTCCAGCTGCAGCTCTTGGGGCAGCGTGTCGAACAAGCCGTACATAGCGAATATGCCGCCCTGCGCGAGCGCGTCGTCAACGGCGGCTTTCACGGCGTCGTACAGATCGTTGTAGTACGCCACATTCTCCATCATATCCACCGGATCTGTGCCGGGCGAGTGGGCGTTGACGGCGTGGACGATGTCCCACTCGCTTATGGTATTTAGGATGTGGCGCACCCCGACGAAGTTCTTGTCATCCACTACGCTCCCGTCCGTCAGCGCGCGCGGCTCGTACAAGTCGGAGGTGACCACGATGCGCTCGTCGGGCATATAGATTATCGTGGTGGCGTCGCCGTCGCCGGGGCCTAAATAGTGCATCTGCACGCGCTTGCCGCCGACGTTGATCTCATGGAAGTCGTCGAACGTGGTTATGGCGTCGGGATCCGGCGCGTCGCCCAGAATGTCCAGCGCGAAAGCCGCCTTGCAGTTCCACTGGCAGATTATCTCGGCGTCCGGGAACAGCCCTGTGCCGCCCACATGGTCGTAGTGTTCATGGGTAAGCGCGATTGTGGTAACGGGCAGATCGGTCACTTTGGCGATTTCGTCCAGCAACGACTGCGCCGTGAACGAGTTGTACGGGTCGGTTATAAGCACGCCCTCGTCGCCGATGACCACAAGGCTGCTGCCGCCGAAGTAGTGATACACACCGTCCGCCAGCATAGTCATAGTCGCGGGCGGCATCTGGAATTCTTGCTCTTCGCCTTGTCCTTGCCCCTGCTCTTGCTCAGGCTCCGGTTCCGGCGTGGGCTCAGGCTCCGGCGTTGCGGTGGGGAGTATCCTGCGCGGCGGCACGCGCGTAGGCGCGGCGGTGGGCGCTATGGTGGGGATTGGCATGGCGGTCGCGGCGGGCGGCGCGGGCGCGGCGGGCGCGGGCATGGCAGGCATCGCGGGAGCGGCGGGCGGCGGCGGCGTTGCCGGCATAGCAGGCGTGGCGACGACCGCCACGGGTGCGGGCGCGACGGGCTGCGTCGTATCTGCCCCGCACGCAAGCGCCGCCAGCGCGGCTGCACCCGCAAGCGCCGCCGTCAGCGCGAATTTCGGTATCTTGTTCATTTGCGTATTCTCCTGAGTTGATAGGCTAATTCGGGCTAATTTGGAAAGGCGCGTTAATCGCCGTGAAATATGGACATCAGCATGCGCTCCACATGACGGGGGAACGACGAGTCGTAGTTTTCCCAGTCCGCATACCGCTCCAGTTGGAGCGTTTGCGGCAGGCTGCCGAACAGCCCGTATGCGGCGAATGGCCCGCCTTGCGCCACCGCCTCGTTGATTGCCGTCGTCACGGCGTCATACAGGTCGTTGTAGTACGCCACATTCTCCATCATGTCAATCGGGTCAGCGCCCGGCGAGTGGGCGTTGATGGCGTAATCAATATCCCAACCGCTGATGGTGTTCAGGATGTGGCGCACTCCGGTGAAATACTTGTCGTCCACCCAGTTCTTGTGCGTCAGCGCGCGTGGCTCGTACAGGTCTGATGTGACCACGATGCGCTCGTCGGGCATATAGATAACCGTAGTGGCGTCGCCGTCGCCGGGGCCTAGATAGTGCAGTTGCACGCGCTTGCCGCCGACGTTGAGCTCAAGAAAGTCGTCGAATGTGCGAACCTCGTCCGGGTCCGGCACATTGCCGAGCGGCGCGATTCTGAACACAGGCACGCAGTTGCGGTGGCATATGATTTCGGCGTCCGGGAACATATCCGTGCCGCCCACATGGTCGTAGTGTTCGTGCGTGAGCGCGATTGTGGCGACGGGCAGGTCGGTCACTTTGGCGATTTCCTCCATCATAGACTGCGCCTTGAACGGGTTGTCCGTATCGGTTATGAGGACGCCCTCGTCGCCCACGACCACAAGGCTGCTGCTGAAGAAACCGAAGTAGTGATACACGCCATCCGCCAGCATAGTCATCGTCGCGGGCGGGACTTGGGGCGCTTGCGCGGATACGGACGCGGGCGGCGGCGCATCGGACTGGGGCGCCTCGCGCTGCTGGTAGGCAAACGCCGCCAGCGCCAGCGTGAGCGTCAGCGCCGCCGCGCCGCCCGCCGTGAGTGCCAGTTTCAGTAGTCTTCGCATCTTGGATTTTCCTCCTAGTTCTTGTTCGGCGTCGCATTGAGATTTGTTCGGGCGATTGAGCTCAGTTGTGTAACGCGCAATAACGCAAGAAGTTAGCGTCATTTTTGGGGCGCAATCGTCCGCAAAAGTGAAAGTGAAAGGGGCCGCGTAGGCAATATCAGAGGCACTTATCCTGATGTCGGAATGGCGGGCTAGACGGGGCGTCGCGCTTATCCAAGCGAATCCAGCGTATCCTCTATTGTGCGATGAATGCCGGTGAATATGGGGGTGTCGCGCAGCGTGTAGAGGCTGCCCTGAACGCCGCGCAAGTCCATCACCAAGTCCACGAAGTCGGCGGGGCTGTCGGTCTCGAATCCGACCACGAATTCTTGGTCGTCCAGCCCGAAAGAGTATGTGGTGTTGATTTTCACCGACGGGTATTTGTGGCCCACGGTGAAGTGGTCGTTCATCATTCGCTGGCGCTCTTCCTGCGGCAACAGATACCATTCGCGCGTTTTGAGGAATGGATACACGATGAAGTATTCGGACTTGCCGGGCTTGAGGCGTGTGCCGGTTCCCTCTTGGCCCGCGTGCGAGTGGTTGCCTACGTACTGCGAGCGGCGCGTCATCGCAAGGTATGAGTGGGGCGTAGTGAGATAGCCGCCCAGTTGCGTTGCCCAAAGCTGGGTTGCGGCGTCCTGTATCTCTTCTAGGGTATCGGCGGCTTGCCACAGCAGGATGTCAGCGTCGCCGCGCATACCCACTAGGCTGAAGCAGCGCGTGAAGATGCGCTCCGAAACGTCGTGCACCGCCGCGGCGAATTCGCGCCTGTGCGCCTCGCGCTCGTCGGCGTCAAGCCGCCGCCACTCACTCACCACCTTGTAGCAAGTGTACTTCACGATTTGCCTGCGCCCGGCGTCCGCCATCCGACTGCCTCCGTATGCTCATCGTTAGCTCAGATCAACCTGCCGTTGCATTGAGAATTATATCACAAAGCGCCACTGCCGCGCTCATAAAGCGTCGTCCGCGCATAGATATTGGCTAGGCGGCGAATCACAATAGCGGCGCGGTAGTGTACACTGAGCTTGCGCGCAGACGCGCAACATGGCGCATAGGAGCGGCCCATGGAGATAGCGCCCGGGGTTCACATAGTTCCGGGAACGCGGCTTTCGCGCATATACCTGATAGAGGACAAAGACGCGCTGACGCTGATAGACGCCGGATTGCCGGGCAGCGCGAGGCGCGTGTTTGAGTACATAGAGCGCATAGGGCGGCGGCGCGAAGAGTTGGCGCGCATCCTGATGACGCACAACCACCCCGACCACGCGGGCGGCGCGCCAAAGATATGCGCGGACGGCAAAACGCATGTCAGCGCGCATCCGCATGACGCCCCGGCGCGGCGCGGCGTCGGGCATAGCCTTGCGTATATGGGCGTCTTCAACGCGCTGGACTTGCCGCTGCCGTTTCTGCGGCGCGTATCGGTTTCGCGGCTAATCGGCGATGGCGATGTCATTCCCGTAGCGGGCGGGATGCGGGTTATCCACACGCCGGGGCATACGCCGGGCAGCGTCTGCTTTCTGCTGCAAGAACAATCGCTGCTGTTCAGCGGGGACACGATTTTCAGCGATGGCAGGCGGGTTAGCCGCTCAATCCCATTCCCCGGCAGCGACGCCGCGCGGTACAAGCAATCGCTGGAGCGGCTGGCGGGAATGAGGTTTGACATACTTTGCGGCGGGCATGGCGCGCCACTGCTCGGCGGCGCGTCCGATATGCTGCAAGCGCTGCTGGAGCGCAAGCCGCAGCCGCCCAACTGGGGCGAGTTCCTGTTCAAGCGGTTGCCGCGCAGACTGATAGCCCGCAAGTGGTGGAGCGCGGAGGACTACTGACCCGCCTGCCGCTCTTCCAGGATACGCAGCAATTCCAATACGGCGGCGTATGCGTATGCCACGAATTCGTCGGGCGGCAGGTCAAGCTCAGCCATCTCGTCGGTCTGCTCTACGCCGCCCATATCAAAGGGGCCGGGTATCATACGCAGCACGAGTTCGCGCAGTTCGCCGTCGGGACAGACCACCACGCAGCCATTCTGCGGGTTGGACGCGCGCGGCGGCTCGACCTCAACCGCCTGCACGCTGCTCAAGCCCATAAAGTCGGGGAACGGGTCAAGCGCCGCCGCAAGCTCGGCAAGCAGCTTTCGCAACTCAAGCGCCGCGCGTTGCAACACGGCGTCCGCCACGGCGCGCTTTACCAGCGGGTCAATCTGAAAATCATCCATATCTTGCGCTCAAATCTTGGCAAATGCTTTAAGTGGCGGCGGGTTTGCCGTATAATAGATGCCTGTATAGCGTGGCAACGTAGCTCAGGGGCAGAGCGGACGCTTCATAAGCGTTAGGTCGGTGGTTCGAACCCACCCGTTGCCACCATTCACTTCCCCTCTTAATGGCTTATCCCCCGCATCGTCTTGCGGCATTCCCGCTAATCGTCTAGCCCCAAAAGCGCGCTTACCTGCATTTGCGCGTTTGGCAACAGGATTGGCGCGATGGCGTCGCCAAGCTGAAAGCGTTCCATATGGCGATACTCGCCACCGCTAAGATCCGCGTATCGCTCAATGCCGTCCTCATCCGGCGCGATAATCCACACCTCCGGGATGCCCGCCTCGGCGTAGAGCGGCAGCTTAACGCCGCGGTCGTAGGCGCGACTGCTGTCCGACACCTCTACCACTAGCAAAATGTCTTTGGGCGTGGGATGCGCCGTTCTGTAGCGGTCTTGCCTGGGGCGCAACAGCGATATGTCAGGTTCGGGCTCAGATAGCTGCGCCTCAAGCCTTATCGGGTTCTGCACTCTCACTATGGCGCTGCCCGCCACGCTTTCAAAGAAATGTTGCGTTGCGCTGTCAACGACCGATGCGTGAAGGCTGCCTATTGGAGACATATGCACAATTTCTCCCCGTATGAGTTCCACGCGCTCATCCCTGCCGATGACGCCGGCGTCCGCCAGGCGATAGTATTCGTCTATGGTGAGCAGCCGTTTCGCAACCTGAGTAGCCATAGTGAAACCTCCCTCCGCCTATTCTATATTCGCGCGGGCGCAAGGGCAACGCCTTTTTGACATAGGCGGCGTTTTCATATGGCCCTTATCAATGAAAACGCCGCGTTTATGAACGCTGAAAACCTGCCCTCTAACGCGGGTTGGCGCTATAATCCCTTAATGCCTATGAACTCCGCTACCGCAATCCCGCCCGCCCGCGCCGCATCCGCGCCCGCGGACGCCGCCTGCGACGCTCCGACCGCGCGGTTGATAGACGACGCGCGATCGCTTGGCGTATGCCTATCCGATGCCGTCGCATGCCAATTCGCGCGCTACCACGCCGAGCTTGTTCGCTGGAACCGCCGCGCGAACCTCACCGCCATTGCCGGCCGGGAGGCAGTGCGGACGCGCCACTTCCTGGATTCGCTATCGGCGGCGGCAGTCTTGCCCACTGACACGCTGCGCTCCGGCGCGATCATTGACATCGGCAGCGGCGCGGGATTTCCCGGCATCCCGCTAAAGCTGGCATACCCGTCTATGCGCGTTACGCTAGTGGAGGCAACGAATAATAAGACCGCGTTTCTCGCGCATATATGCGCCGATCTGGGCTTGCAAGACATAACGCCACTTAACGGCAGAGCCGAAACGCTGGCGCATGAACCCGATTTGCGCGAGCGATTTGACGCCGTTCTTGCGCGAGCGGTAGCGGATACCGCCACGCTCGCCGAACTCACCCTGCCATTCGCGCACGTGGGCGGCCTGGTTGCGCTGCACAAGAAAGGGGACATCCGCGCCGAATTGGATCGGGCGCAATGCGCGATTGATACGCTGGGCGGCGCGCTGCGCGAGGTCAAGCCCGTTCACATCCCCGGCCTAGACGACGACAGAGCGCTGGTTGTGTTGGAAAAGACGCGGCATACTCCGGCGAAATACCCGCGCCGTCCCGGTATCCCCGCTAAACGCCCGCTGATAAGGCTATGAATCCCTCACGCCCGCAAACGCAAACGCCCGCGGCGGAGCGCAGCGCGCCCGCGTTGCCCAAACGCCGCCTGTTCTCTTTGCCCACGCTGCTGCTGTTCGCCGTCCTCGCCGCGTTTCTGTACTTCCTAGCCACGCGCTTTGACGCCGATTGGCGTTCCACACTGGCAAGCATCCGCCACATCAACCCGTGGCTGTACGCGCTGGCTGTCGTCTCATATTACCTGTCTTTCAGCGTGCGCGGGCAGCGGTGGCGCATGCTGGCGCGAAACACCGGCGAGCTGGACAGGCTGCCAAACGCGCGCCTGCCCTCCGCCCTCAGCTCCGCGATATACATCATTACCGGCTGGTTCGTCAACTCCATCACTTGGCTTAGGCTGGGCGATGGCTACCGCGCCTACCTGTTCGCGCGGCATAGCGGGGGCAGTTTCTCTTGGAGCCTCGGCGTTGTGCTTGCCGAGCGGATGCTGGACATTCTGGCGGTGCTGATCATACTGCTGGTCAGCGCGATTGCGCTTACGGTCTTGGCGGACGGCATAGCGTCGGTTGTGTTGGCGGTGGTGTGGATAACAATCGCGCTTGTGGTAGCGGCGCTCTGCGTTCTGTTGCTTATGCGGCTTTGGGGCGCGCGCGTAGCCCGCTTTCTGCCCAGCCGCATCGAGGCGGAGTACAATCGTTTCCACAGCGGCGCGATTGGCAGCATGAAACAGATACCCGCGCTGACGCTTGCGGGCGTAATCGGCTGGCTGCTGGAGATAGCGCGGATGGCGCTTGTGGTAGAGGCGCTTGGGATGAGCGCGCCGCTTGCGCTGATAGCGATAACCGCGCTGTGCGCCGCGATACTCAGCACGGCGCCCATTCCCGGCGGCGTGGGCGTGGTGGAGCCGGGCATCATCGGCTTGCTGCTGCTCACATTGGGACGGCAGGACGCCGTGGCGGTGGCCTTGGTGGATCGCTCAATCACGCTGCTGAGCGTAATCGTCGTGGGCGGCGCGCTGTTCTTGGCGGTCAACATATGGCAGGCGCGCCGATCGCGCGGCAGCGCCCCGCCCGCCGAGCCCACATCCGACGCCGCAACGCCTTGAGCGAGCGGCGTCATCAAGGTAGCGCTCCAAGCGGAACGGGCGTGAGTTCGCGCGTTTCGTATTCGTCAGCGTCCTCCCGTATGACTATGTGGCTATTCAGCGGCGTATCGGTAAACCGCTGACGTATGCCGGTGGCGGGCCAATATATCTCCAGCGCGATGATGCGTTGCGCTTGCCCCAAGCCTATCTCTTGCGCCAGGGTGGATGCGCCGAAACTGCCGCCGCTGCCGACTGCTGCGTGGATGACGCGCTCGCCATCCGCGGTAGCCACGGTGATCTTGACGCGCGCGCCTATCGCGGCGCGGTTGGATGATGCGCCGACCAGCCTGACCGTCAGCCAGCGGTTGGCGCTGCCGGGGTTGCGGTAGAGCGCGTTCACGAATCCGTCGCCGGGATAGAACCCGCCCACCTGCGCGAATATGTCCTGGTCGCCGTCGTTGTCCAAGTCCCCGAAAGATACGCCATGCCCCTTTTGCAGATGCCCGAACCCGCCCGCGAATGTGACATCTTGAAAGCGCCCGTCGCCGTCGTTCCTGTACATTATGTTGGGGGCGAGCGCGTCGTATGACGGGTAGCCTGTGCCAAGGTAGAAGTCTAGGTAGCCGTCGTTGTCCAGGTCGCCGAAGTTCGCGCCCATTGCGAGATGAACCCTGCTTAGGCCGGCTTGCTGAGTAACATCATGGAACCCACCCGCGCCGTCGTTGCGGTAGAGGCGCGGCGTTGCGCCGGTGTTGGGCAGCGCGAGATAGTCCGCCGCAACATCGCCAATATCCGTGCCGTAGCCCGCTACGAATAGGTCTAGCCAGCCGTCGTTGTTGTAGTCCCAGAACCATGTGGCGAAGCTGTCTAGCGGGTCGGATACGCCCAGGGCGGGCGCTACGTCGGTGAAGACGCCGCCGTCGTTGCGGTAGAGCCGGTTGGGTTCGCCGAAGTTGGATACATACAGGTCGGGATCGCCGTCGTTGTCGTAGTCGCCCCAGGCGCTGCCTTTGCAGAAACGCATATTGGCGACGCCCGCTTGCGGCGCTACGTCGGTGAATATGCCGTCGTGGTTGCGAAACAGGCGGCTGGGGAATACGGGCGCGCCCGCCTCTACGCCAGCCTCAGTCATGGTTTCGCTGCAAGAGTAGAGGTCAAGGTCGCCGTCGTTGTCGTAGTCCGCCCACGCCGCGCTCTGGCTGGGATAGGCGGGCAGGGCGAGGCCGACGGCGTGGGTGACGTCGGTGAATGTGTTGTCGCCGTTGTTTCGGAGCAGGGACATTCGCATCTGCCCTCGCGCGCGCATCCAGCCGCCGCGCATTATCAGCGCATCCGCCAAGCCGTCGTTGTTGTAGTCGGTTTGGACGATGTTCAAGCCGCCGAATTGCCCACTTAACCCCGCGCGCGCGGTGTAGTCGGCGAACCTGCCGTTGCCCTCGTTGCGGTAGTAGGCGATTGGCTGGCAGGGATGCCATGTTGATGTCATGATGTCGGGTAGCCCGTCGTTGTCGAAGTCCTCTATGATGCTGCCGCCCGCGGCGCTGACGGCGTATAGGCCAGCGTATGGAGCTATCTCGTCGAACCGGCGTATGGGATTGCCGCTCTCGTAGGTTGGGGATAGCTCGGCTTTTGGAACGCGATAGCGCGGCGGCACTGATTGGGGGTATGTTCCAAGCGTCATATGGGCTATGTTTAGTAGCCAGAGGGCGCGGAGGTTGTCCGGCTCCAGCTGTAGCAGGCGGGTTAGGCGGGCGATTGCGGCGGCTGAGCCGCGCTTGTCGGCGTGGGCTAGGGATGGGTCCAGGGGCAAGGCGCAGATGAGCCGTCCTTCGGGGCTGACGCAGTTTCGCAACTCGCCGTCTTTCAGGTGGGCGACTGCTAGGTCTTGCAACAGGTCGGCCTCGCGGTTGACTTGGGAATCTGATTTCAGTTCGGCGGCGAGCGCGTCGGATAGCAGGCGTATGGCGGCGGCGGTTTCGCCAAAGCGCAGGTGGTCGCGGGCAAGCTCGCGCGTTATGCCGATGCGCCACGAATGGGTGGCGTAGGCGGGATCGCGCAGTTCGGCGAGCAGGCGTTGGCGCTGTTGCGTTCCAAAGAACGGGTCGCTGCTGTTGCGGAGGGAGTGGCAGTACGCCGCAAGGTCGGCGGTATCGGATGGGGTTGTATTGGCGGCGGGCGTGGCGGATGGCGGCGTGGGAGTAGCGGTCGTTGCGGGCAGTTGGCAAGCCGGCAAGATGATGGCGAGCGCGATTGCGACGCATAGGGGCGCAATGAGAGTGGGCAATCGCTTTCGCCGCGTTGTTGGCGTGAACACAGGGTTGCGCCATGCTAACGGCGGCGGCTTTCGCGGCGGGTTATCATATAGAGCGCCTCGCTTGCGCTCATCCTGCCGACGGGGCCGGAGGCGTAGAGCGAGCCTAGCACAACGCCGCCGCGCCCTAGGATGAATTCGGCGGGCTGTATGAAACCGCCGCGGTCGTCAGACCACCAGGCGCCTATCGCGGCGGCGTCAGATTGCGTTATGCCGTATGCGATGGGGAATTGCGCGCCGGATTGCTCTTGCATCTTTTGGGCATGCTCAAGGTCGTCGGATACGGCGGCTATGACGGAGCATCCGAGCGCCGCCAACTCATCGCTTGCGGCCTGCCATTCGGCTAACTGCCGAACACAATAGGGTCACCAGTGGCCGCGATAGAATAGGATGGCGAGGTAGCGCGAGGGCATTTCGTCGGGCAGCCGCAGGGTATCGCCGCTAATCAGGTTTAGCGTTAGGGGCGGGAACTTGTCGGCTTGCTGGAGTTTTTCCATAGCGGCAATCTTGTTAGGCGGCTTAATCGCGCGGCTATCTGACGGCTAGGTCGTCGTCCAGATCGTCGTAATCGTCATCATCGTCGTCGTACTCGTCTTCGTCTTCTTCGTTGTCGTCGGCGGGGACGTCTAGGCGCTCGCCTACTTCGTGCAGGAATTGGGCTACGCCGGGGGAGAGGTTGATGGGCTCTTCTTCGGGTATGGCGTGGGTGCGGTCGTAGTAGGTTTCCAGCTGCTCTATGAGCGCGCGGATTTCGGAGTTGTTCCGCACGGCGCGGTTGATTTCGTTGTACTGCTGCTCGCCGCGCGAGGGATCGACAAGCGTGTCGGGCAGGTCGTACATAGCGCACAATACGCTCATAAGGCGGGCGGCGCCCATATGGTCTTCGTCCAGCTGCACATATTGGGGCAGGTGCGCCATAAGGCTGACAGAGGGCGTTTTTGCCTGGATTAGCGATTCGTGAACAAGGTTGACGATGCTCGTGGGGCCTTGGTATGTGCTGCCGCGCGGCGAGATAAGCCCGTGAGCGCGCTCTTCTTGGGCGGGCGTCAGGCTGCCGGTGATTAGCACAGGGCGGGTATGCGGCACGGCGTCGTACATCCCCCCGATGCGGCAGTATTCGGATACGCGGAAGTGACGCAGCAGTTGAACTATGGCGTCTGTGTAGTCCTCGCCCAAGGCGTGGGGTTCGCGGATGTGCAGGAACAGGTAGTCGTGTTCGGCGGCGCGCGCGTAGTGGATTATGGTGTTGGGCGTGGTGAACACGCGCTTGCCCTGCACGGTACGCATTCGCGGGCGGTAGCGCGTGAAGTCGAAGAACATCCCCGGCTTAGCAAGCCTGCCAAGCTCGCGCGCCCGCATATAGCGCTCCAAGCGGTTAAGCACTAGGGTTCCTACGCGGCCGACGTCCACCCATGGGCGCAACATCGCTATCGCGCGCACATTTCGCAACTCAGGAACCGGCTCTCTTATTTCGAACTCGCCTATTCTCATATCACCATCCTGCTGTTATACCACTATAACATACTTTCAAGATGCGTGAATAAGTTCAAGCGCAATTCGGGCGCGAATAGCGGCGCATTGGATCGCATTGAGCGTATTGGTCGTATTGACAGGGCCGCCGCCTGTGGTAGTGTATCGCGTATCAACGCGGGATGCATCAACGCGGGATAGCGGGTTATTAGCATAGCAGCGGAGGCTAGGCAAATGGATGTTACGGGCAAGACGGCGATAGTGACCGGAGGCGGGCGCGGGATAGGGCGCGGCATATCGCTGGCGCTGGCGCGCAACGGCGCGGACATAGCGGTGGCGGACATCATCGTTGACAACGCGCGGGCGGTCGCGGCGGAAGTCGGGGCGCTGGGCAGGCGGGCAATCGGGCTGGCGCTGGATGTGACCGACGACCTGTCGGTAGCCGCTATGCGCGAGCGGGCGATAGCGGAGTTCGGGGGCATAGACATTCTGGTGAACAACGCGGGGGTTATCGGCGCGGCGGGCTGGGAAGAGCGCGAGACGCCGAATGAAGAGGACTGGGATTTCATCTATGAGGTGAATGTGAAGGGGATAGCGCGGGTGAGCGAGGCGCTGACGCCGCATATGCGCGAGCGCGGGGTGGGCAAGATAATCAACATCGCGTCCATAGCGGGGCGTCAGGGTTCGGAGCGCAATCCGCCGTACAGCGTGTCCAAGGCGGGCGCGATAAGCCTGACGCAGTCGCAGGCGTTTGCGCTGGCGCGGCACAACATCAATGTGAACGCGATCTGCCCCGGCCTGCTGTGGACGCCGATGTGGGAGCGCATCACGGCGCGAGGGGCTATGACGCCAAACCCCGAGGGCAAGACGCAGCGGGAGTTGTTTGAGGATGCGGTTCTGCGTCAGACGCCGCTGGGCCGTGAGCAGACGCCGGAGGACATCGGCAACCTGGCGGCGTTTCTGGCGTCTGACAGCGCGCGCAACATCACGGGGCAGGCGATCAATGTGAGCGGGGGGTTGTTTATGAATTAGGGTCATGGGGTTGCGCGCCTGACGCCACTTTCGCGCAAAGCAACACCCGCCAATTAACCGGCGGGCGTTGCTTTGAATCGCTGATTCGTCCGAATAGAGTATGTACATTACTTATTGTGGCAGAAACCGCCTTACCTATTATGTGGCCGGGTAGGGGCCGAACCCCTGCGAAACCGATAGGCCTTATGTGGTCTTCCCAGCCCGAATATATGTTAGCAGGATATAACTGCCACGTCAATCATAAGATCGTGAATCCGCCAACCGATAGAGGGGCGGATCAGTGAGCGTCGGCGATTTGGGCGCGGCCGACGCTCAGTTGTCCACGTTGCCTACTTCTCGGATATTACGGGGTTGGTTAGGACGCCGACGCCCTCTAGTTCGACTTGGACGGTGTCGCCGGCTTTGATTTGGCCGGGCTCGCCGGGGGTGCCGGTCATTATGATGTCGCCGGGGTCTAGGGTTACTACGCTGCTGACGAATTCTATGATGCGGCGGCAGTTGTGGGCTAGGTCGTCGGTGTTGGATTGCTGGATGATTTCGCCGTTGATACGGCCGGTGAGCAGCAGGTTGTCGGCGTCAAGGCCGGTTGCGATGCAGGGGCCTATGGGGCTGAATGTGTCGCTGGATTTGGCGCGCCACCATGATAGGTCGGCGCGCTGCCAGTCGCGGGCGCTGACGTCGTTGCCGCAGGTTACGCCCAGCACATAGTCCATAGCGTTGTCCTGCGTGGCGCGGCGGCAGCGCTTGCCGATTACCAGGGTGAGCTCAGCCTCTTCTTCTACCACGACGCCCTCGTCTATCGCCTCGCGGGGGATGACGATGGGATCGTGGGGGCCTATGACCGAGGTGGGGGTCTTGTAGAATGGCTCCGGCACTTTGGGCAGGTCAATGTCGCCGCCGACTAGGGAGGCGGAGTGAACTAGGTGGCTGACGTAGTTTCTGCCGATTGCGATTATTTTGCCGGGCATTACGGGGGCGAGCAGCTTGACGGCGGATAGCGGCGCGGATTCGCCGGTGAGTTCGTGCGGCTCGTAGGGCGCGGCGCTTATCGCGTTGACGCTATCGCCCTCTATCACGCCGTAAGAGATCGCGCCGTTATGTTCGTAGCGCGCGTATTTTGCCATAAGTCTTGTACCTCTCTTCTGTGTGAATATGTTGGTGAATATGACGCCGCCGCGCAGGTTGCGCGGGCTTGCCATCTTGCCATAGTTTATCGTCATAGTTTATCGCAAAGCGGGCGGGCGGCGCTAGTTTTGGGCGGGGATGGTCAAGCGGCGGGCGCGTTTGACAGGGCGGGCGGGCATCGCTAGACTTTCGGCTACCCGATTGCAGGAGGCTGATATGCGTATCACGAACATAGAGGGGTTCAATCTGAAAGCGCCGCTGGAGCGGCCGTTTGGCTGGTCTAACGGGTGGATTGAGGCGCGCGTCACCGATGTGGTGAAGGTTGAGACGGACGAGGGGATTGTCGGCTGGGGCGAGGGATACGCGGGCGAGGGCGGCGGGTTTGTCAGGCAGCATTTCGGAGATGTTCTCATCGGGGCGGATCCGCTGAATCGCAATGCGCTGTGGCAAGGGATGCTGGCGCGGGTGTATAACGGGAATAACGCGGGCGGGTTCGCGGGGAGCGCGATGAGCGCGGTGGACATCGCGCTGTGGGACATCGCGGGCAAGGCGGCTGGGCAGTCGGTAGCGGATCTGCTGGGCGGGCGCGTCAGGGACAAGGTGGCGGTGTACGCGACGGGGCTGTATTACACAAAGGGGGAGTTTCCCACGCGGCTGCTGGATGAGGCGGCGGGCTATGTGGAGATGGGCTACAAGGGCATGAAGACGAAGGTGGGCGGGCTGCCGATAGACGAGGACGCGCGGCGGGTGGCGGCGATACGCAAGGTTATCGGGGATGACGTGCGGCTGATGGTGGACGCGAATCAGGCGTACAGCGCGGCGGCGGCGATACGGCTGGCGCAGCGCATCGCGCCGCTGGACATCACCTGGTTTGAGGAGCCGGTGGGGGCGAAGGATATAGAGGGGTATCTGCGGGTGAAGGCGGCGGTTGATATGCCGATAGCGGGGGGCGAGAATTTGCGGACGCGGCATGAGTTCGCCGACTTTTTGGCGCGGCGGGCGTATGACATCGCGCAGCCGGATGTGGTCAACGCGGGCGGCATCACAGAGATGCGAAACATCGCAATGACCGCCAACGCTATGGGCGTTCAGGTTAATCCGCATGTTTGGGGTTCTCCTATTATGATAGCGGCGAGTTTGCATGTGGCGGCGACGATTCCGCCATGCCCGACGGCGTATGAGCCGCGTCCGTATGAGCAGGAGCCGGTGATGGAGTTCGACCGGACGCCTAGCGGGATACGGCAGGGGCTGACGGCTGCGCCGTTTGAGCAGCAAGGCGGGTTCGTGGCCGTGCCGACGGGGCCCGGGCTTGGGGTGGAGGTGGACGAGGGGGCGCTGCGGCGGTTGGGGGTTGGGGAGGCGGTGGCGCCGGTTGGGTAGGGCGCAAGGGGGTTATACCGCTACTCCGCGTCCAAGTCCTGCTAAGGTTGTTTAGGTGCGTGGGGGCAAGGGGCCTCTCTACTTTTGGGAAAAAGTAGCAAAAACTTTTGGGGGCGGCTTGCGCCGCGATTTTGCCGAGCTAAGGGCTGCGGGTTTTGGGGTCGGGGCCGTCCTCAGGGGCGTTTGGGTCTTCTTGGGGTAGGCGGCGTTGGATTATGGCTTGGCGTTTTTGGAAGTTTGCCTCGGCTGTGATGGCGTCGTAGATTTGTTCGTGGGTTAGGTTTTGTTTGGGGATGCCGGCGGTGGCGTGGTGGTTTTCCAAGGCGGTGTCTAGGTCGACGTGGGGGTGGCGGGCTAGGGCGTTGGCGACGGCGGTTTCGCCGCGGGTTGTGGGAGTATCGGAGTCGTCGTTCTTGTCGTTACCCTTATCGGCGGCGGTTGTGTTGTTGCCGTTGGCGGCGTTGTTGTAGTCGTGCGCGGCGGCTTTGTCTGCATCCGCTTTCTTGGCGTCTTTTTTGGCGCGCTTGGCGGCTTTGGCGGCGTTTTTTGCTTGGCGCTGTTCGTTTTCGCGGTTGATTTGCTCGAATAGGGCTAGGATTTCCGCCTCTTGTTCCGGGGTGAGTTTGGCGGAGGTTTTGCGCTCGGCGCGGCGGCGTTCCGCCTCTTGGCGCTGTTTTTCGTCTAGGTCGCGGTAGTATTCGGCTATGTCGTCGGGGGTTATGTGTTCCCATGGGATGTCCACGCCGCGCCAGATGAGGTGTTTCATTGCCCAGATGCGGTGGGTTTGGGTGTAAGGGTCTTCTATGATGTTGTTCCAGCGGTCGTGCTTGGGGTTGCGAATGACTTCGCGCAGGAACGGCACTATGTCTAGGCAGTCGTCGGTTATGTCGCGGATCTCTTGGGATAGGCGGGATTGGAGCATCCGCTCTTCCAAGTAGGAGGTTTTCATGGCGCAGTCGGGGTGTTGGCTGCCTGCGCCGCGCTTGATAATTTCTTTCATCGCGGTCATCTGGTGGTGGGGCCGGACGCGGGTTGCCTTTTGGTATCTGCGCTCGGCTTTATTGGCGCTGTCAAAGACGTAGGGCGGGTGGAGGAATTCGTTTAGGGCGGAGGCTAGGTCGCGGCAGTCGTTGGTTTGTTGGCGGATGAGCCGGCCGATGTCCCAGTTGATGATTTCTTTCATGGTTAGTTTGGGTTTTTTGGGGCGCGGCGTGGCGGCGTCTTTTGAGACGCGGATGACTCGGGCGGCGGAGCCGGGCGTGTCTTGGGGCATTTGGCCGCCCATGACGGCTAGGTCGCGGGCGGCGATTTGGCGGTGGTGGAGTTTCGCCTCGGGGTATTCGCCTTGTACGACGTCGTACATGAATTGGGCTATGTCAGCGCCGTTGTTGGTTAGGCCGTTGACGAACCGGGCTAGGTTTTGGCGCACGATGTCTTGCTCGGACGCTATTTGTTCTCGTGTTATGGGTTCGCGGGTTGCGGTTGTCATTTTTGCCTCCAAGCCTCCCCGCCGGGGACTCTACTTTTTTGGAAAAAAGTAGCAAAAACTTTTGTGTGGGTTGCTGGTAATTTGTTCGTATTAAGAATAATGGCTAGATGGGCGGGTGTCAAGGGTGAATTTTGGGATTTGGGCTGAATTTGGCGCAAGATGCGCCTTTTAGACGCTTGCGTTGTACGATATATTGTTCTATGGTATTTGGCAAGCAATAGGCCGTCTTGTCGCAACGCGCGGGGGTATGCGTATGTCAGAGCTGAATGTTGAAAATCGGACGCTGGCGATTATGGACAACTTGCGGTTTTTGCGGCGGGTGAATAATGAGTGCGTGGATTTGGTGGCGATCGATCCGCCGTTTGCGGCGAATGAGATTTTTATGGGGAGGCCGTGTCCGCCTATTACTGATGATGAATTTGCGGAGGAGGTGGCGCTGGCTAGGGCGCATGGGGTGGAGCATGGCGAGGGGCGCGGGGTTACAAGGGTGAAGGATGTTTGGAGTTGGGATGATGATGTTCATCCCGATTGGAAGATGCGGATTCAGGACGATTATCCGGCGGTTCATGCGGTTGTAGAGGCGGTGGAGGCGTGCGCGTCTGAGAATGAGGCGGCGTATATTTCGTATATGGCGATTAGGCTGTTGGAGTGCCATCGGGTTTTGAAGGCTACGGGCAGCGTCTATTTGCATTGCGATAGCCACGCGGACGGGTATTTGCGGATGCTGATGGACGCGGTGTTCGGGGCGCGTAATTTTCGCAATAAGATCGCGTGGCGGCGGCATACGTCGGTTCATGGGAGCTTTCAGCACGCGCCTAAGCAGTGGGGGCGGTTGACGGATTCTATCTTGTACTATTCAAAGACGCCGCAAGCGGCGGTGCTGCCGTATCGGGAAATGACGGCTGACGAGGCGTCCGAAAAGTTTCCGCTGGTGGATGAGGCGAGCGGGCGGCGATATTATGACGATAGCTCGCACATTTGGAACTCGCCGAATATGGGGGCGCGTCCGAATCAGTGCTATGAGTGGCGCGGGTTCGTCAATCCGCATCCGTCAGGGTGGCGGCTGACAATGCCGCGCTTGGAGGAGGAGTATCGGAAGGGGAACATCGTTATTCTGCCCAACGGCAGGCTGCAGCGCCGCAAGTATGAGGATGATTTTCGGGGGACGCCGATTGGGGATTTGTGGGCGGACGTCAATCCGGCGGCGGGGAGGGAACGGACGGGGTACGCCACTCAGAAGCCGGTGGAGTTGTATGAGCGGATTATCCGGGCTAGTTCGCAGCCGGGGGATGTGGTGATGGACATTTTCGCGGGGTGCGCTACTACGGCGATAGCGTCGGAGCGTTTGGGACGGCGGTGGATAGCGTGCGATATGGCGTATCGGGCTTGGACGATGCTGAAGCGGCGGTTTTATCTGAACGGGATCGCGCTGGTGGATATGACTGACGCGACCAAGGATGCGTTGGCGGCGGCTACTAGGCATAGGGGGTTTCAGGAGCCGCAGCAGTTGACGGCGAGCGTTACGCTGGGGCCGGGGGATCTGCCGGTGCGCGGGGATTATGATCCGGAGCCGCATCATCGGTTGCCGCAGGCTAGGCGGCGGGGCGGTCGGCGGTCGGCGCAGACGGCGAGTTGGTCGGGGAGGATTCCGAAAGATGAGGCGAAGCGTATGCTTATCAATCGGTTTGGGCCTGTGTGCTGGGGGTGCGGGTTTGAGCCGCGAAGGCCTAATGGCAGCATAGATGAGACGTTGCTGGAGGTGGATCATATTCGGGCGCGGCGGCCGAATGAAGGGGCGCAGGGTTGCAATGATTTGTATAATTTGGCGCTGCTGCATCGGACTTGCAATGGGATTAAGCGCAATAAGATGACGCTGGAGGAGTTGCGGGCGCATAACGCTATGAACGGGATGCTGTATGTGGATAGGGCGTCGGATTTGGTGGACTTGTATGAGGCGACTGAGTTCGCGGCGGAGCAGATAGCGCGTCATTCGGCGGAGCGCGGGCTGCAGCCGTCGTTTTCGGACGGGTAGCGGGGGTTGTGGCGGGCGGTTATTCGTCGGCGATTTTGACTATGAGTTTGCCGAAGTTTTCGCCGCGCATCATGCCGATGAAGGCGCGGGGGGCGTTT
Organism: Dehalococcoidia bacterium; assembly: GCA_965242555.1. Classification (GTDB taxonomy): domain Bacteria; phylum Chloroflexota; class Dehalococcoidia; order Lucifugimonadales; family JADFKI01; genus Bin90. Next base: position 103,106 of record CBDESO010000017.1, read on the forward strand.
TGTATGCCGTTGACGATGTCTTCGCGGTATTTGAGTTTGCCCTCGCGGATCCATGCGGCCATTCGGCGGCGCGCCTCGTCGTGGCGGGCGGCGAATTGGAATACCAGAAAGCCCTCCATGCGGGCTTGGTGGGTGGTGAGCATACGCATATTGCGGGGGCCTAGGACGGGGGTTTCGGTGTTGTACTGGGAGATTTGGCCGCATACCGAGATGCGGGCGAAGTCGGCTAGGTTTTCCATAACGGCGTCGGTTACGGGGCCGCCGACGTTGTCAAAGTAGATGTTGACGCCGAGGGGGCATGCGGCGGCTAGGGCGGCGGGGATGTCGGCGGTTTTGTAGTTTATGCCGGCGTCGAAGCCGAGCTCGTTGGTTATGAAGTCCACTTTGGCGTCGGAGCCGGCGAAGCCGATGACGCGGCAGCCCATAATCTTGGCGATTTGGCCGACGACTTGGCCGACGGCGCCGGAGGCGGCTGAGACGACGACGCTGTCGCCGGGGCGCGGGTCGCAGATGTCTAGGAAGCCGAAGTAGGCGGTCATGCCGGGCATTCCGAGGATGCCGAGCGCGGTGGATAGGGGGCCGAGGGATTGGTCAACGCGGCGGAGGTTGCGTCCGTCGGATAGGGCGTATTCCTGCCAGCCTAGGGGGCCTTCTACGATGTCGCCGACGGCTATGGCGGGGGTTCGGGATTCGATCACGCGACCTACCACCCCGCCGACTATGACATCGCCGAGTTGGATGGAGGGGGCGTAGGACGCGGTGTCGCGCATTCTGCCGCGCATGTAGGGGTCAAGGGATAGCCATAGGGCGCGGATGAGCGCCTCGCCCTCGCGGGGTTGTGGGATTGGCTGCTCGGTGATTTCAAAGTCGGTGAGTTGGGGGTAGCCGTCGGGCCGGGATTTCAGGGTTACTTTGCGGTTGATTTCGGTTGTCATGGGGGTGAACCTCGCTTGGGTTGTGGTTATGGGCGCGGTATGTTTGCAGCAATGTTACATCATTGGCAAGGCGGTTGCGAATTGAGGGCGCGCTCTACGCGGCGGGTTAGGCGGGTTAGCCAGAATGATAGGGCGCGGTCGGAGCGGGCGCAGAGGAGGGATAGGGCTATCATGGCATAGACGCTGCGGCGGGGGACTTTGGCGGGGGATGACGCGGCGAGCCAGTTGGGGCGCTGGGCGATGAGGGCCAGGGTTTGCAAGCCGATTAGGGCGGGCCAGAGGGCGGCTAGGCGGAGGCGGAGGCAGCGGCGCGGGATGGCTAGGATGTAGTCTGTGGCGGCGGCGTAGTTGCGGAGGGCGCGGCGGGTTGCCCAGGCGAGGAGGGGGCGGGTATCGGGGGCGTTGTTTGCGGCAAACGGGTCGGTGGGGGCGTTGGTTGCGGCGAGTAGGTCTTGGGGGGATAGGCGGGCGCGGGTTAGTTGGGATTGGGGTAGGTAGCATCTGCCTTGGCGGAGGTCTTCGGGGGCGTCGCGGAGGATGTTGGTGAGCTGGAGGGCGATGCCGAATTTGACGCCTAGGGCGGACATGCGGTCGGGGCGCCAGTGGTGGAGGGCGGGGGTGTGGGCGATTAGGGTTTGGGTCCAGAATTCGCCGACGCAGCCGGCTATGAGGTAGGTGTAGTTGTGTAGGTGGCGCTCGGTTGGGAGGGCGGTTATGTTGTTGGGGCTGCCGGATTCGGTGGGTGGGAATGTGGTTAGGTCGGTTTGCATGCCGCGGGTTAGGGTGAGGAGGACGTTGCGGACGCGGTTGTGGTCGGGGGGAGTGAGGGTGTGGAGTAGGGCGAATATGTCGGGGAGGGATTGGATGAGGTGGCGCTCTGCGGATGGGGGAATATCGCGGGCTAGGGTTGCGGCGATCTCAGACGGGAAAGCGGTGAGGGCGTCGGCAGATAGGTGGGATTGGAGTAGGCGGAGGTGGGCTAGGCGGCGGTTGGGGGGGAGTGGGCCGGAGTCGGCTATGGTGTCGGCGGCGCGGGCTAGGAGGTAGGCTAGGGCGATGGGGTCGCGGATGGGGGCGGGTAGGATGCGGAGGGATAGGTAGAAGGCGCGGGATACGGTTTTGAGGAGGGTTGTGAGGAGGCGACGTTGGGTGGCGGGGGATATGCCAGGGGTCTGGTCAGCCGTGGGCGGTGGGTTGTGGTTGCTCATCGGTGGTGTTTGCCAAAATTGGGGCCGGTTGGGCGGGTTGTGGGTTATTTGCCGAAGCCGCGTTTTAGGCCGCGGATTAGGGAGACTTGGCCTAGGTGCTGGTCTTCTTCGCCGATGAGCTGGCGGAATATGCCGCCGATGTCGCGGCCGCGGAAGTAGCGGACGGATGCGGGGAATTCGGGGAAGGGCGCACGGTCGGGGATGGCGTCGAAGTCGGCGTCTGTGAGGCTGTGGATGTAGGGGAGGGTTTCTTCGCGGACGGCGTCGAAGTATTGTTGGAGCGCGTGTTTGGGGACGGGGGGGAAGGCGGCGACTTGGGGGATGGTGTAGTTGACGCCGGTGTGGTTTTCGGGGATGCCCATGCGGTCGTGCCAGCGGTCGCGGGTCCAGATTTCGGGGACGCCGCGCGCGAATCGGTGGACGAGGCGGTCTTCTACGCGGGCGGTGTGCCAGATTAGGAATGCGATAGAGTTGGATTCGGGGTCTGGGCGCCAGTGCATTTCCTCTTCGGATAGCGGGGCAACGGCGGCGTAGAGGCGGCGGCGGTAGTCTTCGATGCACTGGGCGATGAATTGGTTTAGTTGCATGGGATGCGCCTTTCAAGGTAGTTGTGTTTATAGGTTGTAAGTATAGTGGTTTGGGGGTTGTGTGTATAGCGGGGAAAAGAGGGGGACGCTGCTTTTTTGTAAAAAAGTAGGCAAAAAACTTTAGGGTAGGTGGGGAATTGTTGGGTTATGGTTAAGGTTAGGGAGTTTGTGTGTGGGCGGGTTGCGTATGGGATAGCACAAATGTTAATGTATGGCGTGAGATAATCCTGTCGGGGCAACCAGCGCAATCGGAGCGAGGCTATGGCACGGGAAGAGGATTATAATTCCAATTTGGCGCGGCTGCTGCGGGAGGAGGGGTTGGCGGCGTCGGCGGAGGCTACGCTGAAGGGGAGGGGCAAGGGGTTTGGGGATGCGCTTGTGCAGATGGGCAGGCATCGGATTATCGTGGAGGCTAAGAGGGGGCAGGCTGAGGCGCAGAGGAGGGATGCGCTGGGGCAGTGCGAGGATCGGCTTGACAATGGGCATTGCAACGCGGCTATCGCGGTGTGCTACCCGGATTGGGCGGAGCCGCATTTGTTGGAGGAGGCGGAGCTGGCGTATGCGGTGATAGACGCGGACAATCGCGATCCGCATTGGCAGACGGGCAATCCGGCGCAGCTCGCCGCCGCCATCCGGCATGCGCCGGCGCAGCTGGGCAACGCGGATTTGGCGGCGGCTATGCTGGGGGATGAGATACAGAAGGCGATTGAGTTCGTGGGTTTCGGGCAGAAAGAGGATCTGGCGCGGGCGCTGGATTTGCCTGAGGCGCAGCAGCCGCGCCGCGCCAAGTTCACGGGCAAGAACGCCGCCGAGCGCTACCGACACGCGCTCGGCAGGTGGGAGCGCGAAAAGTATGACAACGCCGCGGTGCGCGGGTTGCTGGTCATCGCGTCGGCGGTGATGTTTCACGCGCGGCTGGATGGGCATCTCAAGGACAACGCGCCCGAATTCGACGCGCGGCTGCCGGGCATTCAGCCTTACGACGCATCCGATTGGCCGCCCGCGAAAGCGAAAGAGTGCGCCGCCGCGCGCAATCCGGTGGACGCATACACGGCGGCGTGGGGCAAGATACTGGCGCTGGATTACAAGCCGGTGTTTCAGACCGCCATCGCGGGGATAAACGGGCCGGATTACGACCACAACTGGCGCAAGGCGGTGGAAATCGTGGCGCGGGCGGCGCGCGACCTAATCGGCGACCTCGCGGGCGGCAGGCATGATGTTATGGGGCGCATCTTTCACCGCGTACTGGACACGGCGCGCTACGACGGGTCGTATTACACGGGCATCGCGGGCGCGGCGCTGCTGGCGACGCTGGCGGCGCGGCCGGAGGACAGGGATTGGGGCGATCTTGACGCCTTGCGGGATTATGTGGTGATAGATCCGGCGGGCGGCACGGGAACGCTGCCGATAGCCGCCGCCGAGCGCGTCCGCGAGCTGGCGGGCAACGCGGGCGCGGCGGACGTTGACGAACTCTCGCGGCTGCTGGTTGAAAATGTCTTGCATGTGTATGACATCAACCTGACGGCGACGCATATGGCGGCGACCACGATGGGGCTGATGTCGCCGTCAACGCAGTTTCGGAATATGAATGTTCACCGCGTACCGCTGGCGCCGCCCAAGCGCGACGGCGAGGGCAGCCAAACCGCGCCCGCGTATGTGGGCAGCCTGGAATGGCTTGACGACAGCCCGCCGCTGGTGGCGTGGCCGGATCCGGCGCGTCCGGCGCAGATAGACACGCAGGAAAGCCATCCGCTGCCCAAAGCGGATTTGTTCATAATGAACCCGCCGTTCACGCGCAACAGCCTGCGATTTGACCAGTTCACGCCTGAAGAAGAAGACGCGATTAAGGCGCGGGAATTGGAATTGCTCAAAGACACGGCGGCGCATCTCAGCGGCGGCTCCAACGCCTTTATGGTGCTGGCGCATCGGTATGTCAAGCCGAATGGACGGATCGCGGCGGTTCTGCCATTCGCAATGGCGCAAGCGCCGTCGGGCGACCGGATACGCAAACTATTGGGCAGAGATATGCGCTTGGAGTATGTGGTGGCGCTCAAAGATCCGCAAGATATGGCGTTCTCTGAGAACACGGATATTGGCGAGATACTTGTCGTCGCCGAAAGGCGCATCCCGAAAGAGGGCGATACAACGAAATTCGTCAAGATGCTGCGTAAGCCCAAAACCGCCGCGCAGGGCTACGCCATCGGCAAAGCGATACTGCGCGGCGATGACGACCACGCCGACTATGACATTACCGAATGGCCTCAATCGCGCATCGCGGCGGGCGACTGGTTTCCCACGCAGTTCGTCAGAACCGAGTGCGTGGAGTTTTTCCAAAGCGTTGAATCAGGCGAATGGTTTCCAACTTCGCAAGACAAGTACATTGGCAAATTGGGGCCTGCGGGCCGCCGGATAAGAGACGCTTACAGGCCTGTGAACATTTCGCAGGCGCGCCACGCCATCTGGAATCACAAGACCGACATCCAAACCACAATGGCGGCAGTCCCCGAATCGTACTCATACATAAGAGTCACCAAGGGCAAGGAAAATCTAGCCGACAAGTATTGGGAACAGCGCGCGAATGTGATGCTCCCGTCCAGGCTGAGCGTTCCAAACACGATAATAGCCGCGCTCTACGCGGACAAGCCGACGGTGGGTTCGGCGTTTGTTCCCTATCGCCCGATTGCGGGCGGCCACGACCAAGAGCGCGTGAACAAGGCGTGCGTGGCGTATCTGAACAGCTCAGTGGGCATAATCGCGCTGCTTGGCGTGACATCCAACAGGAAAATCGTGTATCCGAACTGGTCGGTAGAAGACCACTATCGCATCCCGTTTCCGTCTTGGGGCAAGCTGAGCGCGGCGCAGATAGAGCGTCTTGCGGGCGCGTATGACGAGCTTGGGGCAGCGCCGATGCTGCCGCTGCGGGAGATGCTGGGGTGCGCCGTGAGGGAGCGCTTGGACGCCGAGGCGGGCGCGGCGCTGGGGATCCCGCGGGAGGCGGTGGAGCTGGCGCGGGTGGCGCTGGCGTCGGAGCCGGCGGTGACGGGGAAGACGTTCACTGGGAGGTGAAGGGGGGTGTGGCAAGTCCATATAGCCCATAAGATTAGAGTGGCGGGTTCGGTGGTGGGCTGGGGGAGGGCACGGGAGGGGGCGTTGGTTTTGTAAAACGTAGGGCGGCCCCCCGCCCCCGCCAACTTGCCTTACGCGCCCCTGTCACAATATAATTCTGCCATCAAACAGACACCCAGTATCAGGAGGACTCTTTAATGCCAGCCAACATAGCCTACCTTGCCCCCAGCGGCGAACTGCTCGACTCATTCATCGGCTACGCCCCTGAGGGCGCGCAAATCAAGTGGGTCGACTCCACCCAATCCATCGAAGACCAGGCGGCTGCCCTTGACGGCGTCATCGCCGTAATCGTATCCCCCAGCCGCTACCCGGTGGAACTCGCCCGCCTAACCCCCAGCGTGCGCCTAGTCCAGGTCACCAGCGCCGGCACCGATATGATTGACAAGCAGACGCTCGGCGAACTCGGCATCACCGTATCCAACAACGGCGGCGGCAACGCCGTATCAGTCGCCGAACACACCATCACCCTGCTCGTCAGCGTCTTTCGCAAAATGCAGCTCCAGTTCAACGCCGTCAAAGCCGGCGAATGGATGGGCGACATCCGCTCCAACTGGTTCGGCCAAGCCCACGAAATCGCCGGCAAAACCGTCGGCGTCGTCGGCCTAGGCCGCATAGGCCAGCGCGTAGCCCGCCGACTGCAAGGCTGGGAATGCGACATCATCTACTACGACGTCGTCAACGTCCCCGCCGAACTGGAACAGGAACTCGGCGCCACCCGCGTTGAGCTTGACGAACTGCTCCAAACCGCCGACATCATCACCCTGCACGTCCCCCTAAACGGCAGCACCACCAAGCTCATCAGCGACCGCGAATTCGACCTGATGAAACCCACCGCCGTCCTAATCAACGCCTGCCGAGGCCCCGTCGTGGACGAGGCGGCCCTAATCCGCGCCATTGAGCAAAAGAAGATTATGGCGGCCGGCCTAGACGTCCTAGAGCAAGAGCCCACCCCCGAAAACAACCCGCTCTTCGAATACGACAACGTCCTAATCACCCCGCACCTAGCCTCGTTCACCCAAGAATCCGGCGAGCGCAGCCGCGAATTCGCCATCAACAACACCGCGAGAGTAGCCAATGGCGGCGACCCCGATTCAGTCGTACATCCCGACTAACCCCAACGCCATCCGCGATAGGCATGCGACGGCAACCCGCCCCGCCGGCGTCCGCCGCATGCCCCTACCGCTGCTGCGGATAATACTCCACGCCCACCCGCCGCAGCAGATCCAGCGGCGCGTCATCCAACAAATGCTTGGCGGCGTCCGCGTCCAGCCCGGCGCCGCGCGCCACCTTCATTGCGAAATCCCGCGTCAGCAAATCCCCCGGCTCATGCGCGTCCGAATCCAAGATGATGCGCGCCCCGACCTTCGCCGCCGTCTTCACCACATGCCCGTTGGCGAACCCATGCCCCTTGCGCGCCGACACCTCCAAGAATATCCCCCGCTCAGCCGCCAGCCGCGCCTCCTCCTCCGTTATCAGCCCCGGATGCGCCAGCACATCCACATTCGGCGAACTCACCGTCGCCAAGTTCGTCCCCGGCTCCACCGGCTCCACCACCGTCTCCCCATGCACATTGATCATCTTCGCGCCAAGCGCCCGCGCCTCCGCCGCCACCGCATCTATGTCGTCTATCGGCGTGTAAGTGATCTCCACCCCCGGCAGCGCCAGTATGTCCCACCGCTTGGACGCCGCCGCGCAATCACGCGCCAGCGTCTTCACCACGAACTCCAAGTTCCCCGGCCCAACATGGTCGGTTATCGCCATCACCCGATACCCGTTGTGTATCGCCCGCCGTATCAACTCCGTCGGCGCAAGCACCCCGTCGCTCAAAAATGTGTGCGTGTGAAAATCGTACATTGCGTATCCTCGCCTCGCTATGCTACAATTAGCGCATATGAACTACACTGCCGCCATAAGACAGCCGCTCGCCCGCGCGCTATCCGCCGCCGCCTTAACGCCGCGTCGGCCCCTCATACCGCATTGGCGCGGGCAGCCCCTCTGTGATATTCAGACTCGCCAGCGTCCGCTGAACCACGAAATCCACCACATCATCCAGCGACTGCGGTCTCAGATAGAACGGCGGATCCGGCGGCAGAATCGTCGTCCCCATTCGCGCCAGCGCCGCCATATTGTCCAGATGAATCGCGCTCAGCGGCGTCTCGCGCGGCACAAGCGTCAGCCGCCGCCGCTCCTTGATGCACACATCAGCCGCCCGCCGTATCAGATTGTCCGACAACCCGTGCGCTATCGCCGCGATGGTGGACATGCTGCACGGCGCGATTGCCATCCCCGCCGTTGCGAATGTGCCGCTCGCTATCGGCGCTCGCATATCCCCCGGCGCGAAATAGGTGAAATCCCCTATGTCCTGCCACCGCTCCAGCGCCTCCCCAAACGAGGCGTCCATCTCTTCCTGCCACACCATCCGCGCCGCCCCAGACGCGGACGCGATTACCGGCGCGCCCATCCCCAGCAGCTCGTCTATCAGCCTGCTTGCGATGATTGACCCGCTCGCCCCGCTTATCCCCACGACTACCGGCAGCATATCAGCCTCCTCGCCCTGCCCACATCACGGCGAGCAGCGTCGCCGCCAGCATCGTTGTGGACACATAGGCGTTGATGCGGAAAAACGCCATCCCCATCCGCGACAAATCGTCCGGCGAAACCAACCGATGCTTATAAACCAGAAAGCCCGCCGCCAGCCCAATCCCGACATAGTACGGCCAGAGCAGCCCCATCCAAACCCCCAGCGCCGCCAGCGCCGCCAGCGCCAGCCCGTCCATAACCCGCGCTATCCGAAACGCGCCCGCCACCCCGAACCGCGTGGCTACCGAATGCAGCCCCTCGCGCTTTTGGAAATCGTAATCCTGCGTGTGATACACAATGTCAAAGCTGCCCGCCCACAGCGCCACCGCCAGCGACAGCAATACCGACTGCCAAGCCAAGCTGCCCGTCACCCCTATCCAAGCCGCAGTGGGCGCGATTGCCAGCGCCCACCCCAGCAGCAAATTGGACGCCCACGTGAACCGCTTGGTATATGGGTAGAACACAAGATACGCCGCCGCTATCGGGGACAGCGCCAGCGCCAGCGGGTTGAGTTGATACGCCGCGAATATGAACACGGCCAGCGCCACAGCCGTCAGCGCCGTCATATCCCGCGCGCTCAGCCGGCCGCTTGGCAAATGCCGCCCCGCGTTGCGCGGATTGCGCCCGTCTATGTAGCGGTCTATGATGCGATTTGCCGCCATTCCCACCGTGCGCGCCCCCACCATAGCCACGCTTATCCATATGAACTGCCGCAGCGTGGGCATTCCCCCCGCCGCCAAGATCATCCCCGTATATGCGAATGGCAGCGCGAATACGCTCTCGTGAAACTTGATGGCGTCCATAAACAGCGCCATCTTGCGCCCCGCCCGCATCGGTATCGCCGCCGCGTTCATAGCCCGTACTCCCCCCACTTCGCGCTCACCAGCGCCCGTATCTCATCGCTCATCACGATGTCCGGCGGCCACTCCCGCGCTCGCCCGTCAAGCCGCGCTTTCGCGGTGGCGTCTATGCCCATCTTCACCCCATACCTCGGCGTGGCGCTCGCGTGTTCCAAATCGTCAAGCGGCCCCTCCGAAAACACAATGTCCGCCCCCGGATCCAGGTTCGCCGTAACCCGCCACGCCGTCTCAGAAAGGTTCTGCACATCAACATAATGATCCACCACGATAATCGTCTTAGTCAGCATCATCAGCCCCAAGCCCCATATCGCGTTCATCACCTTGCGCGCGTGTCCGGGATACTCTTTCTTGATGGACACCAGCAGCAGGTTGTGAAAGATGCCCTCCGCCGGCATATTGATGTCCACCACCTCCGGCAGCGTGGTCTGCAGCGCCGGCAGCATCACCCGCTCGCTCGCCTTGCCCATAAAGAAGTCCTCTTTCGGCGGCACGCCCACGAATGTGGTGGGATAGATAGGATCCCGCCGATGCGTGATGGCGGTCAGGTGAAACACCGGATAGTCGTCCTCCATAGAGTAGTATCCCGTATGATCCCCAAACGGCCCCTCCGCCCGCAGCTCGCCCGGAACGACATACCCCTCCAGAACAATCTCAGCGTTTGCCGGAACCTCCAGGTCAATCGTCTTGCACTTGACCATCTCAACCGCCTTGCCCCTGATAACGCCCGCCGCCGCGATTTCGTCCATATCCGGCGGCAGCGGCATAGACCCGCTCCAAATCGTAGTCGGATCCCCGCCAAGCGCCACCGCTACCTCCAGCCGATCCAGCCGCCGCTCTTCGCCGCTGCGGTAATGCCTTGCCCCGACCTTGTGCGACTGCCAGTGCATCCCCAGCGTCTGCCCGTCATATACCTGCATCCGGTAAGTCCCCACATTGCGCCGCCCCGATACGGGATCCCGCGATATGACCAGCGGCAGCGTGATATACCGCCCGCCGTCCAGCGGCCAGCACTTCAGTATCGGCAGCCTGTTCACATCCGCGTCCGCGCCCGTCAGCACGACCTCTTGGCAAGGCCCATTCTTGACCATCTTAGGTTGGCTGCGCGCCAGCCCCGCCAGATCGCCCGCAACCCTGAGCTTGCCCATAATCCCGCCCGGCGCGCCGTGCGCCAGCCCCAGCAGCTTGCGAACACGCGCCGCCAGATCCTCTATGCGATCCACCCCCAGCGCCCACGCTACCCGCTGATGCGTCCCGAATATGTTGATGAGAACGGGAATATCCCCGCCGTCCACATTCTCAAACAGCAGCGCCGGCCCCCCCTCCGCGATAACGCGGCTGGCGATCTCGGTAATCTCAAGCTCGCTGCTCACCGGCGCGCTCACCCGCCGCAACTCCCCCCTGCGCTCCAGAAACGCTGCGAACTCCCGCAAATCCCTGTAATTGCCCATACGCTTATCGCTTGCCTATCCCTTGCCGCCCGCCTTGATATGGCAGGCAAGAATCCCGCTTGCTATCCGCTGCCGCTTGCCAATTCCCTGAGCTGCGTTGAAGACACATCGCTCCGAAACGCCGCCTCCGGTATCGCGCCGAACATCCCCTCAAACCCGTCCGGCACGGCGACATCCGCCAGCGTCCGAAACGCGCCGTCCGCGCCGCCATCGATCCGCCCGGCGACGAGAAAGCGGCAGCCCTGCTCGCGCATCCCCGCCAGCGCCATAAGCGTCGCCGACCGGCTGCCCCCATAATACCGCTCATCCACCAGCCTGACGGCGGTGTCCGCGCCTATGACAAACGCGCAGCCCGGCAGCAGCCGCGCCTTTTCATAGAACACGGGCGCTCTCGTCAGCGCCACATCCGCCTTGCCCGCGAACTGCGCCACCCGACGCCTAACCTCATCTTCGCCCAAAGGAGGCTTATCAACATTGGCGACCGAAAGCTCATACGCTACCGGCATCCCCAGAATATCCGCCGCCGCCCGCGCCAGCGCCTTGTGGCCCCCGTGCAGCGGGTTGAACGATCCCGACAGGACGCCACCGCCAACGGGTTCGTCCCCGCCAACGCGCCCGTCCGCCCGCGCAACCGCCAGGTCAATATGCCCCGCCATCAGTGCCGCGATAGGATCTTTGTATGATACCCGCGTTATCTCAACTTGCTCCGACGCCTCAAGTCCCAGATCCAGGTCTGCTGACACGCCCGCGCATTCCGCCAGCGCGCATATCGCCAGCTTGCTTGCGATTGCGTCTTCCCCCGCGCGATCGCGCAAGCCTTTGACGAAAGTCAGGCTGCGTATGCTGACGCCGTCCACGCTCCAAGCCGCCACAAAGCAGCGATGCTCGCCGCGCTTAGCGCGGTCGGTGGCTATCGTAGCCGTGCAACTTATGCCGACTACCGGCTGGCTGCCATCCCGCAAATGCACGGCGCGTTTGTACGCCGCTCGCGCCATAGCCGCCGCCGTCTCTTCAGACACAAACTGCGCCGGCTCATATCCCACGAACTCAGTCAGTGCCGCCGCAGCGTATGGCACGCCGACTTCAAGCGCCGTCTTTGACGCGCCCGCTACGCCCAGCAGCCACGAAATCGCCGCCGTTCCCGCGCCCGCGACCGACACGACCGCCATAGTCGGGCTGGCGTGTACGCGGCTTATCGCCTCTGTTATTGGCGTTATTGGCGTTGGAGTTGTGGCTGATGCTTGCATAGTCTATCGCGCACGTTGTAGCAGTTACAGCATTGCAGCAGCGCCGCTGCGTTGGGCTAGTCCCGGTTCGGCATTGCCCCAAAATTATATCAGATACCGCCCCCAAGCGGCATATCGCTTGCGCCCAATCGCCAATCTATGCCGCCTAGCCCTTGAAATTCTCTACCACTTGCCGTATTCCCTCGGCAAGGCCTACTTGCGGCGTCCAGCCCAGCGCCTTGCGCGCCTTGCCGGAGTCCAGGCTTACCGCCGCCGCCTCGCCGGGGCGCACGGGCGCGTACTTTGGCTCTACGCTTGCGCCCACAGCCGTCCGCACGGCGTCGAATATCTCATAGTCCGAAACGCCCACGCCGCGCGCGAGGTTGTAGGTTTCGTTATCGCCCGCATCGCCCAGCGCCGCTATGTTCGCCGCCACGATGTCGCTGACATAAACATAGTCCCGCGTCTTGCCGCCATCCCCGAATATAGTGGGCTGCTCGCCGCGCCGCATCTGCCCTGTGAATATGGCTATCACGCCCGCCTCGCCGTTGGGGTTCTGCCGGGGGCCAAACACATTGCCGTAGCGCAATATCTTGTGCCGCAGCCCGTAGGCGTCGCCGTACAGCCGCACAAAGCTTTCCACGCTCAGCTTGGACGCGCCGTACACCGACTCCGGGCGGGTGGGATGCTCTTCGTCCATAGGCAGGCGCAGCGGCTTGGCGTACACCGCGCAGGTGGACGCGAATATCAGTCGCTCTACGCCCTGCCGCGCGCAGCATTGCAGGACATTCAGCGAGCCGAGTATGTTCACTTGCGCGTCATGCGCCGGATCCGCCATAGAGTTGCGGACGCTCACCTGCGCCGCATGATGGCTGACCGCGTCCGGCTTGGCGTCCGCGAAAGCCCGCGCCAGCCCGTCGGCGTCGTTCAAGCTGACATCGTACAGCCGCGCGTCCGGATGCACGTCGCCGCGGCTGCCCGCGCTCAGGTCGTCCACCACGAACACGGCATCCCCGCGCTCTACAAGCCCGTCAACTATATGAGAGCCAATGAACCCGGCTCCCCCGGTAACCAAAACACGCACTTGTTCACCCTCCGGCGTTGCATATCCCGCTATGAGCGCCGCCCGCAACGGCGACGAAATCCGATTGCCAAAACGCTTGCCGCTATTGCCGTCAAATCCCCGCAACCCGGCATTGCCGCCAACCCGCAACAGATTGACAATCCCGTTTTCGCAAGCCTAAAATCGCAGTACAACCCGCCCGCGTCCGAAAGCCGCCGGCTAACAAAACTTACAAACCAAAGGCGCAAAGTGCAATACATTCGCAGATACAGAGCCTCCGACAATGCCGATGACGCGTCGGAGTTGCCTATCGCCGGATCTGTGCAGGTAACCGTTACGCCTCGCAGGGCGTCCTATCGGTTCGTTGCGACGCCTTTCCTGATTATCTACTTCTTCCTAGCGATTATAGCCATTGGAACGGCGCTTTTGCTGCTGCCCTTCACCAATCGGGAGGGCGGCGCTACCCCATTCCTAACCGCGCTGTTCACGGCCACATCCGCGATTACCTGCACGGGCTTGGTTGTGCAGGACACCGCCGCCTATTGGACGCGCGCGGGCCAGGTTATCATTATGGCGATGATATATCTCGGCGGGCTTGGCTTTATGACAATGGCGACATTTCTTATTATACTGCTTGGGCAGCGCGTTTCGCTCACGCAGCGCCTGATGATGCGCGAACAACTGATGATAGACCAGGTCGGCGGCATGGTGCGCCTGACAGTGGGCATAGTCATTGTAGCCACTACCATACAGGTTATAGGCTTTATCGCGCTGTTCGTCTATTTCTACCTGTTTAGCTACACGCCCGCGGACGCCGTTTGGCAGGCGGCGTTTCACGCGGTATCGGCGTTCAACGGCGCGGGCTTTCTGGCGCTCAGCGAGCCTGACGGCTTGCTCGCCTACCGCAGCGAGGGCGTCTTGCTGAGCATCATAGCCGCGCTCATATTCATTGGCGCGATTAGCTACCTGGTCATCATAGATATGGCGACCGCTAGGCGGTTTTCGCGCTTTTCGCTCAACACAAAGCTTGTGCTGGTCGCCACATTCGCCCTGACGATAATCGCCGCCGTAGCGTTCTTCGCGGTGGAATACGCCAACCCGGACACGCTTGGCGGCATGACCTTAGAGGACAAGCTCACGGCGTCCGTCTTTCAGGCGGTCAGCAGCCGCACGGCGGGCTTTACGATTGCCGGGCTTAGTCTAGCGCACGATACGACCAACGTCATCACCGCCGCGCTGATGTTTATCGGCGGGGCGTCGGCGTCGGTGGCGGGCGGCGTCAAGGTCAACACGCTCGCGGTGGTTTTCGCGGGCATAGTGGCGCTTATACGCCAGCGCAATCACGCCGCCGCTTTCGGCAGGGAAATCCCCGAAAACCAAATCCGCCGCGCCTACTTCATCCTGATAGTGTCCGCCGTGTTCGTCTTTCTGGTTGTGCTGACGCTCACCATCACCGAGCGCGGCGCGAACCTGATGGACATCCTGTACGAAACGGCGTCCGCGTTTGGCACGGTGGGGCTTAGTACGGGCATTACGCCATCGCTGTCCGCTATTGGGCAGATACTAATCGTCGCCACTATGTTCATTGGCAAGCTCGGCCCTCTCACAGTCGGCCTTACAATGGCGCAAAGACCTGAGCATGACCTGTACCGCTACGCGCAAGAAAGGGTTACAATAGGATAGGCGAATTCAATATCGCAGACGCCAACCGCGTTTAGCGGGATGGGCAACACAACCGAATGATGACTGCTGACAACTGACACTCAGCAGGGTAATTCCAAAAGGTGATTCCAATGAAAAAACAGGTAGTTGTGGTAGGGCTTGGGCGCTTTGGCTCAAGCGTGGCGCAAACATTGTACAATCAGGGCCATGATGTACTGGCGATAGACTTGGATGAGGGGCGCGTGCAGGACATTACGGGCGGCGCTACCCACGCGCTTGTGGGGGACGCCACAAACGACGCCGTGCTGCGCGAGCTTGGCATCCCCGACTACGACGCCGCAATCGTGGCTATCGGCGCGAACCTTGTGTCCAGCGTGATGGTGTCCGTGATGCTCAAGACCCTGGAAGTCAAATACATAGTCGCGCGCGCCAAAGACCGGCTGCATGCAAACACGCTGCAGCGGCTTGGCGTCAACAAGGTCGTGCAGGTGGAGGCGGAGATGGGCGCGCGCCTGGCGCACTCGCTCTTCTACCCGGATGTGCAGGAATATATGGAAATCGCGCCCAATTACGGCATCAGCAAGATCCGCGTTCCCAGCCGCTTTTCCGAGCTCAGCATCGGCGAGCTTTCGGGGCTTAACGGCGGCGCCCGCGACGCCGGGCTTTCGGTGATAGCCATATCGCGCGGCAAAAACATCACCCTCAAGCCGACCAAGAACGACAAGCTCCGCGCAAACGATTGGCTTGTGCTTGCCGGCGACGACAACCTGCTTGACGAACTGGAAATTTAGCCCGCAACCGCGCGCGGCGCAATCAATACGGAGGCAACCGCAATGAAGAAAAGGCTGGCGTACTTAGGCCCCCCCGGCACCTACTCTGAGGAGGCGGCGGAGATCTACGCCCCCGCCGCCGAGCGTCTGCCCATGTCGTCCCTGCCCGGCGTCATTGCCAGCGTGGACGCCGGCGACGTTGACGAGGGCATCGTTCCCATAGAAAACAGCCTTGAGGGCGCGGTTACCTTTACCGTGGACATACTCATACACGAATCCGACCTGCTCATAAAAGACGAGCTTGTCTTGCCCATACACCACTGCCTCATAGCCAAATCCGGCGTCAGCCTTGCGGACATCCGGGACGATGTGCGAGTGTACTCGCATCCGCAGTCGCTGGCGCAGTGCCGCGAATACCTGCTCAGCCGCTATCCCAACGCGGCGCTTATGCCCTCGCCCAGCAACGCCGCCGCGGTGGGCGAGATGCTCAGGAGCGAAACGCCCGCGCTCGCCATCGCGGGCAAGCGCGCCGCCGCCAACTACAACGCGCAAATCGTGGACAAAGAAGTGGAAGACAACCACAGCAACGCCACCCGTTTCGTCGTCCTCGCCGCCAGCGACAGCGCGCCTACCGGCAACGACAAGACGTCCCTCTGCTTCAACTTTGACGCCGACATCCCCGGCAGCCTCGTCGGCGTCCTAGCCGAATTCTCCAATCGCGGCATCAACCTGAACAAAATAGAATCCCGCCCAACGCGCAAGTCGCTCGGCAGATATATCTTTCTGGTGGACATAGACGGCCATAAGCAAGACGCCGACGTCCAAAAAGCCCTAGCGTCAGTCAGGCGTCAAGTGGCTATGCTGAAAGTGCTGGGATCATATCCGCGCTGCTCCCTGGATTCCCTAGAACCATAAGTCCAGGTTAGCCAATATGCTTATGCAAGAAAGCCACCTGTTCACTCTAGTAGAGCAGACAGGCGGCTTTCTTATTCTGGCCGATTATTGGCGATTACTCGCGGGCGTGTTCATCCCCGGCCGGGTCTTCGGCGATGGCGCCATCTTCGCGGTTCATGCGGGAGCTGACTTGCTCTACCACCGGATTTACGCGCTCGCGCATGCCCTCGTAGGCGGGCGTGATGCGCTCTCGCGCGGTGGCGACGCCGGTGGTGGCGCGCTCTTGCGCCTCAGTGCGGGCGCGAGCCGCCAGCTCTTCGGCGCGCGAGCGCATCGCCTGGCTGCGCTCGGCGAGGTCGCTGCGCGTCTCCGAACCCGTCTTGGGCGCTACCAGCAGCGCTATCAGCGCGCCGACTATCGCCCCAAGTATGAACCCAAGCGTGAACGATGAGTTGCTGTCGTTTCTTGCCATTTCCATCCTCCTTACTTCTGCTTCCGCTTTGCGCCCCGCATAAAGGCGATTACCTTGCCCAGCCCGAATGCCACCCCCGATCCCGAAGAGGCGGGCTTGACGATGTTTTCGGACACCGTGTTGACCATTTCTTCGGTGTTTTCCAAGATGCGGTTCGCCGAATTGAGCGCCTTGCTTACTTTCCTGTATATCGTGAAGACGATTATCAGAATTATGGCGAGTATGATGAGGAGCAGCAGGTCTCTCACGAACCCCACATAAAACGCTATCGTCGCAACAATGTCCGGTATCATCTATTCGCGCTCCCGCTTTCGCGCCCGCTTAAGCCGCGCATATTCCCGGCGGGATGCGCGCCCGACCATCCGGCGATCGCCCGCTACGGCCTTATCAGCATCCGCACGAACCCCGCGTCGTCCTTGCGCTGCGTGAGTATGCTGTGGTTGCGCTTTTCCGCCCATACGATTACGTCGTAGATGTTCAGCACATCCGGTATCATCACTTCCACGAAAGACTCGCCGTCGGCGTCTATGTGCTCGGTCAGCGCGGCGATGATGCCGGCGCAGGTCTTGCCCGTGCCGTCTATCACGACCCAGTCGCTGCCCACGCTGCCGTTGGTTGTGCCGTTGGCGGGCGCGCTTGAGAACACATCCACATCGCCGCTCATCCGCATATCAAGCTGGCGCTTGAACTCGGCGACCGGCTCCCAATGGACGCTGGATGTGCGGTCGTCCGACTTTTGGCACGCCGCGCCGCGCACGCCCACTATGTCGGGGTTGATGCGCGCAAGCTCGTCCAAGTCGGTAATTCGCAGGTGGCCGGATAGCGCGGTGCTCATTCCCGCCTCTTTGCCCTCGAATACCATATCGCGCAACTCATCCTCTCGGATGAAGTCAAACAGGTTGCGCCCGTCCTTGGTCAGCGTGTCTATGAGCCAGCCGTCGCACCGGGTTTCTTTGGCGAGGCTGTTCATGTGGTGGGGTTCAAGTCCGCCGTAGAGCGTGTTGTCCGCGAACAGCGAGCCGATGAGTTTGGTTTCAAACCCGACCAGCGCCTCGCGGCAGGCATGCAGCGTTTCTATCGCGGCGGCGTACTCGGTGTTCATAAAGCCCACTTTGACGGATGTGGCTTGCAGAACGCCCGCGGTATAGACCGCCATTGCCACGGTTCCCACCTGATTGGGAACCACGCCCAGCGTAACGCTTGCGTGGCGCTCCATGGGTATCGCCTTTCGCACATCTCTTACGATATGCGGATGCGCCGACCCGACCAGCGCCTCTTGCAAGTTCTTCACGTCCACGATGTCCGCGCCGCCCTTGAGAGCCTGCATCGCCTCTTCAAGGTTCTGCACGCTAACCATTAGTATCATTGTGACTGCCTTTCTTGGATCTGCCTTTAGGCCGCCCTGAGACAGGGCGGCGAATTAGATTTCGGCGAGCGCCGACTCTACATCCTGTTTCAGCTGCGCCTTTTCGTCATCGGACAGGTTGATGTGCGGCTGGCGCACATTGCCGCCCGCCATTCCCATTACCTCGCCCCAGTATTTGCACATCGGCGCGGGCAGAGCGCCGTTTGCCTTTTGAACCGTGCTTGCCCACCACTTGTCCGAGACGGCCTTGATGGGGCGGACGTGCTTGTCGTAGAAGTCGTCGTCCAGGTCGCCGCGCATCGCCTTGTCAATGAACTGGTTGTAGTAGTTCTTGCCGGGGCGGTCGAAGCGCCAATCGGATGTGTTGGCGAACATCACTTGCTGTTCAAAGCCCAGCTCGCGCCCTTTGAACATAATCCATTCGTCGGGCGTGCTGATGATGGCGTTTCTGCCCAGAAGCTGATGCGCCTCTATGGACAGCTCAGGATTGAAGCTCGCCTCTTTGACGCCCACCACATTCGGGATGGCGCATATGCGCTCCAAGCCCTGCGGGCTCATCACTATGCCGAACTGCGGCGAGTTGTAGAACATTATGGCAAGGTTGGTATTGTCCGCCAGCAGGCGTATCCAATCCTCAACCTGCGCCTCCGTCTTGGTGACGAAGTACGGCGCGGCGGCGATGAGCAGGTCAAACCCGCTTGCCTCCGCGTGGTTCGCCAGGGCTATCATATCTTTGTATGAGGTGTGGGTGACATGCGCGCCGATGGGCCACTCGCCGCCGGCCTCGTCGGCGACTACGTCGAACACGCGCAGGCGCTCTTCGAGCGTCAGGCTCCAGAATTCGCCCATTCCCCAGGTGCAACCCGCGCCCTGCGTTCCGAGCGAGCGGATATGCCGCATATTGCTACGCATGCCCTCTTCGTCGAACTCGTCGTCTGCCGTGAAGGGGGTCATGAGGGTAGTCCACTGACCGCGTAGATTTTCCCGCGCCCAGTCCGGCGCCTCGCTCTTGGTGTATTCTGCCATTTCCCCCTCCTGATTTGCATTGAACGGCGTATCCCGAAATAAACCCGCGCCGCTAATTTTATGATATATTCGGGATAGGCTGATGTCAATAAAAGCGGGCTTTGGACGGGGCAAATGCGTTGCTATATGACGCGCGAAATTGCGGGGGCAAGTAGGGCTTGAAATGCGCGTTCATATGAGCGGATGATCGCCGCGCCGGATAAGACATCTGCTTGAACTGCCGTTGCGGGTTAGCGCCGCGCCAATGCCGTAAAGCAACGTCATGGGCAACTAGGGTAGGGCGCATTGCTTGACGGATCAATATGCAACAAGCGCGATAGCCCTATGCTCGCCGCTACTCTTCTTCCTCTACCCGGAACAAGTCCCGCGCGGCGCGTATCTGCGTTTTGTTCGCGCCCTGCCTTAGCGACGACGTCGGGTCGTGCAGGATCTTGTTCACGATGGAGTGCGTCAGCGCCTCTACCACTTGGCGGTTCTGCGCGGATACGCCGTCCAGCATATCCAGCGCTTTCGCCAGCTCGCGCCGGCGGATGCGCTCGGCGTCCTGGCGTATCGCCTTGATGGTTGGCAGCGCGTCTAGCGAACCCCACCATTTCAGGAACGCCGCTACCTCTTCGGCGATGATGGTTTCAGCGTCCGCCGCCGCCCGCTTGCGCTCCGCCATATTCTCTTCGGCTATGGCGGATAGGTCGTCTATGTTGAACAGGCGCACATCGCCCAAGTCGGTTATCGCGGGGTCAATGTCGCGGGGTATGGCGAGGTCAAACGCGAATAAGGGCTTGTCAGGCCGCCGCCTTATGCCCGACGCGGTTCGTTGGGTTACGATGTAGCTGGGCGAATCGGTTGCCGCGAGCGCTATGTCGGCGTCGGCGAGGGCGTCGTCTATTCTGTCAAACGGCACGACGCGCCCGTTTAGGTAAGACGCCAGTTCCTGGGCGCGCTCGGTTGTGCGGTTGGCTATCATCAGGTCGCCTATGCCAACGGTTCGCAGCGCGCGGGCTATTAGGCTGCCCGCCTCGCCCGCGCCTATCAGCAGCGCCCGCTTGTCGGACAGGTTGCCCAGTACGCGCTGGGCGAGCCGCACGCCCGCGTAGCTTATGGATAGCGGGTTGCGGCCGATGGCGGTTTCTTGGCGCACGCGCCTACCCACTCGCAGCGCGTTGTGGAACAGCCGAACCGAGGACGCCTTTGCCGCGTCAGCCTCAGTGGCAGCCCTCAGGGATTCCCGCACCTGGCCAAGTATCTGCGACTCGCCCACTATCATAGAGTCCAAGCCGCCCGCTACGCTGAACAGGTGGCGCACGGCGTCCGAACCCGCGCGGGTGTAGATGTGCGGGGCGACGCTGTCTTGCGGCAAAGCGTGGTAGTCCGCCACGAATTGCATTACGCTTTCTGACGCGGCGGCGGTATCGTCGGTTACCGCGTAGATCTCGGTGCGGTTGCAGGTGGACAGGATGACCGCCTCGCCGACCCTATCGCGCAATGGCGGCAGCGCCTGCGAAAGCTGGCTGCCGAGAAACGACACCGATTCCCGCACTTCCAAGGGCGCGCTTTTGTGGCTTAATCCAACGAGCAGTATATCTTGCAATGCCGGCTCAGCCCTTCATCAACTGCTTGTAGTGCGTCCGCAGACAACGGGTGCATATTCGCATCTTCTTCGGCGCGCCGTCTATAACCAGGGTAGTCTTCTGAACATTCGGCATCCACCGCGTCCGAGTGCGACGCTTGGAGTGGCTGACATTGTTCCCGGACTGCCCCGATTTAAGGCACATCTCGCATACTGCCATATTTCACCTTTACCGGCATCATCATATTTGTTATCATCAAGCCCGACTTGCGCGAGCGTCGCCGCTTGTTCCTAAAAGGGCAACCGAGCGCAAGCCAAACAAAGCCTGTGAAATCTAACACAAAGATAGCATAACCCACCGAAAACGGCAACGCAAATGATACACTCCTCCCAAGCCCAATGGTCAGGCGGCGAACTGCTCGCTATGTTCACTGAGGGCGCGCGCGTTCTTGAAACGCACGTCGACCTTGTGAACCGGCTCAACGTCTTCCCCGTGCAGGACGGCGATACCGGCATCAATATGCTGCTTACCCTGCGCGATACCCTCGCCGCCGCGCAGGACGCCGACGCCGATACCGCGTCCGGCATTGCTAAGGCGATGTCCGACGGCGCGTGCATGGGCGCTAAGGGCAATAGCGGGCTTATCGTATCGCAGCTGTTCAAGGGCATACACGCCGCGTTTGAGGACAAGGCGGTGGTGTGGATCGCCGCCGACTTGGCGCGAGCGCTGGGCTTGGCGCGCGAGTACGCTTACGGCGCTATCGGCAATCCGGTTGAGGGCACGATGCTGACGGTGTTCACGCATGCCGCCGACGCCGCCGCGCAGAGCGCGCGGGACGGGGCGGATGCCGCCGATATGCTCGCCGCCACAAGCGCCGCCGCCAAGAGCGCGGTAGCCCTCACGCCCACGCTGCTGCCGCGCCTGCAAGAGGCGGGCGTGGTGGACTCCGGCGGCTTGGGGCTGTGGATGATACTGGAGGGCGTGCGCCGCCGCGCCGTTGGCGATGATACTCTGGCGGACGCGCTTGATATGCCGTTGCCTGAGGGCGTGGATGTGGAACATGCGGCGGTGTCCCTGGATTTCCTTGATATGACCGAAGAGGAAGAGTACGGCAACTGCACTCAGTTCGTCTTGCAGGGCGTCGGCTTGGACATTGACGCCGTCCGCGCCGAGATGAGCGCGCGCGGCGAATCCGCCGTGGTCATCGGCGATAGTTCTCTGATGAAAGTCCACGTGCATACCGAAACCCCCGACGAGCTCTTGGACTACGCGCGGGCGCTGGGCGAGGTCAGCCGCGTTAGCGTGGAGAATATGGACGACCAGCGCGAGCGGCTCGCCTACAACCAGCGCCGCCAAGAGGGTATGCTGCCCGTCCAGATCATCCCTAAGCCGGTGCTTGCGGTGGCATGGGGCGACGGGCTGGAAGAGCTCTTTCACCGCGAGGGCGCCGCGGTTATGGTGGCGGGCGATACTATGAACCCCAGCGTCCGCGAGATTATGGACGCAGTGGACAAAGTTCCCTCCGAGTATGTTATTGTGCTGCCCAACAACGGCAACATCATCCCCGCCGCGCGCCAAGCCGCGGATCGCTCGGATAAGACCGTTCATGTCGTTCCCACATCCGACATCCCGCAGGGCGTAGCCGCCATCTTGGAATTCCTGCCGTATCGCAGCATCCAAGCCAACGCCGCGCAGATGGAAGATCGCATCCACCACGTTCGCGCCGCCGAAATCACGCGCTCCGCCCGCACGGTTACGCTTGACGGCGTTACCGCGCAGGAGGGGCAGCTCATAGGATTGCTGGAGCGCCGCCTCGTCGCCGCGGGCGAAAGCCTGACTGACACGTTGCTCGCCGTCCTGAACGCCGCGGATATGCCGGACGCCGAAATCGTTACGCTATACGCGGGCGCGCCGCTCGGCGAAGACGAGGCGGCGCAAGCCCACGACGTAGCCCAAGCGGAATTTCCGGACATAGAGTTCGAGCGCTACTACGGCGGCCAGCCCTTTTACCACTTCATAATCTCTATCGAATAACCGACGTAACCGCGCCGCGCATCCCTATTCGCCAACCCCAAAATTCGCCAACATCAAATCGGATTGCCAATCCCAAAAGCCAATCCCAAAACCCATAGCCGCCCCAATCAGGTGACACAATGCCCATCAAAATCGTTACCGACAGCTCATCCGACCTGCCCGCCGCCATCGCCGCCGACTTGGGCATAAGCGTTATTGCCCAAAAGGTGATATTCGGCGCTGAGGAACTCCGCGACGGAGTGGACATTACCGCCGACAAATTCTACGACCGCGTGTCGTCTATGAAGACGCTGCCTACCACATCGCAGGCGTCGGTGGGCGAATTCGTTGAGTTGTACGAAGAGGTGGGCAAGGACGCCGACGCCATCGTGTCGGTGCATGTGTCGTCCAAGCTCAGCGGCACATACAACTCGGCGCTGCAGGCGAGCGAGCAGGCGAATGCGGGCTGCGAAATTCGCGTGGTGGACTCGCTCAGCGCGTCTATGGGCAGCGGCTTGGTGGCAATGGCGGCGGCGATGAAGGCGCGCGAGGGCGCGAGCCTGGACGAAGTGGTTCAATACGCCGAGCAGTCCATTGGTCGCATTGAGATATATGTGATGGTGGACACGCTGGAGTATCTGGCGAAAGGCGGCAGGATAGGCAACGCGAGGGCGATGCTGGGCGGGCTGCTCAAAATCAAGCCGCTGATTACCATACGCGACGGGGTGGTGGACGAGTTTGGCAAAGAGCGCACTCACAAGCGCGCCGTGGAGAGGCTTGCGCGCGTAACCGGCGACTTCGCGCCGCTGGACGAAGTGGTCGTTATGCACGCCACCACGCCCGGCGAGGCGAGCGAATTCGCCGCGCGTATGCAAAGCCTGCTGCCGGAGGGCAAAGCGCCTTATATTGGGCAGATAGGGCCGTCGGTAGGCACATACACGGGGCCCGCCGCGCTCGGCGTGGCGCTGCTGCGCGCCTAGCCCGCGCTTGCGCGTCCCCGGCGCTCGCCGCCAACCCGTGCCGCAAACGCGCCCATATCCGCGTTTCGCGCGCGCCCGATTTGCGCTAAAATCGCTTTATGACTACCACGCATACCACGCATAGCGATGCGGCGAATGCCGCGCAAACCCTTGCGAAGATACTGCGCCTTGAGCGGCAGGGCAACTTTCGCAATCGCGCAGTGGTTGGCGGGCTGGACGCCTTTCTGCGGCGGTGGCAAGCGCAGTTGCGCCCGGTGGTCGGCGCGCCCGTCGCATATGCCGATATGGACGCGGAGCAGCGCGGGAGGTGGGTGGCGGATACCTTAGCCCGTATTGGGGACGTGGCGCCGGATGCGCCGCAGGGCGGGGGTAGGGCGTCGCGGGCTGATAAGCCGCCGGCGCAATCCAAGTCGGCTGAGGGCAGGATGCCGCGATCGCCTACGCAATCCAAACAGCCCGCGCAGGCAAAGCCCGCCCGCAAGCGGCAGCCGCGCCGCGATCCCGCGCCGGTGGCGCCGTTGCGCCTTGACGATGACATATCGCGGCTGCGTAGCGTTAGCGCAAGGGCTAAGCCGCGCCTGGAACGGCTGGGCATACAAAGCGTCCGCGATCTGATATATCATTTTCCGCATAGGCATGATGATTTCACAAACATTCGCACAATATCGCAGTTAGTCCCCGGCGAGCCGCAGTCGCTTATCGCGGCGGTGTGGGAGGTTACCGAGAGCGTGGGCAGGGGCAAGACCAAGTCCGCCCAAGCGGTTCTCAGCGACCATACGGGCAATATCAGGGTAATCTGGTTCAACCAAAGCTACATCAAGAACATCCTCAAGCCCGGCATGCGCGTTATTATCAGGGGCGAGCCGAAAGTCTATCTTGGGCGGCTTTCGTTTCAGTCACCCGACTACGAAATTATTGGCGGCAGAGAGGATGACGATGGCGGCGCGCATCAAGAGAGCTTGCAGCCGGTCTATCCGCTCACGGACGGGTTGTATCAGCGCACAATTCGCCGCATAGTGAAAGAGGCGCTGGACGCCGCGTTGGGCAAGGTGGCGGATTATCTGCCCGACGACATCCTGCGTATGCACGACCTTATGCCGCTGCGCGACGCCATAGCGCGGATGCACCATCCCGAATCCGCGGAGCAGGCGGAGGCCGCTCGCCGCCGCCTTGCCTTTGACGAACTGCTGATGCTGCAGCTCACCGTGGCGCGGCGGCGCGCGCAGTGGCAGGCGTCGGGCGGCGCAATACCGTTGCGTTCAGACGACGGGCTGCTGGACGGGTTCTTGGATAGGCTGCCGTACTCGCTTACCGCGGCGCAGGCGGGCGCGCTTTCTGAGATACTGGGCGATATGCGGCGCGAAATCCCGATGGGGCGGCTGCTGCAGGGCGATGTGGGCAGCGGCAAGACCGTGGTGGCAATCGCCGCGCTGCTCACCGCCGCGCTCAACGGCTGTCAAGCCGCGCTGATGGCGCCTACCGAAATTCTAGCCGAGCAGCACTTCCTAACCGCCGCCGAAATGCTCTCGGCGCTGACCGCCGATGCCGACGCGCATGCCGCGCCCGCCGCCGAAGTGTATGTTAGCGTCCGTATGCCCTCGCGCGAAAAGCCGCTGGTGGTGGGCTTGCTCACGGGCAGCCTGTCCAAGCGCGCCAAAGACGAAATGCACAGGCGCATAGCCGCCGCCGAAGTGGATATTGTTATCGGCACGCAGGCGCTCATCCAAGCCGCCGTGGACATACCCAACCTAGCGCTTGTGGTGGTGGACGAGCAGCATCGGTTTGGCGTGATGCAGCGCAACGCTATGCGGCACAAGAGCGGGCAACCGCATATGCTTGTGATGTCCGCCACGCCCATCCCGCGCTCGCTGGCGCTGACGCTGTGCGGCGACCTTGACTTATCTACCATAGACGAACTGCCGCCCGGCAGACAGCCCGTCAAAACCCGCAGGGTAGAGCCTAGCCGCCGCCACGCCACCTATGATTTCGTGCGCGCCCAAATTCGCGCGGGCAGGCAGGCGTTCATCATTTGCCCGCTGGTGGAAGAGTCCGAAGTGATACAGGCGAGGGCGGCAACCGAAGAGTATGAGCGCCTCTCAAAGGATGTGTTCCCCGACCTGCGGCTGGGCTTGCTGCATGGGCGCATGGGTTTCAATGACAAGGAGGCGGTGATGAGCCGCTTTCAGGACGGCGAGCTGAACATACTGGTGTCAACGCCGGTGATAGAAGTGGGCATAGATGTCCCCAACGCCAGCGTGATGCTGATAGATGGGGCGGAGCGTTTCGGCTTGGCGCAGCTGCACCAGTTCAGGGGGCGCGTGGGCAGGGGGGCGCATCAGAGCTACTGCTTGCTGCTGTCGGACGCGCCCGGCGCGGAGGCGCGAGAGCGGCTGAAGATAATGGAGCGCGTCAGCGACGGCTTTCAGCTCGCCGAGGAAGACCTCCGCATCCGAGGCCCCGGCGACTATATGGGAACGCGGCAGAGCGGCATTCTTGATATGAAAGTGGCGCGCATCAGCGACCAGGACATCCTGCTGCTGGCGCGCAAAGAGGCGGCGCGCCTGCTGACCGCCGACCCCGACCTCGCCCGCGAAGAAAACGCGCCCATAGCGGCGAGGCTGGCGGCGTATGCGGCTAGGGCGCATACTGAGGTGACGTAGCGATTGCGGGGGTGCGCTATCGCTGATACTCCTCCAGCGTGGTTAGCCTGTTGGCAAGATCGGCGAGCAGCGATTCAAGGGCGCTAAGCGCGCTTGAAATATCGGCGATCTGCGTTTCAAGCGCGCTGATCCTGTCGGCGGCCGTCGCGGCGCAAATTGGCAGCCCAAGCGTATCTTCACTCAAAAGCGCACTCAGGGATTGGGGAATACATCCCGTAAATTGATTGCCGTTGAGGCGCAACTCCCTAAGATTGGGAATGTTGCCCAGTTCTGCGGGTATCTCGCCGGTCAGTTGATTGTCGTTGAGACGCAAATACATGAGATTGGGAATGTTGCCTAACTCCGCGGGTATAGCACCCGTCAGTTGATTGTTGGCGAGACGCAAACCCAAGAGATTGGAAAGGTTGCCCAGCCCCGGGGGTATCTCGCCAGTCAGTTGATTGTTGTCAAGATGCAAATACCTGAGATTGGCAAGATTGTCCAACTCCGAGGGTATCGCGCCCGTCAATTGATTGTTGCTGAGATGCAACCACTTGAGGTTGTCAAGATTGCCCAACTTCGGGGGTATATCACCCGTCAGTTGATTGTCGTTGAGATATAATGCCAAGAGAACGGCGATATTGCCTAATTCCGGGGGTATCTCGCCGGTTAGTTGATTGTTGCTGAGATTCAATTCCCTGAGATTGGCAAGGTTGCCTAGTTCTGGAGGTATCCCGCCCGTCAGTTGATTATCGTTGATCCACAACCACTCGAGGTTGTCAAGATTGCCCAACTCCGGGGGTATATCACCCGTCAATTGATTGTTGCCGAGATCCAACCACGTGAGGTTGTCAAGATTGCCCAACTCCGCGGGTATCGCGTCCGTCAGTTGACTGTTGAGTTCCAAACTCACGAGATTGGCAAGGTTGCCCAACTCCGCGGGTATCTCCCCCGTCAGTCGACCGCCGCCAATCAACAATGTCTCAAGATTGGAAAGATTGCCCAACTCCGCGGGTATCTCCCCCCGTCAGTCGACCGCCGCCAAGCCGCAATTTCTCAAGCTTGGCGAGGTTGCCCAACTCCGCGGGTATCTCACCCGTTAGTTGTTCGCCGTAGAGACGCAACTCACGGAGGTTGGCGAGGTCGCCCAACTCTGCGGGTATCGTGCCATTCAAGGTATGGTTTTCCATATCCAAGCCTGACACGCGATTGTTTGTTATGGCTACGCCATCCCAGTCGCTAATGCTGACATCCGCTGACCAGTTCAGGTTGCCATTAGAGCCCGTAAGCGTGTCTCTTGCGGCGAGCAGGATGGCGCAGTCGGCTACAAGGCCGGCGTTGTTCGCGGGGTCAGGCACGGCGATGCCGTTGGAGCATTGCTCGGTGTACTGAGCCGGTATTGGCATATGCAGTGCGGCGCTGTCAGATCCGCTTGCGTTAAAGGCGCTGGCGGTGGGGGCGTCGGATAGAAACCCAATCGCCACCGCTATGGCTATGGCTACGAGCGCGGCGAGTGAGATCGCCTTGGCGGGGCTGATGTTGAATAGGCGGGCAAGGCGCATCTCATACCTCATATTTATGTTGCGCGGATTAAGACAACCGCTGATGTATTATCGGTATATCCTAGCATATATCGCAAAGATGGGCGGCTTGCAACCTTGCCAACGAAATATGGCATAGCGCGATTTGCGTCTGTCTCATCCCAAGCCCGCCGCGCCGAACCCCCAATTTGACATAGCCCATTCGCGCCCGTATATTGTTGTTATCCAATACTCTTTCTAAACCTTGTCAAAGCAAGTTCGGCGCAAGGAGCATTATGGCGAAGATAAAGCATATCGCAATCTCCACCCAAGATACGGACGCCACCGCCAAGTTTTATATGGACATGCTTGGCCTAGAAGAGGTGGGCAAGGTCAGCGGCGATAACGCCGAGGGCTATTACCTGAGCGACGGGAATGTCAACCTCGCCATCCTGCGCTTTAAGAACCCGGTGGTGAGCGGCGATTTCGACCAGACATACAGCGGCATACACCACATCGGCTTTCAGGTGGACGACGCCGAGGATATGGACGCGCGCCTCAAGAGCGCCGACTTCCAGCCGATGACGGATGTCAACGACGCGCTGCACGCGGGCATGGGCAGGGGACACGGCGGCCGCAATGTGGAAACCAAGTATCGCGGGCCTGACGGCGTGATGATAGACATCTCGCAATCCGGCTGGGTCGGCACGGGGAGCCGGAATAGCCCGCGCACTCTGTTTATCTCAGCCCGCGCCCCATTCATCCCCCGCGCAAATAGCGAGCCATCCCGTATCGCAGGGATGGCTCGCTCTGCTTTGCCGCTTTCGCCGGATGGCAACCTATCCGCCTAGCCGCGCTTATTTGTGGAACAGGTTTAGCGCTGAGCCAAGCCTGAACCATTCCAGCTGCGATTCGCCGAATGTGTGGTTTAGCCGCAGCCGCTCGCTTGTGCCGTCGGAGTGGGCTACTACGCAGTCAACCGGCTTGCCCGGCGCCATATCCGCGAGGCCGGTTAGGCTGATGCGGTCGTCTTCGCGGATCTTGTCGTAGTCCGCCGCGTCTTGGAATGTGAGCGCCAGCAAGCCTTGCTTTTTCAGGTTGGATTCGTGGATGCGGGCAAAGCTGCGAGCGATGACCGCCGCGCCGCCGAGCAGCCGCGGGGACAGCGCGGCATGCTCGCGGCTGCTGCCCTCGCCGTAGTTGTGGTCGCCGACCACGACCCACTTGACGCCCGCCGCCTGGTAGCCGCGCGCTGTGGCGCTTATGGAGCGGCCGGTTTCGCCCGTCAGGACATTCTTGCCGGTGCCGGCGTCGCCGGTGTAGGCGTTGGTAGCGCCCATAAACATATTGTCGCTGAACTTGTCCAGATGCCCGCGGAAGCGCAGCCAAGGGCCCGCCGGCGATATGTGGTCGGTGGTCGTCTTGCCCTGCGTTTTCATAAGCACGGGCATATCGGCGAAGTCCTGCCCGTCCCACGCCGCCCAGGGCTGCATAAGCTGGATGCGCTCGCTGTCGGGGGCTACCGCAAGCTCTATCGCGCCGCCGTCCTGAGGAGGCGCCTCGTAGAACGGGTTGCCGGGGTCGAAATCTTGCTCCGGCACTTCGGGCGCGGGCTGCGGCGGGTTTAGCATAAACGCCGCGCCGTTGGCGTCGGTGAGCGTGTCGGTGAGCGGGTTGAACGACAGCCTGCCCGCTACCGCCATGGCGGTGACTATCTCAGGGCTGCCGATGAAGTTCATAGTGGTGGGCTGGCCGTCGTTTCGGCGGGGGAAGTTGCGGTTGTAGGATGTAACGATTGTGTTGGGCCGCGCGGTGGCGTCCTGAGAGCGCCGCCACTGGCCGATGCAGGGGCCGCAGGCGTTTGCCAGAACCGTGGCGTCTATGTCCAGCAGCGAGCCCATCTGCCCGTCGCGCTCTATCGTGGCGCGAACCTGCTCCGAGCCCGGCGTGACCATAAACGGCACCGCCGTTCCCAGCCCGCGCGCCTTTGCCTGCTCCGCCACGTCCGCCGCGCGGCTCATATCCTCATAAGACGAGTTCGTGCAGCTGCCTATCAGCGCCGCGGATATGTCGTCAACGAATTCGTTGGACGCCTCCGCCACTTCTGCCGCAAGCTGCGATATGGGGCGCGCGCGGTCGGGGGAGTGGGGGCCTACGATGTGCGGCTCCAGCGTGGACAGGTCAAGCCTTACGACCCTTTCGTAATGCGCCTCAGGATCCGCCTCGACCTCGGCGTCGGGCGCAAGCAGGTGGCTGTACTTCTCGGCAATCGGCGCAAGCCCGGCCCTGTTTGTGGACTTCAGGTACGCGCCCATGTGGTCGTCGTAGGGGAACATAGAGGTGGTGGCGCCAATCTCAGCGCCCATATTCGTGATGGTAGCCTTGCCGGTGGCGCTGATGGTTCGCGCGCCGGGGCCGATGTACTCCACGATGGCGTTAGTGCCGCCGGATACGGTCAGCTCGCCCGCTACGTACAGGATGATGTCCTTAGGCGCCGTCCACCCGCTCATTTCGCCGGTGAGATAGACGGCGATGTGGCGCGGGTAAAGCACTTCCCAGGGCAAGCCCGCCATAACCTCCACCGCGTCCGCGCCGCCCACGCCTACTGAGCAGGCGCCGAGGCCGCCGGCGTTGGTGGTGTGCGAGTCCGTGCCAATCATCAGCTCGCCGGGGAATGCGTAGTTTTCCAGGGCGACCTGGTGGATGATGCCCGCGCCCGGCCCCCAGAACCCCGCGCCGTACTTGGCGGCGGCGGAGCGCAGGAAGTCATACACCTCGTTGTTTTCCGCCAGCGACTCGCGCAGGTCGGACGCGCCCTCTACGCGCGCTTGTATCAGGTGGTCGCAGTGTATCGTAGTGGGGACGGCGACCGATTCGCGCTGCGTCTGCATAAACTGCAGCATGCCCGTCTGCCCCAGGACGTCTTGCAGGATGACGCGGTCGGGGCGGGTGAACAGGTAGCTTTCGCCCGGTATCATCTCTTGCGTTTCGGGGTCGTCCAGATGCCCCAGCAGAACCTTGTCGGCGAGCGTCAGCGGCCTGTTCAGCCGTCGGCGCACTACCTCAAGGTTGCGCTCCATCGTCTCATAAACCTGCGCCGCCATATCAGGCGTGGACTCGATCGTTACCATTGCTGCGTTCCCTCCCCGGTGCAGTGATAGAGGCTGTGTAAGCCGGTTGGGGTATTATTAGATGTAGTCGGGGTCTGAAAAGAAGTTTTCGTCCAACCTCTTGATCTCATAGGTGGTTTCGGTGACTACGCCGACGTTGTGCCGGATCATCAGACGGGCGAGTTCTTGCCCGTCAATTAGGCGTATGAGATTGCCTCCCGCCGATATACTCTGAGCTGCTTGTCGCGCATTGGAATTGAATGTTGATGTTGTTATGAACACGCCTTTGGACGCGCCTTGCGCCCCTAGGCTGCCGCCGAAACTGAAAATCGGCCCCGTTCCCACATTGCCTTCCCAGCGCTTTGCCTGGACATAGACCTTTTCCAGTCCAAGCGGGTCCTGGTTGATGATGCCGTCAATGCCGCCATCGCCGCTGCGACCGACTGCGTCGCCCTCGCCGTATCCCATCTTTTCAAGCAGTCTGACGACTATTTGCTCAAAGAGATATGGGTCAACGGACTTCAGACTTTCAAGCAAGTCATCTACGAGTTTCTCGCGCAGTTCGTTGTATGCGGTTGCTATCGACTCGTCGGGAGTAGCGTCCACTTCGTCGATGTCGGGCGTGTCTGCGCTAGGCTGAATGGCTGTCGTTGTCGACTCGGTTGGCGGATTTTCGTCGGCTGAATTTTGTGGCGCGTGTTCCCGTCGCCATCTGTTTAGCGCAGCGTTTGTAATGTGGCCTTGGTTATTTTCTTCAAGAAATTTAATGCCTTGTTGGGTGATCTTAACCTGGCCCGGAGCCGTCCAACTAACCAATCTCGCTTTCATTAGCGAAGATCGCGCGAATCCTAGTTGGTTGTTTAGCCGCTTTCTACCTCCCGCCGTTCTTTCTTGCAACTCGCTATCAGTAAGAGAAAACCGCTCTGTCAGATGAGCGATTATATCCCACGTGGATATGCTCTCGCCTTTGCTTGCGGCTAGTTCCAAGATTGGGCGGCGCATATTGGATTGACTAGGCATAGCCATAACTTCCCCCTCTAAACTCGCAATCGTTTTGCGCCATAGCCATAATAGGGCAACGCGCAATACAACTAGGGCAGCGCTATCGCTTTGCCGCGAATGTTGCGCTGCCCGCGCGGGTTGGCTGTCGTTACCGAGACAGCCCGAAATACTCGTAGTTGATGTCAATGAAGCTGCGCCATTCTTCCGGCACGTCGTCCTCGGCGAATATCGCCACTACGGGGCAGACGGGCTCGCAGGCGGCGCAGTCTATGCACTCGTCCGGGTGGATGTAGTACTGGTTGTCGTCGTCGGTGGTGTAGATGCAGTCCACGGGGCAGACGTCCACGCAGGCGCTGTCCTTAAGGTCCACGCAGGGCTCGGCTATGATATAGGTCATTTCTACAGAAACCTCCCAGCTTTCTGGATGCCAATCGCGCGCCGCGCTTTTCCCGGCGCGTCTAGGCAATGTGTGCATTATAAATCGGCTTTGGCTTGCCTTTCAACTAATATGGGGGTTGCCGATTGCCTGTCCGGCGGCGCTGGGGCGCTACGAGGTTGCGCCGGCGTCGCGCAGCGCTTGGATTTCGGCGGGCGCGTAGCCCATTTCGGCTAGGATGGCGGCGGAGTGAGCGCCCAGGGCGGGGGAGGCTACCCGCGCCTCAAGCGGCGTCTCGCTCATCTTAACGGGCGGGCCTACCATCTTGACGCGCCCCAAAACTGAGTGTTCCAGTTCGGTTACCAGGCCGTTGGCGGCTACCTGCTCGTCGCGCACGAGTTCTTCCACGAACCGCACGGGGCCGGCGGGAACGCCCGCCTTGTCCAGGATGTTTAGCCAGTCCGCCACGCTCTTTTCGCGGAACAGCGCCTCCGCCTGCGCGGTCAGCCGCTTGCCGAACTCGCGCGCCGTTTCGCTCAGCGGGTCGTAGTCCGGCTCAAACCGGATGTCTTCCAAGCCCAGCGCGGCGAGCATCCGCTTTCGCAGCGGATCGCTCAGGCAACCCACCGCAAGCGCGCCGTCCTTTGCCTGGTATGTGCGGTAGTAGATGCTGTCCACGCGCCTCAGCGGGGAATCGAAGTGATCGCGGTAATAGCCGTGAATGTCCTCATAGGGCGTTCCCGTTTCGCGCAACAGGGCTAGGGTATCCAAGAACTCCGCCCGCCGCTCGGCGTCGGCGCTTTCCACTTCGGCGAACCGCATAGATTGGACGGCGAGCGCCGAACCCAGCAGGTTGGTTTCTATCTTCTGCCCCTTGCCGTTGCGCTCGCGGTGAAAGAGCGCGGCGCATACCGACCACGCGGTTGATATGCCGGTGGCGAAGTCGGCTACCGGCGTTGACTGAACCTGCTGCGGGACGCCATCCCGTATCTTGTCCTCAGACGCCATAAGGCCGGTCATCGCTTGGGCTATGATGTCGTATCCCGGTCGGCTGCTGTGAGGCCCTTCGCGCCCAAACGCGGTGTTTTCGCAGTATATCAGGCGCGGGTTAATCGCCGACAGCGTTTCGTAGTCTATGCCCAGATTGCCCGGAACGTCGGGGCGGTAGTTGATTATCACCACATCGGTTTCGGGCATTATGCGATACACCACTTCGCGCGCCGCCGGCTTGGTTAGGTCAAGCGTCAGGCTGCGCTTTCCCCGGTTCAGGCTGACGAACACCTTGCTTTCGCCCGGCGCGAGTTGCGCGGCGTAGCGCCAGGGGTCGCCCCAAGGCGGCTCTATCTTTATGACATCCGCGCCCATATCCGCCAACAGCATCCCCCCGAATGGGCCCGCGATTATCTCCGTGAACTCCAATATGCGGATTCCGTCCAATGGCCCCGGCATATCGTTTCCTCCATAATAAGATAGCAAGCATAGCAAGACGGCATGCGGTCGGGCCGCCTTGACATTAAGTTATGCGCCCCGAATACATAATGCTACACAAAGGCGCGCAAAGCAATGCGGTTGCGGTTTGACATAGCGGCGGCGGCAATGTAGGTTGAAATGGTTGAGTGAGATATGTCGTGTATGCGGCGTAATTATGGCAAAGGCTATGAAAGAGAGCGCGGCGGGCTTGCGGGCGCGGCGGGCTTATCTAACGGGATTGATTAGGTTAGGAAAGGACATCGGCTTAATGACGAAAGTGTTGATAACGGGAATGAGCGGGCTAATCGGCGGGCTGCTGAGGCGGCGGCTTGAGGCGGCGGGCGGCTATGAGCTCAGCGCGCTGAACCGCGGCGCGGTGGAGGGCGTTCAGCATTACCGGGCGGACATCGCCGACTTGGACGCGGTCAAGGCGGCTTGCGAGGGCAAGGATGTGGTCGCGCATCTGGCGGCGTATCTGGGCAGCGACGACTGGGAGGGGCAGCTTAGGCGGCAACATCGTGGGAACCTACAATGTGCTGGAGGCGGCGCGGTTGGCGGGCGTCAAGCGCGTGGTGTTCGCCAGCAGCGGCAACGCCATTCGCGGCTACGAGCGCGTTGAGCCGTACAAGTCGATCGCGGCGGGGAACTACGCGGGCATCCCCGACGACTTCCCGCGCGTCACGCACGACAAGATACGGCCGGAGGGCATCTACGGCGCGGCGAAGGTGTTCGGCGAGGCGCTGGGAAGCTACTACGCGGACGCCTACGGAATGTCGGTTCTGTGCGTCCGCATCGGGCGCGTTACGCGGGACAACCGCCCCAACGCGGCGCGCGACCGATCCATCTATCTCAGCCACGACGATGTGGCGCAGATACTTCACCTCTGCATAGACGCGCCCGCCGAGCTCAAGTACGATGTGTTTCTCGCCACATCCGCCAACAAGTGGGGCTACCGCGATCTCACTCACCCGCGCGATGTTTTGGGGTATGAGCCGGCGGATTCGGCGGACGATTTCTAGGCTAGGCGGGATGTTCATGCGCCTAGCCATACGCCGCCAGGCTGTCCGGGTGAAAGCGAAACTTGCGCCAGTGCGGGTCGGTGAGCAGGCGCAGTGCGTCGCGCCACGCTTGCGCCGCGGGGCCGTCCGGGGGCAACCGCGCGTACGTGTCCGCCAGCGCCGCCAGGTAGCCGTCAAGGTCGGCGCGAAACGCGGTGATGTCGGGGTAGGCGCGGGCGCTAATCTTATGCAGGATCGCGAGCGCGGCGGATTGCGAATGGTCGTCGGCTTGCGCCCGCTGTCGTTGGCGTATCATAGCGTCCAGGTTTTGCCTGAACATCGTAGTGGATTCCATACCTTGCGGCTCGGCGTATCGCGCGGCGTCTGTGGGCGGCTCGTCGGCGGGGATAAACCACTTCCAAAGTTCCAGATAGAAGTCGTGCAGATCGAGCGCGGGATGGCGGCGGTCGGCGGGGCGCTCTTGGGTGATGCCGCCCGCGTCTATCAGGGTGATGGCGGCGTCTGCGGGATCGTAGTAGATGTTTTGCGGGCGCATATCCAGCAGCAGTGCGCCCGCGTTGTGGAACGCCTCGGAGATTTCCAGTACGGCGTAGGTGACGCCAAACCGCTTAGCATTAGGGTGGCGCGCGACGGGATGCAGCGCGAACAGGTTCTGGGGCGCGCCGATAGGCTTGCGCTTGATGCCGTCTATCGCGCTGCCGACCAGGGGCAGGCCTTTGGCGCGTTCCTCCACCACGACGCCGTATTCCGCGCCCAGGGCGTCGCCAAAGTAGGCGTCGTGCGAGGCGGGCGGCGCGTATGCTATCAGCCGTGCGAGATGCGGCAGGCCGTCGCCGAGCCGCTCGCGCAGCGCGATGAGCCGGGCGTTGCGCCGCTCCACGTCCGCGTGATGGCCGCGCGTTGTCAGGGCGGGATGCGGGCGTTTCACGACTACGGGCTGCCCAGTGTGCGTGTCAGTCGCCGCGAATACCTCGCAGTCGGCGCCCTCGCCTATCGCGCCCTCAAGCCGAAAGCGATGCAGGTCTGACGGGCGGATTTGTTTGCTCATACCGGCGCTCTATCCATTAGAATGTGTATAACTTATCACACGAAAGGGTTGGTGAGATGCCGCTAATCGTAGGTATCACGGGATCTATCGCTACGGGCAAGAGCAGCGCCTGCGAGCTTATGGCGGCGCAGGGGGCGACTCATTGCGACGCGGATAGGCTCGTGCATAGATTGTACGACCCCGGCAAGCCCGCGTTTGACCGCATAGTGGCGGCGTTTGGGCGCGAGGTTGTGGGCGAGGATGGCTACATAGACCGCAAGGTTCTGGGCGGCAAGGTGTTTGGCAAGCCGGACGAAATGAGCAAGCTCACAACGGCTATCGGCGATATAGCGGCGGCGGTCAAGCAGGTGGTGGACGGCTGGCATGAGACGCTGGGCGCGGATGATGTGGCATTGCTGGAGGCGGTGAACCTGATTGAGGCGGGCTATGGGCGCTGGTGCGGCGCGGTGTGGCTGTTCGCGTGCGAGCCGGACATTGCGCGGCGGCGGCTGATGGAGCGCAACGGATTTTCGGCGGCGGAGGCCGACCAGCGGCTCGCCAGCCAGCGGGCTTGGCAGGAACGAGCGCGCGCCGCGGATGTCGTTATTCACAACAACGGCGGCTTGGCGGAATTTCAGGGGCGCGTTAGCGGGGAGTTCGCGGAAGCCGTCCGGCTGTGGCGGGCGGGACGGCTCCCTGAGTCGGCGTATTACCATTGGTGGGAGCGGCGCGAAAGCGCGGGTTAGTTTTTGAAGGCGGGCATTACCTCTTCGGCGAACTGCTCCAGCTGCTCGATGATGACGCTTTGGGGCGTGCCGACGGGCGTGCCGATGTTTATCTCTTGCAAGCCGGGGTATTGCTTTTGTATGGCCATAAGCTGCTCGGTTACCTGCTCCGGGGTTCCGATTAGCCAGGAGCCGCCCTCTACGGCTTGGTCTAGGGTGGGCAGGTTGGCGGTGTAGGCTTTGTCGGGGTCGCCGAGCGCGGCTATCTGCTCGTCGGTTAGGCCGCGCACAAAGCCTAGCGGCGCGAACATCTTCATGTTCTCTTCGAAGAACCGGCGCGCGTCGCGGATGCCTTGCTGTTGGGATTCGGCTAGATAGACGGAGAAGCTGATGATGAGGTTGCCGCCGAGTTCGGTTTCGCGCCCGTGCGCCGCCTCGATTTTCTGCCATGCCTCGACTACGCTTTGTTGCGCGCCGCCGGGCGCCGCGCCGCCGCCGATGATGCCCTTGATGCCGTGTTTCGCCATAAAGTTCAGCCCGCGCTCGCCCGCGCTGACAACGGGCTGCCAGCACTCTACGGGCTGGTTCAGCGGGCGCGGCACAAGCGTTATCTCTTCCAGCTCATAGCCCCTGTACGGCACTTTGGGCGGGATGGTGAAGTACTCGCCGTGGTGGGAGAACGAGTCGCTGTGGAACGCCTTGAACATAATGTCAACCTGCTCTTCGAACAGGTCGCGGTTGGCGTCGGCGTCCAGCATGGGGGAGCCGAACACTTCCACTTCGCGGGTGTGGTAGCCCCTGCCCACGCCGAATATGACGCGCCCGCCGGTGCGGATGTCGGCGGTGGCGAAGTCTTCGGCGAGCCTGAGCGGATGCCACATCGGGGCGATGTTAAAGCCGCAGCCTATCTTGATGTTGTCGGTGATGTGGCAGAGGTGGATCGCCTCCATCAGCAGGTTGGGGATGCACTCGTAGCCCTCGCGCTGGAAGTGGTGTTCCGCCATCCAGTAGGTGTCGTAGCCTTTGTTGTCCATCGTGGTGGCGATCGCGTCCGACTTTTCGAAGACGGTCGCAAGCCGCTCGTTGGAGTATGAGCGGTCGTTGGCGGGAGTGGCGTCAAAGCCCATGTCCTCTAGGTCGATATGCCCGGCGAACAGGCTGCCGAATCTGTTTATCATTCTTTGCCTCCAAAGGGTGAATGGGGGTGATTTGGGGTTAATTGTAAAGAAGTGGGGGGAAGTGTCAAGCGCGCGAGAGCAGTTGTCGCAATGAGTCAAACAGCCTTTTGCATGAAGGGGCGGCGGAGCATACTTTGTCGGCGTTGAGATTGGATAGCAATTGAGGCGCGTGTTTTGTTTTGTGGTATTTGCCTTTTGATGTGTCGCGTGTAGCGTCTTCCAGTCCGGCGATCGCATCTGATTTTGGGATCCGCTCCACCTGTGAATTCTGGGGCAGGCGACTCTCTTGAAATTCCCGCCCATAGTATTGTTTAAGAGTATCCCTGTCAGCCAGAAACCACGATTCCATTACCTGAACCATGAAATGAATTTGGTCGTCTTGGACGTTAGCCCCTATTTGACTTCGGATATTCGTCAGTAAGCCGGGGGCATAAGCTTGGTCAGAATCTATCAGCATAATGATATATGCGTTTTTATGACTGCTCGTTGCTTTCCTGAAGTCTTTGATAGTTTCTTCTGTTGATCCGCCGGCAATCAGCTTAAATCTGATGCGGTTATTGCCAGCCCGTTCAATGCTGGGCCTAATGAGCTTATTGAATCCCTCCCTTAATCTGGGACTGCCCTCGAAGTAGATACGAATTTCGCTTACCATCGGGTTCCTCCGATTTCCCCTTTCTGCCAGAGTTCGCCTAGTTGGTAGTCCTCCAGCCATATTTCCAGTTCATTCCTAGACAGCCTATTGAATTCAGTGCCGAATTCATCCGTCCGCTCGCATACAACCACGCTCCCCGGGACGTCCGAAAATTCGTCTATGAGCGCTTTGGAATGAGTTGTAACGATTATCTGAGTTCGTTCCGAAGCGGACTTGAGAAGTTCCGCGATTTGTGGGATCACATCGGGATGCAATCCTAGTTCGGGTTCTTCGATGCAGATTAGCGGAGGGGGAGTTGGGTGGCACAGTATCATCAGGAGCGCCAGGAACCTGAGAGTGCCGTCCGACAGGCGAGTTGCCGGAACTACATTTTCCAGACCTTTTTCACGTACCCACAATTGAGCGGTGTTTGCCTGAATTTCCACACTCACTTGTTTGTACAAGTGGTAGAAATTTTGGAGATTTTCTTCAATCTCACGAATGGAAGACCCTCTTTTTTGTAGCTGATTGAGAACCAGCGCGACATTTGAAAAATCTTCCAAGAGGAAGTCGTTTGGAGCGTCGGTCGGCTGAGGCTTTCTGATGTTACTCTTTCGCCCCATATTCCATTCCCGGTACAGACGAATATCATCAAATTGCCTGCTAACTTGGTAAATTTCCGGGTGCAGGGTCTGGTTTCTGATTTCGTGTAACATGGATTGCCCCGGGAGTATGGCGTTGCTTGCGTCGATTAGGGGTCTATTGGTTTCGTTCAGATATGTTCGCACATCTCCTTTGCCTTCGCGTATCCGAAAATACCGATACGGGCTTGCATACCCAGGAGAATACTGCTTTTCGTTTTCTAGCGCTTCTTCGATAATGTCGAAATGCTGTGATCGTTCGCCAATCTCCAGTAGGTATCGCAGTGGCCTTGTCAGCATAGGGACATTTAGAATAACCTCGACGCGCCCGATCCTGTTTTGGTAATTGTCCCCTTTCCAAAGCCAGTCGGCGATTCCCCCGCTTTCTCTGATAAACCCTGCCATGTCCCTAGGCGCGGCTTGAATCAGCGCAATTATCTCAATCAGGTTGGATTTGCCTGAGGCGTTGGGGCCTATAAGCACATTCAGAGGACGCAACTCAAGGGCGGCGTCTTCGAAAGACAGCATGCCTCTGACTTGCAAAGATTTGATGAACACAGCCGCCCCTAACTTTTGCGCTACTGTCCTGTGCGTGAATGTAACGAACACATTGCATTCTATCACAATAACATTTTGCGTATAACCCCTGTGCTATAATTGGGGAGGCTTTGCGTATCTATCGCATCAACACAAACGCATCAACGATTAGGGAGGGCGATTATGCCGGTTCAGGGGCGCTATTTGTTTACGGCGAGTATGGATGTGAGGGGGGATAAGGGGGCGCTGTTCAATGAGGTGTATGACAAGGAGCATGTGCCGCTGCTGAGCGAGGTGCCGGGGGTGGTTTCGGTGGCGCGGTTTAGGACGCAGGAGCTTACGCTGGCTATCGGGGGGGAGCTGCGGACGATTGTGGTGGAGGATGAGCCGCGTTATAGCGCGGTGTATGAGCTGGAGAGCGCGGAGGTGATTACCAGCGAGGCTTGGGCGAAGGCGTCGGAGCAGGGGCGTTGGCCAGGGGAGGTGAGGCCGTTCACGGATAATCGCAGGCATACGCTGAAGAGGCTGATATTGCCGGGCGAGACTGACTGAGTGAGAGGAGCCGTCTGAATGAAGTTTGCCATACAGCCGTCTGCGCGCATAACCGCCAGCCCGAATTATAAGTGGTGGGCTTTCGCCGCCGTAGCGCTGGGG
This sequence comes from Dehalococcoidia bacterium, assembly GCA_965242555.1. Lineage (GTDB taxonomy): Bacteria > Chloroflexota > Dehalococcoidia > Lucifugimonadales > JADFKI01 > Bin90. The sequence goes on from CBDESO010000017.1 coordinate 143,419, forward strand.
TTGTTTCTGACGGTTACCGACCAGTCGGGCATTAGCATCGCGCTGCCGCGCATCGCGGAGAGCTTTGGCGCGGACATACCCACGGCGCAGTGGCTGGCGCTGGGGTTCATATTAAGCACAAGCGTTATGTTTATGCCGGTCGGACGGCTGTCGGACATAATAGGGCGGACGTATGTGTATATCATCGGGTTCGGGGTGTTCGTGGCGGGCGCGGCAATTGGGGGGACGGCGCAGGCGTTTCCCGTGCTGGTCGCCGCTAAGATAATACAGGGCGTCGGCGTGGCGGGCATTGAGGCAAACGGGATGGCGATGGTGGCGGATATATTCCCGGAGCGGGAGCGCGGGAAAGCGATAGGGCTGTATATGTCCATAATCGGCGCGGGCGCTGTGGGCGGGCCGGTTATCGGCGGGACGCTGGTGAGCTTGCTGGGATGGCGGTCGGTGTTCTTCGCTGGGTTGCTGGTCGGGCTGGCGGCGCTGGCGTTTGCGGCGGTGGTTTTGCGCCGCTCGGATTCGCGGCGGCCGGAGCAGGCCACCGCCGCGAACTTTGACTGGCTTGGGGCGGCGCTGTCCAGCGTGGCGCTGGTGTGCTTTCTGCTGTCAATCACAAGCGCGCACCGGCTTGGGTGGACATCGCCGGCGATACTGGCGGGCTTTGGGGGCGCGGCGCTGGCGCTGGCGATATTCGTGTGGTGGGAGCGCCGGGCGAGCGCGCCGATGCTTGATTTGACCTTTTTCGCAAGCCGCGTGTTTTCGCTTGGCGTGTCCGCGCGGTTTCTGTCGTTTCTTGGCACTTCGGCGGTGTTCTTTCTGATGCCGTTCTATCTTGTGCAGGGTTTGGGCTACGAACCGGGCATCGCGGGGCTGCTGATGGTGCCGGGATCCGTAGCGATAGCGGTGTGGGGGCCTGTGAGCGGGCGGCTGTCGGATAGGATAGGGACGCGCTGGCTGACGGTGCTGGGGATGGCGCTGTCGGGGGTTGCGATGGCGCTGTTCGCGCGGCTGGGGGCGGATTCGTCGGCGGTTTATATTGCGCTGTGCATGGCGCTGCAGGGGACGGGGATAGGGCTGTTCTCGTCGCCGAACACGAGCGCGATAATGACGGCGATAGACAATCGCAAGTTCAGCGTGGCGTCGGCGTTTCTGAACTTGACGCGCACATCGGCAGGGCTGAGCGGCATAGCGATATTCACGGCGATAGTGGTGTTCACGATGGCGTCGTTGGGGGCCGCGCCCGACTTGTCGGCGGTGTCGCAAGAGGGCGGCGCTGAGGCGCGGGCGGCGTTCATCGCGGGAATGGGCAGGGCGTTCATCGCGGCGAGCGGCGTGATGTTCGCGGCGATGGCGATCTCGGTGCTGCGCGGGGAAAACCCGTCGCGGGGCGGGTAATCACGGCTAATCGCGCGGGCTGCCGCCGCAATCAGAAATCAGATGCCGCGTTTGGCTCTGACGAACTTGCGGGTCATGTCGTCGGCGTCGGGGTTGTCGGCGCCGGGGAAATGGACGGGGATGTCGCGCGCGCCCACGACGGTGAACACTACGACGGTGAAGGGCTTTATTCGCATCGCGCTGCCTATGATGAGGTATAAGCCGATTAGGACGCCGGCGGCTCCGGCGAGGAACATAATCAGCTCTAGCCATTCGTTTGCGCGGGCGAGGGTTGACAAGGGCGGGATGGCTTGCAGGATCGAGATGGCGGCGCCTACGCCTAGGCTGATGAGGCCGGGGCGCATTCTGCTTTGCTGGCCGCCGTTGGTTTTTTTGAATGTGGCGATGTCGGACAGGGGGACGTCGTCGGTAATTTCGCTGCGGTTTTTTCTGTTCAGGCTTGCGACCAGCCGCTGGTTGGTCAGCACTGCCCATTCGGTTCGGGAGAGCATTTCCTCGTCCCGGCGCAGATTGACTTGGAGGGCGCACATAATCTCACCGCCTAGTTTTGCCTAGTTTGCAAATTCGCTGTGGGCGTATTATATCCAAATGTGGCAATCGGCGCAGGATTGGGGGAGTTTGGGGCGCGTTGCGGGGCGGGAATTTGGGCAGACTGGGCGCGTCATTTGGTCGGTTTGGGGCGAATTTTTGAAATCCGGCTAAAAATCTCTTGACGGGGGTAAATCGTTGGCATATACTAGCCTGTACGCAAGTTATGAAGACTGCGAAGTGACATACGGCAATTATGGCGACGCCAGCACGGCTGGTTGATTGCCAGCCGTTTTTTTACGCACCTTAACAACTGAATCCTGTCAAAAACAACTAGACCGAGTAAATGATCCTTGATGTGGGTCAAGTTATTAAGGGTCTACGGTGGATGCCTTGGGGCCAAGGGCCGAAGAAGGGCGCGGCAAGACTGCGAAAAGCCTCGGCGAGCTGTCTCGCAAGCATAGCCGGGGGTTCCCGAATGGGGAAACCCGTCCTGGGTCATACCAGGATACCCCGCAATTGCGGGGAGGTAAGCAGGAGAACTGAAACATCTAATTATCCTGAGGAACACAAATCAACCGAGATTCCCCTAGTAGTGGCGAACGAACGGGGAGCAGCCCAAACCCGTTGGGCTTAGTGGACTGGGGTCCTATGTCCGACGGGGGTTGTAACATACGCTAGCTTAAGCCCCAGCGAGAGCGAGGAGTGAGAAACCCGAACCTTAGCCGAATGAACCTGGAAAGGACGACCGCAGAGGGTGATAGTCCCGTAAGCGAAAGGGTTTGGGCTCCTGGCGTGGTGTTGAGTACCACGGGACACGTGAAATCTTGTGGGAATCCGGGGGGACCACCCTCCAAGGCTAAATACCCTTGGCCACCGATAGTGAACCAGTACCGTGAGGGAAAGGTGAAAAGAACCCCGGGAGGGGAGTGAAATAGATCTGAAACCGTAGACTTACAAGCCGTGGAAGGCGTGGCTTCGGCCAGGCTGACTGCGTGCCTATTGAAGAATGAGCCGGCGAGTTAATTTAGGCAGCTAGGTTAAGGAATATCAGTTCCGGAGCCGCAGCGAAAGCGAGTCCGAATAGGGCGTGAATCGGGCGGAGGCAAAGTTGGAGCCGGAAGTCCGGCGGATGCGGCGTCTAGTACGGCAGCCCCGTTTAGGCGGGGAGGCCCGAGGGATGTCGCTGAAGTTGGGCGGATGGCGAAGATGGCGTCTTCGTTATGCCTGATGTGTTGTCTGGATTAGACCCGAAACCGAGTGAGCTACCCATGGCCAGGTTGAAGTTCGGATAATATCCGAATGGAGGACCGAACCCGTGTACGTTGCAAAGTGCTGGGATGAGCTGTGGGTAGAGGTGAAATGCCAATCGAACTCGGAGATAGCTGGTTCTCCCCGAAATGTATTTAGGTACAGCCTCAAAGCAGTTTTGTGGAGGTAGGGCACTGGATGGGCTAGGGGGCGTGAGCTTACCAACCCCAACCAAACCGCGAATGCCATAAAATGTTCTTTGGGAGTGAGACAGTGGGGGATAAGCTCCATTGTCGAGAGGGAAACAGCCCAGACCGCAGGCTAAGGTCCCGAAGTATGGACTAAGTGTGAAAGGAAGTGGGAATCCCCAGACAGCTAGGAGGTTGGCTTAGAAGCAGCCATCCTTTAAAGAGTGCGTAACAGCTCACTAGTCGAGGGCTCCTGCGCCGAAAATGTAACGGGGCTAAAGTCCATCACCGAAGCCGCGGAATCCGTTTAGGCGGGTTGGTAGGGGAGCGTTGTCAGGGCGTTGAAGCCGGAGCCGCAAGGCCTGGTGGAGCGCTGAGAAGTGAGAATGCCGGCATGAGTAGCGACAATCCTGGTGCGAATCCAGGACACCGAAAGCCCAAGGTTTCCTACGCAACGCTGATCGGCGTAGGGTAAGTCGGTCCTAAGCTGTAGCGTACCGCGAAAGCGATGGACAGCAGGTCAAAATTCCTGCACCACTGTTGTTCCGATTTAAGGCAGAGGAGGGACGCGGACAGGTAGGCGTGGCGCGCCCATTGGACATGGCGCGTTTGCCCTTGTAGGCGACGACGGGGATAGGCAAATCCGTTCCCGGAGCTGAGGGGGGCGAAAACTCCAGGGATAAAACCCGGGGGAATTGCGCTGACCCTATGCCGCCAAGAAAATCTTCGCTGCTAGGGGCATCAGTGCCCGTACCGCAAACCGACACAGGTGGGCAGGGGTAAAAGTCCCAAGGTGAACGAGAGAACCCTCGTTAAGGAACTCGACAAGTTAGCCCTGTAACTTCGGGAGAAAGGGTGCCCGTGGGGTGAAGCCGCAAGCCGGTGGAGCTCTTGCGGGTCGCAGTGAAGAGGCTCAGGCGACTGTTTACCAAAAACACAGGTCTCTGCTAAGCCGAAAGGCGATGTATAGGGGCTGACGCCTGCCCAGTGCCGGAAGGTTAAGAGGCGAGGTTCGGCGCAAGCCAAAGCTTCAAATCGAAGCCCCGGTGAACGGCGGCCGTAACTATAACGGTCCTAAGGTAGCGAAACCCCTTGTCGGGTAAGTTCCGACCCGCACGAATGGCGTCACGACCTGAGCGTTGTCTCAACGAGGGACTCGGTGAAATTGCAAGGCCAGTGAAGATGCTGGCTACCCGCGACAGGACAAAAAGACCCCGTGGAGCTTTACTGTAGCTTGGCAGTGGACTGGGGTTATGGATGTGTAGGATAGGCGGGAGACTATGAAGCTCGGACGCCAGTTCGGGTGGAGTCGACCTTGAAATACCGCTCTTCTATATCTTCGGCCCTAACTCCGTCAAAACCGGAGGACCCTGCCAGGTGGGCAGTTTGACTGGGGCGGTCGCCTCCTAAAAGGTAACGGAGGCGCCCAAAGGTTCCCTCAGGGTGGATGGAAATCACCTATAGAGTGCATTGGCATAAGGGAGCTTGACTGTGAGACCTACAAGTCGAGCAGAGACGAAAGTCGGGCAAAGTGATCCTACGGTTCCGTGTGGAAGGGCCGTGGCTTAACGGATAAAAGCTACCCCGGGGATAACAGGCTGATCACGCCCAAGAGTTCACATCGACGGCGTGGTTTGGCACCTCGATGTCGGCTCGCCGCATCCTGGGGCTGAAGAAGGTCCCAAGGGTCCGTCTGTTCGCCGGTGAAAGCGGCACGCGAGCTGGGTTCAGAACGTCGTGAGACAGTTCGGTCTCTATCCGTCGTGGGCGCAGGAGATTTGAGGAGAGCTTTCCCTAGTACGAGAGGACCGGGAAGGACGGACCTCTGGTGTACCGGTTGTTCCGCCAGGAGCACCGCCGGGTAGCCAAGTCCGGATGCGATAAGCGCTGAAAGCATCTAAGCGCGAAGCCAACTCCAAGATTAGATCTCCCATCCCGATTTCGGTCGGGGGTAAGGTTCCCGGGAGACTACCGGGTTGATAGGCCGCAGGTGTAAGGTGGGTAACCACTTCAGCTGAGCGGTACTAATAAACCGAGGACTTGACCCACATTAAGGGTTATTTACTCATAGTTGTCCAGGCAGGGTTCAGTAGGCAAGGCGCAGGTTTTGAGTACGCCGGCGTTGGTTCGGCGTTTGGCGCGCCGGGTTGGCGCGCATAGGCGAATCGGCGCGGGGTGGAGCAGCGGCAGCTCGTTGGGCTCATAACCCAAAGGTCGCAGGTTCGAGTCCTGCCCCCGCAACCATAGCATAAGATAGACGCCCGCCATCGGATTGATGGGCGGGCGTTTTGGTTTGTGGGGTTATTTAGTCAAAAGGGGTAAGTATGGTTTCCAACAGCAGTGGGCTTACGTTCAAGGAATCCCGGATTGGGGGATGGGTTGTCCCTACGATTGAGTTTAGCGAACCTGCGCGCGCGCCCTTGCGCGTGGCGGTGTCCGGGGTGATTATCAACTCAATTGTTGATGGGCCAAGAGGCAGGGAACGCCAACAAAACTGGAAGGTTCAGGTGGCGTCGGCGGTTAAGTCGGCGCGCGGGGCGCAACCGTGGAGCGCGGGCGATGAGTATGCCATATCGTTGGCGATGCGGTTTCACTTGGGCAGTCACGGGAATAGGGATTTGGACGCAGAGAACTTTGTTAAGCCTGTGATTGACGCGCTCGCCGCGGGCTTGCTCTGCTCCAATTCTACAGATCCGGGCGGCATCACGCATTGGAATTATGACGATTCCAACTTCAATACGCTGCTGATTCACAGGTTGCCTGACGCGGCGACGCGCGCTGATGAGGGGGTAGCGGTGTGCGTGTCGGTCAGGTAGGGCTGGATGGTGTGACTTAGCAGGCGTGGTTAGTGCGCCGACGCCGCCCGCGCTGGAGATTGACTTAACACCCGCCCAACTGCCATATGTCCCCCCCAGACGTCTGGGGATTGCCTGAGGCGAATTAGCGGGCGATTGGCTTGGGGGGCGTTTCGCGGGCGAGGCGCATGTCGGCGACGCATTCGGATACGAGGCGGCGTATGCCCGATAGCGCAGCGTCGGGGGTGGGGGCGAGCCAGCTCAGGGAGGGGAATTCGGCGCATAGGCCGATGTGTGCGGCGTCTTCGGGTGACCATGCGACGCTGTATGTGTAGTGGGCTGGCATTGCATACCTCTCATTCATCAATGACTGTGGTGACTTGGCGAATTTGATGGGGTTATTGTTGCGGATAATGTGGTTGGGCGCAACGTTTCTGCTGTGAGATAGCGTATTGGGGGGCTGTTCGCGCATGTATTGCATGCGCGAACAGCCCTTTATCACTTCAGTATTCCCAAAACAGATAATCATTGTTCGCAAATATGCCTGTAAATTATTCGCATTGGGATGTAACCTATATCTTATCGCGGCGTTATATTTAGTGTAGCAGGGTTGCATTGGCGCGTTGCGGATGACATATTAGCCTTGACTTGTGGTTGGTTGATTGAGATAAATGCAAGATTATGCTAAAATACATTGATATTGGAGCATGTCTTTGGTAGCGTGGGTTACCCTGTTTTCTGAAACGCGATAAAGAGGAGCGGGATTGCTCCAACGGGAGGAGGGCAAAGTGGGAAGCCGCAATCTTATCAATAAGGGCTATGGCGATGCAGAAAACGCCTTGCCGCGGCGCGGGGCGCAGCGGGGGAATGACGCGCTTGCCGACGCTACGGATAACACCGACGCCGTCCGCGAGTATCTGACGGCTATCGGGCAGCATCCGCTGCTGGCGCAGGCGGAGGAGGTGGAGCTGGGGCTGGCGGTGGAGCGCAGGATGGAGCTTGTGCAGCGGCGCGAGAGGCTTTTGGCGGAATTCGGGCGCGCGCCGTCGGCGGCTGAGGTTGGCGCGGACGCGTATGTGGCTCTGCGGGGCCGGCGCGATGCGCTGGTGGCGCTGGCGGATGCGATCGGCTGCGAGGTGGCGCAGGATGAGGCCGTTAGCGAGATGCTGGCGCGTCAGGCGCTGGCGGACGCGGTGGATCAGCCGCTTACGGCGGCGGCGAAGGCGGGCTTGGCGGATGCGCTGGGGTTGTCGGAGGCGGACGCGGGGGCTCAGGTCTCGGAGTTTTCGCGGCTGCGGTGGCTACTGCCGCCGGATGTTATCGGGCGGCTTGACGCTGGGCTGCGCCCGGATGGGGCCGGACGCGCTGAGGCTGCTGAGCTGCTGGCGGCGTCGGACTTTGAGCTGCGGCGCTGGCATCAGCGGGTTGATAGCAGGGGGCGCGCGGCGGCGGAGACGCTGACGAATTCCAACCTGAGGCTGGTGGTTAGCATCGCGCGCAAGTATCAGAACCGGGGGCTGCCGCTGCTGGATCTTGTGCAGGAAGGCAATCTGGGGCTGATGCGCGCGGTGGAGAAGTTTGACCCGCATCGCGGGTTCAAGTTCAGCACTTACGCAACCTGGTGGGTGCGGCAGGCGGTAACGCGCGCGCTAGCCGACCAAGGGCGCACTATCCGGCTGCCGGTGCATGTGGTAGAGCGGCTGCAGCAGCTCGGCTCGGCGGAGCGCGATCTGCATCGCAGGCTTGACCGCGAGGCGTCGGCGGATGAGATAGCGTCCGAACTGGGCTGGACGCCGGAGAGCGTGGAGGAGCTGCTGCAGCAGCGGCAGCATACGGTTTCGCTGGAGACGCCGGTGGGCGACGAAAACTCTACGCTGGAGGACTTCGTGCAGGACACGGGCAACTCGGCGACCGACGAGATGGCGATCCGGATGGTGATGCGCGAGAATGTGGTGGAGGCGCTGGGCGATTTGCCGCCGCGTCTGCGGGAGCTGCTCAAGCTGCGGTTTGGCTTTGATGACGACCGGCCGCGCACGCTGGAAGAGGTCGGCTCGCAGATGGGCGTTACGCGGGAGCGCGTGCGCCAGCTGGAGCGGCAGGCGCTGGAGCGGCTGCGGCGCTCGGAGCGGCTGCCTAGGCTGTCCGCGTAAAGGGCTTGTCCGAATAAGGGCGCGAGTTGCGCCAGCCGTTAACGCCAAGGGGCGCATCCTTCTCCTTAATAATAAGAGAGGGATGCGCCCCGTTTCTTTCGCTTTGCCGCATGCCGCTACGCGGGCGCGGGGACTGCTTGGGCCTCCAGCGCGCCGTCATCGTCGGAGTGGACGATTAGCACGGGGTTGCCGCTGGAGCGCACAACCGCCTCGGTTACGCTACCCAGCACCCAGCGCCCAATGCCGGTTCTGCCGTTGGTGCTCATCGCAATCAGGCTGTTGGGCGTGGTTTCCACCCGCCTCACGATTGCGCTTGCGGCGCTGCCGTGCAGCAGTTCGCGGCCGGCGTCCACGCCGTATTCGCGCTTGACATTGTCCGCCACTTCCGCCAAGTAGTCGCCGGTGGTCTGCTCGGCTTGCTGCATCAGGTCGTCGGAGTAGGGATACATCCCCGGCATTGTGCTGGCATATACGCGCGAGGGTTCGGGGACGCAGGTGACTAGGTTGACGCTCAGGTTCATCTCTTTGGACAGTTCCATTGCGACGGGCAGGATGCTTTCGGACCGGAATGACATATCCAGAGGGACAACCACGTTTTCTATGCCGCCGGATTGCTGCTTGCCGTCGTCCTGGGGGTGTATGACCAGCATAGGCGCGTCTGCGTGGGGCAGCACGGCGGCGGTTACGCTGCCCACAATCATCCGCTTGAGGCCGGAGCGCCCGTTGGTGCTCATCGCCACGAGGTCGGGGCGGCGCTTGGCGATGTAGTTCAGGATGACGGCGGTGGGGGAGCCGTATTCGGCGTGGGTATCCACTTCTACGCCATCGGCTTTGACGCGCTCGGCCACGCCGTTCAGGTATGCCTTTGCGGCGTCTTGTTCGCTCCGCTTTAGGCCGGCTACTTCTTCGCTGACGGACGCCACGCCTTCAAAGGCGTCGGCGTACTGGTCGGATACGGCGTGCAGCAGCACAACCTTTGCGCCGAGCGTCTTCGCCAGGGGCGTCACATAGTCCAGTATGGTTTCGGACAGCTTGGAAGCGTCCAGCGGCACAACGATATGCTCAAACAAATTGCACCTCGCGCATATGTGTGTTTCGTATGGGGTAAGTTGTTGGCGGGGCGGGAAAGCCGCCGGGCGTAGCATTTGCCATTGCCCGGCAGCCTTGCCGCCATGCCGATTTCGTCTAGTCGCCGTTGGCTTGCAGCGCCATTGTGACGGACGGGGGGTTCATTGGGAGCTCGTCCATGCGCGCGCCAATGGCGTCGTAGATGGCGTTGGCTATCGCCGCCATAGGAGGCACGATGGACACTTCGCCCACGCCGCGCACGCCGTAGGGATGGGCGGGGTTTGCGACTTCCACGATGACCGTGTCAATCATCGGCAGGTCGAGCGCGGTGGGCATGCGGTAGTCCAGCAGGCTGGAGTTGAGCATCTGGCCGCTGTCGCTCATATAGTACTCTTCGTTGAGCGCCCAGCCGATGCCCTGCACGACGCCGCCTTGGATCTGTCCCTCTACGTAGCTTGGGTGAACCGCTTTGCCGGCGTCCTGGAGGGCGGTGTAGCGGAGGATGGTTACCTTGCCGGTGTCGGGATCGACTTCCACGTCTACGATGTGGGTGGCGAATGCGCTGCCGGGGCCCGCCGGGTCTAGGTTGGCGCGGCCGACTACGGGGCCGCCGGTTTCGGTGAGGCGCTCGGCGAGATCCTTGAAGTTGATGTTGAGCTCAGGGTCGGACTTGTGGCGGAACACGCCGTCGGCGAAGCCAATCTGGTCGGTGTCGGCCTCCCACATGAGGGCGGCGCGCTCGATCATCTGGCGCTTGACGTCTTGGGCCGCCTCGAAGCTTGCCCAGCCGGTCTTGAACGCTGCGCCGCTGCCGCCGGTCATGGAGGTGTAGCCGATTGTTTCGGTGTCGCCGACCTGGGGGTTGACGTCTTCTACGGGGATGCCCAGCACTTCAGCGAACTGCTGGGCGGCGGCGGGGCGCGTGCCGCCGATGTCCACGGAGCCGATGGTGAGGTTGACAGTGCCGTCGTAGTTGACGTTGGCGGTGGCGCAGGCGGCGCCGGAGCCGTTCATCCAGAACCCGGTGGCGACGCCGCGCCCGCGATTCGCGCCGGACAGCGGCGTTTGGTAGTGGTCGTGTTCTTTGGCGGCGACGTTGGTTTCAACGCAGCCGATTACGGGATTGACTACGCCGTAGGAGCGGCGGGAGCCCTCCTTCGCGCCGTTCATAATGCGAAAGTCTAGGGGGTCTATGTTGAGCTTGCGGCATATTTCGTCCACGACTTGCTCGGCGGCGAATGCGGCGCCGGGCGCGCCGGGCGCGCGGTAGGCGGTGGTTTTGGGCTTGTTGTTGACGACGTCGTAGCCGTCAAGCCGCAGGTTGGCTACATCGTAGGGGGAGAAGACGCAGTTCATCGCGGCGCCCACGGGGGAGCCGGGATACGCGCCCGCCTCGTACTTGAGGTCGGCTTGGACGGCGGTGAGCTTGCCGTCGTTGGTGGCGCCTATCTTTACCCACATAAGGCTGCCGGATGTGGGGCCGGACGCCTCCAGCACATCGGCGCGGCTCATCGTTACCTTGACGGGATTGCCGCACTTGCGCGAGAGCGCGGCGGCTACCGGCTCGAGGTAGATGGTGGTCTTGCCGCCGAAGCCGCCGCCGATTTCCATCGGGACGACTTTGATGCGCGAGGCGGGGATGCCCAGCACGCCGGCGGTGCGGTCGCGGATTTGGAAATGCCCTTGCGAGCTGCACCAGATGGTAACGCGGCCGTCGGGCTGCCACCACGCGGTCGCGGTGTGCGGCTCTATGTAGCCCTGATGCACGGTTTTTGTGCGAAAGACTTTCTCCACCACCAAGTCCGCCTCCGCGAAACCCTTGCTCACATCGCCGAGCGTCATTTCGGAGTGGCTGGCGATGTTGCCCTCGTAGTTGGCGTGGAGCTGGGCGGCGCCGGGCGCGATTGCCTCTTCCACGGTGGCGGAGGAGGGCAGCGGCTGGTATTGGACGTCTATGAGGGCGAGCGCCTCTTCGGCGGCGTGGGCGCTGCTGGCGGCGACGGCGGCGACGGCTTGGCCTTTGTAGAGGACTTTGTCGCCGGCGAGGACGTTGTTGCTGAGATGCTTGAGGTTGACGGGGGGGCCGGCGGTCAGCACGCGCAGCGCGTCGGGCGCGTCGGCGAAGTCGGCGGATGTGGCGACCGCGAGGACTTCGGGATGCGCCTCAGCCTTGCTGGTGTCTATGGACAGGATGTTGGCGTGGGCGTGGGGGCTGCGAAGGACCTTGCCGTGCAGCATGCCGGGCAGGTTCATATCCGCGCCGTAGAGCGCTTTGCCGGTTACCTTGTCGTAGCCGTCGTGCCGAATGGGGCGCTTGCCGACTACATTGTATTCTTTGGTGGATAGGACGATGCTGGATGGCATAGGCGAGTTGACCTCCGTGTATGGTGTATGGTTATTCGCTTGGTTTGGGGGTGTGGGTTTTGCGGGGGGAATTGTAACACATATTGGATGGGAATACGCGCAAATTGGGGAGATGGGATGATAAGAGAGTATGTTTGACCGAATCAACGCATTTGCATTATAGTAGCGGCGTAGCATAGGGAGCGAAATTGTGATGGCCGACGCGCAGATAACGGGCGATCCTAGATGGGGGCAGGCAAGGGAGTCTGTTAAGCGTTTGCGCGAAATTCCGGCCCGCGCGGCGGAGGCTAATATCGCGCAAGCGCTTTTCTCAACGCTTGAGAATTTGTTTCCCAATTTGCGCCACCCTGAGATTGCCGCGCAGTACGAGTCGGGGAACGGGCCTATAGACGTCTACTGCCGCAATGTCGTGTTTGAGACTAAGGCGCAGGGCAAGAAAGATGACGCGCGCGCAAAGCCGGACGGGTCTATTGAGACGCCTGAGGATCAGACACTTCGGTATCTGAACGCTTTGGCGAGCCGGCCGTCTATGTTTGACGGCGATTCGGACGGCTGGCGCGGCTGCGTTACGGATGGGCGGGAGTGGAGTTTCTATCATTACGATAGGGAAAGCCGCGCTCTGTTGTTGGATGAGACGCTGCTGCTTGACGACGAGGCGGATGATGACGCGCTGCTGGGCAAGCTTTATCGCTTTGTGAACCGAACCGTTAAGATGGCGCCGCCGGTTGACAACGCGGAGTGGGCGGGCGATTTGGCGCGGCCGTTCTTTCATCTCGCGGCGCGGTATGAGGGGACGGCCGAGTATAAGGTCAAACTGGACTTGTGGCGGGGCGTGCTGAGCGGCGCGTTTATTACGCCTCAGGGCGATGGGGATGCCGAGCGCCACTTGTTCGCGCGGCATACCATGCTTGTGCTGCTGGCGCGGGCGGTGGCGCAAACGCTGATGCCGCAGCGCTCCGGCGACGACGCGGCGCTCGCCGACGGGTTTCCCAACTGGCTGATAGACGCGGCGGGCGATGAGGGCAGCGCCGCCATAGACAACCTCGTCCAAGCGGTCGGCAGATACGAATGGCGCGCGTCCAATAGGGATACGCTCAAGGACTTGTATCACGCGGTAATACCGCGCGACATCCGCCACGACTTCGGGGAATACTATACCCCCGACTGGCTGGCGCGCGCTGTGTGCGAAGATGTGATGGACGCCGATTGGCGGCGCGGCGTGATAGACGAGTGGGTAAAAGGCAATCTGAAGTCCGCCGCCGTGCTGGATCCGTCTTGCGGTTCGGGGACGTTTCTGTATCACGCCGTCCGGTTGCTGCTGCGGGACGCGGCGGCGCATCCGGAGCTTGAGGGCAGCCCGCTGGCGCAAGCCGAGATTGTGAACGGGCTTGTGGCGGGCTTGGACTTGCATCCGATTGCGGTGGAACTCGCCAAGACTACCAAAATGCTGGCGTTTGGCGATATGCCCGTCAATTACGAAAGCCTGGCGGCGTCGCCCAACATCTATTTGGGCGATAGTTTGCAGTGGGAAACACGGGCGCTCAGCGGCGCTATGGCGTTTGGCGCGGGCGTGGGTATTCCCTCGGATGAACCCGATAAGCCGCTAAGGTTTCCCGCGAGCTTGCTGCTGCGCGAGCAGTTCCCGGATCTGCTTAACTTGATATTTGATTACGCCAACGGCGAGCAGAGGGATGATACCGAATCAAGCCTGCTCGCGGTATTGCAGTTGACGACCGAATCCGACCAAGAGATGTTCTTGGACGCCTACCGCCGGTTGCGCGGCTACATCCAAAGCGGGCGCGATAATGTTTGGAAGTGGTACATCAGCAACCTGGTTCAGCCGCATCGTCTCGCCACAGCGCCGATGAGCCGGCTGGTGGGCAACCCGCCTTGGGTTGTGTATAACGCTATGGCGAGCGATAGGCAGGACGTGTTTCGGCGACACGCTACAGATCGCAATCTATGGGCGGGCGCTCATCTCGCTACGCAGAACGATATAGCCGCCACTTTCGTAGCGTCTTGCGTAGATTACTATCTGCAAAGAGGGGGCAAGTTCGGGTTCGTGATGCCGTACTCCGCATTGCGCGCTCGCAATTGGGAGAAGTTTCGCGGCGGGAATTGGAGTTTGACGAACTCTCTCGAAGAGGGTTGCCACGTAGATCTGAGTAAGACCGCTTGGGACTTGTCGGGCGTGAAAGAGCCGCCTTTCAAGGGTTCGGCGGACGCCTCCGTGATATTTGGCGAGCGCGTAGCCGCAAGCCGCCAACGGCCCAAAATCAAGCCGCTTGGCGATATTCATTATGTCACGGGCAGCGGCGTTGGCAATCGGATGGGTTGGGATGACGCTAATCCGCTTTTGACATTCGCTTTGAGCAAGCAGTGGGCTGTTGCGCCTAGCCCTGAGTATGCCCAAAACAAGTTTCACCCCGGCGCAACGCTGTTCCCACATTCGCTGCTAGTTTTTAGCGAGGAAAATGCTGAGCGCGCGCTTGGGAATGTGTATTTTTCCCAAACTGAGAACAGCAGAGGCATGTGGAAATCTCTAAAACGGGACGGGCGCATTGAAGAGCGCTTTGCAAAGCCCGCGCTGTTTTCCAAGCATATCATTCCTTTTGGAGTGATAGGGAACTTCAACATCATCGCGCCGTTTTCCGACGATGGCAAAGAAGTCCTGCGTACTTTCCCGAAAGGCGATGACACCCAGTATTTCAATATCTATTGGGCAAAAGCCGACTCCGATTACCGCGAAACCAAAAAGCCTAGATCGCCCGCGTCGCTTGCCGACCGCATTGACCTATGGAGCAATCTAACCCGCAGGTTGCAAAACGGCGGCAAGGCGGTTGTCTATAACGCCGCCGGCTCGCGGTTGGAATCGGCCGTCGTTCCGGCGTCAATGGTTCTTTCGCACAAACTATATTGGTTTGCCGTCGACCAAGAATTGGAACTGCACTACTTGTCCGCTATTTTCAATTCTCCGGCGCTGGCGGATTTCTTTCATAACGCGGGGCGATCCTCTGACAGAGATTTCTGCAGCGGGCCGGTACAAAATTTGCCCATCCCCGCGTATGATACTGATAATAAGCATCACGCCAATCTCGCGGCGCAGTCGGTTTTGGCGCATCAAATAGTTGATGCGATTGTGGCTGAGCGCCAAAGCAGGGGCTTGCGAGTCGGGCGCAAGGATGTGGTGGGCGACGACGCTATCAAGTCTATCTTGGAAAGCATAGACGATTCGGTTCGCCAAATTCTGCCGGCGCACTGCACATAGGGGTTAGGGCTGGGGATTGTTGCGCTTGTTGCCATCCCGAATTTTACCCCCCAAACCCCAATATGCTATAATCCGTTGGCTAATTACGCGCCCGCCATATGGCGCGGCTTGCGCGCGAGATGAGGAGCGGATATGGTTGCTATGGTTGAGCTTATAAACGACGGCGGGGTTACATCCGCCAAAGGCTTTGCCGCCGGGGGGACTTACGCCGGCCTGAAGACGCAAGGCGAGGGCGTTTTGGATTTGGGCATTCTGGTGTCCGAGGCGCCGGCGAATCTGGCGGCTACGTTCTCTACGAACAAGATACTTTCGCCCTCGGTCGTGCTGAGCCGCGAGCGGGCTAGGCGGGGCGGCGCGCGGGGGGTGGTCGCCAACAGCGGCTGCGCCAACTGCTGCGTGGGCGAGCAGGGGCTGACGGACGCCGCCGAGCTCGCGGATCTCGCCGCGGCGCATATCGGCGTGGACGCCGAGGATATGCTGGTGTGCAGCACGGGGATGATTGGCGTGGAGCTGCCTATGGCGCTGCTGCGGCAAAATGTGAGCAACATCTCGCTCAGCGCGGACGGCGGCCGGGACTTCGCGCGATCCATTATGACCACGGACACCAGTCACAAAGAGATAGCGGTTTCGGTGGAGCTGGACGGGCGCAAGGTCGTCATCGGCGGCGCCGCAAAGGGCGTGGGGATGATACATCCGAATATGGCGACGATGCTGGCGTTTGTGGCTACCGACGCGCCGGTTGAGCGGGGGTTTCTGCAGGCGGCGCTGGGCAGGGCGGTGGACGCCTCGTTCAATATGTGCAGCGTTGACGGCGACCAAAGCACAAACGACACCGTGCTGCTGTTCGCCAACGGGCAGGCGGGCGGCGCCGAGATAGGCGCGGATGATGCGGCGGCGGCGGACTTCGAGGATGCGCTGACGTACGTCTGCGTATCGCTCGCCAAGCAGATGGTTCGGGATGGCGAGGGGGCAAAGAAACTGATAGAGGTGGTTGTGGGCGAGGCGGCGTCGCTGGCGGACGCGCGCAAGGCGGCTAGGGAAATATCCACGTCGTCGCTGGTCAAGGCGATGGTTCACGGCAACGACCCGAACTGGGGGCGCATAATGATGGCGCTGGGCAAGAGCGGCGCGGATATGGACGAGTCCAAGATAGACATATTCGTTGACGACATCAAAATCGTAGAGGGCGGCATTGCCATCCCGTATCACAAAGATTCGGTTGTGAGCGCGATGGCGAGCTCGCCGGACGTTCGCTTTCGGGTGAACCTGAGCATGGGGGATGCAAGCGCTACCGCTTGGGGCTGCGACCTGACCGAAGAGTACGTCACGTTCAATTCGGCGTACAGCACCTGATTAGCATGACGACTCCGGACGCCTTGCAGCCCGCGGCGCCGCTGTCCGCGCAGCCTGTTCCCAATGCGGGCGGGCTTGGCGGCGGGGATGCCACGCCTCCGAAATACGCGCCAAAGGAGACCGATGCCGGTGGGACGATAGTAGTCAAGATAGGCGGCAGCACGCTTGGAAATCACGATACGACGCTGCAAGACCTCGCCGAGCTGCAGCGGCAGGGCGCGCGCGCGGTGGTGGTTCACGGGGGCGGCAAGATAATCAGCGATTGGATGGCAAAGCAGGGCGTTAGGCCCCAATTCGTGCGCGGGCTGCGCGTTACCGACGAGGCAAGCCTGGACATCGTGGTGGCGGTGCTGACGGGCCTCATCAACAAGAACCTTGTGGCGTCAATGGCGGCGCTTGGAGCGAGGGCGATGGGCATAAGCGGGGCGGACGACGCTATGCTGCGCGCCGAGATCCGCAACCCGGCGCTTGGGCTTGTGGGCAGCGTGACCGACGTGAATACGGCGCCGATAGACGCGGTGCTGAGGGCGGGGTGCATTCCGGTGATAGCGCCCGTTGCTATCAAAGTAGCCGACGGCGGCGGCGCTGACGGCGAGGGGAGTTCGCAAACGCTGCTTAACATAAACGCGGACACGGCGGCGGGGGCGATAGCGTCCGCGATTGGCGCGAGCAGGCTGGTGTTTCTGACGGACGTGCAGGGCGTATTGGATACATCGCGGCGGCTCATACCCCGCCTCACGGCGCGGCAAGCCGAGGGCATAATCGCGTCCAATGTGGCGGCGGGCGGCATGATCCCCAAGATCGAGGCGTGCTTGGCGGCGCTGCAGGCGGGCGGCGTTTCGCATATCATAGACGGGCGCAAGCCCTCGGCGCTGATGGACGCGGTGGCCGGCGAAACGCTCGGCACGCGGATAGGGTGAGGCGCGGCGGCGAATCCTGACTTGGCCAAACCCAAGCCCAAATCCAAGCCAAAATCCGTTACGATTAAACGCGATTACACAAAGACAACGCGGGCTAGATAGCGCAGAAAGGTTGTTCAATGGCTGGTGAATACCAGAACGGCAACAGCGGCGACGGCGATTCAACCGAAGAGCTCTACCAGTTCTTTGGGCAGATAGGGACGCTCGCCAAGTGGATAGCGATAGCGGTGGTGGCGATAGCGCTGTTTTCGCTGGTCGTGTTCGGGCGCGGCGTCTATACCGACTGGCTGTGGTTTGACAACCTGGGCTATCGGGGCATATTCGTCACGGTGCTGCTAACGCGGATAGGCTTGTTCGCGGCGGGCGTTGTGGCGATGGGGCTGCTGCTGGGCGCGAGCGTGTACGCGGCGCTGCGGTTTTCGCGCGGGGACGTTGCGATGGCGCTGCCGGATGAGCTGCTTGACTTTATGAGCCGCGCGCTGGTTCGCATCAGCATGGTGGCGATAGTCGTGCTGTCGGTGATATTCGGCGGCATAGTGGCGTCGCGCTGGGAGGTGTTCCTGCGCTTTTCCAACGCCATCCCGTTTGACCAAATGGATCCCGTTTTCGGGCGGGATGTGTCGTTCTATGTGTTCACGCTGCCAATGCTCAGTTTCATACAGGGCTGGCTGCTGTCAATGCTGGTGGTGGTATTGCTGGCTACAGCGGCTATCTACTTCCTGCGCGTGAGCATGCAGGGCGAGCGCTTTGATTTGTCGCTGCCCAATGTCAAGATACACTTGTCCATCATCGCCGCGCTGATTATGTTCACAATCGCTTGGGGGCATTGGCTTGGCAGATACGACCTGCTGCTGTCGGCGGACGGGGCGGTGTTCGGCGCGGCATACGCGGATGTGAACGCGCGGATGCCGGCGCTGCTCATAATGGCGATAATCGCGGTAGCAGCGGGCTTGCTGATGCTGGCGAACACCTACTTCAGCGGCAGGCGGCTGCTCATCGGCGCGTTTGCGCTCTGGTTCGTGATGAACATCCTGCTGACGAATGTGTGGCCCGGGTTCATACAGCAGTTCACGGTGAACCCGAATGAGTTCGAGCGCGAGGCGTCGTATATTGAGCGCAACATCAAGTTCACGCGCGACGCATTCGCGCTGAACCGCATCCAAGAGCAGTTCTATCCCGCCGAAACCGCGGTGGACGCGGAGGTAATCAGGCGCAACCCGCAGACTATCAACAACATACGCCTTTGGGATTACCGGCCGCTGTCCAGCGTGTACAGGCAGATACAGCTCATACGGCCGTACTACGAATTCCACGACGCCGACGTCGACCGCTATGAGATAGACGGCGAGGTGCGCCAAGTGCTGCTGTCGGCGCGGGAGGTGGCGCCTGAGAAACTGCAGCCGGATACGCAGACTTGGACGAACACCAAGCTTGTCTATACGCATGGGATGGGCATCGCTATGAGCCCGGTGACCGAGTTCACGCCTGAGGGCAGGCCGGAGTTCTTCGCTAAGGACATACCGGCGGACGGCATCATCCCCGTGCAGGCGGAGGGTTCGGAGGGCGAGCCTGAGATTTTGGTCGCCAACCCGCGCATCTACTACGGCGAAAACACGGCCGAGTATGTCATCGTCAATACCGAAACCGACGAGCTGGACTACCAGACCGAGAGCGGCGATCTGTTTCGCACGAACTACTCCGGCGGCGGCGGCGTGCGGATGTCGTCCATATTCCGCCGCATCGCCTACGCCTGGCAGTTCGCCGACATCAACATACTCATCAGCGGGCAGATTACGGGCGACAGCCGCCTGCAGTATCGCAGGCAAGTGCAAGAGCGCGTCCGGCAAGTCGCGCCGTTCTTGATCCTTGACCGCGATCCCTATATCGTGGCGACCAACGACAAGCTTTACTGGATCCAGGACGCCTATACCTATACCGACCGCTACCCGTACTCCGATCCGCTGGGGGGCGGGTCGGGCGACCTTAACTATATGCGAAACAGCATCAAGGTGACCATAGACGCCTTTGACGGCGACCTGCGCTTTTACATATGGGACGAAACCGATCCCATCATCCAGACCTACGCGCGCATATTCCCGGTATTGTTCCAGCCGCAAAGCGAAATGCCGGAGTCGCTGCGGGCGCACACGCGCTACCCGCAGGACTTCTTCCGCATACAGGCGGAGAAGTACATCCGCTACCATATGCAGGAGCCGCAGAACTTCTACAACAATGAAGACCTGTGGGCGGTCGCGGAGGAAAAGTTCGGGCAGGGGGATACGCTGCAGCAGGTGGAGCCGTACTATGTGATAATGAAACTGCCCGGCGAAACCGAAGAGGAGTTCGTGCTGCTGCTGCCGTACACGCCCAACGAGCGGCAAAACCTGATTGGCTGGCTGGCGGCGCGCAGCGACGGGGACAACTACGGCGGCTTGATGGCGTTCAACTTCCCCAAAGACAGGCAGGTGGACGGCACGGCGCAGGTGGAGGCGCGAATAGACAACAATCCGACCATATCCGCGTGGTTCACGCTGCGCTGCACAGAGGGCTCCAGCTGCATACGCGGCAACCTTCTGGTAGTGCCGGTTGACCAGGGGCTGATTTACGCCGAACCCGTCTATATTCAGGCGGAGGGCGTGAGTTTCCCCGAACTCAAGCGGGTGATACTAGCTACCGGCGATAGGGTGGTGATGGAGGATTCGCTTAACCAAGCGCTCAACGCGCTGACGGGCGTAACCACGTTCGTGAGCGAACCCGCGGATACGGCCGCGCAGACGCCCGCGCCCGCTACGGCCGCGCCCGCCGGCTCACTTGAGGCAAGCGTCGAGGTTCTCGAAAACGCCATAGACTCCGTCAAGCAGAACCTCGCCGAACTGGAGCGGGCGCTTGACAGATTGACAGAATCGCTTGGAAATCAATAACATCACGGGACAGGCGCGTTTCGCAAGGGCAAGCGCGCCGGCGTCCAAATCCAAATCCAAACCCGCGCATTAAGAGCGCCAATCGCCGATAATGCGGCGGGCGCGTTGGCATATTGGGAGGAAATCAGATGACTACTACGGCAGAATGGAAAGAGAAAGAGAGCCAATACTACATCCACACGTTCAACCGCCAGCCGATGATAATAGATCGCGGCGAGGGCGCGCGCGTGTGGGACATAGAGGGCAACGAATACCTGGACTTCACCGCGGGCTTGGCGGTCAACAACCTTGGCCACTGCCACCCGGCCGTAACCCAAGCCATCCGCGAGCAGGCGGGCAAGCTTGTGCAGACGTCCAACCTGTTCTATACCACGCCGCAGCTTGAGCTCGCAGAGGCGCTGGTGGAGAGCAGCAGCATGGACAAGGTGTTCTTCGCCAACAGCGGCGTTGAGGCGAATGAGGGCGCGGTCAAGCTCGCCCGCAAGTACGGGCGGCTGCATCGCGGCGGCGCTCAGGATGTCATAACCGTGCTGAATTCGTTTCACGGGCGCACGCTGGGGATGATCGCCGCTACCGGCCAGCCCGCGTATCAGCAGGCGTGGCTGCCGCTGGCTGAGGGCTACGCCAATGTGCCTTACGAAGATCTGGACGCCATACGCGAGGCTACCACCGACAACACCTGCGCCATAATGGTGGAAGTGCTGCAGGGCGAGGGCGGCGTTAATGTGCCAACTGAGGGCTATCTCAAAGGCTTGCGCGAGTGGTGCGACCAAAACAACATCCTGCTGATCTTTGACGAAGTGCAAACGGGGATGGGACGGCTGGGCAGCCTTTGGGGACACCAGCGCTTTGGCGTGGAGCCGGATGTGATGACATCCGCAAAAGGCTTGGGCAACGGCGTGCCTATCGGCGCGTTTATGTGCAAGGATAGCTGCGATGTGCTGGAGCCGGGCGATCACGGCAGCACATTCGGCGGCAATGTGCTTACGACCGCCGCCGCCAACGCAACCGTGCGCTATATGATAGAGAACGACGTGCCGGGCAACGCGCTGAAAATGGGCGCGTATCTGGAATCCAAGCTGGAAGATCTCAGAGCCGCGCGCCCGGATGTGGTAAAGGGCATACGCGGCATGGGGCTGCTGATCGCGCTGCAATTCCAGTCGGCCATCGCGCCCGCCGTGGTCGCCGCCGCCAACAACGAGGGCGTGCTGCTTAACCCGGTGCTGCCCGACGCCGTGCGCTTTATGCCGCCGCTCATCATCACTGAGGCGGATGTGGACGAGTGCATAGCCAAGCTAAACAGGGCTATCAACACGGCGCTGGCGGGGTAGGCGCTTGCGCGTATAGCGGCAACAACAAACAATCGCAAAGGCAATAAATCAGCAATGAACTGGCGCGAACTGCAAGACAAAGACATAACCCTAGTGGGCGGCGCGGTGTCCGGCGGCTTGGATAGCTGCACGGTTGCCCATTGGCTAAGAGGCAAGGGCTTTGCCGTCCACTGCTATACCGTGGATCTTGGGCAGCCCGATGAAGAGAGCCTTGACGCGGTAACCGAGCGCATGCTGGGCTGCGGCGCTGAGAGCGCGCATATCATCCCCGGCAAGGATGCGCTGGCGGAGGCGGGCCTAAAGGTCATACAGGCGCAGGCGCGGTATGAGGGCGGCTATTGGAACACGACCGGCATCGCCCGCCCGGTCACAGTCCGCGCCATCCTGCCCGCGCTGCGACGGCGGGACATCGGCGTGCTGTTTCACGGCGCTACCGGGCGCGGCAACGACCAGGTGCGCTTTCAACTGGCGGCGAACACGCTTGCGCCGGCGCTGGAAGTCTATGCGCCCTGGCGCGATCCCGATTTTGTGGCGGAGTTCCCCGGACGCCAGCAGATGCTGGACTACTGCGAGGCGAACTCGCTGCCCATTAGGCCCGCCCGCGAATCGCGCTACTCTACCGACGCCAACTTTCTTGGCTTGACGCATGAGGCGGGCGATTTGGAAGACGTTTCCATATCCCCAACTTTCGTGGAACCGGGAATGGGCGTTTGGCCCTGGGACGCTCCCGACCAGAGCGAAATCGCGACTATTCGCTGGGAACAAGGCGTTCCCGTGGCGCTAAACGGCGCAAGGCTGGGGCTGGCGGATATGTTTCAGCAGGCTAATGGGCTCGCGGGCAAGCATGGCGTCGGCGTAGGCACTCATGTGGTTGAAAACCGCTTTGTGGGCGTCAAGTCAAGGGGCATATACGAATCGCCGGGGATGGAACTGCTGGGGCGCGCCTACGAATACCTGTTGCAGTTCATCCTGGACAGGCGGGCGCGCGAGTTCTTTGAGCATGTGTCAAGCGTGGTCAGCCTGCAAATATATCAGGGCTACTGGCTGGATCTCGCCACAACCGCCGCGCTCGCCGCGCTGCAGCCCATCACGCGGCTTGCCACGGGAACAATCGCCGTGCGCCTGTACAAGGGCAGCCTGTTCTTTGACACAGCCGACGAGGCGCCCGGCGCTATGCCGCACTCGCTCTATACCGACGACTCCTCTATGGAGGCGATGGGCAGCTACGACCACTCCGACGCCGAGGGCTTTCTGAAAGTTCTGGGCATATCGTCCAAGAATGTGGGGGCGCGGCAGTTTCCCGACTTGGATCGCTAAACCGTCGCTAAACCCCTAATCATCACGCGCAAGCGCTCTTTTGAGGCAACATATGACAACCGCAGCCACGCTTGAAACCCGCAGTCAGATAGTCAACCTTGTGCGCGATTTTGTGCAGCGCGAGGTTGAACCCGTCGCCGGCCATTACGACAACGAAGACATATATCCGCAAGAGCTCGTGGATCAGATGGCGGATATGGGCTTGTTCGGCATAATGATCCCCGAAGAGTACGGCGGCTTGGGGTTGGACTACACTACGTTCGCCGTCGTGTTTGAGGAGCTGAGCAAGGGTTGGATGAGCCTCACAGGCCCGCTTGGCACGCATCACATCCTGGCGTATGTCATAGCGACGTACGGCACGGACGAGCTCAAGCGGCGATTTCTGCCCAAGATGGCGGAGGGCGCGATACGCGGCGGCTTGGCGCTGACGGAGCCGGGCGGCGGCAGCGATATGCAGAACCTGCAAACATCCGCGGTCAAAGACGGCGAAGAGTATGTCATCAACGGCAACAAGATGTTCATATCCAACGGCGCGAGCGGCAACGCCTTTGCCGTGCTTGCCCGCACAGACAAGACGGCGTCGCCGCCGCATCGCGGCATAAGCTGCTTTGTGGTGGAAAAGCCGGCGGCGGGTTTCAGCGTGGCGCAGAAGTTGGACAAGCTGGGCTATCGCGGCATAGACACGACTGAGCTTGTGTTTGACAATGTTCGCATACCCACCCAAAACCTTGTTGGCGACGAGGGGCGCGGGTTTGGCTATGTGATGAGCGGGCTTGAGGGCGGGCGCATCAATGTTGCGGCGCGCGCGGTGGGCGTGGCTACCGCCGCTTTTGACGCCGCCATCAAGTACGCGCAGCAGCGTGAAAGTTTCGGGCAGCCCATAGCGCAGCATCAGGCGATCCAGCTGAAGTTGGCGGAAATGGCTACCGATATTGAGGCGGCGCGCCTGCTGACCTATGAGGCGGCGCGCAAGAAAGACGCCGGGCAGCGCGTCGACCTTGAGGCGGGAATGGCTAAGCTGTTCGCCAGCGAGATGTGCGGCAGGGTAACGATGGAGGCGATGCGCGTTCACGGCGGCTACGGCTACATCAAGGACTACCCGCTGGAGCGCTACTACCGCGACGCGCCTCTGATGATTATCGGCGAAGGCACAAACGAGATACAGAAACTGATTATCGCGCGGCGGCTGCTGCAAAAGTATCAGATTTAGCCGCGCATCCGCATCAACGCCCCACCCCCGTTTCGGCCGCAATGCAATTACTCTCCCTAATGACAAGCAGGCAGGACAAGCAGGACAAGATAAATGATTCACGACGGACGCGAAGAATTCGGCGGCTACTTGGACGATTTCAAGGCGGGGGATGTGTTCAAGCACTGGCCCGGCAAGACCATCACCGCGATGGACAATCATCTGTTCACGCTGCTCACGATGAACACGAACCCGCTGCACTTTGACGAAAACTATATGAAAGACCACCCGCACGGCAAGATACTGGTGAACGGGATGCTGGTGTTCAGCCTGGTAGTGGGGATGAGCGTGCGCGATACTTCGGGCAAGGCGATAGCCAACCTTGAGTATGAGAACGCCACGCACGACGGCCCCACTTTTGAGGGCGATACCATATACGCGGAGAGCGAAATCTTGGATGTGCGCGTGTCCAAGAGCCGCCCGGACAGGGGCATTGTGCATATGGAATCGCGCGGCGTCAACCAGCGCGGCGAGCAGGTGCTTACGCTCAGGCGGCGCTTTCTGGTAACCAAGAACCCCGTCGCGCAAGCCGAAAGCTAGGCGCGTCCAATGCAAGAGGTCGTCTCCGCCTACACGGTATCCATTCACTACGACCGCAGGCTGTATCGGCAGGACATCGCCGGCTCCATCGCACACGCGCGGATGCTCGCCAAGCAGGGCATTATCGCCGCCGCCGACGCCCGCGCCATAGAGCGCGGCCTCGCCGAAATCCGCGAAGAGATCGAATCCGGCTCATTCCCCTGGCGTCCTGAGCTGGAAGACATTCATATGAATGTTGAGCGCCGCCTGTATGAGAAGATAGGCGATAGCGCGGGCAAGCTGCACACCGCGCGCTCCCGCAACGACCAGATTGCGCTTGATGTTCGGATGTTCACTAAGCAAGCCATAGATAGCGTATTGGGCGCGATTCATGCCTTGCGAGCGGCGCTTGTGGCTCAGGCGGACGCCAACGCCTCGGTGATAATGCCCGGCTACACGCATGTGCAGCGCGCGCAGCCCGTCTTGTTCGCGCACCACTTGCTCGCCTACTTTGAGATGCTGGGGCGCGACGCGGAGCGCTTTCGACAGGCTTACGCGCGGGCGGATGTGATGCCTCTCGGCAGCGGCGCGCTGGCGGGGCTGCCGTACCCGCTTGACCGCGAATTCGTGGCGCGCGAACTCGGTTTCAGCCGCATATCCCGCAACAGCATGGACGCGGTGTCCGACCGCGATTTCCTGCTGGATTTCCAGTCCGCCGCCGCCATATGCGCTATGCACTTGTCCCGTATGGCGGAAGAGCTTGTGCTGTGGTCGTCGGACGAGTTCGGGTTCATACGCCTCAGCGCCGAATACACAACCGGCAGCAGCATAATGCCCCAAAAGCGCAACCCCGATTTCGCTGAGCTGGCGCGCGGCAAGACGGGCAGGGTGTATGGCGGCCTTATGGCGCTGCTCACGCTGCTGAAGGGCTTGCCCCTCACATACAACCGCGATATGCAAGAGGACAAAGAGGGGTTCTTTGACACATACGATACGCTGCTGAGCACGCTGACGATATTCGCGGATATGCTGGCGACTATGAGCGTCAACGCGGATCGGATGCGCGCCGCCGCCGAGGATGGCTTTCTGCTCGCCACCGACATCGCCGACTACCTGGTGGGCAAGGGCATGCCGTTCCGCGAGGCGCACGGGGCGGTAGCGCGCCTTTCGCAATACGCGATTGACAACAGCCTGAGATTGCAAGATATGGCGCTTGCCGACTATCGCCGCTTTTCCGCGCTCTTTGACGAGGACGTGTTCGCCATAACCGCCGAGGCGTCGGTGGCGGCGCGCGACGTCCCCGGAGGCACGGCATTTGGGCGCGTACAGGACGCAATCGCCTGCGCCAAAGCCGAACTGGAGGCTGACGATGCCAAGTGAACGCCAAATCAAGATAGCGCCCTCAATTCTGTCCGCCGACTTCAGCCGGCTGGGCGAGCAGGTTGCGGAGGCCGAGCGGGGCGGCGCTGACGCCATTCACATAGACATTATGGACGGCAATTTCGTGCCGAACATCACGATGGGGCCAGTCATCGTGCAGGCGATCCGCCGCCATACGAGCCTGCCCTTTGACCTGCACCTGATGATTGACGCGCCTGAGCGATACATCGCCGAATTCGCGGCGGCGGGCGCGGACACAATCACCGTCCACGCCGAGGCATGCGTTCACCTGCACAGCGTCGTCCAGCGGATACGCGCGGCGGGCAAGCGCCCCAGCGTGGCAATCAGCCCGGCTACGCCCGTATCCGCCATAGAAGAGATAATCGCCGACCTTGACCAGGTTTTGGTGATGACCGTCAACCCCGGCTTTGGCGGGCAGGCGTTCATAGAGGCGATGCTGGGCAAGATAAGCCGCGTCCGCGCGCTGATAGAGGATCGCGGCTTGGCCGCCGACCTGCAAGTGGATGGCGGCATCAGCGCCGCAACCGCCGCCGCGGTGGTAAGGGCGGGCGCGAATGTGCTGGTAGCGGGCTCCGCCGTTTATAACGACCGCATGAGCGTAGCCGATGCGATAGCCGCGATTAGGGCGAGCGCGGCGGGGGAGTGATGGCGCGTTTCAATAAAAGGCTCTTCGCTTACGTCTATCCCATTGCCGCGAGCGTTTCAATTGCCATTGCCCTAGCGATAATCGTCGGGCGCGGCGACTTTGCTATCGCCGATGTTGTCATTGGCGTAATCTTGGCATTGCTGGCGTCGGCGGTCATAGCGGGTTTGATAGCCGCATACGGCTTGTTCATATGGGGGGTGGTTTGGATTTATCGCGCGGCTATGATAAAACTTGCGGCAAGAGCGCAGAATTCTGCCTTGTCTCAAGCCAAGAGGACGCGATTTGAGTGTTCGGGTATAATGGAAATGCGGGGAACGGTAGCGATCAGGGTTTTGGCGGGAAGATCTCAGGGAATCCAGCCTGATGATGAGTTTAATCTCTATGAGGCAACAGGCGACGAATGCTGGGGCAGTGTTGTTGCCGTGGATGTGCGTGAATCGGATTGCGATTGCATCCTGCAAGATAGGGCGAATGCAGATTTTTGGGAAAGCCTTGAATCTAGAATGAGGCGTGATACTTCAAAGCCACCGAATGTGTATCTGCCACTGGATACAGGCGATTACGAAACCGCGATTAAAGGCGTAACCGCGTTGTTGCGCCGTTGGAGATAAGTGGCTATGGCTATGCAAAAAACTCAGAGCGCTCTCATAGAGGGCAAAGTGGCAACGATACTGAACACGCGCGAACTCACAATAAACCGGGGTTCGCTGGACGGGGTTGAGGCGGGGATGCGGTTCAAAATCGTTGATGAGAACGCGGCGGTTATTGATCCCGATACCAAAGAGGAATTGGGAACTATCGCGCGGGAAAAAATCCGTGTGAGGGTAATTGACGCGCAGCCGCGTTTTTCGATAGCCCATACCTATGAGACTTACAAAGTCGAAGAGCCGGTACGGAACCAGTCTGTGTTTGCGCCACTCACCCGGACAATCACCAAAGTAAGAACGCTTGCCAGCGAATCTCTCGCTCACATCGATGCCTATGACGAGAGCAAAGGGTTCGTGTGCGTCGGCGATAAGGTAGTGCAGGTCGACTGAGGATGGCCATTTATGTTTGGCTGTCCAGCTCATTCCCCAGATAGCCGCATACGCCGCTGCGGGGGGAGTTGGTGATTGGGAGCAGGGCGTTGCCGCCGCCGGGTTGCTTGATGGCGCAGTCGTCGCAGAGGCCGGGCGCCGGGGCGGGGCCGCCGGCGTATGGGGCGTGGCGCGTGGCGGGGGCGTGGCAGATGTCGCAGGGGATGTTAGGGGGCTGGTTGCGGGCGAGGAGGCGTATCTCGCCATTGCCGTCGGGCCAGCGCTCTTCGTATGTTCGCAGGGCAAGCTCGGTGGGGGTACCGAAGTCGTACATATAGGCAAAGGACTTGGCGAGTATCCCGCGCTCCGCCGCTTTGCCGATGCTGATGGAGTCCATTGATTGCTGGGTGAATCCCATGCCGCCCGACGGCGGGGAGTCGTCGTCTTCTTCGGGCATATGGGATATGTACTCGGAGTTTCGGATGTAGAATGCGCTGAGATGGCCGCAGCAGTCCAGCCATATCTCGCGCAGGAACTTGTCAAGGGCGCTTAGGGGCGCGTGGGCGGGCGCCTCTAGTTGCAGCCAGTATGCGCCGCCGCCGAATGAGTCGGTGATTGTGATGTGCAGGCTTGGGCTGTCGCCGGCGGGCTGGGGCGGGTTTTGCCGGCGGCAGAGCTTGATGTGGCGGCTCGCGCCCGATTTGCTCAGGTCGCGCTGGCAGAGTTGGCATTTGCCTAGTTTGCGATTTCTGGGCATTGTTGCACTCTTCCTGTTTTCTGCAAAATATCTCGCCGCCGGCTATGTGATTGGCGCATCGGCGGCTATGCCAGGGCGCGGCGCGCGGCGTCCAGGGTGGCTTGGATGTCGGATTCGGTGTGCGCGGTGGATACGAACATCGCCTCAAAGGGCGAGGGCGGCAGATATACGCCCTCGTCCAGCATGCGGTGGAAGAACCGCGCGAAACCCTCGCGGTCGGACGCCGATACGGATTCCCATCCGGCAACTTCGTTGGCGTTGAAGAACAGGGTCATCATTGAGCCAACGCGGTTGATGCACAGGGGCGTTTCGGCATCCGCGAATACCTGCGTTAAGCCGTCGGCGAGCGTTTGGGCTTTGGTTTCCAGGTCGGCGTACACGCCGGGTTGTTGCAGCAGCTCCAGCGTTTTCGCGCCGGCCGCCATAGCGACGGGGTTGCCGGATAGCGTGCCAGCCTGGTACATAGGGCCTAGCGGGGCGACGGTCGCCATAATTTCGGCGCTGCCGCCGTAAGCGCCTACGGGCATGCCGCCGCCGATGATTTTGCCTAGGCAAGTGATGTCGGGCTTGACGCCGTATCGCCGCTGCGCGCCGCCGTATGCCACGCGAAAGCCGGTGATTACTTCGTCAAAGATTAGCAGCGCGTTATGCCGCGCGGTAAGTTCGCGCAGGCCGGCCAGAAAGCCGTCGGCGGGCGGCACGACGCCCATATTGCCCGCAACCGGCTCTACTATGACGCAGGCGATTTCGTTGGGGAACGCGGCGAAATGCGCCTCTACCGAGGGCAGGTCGTTGAACTTGGACAGCAGGGTGTCTTGCGCGAAAGATTCGGTTACGCCGGCGCTGTCGGGGATGCCGTGCGCCAGCGCGCCCGAACCCGCCGCCACCAGCAGCGCGTCTGAATGGCCGTGATAGCCGCCCTCAAACTTGATTATCTTGGGGCGAGCGGTGTATGCCCTAGCCAGCCGCAGGGCGCTCATAGTCGCCTCAGTGCCGGAGCTGACGAACCTGACCATATCAATGGAATCGTAGGCGTCGGCGACCATTTGGGCGATGATGTTTTCGCGCTCGGTGGGCGCGCCGAAACTTGTTCCGTCCGCCGCCGCCTCGCCTATCGCGGCGATTACCTGCGGGTGGGCGTGTCCGAGTATCAGGGGGCCCCAAGAGCAGACGTAGTCAATGTACTCGTTGCCGTCGGCGTCCCAAACGCGGCTGCCCGCGCCGCGCGTCAGGAACAGCGGTTCGCCGCCTACCGCGCCCCAAGAGCGGGCGGGGCTGTTCACGCCGCCCGGTATGCGCCGTTTGGCGGTGGCGTAGAGCTCTGCGGAGCGCTGTCGGTTCAATGTCATACCTCGCTTGCTGTGTTCTTTTGTTGCCATCTTGTTGCCGTTAGGATGCGTGTAGCGTATATTCAAGGCGTATATCATAACACTATCCGCGCCATTCGGGGCGGCGCTTTGCCCGCCGCCGCTGGGCGTATTATACTTTGCGGCGAAACCTGCGCGCTTGGCTGGACGCGCCGCCGCCGTCAAGCCGTTAATATCGTCAATATCAAGACCAGTATCGCCAATATCAAGACAAATACCAAGATAGGGGACGCTATGAAAATAACGGGCATAAAGACAAACATATTCTCGTCGCGGCATAGCAACGCCAAGCGCAACTGGCTTATCGCGCGGCTGACGACCGACGAGGGCGTGGAGGGCATCGGCGAGGCGTCTATGCTGAGCCATGATCCGCTTGTGGGGGATCTGCTGTCGCAGTGGGCGGATGAGTATCTTGTGGGCAAGGATCCGCTGGACAGCGAGGTTCACTGGACGCGGATGTTTCAGGACAATCTTGGGCGCGGCGGACGGCTGTTCAGCACGGCGCTGTCGGGGGTAGATATAGCGCTGTGGGATTTGAAGGGCAAGGCGCTGGGCGTTCCGGTTCACAAGCTGCTGGGCGGCGCGTTCACCGACCGCATCCGCGTCTATGCCAACGGCTGGTACACGAACCCCGGCTCGCCGGAGCAGAACGCGGAGGAGGCAAAGCGGGTGGTTGCGATGGGCTACACCGCGATGAAGTTTGACCCGTTTGGGCAGGACAACTACCTGACCATATCGCCGCAAGAGGCGCAGCTGGCGGAGGACAGGGTAGCCGCCGTGCGCGAGGCGGTGGGGCCGGATGTTGAGATATTGGTTGAGGTTCATGCCAAGTTCAATGTCTATACCGCGGTTCATCTGGGGCGGCGGCTTGAAAAGTACCGTCCGTTCTGGTTTGAGGAGCCGGTGTCGCAAGAGAATGTCTCCGAAATGAAACAAGTCCGGGACAAGGTGAACATCCCAATCGCCACGGGGGAGCGGCTGTACACTAAGTTCCCGTTCTTTGAGCTGGTGAAGAGCGAGGCGATAGACATACTGCAGCCGGACATATGCAACGCGGGCGGCATAACCGAGCTGAAGAAGATCGCCGCGATAGCGGAGCCGCGGCATGTGATGATGGCGCCGCACAACACCAACTCGGCGGTTGGGACGGTCGCCAGCCTCCACCTGGACGCCTCTATGCCCAACTTCCTGATACAGGAATACCACGCCGAATTCTACGAGCCGCACTACTTTGACATATTCGAGGGCTTTCCCCGGCAGCAGGGCGGGTATGTGCAATTGCCCACCGCGCCCGGCTTGGGGATCGCGTTCAACGAGGAGCTGGCGGCGGCGCATCCGTATCTGCCGTCGGGGCATAGGGAGCGGGGGATATAGGCGCGCGCAAATCTCAAACATCCCCAAATATCCCAATATGCCAAATGTCCCTAATGCAGATATGCCAACCCAAGCGCATGCAACCCAAGCGGCGTTGCGTCCTTGCGGTAATTATACACGAACATTCATACGAAATACAAGGAAAGACGAAAAGCGATGAAGATACTGGGGATTGAGACGTCGTGCGATGAGACGGCGGCGGCGGTGATTGAGGATGGGAGCGTTATTTGTTCCAATGTGGTGGCGTCGCAGGCGGCGCTGCACGCGCGGTATGGGGGGATTGTGCCGGAGGTGGCGTCGCGGCAGCATATGTTGGCTATGACGCCGGTGGTGCGGCAGGCGCTGGCGGACGCGGGGATGGAGGCGCGTCAGTTGGATGGCGTGGCGGTTACGCATGGGCCGGGCTTGGCGGGGTCGCTGCTTATCGGGGTGAACGCGGCGAAGGGTTTCGCGTATGCCAACGAGTTGCCGTTTATCGGGCTTAATCATCTGGAGGGGCATATCTATTCGGCGTGGCTGGAGGGGGTTAATCCTGATGTATCGCCGGGCTTTCCGCTGATGTGCTTGATTGCGTCGGGGGGGCATACGGATCTGATACTGATGCGGGGGCATAAGCGCTATACGCTGGTGGCGCGGACGCGGGATGACGCGGCGGGGGAGGCGTTTGACAAAGCGGCGCGCGCGCTGGGGCTGGGGTTTCCGGGGGGGCCTGAGATACAGCGGGTGGCTGAGAATAGCGCGGGCGGCGAGGCGAGGTTCCCGCGACCGTCTGTGCGAAACTCGCTTGATTTCAGCTTTAGCGGGCTGAAGACGGCGGTGGCGCGCAGGGCCGAGGAGCGAGGGATATATCCGCCGTCCGAGGATGCGCCGCCGGATGAGCAGGTGGTTGCGAATATGGCGGCGGAGTTTCAGGAGGCGGCTGTGGATTGCATGGTGGAGCGGACGCTGGAGGCGGTTAAGCGCTATCGCGTCAAGGGGGTTGTGCTTGGCGGGGGCGTTGCGGCGAATAGCCATTTGCGGCAAGAGATGCGGCGGCGATTGCCGGTGGAGGCGGTTGTGCCGCGCCCGGCGCTTTGCACGGACAACGGGGCTATGATGGGCGCGGCGGGGTATTTTCACTTCCGCGATGGCGTGGAGTCGCAGTGGGATATTGATGTGGTTCCCAACCTGCGGCTTGGGTGATAGGCGTCGCATCCTCATCGTCCTCCGCATCCTCCCGATCATCCTCATCCTCCGTATCATCCCTATCATCATTTGCCATTGTATCATCCCGCGCGGGTCAGCGGGGGGCGAATACGCGCGGCTGCGGGATGGCGCGGTCGGCGCGGGCTTGCTTGAGTTCAAAGAGCTTGTTCGCTAGGGCGTGGGCGTTTGCCATCTCGCCGTCGTCCGCGATTGCGGCGTCTAGTTCGGCTGTTGCGGCTTTGAATGCGATGCGGGGGTTGCCGCGCGATGTTAGGCGGTCTATGACTAGATAGACGCCCATAAGCGCGACTATGGCGGTTGCGGCAATGGCTAGGGTTTGGCTGTCTATGGCGCGCCAGAGCATCGCGGCGACGAAGAAGGCTATGCCCGCCCATACGAAGTTGGAGTAGCCCTCGGGACGGCGGGCTATCTCTACGGCGGATATGTCGTCTATCGCCATAAACGCGGCGCGCTGTCTGCCGCGCTCGGCGCTGGTTAGGATGACGCGGCTGTCGGTTAGGGCGATGGCGTCGCCCTCTTGGTCGCGGCGGTCGCGTTCATTCTCCGCCATTCCTAGCGATGCGACGATGCGCTCGTCGGGCATTAGGGTTATGCCGCCGAACTCGGCTTGGGGGGCGTCGGCCTGTTGTTGGCGCGCGCGGGCGGCGCTTGTTGGGAACTGGCGTTCAGTCATAGTCATGCTATTGTAGCGCTCCTTGGGTGCCGGGGGTAGGGCGCTTGTCCAGAAATGTTTCGCCGCCTTTCATCACATAGCGGACGGCTTTGCCGCGTTCTAGGATGGAGATGTCGTCAAGCGGGTTGCCATCAACTAGGATGAGGTCGGCGGTTTTGCCGGGGGCGATTGAGCCTAGCGTGTCGCCGGCGCCGACGCAGTCGGCTGCGGTTTGGGTAGCGGCGGCGATTGCCTGCGTTGGGGTCATGCCGGCGTCAACTAGGCAGGTGAGTTCGTGGGCGTTGTTGGCGTGTTCCCAGCCGCCTTCGTCGGTGCCGGCGGTGATTTTGACGCCGGCGTCCAGCGCTAGTTGCAGACTGCGGATGTGGCTTTGGCGGAGGGCGGCTGCGCGGGCTTTGCCGTGCGGGGAGCCGCGCTGTGCGTGGAAGGTATAGACGCCGAATGTGGGGGTGAAATAGGTGTCGTTTTGCGCCATAAGGGGGAGCAGGTCGGGGTCGTCGGATAGGTAAGCGCCGTGTTCTATGGAATCGACGCCGGCCTCTACGGCGGCGCGGAGGCCGGGGCCGCCTAGCGCGTGGCACATAACGCGGCGGTTGCGCTTGTGCGCCTCGTCGACTAGGGCATCCAACTCGGCGCGCTCGAAGAGCATATCTTTGGGGCCGAGGCCGGCGGTGGAACTTGCGCCGCCGGTGGTGGCGGTTTTGATGACGTCGGCGCCGGCGGCGACCATTTCGCGGACTTTGGCGCGCATTGCGTCTGGGCCGTCGGCTACGCCCCAGGGCAAGCCGCTGTCGGGGCCGAATGGGGGCTTGTAGCCTAGGGGGCTGACGCGGTCTGCCATGCCGCCGGTGGGGGTGATGAAGCCGAGGGCGACGTGGAGGCGGGGGCCGGGGACAAGGCCTTCGTCAATGGCGAGGCGGAAGCCGGCGTCTAGGCCGCCGGCGTCGCGGACGAATGTGTAGCCGGTGTGCAGGGTTTGGCGGAGGACGGCGGCGATACGCAGGTGGCGGGCGCTGCGCGGCTCGGTTATGCCCCAGCGGCCGGCGATGTCGTAGCCGAAGGAGGCTAGGTGGTCGTGGGTGTCTATGAGGCCGGGCATTAGGGTTAGGCCGGCGGCGTCTATGATTTGGGCGCCGGTTGGGATTGGGATGGCGCGGGCGTGGCCGGCGGCGGTTATTATGCCGTCGTTTATGAGGGCGACGGCGTTTTGGACGGGGGGGTTGCCCGCGCCGTCTATCATGAGGGCGCCGGTGATGGCTTTCATGTGTGTTGCCTCTGTCAAGTTGGGTGGGCGGATGGGTTCCGCTGTGGGGATGATACCACAGATGGGGGTGGGCGTAGGATGGCGCGAGGGCAGGGGCTGCCCTACTTTTTTGGAAAAAAGTAGCAAAAACTTTTGGGGCGGCTTGCGCCGCGGATTTGCGGGGGTTAGGGACTGCGGGATTTGGGGGGATCGTTGTCCTCAGGGTTGGCCGGGTCTTTCGCGCGTAGTCGGTTTTGGATTATTGCTTGGCGTTTTTGGAAGTTTGCCTCGGCTGTGATGGCGTCGTAGATTTGTTCGTGGGTTAGGTTTTGTTTGGGGATGCCGGCGGTGGCGTGGTGGTTTTCCAAGGCGGTGTCTAGGTCGACTTGGGGGTGGCGGGCTAGGGCGTTGGCGACGGCGGTTTCGCCGCGGTCGGATGCAGGGGTATCCGCGCGGGTGGGCGCGTGGGCGGTATCGCCGGTATTGTTGTTGGCGGTTGCGCCAATGTTTTTGCCTATGACGTCGGCGTTGTTGCCAGTGTCAGCGCTCTTGCCGGTGTCTTTGGCGGCGGGGCTGCGGTTATCGGCGTTGTTGCCGTCAAGGGCTGCGGCGTTGGCGGCGTCGGCTTTTTGGGCGGCTTTCTTTGCTTTTTTGATGGCTTTTTTGGCGGCTTTGCGGTCGGCGCGCTCGGCTTGGCGGTGGGTTTGGTCGAGGAGGGCTAGGACGCTTGCCTCTTGGTCGGGGGTGAGAGGGGCGGGTTGTTTGCGGTCGGAGAGGATGCGGTCGGTTTCTTGGCGGTCTTTGTCGGAGATATCGCGGTAGTATTGTTCTATGTCGTCGTGGGTTATGTGGTCCCAGGGGATGTCTATGCCGCGCCAGAGGAGGTGCTTGATGGCGCGGAGGCGGTGGGTTTGGGTGTAGGGGGTGGTTATGATTTCGTTCCAGGCGTTGAACTTGGGGTTGCGTATGACGTGGAGCATGTAGGTGACCAGGTCTATGCCGTCCGCTATTTCGCGGGCGTCTTCGGCGAATTGGGATTGGAGGATCATCTCTTCCCGTGCGGATGTTCGCGGGTAGTAGGCGTATGGGTTTTGGCAGCCGTAGCCGCGCTTGAGCAGCTCTTCGGCGGCGGCGAATTCGTGGTGGGGCTTGATTTGGGTGGCTTTTTGGTATTTGAGCTCGTCGGGGTTGGCGCTGAGGAAGACTTGGGGCGGGTCGGTCATGTCGTCTAGATGCCGGAGTAGTTTTTTGCCGCCGTCGGTGGCTTGGCGGATGTATCTGCCCATGTCCCAGTTGACGATTTCTTTGGTGGTGATTTTGGGCTTTTGGGGCTTGGGCGCGTCGTCTTGTCGGACGACGCGAGTGGGCGAGTGGTCGGGGATGTTGCCTGCCATTTGGTCTAGGCGCTCGTTGGATTTGTAGATTAGGTAGGGTTTGGCGTCGGGGTATTCGCCGTTGACGAAGTCTTGGTATTTTTGGGCTATGGTTTTGCAGTTGTTGGTGATTTCGTGGACGAAGCGGGCTAGGTTGTGGCGGAAGGATTCTTGTTCGGACGCTATCCGCTCTTTTGTTAGGCGCTCGCCGGTTGCGATTGCGGTTGTCATGATAGTTTGCCTCCCAATCCTCCCCGCCGGGGACCCTACTTTTTTGGAAAAAAGTAGCAAAAACTTTTGAGTGGGTGTGTGATAATTTGTTCTGGTATAAGAATAGCGGGAGTGTAGGGCGGGTGTCAAGGGTAATTTTTCAAGAAACTGCGATTGGACGATGTGGCGGGGGTGTGTTATTCTGCCATTCGGATAAATTGCGGGAACTATAGCGGGGGAGTTTAGGATGGAACGGCCGATATTGAAGGCGGTGGGGACGCGGGTGGAGGAGTTGGATACGCCGGCGCTGGTGGTGGATTTGGATGCGCTGGATGGGAATGTGGAGGCGGTTCATTCGCGGTTTCGCGCGGGCGGCGAAGGGGCTAAGTTGCGGCCGTATGTGGAGGCGCATAGGTGTCCGGCGATAGCGCATCGGCAACTGGCTGCTGGCGGCACAGTGGGCGGCGTGGGCGTGGCGAGCGTGGGGGAAGGGGAGGTGTTCGCGCAGTACGGGATAAGGGATGTTCTTGTGGTGAATGAGGTTGTGGGGGCGGCTAAGATTGGGCGTTTGTGCGCGTTGGCTAGGATGGCTAGGGTTGCGGTGGCGGTTGATGATGTTGGCAATGCGCGGGGGTTGTCGGAGGCGGCGTGTGGCGCGGGCGTTGAGTTGGGCGTTGTGGTGAGTGTTAGCGCGGGGCAGCTGAGGAGCGGGGTGAGTGATGGGGAGCAGGCGGTTGAGCTGGCGCGGGTGGTAGATGGGTTGGCGGGGTTGGAGTTTGCGGGGGTGATGTGTTTTGATGAGCCGGATTTTGGGAGCGATGCAACGGCGATTGGGGCGGAGTCGGTTAGGCGGATTGAAGTGGCGCTGGAGGCGCGGGATATGGTGGAGCGGGCGGGTATCTCGGTGGGATCGGTTATTGCGGGCGGGTCGCATTGCTATGAGGTTGCGGCGGGCATTGATGGGGTTACGGAGGTTTTGGCGGGGGCGTATGCTCTGATGGATCATCGGCATAGCGGGTTGTTGCCGCAACTTAAGCCGGCGGCTAGGGTGATGGCGGCGGTTAGCAGTCTGCCGGAGCCGGGGGTTGCTATCTTGGATACGGGGCGCAAGGCTATGGGGGAGGATTTTGGGTTTCCGGTGGTTGCGGGCAATTCGGGGCTGCGGGTGGCGTCTATGAGCGCGGAGCATGGGAAGTTGGAGTGGGATGAGGATGCTGATGTGGGGCTGGCGCTTGGCGACAGGGTTTGGCTGACGCCGCTGGATGTTGGGGGGTGCGTGAATGTGTATGATTACATTCAGGCGACAAGAGGGGGTAGGCTGGAGGCGGTTTTGGATATTGCCGCAAGGGGGCGGTATCGGTAATGCGCGAGCGCTTGATGCGGCGCGGGGCTTGTGGGCTTTGGCTAATGGCATAGGCTTTGGCTTGTGAACATTGGCATAGGCGCATAGGCTTTGGGCTTACGAACATTGGCAGACTTGGGAGAGTTGGATATGGAAAACTATAGGCCTGCGATAGGGACTCCGGTGGGGGATTTGGATACGCCTTGCTTGGTGGTGGATGTGGATGCTTTGGAGCATAATTTTGGGGTGGTGGCTGATATGTACCGCGATACGGAGTGCAAGATGCGGGCGCATATCAAGAATTTGAAGTCGCCGTTGCTGGCGCATATGCAGATCCGGGCGGGCGGGACGGTGGGGGGCGTGTGCGCGGCGAAGGTGGCTGAGGCTGAGGCTATGGTTGAAGGGGGGATTGACGATATTCTGATACCGAATCAGGTGGTTTCGGGGGATAAGATCGCGCGGCTGTGCGGTTTGGCGAAGCGGGCTAAGATGATGGTTGCGGCGGATAGCGGGGATAATCTGCGGGCGCTGTCGGATGCGGCGTGTGCGGCGGGGGTTAGCGTTGGCGTGGTGATAGAGGTGGATACGCAGATGCAGAGGGCGGGGATACGGGCGGTGGAGCAGGGGGTTGGATTGGCGAAGCTGGCTGATGGGCTGCCGGGGTTGGAGTTCAAGGGGGTGATGTCGCATCAGACGCTGCCGGGGCATCCGGATAGGGAGACGCGGTTTATTGAGGGGCCGCGGTTTATCCAAAAGACGCTGGATGTGAAGGCGGCGATAGAGGCCGAGGGGATCGCGGTGGAGGTGGTGTCGGCGGGCGAGAGCTGGACGTATGATGTTTGCCCGACTATTCCGGGGGTTACCGAAGTGGAAGGCGGGACGTATGCGCTGATGTCGCACGCCTATGCCTATATGGAGGATTTTCGGATCGCGGCTACGATACTGGGGACGGTGACTAGCGTTCCGCGCGCGGGGGTTGCGATTGGGGATACGGGAGCGCGGTGCTTGGCGTCGCCGGGGGGCGTTTTGCCGATGCTGGATGGCGGGCCGGCGGGGGTTCGGGTGGATTCGCTGGGGGCAAATCATATCGTATTCAGGTCGGAGGGGGAAATGCCGCTGCGGGTTGGGGATAAGTACCGGCTGGTTTCGGGGCAGCAGGATATTATGGTGAACAGGTGGGATCAGTATGTCGCGGCGCGGGATGGCGTGGTGGAGGCGGTGTGGGATATAAGCGCGCGTGGGTGTCATAACTAGGGCGCGGCGCGTAAGCAGGGAGCGGTTCGGGTGAGTCTGAGCAAGCGGTTGTTCGCGGCGGGGTATGATCTGCTGAACGCGGGGGTTGAGGGGCGGGTGGCGCCGTATCGGCGGCGGACGGCTGGGTTGGCGCATGGGGATGTTTTGGAGATAGGCGGGGGAACGGGCGCGAATTTGGCGTATTATCCGCCGGGGGCGAATATCACGATGCTGGAGCCGGATAGGCATATGGTCGGGCGGCTGCGGCGGCGGGCTGAGCGCGAGGGCAGGCGGGTTGAGATTGTGCGGCAGGTGGGGGAGTGTTTGCCGTTTGCGGATGGGGCGTTTGATTGCGTGGTTACGACGCTTGTGTTGTGCATGGTGGGGGATGCGGGGGAGGTGGTTAGGGAGGCGCGGCGGGCGTTGAAACCGGGCGGGTTGTTTTTGTTTTATGAGCATACTTTGTCGCCGAGAAAGCGGGGGCAGTGGTGGCAGCGCAGGCTTAATCCGGCGTGGCGCTGCGTTACGACGGGGTGCAATCTTGATAGGGATTTGGCGGCGGATATTCGGGGGGCGGGGTTTAGCAGCGTTGAGATGGAGCGGTTTGATTTGTGGGTGGGGTTGCCTGTTACGATACCGAATATCGTGGGGGTGGCTAGGGTGTAGTAGCGCGGGATAGTTCAGCATTGCTCAGATGCAGGTGATTGTTGTGAAAGGCAAGCGGGATAGCAATGTGGCTAGGGCGGCGCAGCGGATGCTGTGGGGGATAGCGGCGGGGTTGTTGGTTTGCGCGGGGGCTTGGTTTTTTGAGGAGGGGTTGAACGCGGCGCTGGATGCGCCGGGGGCGTGGGCGTTTGGGGATAACGCGGCGCTGGCGGTTGTGGGAGTGGGGGCGATTGTGGTGGCGAATGTGGTTTGGGCGCCTGGGGCGGTTGTGGGGGCTGGTGGCGGGGGCTGTGGGGTGCGCGGTGGGGGCGGTGTGGGTGCGGTGGTCAAGGGGAAGGCGGGGGTGATTTTGGGGAACTAGGGGGATTGTTGGAGGGTAAGTGGGATAGGCAAGGTGGTAGCGTTCCATTCAGGTGGGCATGTGTATCTACCGCTGCAGTCGGTTGGATGGCTTTGTCGCAGCCATTTGCTTTATCAGTTGGGTAATACTTGCCAAACTCTCAAAACCATCTAAAATGAAACGCTGACAAGCAAGTGGGATAAGCAAGATATAAAGGCGAGTGGGATAGGCAAGACGTAAGGGCAATCGGGATAATAAGCAAGGTATAAGGCGAAAGGGGGAATGTTATGGATTTTGAGGATGCGAGGCGGTTTATGGATGTGAATCATAGGGGGGTTATCGCTACGAGGCGGCCGGATGGGGGGGCGCATTCTAGCATAGTGGTGTGCGGGGCTTATGAGGGGAAGGCGGCGTTTGTGTCGGTGTATCCGCGCTCGCAGAAGATACGCAATCTGCGGCGGGATCCGAATTGCACGGTTCTGGCTGTGCGAGAGGATTGGCGGGAGTGGGTGTCGGTGGAGGGGGTTGCCGCGCTGTATGATTACGGGAATACGGAGGCGGAGGAGATGCGGGTTATGCTGCGTGAGGTGTATATGGCGTGCAGCGCGACGGAGCATCCGGATTGGGAGGAGTATGATAGGGCGATGGTGGCGCAGGAGGCGGTGATTGTTTTGGTGGAGCCGCGGCGGGTGTATGGGTTGCTGCGGTAGAGGGTGTGGGATAGGGGGCAAGCTCAAGCCGCGTTGCCGGTCAAACCTCGTTGTTGCGGTGGGCAGGCGGGATAGCGGGGGCGCGAGGGGAGTTCTGTGGGGATTATTCGTTGCGTCTTGCAGGTCAAAGGGGAATGGTGGGGGCGTGGATTGCCTATTTTTGGGGGAAAAGTAGGTGAAAATCTTTTGGGTGGGCGGATTAAAGGGGGCTTAGCGGCGGCGGGTGTGCTATAATCATATAGTTGGCGCGGAGAGATGGCCGAGCGGACGAAGGCGCCGGTCTCGAAAACCGGTATGGGCGCAAGTTCATCGTGGGTTCGAATCCCACTCTCTCCGCCAAGTATTGTAGGCGTTTAGCGGCAAGGCAAGGGCAGGGGTTTATGGTTAGGAGCGCGGCGGCGACGGTGGAGGAGTATTTGGGGGAGCTTTCGGCTGAGAGGCGGGAGGCTGTGGCGGCGGTGCGGGCGGTGGCGGTGGCGAATTTGCCGGAGGGGTATGTGGAGGCTATGAATTGGGGGATGATTTCGTGGGAGGTGCCGCTGGAGCGGTATCCGAATACTTATAATAGGCAGCCGTTGATGTATGCGGCGCTGGCGTCTCAGAAGAATTATATGTCGCTGTATCTGATGTGCGTGTACGCTGATGAGGATGATAGGGCGCGGTTTGAGGAGCGGTTTAGGGCGAGCGGGAAGAGGTTGGATATGGGGAAGTCGTGCGTGCGGTTTAGGCGGGTGGAGGATTTGCCGTTGGATTTGATTGCTGAGACGATAGCGTCGACGTCGGTGGATGAGTATATTCGGCGGTATGAGGAGGCGCGGGGGAAGAGGTAGGGTGGCGGCGCGGCTGTCGTCAATCAAGACGCAGATGGCGCGGAGAGGTGCTGGAGTGGACGAACAGGCACGACTGGAAATCGTGTGTGCCTGCAAGGGCACCAAGGGTTCGAATCCCTTCCTCTCCGCCAATAGCCCGTAGGGTTGGGCGCGGCGGTTTTGTTTCAGCAACCCGCGTGTTTGCGCGTGTTTCAGGCGGCGTGTAGCAGGGCAAGGGGTTTGTTGTGGTGAATTGGAAGAATGATCCGAATTTGAGCGGGATGGGGGATGGGGATTATTTGCGGGAGCTGGCGGGGAGTTTGACGGCGGCGCTGCATGACGCGCCGGATGACGCGCGGGCGTGGTTTTTGCGGGGGAACGCTTATCTGGATGCGGGGGCGCTGGCGGCGGCTGTCGGGGATTATGACAGGGCGCTGGAGCTGGCGCCGGGGGATGCGGTGGCGCATAATAATCGGGGGATCGCGTATCGCAATATGGGGGAGACGGAGCGGGCGATTGCGGATTATGAGCGGGCGATTGAGATTGATCCGGGGTATCGGGACGCTTATAACAATCTGGGGATGGCGTGTGCCGATAGGCGGGAGTATGAGGCGGCGATTGGGTATTTCAGCAGGGCGATTGAGTTGGATGGGGGGTATTGGTACGCTTATAATAATCGGGGGATGGCGCTGTGGGCGGTGGGTCGGCGGGAGGATGCGGTGCGGGATTATGAGCGGGCGAAGGGGTTGGCGATGGGGTAGTAGAGGGGCGATGCGTGGGCTGGAACGACTGGATGGGGCTGGCGGCGCGGGGGCTCTACTTTTTTCTAAAAAAGTAGCAAAAAACTTTTGAGAGGGTGTGGATGGGGGTGCTCAGTGGTGTCAAAGGGGTTTTTTGGGCAAATGGTTTAGGGGTAGCGGCTTTGCCGATGAATTTTGCCGAAATCCGGGGAATTTCGGATATTTCTTAAAATTCGCCCGAAATTCGCTTGACACGAACATTGTTGCGTTCTATTATTGTTCGGTAAGCGTTCAAGATGAATGCAAGAATGTGTCAGGAGGAGTTAGGGAATGGGAAATCCGGTTGTCCACTTTGAGATAGCAGGGCCCGACGGGGCGGCGCTGCAGGAGTATTACGGCGAGCTGTTCGGGTGGCAGATATTCGAGGTTGAGGGGGCGGGCGGCGAGACTTACCGGCTGGTGAACGCGAATGAGGGCGGCGTCGGCGGGGGGATCTTTACCACGAGGGAAGATATGCCGGTGCGAAACTTTGTGAGTTTCTATGTGCAGGTTGATGACCTGCAGGCGGCGCTGGATCGGATCGCGGGGGCGGGCGGCGCGCCGTGCATGCCGCCGACTGAGATAGGCGAGGGCATGGGGGCTATCGCGGCGTTCAATGATCCGGCGGGGAACTTTGTCGGGCTGTACTCGCTGCCTGAGGGGTGGGATGGCGAGATGCCGCCGAAGGGGGATGCGCCGCCGGTGGTTCACTTCGAGATCGGGGGCAAGGACGCCGCGGCGCTGCAGGGGTTCTATGAGGGGATGTTCGGGTGGGAGTTTCAGTATCATGAGGCGATGCGGTATCGCATTATGCCGCCGCCCGCGGATGGGTATGGCATAGGGGGCGGGATGTTTGAGCATACGCCCGAAATGCCGCCGAATACGCCGTCTATCGGGGTGCAGGTGGATGATCTGCAAGCCTACCTGGATAAGGCGGTCGGGCTTGGGGGGACGGCTATGATGCAGCCGATGGATATTCCGGGCGGGTTCGGGGCTATCGCTATCTTCTACGATATTGCGGGGAACCGGATTACGCTGTTCAAGCCGTCGGAGGATCACGCGCATCCGCATGACTAGGGGGTAGATGTCCGCCGCTCTCTTGTGGTAACGCGCAGGGGAGCGGCGGTAAGAGCGAGGGTGTTACTTTTTTGTAAAAAAGTAACCAAAAAACTTTTGGGTTAGGGCGTTCAGGGCGGGTTTGTATGATTGCCCGGCCGGTAATTTCAGGAAAGGGTGCGCGCTGTGATTAGGCATTTTGCGGGGGTTGCGGAGATCGTGGGCGATTTTGAGGCGGCGGTGCGGTTTTATCGGGATGCGCTGGGGTTGGCGGTTGAGGGGGTGAGCGAGGGGTACGCGACGGTTGAGATGCCGGGGGTTTTGCATTTCGGGGTGTGGGCGCGGGCTACGGCGGCGGAGGCTGCGTTTGGGAGCGCGGACGCGGCGGCGCGGGTTCCGCTGGGGTACACGATTGGGTTGGAGGTGGATTCGGTGGGGGAGTCGGCGACCGGCTTAGGCGCGGCGGGGGTGGAGTTGCTGCATGGGGCTAAGACGGAGCCTTGGGGGCAGGTTACGGCGCGGTTTTTGGCGCCGGGGGGCGGGTTATGCGAGGTGGCTGAGACGCCTTGGGCGCGGGAGATTGCGGGGGATGTGAAAGCGGAAGTGGGGGATGCGGCTGTGGTCAAGCGGTTCGCGGGGGTTGGGGAGATGGTGGACGATTTTGAGGCGGCTGTGGGGTTTTACCGGGATGCGCTGGGGTTGAAGGTTACGGGCGTGAGCGATGGGTTCGCGACGGTGGAGTTGGCGGGCATTCCGCATTTGGGGATATGGTCGCGGGTTGCGGCGGCGGAGGCTACTTTTGGCAGCGCGGACGCGGTGGATCGGATTCCGCTGGGGTATTCAATCGCGTTGTTTGTGGATTCGGCGGTTGAATTCGCGCGGCGCGTGGATGCTGTGGGGGCGGAGTCGCTGTTCTCTAACGAGGGGATGGTAACGCTTTTGTCGCCGGGCAGCGGCGGGCTGTGCGAGGTGGCGGGGACGCCTGAGGGCGGCGTGGGGGATTGCGCGGCAGTTGAATAGCCGGATAGGGGCAACATGGATGTTGCTTTTTTCGCAAGAAGTAGCCAAAAGCTTTTGGGCGCGAGTGTAGGTGCAGCGCGGCGATAGTTGGTTGTATCTAGGGCGGCTACCAGCCTAGGGCGCAGCCGTCGTTGCGGGGTTCGCTGCCGCCGGTGAGGTTGCCGGTGTCGGGGTCGCGGGCGATTATTTGGCCGCCGCCGAAGTAGAGGGGGTGGGAGTCTTTCACTACTATGCGGTGTCCTAGGGCGGTTAGGGCTTGGGCTATGTCGGGGGATATGCGGCGTTCCAAGCCTATCTCGCCCTCTTGC
Source organism: Dehalococcoidia bacterium (assembly GCA_965242555.1). Classification (GTDB taxonomy): domain Bacteria; phylum Chloroflexota; class Dehalococcoidia; order Lucifugimonadales; family JADFKI01; genus Bin90. Next base: position 187,559 of record CBDESO010000017.1, read on the forward strand.
GGACGGTAGCTGAAGCGGGGGGCGTCCAAAGCCTCTTGGGGTGTCATGTTGAAGTCAATCATATTGGTCAAGGCTTGCAGTTGGCCTTGGGCTTGCTGGACGGTTCCCATAACGCCGTAGCTGAGCCATAGGTTGCCTTGCTTGGTGGCAATGCCGGGGATGAGGGTGTGGAAGGGGCGCTTGTTGGGGGCTAGGGCGTTGGGGTGGTTTGGGTCAAGTGAGAATGATGCGCCGCGGCTGTGGAGGGCTATGCCGGTTCCGGGGACTACTAGGCCTGTTCCGAAGTCGGAGAATACGCTGTTGATTAGGGAGCAGGCGTTGCCATCGCGGTCGATGGCGGTGATATATACGGTGTCGCCGTCGGGGGGCTTTATGCCGACGGGGATGTTTGGGATGGTGCGGTCGGGGCGGATGAGTTTGCGGCGTTGGGCGGCGTAGGATTTGGATATGAGCGTTTCGGTGGCTACTTGCATATGGGCTGGGTCGGTGATGTGGTACATGCCGTCGGTTAGGGCTAGGCGGGCGGATTCTATTAGGTGGTGATGGCGCTGGGCGGATTGCGGGGGCATTTGGGCGAGGTCAAAGCCCTCGGCGATGTTTAGGGCGAGCAGGACATTCGCGCCCTGGTTGTTGGGGGGGCATTGCCAGATGTCTATGCCGCGGTAGTTGGTTGTGATGGGCTGTTCCCATGTGGGGGCGTGGGCTGCCATGTCCTCGGCGGTTAGCCAGCCGCCGTTTTGTTGGACGAAATTGGCTATGCGTTGGGCTAGGGGGCCTTGGTAGAAGGCATCCGCGCCGCCGTCGGCTATGGTTTGGAGGGTGGTGGCTAGTTGGGGCATACGCATCGTTTCGCCGCGCTTGGGGGCGCTGCCGTTGAGGAGCAGTTCGCTGCCGGATGGGAGTTTTTTTAGGCGGTCTTGGGCGTTTTGCCATTGGAAGGCGATGATTTCGGATACGGGGTAGCCGTTGGTTGCGTAGTCTATGGCGGGCTGGAGGGCGTCTGATAGGGGCATAGAGCCGAATTTGTTTAGGAGGGCTTGCCAGCCGCTGACGGCGCCGGGGACGGTTACGGCGTGGGGGCTGTCGTCGGGGATTGCGGGCAGGTTTTGGCGGCGTAGTTCGGCTGGGTTGGCGGCGGCGGGGGAGCGGCCGCTGGCGTTTAGGGCGAATACGCGGCGGTGGGGGGCGCTCCAGAATAGGGCGAAGAGGTCGCCGCCGACGCCGGTGGAAAAAGGCTCGAGGACGTTTAGGGCGGCGGCTGAGGCTACGGCAGCGTCTGCGGCGTTGCCGCCGGCTAGCAGCATACGGAGGCCGGCCATCGCGGCTAGGGGCTGGCTGGTGGCGACCATGCCGTTGCGGGCGAGTATGTTGGAGCGGCGGGATTGGAATTTCATGGGGGTGACTCGCTCTCTGGTTTGTGATGATGGCGTATTTGTTGGGGTGGGATTGTGGGTATTCTTGTCCTGCGGCGTTAACGATAGCGAATTGCGGCTAGTTCATGCGCTACCGCAGATCTTGTTCATAGGGCTTGGGGACGCTTGCAGCGGCTGGTTGCCGAGTATGTTTGCATCTCGTCAGACGCGGCGATGGGCGCGCGGGGGCTATTCTGCCGACGGCTTGTCCGTAGCGCTGGAAACCGAGTCGGACGCGCGGTCGGCAGCGCCGCTGTTTTTGACCCACTTGCTTACGGTGGTTATGCTTGCGCCTACCGCGCGGGCGGCGGCGGTTAGGGTCGCTCCGTCGGCGCACATCTTTATGGCTTGCGCTTTTTGGGCGGCGGTGAATCGGCGCTTTGCGCCCTCTTGATGCTTTTTGCCGCATTGGTTGCATTTGAATTGCTGCTTGCCGCGCGAGTGGCCGTCTTTTTTGACCCAGTTTGAGCCGCATAGTGGGCATAGCGCGTCTTGTCTGTACACTCTCGCTTTTGCCATAGCGCCACCTGTCTTTCAAGGGTTTGGGATCGGTTTAGGGGGAAGTATATCGCATTGGGGTTGCAAGATGGCAATGCCGGATTATGTATCGTGGCGGAATGCGCGGTTTAGGGCGGCGGTTCGGAGGGCGGCGTCTATGGATACTACGCGGGGGCCGGCGTGGGTTAGTTGGACGTAGGCTTGCCGGTCGGGGCGGAGGGTTAGGGCGCGCTCGCCGTCTAGGGCGATGGTGCAGGGGCGGAGGGTGATGGGGGCGCGGTCGGATATTTGCAGGGTACGCCAGTTTTGGATGTGAACGGGGGCGATTGTGCCGGGTGCTATGGGGGCGGTGATGTGGGTGATTGCTTGGGATGGGTCGGAGGCTAGGGTGATGTGGATGCCTGTGGGGTCGGTGATGCCGATGGGGGTGAGCTGGGCGCCGATGGCGGATAGGCCGATGCTGGCGGGTTCGGCGCGGGCTAGGTAGAGGTCGGCGATGGTGGTCATGTCCCAGATGGCGCGAGCGCCTACGAACCGCTCGCGGGATATGGCGACGTCTATGAGGGCGATGTCGGCGAGGGCGCCGTCGATGTGGATTTCTAGGCGCTTGGCGCGGGTGATGGTGGTGGCTGGGTCGGCTAGGTTGCGGGCGATTATGGCGGCGGCTAGGCCGGCTAGGGTGCCTTCGGTCATGACGGGGAAGACGTTGTTGGTGCCGGTGGATAGGGGGATTAGGGGGATGTCGCGGCAGGTTTTGGCGACGGCGCGGTTGGTGCCGTCGCCGCCTAGGGTGATGATGCAGCCGAGGTTCATATCCGCCATAACGCCGGCTGCGCGGGTGGTGTCGCGCTCTTCGTTGAAGACGGGCATATCTAGGAATTCGGCGGTTAGGCTGAGGTTTAAGCTGTCTAGGGCGGCTTTGCCTAGCATGGCGAGGTCTGGCATTATCACGGCGCGGCGGACGCCGGCGGCGTCTAGGCCGGCTAGGATGCGTTTTAGGGTGTTGACTTTTTCTTGGTTGGGGACGAATCTGCCTTGCGCTACAAGGCGGCGGATGTCTTTGCCGGCGGCTGGGTTGGCTATGATGCCTACGCTTGACAATGGAGTGACCTCGCAATTTCGGATGCGCCTAATGGGGCGCGTTGTGGTTGGGCGAATGAGTGATATACTATCATTTTGTTGAGCATAGCAGGGGGGCGATATGACGAAAAGGTATGCGCTGGCGGCGGATATGGGGGGGACGCTGACGCGGGTGGCGCTGGTTGACGGGGCTGGGAATATCACGCGGCGGCGGTCGGAGCGGACGCTGGAGCGTGATGGGCGGGATGCGGTGATGGGGCGGCTGCTGGAGGCGCTGCGGCGGACGGCGGAGGGGGTGGATCCGGGCGAGTTGGCGGGCGTGGGATTGTCTATCGCAAGCCCGACGGATCCGGCGACGGGGGAGATGCACAATCCGCCGAATTTGCGGGGGGACGAGTGGCATTTGTTCTCGCCAAAGCGGTACTTGGAGGGGCTGCTGGGACTGCCTGTGCGGGCGGCGAATGACGCCACGCTGGGGGCGCTTGGGGAGCATGCGTTTGGGGCGGGCAGGGGCTGCCGCAATATGGTGTATATGACGGTCAGCACGGGGATTGGCGGGGGGATTGTGATTGAGGGCAGGCTGTACACGGGGGCGGGCGGTTTCGCGGGCGAGATAGGGCATTTCACGATAGATCGCAATGGGCCGGTGTGCAATTGCGGGAATGTGGGCTGTCTGGAGGCGCTGGCGTCGGGGACGGCGCTGGCGCGGCAGGCGAGGGAGCGGCTGGCGGCTGGCGAGCGGAGCGCGCTGACGGGGATGGCGAATGGGGATATGGCGAGTGTGGACGCGTGGATGGTGGCGGAGGCGGCGCGAGGTGGGGATGCGTTGGCGGTGGAGCTGATGCGGGATATGGGGAGCAGTCTGGGGATTGGGATTGTGAGCTTGATGCACATATTCGATCCGGATCTGATTGTGATGGGCGGGGGGGTGTCGCAGAGCTTGGATTTGCTGATGCCGGAGATTGGGGCGCAGGTGGGCATGCGAGGGATGGCGCATACGCGGGGGCGTCTGCGGGTGGCGCGGTCGGAGTTGGGGGATGATGTGAGCTTGCTGGGGGCTGCGGCGTTTGTGTTTGCGGAGGAGTAGGGGATGGCAGGCGCGCGTTGGTTGGGCTGACCGAAACTTTTGGCAACCGCAAGACGGCATAGGCGGGGCTGTGAGAGAGGGCGCAAACAAGGGAGGGTGCGGCGGGTTAGCAGTGCACGTTTCCGCTTGCGCGGCGGCGATTGGCGTGGGGTGTTTCGGCTGGGAATTCGGTGTGGGCGGTAGCGCGCGCGAAAGGGTGGGGGCTGTGTGGGTATTCTTTGCTGAAGTTATGCCTTGATTTGCCTAGCGATAGCACAAATGTTAAGGTATGATGCGAGGCGCTATTCGGGCTAGCTTGCACAATCGGAGGATGGCTATGACGACGACTCAGAGCGAAACGGCGTATAACGCGGTTCTTGCGCCGCTGCTGCGGGATGAGGGGTTGGACGCGTCAGCGGAGGCGTCGCTTAGGGGCGGAGGCGGGGGATTCGCGGATGTGCTAATCCAGATGGGGGCTAGTCATAGGATCATCATTGAGGCTAAGAAGGGGCAGTCAAACGCGCAGAAAGACGCGGCGCTGAGGCAGTGCGAGGAGCGGCTTGACAATGGCCATTGCCAAGCGGCAGTCGCGGTGTGCTATCCCGATTACGCGCTGCCGCATCTGTTGTATTCCGCCGAACTCGCTTACGCGATTATAGACGCCGACAATCGCAGGCCGAATTGGCAATTGGGCAAGCCGGAGCAGCTCGCCGCCGCGATATGGCGGGCGCCGGCGCAGCTGGGGAACGCGGATATGGTAGCGGCTATACTGGCGGATGAGATACATAAGGCAATCGCGCTGCTCAGCGGCAATCAGAAACGGGCGCTCGCGCGGGCGCTTGATTTGCCTGAGGCGCAAGAGCCGCGCCGCGCCGGTTTGAGCGTAGCGCGGTATCGCGCCGCGCTTGAGAAGTGGGAGCGCAAGAAGTATAACAACGCGGCGGTGCGCGGGATGCTGGTGATAGCCTCAGCGGTGATGTTTCATGAGCGGCTTGACGGGCGACTCAAAGACAACGCGCCCGAATTCGACGCGCGGCTGCCGGGCAATCAGCCTTACGACGCCGCCAATTGGCCGCCCGCTAGAGCCGCCGACTGCGTCATCGCCCGCAACCCTGTGGACGCATACTCGCGCGCTTGGAACGAAATACTGGCGCTGGATTACAAGCCGGTGTTCCAGACCGCGATTGCGGGCATTAGGGGGCCGAGCTACGACTTTAACTGGCGCAAGGCGGTGGAAATCGTGGCGCAAGCGGCGCGCGACTTAATCGGCGACCTGGCGGGCGGCAGGCACGACGTTATGGGGCGCATCTTTCATCGCGTTCTGGACACCGCCCGTTACGACGGATCATATTACACCGGCACGGCGGGCGCGGCGCTGCTGGCGACGCTTGCCATTCTGCCGGAGGACAGGGACTGGAGCGATCTTGACGGGCTGCGCGATTATGTCGTGATAGATCCGGCGGGCGGCACGGGCACTTTGCCCATAGCCGCCGCCGAGCGCATCCGCGACCTCGCCGTCAACGCGGGCGCGGCGGATGTGGACGAGCTGTCGCGCCTGCTGGTTGAGAATGTGCTGCATGTGTATGACATCAACCTTACGGCAACGCATATGGCGGCTACCACTATGGGGCTAATGTCTCCCTCAACGCAGTTCCAACATATGAATGTTCACCGCGTCCCAATGTCGCCGCCCAAGAGCGAACTGGGCAATGGCAAAATCACGCCCGCGTATGTGGGCAGCCTGGAGTGGCTGGACGATAGCCCGCCGCTTGTGGCGTGGCCCGTCCCATCGTACTCGGAGCAGATTGACACGCAGGAAAGCCATCCGCTGCCCAAGGCTGATCTGTTCATTATGAACCCGCCGTTCACGCGCAATAGCCTGCGATTTGACCAGTTCACTCCAGCCGAAAAAGAGGCGATTCAAGAGCGCGAAGCCGAACTGCTCAAAGACACTCCCGCGCACAAAACAAACGCCGCCGGCGGCTTTGTGACGCTGGCGTACAGGAATCTGAAGCCCGACGGCAGAATAGCGGTAATTCTGCCTTTGGTTGGCGCGCAGAACAAGTCGGGAGACAAAGTTCGCAGGCTATTGGGCAGGGATATGCATGCCGAATATGTGGTTGCCATCAAAGATCCGCAAGATATGGCGTTCTCTGAGAACACCGATATAGGCGAAATGCTTATCGTGGCGAAAAGGCGAAGCCCGCAAGATAGCGATACCACTAAGTTCGTCAAGCTGCTGCGTAAGCCCAAAACCGCGGCGCAGGGCTACGCGATTGGCGAGGCGATACTGCGCGGCGGCGAACACGCGGATTACCGGATTACCGAATGGCCGCAATCGCGCATGGCTGTGGGCGATTGGTTTCCCACGCAGTTCGTCAGAACCGAGTGCGTGGAGTTCTTTCAGAACTTGGAGTCCGGCGAGTGGTTTCCAACGGCGAAAGACAAGTATGTTGGCAATTTGGGAGCGGACGGGCGAGGAATACGCGGCGCGTATAGCCCCGTAAGCGAGTCGCAGCCTCGCTACGCTATCTGGTATCACGATACCGACATCCAAACCACTATGGCGGCATCCGCGGACTCATACTCTTACATTAAAGCGAAGTCCGGCAAAGAGACGGCTGCCGACAGTTATTGGGGGCGGCGCGGAAGTGTGATGCTCCCGCCTAGGCTGAGCGTTCCAAACACGATAGCGACCGCGCTCTACGCGGACAAGCCGGCGGTGGGGTCGGCATTTGTCCCCTATCGCCCAATTGCGGGCGGTCATGATCAAGAGCGCGTGGATAAGGCTTGCGTAGCCTATCTGAACAGCTCAGTGGGCATAGTCGCGTTGCTTGGCGTCACATCCAACAAGAAGATCGTGTATCCAAACTGGTCGGTGAGAGACCACTATAATATCCCGTTTCCGTATTGGGAAAGGCTGAGCGGTGAGCAGGTGGAGGCGCTGGCGGGGGCGTATGACGAGCTGGGGGATGCGGCGATGCTGCCGCTGCGGGAGATGCTGGGGTGCGACGTTCGCAGGCGCTTGGACGCGGCGGTGGGCGCGGCGCTGGGGATACCGGGGGATGCGATGGAGTTGTTGCGGGTGGCGCTGGCGTCGGAGCCGGCGGTGACGGGGCGGACGTTCACGGGGCGGGCTGGGGCGTAGGGGCAAGCGTATGTATGTCCGCGAGTTCGCGGGGATGTGGCGGGCGACGGTTTTGGGCGCGTGGGCGGTTAGAATCGGAAGTCCATGGGGTCGTCTTCGAATTCTAGGTTTTGGAGGACTTCTAGGGCGGTTTCGGCTAGGGTTTCGTCGCCTAGGTTGGCGGCGCGTAGGAGGGCGCGCTTGGCTAGGGCGCCGCCGATGTTGCCTAGCGCGTTGATGGCGGCGGATTGGACTTCGATGTCTTCGTCGGTGATTAGAGGGATCATTTGGGGGATGATGGATTCGTCGCCGAGTAGGCCGCAGGCGTTTGCCGCCTCGTAGCGGATGGCGGGGCTGTTGGCGTTGATTTCGGTTAGGATGATGGGCAGCCAGTCTTTGTTGGAGCTGCGGCCCATAGCGTAGATGGCGCTTTGGCGCATCGCAGGGTCGGGGTTTTGGTAGGCGCTGCGGACGATGTCGTCGATTTCGGGGGCGTCGAAGCTGGCGATGGCCTCTATGGCGCGGCGGCGGACGTCGGTGGGTTCTTCGGCGCGGGCGATGACGGCGAGGAGTGTTTCGCGGATGCGCTCTTCGTCGCGGGACATAAGCTTGCTTTGCTGCGCGAGGTCGGTGAATTTGGAGAGGGATACGGCGGCGGCGGCGCGGACTTTGGATGAGGGGTCGTCGCGGAGGAGGGCGAGGAGTGGGCGTATGACAACGCGGTCGTCGGTTTCCTGCAAGCCGCGCGTGGCATGCTCGCGGACGATTTCGCATTTGTCGGACAGGCAGCAGCGAAAGACGCCGCTGAAGTCGAGTTCAAGGTTGTCTTCGCTGAGTTCCACGAGCAGGGCTAGGATTTCGCGGCGGCGCGGGCGCGGGATGTCTGTCCAGGCGCGCTTGAAGTGGCCGGTGTCTTCGCGGGATAGGCTGGAGAGCTGGAGGAGGGATGAGCGGCGGAGTTCGCGGTCGTTGTCGCTGATCTCTGCCATGAATTTTTCAAGTGTCATATTTTGGCGCGTCCTTTTGGACTTTGTTTAGTAAAGGTGTTATTTTGAGGTTAAGTTAGTTGTTAAAATCCTGTCAAGCGGTTTTGTGGGTTGGAATTTGGGGATGGGGCGATTGGGAATCGGATTTTGACGCCGAGGGGCTATTGGCGGCGCGGGCAATTCTTGCGTATGGGGCGGGATTTTGGTATATTTAGGTTGGCTTGCGCGTGGGGCTGTAGCTCATCTGGGAGAGCGCTTCAATGGCATTGAAGAGGTAGGGGGTTCGAGTCCCCCCAGCTCCACCACAGGCTTTTTGTTTTTCCCCAACTTTCCGATGCGTCGTATTGCGTGTGTTTTAAGGGGACGGGGATCTACTTTTTTGTAAAAAAGTAGCAAAAAACTTTTGAGGGCGGCTACGCCGCGGATGTTAGGGTTGCGGGTTTGTTTGCCGATTTAGGGGCTATCAATGTAACATATGCCATATGCCAAGGCATTGTTATTCAAAGCAGGGGGAAATACTAATGGCATCAAACGGGAAGGCGGCGATTGTTACGGGCGGGGGATCGGGGATTGGGCGGCAGAGCGCGCTGGCGCTGGCGAAGGAGGGGTATTCGGTGGCGATAGGGGGCAGGCGAGCGGAGGCGCTGGAGGAGACTATCGGGCTTGCGGGGGCTGACGGCGAGCGGATGTTGGCGGTGGTTACGGATGTGACGGACGCGGCGTCTATACGCAATTTGTTCGCAAGGACGAAGGAGGCTTTCGGGCGGCTGGATGTGCTGTTCAATAACGCGGGTATCGGCGCGCCGCGCGTTGCGCTGGAGGATCTGCCGCTGGAGGCTTGGAAGGCGGTGGTGGATACGAATCTGACTGGGTCGTTCATATGCACGCAAGAGGCGTTCAAGATTATGAAGGCGCAGACGCCGATGGGGGGGCGCATCATCAACAACGGGTCAATCTCGGCGTATGTTCCGCGCCCGGATTCTATCGCGTACACGGCGACTAAGCATTCCATGACGGGGCTGACTAGGGCGACTTCGCTGGATGGGCGCAAGTATGACATCGCTTGCGGGCAGATCGACATTGGGAACGCGGCGACGCCTATGACGGCGCGGATGAGCGGGGGCGTGCCGCAGGCGAGCGGGGAGGTGATGGCGGAGCCGACGTATGATGTTCAGCATGCGGCGGACGCGATTGTGTTTATGGCGAATTTGCCGCTGGATACGAATGTGCAGTTCATAACGGTTATGGCGACTAAGATGCCGTATGTGGGCAGGGGGTAGGATGGCGGTTTGGGATTAGGCGTCCAAGAGCCGCGCAGCAAAGCCCGCCGTAGCGATTGCGTTAGGGCGGGCTTTTCTTATGGAACAAATTGATGCGCGGGGGCGTTGTAGGTGTAAGAAGGCGCGGGGGTTGCCGCTTTTTTGCAAAGAAGTGGCCAAAGAACTTTTGGATGGGTGGGTAAGCCGCGCTTGTATGTGGTAATGTTGCGGTATGGAGGCAAGGGTTATGATGATGCGAATTGTTGCGGCGCTGGTTGTGGTGGCGCTGGCGGTGGTTGGGTGTGGGGTTGAGTCGGGGGATCGGAGTCCGGCGTCGTTTGATACGGCTGAGGAGTCGGCGCAGATGGCTGTGGCGGCGGCTCAGGCTGCGCCCATGGCGCCGGCGGCTATGGCTCAGCCTGCGCCCTCTGCGCCGGCGGTTATGGCTCAGGGCGCGCCTGCCGCTGCGCCGGCTGCGCCGCAGGCGCCGGGGGCGGCGGATGACGCCGCGGTGGGGGAGTTTAGCGAGGAGCAGGCGGCGCTGGTGGCGCAAAAGCGAATTATCGTGCGGACGGTGAATATGGAGGTTGTGGTGGATGATGTGTCGGCGGGGATCGCGGCGATTGGGCGGGCGGCGGAGGCGCAAGGCGGGTGGGTGGTGAAGACTGAGCGGGCGTCAACGCATACGGGGTTTGTGGCGGTGAGGGTGCCGGCGGCGATGCTGGACGAGTTTGTGCGGGATAGCGTGGCGGGGGCGGCTAGGGAGGTGAGGTCGCAGCGCTCGGATAGCAAGGATGTTACGGACGAGTATTATGACCTGAGCGCGCGGGTGAAGAGTCTGCAAGAGACTGAGGCGGCGCTGGTTCGGCTGCTGGATAGGGCCGAGAAGGTGGAGGATGCGCTGGCGGTTCAGCGGGAGCTGGCGCGGCTGCAGGTTGAGATAGAGGCGCATTTGGGGCGGATAAAGCTGCTGGAGGAGACGTCGGCGTTTTCGCTGGTGAATGTGCGGCTGAATGTGGCGCCGGTGGCTATGCGGGTGAACGCGGGCGGTGACAAGGCGTTTAGCGTGGGGGAGCTGGCGCGGTTTCAGGCGACTTTCTCGCCGCCGGAGGGGATAGATGAGTTCACGATAGTTTGGGAATTCGGGGATGGCGCGGCGGTTACGACGCATGGCAGCGTGCAGACTACTACGCCGGGGCAGCGGATAAGCGGGGCGGTTACTCATTCGTATGAGAATGAGCGGGATTCGCCGTATATCGCGCAGGTTAGGATTACCGGCACGGGCAAGGCGGGATTGGCGGAGGGGGAAGACACTTTCATCGCGACGGTGACTAGGGCGCCGGTGATAGAGGTGTTCGCGGATGATGTTCGCAACTATGAGGGGGGCAATCCGCGCGAGGGTGAGACGCGGGAGTACAGCGCGATTTTCACGCGGCCGGAGGGGCTGACGAATTTGCGGTATGAGTGGGATTTCGGGGATGGCTCGCGGGTGGTGGCGGGGACGCCGGCAGAGGGGGAAACTAGGGTGTCGGCAAGTTACGCCTATGAAAACTATCGGCCAATCGGGTACACGGTTACGCTGACGATAAGCGCGGATAGCGCGGCGGGCAGGGTGGAGGGCGTGAGCGCGTTTGATGTGTATGTGGAGGAGTCGCAGGGGCTGGTGGTGGGCGGCTGGAGCGCGGGGGATAACGCGCGGTCGGCGGTTCGGGCGCTGTCGGGGGTGGCGCAGGGGGTCGGGACGCTGGCGATATGGCTGGCGATATTTAGCCCGGTGTGGGTAGTGGGCGGCGCGGTTGCGCTGGGAGTGGTTTGGCTGGGGAGGCGGTTGGGGCGGAGGCGGGCGGGCGAGGCGGCGTTGGCAAGGCAACAAGGGGCGCAGAGGGCGCAAAGTACGCAGCAGGGCGGGCGCGAGGCGCGGCAAGGCGCGGGCGACGCCGAGGGGAAGGAGTAGGTCTGATATGGCGGATACGACGCTGGCGCGGCATTTCACGGCGACGGGGTTTGTGGTGTATCGGGATAGCCTGCTGTTGCATTGGCATCGCAAGGTGAAGATGTGGCTACCGCCGGGGGGGCATATCGAGCCGAATGAGGATCCGGTGGAGGCGGCGCTGCGGGAGATACGGGAGGAGGCGGGCGTGATCGCGGAGGTGGTTCCGACGGGGATGGCGCCGGAGCTGGCGTATCCGGCGCGGGTTCATGCGCCGTTCACGATTATGATCGAGGATATAGACGATCCGGAGCAGGGGTTTCATCAGCATATAGATATGATTTATTTCTGCAGGCTGGCGGGGGATCCGTTTCCGGTGAATGACGGGTGGTTTTGGGTGGGCAAGCAGGCGTTGGCGGAGGGGCGGGCGCTGCGGCCGGCGAATGTGCCGGATGCGGTGGCGGTGGCGCCGCCGGAGGATGTGCGGGTTTTGGGGGCGTGGGCGTTTGAGGTGGTGGGTGGGTGATGGGGGCGATGCGGTTCGGATTTGCGGGTGGGGAGTAGTAATTTTTGAAAATCGCTTGACACGACTATAAAATCGCGCTAGACTAGATTTAGCAGCTGGGAGGAACGCCCGTAGCATTCCGTCGAGGCATGGTTCTCGTCTAGTTGCATTTCTTACACGGGAATTGTTTCGCAATGCGCGCAAGCGTCTTGAATTAGGCGTTGAGGCAATTCCCGTGTGTTCTTTCTCGTACTCTTATCCGGCGTTTCGGCGGCGGCGGCCGTGTGGTTGTCCGCGCTGTGGTTTCGGGCGTGTGCGGTATCATCTGCGGCGTTGGGCAACGCCGGTTCGCGCTTGGGTTTGGGGTTTGAAGACTAGACTAGACCGCTCTTCGTTAGTTGGCTTTTGTGCGCTTGTTATGGGGCGTAGCCAAAAAAAGCGAATTTTTTGAGGGTTTGACGAGTACATTGTGTTCCCCTACAATCGCCACGCTACAACAACCAAGCGACTTGTGTAGTTCAAGCGTGCTGTACTGGATCCAGACAAGGCAAGAGCCGCACTTAGCCAAATTGCTTACAGGGTAAATCAGCCATACGTGGAAGCAATTGGCGCTTATTTTTTCGCGGCGCTTTCTTTCTATGTGTCCTGTAAGTGACTCCAGTATTTTGTTTGGGTCAATGCGCCAGATTACAGGAATGAACGCTATGGCGGCTATTATTGCTATGATCTGCCACCATTCATAAGTTGTTATTGTCTCAATCAGTTGCGATAGCCAGGGCATAAGCATTTCTCCTTTATGGTAGTGTATAGCCTATTCTGCGTCAGCATCAGGGTTTTCAAGGGCCGAAAAGCGCTTGGGCTTGGGTAGGGATTTCCAGCGGGCGATTGCCCACTGGTGGCGGTCGTTGAAGCGGCGTTCAATGTCGGCGCGCTGGCGCTCGGTTTCTATGCGGCCGCTTTTAAGGGCTTGCTTGATGGTTTGCGCGGGCGTGAGCCTGTTGCTCTTGTCGCTGTTGCAGGCTATGCAGGCAAGGGCGCGGTTCCAGCAGTCGTCGTTGCTGCCGTCGCCTCTGTTGGGGGTTATGTGGTCTAGCTGGAGGTAGAGTCTGCCGCGCTGTTCTCTTGCGCCGCAATACCAACATTCGGCGCCCCATTCGTCGACGAATGCTTGCCAGATTTGGGCGCTTGTTTCAAGCGGGGTTTGGCGGAAGCGGATCGGGCGCAGGCTGGCGCGGGTGGGCAGGCGCTCGGTGGTGGCGTCGTCGGGACTTCGCTGGGGCAGTTGGTTGGGGCCGCGCACTTTTAGTATGCCCTTGCCCTCAAAGGTGGGGGAGCCGGCGTCGTATTCGGCGTCTTCGCTTTCCACGGTCATGGCTAGGTCGGGCTGTTTGGCGAATTGGCGGCGGACGACCGTCCAGGCGCGGGGGGACATGTCGCAGGCTATCCAGCGGCGGCCGGTCTGCTCGGCGGCGACGGGGACGTAGGCGCAGCCGGCGAAGCAGTCTAGCACAAGGTCGCCGGGGTTTGAGCTTGCCTCTATGATGCGGCGCGCCAACGCCTGCGGCTTTTGGGTGGGATAGCCCGCGATTTCGCCGCGGTAGCGATAGGTTTGCCGGATGTCATCCCAAACGCTGGGGGGTATCTTGCCGCCTTCCGGGAGTTTAATTTCGGATCCCGCCATAACCGTGGAGGCGTTGGCGGCGTATTTTATGCGCTGCATGCTTGATTCGGCGTAAGGCACTCTGACGGCGTCCGCGTTGAATACCCAATTTCCGCTTTTGGCGTAGCGCAGAATGATGTCGTGCTTTCTTGGGAAATCGCGCCTTGCGGCTGATGGGCTTGCGGGGTAAGACCACACAATCTCGTTGCGAAAGTTCTGATGGCCGAACACCGCGTCCATAAGTTGGCGGAGGTATGCGTTTGCCGAATGGTCGCAGTGCAGATACACGCTGCCGGTTGGCTTTAGGATGCGATGTATCTCTACTATCCGCTGCGCCATAAAGGCTATGTAGGCGGCGGTGTCTTCGTCGTGCGTGCGGCGGGTGGATTCTATGAGCCACCAAACCGAGGTGTCGTTGATGCGGTCGTACCAGTCCTCTTTTAGAACGCGCTCGAATTGCCATATGTCTTTGAACAGCGCGGTCGTTCCGGACTGGTCGGGGTACTCTACGCCGAGTTCGTAGGCGCTGTTGACGTCGTACACGCCCCACTTGTTCAGCAGATCAGATTCTAGCGTCCTCTCGCTGTCAGTCAGCGGCGGTTTTATCTGACCCTCGAAGGTTTGCTTTTTGCCGAAGGGCGGGTCTATGACGATGAGGTCTATGCTCTCGGTGTCGAGGGCTTGCAAGAAGGGGAGGTTGTCGCTGATGAAGACGGTGCGGTTTAGGGCGTCGGTGTTGGGCATATCAAAGGCTCTTTCGCGCGATTGGGCGCGTGGTTTCGCTGATGCTGAGGCTATGATACTGGGGGTGTTTGGGATAGTTCTAGCGGGGTGGGTGTCTTGTATGGCGCGTGTGGGAAGGATAGCATAGAAAGGAATGTTCTAGCAATAGTAAGGCAACGTGGGATTAGGCGAGCGGGGGCGCTACTTTTGGGGGGGAAAAGTAGGCGAGACTTTTGGGTGGGTGTGTGGCTGAGTGTGTTAGGGGGCGGTGGCTAGGTTGGCGGATGATATGCCGGCGCGGACGGCGTCTTCGTCTTGTTGGGGGGAGCCGCCGCTGGCGCCGGCGGCGCCGACTAGGTCGCCGTTTTTGTAGATGGGGAGCGCGCCCTGGCCGGGGATGAAGCGGCCGGCTTGGAGCGCCATAAAGCCCTGGAAGATGGGTTCGTGGGCGCGGGCGGCCATTTCGGCGCTGGACAAGCCCCAGGTGGCGGAGGCGACGGCTTTGCCCTGGGAGATGTATGGGGTTCGCCAGGATGCGCCGTCGGCGCGGGCTAGGGCGATGAGGTCGCCGCGGCCGTCCACTACTGAGATGCTGAGGTTCGCGCCGAGTTCCGCGCCTTTTTGGAGGGCGGCTATTATGATTTGGCCTGCCTCGTCTAGGGTTAGGGATGCCATAGGTGCGTTTGCCTTTCGTGATTAGGGTAGGGTTAGCATGCGGGGCTTTGGGTTATTTCGGGGGCGATTTTGCGGGGTAGCAGTTTGCCGTCAAGGGGGCTGCCGAGGAGTTGGCGGTCTTCTACCATTATTTTGCCCCGGAGGATGGTGGTGATGGGCCAGCCTTGGATGTCCCAGCCCTCCCAGATGCTGTAGTCTTCTAGGTGTAGGTCGTCTAGGGATAGGGGGCCGCTGATTGAAGGGTCGATGATCGCGATGTCGGCGTCGGAGCCGGGGGCTAGGGCGCCTTTTTGGGGGTACATGCCGAATATGCGGGCGGCGTTGGCGGCGGTGATGTCCACGAAACGTTGCAGGGACATGCCGCGCTTGACGACGGCCTCGGTGTAGGTTATGCCCATTCGGGTTTCGATGCCGTTGTGGCCGCCGGTGACGTCGGCGACGGTTTTGAACCGGGTTTTTTCTTCCCAAGTGGTGGATACTAGGTCGGTGGCGATGGTTGATAGGGTACCGTCTAGCAGGCCGTTCCAGAGGGAGTCGGCGTCTTCGGGCTGTTTGAGGGATGGGTAGGTGTGGTATTTCATGCCGAAGTTTTCGCGGTAATTTAGCGCGTTAAAGCAGGCGTAGTTGTGGAGGGTTTCGCCGTAGATGGGCATGCCTTTTTTGCGCGCCTCGGCTACGGCGTCCACGCCTTCGTGGGCGCTGACGTGGACGAAATAGACGGGGCAGCGCTTGTTTTCGGAGAGGCGGATGGCGCGGCGGAATGATACGTCTTCGGATAGGTTGTCGTGGATGTGGTGCATATTCCACCAGTCCCACCAGCCGCGCTCGTGTGCGTGGTCGTAGTTGTAGAAGACCATGTCGTCGTCTTCGGAGTGGATCATTAGGATGCCGCCGCTAGGGGCGATTTGGTCCATAATGGCGGCGAGCGTGCCGAAGTCGGTTTTGTTGTTTTGCATTTGGGGGCTTGGCGGTCGGATGCTGGTGGTGAAGACTTTGAAGCTGGCGAAGCCGTCTTGGACGAGTTCGGGGATTTGGTTGATGGAGCGGGCGTCCGCGCCGTTGGTGAAGATGGGGTGGTATGAGTAGTCGGTGTAGGCGCTGTTTCGCCAGCGGTCGGCTGCCTCGTCAAGGGCGTGGCGGAGGTCGTGGCCGGGGATTTGGTTTGCGAAGTCAAGGACGGTGGTGGTGCCGCCGTGGACGGCGGCGAGTGAGACGGGTTCGGCGCCGGAGCGTTCCGGCTGGCGTGGGCCGCCGATGTGGGCGTGTGGCTCGATGCCGCCGGGGACTACGATTTTGCCGGCGGCGTCGATGCGCTTGGCGGCGTGGTCGGTGAAGGCGTTGGGTTCGGTTACGGCGACTATTTTTTCGCCGTGAACGATTACATCCCAATCGCCCACGCCCGCGGGGGTTACGACTTGTCCGCCGTGAATGATGATGTCAACCATAGCCGGCTCCTTTCGCGTCGCAGCTTGTCGCAGATGTTGTCGTGTGGCGCGAATGTTACGGGGGGATTGGGGGCGTGTCAAGCGGGGGATAGGCTAAGGGGCGAATTCTACGCGCCAGAGGGCTTTTCCTGCGGCGTGTTGGCCGGCGCGGATGGCGGCTATGGGGTAGGCGGGGAGTTGGGCGAAGGCGATGCAGCCGGATGCAGACCAGGCGCCGTTGTTGGCGAAGTTGAAGTCTAGGTTGGCGAAGGCGTTCTCGGCGCGGGCGGCGGTGGCGCGCTTGGCGGGGATGACGTGGAGTAGAAAGCGCGGCTCGGTGTGTTCGGCGCGGCAGTCGGGTTTGTGGTAGATGATTAGGTTGTCGCGGAGGTGGATGTTGAAGTCGGCGCGGGCGATTGGTTCGCCGGGGTTTGTTAGGAATTGTTGGATGTTGAAAGGGATGGGGGCGCCGTTGGGGGTTTGGGCGAAGGGGATGTTGGTTTTCCATAGGGTCGCGCCGTCGTGGGTTTTTTGGCCGGCGCGGATGATGTTGATGGGGTAGTCGGGCAGGGGTATGGACGCGAGGCATTTGTCGTCTATGCGGATGCCGCGGCGGTTGAATTGGAAGTCTAGGTTGGCGAAGCCGTGATGTTGGCGGGCGGCGGGAATGTCCTCAGAATTGGCGGGGATTATGTGTAGGATTAGCCTTGCGTTGAAGTCGTCCTCGCTGCAGTTTTGTTTGCCGAATAGGATGGCGTTTTGGCGGAGGTGGATGTCGAAGGTTTCGCGGGCGATGGGGCCCGATGTGTTGGCTAGGGCGGATTGGTACCAGCGGGGGAAGTCGGCTTGGCGGTAGAGGGAGCGGTGGAGGGCGATGGGGATGTTGGTTTGCCATAGGGTCGCGCCGTCGGGGGTTTTTTGGCCGACGCGGATGGTGTCTATGGGGTATGTGGGCAGGGGGATGGATGCAAGGCAGTCGTTGGTTAGGCGGATGCCGCGGCGGTCAAAGCGAAAGTCTAGGTTGGCGAAGCCGCGCTGTTGGCGGGCGGCGGGCAGATGGGCGGGATCAGTAGGGAAGAGGTGCAGGATGAATCTTGCGTTGGCGTCTTGTTCGCTGCAGTTTTGCTTGCTGAATAGGATGGCGTCTTGGCGGGTGTAGATGTCGAAGTTTTCGCGGGCAAGGGGGCCTGCGGCGTCTGTGAGGGCGGTTTCGTGCCAGCGGGCGTAGTCGGCTTGGCGGTATAGGAACGCCTCGCGGTTTTGGGGGGTGAGGGTTTGGGTGGCGGGCAGGCGCCGGGCGCTGACGACGAAGTCGGCGCGCTCGGTGAGATTGCCGTCTATGACTATGACTCTGCCTGCGAGGTAGAAGTCTTCGGAGGAGCGGCCGCCTATGCCTTTGGGATCTCTGAACGGCGGCGGGACGTATACAATTTTGCCGTCCGTGATGGGGCGGATGGCGTCGAAGTCGGCGAGCGCTTGGGTATGGCGGGCGTGGTCGTCGGGGTGGTAGCCTATTCGGGCAATCAGAGACGCCGAAAACGCGAACACGAGCGCGGCGGCGACGACGGCAACCGGCGTCAGCCGGTCGTTTGACCGGCGGCTCAGCCACATCAGCGCAAACGTAAAGACGATGAGGGGTATGCCGATGTAGTGCATTGCCTCGAATTCGTGAAAGACTACCTGGTATCGCAGCGGCAGCGCCCAGAAGAATCCGTAGAGCGCTAGGGTAGCCCATAGCATTTTGCGCCGCGTGAACGCCAGCGCTGTGACGCAGGCGGCGAATGCGGCTATGCCCGCGATTACCCAGCGCTGCCTGAATTCAATTTCCCACGCGCTTTCGTAGCCGGGCAGCGCGAATGGGGCGGACATTATGCCTATGCGATAGAATTGCTGCTCAATTATCCTGCTCAGTGGCCATATTTCGCTCAAAGGCGGGGCAAGCTCAGCCTCTTGATCATCGCTTTGGATACCCGCGCCGCGTCTGAGCATAGATTCGACAGAGGGCAGCTCGGTGAACGCGGTTTCGCCGTCAAGGGCGCGGTATTCGTTGGCGAAGTTGAATGTTAGCAGGGTTGCGCCAAATGCCAGCGTTGCCGCGCCGAGTAGCAGGCAGCGGCTGTGGAACAGGGCGGATGCAAGGCGGCGGGCGCGGGATAGTGGGGATCGCGGGGGAGGGCGAAATGCGTCTATTAGCTCAGCGGTCAAGCCGAAGATGATGAAGGGGAGCAGCAGGGCATAGACATGCCAGCCTAGCAGCAGGGCGGCGCAGGATTTGAGCAGCAGTTGGGGAAAGCGGCGCTCTTGGGCGAAGACGACTATGCCGTGGAAGGTCAGCATCACGCCGAAGAAAGAGGGCGAGACTTCTGTGCATATAATATCGCCGTAGTACAGCATTATGAACGACGAGAAGGCGAGCAGGACGGCGGCGAGGGCTATCCAGGGGCTGCCTGTGAGGCGGCTGAGGGATAGGTACGCTATAAGCGCGGCGGCGGCGTAGAATAGCAGCATCGCGGTTTGGGCGGCGTAGAGCTGGGCGGATAGGCTGCCGCCGAATGGGAGGGTAGCCAGTTTGGTCAGGATGAATCCGCCTGGGGGAAAGCGGTTGTTTAGGTGGTATTGGGTTGCGCCGTCGTCGGATACTAGCCTTTCGTGGTAGTAGCCAAGAAATCCATCTTCAAGGGATAGGTTGGCGATAATCGCCATGTAGTTGCCGCTGATTACACCGTGCGTGCTGTAGCGGTAGAAGTGGCCGCGCTCGTTGCTGAATGCGAACACGCTTGATAGCGTTAGCAGCAGGACGAGGAGGGGCAGGATGGGGGAGCGTCGCAGGTTGGCGAGGTTGGGGATGGTTGGCGTCATTTCTTGCCGCGGATGTTGTTGTGTGGCGCGAATGTTACGGGGGGATTGGGGGCGTGTCAAGCGGGGGATAAGCTAAGGGGCGAATTCTACGCGCCATAGGGCTTTGCCTTGGGCGTGTTGGCCGGCTCGGATTGTGGCTATGGGATAGGCGGGGAGTTGGGCGAAGGCTGTGCAGCCGGATGCAGACCAGACGCCGTTGTTGGTGAAGTTGAAGTCTAGGTTGGCGAAGGCGTTATCCGCGCGGGCGGCGGTGGCGCGCCGGGCGGGGATGACGTGGAGCAGAAAGCGCGGCTCGGTGTGTTCGGCGCGGCAGTCGGGTTTGTGGTAGATGATTAGGTTGTCGCGGAGGTATAGGTTGAAGTCGGATTGGGCGGCGGGTTCGCCGGGCTGGGATAGGAATTGCGGCAGGTCAAAGGGGATGCGCTCGCCGCCGATTTCGGGGGCGAGGGGGAGCTCGGTTAGCCATAGGGTCGCGCCGTCGGGGGTTTTTTGGCCGGCGCGGATGGCGGCTATGGGGTAGGTGGGCAGGGGTATGGACGCCAAGCATTTGTCGTCTATGCGGATGCCGTTGCGGTCAAAGCGAAAGTCTAGGTTGGCGAAGCCGTGCTGTTGGCGGGCGACGGGAAGATCTGTAAGGTTAGCGGGGATGATGTGGAGGATTAGCCTTGCGTCAATGTCTTGTTCGGCGCAGTTTTGTTTGCCGAATAGGATGGCGTTTTGGCGCAAATATACGTCGAAGTTTTCGCGGGCGATGGGGCCGGTGGCGTTTGCGAGGGCGGTTTCGTGCCAGCGGGCGAAGTCGAATTGGCGGTATAGGGGTATTTTTGCGTCGCCGATTGCGAGGGTGTGGGGGAGGTTGGTTTGCCATAGGACATTGCCGTCGGGGTCTTTTTGGCCGGCGCGGATGATGTTGATGGGGTAGTCGGGCAGGGGTATGGACGCGAGGCATTTGTCGTCTATGCGGATGCCGCGGCGGTTGAATTGGAAGTCCAGGTTGGCGAAGCCGCGCTGTTGGCGGGCGGCGGGCAGGTCGGCCGGGTCGGATGGGATGATGTGGAGGATTAGTCTTGCGTTGAAGTCGTCCTCGCTGCAGTTTTGTTTGCCGAATAGGATGGCGTTTTGGCGGGTGTAGATGTCGAAGTTTTCGCGGGCGAGGGGGCCTGCGGCGTCGGCTAGGGCGGCGTCATACCAGCGGGGGAAGTCTTCTTGGCGGTAGAGGGCGCGATGGCGGGCTAGGGGGATGTCCTCCCGCCACAGCATACCGCCGGCGAGGGATTTTTGGCCGGCGCGGATGACTCCGATGGGGTATGGGGGCAGTTCTATAGACGCCAGGCAGTCGTCGCCGAGGCGGACGCCGCGCCGGTCGAAGTGAAAGTCTAGGCCGTCAAAGCTGTGCTGCCTGCGGATGGCGGGCAGGTCTTCGGGGTCGGAGGGGAATATGTGCAGGATGAATCTTGACTCAAAGTCTTGTTCGCTGCAATTTTGCTTGCTGAATAGGACGGCGTTTTCGCGGGTGTAGACGTTGAAGTTTTCGCGGATGAGGGGGCCTGCGGCACCTGCTAGGGCGTTTTGATGCCATTGGGTGAAGTCGGCTTGGCGGTATAGGAATACCTCGCGGTTTTGAGGGGTGAGGGTTTCGGTGCCGGGCAGGCGCTGGTTGCTGATGAAGTAGTCGGCGTATTGGCGCAGGTTGCCGTCTATAATTAGGACGCTGCCTGAGAGGTAGAAGTCTTCGGCGTATCGGCTGCCTACGGCTTTGGGATTTTTGAAGGGCGGCGGGACATAGACAATTTTGTCCTCAGTGATGGGGCGGATGGCGTCGAAGTCGGCGAGCTCGCGGGTTTGGCGGGCGTGGTCGTCCGGGTGGTAGCCTAATTGGGAAATCTGATACGCGGCAAACGCGAACACGAACACGGCGGCGGCGGCGGCGAGCATTATCAGCCGGTCGCTTGATTGGCGGCGCAGCCACAGCAGGGCGAAGGCGAAGAAGGTGAGGGGCATGCCGATGTAGTGCAGCGCCTCGAATTCGTGAAAGACTATGTTGAATCGGAAGGGGACAGCCCAGAAGAATCCGTAGAAGGCTAGGGTAGCCCATAGGATTTTGCGGCGGGTGAACTCTATGCCGATGCCGCAGGCGGCGAATACGGCTATGCCGGCGAGCGCCCAGTGCAGATCGAATTCGGGGCCGCGCGTAATTGCGTAGCCGGGCAGGGGCAGCGCGTAGGGCGCGGACATTACGCCTATGCGATTGAATTGCTGCTCAATGACCCTGCCCCAGGGCCAGATTTCGCTTAGGGGCGCGCCAAGATCGGCCTCAAACGCCTCGTTTAGGTTGCCGGTGCTGCGGCGGATCATAGATGTGAAAGAGGGGAGTTCGGTTAGGGCGACTCTGCCGTCAAAGGCGCGGTATTCGTTGGCGAAGTTGTATGATAGGAGGGATGCGCCAAAGGCGAAGGTTGCGACGCCGAGCAGCAGGTATTGGTTGCGAAACATGGCGGACGCCGAGCGGCGGGCGCGGGATAGCAGGGATTGCGCGAGGGATGCGGCCGGGGCGGGGGAGCGCAGGGCCGCGATTAGCTCGGCGGATGCGCCGATGATGATAAAGGGCAGCAGCAGGGCAAAGACGTGCCAGCCGAGCAGCAGGGCGGCGCAGGATTTGAGGAGCAGTTGGGGAAAGCGGCGCTCTTGGGCGAATACGACCATGCCGTGAAATGAAAGCATCACGCCGAAGAGGGAGGGCGAGGTTTCGGTGCATATCATATCGCTGTAGTAGAGAAGGAAGAACGAGGAGAAGGCGAGCAGGGTGGCGGCGAGGGCTATCCAGGGGCGGCCGGTGAGGCGGCTTAGGGCTAGGTATGCCATGAGCGCGGCGGCGGCGTAGAATAGCAGCATCGTGGTTTGGGCGGCGTAGAGCTGGGCGGATAGGCTGCCGCCGAATGGGAGGGTGGCGAGTTTGGTCAGGACGAATCCGCCGATGGGAAAGCGGTTGTATAGTTCGTATTGGGTTGCGCCGTCGTCGGATACCAGCCTTTGGTGGTAGTAGCCAAGAAAGCGGTTTTCAAGGGATATGTTGGCGATTAGCGCCATGTAGTGGCCGCTGTTCCGGCCGTGCGTGCCGTAGCGGTAGAAGTGGCCGCGCTCGTTGCTGAATATGAACACGCTGGATAGCGTTAGCAGCAGGACGAGTAGGGGCAGGATGGGGGAGCGCCGCAGTTTGGCGAGGTTGGGGATTGTTGGCGTCATTGTGAGGGGGATTATAGCATATGGGGGCGTAGGGCTGACAATGGACGGGGGGACTCTACTTTTTTAGGAAAAAAGTAGCAAAAAACTTTTGGGTATGGATGGGCGGGTTCAAGCATAGGGATAAGGGATCAAGGCAAGCGGCAATTGGACTTATTGCGGGTTTGTAGCCTATAATCTGTGGGCGCGGCAGGCGCGCTTATCTCTAAAAGAACGGCGACAAAGCGGCGACCGAATTCAGGGTAAAGCAAGAGGAGCAGTTGGCAGATGGCAGATACTATCAGGATAGGATTTGTGGGGGCGGGCGGGAATACCGAGCTTAGGCATATTCCGGGGTTTAAGGCGATAGAGGGGGTGGAGCTGGTGAGCGTGGCTAATCGCAGCCGGGCGTCGGGGCAGCGCATCGCGGATAAGCACGGGCTGGCGGAGGTGTATGACGATTGGGTGGAGCTGATAGAGGCGGATGATACGGACGCCATCTGCATCGGGACGTGGCCGTATATGCACAGGGATATGGTGCTGGCGGCGCTGGAGTCGGACAAGCATGTGCAGACCGAGGCGCGGATGGCGATGGACGCGGCGCAGGCGCGGGAAATGCTGGACGCATCTCGGCTCGCGCCGCACCTGGTTACGCAGATCGTTCCCTCGCCGATGACGCTGCGGGTGGACAGCACGGTGAAGGAGCTTATCGCCAACGATTACCTGGGGGAGGTGTATTCGGTCAATCTGGTGGTGAACGACCGGACGATGCACCCGGCGGGTTTCGTGACGCCGCAAGCGCCGTTTCACTGGCGGCACAACCGCGATTTCAGCGGGTACAACATAATGCAGATGGGGATCTGGTATGAGGCGATGATGCGGTGGGT
Source organism: Dehalococcoidia bacterium (assembly GCA_965242555.1). GTDB lineage: Bacteria > Chloroflexota > Dehalococcoidia > Lucifugimonadales > JADFKI01 > Bin90. The sequence continues at coordinate 210,869 of CBDESO010000017.1, forward strand.
TGGGCCGGCGCAGAGCGTACAGGCGCTGACGCGGGTTCATGTGAAGAGCAGGGCGGACGGGAACGGGAACGCGCAGGTGATTACTATTCCGGATCACATAGAGGTGCTGTGCGAGATGTACTCGGGGCCGCTGCTGCATATCCGGATGAGCGCGGTTACGGGGCATTCGCCGACGAATGGGGCTTGGCTGTTCGGGAGCGATGGGACGCTGTTCGTGGAGTCGCCGGGGATGCGGCTGCTGGGCGGGCGGCGAGATGACGGCGCTATGGCTGAGATAGATATTCCGGCCGAAAAGCAGGGGGATTGGCGGGTAGAGGAGGAGTTCATCAACGCGATACGGGGGGTTGAGGAGATAACGCACACGAACTTCGCGGACGGGGTTCGGTATATGGAGTTCACGGAGGCGGTTACGCTGAGCGCGCAGTCGGGGGAGAAGGTGCATTTGCCGCTGTAAGGGTGGGAGTTGCGCGGGCTGGCGGCGGCGTACATCCTGCGATAACGCTAATGCCGCCGGTGGTCGCAAGCGCGTGGCCGGCGGCGTATATCCTGCGGTGATGCTTGATGCCGCCGGCGCTTGCAAGCAGGGGCCGGCGGCAGGCAATCAAGTTTGGCGGCGCTGGGTGGGGATTTCGGCCTCGGCGGCGCGGGCGACGTTTTCCGCGCCTAGGCGGGCTATGGAAATGGCGGGGAGGGTTGTGGTGTGGAGGCCGGCTGACGCGCCGAGTTCTAGGGCGAAGCGGGCGGCGGCCTCGTTGTCGTCTGCCTCCATAATGGCGACGAAGTCTATGCTGCCCAGGACGGCGTAGAGGCCTAGGATGCTGGCGTCTGGGGCGGCGATGTCGGATTCGGCGCGCAGGATGATGTTGGAGTCGGCTAGGATTTTGTCGCGGCCTTCGGGGGTTAGGGTGATTAGCAGGATGTATCTTGCCATAGCGGGGCAGCCTCCTTGCGGCAATTCGCTTGCCCTCTTGTTATAAAGGGCTATAATGGCTGTAAAAGTGACACAATCAGCGCGATAGGGCGCGGCGGTTTGCGCCTCAGCATCCCTAATATAGCAGATAATCACGAATGTAACGATATTGCGATACGCGGAGGGGGACAGAATGGACTATTCGGGGATATTTTCCAAGAATTTGCCCGCGGCGGTGGATATGCCGGCGGGATTGGGGGCGGATGTCAAGCATATCTTCTCGGTGACCAACGCTGTGCCGCAGTGCATAGACGGGGGGAAGTACGCGGAGGCTATGGGCAGCATATTGGCGCGGGAGGCGGCGTCGCTGGCGGGGTATCCGGGAGCTAAGGGGCATGAGGGGCTGCGGTCGCTGATAGCGGCGGAGCTGCGGGACAAGCGGGGGGCGGAGGTGGATCTGGATGATATTTTTCTGACGGACGGCGCTGGGGGGGCTATCCGCAAGCTGGTGGACGCTTTCGTGGACGCGGGGGATGTGGTGATAGCGGAGGAGTTCACCTATTCGGGGACGCTGAAGATGCTGCTTGAGAAGCGGGCTGAGGTGGTTCACATAGAGTCGGACGGGGATGGGATGAACACGGACGCGCTGGAGCAGGCGGTCAGGGATTTGACGGCGCGGGGGAAGAAGCCGAAGCTGATATACACGATTCCGGTGTATCAGAACCCGACGGGGGCGACGCTGAGCGTTGAGCGGCGGGTTCAGATGCTGCGGATCGCGGCTGAGAATGAGATACCGATTATAGAGAACGAGTCGTATGCCGATTTTCGGATAGACGGCGAGCCGCTGCCGCCGGCGATGCGGGGGATGGATGACGGCGGGCTGGTGATATATGTGTCGTCGTACACGAAACTGATGGGCTGCGGGCTGCGCGTGGGGTTTTGCGTGGCGCCGCAGCAGGTGCAGGATGTGTTGTGGGGGGGCAATCCGAGTCAGCTGGCGACGATGATGATCTCTGAGTATCTGCACAATCACAAGGCGGCGCATGTGGAGAGCGTGCGGCGGGCGCTGCTGGCGCGGCGGGATGCGCTGCTGGGGGCGCTGGGTGAGAATTTCCCGGCGACGTGCGAATGGGGGACGCCGCATGGGGGGATGATGGCGTGGGTGAGGCTGCCTGAGGGCGCGGACGGCTGGGGGGCGCTGGATGGGGCGGTGGAGGCGGGCGTCAAGTATAATCCGGGCGGGATATATCGCGCGGGGCGGGACCGGAACAACTATGTGCGGCTGACTTATAGCCATAATACGCCGGAAGAGATTAGGGATGGGGTTGCGATATTGGCGGATGTGTTTCAGCGGGAGGGGTTGTTTGGGTAGGCGGGGCGCGTTGCTACGCCATTCAGCGCGGTTCGCCCGGCGCAGTCCTCTTTGTGCAGCCTGGCAACCGCGCGGCGTGATGGGGGCGATATGATTTACGCGGCGGATTTGCATCTACATTCGCCATACGCCCGCGCTACAAGCAAGCAGTTGACTTTTGACAATATGGCGCGCTGGGCGCGGGTGAAGGGGATAGATCTGCTGGCGAGCGCGGATTTTACGCATCCGGTTTGGTTCGCTGAGACCAAGCGGGCGCTGACGCCGCTGGGGAATGGGCTGTATGAGCGCGGCGGCGCGCGGTTTGTGATAGGGACTGAGGTGAACTGCAGCGGGATGCAGGGGGGCAGGCGCCGGCGCGCGCATATGCTTGTGTTCGCGCCGTGCATCGGGGTGGCTGAGCGGGTGAACGCGGCGCTGGCGGGCAAGGGGGCGCTGGCGGCGGACGGGCGGCCGACGCTGCGTATGACGCCGCGCGAGCTGCTGGGGTTGCTGCTTGATATAGACGACCGAATGATGCTGATACCGGCGCACGCATGGACGCCGCATTTCGGCGTGTACGGGGAAAGGTCGGGGTTTGATTCGCTGGGGGAGTGCTTTGGGGATCTCGCGCCGCATATCCGGGCGATAGAGACGGGGCTGTCAAGCGATCCGGCTATGAATTGGCGCGTTCCCGAATTGGATGATGTGAGCATCGTTTCGTTTTCGGACGCGCATTCGCTGCCTAAGATGGGGCGGGAGTTGACGGTGATTGACGGGGAACTGAGTTATGACGGGTTGCGGGCGGCGTTGGATGTGCAGGGGATTGCTTATACGGTGGAGTTCTTTCCGCAAGAGGGGAAGTATCATAATTCGGGGCATCGCAGGTGCGGGGTTAGTTTGTCGCCGGAGGATGCGCTGGATGTGGGCGGGCGGTGTCCGGAGTGCGGCGGGCGTTTGACGGCGGGGGTGTTGGAGCGGGTGGATATGTTGGCGCGACGGCAGGCGGGTGTGGATGGGTTGGATCGTGGTGGCGGCAAGGGTCGGCCGCCGTTTAGGTCGTTGGTGGGGTTGCAGCAGATTGTTGCGGAGAGTGTGGGAAGGGGCGTGAATACTAAGGGCGTTCAGGGGCGGTATATGCGGCTGGTGGAGGAGTTGGGGAGCGAGTTGTATGTCTTGACAGAGGCGATGGTTGGGGATATAGCGGCGGTTGGGGGGGAGCGTATCGCTGAGGGGGTTGATCGGGTTCGGAGGGGGGATATTGTGATTGAGCCGGGGTATGACGGGGTGTATGGGAAGGTGAGGGTGTGGCCGGATGGCGATAAGGGGGCGCGGCAGTTGGGGTTGGGGTGATGCGAGGGTTGCAGTGGGCGATTGCGGCGGCTAAGAGTAGTGCTTGGCGCGTTGGATTAGGAAGGCGATCATTATGGCGGTGGGGATTGCCACTATGATTAAGCCTAGCAGGATGATGTTGGCGAAGGGGCCTAGCCCTAGCAGGTTGTCTATGATGTGGCGGATCCAGTCTAGCAGGACGGGGTCGCCGGGCTCGGAGTGGTGAAGGGCGACGGTTAGCAGGGGGGGCATTAGTCGGCCTCTCTCGCTGATGCGGTGGCTGCGGCGGGGGCGGGCTGGTAGCGTATGGAGAAGCGGCGCTCTTTGACGGCGTAGCTGGCGAGGGTGGCGCCTAGCAGGGTTACGCCGGCTATGGCGAATGGGATTTCGTATGCGCCGGTGAGGTCGTAGAGGACGCCCGCCATAAAGACGCTGATGGAGCCGCCTATCTGGTGGGACATAGTGGCGAGGCCGTTTAGCGTGCCGATGTGCCTGACGCCGTAGATGTCGGCGGTGAGGGAGCTTGTGAGCGGGGGCGTGGCTATCCAAGACATTCCGGCTAGGGTGGCGAAGCCCCATATGCCGATGAAGGGGGGTATGGATACGCCCCAGAGCATTGAGGCGAAGCCGGGGATTACCAGCATCACATAGGCTAGGAACCGGATGAAGTAGATTGTGCCGAGCAGGTTTTTGCGGCTGAAGTGGTCGGACAGGACGCCGACTACGATTACGCCGACGAAGTTTAGCAGCTGCATATATGAGAATGCCCAAGCCGCCACCGCGGGGGATATGCCCAAGTCAAGGGCGAAGGGGACGTAGTGGGCGCTGATGATGATGGTGGTAACGCCGCAGACGAAGTACGCGCCCGAAAGCAGCAGGAACGGGGGGGATCTGAGGGCGCTCGCCCAGCGGTCGGTTTCAAGGGGGGCGCGGGTGGCGCTGACGGCGCGGTGTCTGCCGTTGCGCGAGGAGGGGGATGCGCCGCCGGTTGGGGCGCGGTCGCCGTCGGGGGTTTCGCCGACCTCTTCGGGGGTGTTTCGCATAACGACTAGGACGAGGGGGAGGGCGAGCAGCAGCACGAATAGGCCTAGAACCACCCAGGCGTAGCGCCAGTTGGCGGCGTAGATTAGGGAGCTGGTGAAGGGGACTAGCAGAAAGCCGCCAAGCGACGTTCCGGCGGTGGCAAGGCTGAGCATTATGCCGCGCTTGCGGTAGAACCATTTGGATAGGACGGAATGAACGGTGACCAGCGAAACGCCGCTGGAGGCGGTGGACATAACGACGCCGTATATGAGGATCATATACAGCAGGGAGGAGGATATGTGGTAGAAACCGAAGTCAATGCCGAAGTCGGGGAGGCTGCCGGATAGGGATAGGGTGAGGGTGGACAGGCCAAGCACAAGCAGGCTGAAGGATATGACTGAGCGCGCGCCGTAGCGGTCGTAGAGCCTGCCTAGGAATGGCTGGGTGATGGCGTTGACCATCGTGCCAACGGCGATGACGAAAGAGATTTCGGAGCGGTTTTCCCAGATGCGGTCTGCCTCCATAGTTTCAATGAAGACGCCGAATCCGTTGCGCGCGCCCATAGAGACGAACAGGGCGAAGAAGCCCGCCGCCGCCACGAAATACCCGTAGTAGATGGGCTTGCGCCACAGGTCGGGTATCGCCGCCGCGTATCCGGTTAATGTCAATTTATTGAGCAATGCGGTTTCCTTATTGCTCATACATATTGGCGATGTTGCCGATATTGCAAAGAGGGTAACATTGCGTTGGCGGATTGGCAATAGGAATATATTGGGGAGTAGCGTTTCCATTTAGGTGGTTGAGTATCTCTATCGTTGCAGCCGGTTGGACGGCTTTGCCATAACCACCTGCTTTATAAGTTGGAGGGTAAGTTGCCAAATCCTCAAAACCACCTGAAAAGAAACGCTACCGTAGAGGATGGTATTCGCAGGATGCAGGGCTAATATGATATGCTTGCCCTAAACCGCTCCGGAACAAGTGAAAGACAAGTGGCGCTATGGCGAAACCGAGAGTGTACAGACATGATGCGCTATGCCCGAAATGCGGCTCAAACTGGGTCAAGAAAGACGGACACTCGCGCGGCAAGCAGCAGTTCAAGTGCAACCAGTGCGGCAAAAAGCATCAAGAGGGCGCAAAGCATCGGTTCACCGATGCCCAGAAGGAACAAGCGGTGAAGATGCGCGCCGAGGGAATGAGCCTATCGGCGACAGCGCGCGTAATAGGCGCGAGCGTGCCCACGGTAAGCGAGTGGGTCAAAAAAAGGGGGCATTGGCGCAAGAGCGTCTGACGCGCTTTCTAGCGTGGCGGACAAGCGGGCGGCGGGATAGCGTCCGCGCGTCTATTGTGGCGTTTGATGAGATGTGGACATACTGGAAAGTCAGACGAGGCGAGCGGCGCAAAGACCTATGGATATGGACTGCTGTGGTGAAAGAGCGGGATGGCGTCCACTGGCGGATGTATGAAGTGGGCGGCAGGGACTTGTCGGCGTTTTCGCGCTTGCTGGATAGGTTGCCGGGCGCGGATAAGTACGAGGCCGACGCATATCCTGTGTACGAGTGGTTGCCTCGGGACAGGCATGTGGTAGGCAAGGGCGGAGAGGTGAACTGGAATGAGGGGCTACACTCCAAGTTGAGGAGCAAGCTGAACAGGCTTGTGAGGCGTACAAAGGGCTATACAAAGAGCGTGGATATGCTGAAACATCTGCTGGCGATAGTGTTCGAGGGGCGCCTAAACCAGTCCCTCAAATCCATAAGCACTGCACACTGAGAATACATGGCCGGCTATTCCCATTGTCATAGGCTTTGCGCTAGTGCGATAATGCTTGCCGATGATTAGATGCAAACGCATTGCAATGGCGGCGCTGGCGCTGTGCGCTTTTCTGTGCGCGGCTTGCGCCGGGCAATCCGGCGCGTCGGATGAGTTGCTGGTGTTCGCGGCGGCGAGCCTGACCGATAGCATGGCGGAGGTCGCCGCGGCGTTCGAGGCGGCGAGCGGCGCGAAAGTGGCGGTGAGCTACGGGCCCTCGCAGGCGCTCGCGCAGCAGATCGCAAGCGGCGCGCCCGCGGATGTGTATGTGGCCGCCGGCAAGCCGCCTATGGATTTTTTGCAAGAGGGCGGGCATATCGCGCCGGATGCCGCCGTGATGTTGCTGTCCAACCGCATTGTGCTGGCAGCCTCGCCTCAGTCGGATCTACCCGCAACGATAGCCGATTTTGTAGCCGCGCCCGGCATTAGCCGCATAGCGATTACCGATCCCGATATTTCGCCCGCCGGCAACTATACCAAGACGGCGCTCCAAAACCTCGGCTTGTGGGAGGCGCTGCAGCCGCGCTTGGTTATCGGCAACGATGTGCGCTCGATACTGGCGTATGTTCAGACGGGCAATGCGGACGCCGCTTTCGTGTATCAGACGGACGCGCGCATCGCGCCTGATCTTGCGGCGCTTGACATTGTGCCTGCGGACGCCTATCCCGCGGTGGTGTATCCCGCCGCCGCGGTGGGCGCATCCGAAAACCGCGAGGGAGCGCGGGCGCTGTTGGATTTTCTGCAATCCGAGGACGCCAAGCGCATATTTCGCAAGCATGGCTTTACGCCGCTTGACTAGGGCGCGGATATGCTGCAAGTAGTCGGGCTGACGCTGCAAGTGGCGCTGGTCGCCACCGCGCTTAACCTGCCCATCGCGCTGTGCGTGAGCTGGCTCATCGTCAAGCGCAGGGTGCCGGGCAGGCTGCTTATGGATGTGCTGGTTTCGCTGCCGCTGGCAGTGCCGCCGGTAGTGGTGGGCTATTTGCTGTTGCTGTTGCTGGGGAACAATGGGCCTGTGGGCGGGCCGCTCAGTCGCTATCTGGGCGTAGAGATAGTGTTCACTTGGTTCGCGGCGGCGCTGGCGGCGGCGGTGGTGTCGTTCCCGCTGATGGCGCGGGCGGTTATGATCGCTATGGACGGCGTGGACGAGCGGCTTGAGATGGCGGCGCGAAGTCTTGGGGCGGGCGCTCTGCGGGTGGCGCTCACGATAACGCTGCCGCTGGCGTATCGGGGCATACTCGCGGGGACGCTGCTGGGGTTCGTGCGGGCGATAAGCGAATTCGGCGCGACTATCGTGGTGGCGGGCAACATTCCCGGCAAGACGCAGACGCTGCCGCTGGCGATATTCTCGCGCGTGCAGCTGGGGGATGACGCGCTGGCGCTGCGCCTGATAGCGGTGTCGGTGGCGCTTGCGGTGGCTACCCTGCTGGCGCACAACCGGCTGTTAGAGCGCTCAAAGCGAGGTTAGCGGGATATGAGCAATCCGCTGATGAGATTCAGCGTCCGCAAGCGGTTCGGCGATTTCGCGCTAGACTGCGAGGGGCGGTTTGGGGATGGCGTCACCGCGGTGTTTGGGCCTTCGGGCAGCGGCAAATCTACGTTGCTGAACTGCATCGCGGGGCTTGCGCGGCCGGATGAGGGCGAAATCGTTTTTGAGGGCGAAACGCTATACTCATCGCGGCGCGGCGTGAATATGCCACCCGAAAGGCGGCGGTTCGGGTATGTGTTTCAGAACTCGGCGCTGTTTCCCCATATGAGCGTGGCTGACAACATTCGCTACGGCTACCGGCTGACGCCCCGCGCGGATAGGCGGATAGATCCGGCGCGGCTGACTGAGTTGCTGCGGCTGGAGCGGCTGTTGGATCGCGGCGTGGGCAATCTGTCGGGCGGGGAGCGGCAGCGGGTGGCGCTGGCAAGGGCGCTGGCTACATCGCCGCGCCTGCTGCTGCTGGACGAGCCGCTGGCGTCGCTTGACGCCGGGCTGCGCGGCGTTATCATCGGCTATCTCAAAAGCATCCGCCGCGAGCTTGGCATACCGATGATTTATGTATCGCACTCGCTATCGGAGGTAATCGCGCTTGCGGATGACGCGCTGACGCTGCTGGAGGGCAAGGCGGCTGGCTTTGGGCGGGCGATAGATGCGCTTGTGCAGCCGCAGGTTTCTGCCGTTGCCGATTATGCCACGCTGGAAAATCTGCTTGAGGCGCGCGTGGTTCGGGGCGGCGGCGATGGCGCGGATGGCGATGGTCTTGCTGAGCTGCAGGTCGGGTCGGCGCGGCTGTGGGCGGCGGGGGCGAGACGGGCGCAGGGCGAGCGAGTAACGCTGTCCATACGCGCGGGGGATATTATCCTGTCCCGCGAAATGCCGAGCGGCATTAGCGCGCTAAACATCGTCAGCGCGCGCGTGACCGAGATACACGCGCTAGACGCGCGCGTTATGGTATATGCCGACATCGGCGCGCGCGTGGTGGTTGAGATTACGCGCAGTTCGCTGCGCGCGCTGGATCTGCGGCCGGGCGCGGACGTCTATCTCATCATCAAAGCGAACAGCGTTATCCCGCTGGACGGGTGAGCGCGGGGCGGGCCGGGACGGAAATTTCTTTCGTTGCGAAACCCGCGCTTACAAATTACAATGCAATGGATAAGAATGGCTAAGGTAAGACAGGGCAAATCCGATTGACAAAGTTGTGGCGCTGACAACAGAGGAGGGACAAGATGACTGTTGATATGATTGCCGAAACCGGCACTTTCTTGGTGAAGAGCGGGATGGCGCAGATGCTGAAGGGCGGGGTGATTATGGATGTGGTCACCGCCGAGCAAGCCAAAATCGCCGAGGACGCGGGGGCGGTTGCGGTGATGGCGCTGGAGCGCGTTCCCTCGGACATACGCGCGGCGGGCGGCGTGGCGCGTATGTCGGACCCATCTATGATAGCCGAAATCATCGACGCGGTTACCATTCCCGTCATGGCTAAGGCGCGCATCGGGCATTTCGTAGAGGCGCAGATACTGGAGTCGCTGGGTGTTGACTACATCGACGAGTCCGAGGTGCTGACGCCCGCCGACGAGAGGAATCACATAGACAAGCACGACTTCAAGGTGCCATTCGTGTGCGGCTGCCGCGATCTGGGCGAGGCGCTGCGGCGCATCGGGGAGGGCGCGGCGATGATGCGAACAAAAGGCGAGGCTGGCACGGGCGACATCGTGGAGGCGGTTCGGCACGCGCGCAGGGTTTTGGGGGAAATCCGCCGCATCCAAAATATGAACTTGGATGAGCTTATGACGACCGCGAAAGAGATGGGGGCGCCGTATGAGCTCGTGCGGCAGATTCACGATACGGGCGAGCTGCCGGTGGTGAACTTCGCGGCGGGCGGCATAGCCACGCCCGCGGACGCCGCGCTGATGATGCAGCTGGGCGTGGACGGCGTGTTCGTGGGTTCGGGCATATTCAAGTCGGAGCGCCCCGACCTTATGGCGGACGCAATCGTCAAGGCGACCACGCACTACAACGATCCGGGCATATTGGCGGATGTGTCCAAGGGCTTGGGCAAGGCGATGCCGGGGCTTGATGTTCAAAAGATGCCGGAAGACGAAAAGCTCGCCGTGAGAGGGTGGTAACTTGACCACGATAGGCGCGCTCGCCGTGCAGGGCGATTTCCGTGAACACAGGCAGGCGCTGAACCGGCTGGGCGTTGACGCGCCTGAGATACGCCTGCCTAGCCAATTGGATGGCTTAGACGGCTTGATTATCCCCGGCGGCGAAAGCACAACGATAGTCCAGCTCATAGACATCTACGGGTTCCGCGAGCCGTTGCTCGAAAAGGCGCGGGAGGGGATGGCGGTCTGGGGGACATGCGCGGGGATGATTGTGATTGCCGATAGGCTCGCCGATCCGCGCCCGGATCCGCTGCGGCTTATGGACATAGAGGTCAGCCGCAACGCTTTCGGGCGGCAAGTGGATAGCTTCGAGGCGGATCTGGATTTCCAAGAGATAGGCGGAGCGCCGTTTCACGGGGTATTCATACGGGCGCCGGTGGTTACGGGCGTGGGCGCGTCTGTGAAAGTGCTGGCGAGGCTGGAGGACGGGCGTCCGGTGGCTGTGCGGCAAGGCAAGTTTCTGGCGACGGCGTTTCACCCTGAGCTCACGGGCGACGACCGCATCCATCAGCTCTTCGCGCGCATTGCGGGGCAGTCTTGACGCTCTTGCTAGATGCGGATAATCGTTGCGAACAATCCCGCTCTCTGTCCTTGCGTTAGGTAGCGCATTAGGCGCATTAAGCGCGTTAAGACAGGGGATCTGTTATTGTTCGCGCCGTGACAATCCCGAATTGCCTAGCCCGCCATCCACGATTGCAAGCCGAAATTTGCAATTTATGGCTAACTGATAACTTAAAACCCGTCGGCTATAATATGAAAAGTGTGGTAAAGTAGTAGCGCAAGCCATAGACATAGATTAGACACGCCGAGGAGACGGATAGCGCCCATTGTTGACAGCAACCTTACCGCATACCACATTGGACACCGATCTGCAGTCGCTGATAGACACGCTGCCGCGCCACATCCGCGAGCCGCTGCTCGCCCGCGATGACCTTCATGAACTGCTGGAAGTCGTGCTTGACTTGGGGCGTCTGCCGGAGGCGCGCTTTGTGGGCGAAAGCTCATTCATCGCGCAAGACGAGATTAGCGAGGCGGACATTGGCCGGGTCATCCAAAGCGTCAGCGCTTTCGGCGAGGACAACCGCGCGGGCATTGAGCGCACGCTGCATCGCATATCGGCTATGCGAAACCGCGCGGGCAAGATCGTTGGGCTGACGCTGCGCGTGGGCAGGGCGGTGTACGGCACTATCCGAATCATAGAGGATCTGGTCACAAGCGGCCGGAGCGTGTTGCTGCTGGGCAAGCCGGGCGTGGGCAAGACGACTATGCTGCGCGAAATCGCGCGCGTTCTAGCCGACGACGCCCGCAAGCGGGTTATCATCGTGGACACATCCAACGAAATCGCGGGCGACGGGGACATCCCGCATCCGGGCATCGGCAGATCGCGCCGCATGCAGGTGCGCTCTCCCGCGCTGCAGCACGCGGTTATGATTGAGGCGGTGGAAAACCATATGCCTGAGGTCATAGTCATCGACGAGATTGGCACTGAGGCGGACGCCGACGCCGCGCGAACTATCGCCGAGCGCGGCGTGCAGCTTGTGGCGACCGCGCACGGCAACACGCTGGACAATCTCATTATGAACCCCACGCTGTCCGACCTGGTGGGCGGCGTTGAGGCGGTAACGCTTGGGGACATAGAGGCGCGCCGTCGGGGGACGCAAAAGACCGTGCGCGAGCGCCGCGCTCCGCCCACGTTTGACATCCTAGTTGAGATACAGGGGTGGAACGAAGTTATCGTTCACGAAGACGTTTCGGATGTGGTGGATAGGATGCTGCGCGGCAACGCGACATCGCCGCAGCTCAGGACTATGGACGACGCCGGGCAGATGCAGCAGTCGCGCGTGAACGCGGGCGTGGCGGCGGTGTTCGGCGGAGGCCGCGAAAGCAGGGGCCGCGAAAGCGCCCGCCGCGCCGCGCCGCTGCCCATCCCCGAAGATGATGTCGCCGACGACTATCATGCGCCCTCAAAGCCTGTCAGCATCCTGCCTTACGGCGTCAACAAGGGCAAACTGATGCAGGCGGTTCGCGGCATCAACGCGCCGGTGGAAGTGGTGGCGGATATGAACCGCGCCGATATGCTGCTCACTACCAAGAACTACTACCGGCGCAGCACTCAGGCGCTGCAAATGGCAGAGCGGCGCGGCAAGCCGGTGTATGTGCTGCGAAAGAACACGCTGGCGCAGATACAGCAGTTCGTCCAAGCGCTGATGCGTAAGCAGTCGCAGGACGCGCGGATGCAGGACGAGTACTCGGACGCCATAGACGAGGCGGAGCGCGCCGCATCCCGCATCGACGACGGCGAGGCGCAGGTGGATCTTGGGCCGCAAGCCGCGTACATACGCTACTTGCAGCACAAGGTAGCCAATCAGCACGGCGTATCGTCCGTCAGCGAGGGGCGCGAACCCAACCGCCATGTCGTTATGTACAGGCGGTAGCCGATGTCGCTGTTCATATCGTTTGAGGGCGGCGAGGGCAGCGGCAAGTCCACGCAGGCTAATATCTTGGATGAGCGCCTCTCCTGTATTGGGCTTGACTCGCTTTGTATTCACGAACCGGGATCCACGGAGCTTGGATGGCGTATCCGCAGATGGCTGAAACGCGGGTTGCCGGGCGGCGCATCCATATCCCCACGCGCCGAACTGCTGCTATTTTCCGCGGCGCGCGCTGAGCTTGTGACCAAGTTGCTACGCCCGTATTTAGAGCAACCGGACGCCGTGGTAGTCGCTGATCGCTATGTAGATTCCACGGTCGCCTACCAAGGCGGCGGGCGTGAGTTGTCCACGGAGCAAGTGGCATACATTAACGAATTCGCTACCCAGGGCGTCATGCCCGCGCTTACATTCTTGCTAGACATCACGCCGCTACAAGGCATGGTGCGTATGGGGCCCGTGCAGTATGGCTTGCCATTGGATGATGTCCCTGATCAGTACACAGGCAGGCCGATGCGCTATATGGAGGGCGGCAGGTTTGAAGACGAACCGCTAGACTTTCATGAGCGCGTCCGCAAAGCGTATTTGGACTTGGCGGCGGCGGATCCCGCCAGGTGGCGCGTGATAGACGCATCGCAGCCGATTGAGCGCATCAGCGAGCAGGTCTGGAGTGAAGTGTGCGCCAAATTCCCGGCGGTGGCGGCGCGCGTCGATTATCAAGCTAACTCCGATTATCAAGCGAACACGGGAGACTGATAATGACAATGACGCCTGAGCAGATAGACGCATATCTGAGAGAGCCGCGCATCGCCGATCTCGCCACTATAAACCCGGACGGATCGCCGCACATCGCGCCGGTGTGGTATCGCTACGACGGCGAGACGCTCAAGGTGTTCTCGCAGCATACGGCGGTCAAGCTGCGAAACATACGGCATGACCCGCGCGTGGCGCTTTCAATCGCAACGCATAGCGAACCCTACGGCTATGTTATCGTCAGCGGCACGGCGGCGATTTCGGACGAGGGCATACCCGACGAAGTGCGCCAAATGGCGATTCACTACAAGGGCGAGGAGGGCGAAACATACATCCGCGAGGCGCTGGCGCAGTTCACATTTCGGCTGATTACGATAACGCCAACGAAGATGAGCGGCTGGCTGGAGTAGCGAGTTCGCGCTTAGGCGAGAGGGCGCGCAAAGCGACCGCTAGGGATGCGGGTGGCGCGTCCTGTACGATTGCGCGGGGGATGTCGGTTGCCATTGCGCGGGCGGCGTCCTTGCCCACTATGCCCGCGGCGATTTGCAGCGCTCCGCCAAGCTCAGGCGTGCGTGGCGGGATGGGCGCGTGGGTGTCTGAGGATAGGATGTGCGCCAAGCCCGACCGCAGCAGATCCAGCGTGAATTCGCGCGCGGGATCGCCCCAGTGGCCGAGCAGGCTGCCGCGCGTTATCTGGCTGAGCATGCCATCGCGGATGAACCGCGCCAGCAGCGTCGGCCGTAGCTGAAACGCCTCTATGCGCTCCGGATGCGCCAGGATGGGCGTCAGTCCCTGCGCTTGCAGCGCCGCCAGCGCGCCCTCCGCGTATGGATGCTCGCTTATGTCCCCGAAGAACGGCATCTCTACCAGGATATAGCGCGAGCCGTTCATTGTGAGCGCAATGCCGGCGGCGGCGTCTTGGGGCAGGCTTTCGTCAAGGTGGTTTTCCATCCCCAGCGCAAGCGTAATGTCTATGCCCTGCGCCGTTACGTGCCGTTGCAGTTCGGCTATGACGCGGCGCAGGCCATCCACTCCCACGCCCTCGGTCACATCTTTGCGGTGGGGCGTGGCGACGATTAGGCGCGTGCCGCTTTGGGCGGCGATGCGCGCCATAGCCACCGCCTCGCGCATAGTTTGGGGGCCGTCGTCCACGCCGGGCAGGATGTGCGCGTGCAGGTCGTGCCAGTTCATATTAAGGGTATGTCCTAGCGGCGGAACTGGATGCGCCGAAAGCCCTCGGCGTATGTCATATCCGCCTGCTGGCCTTGCCGCTGCGCGTTCTCTTTGACAAATCTGTCAACATCCCTGCCCCCGCCACCTACTTGGCTGTCGTGCTTTTTCAGCGCCTCAATCTTGGTCTCAATAGTGTCGGTGATGTCTATGAAAGTGTCGGGATGCTCCGTTCCCCACATCAGCACATCGCCGACCTTGTGCGTTTCCAAGCCCTCTTGGATATGCTCGTTGTAGTGCAGAAAGTCGCGCGCGTAGGGGAACACGGCGTCCAGGGTGACTTGGCCTGATATGCGATGGTCGCGGTGGAGGTAGAATGTGGTGCGAAACGGGTCTGTGCAGAACACCACGTCGGGCTTGTGCTTGCGAATGGCTCTGACCAGCTCGCCCCTGAACTTTTTGGTGTCTTCCAGTTCGCCGTCGCCGTAGCGCAGGTAGATGACCTCTTTGACGCCCAGCGCGGCGGCGGCGGCGGCTTGCTCTCGCTCGCGGACGGCGGCGAGTTTCGCCTGCGTCATAGACGGGTCGCTTGTGCCTTTATCGCCGTTTGTGCAAAGCACGAACACGACCTCCGTCCCCTCCGCCACCCACTTCGCGGTCGTGCCGCCCACGCCGCCCTCGCCGTCGTCGGGATGCGGGATGACAACCATAGCCCTTTCGGGTCGCTCAATCATATGCGTATGCGCCTCTCTGCTTGTCGTTATCGTAGATTATTGGATTGCGAGGTTGCGGCGCGGCGGGCGATTAGGATGAACGCCGCGCTAACTCGCGTTATCCGTGATAAGTATGATAAGGCGTTTATGTAAGCAAGGGCAAGTTAGTGTGAGCAAGGGCGGGAAAGTGGGGGCGGGCGGGATTGCGCGGCTTGACCGACAGCGCCTTGCTTTGTTAGAATTGACTTGTGTAAAAGCGTGGGCGGTTAGCTCAGTTGGCAAGAGCGCTACGTTGACATCGTAGAGGTCATAAGTTCAAGTCTTATACCGCCCACCAGCGTCAAGCCCGCCCCGTAGCCGCCGCGGTCGCGCCCGCATTGCATCTGTATGGCGCAAGGCGGCACTGATTAGGCAACCGGATGCGCCGCCCCGGCGTTGGGCTTGGGGCGCGGCAAGCGCAGTTAGCGAGAGAGGAGGCCCCGATGTCCACGCGAGAGCAGCCAAGCGAAAAGGCGATGAAGCGCATGCGCGTTTTCGTCGAGAAGTTTTGCGAGAAGTCCGGCACAACCGTCCACCCCGGCGAGGGCGTCACCGAATCGGTGATACTGGGGCTTGCCCAGAACGTCGACGAGATAGGCAGGCCGCTATGCCCCTGCCGCTTTTACCCGGACAAGACTGAGGAAATCAAGCACCGCACATGGATATGCGCGTGCGACGATATGCAGATATACAAGTACTGCCACTGCTTGCTGTTCGTGAATGAGGACGGCTTGCCCATCACCGAGTATCTCCCTGAGGGACACGAGGGCCGCGAGATTTACGGGCTGGTGAAAGATCCCACGCCCGACAAGGGGCGCCCGCTGCGCCACAAGGCGGAGGAGCGCGAGATTGAGCGCAAGGAGCGCCCGTCGTAGGCTTGCGGCTATTTTGCCCTCGCCAAGAATCGCCCCAATATGGCGATAATCACAACACAATCCGGAGGATTTAATGTCAAAGCCAATCGCAGTTACCGACGGCAATTTCGAAGCCGAAGTGCTTAACGCCGATACCCCCGTGCTGGTGGACTTCTGGGCAGACTGGTGCGGGCCCTGCAAGGCTATCGCGCCCGTGGTGGATCAGCTCGCGGAGGAGTACGCCGGCAAGATGAAGTTCACCAAGCTGGATGTGGACTCCAACCCCAGGACGGCGCTCAACTACGGCATCCGCGGCATCCCCGCGCTGCTCATCTTCGACGGCGGCAAGGTGTCGCAACAGCTCGTCGGCGCGAATCCCGGCGCCCTCAGGAAAAGCGTCGAAGATACGCTGAGCTAAACACGGCGTTTTCGTCAAGCAACCTCTACACGATAGGATAGGACGATAGGCAGGCTCGCGGCGCGGGCTTGCCTATTTGAGCATATGTGATATGACTGCCACTGCCACTCCCGCGCGAACAGCCACCATTCTTGACAAGTTCAGGCGCCCGTTGCGCGACCTGCGGATTTCGGTCACCGACCGCTGCAACTTCCGTTGCTCGTACTGCATGCCTGCCGAGATCTTCGGCGACCGCTACCAGTTTCTGCCTAAGAACGACCTGCTCACTTTCGAAGAGATAGCCCGCGCAACGCGCATCCTCGCCGAACTGGGCGTGGTCAAGGCGCGGCTGACGGGGGGCGAGCCGCTTGTTCGCAGCGAGATAGAGAAGTTGGTAGCGCAACTCGCGCCGATAGAGGGCATCGCCGACCTGACGATGACCACAAACGCATACCTGCTGCCGCAGAAAGCCGCCGCGCTCCGCAACGCCGGGCTGCAGCGTCTGACCGTCAGCCTGGACACGCTTGACGACGACATCTTTCGCAAGATGAACGGGCGAGGGTTTGGCGTTCAGCGCGTCTTGGAGGGCATCGCCGCCGCCGAGGATGCGGGCTTTCGCCCCATCAAAGTGAACTCGGTTGTGCAAAGGGGCGTCAACGACCATACCATCGTTGACTTGGCGCGCCACTTCCGCGAGCGGGGGCATATCGTCCGGTTCATAGAGTATATGGATGTGGGCAACCTGAACGGCTGGCGGCTGGACGAAGTGGTGTCCGCCGCCGAAATCGTGGCGCGCATAAGCGCCGAAATGCCGCTTGTCCCCGCCGAGCCGAACTATCGCGGCGAGGTAGCCAACCGCTGGCGCTACGCGGACGGCGGCGGCGAAATCGGCGTCATCGCATCAGTAACGCAGCCGTTCTGCGGCGACTGCACGCGCCTGCGCCTATCGCCCGAGGGCAGCCTGTTCACCTGCCTGTTCGGGACTAGCGGCACCGATCTGCGCGCGCCAATGCGCGATGGCGCGACCGACGCCGAGCTTGCGGGCGTGATTCGGGGCGCGTGGGCTGTCAGAGCGGATCGCTACTCTGAGGAGCGCGCGTCGCTCACGGATGAGTTGCGGGCGGGGCGTCGGAAGGTGGAGATGTATCATATTGGGGGGTAGCGAGTTGCGGCGCGCCCTGATATAATCAATTCTTGATGGCATTTAACGGCACTTAGCACTTTTAGGAGGTGTATCAATGAACCCGATGAGCCTGGAAACTATGAGGGAACTCTTGAGGAAAGGCGGGTATGTGATAGTGGAGGAGAAGAGACTTGGTAATGGCTTAGGCACGCAATTGCGGCTTGATTGCCAAGCGATAGTTAACGTGTTTGACACAGGCAAATACAACGTTCAGGGGCGGAACAACAAAGAAGTCGAAGAATATCTCGATGGTTGCACAGCAACTACTTCAGGCCGCAAGGAAGCATCAAAGGAAATTTTCATAGTCTATGGACGCGATGAACCCGCGAAAGGTCAACTGGCAGGCTTGCTACGAAAATGGAAGCTGGAGCCACTGATACTTGATGAGCACTCGCCGGAGGGGCGAACCATCATTGGACAACTCGAGCATTACACTTCACTATCTCAGTATGCCATAGTTCTGGCTACGCCAGACGACGAAGGGCATCGGGCAGGGCAACCTGATAAGAAGGCTTTCCGAGCGCGCCAAAATGTTGTACTCGAGCTTGGAATGGTGCTTGCCAAATTGGGGCGAGATAGGGTAGTCATCCTGCTCAAAGATTCAGATGAAATGGAAAGGCCTTCCGATATAGACGGGCTTATTTACATTCCCTTTACGGGTAATGTTGAAAATGTCAAAACCGAACTAGCTAAAGCACTGGATAAGGCAGGATATACCATCACAATTGATCAATTGTGATCTATATTTCTGCGCTACAGTTACTCACGGCGACACATCAAACTGTGCTGGCATCTACTTATAGCCTTGGGGATCCCTATCGGCTTTGGCAACTAGGGCAGTCAGTTTTGCCAAGGCTAGGGAAACAGCACTGGGGCTACTTTTTACAAAAGAGTAGCCCAAAATCTTTTATGTGGGGGATAAAGGGCAGGTTATCTGATTGTTGCTTGCCAAAGTGGTTATTATGGCGTTCCGCTGATGTTGCAAGTCAGTTGGTCTGTGAAACATATACATTCACAGCACTGGGCATAGTGATTGAGCAGTCTAGTTTTGTGCGAATTCCTGTATCATATCTAGTATGAACGATGTGACACTGCATTACGCTGGCAAGCGATCGGCCGACGATATTCTCGCGGGGACGCCGGCGGCGCGGCTGACGCCGATGGGTGGCGATGGCGATGAGGGCGAGGGCAATGGGCCCGCGCTCAGCAAGCTGATACTTGGGAATAACCTGGGGGCGATGCGGGCGTTGCTGGGCGAGTATCGGGGGAAGGTGGATCTGATATACATCGATCCGCCGTTTGCTACGAATGCGCGGTTTCGGATTGGGGCGGATAGGGCGAATAGCGTTAGCAGCAGCAACGCGGACGCGCTGGCGTATGCCGATACGCTGACGGGGGCGGAGTACTTGGAGTTTCTGCGGGCGCGGCTGGTGTTTTTGCGCGAGCTGCTGGCGGAGCATGGGTCTATCTATCTGCACATAGACTACAAGATAGGCCACTATGTCAAGATTTTGATGGACGAGGTGTTCGGCGCGGGCAACTTTCGCAGCGACATCGCGCGGGTGAAGTGCAATCCCAAGAACTTCAGGCGCAAGGCATACGGCAATGTCAAAGACCTCATCCTGTTCTACTCCAAGTCGGAGCGGCTGAGGTGGAATGATCCGAAAGTCCCGTTTTCGGCGGCGGACAAGGCGCGGCTGTTTGGCAAGCGGGATGCCGACGGGCGCATGTACACGACGATACCGCTGCATGCGCCGGGCGAGACGGCGGCGGGCAGCACGGGCAAGGCGTGGCGCGGCGTTATGCCGCCCAAGGGCAGGCACTGGCGAACCGAACCCGCCGTGTTGGACGAGTGGGACGCGCAGGGGCTGATTGAGTGGTCGGCGAACAATGTGCCGCGCAAGAAGATATTCGCGGACGAGCGGGACGGCAAGCGGATGCAGGACATCTGGGAGTTCAAGGATCCGCAGCGGCCGGAGTATCCCACGCAGAAGAGCCTCGCGTTGCTGGAGTTCATCATCGGGGCGTCGTCCGGTGAAGGGGATGTTGTGTTGGACTGCTTTTGCGGCAGCGGGACGGCGCTTGTGGCGGCGCAGCGGCTCGGCCGCCGCTGGGTGGGCATAGACGAATCGGCGGCGGCGATAGCGGTGGCAAGGCGGCGATTGGCGGCGCTGCCAAGCGATATGATCGCGGGGCCGGCACGGTAGGAAATGCTGCGGGCGGCGGCCATGCGAGATTGATGGTAGAATAGCAGGTGTTATGACAGACAATAGGGTGAACAGCAATATCGTGATGTACACGGATGGCGCATGCTCCGGAAATCCCGGGCCCGGCGGATACGGCGCATTACTACAGTATGGCGAGCATTGTCATGAGCTAAGCGGCGGTTTTCGCAGAACTACGAACAACCGGATGGAGCTGTTGGCGGTAATAGAAGGACTGAGCGCACTGAAGTGGCCGTGCGAGGTGACAGTGTTCAGCGACTCCAAGTATGTTGTGGACGCGGTGAACAAGGGTTGGGCGCGCCGCTGGCAAGCTGAAGGCTGGCGTAGCAACCCGGACTTGTGGGAACTGTTGCTGGCGTTGCTGGGCAAGCATGATGTTACGATGCGCTGGGTGAAGGGGCATGCGGGCAATCCGGGCAATGAGCGGGCGGATGCGCTGGCGACGGCGGCGGCAAACGGGCGCAATCTCGGCGTTGATACGGCGTATGAATCGCAAGCGGGAGGCGCGTAATGGCGCAAGGCACTGAGCGCGGGCTGACGCACACGGACGGCGGCGGCAAGGCGAGCATGGTGGATGTGGGCGGCAAGCCGGACACCGAGCGCACGGCGGTAGCGGCGGGGTCGGTCGCGATGCTGCCGGAGACGCTGCGGCTTATTCAAGACAACGCCTTTCAGAAGGGGGATGTGCTGGCGGTGGCGCGCATCGCGGGGGTGATGGGGGCGAAGCGGACGGCGGAGCTGATACCGTTGTGCCACCCGCTGCCGCTGACGCGCGTGGCGGTCGAGCTGGAGTGCGACGAGGCGGCGAGCGCGGTTCGCGTCAGGGCGGAGGCGAAGACTACGGGCAAGACGGGCGTGGAGATGGAGGCGCTGACGGCGGCGAGCGTGGCGGCGCTGACGATATACGATATGTGCAAGGCGGTGGATCGCGGGATGCGGATAGAGGGCGTGCGGCTGCTCCGCAAGACGGGCGGCGCGAGCGGGGATTTTCGGGGGGAGTAGGGGGCGATAGCGGCAACGGCGGCTCGCGCTTTGGGCTTGGGCTTGTCTGGCATTGAACGCTCTTTGTGATGGGTTAGTTCGGTTGTTGCTTGGACGCTAGGTAATCCGCGGTTACGGCGCATAGGCCGAAGAAGTAGATCGCCTCGTCGCGTTCTATGCCGGGCGTGTCTTCTCTTGCGTGGCGCGCATGCTCATTTGCATAGGCGTTTATCTTGTCTAGGATTTGCCTTATCTCATTATTCGGCAGTAGTTTTTGTTTCGCTATTTCGGACAATATCTGTCCGAAGCTGTTTTTGTTTGGCGCAAGTTGACTTCCGCCTATCTCAACGGCGTCCATGCCGAATTTGGCTGATGCAATATACGCTTGGTTGTTTAATTGAGTTGCCGCCTCACGGATCTTGGATAGTATGTCGTTTTGGTTGTTTGAGTTAAGGCGACATAGCGCCTTGGCTATTGCTTTGGCAGATGCTTGGTTGACGGGGTAGATGAAGGGTGTATCATTTTGGCTGTAGCCAATTTTGTATGCTGATGGGGTATTGGCGAATACGGTTACAATACCGTTATACAGATCTGACATGGGGTGGGTATTTCTTAGGAACCACTCACACAGATCTATGATTTCGTGGTATTCCCCGTTTTTTAGCAGATCGGCGATGAACTGCCTATCTGACTCTGGCTCTGGAGGAAGGACGTCATCGGGGAAATAATTGAGTACTTTGATGAAGTAGCGGCTTAGCGAGTCTCCGATACTCGCATCTTGGGCGTAGTAGTATAGAGGGAGTTCGGGTTCAGCCATGTGGTTGTAGTTAATGGCTTCGGCGAATTCTTCTCTAAATTGCTCGGATAGAGCTATTCGGAAGGGCTTAGACAGGTGCTCAGGTTTTATAGGGTCGGGCAGTGGGGTTGCACCGACCCGTTGGGAAAATGTGAGGTGAAGGTTTTCACTGTGGCATTGTTCGTCATGCGTCATTTTGGATTCACTCCTTATTTTTCGGTGTGTAGCCTATTCTACGATGTCGGCATTGGGGTTTTCAAGGGCTGAAAAGCGCTTTGGCTTGGGTAGTGCTTTCCAGCGGGCGATTGCCCATTTGTGGCGCTCGTTGAAGCGGCGTTCAATGTCGGCGCGCTGGCGCTCAGTTTCTATGCGGCCGCTTTTTAGGGCTTGCTTGATGGTTTGCGCTGGAGTGAGCCGGTTGCTTTTGTCGCTGTTGCAGGCTATGCAGGCTAGGGCGCGGTTCCAGCAGTCGTCGTTGCTGCCGTCGCCCTTGTTTGGGACTATGTGGTCTAGTTGCAGGTAGCGCCTATCGGGCTGTTGCCTTATCCCGCAATACCAGCACTCGGTTCCCCACTCATCTACGAAAATCTGCCATATCGTCTCGCTGTCCTCCAGCGGCTTTTGGCGAAAGCGGATTTCGGGGAGATGCGCGCGCGGCGGCAAGTATTCAAGGCGCATTTCGCGGTCGGCGCGCACGGGCAATTGGTTGGGGCCACGCACTTTGATGACACCTTTGCCCTCGAATCTTGGCGACGCCTCTTCGTAGTCGGCGTCTTCGCTTTCGACGGTCATGCCGAGTTCAGGCTTTTTGGCGAATTGGCGACGGACGACCGTCCATGCGCGGGGGGACATGTCGCAGGCTATCCAGCGACGGCCTAGAATCTCGGCGGCAACGGGGACGTAGGCGCAACCGGCGAAGCAGTCCAGCACAAGGTCGCCGGGGTTGCTGGACGCTTGTATGATTCGGGCGGCGAGCGCTTGGGGCTTTTGGGTGGGATAGCCGGTGCGCTCGGTTGCCATGGAGTTGAGATTGGGTATGTCCGTCCAGAGGTTGTTTAGCGGCAAGCCTCGCTGTTCGTCTAGGTAGCGCTTGTAGCGCGGCACCGCGCCGGGCTTTGATTGGATAATTCTGCCATTGTCTATTTCCCGTTGGATCCTTTCGCGCGACCAGCGCCAGGTTCGGGTTACTCCCATGACCTCAAAGGTTCTTTGGGGATCGCCGGTTTGGGATGGCGAGGTTATGGATGTTAATTGCCATAGCCGCCCGTCAGGATCGCTGTGTCTGTATTTGATTGCGGTTTTCTCAGGCAGGTTGTCCAAGTCGTAGGGAATGACGACGGCGTCGGTGTTCCAAACGGCTTGGGATGCGTCTCTGCCGTATCTGAGAATTGTGTCGGTGTCGTTGGCGAGGCGGCGGGATACGTTGCCCTTTCGGGTAGCGGTTCGCAACCAGGTTATCTCGTTCAGGAAGTTTGACGCACCGAATACGGCGTCCATCATCTGGCGCAGGTAGGCGTTGGCGTCGTGGTCGCAGTGCAGATAGACGCTGCCGGTTGGCTTGAGGATGCGGCGTATCTCAACCATTCGCTGTGACATAAAGGCTATGTAGGCGGCGGTGTCTTCGTCGTGAGTGCGGCGGGTGGATTCTATGAGCCACCAGATTGGGGTCTCGCGGACGGCGTCCCACCATTCCTCTTGCAGGACGCGCTCAAAGCGCCACATCTCACGAAACAGGGCGGTTTCGCCGGTTTGGTCAGGGTATTCCACACCGAGTTCGTAGGCGCTGGCGATGTCGTACACACCCCAGTGAACCATCAGGTCTTGCTCTTGTTCGCGCTCTTGCTTGGACAGGGGCGGCCTTATCCTGCCGGTGAAGGTCTGCTTTTTGCCGAAAGGCGGGTCAATGACGACGAGGTCTATGCTCTCGGTGTCGAGGGCTTGCAGAAACGGCAGGTTGTCGCTGATGAAGACGGTTCGGTTTAGGGCGCCTGTGTTGGGCATATCCGCCTCGCTTGTTTGCTGAGTGGCGATTATAGCGCAGACGCTTGCCGCGCGCGTTCATTGCACAACCCGTTTGCGTATGTCCATCTATAATAGCGCACAAACAGGTGTTCGTTCAATAGGGTTTTGGCACTCTGCGGCGCGATTTTCGCGCGTATCATAGGGGGCAAGCCGCTCACTCAACGGCGGCGGCGTAGGCTTTGTGCCAGTCGCTGGTGAATAGGTTGGCGGGATCGTGGCGGCGCTTGCGGGATAGGAAGGCGGGGAATTGGGGGTAGCAGCGGGTTAGCTGAGCGGGGGTGGCGTAGCGGTTGTAGGTGAGGAAGTAGCTGCCGTCGCGGTCGGCGGCGAGGTCTATGAGGCAGCGGAGGGCGGCGGCGGCGCGGGCTATGGCGTCGGGCGCGTGGTCTATGTGCAGGTTGAAGACGATGCAGGCGTAAGGGCGGCGCGCCCAGTTTAGGTGGGTTTCGTGGTCGGGCTCTATGAGGCGGATTGTGCCGTAGATGACGTTGGCGCGGCGGGCGCGCAGCTCGCGGGCGGCGGCGTCCATAAAGCCGGGCAATGCGTCCAAGGGGACGTAGAGTTCGGTGATGGTTTCGCTGCCCTTTGCGCCGCCGTAGAGCCGCGCGTCAAGCTCAGAGTGGTAGCCGTCTATGTAGAGGCTGAGCTGGAAGGTGTCGCTGTCGTAGATTTGGCCGTCGCTGGCGGTGTAGAAGGCGGCGTATTCGCGGTAGGCGCGGGGCTTGTCGGCGTGGGATAGGTGGAGCAGGTCGCGCCAGTTTCGCTCGGAGAGCAGGTAGCGGGGCGGTCCGGCGGGCGCGGCAGCGTCGTGGGGCAGGGGGATGTAGCAGGACATTACGCCCTCGCGCAGGAAACCGGGGGAGGATTCGTCGGTCATGTATTGGAAGTCGCCGTAGGTGTAGCAGTCGGCTATGCGCTGCCGAAAGAGGGTGGGCAGGCTGTCTATGTCCGTGATTTCCACTACGCGGCGCAGGCGGTGGGCGGGCATAAGGCGCAGGGTGGCGGCGTAGATGACGCCGAATAGCCCGTAGCCGCCGATTGCTAGGCGGAACAGGTCGGGGTTTTCGGAGCGGCTGCAGTGGCGCAGTTCGCCTTGCGCGTCAATCAGGTCAAAGGACTCGACGTCCTGGACGATGGGGCGGTAGGTCAAGCCTCTGCCGTGTCCGTTGGAGGCGAGCGCGCCGCCGATGGATAGGTTGTCGGCGCCGGTTTGCTTTTGGATGATACTCCAGCGGTTGGGGGCGCTGTTGGCGGCGTCGTGCTGGTCTTGTTGGAGGGCGCGCAGTTGGGGGATGAGTTCGGCCCAGGTGATGCCGGCCTGGACATGGAGTAGGCCGCGCTGGGGGTCTAGGGATAGGATGCGGTTTAGGCGGCGGGTGTCAAGCAGGGTTTCGCCGGCTAGGAATTGCTGGCCGCCCATCGCGTGGCGGCCGCCGGCGATGCTGATGTGGCCGCCGTCTTGGGCGACGGCAAGCACGGCTTGGCGGAGGGCGGCGAGGGTGTCGGGGGCGATTATGCTGCCCACGCGGGTTGGGTTTAGTTGGGAGTGGATGTCGTTGACTTGCAGGTTCGCGTTCATATTGGGGCGCCTCAGGCTATCGCGCGGAGTTGGCGCTGGGTTATGAATATCATAACGGTTACGGCTATCAGGCCGGCGCCCATCATGCCGATAACGGCTTGGCCGCCTAGGTAGTCTATCATCAAACCGGCGGGGAATGTGCCTAGCGGCATAAAGCCGAAGTTGAGCATAAAGATGCTCATCACGCGGCCGCGATACTCGTTGTCGGAGAGTTCTATGAGCAGGGCTTGGTTGAGGGACATTCTGCCGGAGTCGCCCATTCCCAGGATTATCATTATGACGGCGGCGGCGGAGTAGATTGGGATTAGCGCCACTAGCAGCAAGCCTATGCCTGATAGCAGGGATGATAGGATTAGCATTAGGCCGCGGTTCTTTCTGCCCACTGCGGCGACGTAGAGCGCGCCGAGCATCGCGCCCAAGCCCATTATGGCGAGCAGCAAGCCCATAGAGTCGGCTTGCTGGCGGTAGATGTCCACTACGAACACGGGCAAGATGAAGCGAAAGGGCATAGCCAGGATGGTGGTTAGCAAGCCGACTATGAGCAGGACGACGAGTATGCGGCGGCGGGCGATGTAGGTTATGCCGTCCCAGATGTCGCCTAGCATAGCGGTGCGCTTTTTGGGCGCGGGATCGGCGGCGGGCTTGATGAGGCTCATCAGCAGCACTGCGATGAAGCTGAGGGCGGCGATGATGTAGAAGAGGTTCCAGGAGCCTGCCCAGTCGTATAGGAAGCCGGCGGCGGCGGGGGCGGCCATAGTCATGGCGCTCATGCCGGCGGCGTTGAGCGCCATAGCGTTGGTGAGGCGGTTCTGGCCGACGAGCTGGGGGATGATGGCTTGGCGGGCGGGCATCATAAACGAAAAGAGCGCGCCCTGAACCATAGAGGCGACCATGAGGTGCTGCCAGCTGATTAGGTTGGCGTCCACTAGCAAGCCGAGCGCGAGGGCGAGCAGGGCGGCGGTCATTTGGGCGCCCTGGATGAGTAGCTTGCGGTCTATCTTGTCGGCGAGCGCGCCGCCGAATAGGGGGACGGTGAGCAGGGGCAGGGCTATGCCGAGGTTGATGACGCCTAGTATAGCGCCGCTGCCGGTGATTTCGTAGGCTAGGTAGCCTTGCGCGAGCATCTGCATTTGGGTGCCTGCCATCAGGAACAGCATGCTGATCCATAGCAGCAGGAAGTCGCGGTTGCCGAGCGATTCGAATGTGCGGCGGACGCCGGCGGCGAATGCGCCGGAGGGCGCGGCGGGGGCTGCGCGGCGCGGCGGGATGCGGGCGTCTGATGGCGCGCCGTTGGGATTGGCGCGCGCGGGCGTCGGCGGGATGCGGGTGGCAGGGGCGGCGTCGGCGGGCATGTATAAAGTGTACGCTTGATATGCGGTAGTTCGCAATGAATATAGGGTAGCGAGAGGGACTGCTTTTGGGCGTGGGATGGCGAGGGGCGCGGGGGCAGTCGGCGGCGGCATTACGCGCATAGGGATTGGGGGGTGTGATACAATGTTGGGCGTTGTTGATGACAAAGCCCGCCCGCAGGCAAGGGCGGGGGCAAGTATGAATGAACAGAGGAGCAGGGCAAAGATGACGATGCAAGGCGAGACGCTGGCTTTGGCGCGGCGGTCGGTGGTGGGCAAGAAGGTTAAGCAACTTCGCAGGCGGGATGTTATGCCGGTGCATATGTATGGCAGCGGGATTGAGGCGCAGTCGCTGCAAGGGGACGGGGCGGCGCTGCGGCGGCTGCTGCCGCGCGTGGGGACGAATATCCCGGTGTCCATACGGGTGGACGGGTCGGATGAGGAGAATATCTGCTTTGTGCGGGAGGTGCAGCGGCATCCGGTTACGGAGGATGTGCTGCATATTGATTTCATGCGGGTGGATGTTACGCGGGCGATTAGCGCGGAGGTGCCGATAACGCTGACGGGGGTGGCGCCGGCTACGCAGCAGGGCGGGACTTTGCTGCAGTCGCTGAATAGCCTGCTAGTGGAGGCGCTGCCGATGAATATACCGGCGGCGATAGAGGCGGATGTGTCGGGGCTGGATGATTTCGAGAAGTCGATTCTGGTGAGCGACATCGCGGTGGGGGCGAATGTGACGGTGCTGACGGATGTGGAGGATCTGGTGGCGCGCGTCAGCCCGCCGCGCGTGGAGGCGGAGGACGCTTTCGGCGCTGACGCGGCGGATGACGAGGGTGAGGGCGACGAGGGCGCATCCGAAGAGGAGGCGGCCGAGTAGGGGCGCACGGGGATTGCGGGATATGTGGGAGGCTCCTGCGGGGGCCTCCTTTTTTTGTGAAATTGGCGGGGGCATATGGCAAGTTCTCCCGAATATGGGCCATAGCAGAACGCGGTGATGCCGCGGATCGGCTGAGCTAAGGGCTGCGGGATTTGGGGGGATCGTTGTCCTCAGGGGCCGCGTCCGGGTTTTCCGGGTGGAGGCGGCGTTGGATTATTGCCTGGCGTTTTTGGAAGTTTGCCTCGGCTGTGATGGCGTCGTAGATTTGTTCGTGGGTTAGGTTTTGTTTGGGGATGCCGGCGGTTGAGTGGTGGTTGGCTAGGGCGGTGTCTAGGTCGACTTGGGGGTGGCGGGCTAGGGCGTTGGCGACGGCGGTTTCGCCGCGGGTTGTGGGAGTATCGGAGTCGTCGTTCTTGTCGTTACCCTTATCGGCGGCGGTTGTGTTGTTGCCGTTGGCGGCGTTGTTGTAGTCGTGCGCGGCGGCTTTGTCTGCATCCGCTTTCTTGGCGTCTTTTTTGGCGCGCTTGGCGGCTTTGGCGACGTTTTTTGCTTGGCGCTGTTCGTTTTCGCGGTTGATTTGTTCGAATAGGGCTAGGATTTCCGCCTCTTGTTCGGGGGTGAGTTGGGCGGCGGCTTGGCGCTCGGCGCGGCGGCGTTCCGCCTCTTGGCGCTGTTTCTCTTCAAGCTCGCGGTAGTATTCGGCTATGTCGTCGGGGGTTATGTGTTCCCATGGGATGTCGACGCCGCGCCAAATCAGGTGCTTGATTGACCAGATGCGGTGGGTTTGGGTGTAGGGGTCTTCTATGATGTTGTTCCAGCGGTCGGTTTTGGGGTTGCGAATGACTTCGCGCAGGAAGGGGACTATGTCTAGGCAGTCGTCGGTTATGTCGCGGATCTCATCGGATAGGCGGGATTGGAGCATCTTTTCTTCCAAATAGGAAGTTTTGAAGCCGCAGTCGGGGTGTCGGCTGCCTGCGCCGCGCTTGAGCATTTCTTGGGCGGCGGCTACTTGGTGGTGCGGCCGGACGCGGGTTGCCTTTTGGTATTTCTTCTCGGCTTTGTTGGCGCTTTCGAAGACGTAGGGCGGGTGGATTAGTTCGTTTAGGGCGGAGGCTAGGTCTCGGCAGTCGTTTGTTTGTTGGCGTATGAGGCGGCCGATGTCCCAGTTGATGATTTCTTTCATTGTTAGTTTGGGTTTTTTGGGGCGCGGCTTGGGCTTGTCCTCGTCGTCGGAGACGGGGGCGATGCGGTAGGCGGCGCCGGGCATGTCTTCGGGGCGGTGGCCGCCCATCGCGGATAGTTCTATGGCGGCTTGTTGGCGGTGGTGGTGCTTGGCGTCGGGGTATTCGCCCTGGACGGTGTCGTGCAGGAATTGGACTAGGGTTGCGCCGTTGTTGGTGATTTGGTTGACTAGGCGGGCTAGGTTGTGGCGGACGCGTTCCTGTTCGGATAGCATCTCTGACCGCGTTGTGGGTTCGCGGGTTGCGATTGCGGTTGTCATGTTGTCGCCTCCAAGCCTCCCCGCCGGGGACCCTACTTTTTTAGAAAAAAGTAGCAAAAAATTTTTGGGTAGGTGTTTGATAATTTGTTCTGGTATAAGAATAGCGGGGGTTTTAGGGCTGTGTCAAGGGTAATTTTTGGGGGAATTGGGAAATTGGGGGTGATAGATGTTGTGTTCGGTAGCGAATATATGCTAATGTATGGGTGTCACGTAGGGGAACCGACTGAGTTGCAGGATTTAGGAGGCGCAGATATGGCTGGGGCGAAGGGTAGGACGCAGTTTGTTTGCACATCTTGCGAGAGCGAGATTGCGAAGTGGGAGGGGCAGTGCAGGGTTTGCGGGGCGTGGAATACTATTGTGGAGCGGCGAGGCGCGGGGCGGTATGGGTGGGTTAGCAGCGCGTCTAAGGAGCCGGTGCATCTGGCGGAGGCGTCAACGCAGGATTTGCCGCGCATTTCGGTGGCGTCGGCGGAGCTGAATCGGGTGCTGGGAGGGGGCATTGTGCCAGGGTCGCTGACGCTGCTGGCGGGGGATCCGGGGATCGGCAAGTCAACGCTGCTGCTGCAGGTGGCGGCTGAGGTGGCGCAGCAGCCGGGCGGGGCGCTGTATGTGGCGGGGGAGGAGTCGGTTTCGCAGATTAAGATGCGGGCGGATCGGCTGGGGATTAGCGGGCAGAATATAATGATTTTGCCGCAGACGGGGATTGACGATACGCTGGCGCAGCTAGACAAGCGGCCGCCGGCGCTGGCGGTGGTGGATTCTATTCAAACGATGCACGATCCGTCGCATTCGTCGCAGTCGGGCAGCGTGGCGCAGGTGCGGGAGTGTACGCGCAAGCTGCTGGAGTGGACGAAGGCGAATAATGTGCCGCTGATACTGACGGGGCATGCGACTAAGGGCGGGGACATCGCGGGGCCGCGCGTGCTGGAGCATATGGTTGACGCGGCGCTGTATATGGAGGGGGATGCGATAAGTTCGTGGCGGCTGCTGCGGGCGGTGAAGAATCGCTTTGGGTCAACGAATGAGGTGGGGGTGTTCGAGATGACGGGAACGGGGTTGATGGATGTGGCGGATCCCTCGCGCAGTTTTTTGCTTGACAGGCCTGAGGATGCGGTTGGGTCGGTGGTGGTTCCGGTTTTGGAGGGCAATAGGGCGCTGCTGGTGGAGATACAGGCGCTGACTACGCCGTCCACTATACCGACGCCGCGAAGGGTGGCGCGCGGGTTTGACAGCCACCGGCTGCTGCTGGTGTGTTCGGTTATCACGCGGCGGGCGGGGATTCCGCTGGCGGATTACGATGTGATAGTGAATGTTGCGGGGGGGCTGAAGGTGCTGGAGCCGGCGGCGGATTTGGGGGTGGCGCTGGCTATCGCGTCTAGTCTTCGGAATGCGCCGGTGAGTTCGGATTTGGCGGCGGTTGGGGAGATCGGGCTGAGCGGGGAGATCCGGCGAGCGCCGCAGACGGAGCGGCGGGTTAGGGAGGCGGCTCGGTTGGGGTTTGACAGGTGTCTTGTGCCTGCGAATACGGAGGTTTGCGCGCCGAGCAGGGCGGCGGCGGGGTATCAAAGGGTTGACAGCTTGTCGCAAGCGATTAAGATGTGCTTGGCGAGTCCGGCGCGGGTTAGAGGGGCGGCGGCGTAGCAAAGGGCGGGTTTGGCGTACTAGCCATTGCTGTCGCGCTTATCACGGAGTCAGTCGCGTAGGGCAGGTAGATTTCTCGGCGCGAATGGCGAGCGGGTTATCTAATCGCGGCTATCCACCTCAAGGCCGGCGCATAACGCAGATGGATTTGTCAGCGCAAATGCCAAGCGGGTTATCCGCTCGCGGCTATCCAAGGCTATCCAACTCAGGGGCCGCCGCAAACGCGGGTGGCTTGGCGGTTACTCGCGCGGCGTGTGCGGACGCATGCAAGCAAGCCATTTCCAAGTGACCATATCCAAGCAATCATACAAGGGGGTCGGATTTGAGGAGCGCGTATTTTCAGTGCATAGGCGGCGCGAGCGGGGATATGATATTGGGGGCGCTGTTGGACGCAGGGCTGGCGTTGGAGGATCTGCGAGGGGCGCTTGGGGCGCTGGGCGTGGGCGGGTATGCTCTGGAGGCGCGGCGGGCAAGGCGCGGCGGGCTTGAGGGGACGCATCTGGTCGTGAATTTGGACGGCGAGGGCAGTAGGTCGCATACGATACAGGATTTTGTGGACATTGTGGAGGCGTCGGGGTTGTCGGAGGGGGTGGTTAGCCGGTCTTGCGCTGTGTTTAGGCGACTGGCAGAGGCTGAGGCGCGGGTGCATGGGGGGGCGCCGGGGGAGGCGCATTTGCATGAGTTGGGGACGCTGGATACGCTGGTGGATGTGGTTGGGGGCGTCGCGGGATTGGAGATGATGGGCGTGGAGCGGGTTTATTGTTCGGCTTTTCCAAGCGGGTCGGGGGTGGTTAGGTCGGCGCATGGGTTGCTGCCTGTGCCGGCGCCGGCGACTGCGGCGCTGTTTGCCATCGCCAAGGCGCCGGTGGGGGCGGCGCCGGGGAACGCGCATAATACGGGGGAGATGGTTACGCCTACGGGGGCGGCGATATTGACAACGCTGGCGGAGTTTTCGCATCCGCGGATCGGCGTGGAGCGGGTCGGGTATGGGTTGGGGACTAGGGATCCGGCGCAGTATCCGAATGCGCTGGCGGTGTGGGTGGGGGAGGAGCAGGGGGTAGGGGCGAGCGAGTATGCTACGGGGACTGTGTTGATTGAGACGAATATAGATGATATGAGCGGGGAGCTGCTGGGGTATGTGCAGGAGCGGCTGCTGGCGGCGGGGGCGAGGGATGTGTGGTTCACGCCGATTCAGATGAAGAAGAACCGGCCGGGGGTGATGCTGAGCGCGATTGTGTCGGCGGATAGGGAGGGGGATGCGATAGGGCTGATTATGCGGGAGACGACGACGTTGGGGGTTAGGGTGAGGAGGCTGGAGCGGGTGGAGGCTGAGCGGGAAGTGGTGCGGGTGGAGACGTCGTTGGGCGAGGTGAGAGTGAAGGTGAAGCGGCTGGAGGGGCGTGTGGTGGGGGTGGCGCCGGAGTATGAGGATGCGCGGCGGGTGGCGCTGGAGCGGGGGGTGGAGTTGGCGCGGGTGTATGGGGTGATTCGGCGGGAGGCTGAGGAGGGAGTGATGTAGGTATTCTCGGCAGGCTGCTTTGAATGGTGCGGAGGTGTGGTATAATCGGGTATGCTGGGCATATCAGGATAGCGTAGAAAGGGGGAGTGGGTATGAGAAGGCGACGCGATTTGATAACTGAGGCTGAGATGGCTGAGCTGTCGGGCTTTATCTCGGATACGCTGGGCGAGGTGTTCGAGGGGAGGGGGCTGGCGTTTGACGCGCCTATAATGAAGGTGCGGATCGATCAGTACGACGAAGAGTATCTGCACATTACCATCGTCTATGACGGGGACACGCGAAAGTATGACGTGGACGGGTCGCTTAAAGTGAAAGACCGCGTCTGGGATAAGTTCTATGATATGGGGTTCGAGGGCGTGCCGAGCATCTCGGTTCAGCTGAAGTCGGAGCGGGAGGAGCTTTTGAAGGAGGATCCGTGGTGGATGCGTATGAAATGATACTGATGGCGCGGGCGCTGGCAAGCGGGGGGCTGGGGAGCGGCAGGGGGCGGCCTAGGCAGGCTGAGTTGCGGCGGGCGGTGAGTCTGACGTATTACGCTATGTTTCATTCGCTGGCGAAGCAGTCGGCGGATATGCTGGTGGGGGCTACGCGCGGAAGGCGCAGTCAACGGGCGTGGCTGCAGGCGTATCGGGCGCTGGATCATAGGCTGATTGCCTCGCAGTGCAGGCGGCCTATAATCAGCAGATTCCCTGATGAGATACGGCGGTTTGGGAAGGCGTTCATCAATAGTCAGCAGATGCGGCATAACGCTGATTATAATCCGGATGCCTCATTTGCCCGTTCTGAAGTGCTTGATCTTATTGATCATACCGAAAGGGTTGTGTTGGACTTTGAGAGGTCTGACGTGGTTGATAAGCGGGCGTTTGCGGTGTATGTGCTGTTCCGGAACAGAGCAGAATAGAGTAGGGTGATATGGTAGCGGATTGAAATTTATATTGACCGGCGTTGGCGTATTGGATAGAATGGAGTGTGCTTTCGGGTTAGCGCAGGGTGGCAGGCCGCTAACCTGATTTGTTGTTAGGGGCGACGGGCGTTTAGGCGCAAGTGCGCGGGGGGCCAATTACTTGGATTGGGGTTGTGGCTGTGATAAAATGGACGCAGGCGCCCGATATATCCGCGGAGGGATGGGAGAGTGGCTAAATCCACCAGACTGTAAATCTGGCGCTCTGACGGGCTACGCAGGTTCGAATCCTGCTCCCTCCACCATAATGAACAAGCATAACAAGCGCATAATCAAGGCAATCACGGCAATTAGCATTAAGCGTCAAAAATCAAATTAAGCCCACATAGCTCAGTCGGTAGAGCGCGTTCTTGGTAAGAACGAGGTCAGCAGTTCGAGTCTGCTTGTGGGCTCCACAAATTGGAGGCACTGAGAGAGATGGCTAAGCAGCGGTTCGAGAGGACTAAGCCCCACGTCAA
This sequence comes from Dehalococcoidia bacterium, assembly GCA_965242555.1. Taxonomy (GTDB): domain Bacteria; phylum Chloroflexota; class Dehalococcoidia; order Lucifugimonadales; family JADFKI01; genus Bin90. Next base: position 244,389 of record CBDESO010000017.1, read on the forward strand.
TGTTGGGACAATCGGGCATGTGGATCACGGCAAGACTACCCTGACGGCGGCGATAACGAAGGTTCTGAGCAGCGCGGGGCTCGCGGATTTCCGGGCGTTTGACAGCATCGATAACGCGCCGGAAGAGAAAGAGCGCGGCGTGACTATCGCTATCCAGCATGTTGAGTATGAGTCGGATACCCGACATTACGCGCATGTGGACTGCCCCGGCCACGCGGACTATATCAAGAATATGATCACGGGCGCGGCGCAGATGGACGGCGCGATACTCGTGGTGAGCGCGCCGGACGGGGCTATGCCTCAGACGCGCGAGCATATCCTGCTGGCAAGGCAGGTGGAAGTGCCGGCTATGGTTGTGGCGCTCAACAAGGTCGACCTGATGGACGACGAGGAGCTGCTGGAGCTGGTGGAGCTGGAGCTGCGCGAGCTGCTGACCGAGTACGGGTTCGACGGGGACGATATTCCCATCGTGCGGGTGAGCGCGCTGAATGCGCTGGAGTCGGACGAAAGCGGGCCGGATTCGGAGTGGGGCAAGGGGATTTGGGATCTGATGGAGGCGGTGGACGCCTATATTCCGATACCCGAAAGGCCTAGCGACCAGCCGTTCCTGATGCCGATCGAGGATGTGTTCAGCATCAAGGGGCGCGGCACGGTGGTTACCGGGCGCGTGGAGCGCGGGCAGGTCAAGGTTGGCGACCAGGTGGAGATTGTGGGCATTAAGCCTACTTCCACCACGACGGTTACGGGCGTGGAGATGTTCCATAAGCTTATGGACGAGGCGGAGCCGGGCGATGCCGTGGGCGTTCTGCTGCGCGGGGTTGACCGGGATGAGGTGGAGCGCGGGCAGGTGCTGGCGGCGCCGGGCAGCATACAGCCGCATATGGACTATGAGGCGCAGGTGTATGTGCTGAGCAAGGATGAGGGCGGGCGGCACACGCCGTTCTTCAACGGGTACAAGCCGCAGTTCTTCATCCGCACGACCGACGTGACGGGCGAGATTCAGCTGCCGAGCGGCACTGAGATGGTGATGCCGGGCGATAACATCGAGATGAATGTGAAGCTGATAACGCCGGTGGCGGCGGACGAGCAGCTGCGGTTCGCGGTGCGCGAGGGCGGCCGGACGGTGGGCTCAGGCGTCATCACGCGGATCAACGACTAACGACGAAACTCATTCGCGGGTCCGCGGCGGCGCGTCGCGGACCCGCTTGAGGTAAAGGCATATGGCACGTAGAGCGGAAAATCGCATTATCGTCAATCTTGGCTGCGTGGACTGCCGGGAGCGGACGTATCATTCCAGCAAGAACAGGCGCAATGACCCGAACCGGCTTGAGCTGAAGAAGTTCTGCCCGCGCTGCCGGGTTCATACTTTGCATAGGGAAGTCAGGTAAGGGCTATGGCGACGAATCCAAGCAGGACGGGCAATCGCACATCGCGGCGGGGATTTAGGCTGTCGGCGGTGAGCGAGGTTATCTCTGAGCTGCGTAGGGTCACTTGGCCTACGCGGGAAGAGACGTTCCGGCTGTCCATAATGGTCATCGCGGTGGCGGCGGCGATTGGGACATTCTTGGGGGTGGTTGACTTGGGCTTTTCGCAGCTGTTTGAGATAATCCTCGGGAACTGACGGGGCAGGGACTGATGACGATGACAAGCAATGCCGAAGAGGCGCAAGACGCGCGCTGGTATGTGCTGCATGCCTATTCGGGACACGAAAACCGCGTGAAGTCCAATTTGGAGCAGCGCGTCGCCAATATGGATATGGGCGACAAGATCTTTGAGGTTTTCGTGCCTCATGAAGATGAGGTGGAGATCCAGGGCGGGCAGCGCAAGACGGTGTCGCACAGGGTCTTTCCCGGCTATATTTTCGTGCGTATGAGCTTGGACGAGTATAGCTGGCACTTGGTCAGGGAGACGCCGGGGGTTACGGGGTTCGTGTCGGCGGAGGATGACACGGAGGCGCGGCCGATACCCGTGCCGCTGACCAAGCGGGAAGTGGATAACATACTTGGGTTCAAGCTGTCGGATCAGCCGCGCGTGAGGGCGGGCTTTACGAAAGGGCAGTCGGTTCGGATTACGGACGGGCCGTTCATGGACTTTATGGGGCTGGTTGACGAGGTTCACGCCGACAGGACAAAGCTGAAGGTGCTGGTGTCGTTTTTCGGGCGCGAGACGCCGGTGGAGCTGGACTTTCTGCAGGTGGAGCGGGCGTAAGGCGGCGATATGGCGCGGCGGTTCAAGGGCGCTGATAACCGCTAAAACCGCTAATAACACAGGGTTGCGCCAAATCAGATTTCAGATTAAGGACGATAGTCTTGGCAAAGAAGGTAATGACGGTAATCAAGCTCCAGATATTGGCGGGGAAGGCTACGCCGGCGCCGCCGGTTGGGCCTGCGCTGGGTCAGCATGGGGTCAACATAATGGGGTTTGTGAAAGAGTACAATGAGCGCACGGCGCAGCAAGCGGGGAACATCGTTCCGGTAGAGATAACGGTGTTTGAGGACCGGTCGTTTTCGTTCATAACGAAAAGTCCGCCGGCGTCTGATTTGCTACGCAAGGCGGCGGGGCTGGAAAAAGGGAGCGCCAATCCGCGAGCCGAAAAGGTGGCGCGAATACCGCGCGATAGGGTGCGGGAGATCGCCGAGCTGAAGATGAATGATCTCAACGCGGCGGATGTTGAGGGGGCGATGCGGATTATAGAGGGGACGGCGCGCAGCATGGGGATTGATGTGCGGTAGCGGGTTGCCGGCTGAGATTGCGCGTTGCAATGCGCTATTCCAAGCAATCAAAGCATAGGCAAAGCGCTCGCGGGCAAACGGCTAATCTCTCTAATTCTCAACGCCAACGGCTAACGGCTAGGCTAATGCCTAACGCCAAAGCGGTAATGTCAAAGCGGGGATGTTCAGATGGCTAAACACGGGAAACGGCACAGCGGCGCGGCCGCTAGGATACAGAAGGACTTTGAGTATCAGCCGGACGAGGCAATCGCGCTGGCTAAGAGCGCGGCTACGGCTAAGTTCGATGAGACGGTGGAGTTGCATCTGCGGACGGGGGCGGATCCTCGGCACGCGGATCAGATGATAAGGGGCGTGGCGCTGCTGCCGCATGGGGTCGGCAAGACGGTGCGGGTGACGGTGTTCACGCAGGGCGAGGCGGTGGCTATCGCGGAGGAGGCGGGGGCTGATTTCGTGGGTTCGGACGAGATAATCAAGCAGGTGGAGGACGGGTGGGTGGACTTCGATGTGTCTATCGCCACGCCGGATATGATGGGGCGCATCGGCAGGCTGGGGCGGATACTGGGGCGGCGCGGGCTGATGCCGAATCCGCGCACGGGGACGGTGGTTCAGGCTGAGGATCTGCCGCGCGTTATAAGCGAGTCCAAGCTTGGGCGGGTGGAGTATCGGGTTGACCGCACATCGCTGATACACGCGCCGATAGGCAAGGCGAGCTTTGAGCAGGCGGCGCTGATGGACAACCTGACGGCGCTGATGGACAACATCGTTAGGGCGCGGCCTAGCGGGGTGAAGGGGCAGTACATCAAGACGGCGTTCATCACCACTACGATGGGGCCTAGCATAAAGATGGATGTTGCGACGGCGATGGGGCTTAAAGTAGAATAGGAACACTGCCGCAGACTACGGGTCTTCGCAAGGGGCGGAGTTAATATGTCAGCCCGTATAGGTAGCCGCATAAGCATAGACGCGATTGGCGCGCTGGGATTGCGCCGATATGCGGCGCTTATCAGCCCTGAGAGTCTGCGGAGCCTCAGGGCTTTTTTCGTGAACAGAATAGGACGCGGCGCAAGCGAAACGATTGGGTATCCCGATTGGGGATATTGATTAGGTTCGCAATCGTGTTTAGCGCGGGGCAAGCCGCGAAATAAGGGCGAAGGGGTTATCAAATTGCCTACCGAAAAGAAAGAGCAGGCTGTCCGGGACATACAGGGGTGGCTGGATGGCGCGACGATAGTTATATCCACGAACTACACGGGGATGTCGGTTTCGGACATGACGGCGTTGCGGCGGGTTCTGCGGGAAAAGGATGTGCGGTACAAGGTGGTCAAGAATACCTTGGCGTATCTGGCGGCGGATGGCGCGGGCAAGCCTGAGGTGAAAGAGATAATTCAGGGGCCGAGCGCAATCGCATTCGGGTACGGGGAGCCGACGGAGCCGGCGAAGGCGATTTCGGACTTCAGCCGCGAAAACCGCTCGGAGCTGGCGATACTCGGCGCGGTGATGGACGGGGATGTGTATGACAGCGCGCAGGTTCAGCAGCTCGCCAATCTGCCGGGCAGGGACGCGCTGCTGGCGCAGTTGCTGGGGCAGATGCAGGCGCCGGTGTCGGGGCTGGTGAATGTGCTGAGCGGGCCTATCGCGGGGCTGGCGCGGGTGCTGCAAGGGCATA
>CBDESO010000018.1:0-23319 GCA_965242555.1 Dehalococcoidia bacterium
GGCGTCGGGGGTAGCATTGGCGTCGGGCGGCGCGTCTAGGGCTTGCGCGTGGAGGGCAAGCGCACGGGCGGCGGATAGGGGATAGGGGGCGGTTTGTTGGGTTGGCATAGTAGGTTGATGTTAGATGTAGGGCAAGGGTGGGCGCAAGGGTTTTGGCGGGTATATTGGTATATTAAGGGTAGCAAGGGGCGGAGGGTTGTTACTTTTTTAGAAAAAAGTAACCAAAAAAACTTTTGGGTGGGTGGGTTCAAGTGGGTTTGTCTGATTGGGGCGGGTTATGAGGGCAAGCGGTTGTAGTTTCTTGCGCTGCCGCGCTGATTTGCCGATTGCAGTAGGCGGCGCGGCGGGGGCAAGGCTTGACCAAGCGCAAGCGGGCAATTATTATTCATTGGCTATTTGGGCGCGAATGAACGGGAGGGTTGCGGCGCGGCATGGATCTTAGGGATCATATACGGGATGTGGCGGATTTTCCCAGCGAGGGGGTGTTGTTCCGCGATATTACGCCGTTGCTGGGCGACGGGGATGCGTATGGCGCGGCTATGCGGCGGCTGGCAGTTGCATGCGAGCCTATGACGCCGGATGTGGTGGTGAGCGTTGAGGCGCGCGGGTTTCTGGTGGCGGCGCCGCTGGCGTGTCTGATGGGCAAGCCGCTTGTGCCTGTGCGAAAGCCGGGCAAGCTGCCATGCGCCACGCATACGATTTCGTATGCGCTGGAGTACGGCGAGGATACGCTTGAGATACACACCGACGCGATTGGCGCGGGGCAGCGGGCGCTGATTGTGGACGATCTGCTGGCGACGGGCGGCACGGCGAGCGCGGCGGCGGCGCTGGCGCGCAAGTGCGGCGGCGATGTGGCGGGCTACGCTTTCCTGATAGAGCTCGCCGCGCTGGGCGGCAGGCAGCGGCTTGGGGATGATCTCGGCGCTGACAATGTGGTGGCGCTGGTAAAGTATTAGGCAGGGCAATCTTGAGCGCCGCCGCCAATATACGATGCAAGACAAGGCGATACGCGGCGGGAAATTAACGGCAGGGATAAGAAAGGAATACAGGGATTATGACGACTGACGCGAACATTGAGGGGCTGATAGCGGATGTGAAACAGGTTGTGGCGCGGGGGATAGCGTATGTGCAGGCTAACGCGGAGTCCGAGGTGAAAATCGACATCTGGACGCCGCGCGAGACGCTGTGCCATATGATCTACTGGCATCGCGCGATAGCGGAGGGGATGGAGAGCGTTGCGGCGGGCGGCGAGCCTCACCGCGTATATGCCTCGGCGGATGAGATGAACGCGCGGTCGGTCGGGCGCAAGTCGGGCTGGTCGGTGGCGTTTCTGGTGGAGGAGATGGAGGAGCTGCAGGAGCGGCTGGTTTCGGCGGTGCGGTCGCTGTCGGATACGGGCGCGGCGGTGATAGCGTTCCCCGGCGGGGTCGGAGGATTCGGCGGAGCAGTGCCTGCGGGGCATAGCGGCGCACTGGGCGGAGCATCTGGAGGAGATGGCGGCGGCGGACGCTGAGGCGGTTGCGGCGGGGGCGCCGGCGTAGCGGCGGGGGATTGCCCCGAGGCGTAGCGCGAACCGCAACCGATCGTTGCTATTCACGCCTTGCGTGGGGAATTGCCCCAAAGCGCGGCGCGGGGGATTGGGCGGCAATCGTCCATCGCATCGCGGGGATGCCTGCGTAGCGTTGGGTATGGGCGGTATTCGTCTTTCACGACGCAGTGGCGGCGCGGGGCAATGAAAGCGCGCGAAATTGACAAAGCGCGTTGATGTTTGACATTATACGCTTGCGGCCGGCGTGTTGCGCGCGGCGCGCTTGGGCGGGTTGCGCTTAGGCGGGCGGGCAAGGCTCGCGGCGATTGCGTTAATGCCGGTTTGCCGTGTGCGCGGGGCGTGTCGCGCCCGGCGGATTTGCCTATTTCTCTGACGCTTGTCTTGTTATCCTGAGTATCCTGGTATAATGAGGGCAAGCGTCTGATTCAAGGGCGGTTCGCGGGATTTCGCGCGCGGCGGTTGCGGTGGGTTGCGCTCGCGGGCTTGCCGATTTCTCTGATGTCTCTCTCAGTATATTGGTATAATTGAGGGGCAAGCGTCCACGTGGGCAGTTAGTTGGGATTTCGCGGGCGGCGCAAAGGCGAATGTGATTAGAGGGGGCGGGATGCCGTATCGCAGGGATGCGGGGCATATAAGCCGCTTTCTGAGAGAGGCGGATCCGCTTTTGGGGCTTGCGGCGCGCAACGACCCGTCGTGGATGGGCGCGGAGGTTTAGCGCGGCGGCGCGGCGGGATTTTCACAAAAGACATAACGATAACGGGAGGAACGACTATGACGGTAATAGCGCTGGGAGGCCTGTCGGGCGCGGGGGCTAGAACTATGGGGCCGATATTGGCGGAGCGAATGGGGGCGGACTATGTGGACAGGCTGATACTGACGAATGTGGCGCGGCATGTGGGCGCCACGGTGGAGGCGCTGCATCAGCGGGAAGAGCGGCCGCCCACGCGCGGCGAGCGATTCACGCGGTTTCTGCAGCGCGTCCTGGAACGATCCGCGGTTACGGGCGCTGGCGGCGATCCCTACTTTGGGCCGGGCGTCGCCGCGTTTCTGACTGAGGAGTACGAAGATCTGCCCGAACCCACCGCCACGCGCGGGCATGAGATCGAGGATGAGAAGTACATAGAGGGCATGCGGCGGGCGATTGACGACCTGGCTACCGACGAGAACATCGTGATGGTGGGGCGCGGCTGCTATGTGATACTGCGCGATACGCCGAATGTGCTGCGCGTGGGGATAGAGGCGCACACCGACGACCGCATAGCCACGATAATGCGGCGCGAGCGGCTGGCGGAGGCGGACGCGGCGCGCATTCTGGCTGAGAGGGATGAGGCGCGCAAGTACTTCTTCAACCGATTCTTCGACATAGAAGATCCGGACGACCCCTGAGCATTTCCACTTCGTCATCAACACAAGCGAAGTGCGGCAGGACTACGCGATCGAGATGATAGAAAGCGCGGTCAAGGCCGTGCAGGACGGGCGGCTGTTCATGCCGTAGCGGGCGCTATGCCTAGGCGCCGGGTTGCCGCCGCCGGGCGGTTTTGGCGGGGGCGGTTGCGCTTGCGGGGGCATTGAACTAGAATAGCGCTCAGTTTGGGGCGGATGCCGCGCGGCGGCTTTGGGCGCGGGCGAAACGGCCGGCGCTGAACGGCAAGGCTTTTGTTTGGGAGGCAAGTCTATGGCGCTGTTAGAGATAAACGACCTCGCCACGCACTTTTTCACGCAAGAAGGCGTGGTCAAGGCGGTGGACGGCGTAAGCTACGAACTCGAAGAGGGCGAAGTGCTGGGCGTGGTGGGCGAGAGCGGCTGCGGCAAGAGCGTCAGCGCGCTGTCCATTATGCGGCTTGTGGCTAATCCGCCGGGCAGGACGGTCAGGGGCGAAGTCATCTTTGAGGGCGAAGACCTGCTCAAGATGGACGACGCCGAGATGCGTAGCGTGCGCGGGAACAAGATAGCGATGGTCTTTCAAGAGCCGATGACATCGCTAAACCCCGTGCTGACGATAGGGCGGCAGCTGACTGAGACGCTGGAGCTGCATCTGGGCATGACCAAGGATCAGTCGCGGTCGCGCGCCAGTGAGCTGCTGCAGCGGGTGGGGATACCGGACGCCGAAAGCCGGCTCAAGGACTACCCGCATCAGTTCAGCGGCGGGATGCGGCAGCGCGTTATGATTGCGATGGCGCTGAGTTGCGATCCGCGCCTGATTATCGCCGACGAGCCCACTACCGCGCTTGATGTTACGATACAGGCGCAGATACTGGAGCTGATGCAGGACTTGGCGTCCGATTTCGGCACGGCGATGATAATCATCACGCACAACTTGGGCGTGGTGGCGCGCTACGCTCACCGCGTCATCGTGATGTACGCGGGCAAGATAATAGAGACGGGCGATTCGCGCGAGATCTATCACGACCCCAAGCATCCCTACACGCTGGGGCTGCTGGCGTCGGTGCCGCGGCTGGACGAGACCGAGCGGACGCGGCTGGAGGCGATAGAGGGCTTGCCGCCGAACTTGGTGAATATGCCGGCGGGGTGTTCGTTTGCGCCGCGCTGCCGTTTCGCCATAGAGCAGTGCATAGAGGAGGCGCCCACGCTTGTTGACACGGGCGATGGGCATACCGCGGCGTGCTGGCGCTCGCGCGAGCTTGCGGAGATAGCGCGCGTCTAACTTGGGAGATGCAGATGACACAGACACAAACACATAGCGGCAACGGCAGCGGCGAGGTTCTGCTGGATGTGCGGAACTTGAAGATGTATTTCCCGGTGACATCGGGGATATTCTTCCAGCGCAAGGTGGCGGACATCAAGGCGGTGGACAATGTGAGCTTTTCCATACGCCGCGGCGAGACGCTTGGGCTGGTGGGCGAGAGCGGTTGCGGCAAGACGACCACGGGGCGCTGCATCCTGCAGCTGTACAAGCCCACTGAGGGGGACATCATCTTCGAGGGGGAAAACCTGAACACGCTTGACGGCCGCGCGATGCGCGAGATGCGGCGCAAGGTGCAGGTCATCTTCCAAGACCCCTACGGCTCGCTGAACCCGCGCATGACCTGCGGGGACATTGTGGGCGAGCCGCTCATCGTGCATAAGCTCACCTCGTCCAAGACCGAATACCGCGAGCGGGTAACCGAGTTGCTGCAGACGGTTGGGCTAAACCCGTATATGGCGGACAGGTATCCGCACGAGTTCAGCGGCGGGCAGCGGCAGCGCATAGGCATAGCGCGGGCGCTGGCGGTGAATCCGAGTTTCATCGTTTGCGACGAGCCGGTGTCGGCGCTTGACGTATCCATCCAGGCGCAGGTCATCAACCTGCTGGAGGACTTGCAGGACCAGTTCGGGCTGACATACCTGTTCATCGCGCACGACTTGTCGGTAGTGCGGCACATAAGCGACCGCATCGCGGTGATGTACTTGGGCCACATCGTAGAGATAGCCGACCGCAACGAGCTCTACGAAAACCCGCTGCACCCTTACACGCGGGCGCTGCTATCCGCCGTGCCGATCCCCGACCCGATAGTGGAGCAGCAGCGCGAGCGCATCATCCTAACCGGCGACGTCCCCAGCCCGCAGAACCCGCCCTCCGGCTGCGTCTTCCACACCCGCTGCCCCCAGATGATAGGGGACTGCCAGCTGGATGTGCCTGAGCTGCGGGAGGTTAAGCCTGGGCATTGGGTATCGTGCATACGGGTGGAGGGGTACGCGGGGGCGCGGGGGTAGGTGTGGGATTGCCCTGCCGATTAGGGGGTAGGCAACGCCGTAAGTTGCGTTGGCGCGGGCGATGCGATAGGCAATGCCGCAAGTTGCGTTGGCGCGGGCGATGCGATAGGCAATGCCGCAAGTTGCGCTTATGCTAGATTAGCGGTCAAAGGCAAATGGCGTTAGCGGCGCGAGCGGGAGCGCGGATTATGGGCGTGCTGGACAGGATTAGCGTCAAGGGGTTCAAGAGCATTCGCAGCGCGGAGTTGGAATTCCGGCCTATCAATGTGCTTATCGGCGCGAATGGGTCGGGCAAATCCAACCTGCTTGAGGCGATGGCGTTTCTGCAGGCGATACGCGCGGGCAATCTGCAAGGCTATGTGGGGCGCGCAGGGGGGGCGGATAGGTTGCTGCATTTTGGGGCTAAGACGACCGATGAGATGGCGTTTCGCGCTAGATTCAGCAATGAGAATGAGGGGATATGCGAGTATAGGCTTAATCTGACGCCGACAGATACGGATACCCTCTATCCGAACTCGGAGGCTTTGGTTTCTTGGGATAAAGAGATATATCCCGATGAGCCGCGCAAGAAGGTCATTTCGGGCGAAGGCGGCGAGGCGGGCATCAGCAAGGCAAGCGCCGGGCGCGAGAGTCTGGCGGGCAATCATGTCCTCAAGGGGCTTGATAGTTGGCGGGTGTATCATTTTCACGATACGGGGCCGCATTCTCCGCTGAAAAAGACTGCCGCCCTGAATGATAACCGATACTTGCGCCCGGATGGGTCCAACCTCGCGGCGGTTTTGTATCTCTTGCGCGAAAAGCATGAATGGGAATATGGCTTTATCCGACGAACGGTGCAAAAAGCCGCGCCGTTCTTGGAAGATTTTGTGTTAGAGCCGCAAGATCTGAATAAAGATACGATACGCTTGAAGTGGAAACACATAGGCGATGACGCCTACTTTGACGTGTCCACGTTCTCTGACGGCACGCTGCGATTCATTGCGCTGGCTACGCTGATGTTGCAGCCCAAGGAAAGACGCCCGTCCGTGATATTGCTGGACGAGCCTGAACTTGGGATGCACCCTGCCGAACTAACTTTGTTGGAGTCTATGGTCGGCTATGTTTCAAAGGACGCTGGGGGCGTTCAGGTAATTTTAGCCACGCAGTCGGCGAGATTGCTCGACCAGTTTGACCCGGAGGATGTGGTGGTTGCGGATAGGGTGAAGGGCGCTACTGAGTTCTCGCGCCTGGATGCTGAGAAACTGGAGGTGTGGCTGGAGCGGTATAGCCTTGGGGAGCTTTGGGAGATGAACGACATCGGAGGGCGTCCCACCGGCGCGTGGCGCGAGGCTTTGCGGTGACGAGACTGCTCATCTGTGTGGAGGGTCAGACAGAAGAGGATTTTGTGGAATATGTGCTTGCGCCCCATCTGTACACTCGCGGTTATACGGCGGTGGCTGCCAAGCTTATGGGCACAGCGATTTCACGCAAAAATCGCGGCGGCGTCAAGTCGTGGGAAGATGTTCTCAAAGACATTGTCAACAAACTTAGAGGGGATCGCGGCCTTATAGCCAGCACGATGGTGGATTACTATGGTATGCCTCGCAACTGGCCAGGGCGCGGGATAGTTCCGCCTAGCGGGGCGACGCCATCGCAGATTGCCGAGCCGATAGAGCAAGGAATGTTGGATGATGTTGCGAGTGAGATGGGTAGCGGTTTCAATACAGGGCGTTTTGTGCCGTATGTGATGATGCACGAATTTGAGGCTATGCTTTTTAGCGATTGCAGCGAGTTGGCGATCGGTATCGGGCAGCCCGCGTTAGAGCGGCGTTTGCAGGCGATTAGGGATGAGTTTGACACGCCTGAGGCGATAGACGATTCGCCTGATAACGCGCCATCCAAGCGAATTAAGGGCTTGGTTGACAGTTATCAGAAGCCGCAGACGGGGACATTGACGGCGGAGGCGATTGGGCTGGAGGGCATTCGCAGGGAGTGTCCGCATTTCGCCAAGTGGCTGGAGCAACTGGAGGGGGCGGCTGTCTGATATAGCGGCGGCGGGTTGGCGGGGGTTGCGCGGTTGGGGGTTTGTGGGTACATTATGCGCGATGGGTGGTAGAAGTGGGTGGGATGCGGCAGGGATTATGAATGAGATTGCGAGGCGCTTTATGGCGGATTATGTTCCGAATATGGTTTTGGCTAATGAGGAGTTTAGGGTGGTGGGGACGCGGCCGGTGAGGCACGATGGCGTGGATAAGGTTACGGGGCGGGCGCGGTATGCGGCGGATACGGCTATGGCGGGGCTGCTGCATGGCAAGATTGTTCGCAGCCCGCACGCGCACGCGCGCATCACCGGCATAGACGCGAGCCGCGCGCTGGCGCTGGCGGGCGTGCATGCGGTCGTTACGGCGGCGGATTTTCCTGAGGCGTCGGCGGAGTTCGTGGATCAGGAAGAGGGCGCGGCGGTGAATTACGGCTTTTTCAGCCGCAATATCATGGCGCGCGAAAAGGCGCTGTACAGGGGCCATGCAGTAGCGGCGGTCGCGGCGAGCAGCCCGCATATCGCCGAAGAGGCGGCGGCGCTGGTGGATGTGCAATACGACGTCCTGCCGCCCGCGCTCAACGCGGACGACGCCATGCGCGATGGCGCCCCCATCCTGCACGAGCGCCTGCTCACGATGGCAAGCCCGGCGTTTCGGTCAGGCGGCTACGGGGATACCCAAAAGCCGACTAATGTCGCCAATCACTTCGTCTTTGACGACGGGGATGTTGAGCAAGGGTTCGCGGAGGCGGATGCGGTGGTGGAGCGCGAGTTTCACACGCGGGCCGTGCATCAGGGATACATAGAGCCGCACTCGGCTACGGCGTACTGGAATCGGGACGGCGAGCTTACGGTGTGGTGCAGCACGCAGCAGCTGTTCGCGTTCCGCGACCATATCGCGGCGGTGCTGGACATTGCGGTTTCGCGGGTGAAAGTCGTGCCTATGGAAATCGGCGGCGGGTTCGGGGGCAAGGGAATGGGCGGGCTGTATCTGGAGCCGCTGGCGTCGGCGCTTTCGCGCAAGGCGGGCAAGCCGGTGAAGATCGCTATGAGCCGCAAAGAGGTGTTCGAGGGATCAGGGCCTACATCCGCGACGCATATCCAAGTGAAGATGGGCGCGACGAAAGAGGGCAGGCTGACGGCGGCATGGGCGCGGCTGGTTTATGAGGCGGGCGCGTTTCCGGGATCGCCGGTTCCGTCCGGCTGCCGCACGATGCTGGCGCCGTATGTGATACCCAACGCGCACATAGAGGGGCTTGATGTCGTGGTGAACACGCAGAAGTCGGCGGCGTATCGCGCGCCCGGATCGCCCGCGGCGGCTTTCGCGGCGGAGTCGGCGGTGGATGAACTGGCGCGCAAGATTGGGATGGATCCGATAGAGTTTCGGCTGCTCAACGCCGCCAAAGAGGGAACGCGGCAGCCCGCGGGGCCTGTGTTCCGGCGCATCGGCAATGTGGAAATGCTGGAGGCGGCGCGGGATCACGCGCATTACAACGCGCCGCTGGCGCGCGAGAGCGGCGGCAAGCTGCGCGGCAGGGGCGTTGCGAGCGGCGCGTGGTTCAACGGCAGCGGGCCCGCGAGCGCGGTGGCGAGCGTGAATCCGGACGGCACGGTCAGCCTGATAGAGGGCTCGCCCGACATCGGCGGCAGCCGCGCGGTGATGGCGATTCATGTCGCCGAGGCGCTGGGCATCGCGGCGGAGGACGTCAAGCCCGCCATAGTGGACACCGATTCCATCGGCTACTGCTCAGGCGCGGGCGGCAGCGGCGTTACATTCAAGACGGGCAGGGCTTGCTACGAGGCGGCGCTGGACGCGCGGCGGCAGATGATAGCGCGGGCGGCGCGCATCTGGGAGGTGGACGCGGACGACGTTGAGTACGACGACGAGGGCGTCCTGCGGCACAAGCAAGACAGCGAATTGGCTATGACATTCGCCGAGCTTGCGCGGCGGCTGAACGGCACGGGCGGGCCTATCGTGGGGCGCGCCACGGTGAACCCCGGCGGCGTGGGCAACGCTTTCGCAATGCACATCGTCGACGTGGAGGTCGACCCTGAGACGGGCAAGGTGGATGTGCTGCGCTACACCGCGCTGCAGGATGTGGGCAAGGCGATGCACCCAAGCTACGTGGAGGGGCAGCTGCAGGGCGGCGCGGTGCAGGGGATAGGCTGGGCGCTGAACGAAGAGTACTACTTTGACGAGTCGGGGCAGATGCTGAACTCGTCGTTCTTGGACTACCGGATGCCTATATCGCTGGATGTGCCGATGATAGACACGGTGCTGATAGAGGTAGCCAATCCGGGACATCCGTATGGGGTTCGCGGCGTGGGCGAGGCGTGCATCGTGCCGCCAATGGCTGCGATAGCCAACGCGATAAGCGATGCGACGGGCAAGCGCATGACTGAGCTGCCGATGTCGCCGGGTAAGGTCGTGGCGGCGCTGGGCGGGTAGGCGGCGTATGATTGGGCGCAAGCGGCGGGCGGATGGGCATATCGCGCCATTTGTCCGCCGCGAAACTAACGGCTGCCGGCGGCTATGATATTTTATCTGGCGGCGATTTTGGTCGCGGCGCTTGCCTTGTTCGTTGTCGCGTGTTTCTTAGCGCAGGCGGCGTGTCTGGCGTTTATGCCTTTCGCGGCGATGCGATGCGCTCGGATAGCGCGGCGGCGCGGCCTGCCCGTAGCGCGATATGCCCTATTGGGCGCGATAGGCGCGGCGTGCTTTGTTATGCCATACGTGTATCTGACGGGCAGAATGCGCGGCGCGGCGATTGGCGGCCGTTTTGTTGGCGCGGAGCATCGGGTTTTGTTTATCTGCTGGGGTTTGTTTCTGTTGGGGATATTTGCGTACATTTTCTATCCTGGGGCGGTCTTTTCAAGGCAAATGGACGCCGGCGTGATAAACGCCTATCTCACGATGCAGCCGGCCGTTTGGGCTATGTGGTGGGGGACTTTGATATACTATTTCAAGGCGAACCGCAGGCTTTTGGCGGACGGGCGCGCGGTGGATCCTAGCGATCTTACTCGCCGCTATCGGATAGCGCCGTTTGTATGCGCGTCGGTTACGGCGCTGCTTTTCTGGGAGGCTCCCGTTACGCTGATGCTGGTTGTTTGGGATTTTTTGTTTTGATGGCAGCCGGACGGGCTTGCGCGATTGTTATTCTGCGACGCGAATGAGACGATAAGGACAAAGACGGGGGAACGATGCGATACTACAGGCTGGCTGACAAGCAGGGCGACATTCGGCTTGCGGTGGAGGCGCGCGAGGGGGCGCTGGCGGATTTGACGGCGCTGACGCCGGGGCTGACGCGGGTGGACGACCTGGCGCTGGCGGCGCGGGTATCCGGCGAAAGCATAGACGCGCTGACGCGGCGAATGTTGGACAAGGGCGGCGCGGCGCCTGAGTTTGACTTGGGCGAGGTTATGAGCGGCGAGGGCGATATGCGGGCGCTGCTGCCGTTTGAGCCGCCGGAGGTGTGGGCGGCGGGCGTCACATACAAGACCAGCGAGATGGAGCGGCGGCGCGAGAGCGATACGCCGGATGTCTATTCGCGCGTGTATAGCGCGGCGCGGCCGGAGGTATTCTTCAAGGCGACCGCCGCTCGCTGCGCGGCGCATCTAGGCGCTATCGGGATACGCGGCGATTCGGATTGGAACGTGCCTGAGCCGGAGCTGGCGTTTGTCCTGTATGAGGGCGAGATTATCGGCTACACGATAGGCAACGATGTGAGCAGCCGCCAAATTGAGGGCGAAAACCCGCTGTACTTGCCGCAGGCTAAGGTATTCGACCGCTGCTGCGCGATAGGGCCATGCTTTGCCACCGCGGAGGGCATAGGCGATCCGCATGCGCTTGACGTCCGCTGCGAGATAGAGCGCGATGGCGCTATCGCATTCAGCGGCGCCACAAACACCTCCCAGATGGCGCGCACCTGCGCCGAGCTCGCGGACTGGCTGCAGCGTCACAACCGCGTCCCGAACATGACGGCCACGCTCACAGGAACATCCATCGTGCCGCCGCCGGAGTTCACGCTGCGGGCGAGGGATAGGGTGAGCATTGCGATAGAGGGGATAGGGACGCTGGTGAATGAGGTGGTGGGGGTGTGAAGAGTGTGGTAGTGCGTGGGTTGCCGAAAGCGGGGCTGCAGGGTAGGTTCACCGGATTGTTGCTTGTCAGAAATTAAGATGCGAATGTTGAGCGCCTCTAACCGGCTTGGGTATAATTGCGCGGGCATAAGTCTATCTGAGGACGTAAAGAGCAAAGTTGATTTATTTCGCATCGGTAGCCTCGCGCCTGGCGCGTGTTTGCAATAAAAGCATCCCAAGAATTGCCGTTGTCTGCGCGGTTGCGGTTGCTGCGGCTATTGCGGGCGTCTCAGGCGGGGGATGGGATGGCGCGGTTTATGCGGACGGGGGCGCGGATGAGCGCAATCAAGCGGCCACTTCTGTGGCGGACGAGGGCGGCGAGTCAATACGGGATTATGCGCTGCGGATGCTGCGGGCGCGGGCGGATGATGATGGCTACGGGTGGGCGCGGTATTGGCGGGTGCGGGCGGAGTGCGAGGCAAGGTCGGCGGCTTATGCGCGGGATGTCGGGGCGGGCGAGGCGGCGGCGCTGGATCGGGCGCTGGTGGGGGTGATTGGGGCGCTGTGCGGGCAACTGGGCGCGCGGTTGGGGACGGATCCCGCCGATTATCCGCCGCGCGGGGGAGAGCGCGGCGTGGGCTTGATGCTGAACGAGCCGGACGCGGCGGCGGGCTATACGCTGTTCACCGTGATGGACAACCGAAAGGCTTATCTGCTAGACCCTCTCGGCAGGGTGGCGCATACATGGCATCTCGAAGACGCCCTTGCCGGCGGAGTAACCGGCTACATAAAGCTGCTTGAGAACGGGAACTTGATGGCAATGGCAGACGTCTCGCCTTCCGTTGTCACGCTATCGGAGATTGACCCGCGCGGCAATGTAGTGTGGCGATACGACCCCTCTCACGAAATTCATCACGACTTCGTCAGAATGCCCAACGGCAATTTGTTGATTTTGGGCAGAGACTCCAAAACGCGCGAACAAGCAATCGCGGCGGGCGCGAACCCTGAGTTGGAGTACGAACAATTCCTGCACGACATCCTGATAGAGGTGCGTCCCACAGGCGCGAGCGGCGGCGAGGTCGTGTGGGAATGGTCGGCGTGGGATCATATGGTTCAGGATTTGGATCCGGGCAAGCCGAATTACGGCGCGATAGCCGAGCATCCTGAGCTGATAGATATGAACTTCTTGCTGGACAGCGAGCGCGGGCGGGCGCGCTGGATGAATGTGGAGGGGATTGACTACAATCCCGCGCTGGATCAGATTTTGATGTCGCCGCTCTATTACAGCGAGCTATGGGTTATAGATCACAGCGCGACTACCGAAGAGGCGCGCGGGCATAGCGGCGGCAACGGCGGCATGGGCGGCGATCTGCTGTACAGGTGGGGCAACCCGCGCTCATATGGGCGGGGCGACGCCGGCGACCAGCGGCTGTTTTGGCATAATCGCGCGCATTGGATAGCGCCGGGGCTGCCGGGCGCGGGCAACATCCTTGTGTTCAACAACGGCAATGAGTTCGCGGGCTATGCGCGCGGCTACTCGTCCATAGACGAAATCGCGCCGCCTATGGACGGCTACCGCTATCGCCGCGATGCGGATGCGGCTTATCCCCCTGCCGCGCCGGATTGGACATACGCCGCCGCAACGCCCGCCGACTTCTACGCGCCCTATTCGTCTAACGCGCAGCGGCTGCCCAACGGCAACACGCTGATTAACAACGCGCCCGCGGGGACTATATCGCAGGTGACGCCCGACGGCAGAACGGCGTGGGAGTATGTGGTTCCCTATCACTATAATGTTTCGCTGTGGCAAGACGCTGATGTGTCAGAGCGGCTCGTGTATGAGCCGCCGGACGACCGCGGGCGCTGGTCGGTCATCAAGAACGCGGTGTATCGCGCGTACTGGTATCCGCCGGACTATCCGGGGTTGCAAGCGCTAGACTTGACGCCGGGCGCGTATCTCGAAGACACGCCGGATCTGCTTGATTGGAAACTCGCAGGCCTGATAGCGGGCGATTTCGGGGAACGGCTTGCGGAATCGGACTTTGAGATATATCGTGATGAAGACATCCTGATATACCTCAAGCGGCAACCGTGCGCGGCGGAGGATACGCGGGCGCGGTTCTTCTTGCACATCTTCCCCTCGGATGCGGGCGATCTTCCCGCTCATAGACGGGAACACGGCTTTGAGAATAGGGATTTCGGGTTTGACGGCAGGGGCAAGGCGCACGGGGCCATGTGCGCGGCGATAGCGCGGCTGCCGGGCTATGATATAGGGCGCATACGCACGGGGCAGTTCACGGGCGAGGGCAAGGCGTGGGAGGCTGACATAGACTTGGGGGATTAGCGAGGGGGCAAGGGGATGCGCGCGGTTGACACCGCCAAGCCTCCGTAGTAGGCTTGCGGCGATGGGCGAGCAGCGCCGATACAAGAGGGGCGGTTGCGCCGATATAAACCGATATAAAGAGGGACCGGAGGGCAAGCCTGTGTGTACATACGTTATTCAGAGGTCGCAGATACGCGGGAGCGGCAAGGGGACGGCGGGGTGGATTCCGATTACGGAGGCGCGGGTGTATTATGATCATCCGTATCATATGAGCGCGGATCATACGCTGAATATAGATTTCGTGAATGAGGCGCAGGGGCTGGGCGCTAGGGTGGCGGTGGAGCTGACGGCGGAGTCGGCGCGCGCGCTTGTGAACGATATTCTGGCGGCGCTGGATGAGGGGAGCGCGGCGCACGCGGCGGATTAAGAGCGGGAGAGCAAGGGCGGCAAGACGGGTAGATGCGGCGGCAGGGGCGGCAAGAATGGGATCTGACGCGGCAACAGGGGCGGTTCAAGGGCGTGAACGAACTGCGATTAGGGCTACGATAGGGCTACGATAGGGCAATCATTAAGGAGCGCATATACGGGCATATATCTTTCCGTGGTCAATGAATTCTGCTGACTATCCGAAGAACGGACTGCTAACTAACGCTGAGCCATACGCGAATTACGGAGTGAATTTAAGGCAGGGAGCGCAGAATACATAGACACGGGAGGGTATCCGATGATGCGTCTATCATTTCTTCGGAGCGCGGTTTTCCTAGCGGCGGCGATGGCGGTTGTGTTTGGGGCGATTGTGGCGTGTTCTAGCGCGGAGCCTGAGACGGCGGCTCCCGTTGCGCCGGCGGCCCAAGCGGCGCCCACCACGCCGCCGGCTCCCGCGGCGCCGGCCGCTCAGGCTCCGACGGCGGCTCCCGCGGCGATGGCGTCGGACGTCGCGCCTCCCAGGGCGGCGGATGCGGCGGCGCAGCGCGGGGGAATCCTGAATGTGGCGTATTTCCGCAAGGCGTCCAGCCCGGACGGGTATCAGGCGGGCGGGACGTTTGACCGGATGTATTTCTTTACGGGCAACGAGGTCGCCGTAGCCATTGGCAAGGATAGCCAGTACGATCCGGCGGAGTCGCTGGCGCACTCGTTTGAGGTGGAGGACGGCGGCAGTCGCGTGAGGTTCAATCTGCGCGAAGGCGTGCTGTTCCAGGGCGGGTTCGGCGAGATGACTTCGGAGGATGTGGCGTTCAGTTTCGGGCGCTGGTTTGACAGCGAGGCGGGCTGCCGCGGCTGCCCCAGCACATTCCGCTCGGTTACCGCCGTGGACGCCGTTGACGCCTATACGGTCGACGTGATTATGGATCCGCCGGACGCCAATCTTATCGCCAAGATGTTCGACAGGGGCAGCATCGTTCATTCCAAAGCGAATTGGGATGCGGTAGGGCCGGAAGACCATAAGAGCAAGCCCATCGGCACGGGCGCTTACCAGCTTATGGCGTGGGATGTGGGCGTTACGCAGAATTGGGTCAAGCATCCCGACTGGTGGCAGCGCGAGCCATACGCGGATGAGGTGAACATTCAGATAATCTCTGAGACGCGCACGCGATTGGCGGCGCTGCAGACGGGCGAGGTGAATGTTTCGTGGCTGCAGGCTGAGCAGATACCGGCGGCGCAGCGGGACGGGAATATCGCGGTGTGGGATTTCACGGGCGTGGGCTGGGATGGCTGGGTTTGGAATCACGGGCTATCGCCGCTGGACGACCTGCGGATGCGGCGCGCGCTCATCAAGTCGGTTGACAGGGGCGCGCTGAACACATCCATCTACCTGAACACGCTGCGGGACAGCCAAGCGCACACATTCCCGCCCGAATCGCCGTTTGGCATTGACGCCAAGGATCTGTGGGAGGGCGAGTACTTGCGCTACAACCTGGACGAGGCGCGCGCCCTGGTTGACGCGGTAGCCGCCGACAAAGGGCTGTCCACGCCGATACAGGTCAAGGGCGTGTGCGAGCGGCGGCCGGATAGGCAGCAGTTCTGCGAATTCCTGCAGGGCGCGTGGTCTGAGATAGGCGTGGAGTTCGAGTTTGAGATAGTGTCCAACGCCTCGGAGCGGTCGGATGTGATGGAGCAGTGCCAGACGCATGTGACGCAGACGGGCTGGGGGATGCTGCTGCCCTGGTATATGGAGGGCGCGCTGCACTCCAGCAGCAACGGCAACTATCCCGCCAAGATATGCAAGGATCAGGGCTCCGGGCTGAATTCGGACGGGCAGGCTATCCAATCCGAGCTGGACGGCTTGTTCGCGGACGCATCCGAAAGCTTTGACGACGCCGCGCGGACGGAGATCTACAAGCGCATACAGCGCATCGCGCTGGAGAACCTGTACACCTATGTGCCGGCGATGCTGCGCGTGAACTATGTGGGCTGCCACACTCCGACCACCGGCGGCTGCGACTCGAACCCGATGCGCGGCGACGGGTTTGTGCGAAACGGGGATTTCTGGCTGAAGTAGCGGCGGCGGCGCAAGCGCGCCAATGATGCGCCGCGGGCCGTCTTCGCGTAAGTTCGCGCAGCGGCCGGCGGCGAGCGGCGGAGTCCGGATATGCAACGCTATCTGTTACGCAGAATAATCAACCTGGTTCCCGTGCTGGCGCTGATAAGCGTGCTGGTGTTCGGCACGGTGCGCGTGCTGCCGGGCGACCCCGCGCGGCTGCTGGCGGCGGTTGACGAGGCGGGCTACGTTGACCCGGACGTGCTGGCGGCGATAGAGGCGCGGTACGGGCTGGATAGGCCGCTGACAACGCAGTACCTGGCTTGGGCTTGGGGCGTGCTGCGCGGCGACTGGGGGACGTCGCTGCTGAGCGGGCAGGATGTATTCCCGCAGATACGCAGCCGGCTGAGTTTCACGGCGCAGCTGGCGGGCTTGTCTTGGCTGCTGTCGCTGCTGATAGGCATCCCGATGGGCGCGATTTCGGCGCTGCGGCGCAATTCGCTGCGGGACATCGCGGTCACAAGCTTTGCGGTATCGGGCATAGCGCTGCCCAACTTCTGGCTTGGGATGCTGATGATCATATTCTTCGGCGTATGGCTTGGCTGGCTGCCAACGGGCGGGTATGTGAGCTTTCAGGACAACCCGATAGAGTGGGCGCGGCGGATGCTAATGCCCACTATCACGCTTGGAACGGCGCTGTCGGCGGTAACGATGCGGCAGATGCGGGCGGCGCTGCTGGAGGTGATGCGCGAAGACTACATCCGCACGGCGCGCGCCAAGGGGCTGACCGAGGGGCGCGTTGTGTCTATGCACGCGCTAAAAAACTCGCTGCTGCCGGTGATAACGCTGTCCACGCTGCAGCTCGGCACGCTTGTGGGCGGCACGGTTGTGACCGAGACGGTGTTCTTTCTGCCGGGCATCGGCAAGTTCATCGTGGACGCGGTCATCGCAAAAGACTTCTTGGTTGTGCAGATGGGGCTGATGATACTGACGCTGGGCGTGCTGGCGGCGAACCTAATCGCGGATATATCGTATGCGTTCTTGGATCCGCGGATCCGGTATGAGTAGCGGTCGGGCTACGGCGGCGGGCGGGCGCTGATATAAGGCAGCCGCTTATTGGGGAATTAGCGGCGTTCATCAAGCGGCGTGGGCGGACGCAGGATAAGCAAGCGAATAACGGGTTTGGCGCATTTCGCAAAGTTTTCGCAAAGGCGGGCGCGCCGCGATAAGGGATAAGGCATATGGCGCAAGACGCTAGGGAAAGCGAGGTTGTTGAAGAGCGGCGCTTGGAGCGGATACGCAAGAGCCGCTTTTCGCAGACGCTCGCGGAGCTGGTCAAGGTTCGGCTCGCCAAGTTCGGGCTGGGCGTGCTGGCTATCGCGGTGATAGCCGCCGCCTTTTCGCCGCTGCTGGCGACGCATGACCCCGTGAAGATAAACCCGCGCGACAGCCTGCAATCGCCGGGCAGCTCATATTGGCTGGGCGCGGACAGGCTGGGGCGGGATCAGCTGGCGCGTCTGATATACGGCGCGCGCGTTTCGCTCACAATCGGCGGCGCGGGCGTGGGCATCGCGGTCGTTGCGGGCATAGCGATAGGCACAATATCCGGCTGGGCGGGCAAGTGGACGGACGAGGCGCTGATGCGGGTGATGGACGCGCTGGCGGCGTTCCCGAACATAGTGCTGGCGCTGGCGCTGGTGGCGGCTACGGGCGGCGCGATGCGAAACATCATCCTGGTAATCGGGCTGGTGTTCACGCCCGCTGTGGCGCGGCTGATACGGGCGCAGGTATTGTCTGTGAAAGAGCGCGACTATGTGGTCGCGGCGGTGGCGCTTGGGGCAAAGCCGCTGCGTATCATAGCGGCGCATCTGATACCGAACTGCCTCGCGCCGGTGATAGTGCAGGCGTCAATCGCGTTTGGCGCGGCGATACTGCTGGAGGCGTCGCTGAGTTTCTTAGGCGTAGGCGTCAAGCCGCCCACGCCGACTTGGGGCGGGATGCTGCGGCATGCGTTTGAGGTGGTCGACCTCGCGCCGTGGCTCACATTCACGCCGGGCGCTACGATATTCCTGGTTGTGCTGGCGTTCAACTTCGTGGGGGACGCGCTGAGGGACACGCTGGATCCGCGGCTGCGCGGGGCGCGGTAAATCCCAATCAGCGTTGCCGATAAAGACTGCATCTATGAGCGCGGGCGCGGCGTTGCCAATACCGAAACGGCAGACGCCAACCTGCGTTATCTCTAAACGCGCGGCAAGCGGTGATAGCCGACCATCGTTACGGACAATGGCTATCTCTATATGCGCGGTTGCGCGGGCAATGCACCGCTTGCCGTTCTTATCGGCAGCCCGCTATATCTGCGCGCACACGCGCCGCTATCCCGATTGCCCCCTAGCCTTTCTGCTCAAAGAAATCCAGGTCGGTTGCGAAAGCGGCGGCGAGCATAAGCAGCCGAAAGTCTTGGCTTGCGGCGGCGGGGTTGAATTCTAGCCGAAATGTATCGGCGTCGGTGAACATTTCGCGGCTCATGCCGCCCCACTGCTTGGTGATGCGGGCGAGTTCGTTGCCCTGCGCGCCGCGCGCGATGAATGTGTTCGGGCGAAAGATGTTGCCCTGCAGCATCCCTAGGGGGCGATTGTTGGCGTCTTCCAGCGTGAACTTGCGGTTTATGGCAAAGCGCCGCCTGAGGGCGCCGATAGGCCTGCCGCGCTCGCTGACGCGCAGGTGGGATGTGAGCCAAAAGAAGTCGCGCTGCGCCAACAGGACGGGCTGATTGTCGCCGTCAACCACATGTATGGACAGCGGCCGATGCGTCCCCATAAATTGGCGGCGGATGTCGCCCGACTCTTCGTAGGCGTACAGCAGCTGCGCGCCGTCCGGGGTATGGACGCTGTATCGGTTGGCGGATTCAAAGGATGTGAAGACTTCCAGCATCTCGGTTTGCTGCCGAACTACGAGTTCGGAGTGGCGGGTAAGGTCAACCATAGCAAAGCCTCCTTAACGGGCTTATGAGGACGAGATGAGCGGCAGGGTTTGGCGATTTACGGATCTAGGCGGATACGCAGGCGCTTGTTGATGCGCCCCTTGCTTTCGTGGCCCACGATGCTGATAGCGCCGACTTCGCCGGTGTTGGCGACATGCGTGCCGCCATCCGCCTGCAAATCAAGCCCCACGATATTGACCGTGCGAACCTCTTTGATAGCGGGCGGCAGCAGGTTTATCTTAGTGCGGATGAGATCGGGGATCTGAAACGCCTCTTCCCTTGGCAGCGTCTTGACTTCAATAGGGCGGGCGGCTTGGACTTCTTGATTAACGAGTTCGCCCATACGCTCCGCGAAATCGGCGGACATATTGGCGAGTTCAAAGTCCATCCGAGCGCTGCCCGGCTGCATATTGCCGCCCGTAACCTGCGCCCCATAATCGCGCCAAACCACGCCGCAGAGGATATGCAGCGCCGTATGCGTCCGCATAAGCAGGTATCGGCGCTCCCAGTCAATCGCGCCGCGCACCGCCGCGCCGACGGGAGGCATTTGGTCGGGCGCTGCGTCGAGTTCGTGTATAAGCTTGCCGTCCTGGCGCGAGAGCTTTTTGACGCGGTAGTGGTTGGCGGGCGCGGCGCCGGCGTTGTCTGCGAGGTATAGCGCGTCTGCGTCTGTGAGCGCGTTGGTATCGGCGGGGGACATGTCGTCGGCGATGTACAGGGCGCCGGTATCGGCGGGCTGCCCTCCGCCGCCCGGATAGAAGGCGGTTTGGTCTAATACGACGCCTTTGGGCGAGACGTCAGTGATGGCGGCGTGGAATTCGCGGAGGTAGCTGTCAGAGTAGCAGAGGATTTGGGTCATGGCGCGCCTTTCGGGTGGTGTGGGTGATGCGGGTTTGAATGGTGGGGTGAAAAGATAATCCCTCCATTATTTTACAACAATGGAGGGATTTTAGGGGGCTAGGGCGTCGGCGATGATTGCCGTGCGACGGGGCTAGTCGGTTTGGGAAAGGGCGGCGGCATGCTCTCTGATCTTGTTGCGGAGATGGCGTTTTTCGTCCTCAGTCAGGTCGCGATTGATTTGCCTTGAGGCGATTGCCATCAGCGGAGCGTCAAGGCTGCGCGGCAATTTAGAACCTGGCGCAATATCTACTTGCATCAGATCGTATCGGTTGCGCGACTTAACGAATTCATCAACAACCAAGTCCAGCGCTGCATAGGTATCTACCGCGGGGGTTTCAGCGACTGCGCGAGAGACCGGGCTGACATTGATGCGGGATGCAACGGTTAGAATTTGAGCAATATCGGTTTTGCTCCACTCGGCAGTGGTGTCGGATTCCTGTCGTAGGGAACGGGCTTGATTGCCGCGGCTTGGCTCAATGCCAAGCAGATGAACGCGGACGCCGAAACTTTGGGCTATCTGCACGCCAATTCTGACGTCCTCGTCGCCGGACATAAGAACCGCATCCGTGATAGCGCGGTTGCGCGCCAGCTCGACCATATCGGTGACAATCAGCGAATCAACGCCCTTTTGCTGGCCAGATAGATTTATTATGCCAAGTCTTAGTTTGACATCATCCATATCGGCTAGGCTTTGCTGCACACCGGAAGGCCCCGTGGGCGGCACCCCGTCGTACCAGTAGATTCGGAGCAATGTTGCGCCAGTAACTCTATCACGCGCCATTGTCCGCAACTTTTCAATAGTTTCAGATCTACGCAACTCTACCTCGTTGCGGCGCAAAGTTGCCCCGGTGATAGCAACGGAGCCGGCCGCGTATAGGTAACCGGCGTCAACGAATACGGCAACGCGCGACATTTGTGAACTCCTGAGGCGCAAAGAAAAAAAGGGGCCCGCAGGCCCCCACTAGCTAGTCCACGCTCCAACTCTACTATGGGAGCCGCTGGACAATAATGATGATAAAGGGTTGGCGCGCGCCTTGTCAAGGGCGATTTGGGGCGGCAATGGCAGGGGGAGGTTAGGAGACGAGGTTGTGGGGGTTGCTGAATAGAAAAGGGAGGCTTTCATGCCTCCCCTCTCTACGATGGGCAAACCTTCTATCTTTACAATGGTGAGTTGCGTTTATTTTAGCAGCGGTTTCTTTGCGATTGCAGTATGAGGTTGTGGCGGGATCGGATCTCTCGTGTGTGTCTGCCGCAAAGCGGCGGGCTTTATGCGGCTAGAACCGGCCGCCGCCGCCACGCTCCGGTCGCCTCCTGAAAGGCGTATGCCAGCCGGAGGATGACGCGCTCGGCGCGGTGGCGGCCTACGATTTGGATGCCTACGGGCAAGCCGTCGGGGGTGAAGCCGCAGGGGACGGATATGGCGGGGTGGCCGGTGGCGGTGATGTAGTAGCAGGAGCGCATCCAATCTATGTAGTTTTGCATTTGGATGCCGTTTATTTCGGTTGGGTATGGCTGGCTGACGGCGAAGGGCGGGCGCTGGCTGACGGGGAAGATGATGAATTCGTAGGTTTGCATAAAGCGGCGCATGCGGTCGAAGAGGGCGGCGCGCTTGGTTTCGGCGTCGCTTATCTCGGCGGCGGTTAGGCGCAAGCCCTGCTCTATGTTCCAGATGACGGTGTCTTTGAGCAGGTGGCGGTGGGTTTTGAGCATCGCGGCGCGGCTTGCCGCCATTCCCAGCGCGCGCATCGTCATGAAGGCGTCATTCGCGCCCGCGAAGTCGGGGCAGGCGTCTTCTACCACGCAGCCTATGTCTTGGAATACGGCGCGGCGGCTTTCTATGACTGATGTTATGCGCGGGTCAAAGGGCAAGCCGTTCATATCGCCGCCCCAAGCCACGCGGACGCCCGCGAATGAGCGCTCAAGCGGGTTGTCTAGCGGGTTGAATGATGCGCCGGGCTGCTCTATGCCTATGGGCGAGCGCGGGTCTGGGCCGGCGATGGCACTGAGCATAAGGGCGGCGTCCTGGACGGTTCGCGCCATTGGGCCTTGGACGCTGAGCTGCGACCAGGGCATCGGCGCGGGATAGACGGGGACGCGCCCTATGGCGGGGCGCAAGCCTACGACGTTGCAGAAGTTGGCGGGGTTTCGCAGCGATCCGCCGAGGTCGCTGCCGTCGGCTATGGGCAGCATGCCGCAAGCCAATGCCACCGCCGCGCCGCCGCTGCTGCCGCCGCAGGTTTTCGTGAGGTCGTAGGGGTTGAGGGTTGCGCCGAATACTTCGTTGAATGTCTGCGAGCCGGCGCCGAATTCGGGGGTGTTGGTTTTGCCGACCGAGATTGCGCCTGCCTGTTTAAGGCGCTCTACGATGATGGCGTCGCGGTCGGGGATGTGGTCGGCGTAGATGGGCGAGCCGTAGGTTGTGCGGACGCCGGCGGTGTCGGTTAGGTCTTTGTGGGCGACGGGGATGCCGTGCAGGGGGCCGACGGGCTCGCCGCGGGCTAGGGCGGCGTCGGCCTCGCGCGCTTGTGCTAGGGCGCGCTCAGGGTGATAGGTTACGATGGCGTTGACTTGCGGGTTGACGCGGTCTATCTGGGCGATGTGGGCTTGCATAACCTCTACGGCTGATATTTGCTTGGCGCGGATATTTTGGGATAGTTCGCAGGCGGTTAGAAAGCATAGGTCGGTGGATGGCATTGGCGGTTCTCCGTGATGCGCGCTAGGCGTATGTGTAGCGTATGTATAGAGGAGGGATGCTACTTTTTTGGAAAGAAGTAGGCAAAATTTGGGAGGGATTTTAGGCTAGGATTATCGGATGTCGCTTGTTGGAAATCAAACGTCAGAAAGCAAGATGCGGTTGCGTTTAGATGGCTTGTTCCCAATCTCGGAGCAGGGTATGGGCGGCGTTGTGGCCGGGCGCGCCGGTGACTTCGCCGCCGGGGTGGGCGCCGGCGCCGCATAGGTAGAGGTTGGCGACGGGGGAGCGGTAGCCCGCGAGCGCGCGGCTGGGGCGCTGGGCGAATAGTTGCTGGGATGATATGTCGATGTGACGGATGTTGCCGTCCGTCAAGCCAACGCGCTCTTCCAAGTCGGCGGGCGTGAAGAGCTGCCAGTCCAGCAGCACATCGCGGAAGTTGGGCGCGTATTCGGCTATGGCGTCCACAAGGCGCTCGCCAACGGCTTGGCGCGCTTGCTCCCACGATCCCTCGCGCAGATGCACGGGCGCGTACATCACCCACACCGACATTACATGCTTGCCGGGCGGCGTTAGGGTATCGTC